>JBCCAY010000025.1:0-44260 GCA_039814575.1 Pseudomonadota bacterium
AAGGCTGGTGAACGCCCCCGACTTTTAAAGGGTCGATATCGGCCAAGGCCGATATCGAGCTGGCGCCTGGCAACAAAAAGCCCCCATCTACTTTCTAAGAGATGCGGACAGGAGCGCGCCTCAAAAACGCTGGTGAACGCCCCCGACTTTTAAAGGGTCGATATCGGCCAAGGCCGATATCGAGCTGGCGCCTGGCAACAAAAAGCCCCCATCTACTTTCTAAGAGATGCGGACAGGAGCGCGCTCCCAAAAAGGCCGGTGAACCCCGTCGCCCTTTCACCTTCCTAATCTTTAATACGAAAAAAGATCGTGTGAGGGCCGCGCCGCTCGAAAAGCCCTCGCGCAATCCTTTGAATCCGCCCAATAAGTGGCGTTGCAGATAATCTGACGTTAGCATGCGCGACGTATATCTATTGTATTAATGCTAAATATGGCGGCCGCGTTGAACAGCGATATCGAACTCGACTATCCCTCGTTAATGGACAGCGCCCTGCGCGCGGTTATCCGTGATGTCTTGTCGATCACGTCCGATCTTGGCGCAGCGCCGGGCGAGCATCATTTCTATATCGAATTCCGCACCGGCGATCCCGGCGTGAGTATTCCTGACGCGCTAAAGGCGAGCTACCCGGAACGCATGACGATCGTCCTGCAGCACCAATTCAAAGACCTCACGGTGGAAGCGGAACGCTTCTCGGTGACGCTTTGGTTCAAGGGCGAACCCTCGAACCTTGTCGTGCCGTTCGACGCCGTGACCGTATTCGCCGATCCGAGCGTGCAGTTTGAACTGCGCTACGCCAATGACCCTATGGACGAGGCGGCGGTTCAACACGACGGCGATGCGTCGAACGCTCCTCACAACAACGAAGCGTCAGACACGGCAACGCCCAGCGAAACGTCGAGCGCACCAGAAGATGACGCGATGGAAGACGAACACGGCGGTCAGGTGGTCAGCCTCGACGCATTTCGGAAAAAGTAGTTTTCAAACGCTGCACAACAGCCAAGAAACGGTTGCGGGCGTGTGCAAATGATCCCCCCACACGCCCTCGACGGGCCTATAGGTTTTATTCCGTCAACGTTGCATTTACTCCGCTAACGCCTCTCTAGGGCGGGAGGGAACATGAATCACGGCCGTCTCATCGTGATAAAAACGCATCCAATTCGGGTGGTCCTCGAACCAAATAATCCGCGGGTCACCCTGGCGTAAAAGCGTCCAGCCAATCTTATACGTCTCAAGATGCTCGACGATGACCGACCCGCCGCCGGCCTTTTTGCTGCGCTCGACCGCCTCGACGAAACCGCCATTGTAAAGCCGATCCGTACGCCCATCAATAAACGTCGGCACGCCGGCGAACAGCAAAGCGCCGCCGAACGAATATCCGTTATAGACGGGGCCTTTGAGATCGGCGGCGTTGGCGGCGGCAAGCGCGTTCGCCGGAAACGCCGTACGCGGCGGTGCTAACGGTCGAAGCGGCGCCAGAACAGCCGCGGCTCCCGCAAGGATAATGCCCGTCCGTAGTGCGCGCCGTCGCTGAGACGCCGCCGGGCGCGGCGATGCCGCGCCGCCCAAGACGCTTGGAAATGCCACAGCAAGATCGCGCGCTAAGACGATCGGCGCCAACAAGAACAAGAAATGCACGAACCGCACATGGGTGAGGTAAAGATAAACCAAGAGCCCCACAAAGATCGCAGACGCCGGCCTCGTTCGAAAACCGCTCACCATGAGCGCGATCGCCGCCGCCACGAGGTTAAGCGCGACGAATTGATCCGTCTGCGCCGAAAACGGACGCCATTCACGGATATACGGCAAGGCTTCGCTTTTCGCGACGATAAGCGTCGACCAAATCGCATCCACGCCATAAGGATGAATCAATGTCACCAGCGGACATGTGAGTAAAAAGAGCAACCACGCACGCGTATTAGGCTGACCGGCTATCTTCATCAGCGAGGCCGGCGTAAGAGAATTCACCGTCCAAAGCCCCGCAGCATCTAGATACCGCAGAAAAGCGAGCCCCGCGGCGAGAAAGCCGAAGGTGAAACTGCCGTGAAGATTCGCCCACAGACAAAGGACGCTTAAGAGCCAAAACGCCGGCGCGCGCGCGTCTTCGGCGCGGCGCCATACGCCGCCGATGAAAAGGATGATGATGGGCAAGACAACGACATGGGGCCGCGCCAGGAAAACGCCCGAACAAAGAGCAAAGCCCCAAATCGCGACGATCGCTGCCGCGGCGGGGCGCAAATGCGCCGACAGATAACGATGCACGAGACCGATTGAGGACAAAAGTGCGAAGACGGCGAGCGCCGCAACGCCGTTCCATCCGGCCGCGCCGTAAGCGGCGGCGAGGATAACCTGGGACAGCCATTCTTTCGCGATCCAAGGCTCGCCGGCGAAGGTGTGGGAATAGGCGTCCGTGCGCGGGAAAACGCCGGTCGCGGAAATGTCGAGCCCGACGCGCACATGCCACAGCGTGTCGGGGTCGTTTAAAAGTTTCGGCGCGCCGATCGCCAACAGAACAGCGGCCGTCGCCAACACCAATAGCGCGCCGCCAGTGCGTGACAAGCCGTCGGCCGAGCCTGCGCCGGCAGCACGCTTAGACTGATCAGAGTTCGAAAGAGAAACCGCAGGGGACGCCATGAACGCAAAACATTCCTCTTCGCGGCCGCCGCGCGCGGCGGCGAAGCCGTAAATAATCTTAGAGCCCAAACAAAAACCCTTAAACGTCTTCAATTTTTGCAAGTCAGACGTCATTTCGACGCCAATCTATTCGGCGCCGGGCTCAATTTTAAAAGAGTAAGAGCCGGAACCGCATCGTTTTGCAGCGAATTGACGTCTGACCTTCAAGCGTCGTCTTTTTCTCCGACTTTTGGGTCAGGCTCTTCGGGATAATCGAAGCTTTTAGTTTCCGGGGCTTTAACGTCGACAGTCCGCCGCGCGCCCAACATTTTTATGCGCCCTAGTTTTTCAGGTGACGGCGAAAAACACTCCCCCTTTCGCCGTCAGCGCTTTAAGAGAGCGTTAACCCTGCCTTGCCGCACCGCCGGCTTAAGTCGCGCGCTCACCAAATGGAGAATCCAATGACCAAAACCCGGACAGAAACCGACACGATGGGCCCCGTCGAGGTCCCGGCGGACGGCTATTGGGGCGCGCAGGCCCAGCGCTCTCTCGGTAACTTCAAAATCGGGTGGGAGCGTCAACCGGCACCGATCGTGCGCGCCCTTGGCGTCGTCAAGCGCGCCGCTGCGGAGACCAATATGGCGCTCGGCAAACTCGACAAAAAGCTGGGCGATGCGATCGTCGCCGCCGCGCAAGAGGTAATTGAAGGCAAGCTCGACGACCATTTCCCTCTCGTCGTTTGGCAAACGGGCTCCGGCACACAGTCCAATATGAACGCCAATGAGGTCATCGCCAATCGCGCGATTGAAATTCTCGACGGCGAGATCGGCTCCAAAAGCCCCGTTCACCCGAACGATCATTGCAATATGAGCCAGTCGTCCAACGATACGTTTCCGACGGCGATGCATATAGCGTGTTCGGAGGAAATTGATCATCGCCTGTTGCCGGCGCTGCAAACCTTGCGCAACGCGCTGAACGACAAAGCCGAAGCGTGGAAAGACATTATCAAAATTGGTCGCACCCACACCCAGGACGCGACGCCGCTCACCCTCGGCCAAGAATTCTCCGGCTACGTCAAACAGGTGGAGAACGGCATCGGCCGTATTGAGCAAACCCTCCCGGCCCTGATGGAGCTGGCGCAAGGCGGCACGGCCGTCGGCACCGGCCTCGCTTCACCGCCAGGCTTCGCCGAAGCCGTCGCCGAGCGCGTCGCGGCGATCACCGCCCTGCCTTTTAAGACGGCCCCGAACAAATTCGAAGCCCTCGCCGCCCATGACGCCATGGTAATGAGCCATGGCGCGATCACCGCCGTCGCCGGCTCCCTCTTTAAAATCGCCAACGACATTCGTTTCTTGGGGTCGGGCCCACGCTCCGGCCTCGGCGAGTTAGCGCTGCCGGAAAACGAGCCTGGTTCGTCAATTATGCCGGGCAAAGTGAACCCCACCCAATGCGAAGCGCTGACGCAGGTGTGTGCGCATATCATGGGCAACAACGCCGCCATCGCCTTCGCGGGCAGCCAGGGGCATTTTGAGCTCAACGTCTTCAATCCGATGATGAGCTATAATTTCCTTCAGTCCGTGCGGCTTCTTTCGGATGCGTCCGTGTCGTTCACGGAGAATTGCATCGTCGGCATCGAACCGCGCCTCGACAATATCAAACGCGGGCTTGAGAACTCGCTGATGCTGGTGACGCCGCTCAAAGAGAAATACGGCTATGACCGCGCGGCGAAGATCGCCAAGACGGCCCACAAAAACGGCACGACCTTGCGCGAAGAAGCGATCGCCGACGGCATCCCCGCGGAAGATTTTGACGCTATCGTCCGCCCGGAGAACATGATCGCGCCACGCTAGGAGCGTGCGCGATCAAACCTCAGGCGAAAATCAGTTTCCTACCAACTATCATCCGTTAGCTGATATAAACATTGGCGCTCTTTTGGATAGACCAACCAGATCCTGTATTCGTCAACTCAAAGACGTTCCCCGACGCGCACAGAGGGCCGCAATACTTATGCCTGTAAACCAAGGCCCTCTCTTTCGATTCGCTAATGGCGACACTGGAGAACCATGTGATATTTGAGGGCGGCCAGACGGGTCCCAGCAGCCCTTCCCCCTCGCTTAGAACACTGCTTTGATCTTTTCCAGCTTGCAGTGCAGAAACCATTTTCTGCGTGTATTCTCGCTGTTCTTCCAAAGCCCTATCGTAATCGGCGCCATAGTCTAGTTTTGATGCAATTCTCTTAGCATCCATTTGTCCGATCAGTTCGACGCAGTCGTTAACCCCGCTTTTAAAGGGGATATCCTTTGACCGCCCATTCTCGGCGCGAAACTTCGCGATGAGTGATTTTCCAATGCGCTGTTCATTGGACTGTAAGTAATCGTCGACAGCCCCTGTTAAGTCAGAACTCTCCCCTGTTAAGTCAGAACTCTTATGAGTGTTGGGAAAGCTCATAGTCTGTGTGACGACATAACTGACATGCCCAGCTCCAGCACACTCCACTTAATCGATAAGAAGAGCATAAATCTCAGCTTCGTTATCAAATGCGTTTATCGCAGTTCCCGTTGCACAGGCTGCCGTCGACAAAGACGCGAGTATAAAACTTCTTCGCGAAAACAGAGGCGAAAGCATAACGTTCTCCCCAATAAGCCACCTATCCTGTCAGGATAGTTTGCGGTCTAACGTTAGCGCAACGCTGTTTTTATGCTATTTTGGAAACGTTGGGGAACTGCGCATGTTGCTACCACCACGCCCCCAAAGCGACGTATGGGAGGACTGTACGCAGTGACGGGTTTATTCGAACGCATCGAAGGCTTGATGGGCATGGACGACCGCGTTTGGGCGCGCCACGCCAATCCCTTCAGCGTTTACACGCGCATTCTCTCCGGGCCGCTTATCTTTCTCGCCTTTTGGAGCGTCTTCTGGATCGGCTTTTTAGGGCTCGGTCTTATCGCGTTCGCCGTGTTGTGGATTTGGGCGAACCCGCGCCTTTTCCCACCACCGAAAGACACCGAGTCTTGGGCGACCAAAGGCGTTCTCGGCGAGCGCGTCTTCCTTAACCGCAAAGCCGTTCCCATCCCGATCGGCCATGGTCGCGCCGCCTATCTAACGACCGCCTTCGCGATAGGCTTTGTTGTTATCACCGTCTACGGATTTTTGACGCGGGACTTCATTACCGCGCTCGCCGGCTGGCATGGGGCGCTCGTCGCCAAGCTATGGTTTGTCGACCGTATGGCGTGGCTATGGGAAGAGATGCGCGCCATGCACCCGGTCTACACAGCGTGGGATCGGGCGGATTGGACCGCATCTTTGGAACAGAACGCCGCTCACGGGCAAAATAAGAATGTGGCGGACGAGCCCCAATAAGGCGGTTAAAACCGAGCGGCCTAGGCCGACATCAAACGGCGCCGATCCCCATCGGCATCGCCCGTGGTCTCAGCGGCCTGCGATTTTTTCTGAACCGCCGCATCGGCGGTCGCTTGGTTTACCGCCGCCGATACGATCCGCGCGAGCATCTCCTGACGAATCGGTTTTGCAATAAAATCAGTAAACCCCGTATCCAGCAATTGCTCCCGCTCGCCATTCATCGCGTCGGCGGTGCAGGCGATAATCGGTAAGGTCGCGAAAGCCCCTTCCATGGCGCGCAGCCGCCGTGTCGCGTCGACGCCATCTAAGATCGGCATATGTTTGTCCATGAGCACAGCGTCATAGGCCGCGCCCTCCGCCGTCAGACGGACGATCGCTTCCTCGCCATTGTTTGCGGTGTCGTATGAGGCGCCAAGCCCCTCCAACAACCGCTCAACGACCATTTGGTTCACCTGGTTATCCTCAACGATAAGGATTTTGAGGCCTTCGAGCGACGCAGGCGCTTCTGGCGTCTCGGCGTCGAGAGGAGACGCCGGCGCGTCAGCTGCCAGCAGCGGAAAGCGAAACTCGAACGTGGAGCCCCGTCCGACTTCCGACCTTATGTCGATATCGCCGCCCATGATATGGGCAAGGTTCCGACAAATCGATAAGCCGAGGCCGGTGCCGCCAAATTTTCGCGTCGTATCCGGATCACCCTGTTCAAACGGCTGAAAGATCTTCGCAAGGCTCTCCGGCGGGAGACCCGGTCCGGTATCTGAAACCGCGATCACGACGCTCGACGTCACGTCGCCGTCGTCTCGGTAGGCGCTCACCGTGACGCCGCCCTTTTCGGTGAACTTAAGGGCGTTTGAAACAAGATTGGTGATGACCTGGCGGATGCGAACATCATCTCCCAATAGACGCGCCGGCACGGCGTCATCGACGGCGAGATCGAGCAGGAGGCCTTTTTCACGCGCCGTCTCTCGCCATACGTCGCCGATATCCCCGACTAATTTGCGCAGGCAAAAGGGACTGTCCGTTAACTCCACACGGCCGGCGTCAATCTTTGAGAGATCAAGAATATCGTTCAGAATCGCCAAGAGTGAGTCGCCGGATTTCTCGATCGTGGTCAGTAAATGACGCTGATCGGCGTTCAGCGGCGTCGCATGCAGAGATTGCGTAAGCCCCAAAACCCCGTTCAGAGGCGTGCGTAACTCGTGGCTCATATTCGCGAGGAATTGCGTCTTGGCTTGTTCGGCTTTGCGGGCGCGTTCCGCCGTGCGCTCCAGCTTTTCAAACGCCAGAAAAATAGACGCCGCAAAAGCGCATCCGACGACCGTCGCGAGCACAAGAGCATAAGTCGCTTGCCAAGCGCGTTCGATGTTTCTCACAGGGTCCATCTCGAAGCCGACACCCGGCGCGTAATTGGAAATCCACGTTAAATGCCAAATGAGCGTCACGGAGAAAACGCACCCAATGAGCGCCATTCGCCATCCGCTGATGAACCCTGCGATAATTGGTGTAATGATGACATAAAAGACAACCGACGTGTTGACGCCCGACCCCGACGGTCCCGCCGTGGCGGCGACGCCGCCAAGCAGCACAACAAATGTCATCACCGAAAAGAAGATAAAACTCTGAAAGTAACGGATAGAGTGCACCGCCGCGAGCACGGCCAGCATCGTGCAAAGAGATATCATGTGGTAACGCGACCACCCCCCAAACGTTGAGGTCATCGTTACGAGGTTTGCGGTTTGAATGAGAACGAAGGCCCAACCGAAGGCGTAGACCGATCGTGCGCGGACCAGCGTTCCCGTTGGGCCGTCGCGATCAATCTTCAAAAAACGTTCGTAGCGCTCTAGGAGCCGCCCAAACATAAATCCTCCCGCTTTATGAACGGGAGACTAAGCGTAAAGCGATTGCGGTTTCGTAAAAGTTGCTAGAGCGATAACCGGATAAGCGCCCTTAATAGGACTGAGCGGCACCGCGTCCCTTAATCAAAGGTTAAGGGACGCGGCGCTTCGAATTCAAACAACTTATGAAAAAACCGACCGCGGATCGTTGCAGTAGGTGAAGCCCAACGCCTTATAAACGACCGGTCACTTTTATCAGCGCATTAATCGGATCGCCAAATCGGAACCCGCCACCGAGGCGGTTGAAGCCGAAATTGCCGAGATAACGCTCGTCCGTCACGTTCTGAACATTCACCTGCACGTCATAATTTTCGGTGATCGCATAGCCGGCATAAACATCCAAAACGCCATAACCCTCCGCTTCATAGACAATAAACGATGGGCTTGCGTTTGCGGGTCTGTTGTAAAGCGGTAAGTCGCCTTGGAAACGGTAGACGCCGCCGAGCCTTAGGCCGTCTAATGTTCCATCCGGCTGCCAGTTCACCGAAATCGCGCCATTGTGGTTTGGAACATCCTGCAATCGTCCGAGATCCCCGCCGATTGCTTCGGTGATCTCCGCTTCGACATAACCAAAATTCGCGGACACCGAGAGCGTCGGCGTTGCGCGAAACGTCGTCGCGACTTCGAAGCCTTTTGATTCAACTTCACCTTCAGCCAGAGCGAAGAACGGCTCACTCGGCAATCGCGTCGGGTCAGGAAACTCTAAGTTTCGCCGAACAGTTTGAAAGATCGCGGCGTTTAGCGAAAAACGGTCATCAAAGAGCGATGCTTTGACGCCGACCTCATGATTATTCGCCTTCTCCGGCGCGAGCGGACCGTCACGACCGATGCCGAACTGCGGCGCGAAGGATTCCGCGTAGCTGTAGAAGACATTGAGACCATCCAGGACGCGAACATTGACCCCGGTTCTTATCGTCGTGTCGCTCTCATTGGCTTCTCCCTCGCCGCCGCCTGAATCCAGGAGCTGACGAGAGGTCTGATCAAGTTCGTCGTATCGAATGCCGAAGGGAATCGTCATCCACGCGGTCGGACGCAAATAAATCTCCCCATAAATCGACCGAAGTTCATCTCTTACAAGAAAGAAATTGCTCCTATCGATGTCGTCATAGGCGAACTCCGCGCGCCAGGTTGAGGGATCATTCAGATCAACGGTATTGAAAAAGCCGGTTTCCCCTTCACCCGTGCCGAAGCCGGTAATGTTTTCCAGATTGGAGAGCGTTGCGCCAATGACCCAGTCTTGGCGCTCGCCGAAGAGCGAAAAGAAGCCGGCCAGCTGGGCGTCAACGTATTCTTGCTTGGCTTCTGAGATACTGCGGAAGGCGATCGTATCGCCGACGCGATTATCAATCGTGATCCCGTTCAGGTATTCACCGCCATACACAGAATAGTCGCCGTAGAATCCAGAGGCATACTGATTATCAGTTTCGATATCTAGATAGCTGCCACGGACCGTAAGTTTTAGATTGTCCAGAAACTCATGGACGACCTGGCCTTCGGCGAACAACTGCTCGTTCCGCAGAGGCGATGTCGCGCCGAAGAAACTGTCAATATCGACTTCGTCCGGGATAGTGCCGTCTTCATTAAGGGGGAATTGCGAGGCGTTTATCCCTACTACGTCACGGTAGGAAACGCTCGCCTGCAGCCTCGTTCTATCGGTGAAATCCGCTTCAATAACTGGGCGAATGGCGAAAACTTCCCGTTCCACCGGGGCTTGCGGCGATGTGCCGATATTTTCATAGGCGATCGTGATCCGTCCCTTCAGCCAGTCTTGGCCGACAAGGGCGCCATCATTGAGGTCCGCTTCAATACGATGACCGCCATAGGTGCTGGCGATAATCTCCAGCTGATAGGCATCGTCATCCAATGGTGTACGGAGCACTTGGTTGATGACGCCGCCAGGCCGCACCGGCCCGAAGACAATCGAGGTCGGCCCCTTCAAAACCTCATATCGGTCGAGGAAAGACTGGTCGATCGCGTAGCCGCGATTGTTCGGCACCGCCTGATTGTTGATGAGGAAGCTCGGCCGAAACCCCCGAATGTTCAGCCCGACGCTGCCGTCGGACGTTTCTTTGCCGGTGAATGCGACGTTCGGCAAGGTAGCGAGCGCTTCTTGCGGATTGATAAAGCCGAGGCGTTCAAGATCGTCCTGCTGCAACTCATCCAATGTTACCGCAAGCTCTTCGGACGGGATCGGCAGACGGTTCACGAGGGAGTTTTGGAAACGCACACCCGTCACGACGATTGTGTCTTGTCCGCCAAAGGCGCCGTCGCCTCGCGCAGCCTCTAAATCTGAAATTGGCTCGGTCTGTCCGTAGGCGGACCCTGTGTGAAACAACGCCATCGCCGCAGCGGCCGTGAGCGACGTCGCCGCGAGCAAGGACGCCCGCACAGTTTGAATTCGATGTTTGATCATGGCTTTCCCCGACTATTTCGCGTGGGAAGAAACACAATTAGGAATCATTTGCAATGTAAATTATAATTATTCGCAATTATATAGGAAAGGCGTAATAATTCCTCTTGTCCGCTAGATGAGAAAAACGTCCCCATCTCAACAAGTTAGGCAATAGGCGGTCAATCTAGTCCTTAGACACCCTGATCCATCACCAATGCCGCCGGCAACGACAAAATATGTCGCCATGCTGGATTTTGGAAGAATGCCGCCCTATTTCGTCCAATGCTGGAATCCTATTTGATGGCGCTCAAGGTTCTAGCGATGGTGCTCCACATGGCTGTCTATAAGCGCACGATTATACGACGCCAGCGCCTTCACCCGCGTCAAATAGCCGATAATCCGCGCCTCATCCCGCGCGTCGACGACCGGCAGACCGGGCTCTTCCAACTTTTCGAGCTTCGCTAGCGCTTTGCCTAAAGAGTCCATCGAAGAAAGCCGCGCGGCGTCTTCGCCCAATGGCGGCCCCTCGGGCATCCTCTCCATAACATCGCGCACACGGATCGTTTGCAAAATCACCCCTTGCGGCCCTTCAGAGAGGTCGTAACCGCGACGCGACAATTGCCAATGGAAGAAGCTGTGCCCGGCGAGCGACTGGGTCACCAAAGTCGCGAGCGCCACGGCGACAATGAGCGAAACGGTGAGCGCATAATCGCCGGTCATCTCAAACACGATAAGCGTTGTTGAGATGGGCGCGCCGATAATGGCGCCGGACGCCGCGCCCATGCCGACCATAGCGAAGAATGCCGGCGCCGCCGTTCCAAACGGCGCATAGTCAGCGATCAACGCCCCATAGGCCGAGCCCGCGAGCGCCCCAATAACAAGCCCCGGCGAAAACACGCCGCCGCCGAACCGGCACGACAACGTCACAGCCGAGGCCGCTATCTTTAAGAGAAGGATGACAAGCAGCGTCTGCAAGGCGTAAGCGCCGGTGAAGGCGTTCGTCACCGCTTCATAGCCGACGCCGAAAACCTCCGGATGCACGGCGCCCATTAAACCTAAGATCGCCCCGCCGATCGGCGGTAGAAAGATGTAGGAGATCCGACGCTTGTCGGCGAATTCCCGCACGCGTAGGGTTAATTGCTCCGTCGCCAGAAGAAAGCAGGTTGCGACAAGTCCGCACAGGAGCCCCAGCCCCGTCGCGAAAACCACGTCGATATTTGCGACAGCGCCGTACTCTGGCGCGACGACGGCCGGTGAATTGCCGAGATGGGTTCGCGTGATAACAGCGGCGGTGACGCTCGCCGCAGCAATCGGCCCGAAAATCGAGAGCCCATAAGCCCCCATAACGACTTCGAGCGCGAAAAGAACGCCGGCGATCGGCGCGTTAAAACTCGCCGCTACAGCGCCCGCCGCGCCGCATCCCAAAAGCGTACGACGGTGCCGCGCAGAAAACCCGAACTTATTATCCAGGAAAGAGGCGACCGTGGCGCCGAGATGCACCGCGGGGCCTTCGCGCCCGGCGCTGCCGCCGGCGCCGACCGAAATTGCGGAGACGACGGCCGCCGCGACGCCCGTGCGCACAGGGATATGCCCGCCTTTAACGGCGCGCGCTTCAATAACGTCCGAGACGCCCTGCCCGCGCCCGCCCTTCAACCAGCCGAAGCGATCCGCCGCATAAAGAACGCCGGAGACCGCCAATCCGCCAATCACGGGCGCGAACCAAGCCCGCACAGGGCCCAATGACGACGCGGCGCTGGCGATCATGTTCTCTGTTTCGCCGAACGCAATCAATGAAATCCGATCGATGGACCACCGAAACCCAATCGTCGCATAGGCGCTCGCCGCGCCAATCAAGATAGCGAACACCCAAACGCGCGCGGTTTGCACGCGCGCAAACCGCCGCCGGAAGCGACGTCGAAACAATCGATAATGGGCGGCTGCGCGCGCCATGGGTACTCTACCGTCCTCCGGTTGCAATCGTCCGCTCGGTCCTCGAAAGCGACCGTTAACGGACGATTCAGCAAGACCCGATCAATAAGATATCACGAAAAAGTCGAACAACCGGTTTAACGTCGTTTTTAGCGACTTTGAAATAGTTTCCATTCTGAAGCTGCGCGTCGCCTTGCTTAAGGCGGCCATCAACAAATCAAGGCGCGCCCTGATCCCCCCGCGCCAATTGTGTTGCGTCTAATGGAGGGAAACGCCTTGACCGCCGCGCCCACACCGTCTGAGACCACCGCGAGTCCTGAAACGTCAACCGCCGGCAAATCAGCGAAAGCTGGTCCCGACCTGTCGCAGGCGAACGCCCGCGCACGCCGTTGGCGGCGCGCCCTTGCCGCGGAACTCGGCTATGATCCCGGCGCCAGCCTCGATGAGCCGCGGCGCATGCTTGCCCTACTGAGGGTTTTCGGCGCTACAAAACGCCTCGCTGATCTGTGCATGAAATACCCTCGCGCGGCGGCCGTCGCGCTCATGGAAGGCCCAGGCCCAGTGCTTGTCGAAGCCGCACGCGATCTCAGCGATCTCGATGGCGGCATTGGCGGCGGCGAAGCGCTTTATGGGGCGTTAGCGCCGATTAAAGCGCGCGCCGACATCGCGGTCGGCATCGCAGAAATTCAAGGTGGGTTTTCCGCCGCAGACGCCGCCGCGGCGCGCGCTGACCTCGCCGAAAGGCTGATTGAATGCGCCCTCGCCTGGCTCTTACGCGGCGCGGTTAACCGCGGCGAGCTTGCCATTGAAGCGGACGACGGCGTCGCGAAAGGCGTCTTCGCGCTCGCCGGCGGCGACGCCGCGCATGAAGATCTAACGCCCAACGGCCCGCTCGAACTTGTCGTCGTTTATGATCCCGACGCCATGGCGCTCAGCAAAGACAGCGCGGTAAAACGCATGGCCGAGCGCGCTTTTGTGCGCATCGGCGCTGAATTGCGCGAGACCTTCGAAGGCAAGAGCGGCGACCATGCGATCTTCACCTTAAGAACGCCCCTCGGCGACGGCGTCAACGGCCAAGGCTTCGTGGAAAGCAAAGCACGTCTGACGGCGGACGCGGAGAACCCAGAAAACACCCGCATCACCAATTGGCTCGCCACCACCCGCCTCATCGGCGGCGACCGCACGGCGGGCGGCGCCTTCTTGGAGAGCATCGAAGCCATTGTATGGCCGACAGACCGGCCCATTTCGACGGCGACGGACGTCAATCAAAACAGCGACGATCCGCGCGCGCCGTTTCAGGCCGTCGCCAACACCTTGCGCCGCACGCTCGGCGCACAACGCCCGATTTTCCGCACCGCCTCGACGCGCGAAACACTCGAAATGGCGGGAACGTCAGGCATCCTTAGCCAAGGACTGGCGGCGCGTCTCGCGGCTGGTCTCAACCTCGCCGCAGGCATTGTCTCGCGCGCCCAAATGATCCATGGCGGACTTGTGCTCGGACCCACGTCACCGGACGAAAGAACCGCGCTTGCAACCTTGTTGCGCTTCAACGACGCTGACACCCTTGACGTCGTATTAAAGGGCGCACACGCCGACGCGGCAAACGCCGCAACCCATCTCGCCGAAGGCCCCCATGCGGACTTTTTACCCTACCGCAACCCAACCGCGAACGCCGACATTGACGATGACGACGACGGTGAGAAACTTCAAGACCTTGGTTTCCTTAGCGGCGCTGAGTTAACCCAAGACGTCGATGCTTGGGCGGCGCTCTGCGGCGACGCCGAGGCAAAACGTTTCGCCGAAATCGCCCCTGGGCTTTTGACGGCGTTCGGTGAAACGCAGTATCCAGATGACGCAGCGCGATTGTTTGACCAATTCGTGCGTACTCTTAATGAGCGCGATACGCCGCTCAAAGATATCGCCGAAAACGATAAGCTGCAAAACGCCATCACCAATGCTTTCGGCATGTTCGGCGCCGCGGTCGAACCGTTAACGCAAGACGGCGCGTTATGTGAGCAATTGATCGACGATCGCGGCGATGAAACGCCGACGACCGGCGGCGAATTCGTCAATCGATATCCTATTCCGAAAGATGCAAGCCTAGAGCAAACGAAAGCCTGGCGCACACAGAACATCGCGCGCGTCGCTTTGTTCGCCGCCGGCGGCGATATGTGCTTTAACGCAGCCGCCGACGCGCTCGCCGCCATCCAAGAAACGACAATCGCTTCCGCTTTCCAGGCGGTCGCTGCGGAAAAGAAAGCCGAAGGCTTAACGCTCTTCACCTATGACGGCGCGGCCCGCGGCGTGCCGGGTTATGGCGCGCCCATCGGTTTTGTCAGCGAAGAGGATAATCCCTTTGCGGAGGACGCCGCGCGGGCTGTCGTTGACGCGCTCTCAGGTCTCGGCGAAGGACCGTTCGTATTTAGTCCTGACGTGTCGCACCGGCCGGGCGGCGCAGGCGGCGCATTGGCGCCGACCGTCAAGCAGTTCAAGTCCTATATTCAATCAGAAGCCGTCGCTAGCGACACAATGTTGCTGGCGCGCGGCCGCGTCGTCGCCGGTCCAGACAAAATGACCACGAAAGCGATCCGCACCGCGGTTTCCAACCCACGCCGCGCCGACGTTCTCTTCCGCGATCTCGACCGCGCTCGGACGCAACGCATTCGCCGTGATCGCTCGGACAGTTTATGGGACTTCGATTGGATCGAGGGCGGCATTCAAGACACGAACTTAATCATCAGCACCTTGATTTATCGCCACGCAGCGGCCCAGCCCGCAGTGCAGACAGCCGACGCCGCCGAAGCGCTTGATTTGTTGACCCGCGCAGGCCTTATCAGCGCTGAAGTCTCCGGCACGCTGAAAGCGTCGCTTAGTTTCTGGACGCGTCTTGCGGTTCTCAGAGCGTTTTCTGGGTGGGCCGGTCCAAAACGAGACCCTGTCCGCAAGCGGTTCGCGACATTGATCGCTCGCTCCGCTGAAGTGGAGCACTTCGCCGCCGTTCACCCCCTAATGCGCGGTTATGCGGACGAAGTCTCGCGGCTTTACGCACAATTGGTGCTCGGACGGCCAAGCCTCGGTCTTGTGGCCAATGTTTAGGGTGTAGGCGTTTAGGGAGCAGTCTTATGCGGGATTTGTTACAAGTGTCGGGTTCTTTGCGACGGCGTCAAGCGCGAAAACGCGCAATGCTGACGCGAGACCGGCGCTGCCGGGGGCAACGACGCGCGCTTCGTCGATCTCGCTAACAAGTTTCGGGACGGATAGCCCGCGCATCGCCGCCGCCGCCTCAAGGACGCGCCAAAACGGCGGCTCAAGCGCGATCGACGTGCGATGCCCTTGCAAGGAAAGCGAGCGTTTTTCCATCATGAGCGCGATCGTAGCGCAGGTTTGGAGCGAAAAGCGACCGTCGATCCGTCGATATACTTGGATGGACTTTAGGGCCGTTTACGGAGCAAACCGTCGGCGTCAAGGCTTCATCTCATGAGCAAGCGCGCGAAAAACACCAACGGCGAGCAAATTTGCTCGCCGGAATTGTTTCAAGCCTCACCTCGAGCGCCTCAAGACGACCCACGGAGTAGGTCGTCAAAGAAAAGGCCTAAAAGAGGTGCTTCGACCACTCGTCGATGCCGTGGGAACGGATCTTCGAAGAGGCGAGGTTGACGCCGTCGATGATGCCGGCCATGTGTGAAACCGCTTCGGCGTCGCAATCAGCGATGTCGGCGCCAAGCGCTTTGTAAAGCGTTTCAACATCGACTTTGTGGGCGAAAATAAACTGCGCAAGCATAAGGCGCGTTTGGCTGGGCGATTTGGTCTCTGTCATCTTGGGTCCCCGATAAGGTTGCCTTGTTGAAAAACGGTTCCGTAGGCGGGCGCAATCGCCGACCCTCCGGTCTCTTTCAAGAAGGACTATTGCAAGCGGCAATCTTAACGCCGCTCCTCGCCCGTTCTCGATACCGAGTGTCATAGCAAGACTGGGGCCAAACGGGCGGCTAAAACGGAGAGAAAGCGCCGACACCGCATGAAAGGTCAGTTTTTAGCGGTTCTCAGACGATGCGCCCCGACGTCATCGCGATCAGAAAGCGAAGCCGTTTCATAACCGCCCAAGGCGCGCCCTGGGCGCGCGCCGCATAGCCGCGCGCCGGCGCCAAATAAAGCAGCGATGCGGTTAACGCCGCGCGCGCCGACGCTTGCGGGAACGCATCCTTCAACGCGCTGGCCGACATATCGATCACCGACGCCAATCGCGCGGTGGTGAGTTCCCCGGCGAGGGTCGGCGCCAACGCCCGGCCCCAGCGGGCGAGCGCATAGGCGCCGCCGAGCCGCATCACCGCCGCGCATTGATCCTTGCTTAAAGCCTCGCCCCCAGCGAGGGCGGCCGCCAGCCAGCCTTCGGCTTCACAAAGGGTTTCATATAAATCGTCCACGGATGGAAACGGCTCTGCGTAAAGAAATCGCGCACGCGCATCAATGCCCCGTTCAGCGAGCGCCCTAACGTCGCCATCGAGCGCGCCGGCGCGCGCCAACGCTTCATGGATGGGATGCCCTTTCGGGGGGCGCCCATCAAGCGTCCCATCGAGCGTTTCACGTTGCCATTGTAGGCGAATTTCACCAATGGGCGGTTCGCTGACAATGTCGGGGATATGCCGCAACGCGATTGCAAGCCCGAAGAGCGCAGCGATGCGTGCTTGGTCCTTTGCCGCACAATAAGGCAGAGCCAGCGCAAGATCCTCGTCGGCGTCGACGCCCAAGAGCTGGATCATTGACGATAAATCGACGGGCGTCGCGCCGTTGTCTGACCCGCCGCCCGCATCAACGGAGGTTGATGCCGCATCGGGGGCCGCCTCTTGCGGCTCATCACTCTGCGATGAACGGTCCGTTTCGGGATGGGCGTCCGTCAAATTCCGCTATTCCGTTTAAGCAGCACCGTCCCAAACGTCCGATTATCAGATGCGATTACGGCGCCCGATTGACGGAGCCGCCCATCGGCGCGGCCTAATTGCAAAGGCCGCCGTCTTTTGCATTCCAAGCAGACATCTGATTTTTATCAAACGCCGGCAATGCCGCCCAGGCCGTTTCAATTTCCTGTCGAGCGTTCTGGATCTGACCGTCGAACTCTGGATAGACGCGCGCTTTCCAAGCGGGCAACGCTGATTTGTCGGAGAGCTTATCACCCATCAAGCGGTCAGCGATATCCATCGCATAGCGCGCTTTGACGAGATTCTCCGTATACCCCCAGCCATTCTTATACATCATGCCGACATGGTAATAGCTGACAGGATCGCCAGCCTTCACCGCGGCGCGGCACACCATGTCCCGCGCTTCACCGTGGCTCAGCCACCGCGTCGGCTGCCGGCCCATTGCTTGTTGCGCTTTGGCGACCGCCTCAATCGTCGAGGGGCCGTAATCATTATCGGGGCCGTTGACGAATTCCATAAAGCCTAAAGCTTCGAGCGCATATTGTGTCGCCATGGTGACCGCCGGGCCGTCAAAAGCCTCGGAGGCAGACCGGACCGCGCTGCTGAGCGAAACCGTTTGTAAGAGAGCGTTTTCGTCGTCATCGGTCGTCGCCGTTTGGGCGGCAGCGATACGGGCCGGGCCGGCGAGACCTTTCAGGCGCTCAAGGCGCGCCAGTGCAGCGTCCTCTTCAAGCGCGGCGAGACGGGCCGGCGCATATTTCGTAAAACGCGCCTTCTCGTAATCGAATTTATCCCACTGGGCGCCGTTTAGGTTTTGCCGCTTCGCCGAAGCGACCGAAGTCAGGGTTTCGGTCTCGTCATCAAACGCGCCGTAAAGACCGCCGCCTCGGGCGTCTTCCCAGGCGTTCGCCGCCACGGTCCACGTAGCCGCTTTAAAGCTGTCCGACGCGCCGAAGTGCTCGCACTCCGATAGGCTCGCCAGCCTTAGGGCGCCGAGCGGCCCCAAACGAATGAGATCATCGCCGAGCTCATAGCGGGCTTGGGTTTGTTCCGCGTCGCCGGTTTTCTTCATCAAGCGCTTAAGACGCGACTTCAGTTCGCCCGTCTTATGGTCACGATATTCTTGGAAGCGTTTCTCGCGGCGCGAAAAGCGTTCGTCATCGCTGACGCCGCTGAACCGACGGAAGGAAAGATCGCCTTGGGACTTCAACCGCCGGGTGATGCGATCACGCGTTTCCGTGGAGGCGCCGCCGTCCACATCACAAGCGGCGAACGTCACCCATTTCAACGCGTAGATCGTCTCCGCTTCGGTGAGGTTTTTCGCGTTTTCAGGATAAGCGCATTGCGCAATAGCAAATTGCGCGTGGGGATCGCCCGCAAGCGCCGCCCATTCAAGGATCACATGCTCCTCGAATGAATACTGCTCAGAACACTTCTTCTCATCTCCGGCGAGCGCAGCCGTACTCGCCAGTAAGCCCCCGGCGACCGCCGTTAAACCAGCCCAAAATGACGCCACACCCCGACGCATGAGCACCCTCCCATTGTCCCATTAACCCTGACGTTATGTGGATAACGCCTGACACGCAAGCAAAGCCTAGCGCGCGGTTTTAAACAAAAGCTGGATATTCCGGCGAAAGAAGGGCGTTTTTTTGAATCGAATGCGCCAGACGAAAAATACACCGCTCTGAGAGCCCGATTCAAAACTCCGGAAATGGCTCGACACGAGAGTATTAGACACCAGTTTGCTGCCCGACGATGCGGTACCGGCTCTTGCTTTTTTAGATTTAGAGCCTGAGCGGTATGGATTTGTCGCCAACTGACGTCTGTTGCGAGGGGTTTTCCAGCGTTGCCCGAGTTTCCAATCGGGCTCTGAGAAAGCTGTGCGGCGCTCATGCGCGCAACCTTAAGGCGTTGCGGTAACGGCGTTTTTCGACCAATCGCGTTTGACGCCGGTGGCCAACAAGAACGGCGCAGCGACGAAAATCGATGAGTACGTGCCGATCAAAATCCCCCAAATCATTGCAAACGTGAAGCCGCGCAACACGTCGCCGCCGATCACATAAAGCGCAATAAGCGCGATCAATGTCGTCACGGAGGTCATGACCGTTCGAGACAGCGTGTCGTTGATGGAAAGGTCGGCGACTTCGGTAAGCGCTTTCTTCTTAAATTTCCGCAAGTTTTCGCGCACGCGGTCATAGACGACGACGGTGTCGTTCATCGAGTACCCGACAATGGTGAGAATCGCCGCGATGATCGGTAGATTGAACTCGAGCTGCGTGACGGCGAAAACGCCAAGGGTGATGATGATGTCATGGGCGAGCGCCGCGACGGCGCCGAGCGAAAACTGCCATTCAAAGCGTGCCCAGATATAGATGAGCATCGCCCCAAGCGCCAAAGCGACCGCCAGCGCGCCCTTTTGAATGAGCTCGCCGGACACCGTGGGGCCGACAACTTCGATCTTATTGAAACGGATGTCCTCGCCAAGAAGGGCCCGTAACACATCCTGCACAGCTTTCGAGGCGGTCTGCTGGGCGCCTTCGTCATCGGCGAGCGCATCGGCCCCCTCAGCGTCCGTTCCGTCGGCCGTTTCGGACTGAGCGGCGCCAGGCGACGTCTCAACCGCGTCGGCCTCTTGTTGTTCGATAAAAACAACGACGCCTTTGTCGCCGCCGGGATCGACGATTTCTTGAACGCGCACGTCGCCAAGCCCGAGATCGCCAACGGCGCTGCGCACCGCGCCGAGATCAATAGGATCGTCAGAGGCGACTTCGATCGTGACGCCGCCGCGGAAGTCGACGCCGAAATTAAGGCCGAGCGTGGCGACAGCGATGATCGAGGCGACAACGGCGAGGCCCGACACGGCCGCGGCGATCATGCGCCAGGACGTGAAAGGGATGCTGGTTTGATCGGGGATGAATTTCAAAAGCGCCATTGGTCGATCCCCTAAAGCGTGATGGTTTTCGGGCGGTTCGCGAGGACCCAGCCGCCGGCGAGTAGCCGCGTCAAGAAATAAGCGGTGAACACCGAGGTGACGACGCCGATCATCAACGTCACGGCGAAGCCGCGAACGGGGCCCGCTCCCAGAATGAACATGAAGGCCGCCGCCGCGAAGGTGGTGACATTGGCGTCCACGATCGCCGAACGGGCCTTGTCGAAGCCAAGCTCAATCGCTCGCACGGGCGGTTTGCCGCCGAGCACTTCTTCTCGGATGCGTTCAAAGATCAAGACATTAGCGTCCACCGCCATGCCGATCGTGAGAACAATGCCCGCGATGCCAGGCAGCGTCAGCGTCGAACCGAAAAGCGATAGAGCGCCGGCGATCAGCGCCACATTAGCGATAAGGGCCATGTCGGCGTAAACGCCGAAGCGGCCATAGCTCAGCACCATATAGATAATGACGCCGGCGAACCCGACAATCAGCGCAATCGCGCCGGCGCGCACCGAGTCAGCGCCGAGTTCCGCACCGACGGAGCGTTGTTCGATCGTCGTCAATGTCGCCGGCAAGGCGCCGGAGCGGATGAGCGTCGCCGTGCGCGTCACTTCCTCCGCGGTGAAGTTGCCCGTGATGCGCCCCGTACCGCCTGGAATAACAGACTGAATCCTCGGCGCCGATATGACTTCATTATCGAGCACAATGGCGAAACGCTCGCCCACATGATCGCGGGTGAAATCCCCGAACCGCCGCGCGCCCGTGTTGTCAAAGCGGAAGCCAATTTGGAAACCGCCGGTTTCGCTATTTGGCTCAGCCGTCGCGTCAGCGACCATGTCGCCGGTAATGACCGGCTCTTCATACAGAACTTCCGCTCCCGGCCCTTCATACTCTGCATTGGGCACAAGAATGCGGCCTGGCGGTAGCAAGCCGCTCTCGGCGTCTAGGGGATCAACCGTGCCGTCTACGTGATGGAAGGTCAGTTGCCCCGTTCGGTTAATAACTTCTTTCAAGGCCTCAGGGTCGTCATCGCCCGGCGCTTGCACAATGATGCGATCGGCGCCCTGGGGCTGGATCGACACTTCTTTGTTGCCCACCGGATCAATCCGCCGGCGGACAACCTCAATAGAGTCCTTAACCGCTTCGGCGATGTAATAAGTCTGCGCCTCCCGCGACATGCGAATGTCTATGCGCTCGCCGGTCACGATTACCTCGTATGGCCGCAAGCCCACGCCGACCGCAGCGCCGAGGCCTTGGCGCGTCAGCGCTTTAATCCGGTCCTCGGCTTCTGCAACGTCAGACGCTTCGCGCACGCGCAACGAAATCGTCGCTGTGTCAGCGTTATATGTCGGCAAAGCCTGCAGCGCGATCCGCTCGCGATTGCCGCTGGGGCGCATTTCCCGCTGCACTTCCCGGCGCAAGCTCGTCATTCGATTGTCGATGACTTCGTCGGTCTCGACTTTCAACAACAAATACGAGCCGCCGCGCAAATCGAGGCCGAGCTTCACTTGGCTTGAGGGCACGAAGCCCGGCGCCTTCTCCAACTGCTCAGAGGTCAGAAAATTCGGGATCGTGAAGAGAACGCCGAGAAGCACCGTTCCCAAAATCGCGATCGTTTGCAGGCGATTGAATTGCAGCATGGAAGTCTCTTAAAGGGCGCGAACCAGAGCACGCCACGTCACGGCGCGAAAACCCATTGGGCGGCGTTATTGATGGTTATTTGTCGTTGGCCGGTTCGGTTTTCGACAAAACGTTCGACAGGGTGGCTTTGACGACCTTCACCGTCAGATTATCAGCAAGCTCCACCATGACATCATTGTCGTCGAGAACCTTGGTGACTTTGCCGTGCAGTCCCCCCGCGGTGACGACTTGATCGCCGCGACGGACATTATTCACCATTTCCATATGTTTTTTGCGCGCCTGTTGCTGCGGGCGAATCAGCAAGAAATAGAAGATCACGAAAATGAAGATCAGCGGCGCCATTTGAACAAACGCGTTCGGCGCGGCGACGTCAGCGGCTTGGGCGTAAGCCGGCGTAATGAACATGGGGCGGATCTCCTAAGGGGCGGGGCCCGTCAAGGCCCAAAAGGCGCTGACGGGCTGGAAAAGCCTCGCCTACGCCGGAAAACACGGGTGAAGAATCGGTTGGAATACGCCGACGGCGTCCCTCACGAACGCCGGGAATATAACCACGGATCAGCGCGTTGCAATGATCGCAAAGGCTTAGCGAGAGGGAAAGTCTCAGCAAGGCGCCGCGAAACCCTATCCGCATGCTTTTCAACGCGCCCGTCCCGGCCCTCGTAAGCGGCGCTGTTTTGTTGTCGTTGCGCTCGCCACCACACCGCGCGACATGCGCTAGTGCGAAACGCGCGCTTCCTCCAGCGCCAATAGCGCCTTCTTGCGGGCCGCGCCCCAACGGTAATTGTGGACCGCGCCAGACGCCTTAATCACCCGGTGGCAGGGAATGAGGAGCGACACGGGGTTGGCGCCGACCGCCGCCCCAACCGCACGGGAGGCGCGCCGGCTGCAAACGATGTCAGCGATGGCGCCGTAACTCGCCGTTGCCCCGGACGGAATTCGCAACAGCGCCTCCCAGACCTTTATCTGGAAATTCGTCCCCGCAACGTGGAGCGCGACGGGTCCGTTCGGCGTTCCTAAAGCATGGGCGAACGCCGCTGCGGCGAGCGGCGCAACGGCGGCCGCGTCTTCGATGAAGTCGGCCGCCGGCCAATCCTTTTTCATTTCGACGACGGACCGGCCAAAGTCGCGGGCTTCAGCAAAACTCAGCCAACAGATTCCTTTTTCCGTGGCGCCGATCAGCGTCGCCCCGAAAGGGCCGCGGGCTTCGCCGTATCGGATTGTCTCCCCGGCGCCGCGGCGGCGATAAGCGCCCGGCGTCATCGCTTCGGCGTGTAAGAAGAGATCATGCATGCGCGACGGCCCGGAGAGCCCCGCCGCAAGCGCGGCGTCCAACACCGACGCGCCGTCATGCAGCGCAACGCGCGCCCGCTCCGCCGAAAGGCATTGCAGAAACCTTTTGGGCGATACGCCGGCCCCCTCTTTGAAAAGTTTTTGGAAATAAGTGGGGCTGAGACCGACAATGTCCGCAAGTCCATTAAGGTCCGGCGGGGCTTCGGCGCTGTCCACAAGATAGTCGATGGCGGCGGCGACCGGCGTCAGGCGCTCGTCATCAGCGATAGACGAAATAAGTCGAGCAGGTGCTATCATGCCCCTAATATGACCCGGCGCGCGCCCAGACGACCACCCGTTTCTTGTCGTCGGCGCCCCATCGTCAGCCACCTCCCCCATCAATGCAGCGACTTTGGAGAGCCCCCTA
The DNA here is from genome assembly GCA_039814575.1 of Pseudomonadota bacterium. GTDB lineage: Bacteria > Pseudomonadota > Alphaproteobacteria > Caulobacterales > Parvularculaceae > MED-G105. The sequence continues at coordinate 23,364 of JBCCAY010000025.1, forward strand.
TCAAGAAAGCGAACCGGGACGAAAAGGTCATAGACTTTTACGCCGTCTTAACCTTGACGGGGCGTTAATGGGATTAAGTCAAAACCACAGACGGAGACGTTCTGATGCAAGACCTTTCTTATATCATCGGCCTCGGCTTCTCTGGCGAAGACGTCACGCGCGCCCTCGTCATTTCATTCCTGATGGCCATGCTGTTCGCCGCGCGCCAACCGGTTTGGAAGCTTGGTTTCGCGGCGCTGTTTGTCGATCGCGTTGTTTGGGCGCTGGTGTCGCAAGCCGCCGCCGGCGCCGGGTTCGACACGCTGTTGGGCTCCCTCGCCGCCATCGGCGAGACCTTCACCGACGATCTCGGCTATTACCTTGTTCGGTACTTTGGCCTGACGGTGATGATAGGCATCTTCGCCGGCGCCCGCGAACGCCTGCATTCCCTCGCGCCAGCAAAGCAAGCGACGGCTTAAAGACGCTCTAAGTCGTTATTTAAACCTTGGCGAACGCTACTTAAACTTTGGCGAACGCCACAACGGCGTTCAGCCCGCCAAAGGCGAACGAGTTCGACACCGTCAAATCAACCTTGCGCGCGCGCGCTTCGTTCGGCGTGATGTCGAGATCACACGCCGGGTCCGGCTCATCGTAATTGATGGTCGGCGGCACGACGCCTTCTTGCAACGCCATAATCGCCATAATCGATTCAACGCCGCCCGCCGCGCCAAGGAGATGCCCGTGCATCGACTTTGTCGACGAGACGGCGAGCGCGTCTGCGTCAGCGCCAAAAACGTCGCGGATCGCCGCGGTCTCCGTCGGGTCGTTCATCAGCGTGCCGGTGCCATGGGCGTTGATATAAACCGCGGACGGATCATCAACGGCGACACCGTCTAGCGCGATTTTCATCGCGCCGGCCGCGCCCTCAACCGCTGGATTGATCATGTCCTTGCCGTCGGCGTTCATGCCGAAGCCGACAATCTCTGCGTAAATCTTCGCCCCGCGCGCTTTCGCCCGCTCATATTCCTCAAGGATCAAGACGCCGGCGCCTTCGCCGATGACGAGGCCCTTACGGTTCTTTGAGAACGGCCGGCAGACGCTGTCGGAAAGAATATGCATCGCTTTCCAAGCGTCGAGATTGCCCTTGTTGATGACCGATTCCGTGGCGCCCGCGACAGCCGCGTCAGCGCTGCCGAACCGAATCATGTCCGCGGCGACGCCGATGGAATGGGCGCCGGACGCGCAGGCGCTGGAAATCGCGAAAGACGGTCCGCTTAAGCCAAAGCGTATCGACAACAAGCTCGCGGCGGCGTTGGGGATTAAGCGCAGCACGGTCAAAGGGTGCGGACGCTTTCCCTTGCACAGCATGTCGATATAGGTCTGTTCCAGCGAGTGCTGGCCGCCAATACCGGTGCCGATGATCGTCGCGGTGCGCACGCCGATCTCGCCGTCAAACTCAATGCCGGCGTCCGCCACCGCTTCATCGGCCGCCGCCGCCGCATAGCGCGAAAAGAGGTCAGCACGGGCGAAATCACGGCCGAGCGCTTTGCCGCGCTCTTCGAACCCGTCCATTTGCGCGACCGGCACGGTGATCGACAGGCCGTCATCGGAATGGATAGTGCGGGTTTCTATTCCGCACACGCCATTTTTGCCGTTTTCCCAAAACTCTTTGACATTCGCCCCGGTGGCGCAAACGGCCCCGAGCCCTGTAACGACAACACGGCGGGTCATGGCGCTTACGCCTGTCCGCTGAGATTTTTCACCGCGTCGATGAGATCGCCGACGGTCTTCATATTGGTGAGCGGATTGTCATTGGCGTTGAACGGCACTTCGATGCCGAGCTTCTCTTCCACTTCATAGATGATCTCAACGACCGCGAAAGAATCGATGCCCAAATCGGCGATCGGCGTATCACGCGCCGGATCGCCGGAAAGCCCCACAGCGTTTTCTTTAATAATTTCAAGGAGGGTGGATTCAATGTCAGCCAAGGTAGGCGCTCCTTACAGCAAGTCGAACGTCGTTTTTTTCAGTCGGCGCGACAGGAACTGAATCCTCAAAAACGCCGGGTGCGGCGATCCTGACGCCGATCCATGGTTTCAATATGGCGGGAGGCCTGAAATATGGTCCAATGTCCCCCGCGTCATCGGTAAGCCTTAGACGTTTCTCATCAATCGCGAAAGTTCTTAAACTGCAAAGGTTGCTCAAGCTTCAGCCCCTTCACGAATGCGATCACATCCTGTAGATCATCGCGTTTTTTGCCGGTGACGCGCAATTCTTCGCCCTGAATAGCGGCCTGGACCTTAAATTTCCCGCTTTTGATCTCTTTGACGATGCGCTTTGAGAGATCTTTATCGATGCCCTGACGCAGGCGCACCTGCTGACGCACCGACTGGCCGGCGGCTTGTTCGGCTTTTTGATAATCGAGCGAGCCGGGCTCAATCCCGCGCTTTTGCATATTGCCCTGCAGAATTTCGTGCATTTGGCGGAGTTTCATATCGTCGTCGGCGTTGATGGTGATGACGCCTTCTTTGAAGTCCAGAGTCGATTTCGAGCCTTTGAAATCATAGCGGGTCCCGATTTCCCGTAAGACGTTTTGAACGGCGTTGTCGGCCTCGGCGAGATCGACTTCAGATACAATGTCAAAGGACGGCATCGGGCGTCTCCTTTATCTAAATTCTTGTTTGTAACGTGATTAGCCTGTTTCGGGCTGATGATCAGCGGGCTTTTTTCGGCCTTTTCCCATCACACAGGAGGGGCAATGCGATACGCCTCTTTAAAAAGCTCCGGCATCCTGCGCGGCTTGCCGCTGGCCATATCGATCGTCACGAAGCGCGTTAGGCCTCGCAAAACTAATGCGCCGTCTTGGGCGAAACGCATCTCATAGGCGCGCGCCAGTCGAACACGCCCGTCATTCTCTGCAATCCAAGTGGCGATGAGCACATCCTCGCCGATTTTCACCGGACGTTTATAGTCAAACTCATGGCGCTGAACGACGAAACCAGCGCCAATGCGCTCATAGTCCGCGAACGCAACACCAAGCGCATCGGAATGGGCCCAAGCAACGTCGAGCGCCCACTCAACATATCGCAGATTGTTCACATGGCCGAAGGCGTCAATGTCGCCGGCCCGCGCGCGCCGCTGCACAATGAACGGGTCTTGCACCGGCCAATAATGTTGATTCTTGTCATGGTCCGTCATTTTTTAAGACCCCCTGCCAGTAACCGACATCCACCCATTCACCGAACTTGTAGCCAACTTCATTGAAATGGGCGCATTTCTGCATCCCCAATTTTTCGTGCAGCGCGACGCTCGCAGGATTGGGCAAGGCGATGCAAGCGAGCACCGCGTGATATCCAAGCGATTTTAGCTGATCAAAGAGCGCCTCATAAAGCCGGGCGCCGAAGCCTTTACGGAAATGATCCGGCCCAAGATAAACAGAAACTTCCACTACATAGCGGTAAGCGTGACGTTCGCGCCATTTATCGGCATAAGCGTAGCCGATGACGCGGTCGTCCGCTTGGGCGACAAGCCACGGCAATCCGTTTGCTTGCGTCGCTTTGAGACGCGAAGCCATACCCAATGGCGCAAGCGTCTTTTCTTCAAAGGAGATGCGGGTATTGGCGATATAGTGATTATAGATGTCCGCGATCGCCGCCGCATCGCCGGCCTCGGCGTCTCTAATCTCCACCGCGTTTCCTTTCCAACCGCCCAAAGCAGGTCCGGATTTAAAATGCGCCAGGCGACCTGTAAGCCGGGTTCTGTCCCTCAGTCTAAAGCCCGCGAAGCGGGCGCAAGACCGAGGGGACGGCCATCCATCTGGGGCGTGCGCTTACACGCAGCCTCAAGCAACCAACCCGGACGACAAAGGGAAGAAGACATCCCCGTCACTCAAACGAACGACGCGCCATCCCTATTCGGTTTTGCTCCCGGCGGGGCTTGCCCTGCCCGATCCATTGCTGAACCGGCGGTGCGCTCTTACCGCACCTTTTCACCCTTACCTTGCGGCGTTTCCACGTCATCGACGCGAAAACCTGAAGGCGGTTTATTTTCTGCGGCGCTGTCCCTCACGCCCCAATCAAACGATTAGAACGCGGCCGGGCGTTACCCGGCGCCGTGCCTCCTTGGAGCCCGGACTTTCCTCAGCGGGCGATGTGAAACCTCGAAAGGATCACTTCTCCGCCGCGACCGTCCAGCCGCCTAGCGCTGATAAGAAATGGCGCGCCGGAACCGCCCCGTCAATGGCGTCAAAGAACGGGAGGCGCAGGCCGCGCCGGCGGTCAGGCCTAGACCGCGGTCTCGCTTACTCGTTGATGGATAATTCAGCGTGCGTAGCGGCATGCGCCGACACCAACGCCGTTGCCGACGCCGCCACTAAGGGCGACAAGCCGATTTGCACGAGATAACCGCCCTCGCCCAAGGCCGCTTCGCTGGTGAACGCCTCTAAGAATCCGCGGGCGTCTTGGTTCTCAGCCACTGCGTTTTTTTCGCGTAAAGCCGTAAGACCCGCGTCAACGGATACGCGCCCGCAGCGATCGTCTCCTCGCACGGCGCCTCACCCTCGATCCGTGCGGCGGACACCGCATTCTCGTGGCGCTTATACATCGGGAAAGACGTCACCCCGAGCCGTCGGGGCAAGCGCGAAATCGCCGCAACAATGACGCTGTCGTTTTCGCCGGCGTCGATCCAACGACCGTCGCTGTTGATCGTCGAATAGGTCTTCAAAAATCGGGACGGCTCACGCTTTTTCAGATCGGATAAACACGGCACTGCTTCGGCGCCGGTTTTCAACGCCAAATCAATAAAGGAGGCCCGCGTTCCAGACGACTTTGGCGGGCCATAAACTTCAATCGGCCAATTCGGCAGATCGGCCCGGACGTCCGACCATGTCAAGCGCCAATTGGGCGTTAACCGGCAGTCATCTGCGCTCACCGGCGTTTCCGCAGCCAACGCCAGAAAAAGATCCTTGTTCGTCACGTCTATCGGACGACGGGTATGTTTTTGTATGACGACGACGCCGCTCGCGCCGAGTTCAACGGTCTCGATGGGTCCAATCCCGTTTGCGGCGCACGCCGCCTCTTCCTCGGCGGTCATGGCGCTCGACGCCATCACGACAGGGGCGAAGTGAGGATCTTTACTCGAACAAAACAACGAGACGCCGCCGCGCGTGCCAGTAGGCTCGATAATGATTGATCGCCCCTTAGCGCCAAGACGACGCTGCACCGCCCGCGCAAACTGCCCCACCGTCGACGATCCGACAATTTTGGTCTCTACGTTTTTGTTTTGGGAGTTTTTGTCGTGCGTGTCGGCCGTCGGCAATTCACTGGTGCGCATCGGCGACCCAGCGTTCGCTGGCGCCAAGGACGCTATGAAAACACCATGAACCAGTCCTGCAACGGCGATGGTGACAAAGCCGCGCCCCCTCATAATAGACATGCCCCGCTCCCTTAAGCTGCGCTTGACCGTCGCGCAAATTGCTCAGCACACTTAAGAATTACCGATTCCGTCGCGGGCTTGCGGACAATCTCGTTAAAGCCCGACCCCTTGAGGCTCTCAGCGTCCTCAGGCAAAGCATGGGCGGTAAGCGCCACAACGGGCGTATCCCCTCCGCCCTCGCCCCGTGCACGGATCAGCTTCGTCGCCGCCAGGCCGTCCATCACCGGCATTTCAATATCCATAAAGACCATCGAAATATCTTTGTTTTGATCGATGATGTCGATCGCTTCCTGACCGTTCTCCGCGAAGAGAACGCTATAGCCGCCGTTTTTCAAAAACGCCGCGGCGATCATGCGATTAGGCAGATTGTCGTCGACGACGAGAATAGTTTTACGCTTGCTTTCCGTACTCTCCTTGTCGCGACGACGAGCGCCGTCCGACGCGCTTGCGGCGTTGATCGAGCGGTCAGACGAATGCGCGGCGCCGCGCTCAACCAACAGGCTGAACGAAAAGACGCTTCCCTTTCTGGAGGTCTGTTCTAAACGCACATCGCCGCCAAGCGCGTTGGCCAGTCGCCGGCTGACCGCAAGGCCGAGGCCAACGCCGCCTTTTGTGCGTTCAGACTGACTTTCCGCTTGCTCGAATTCCTCAAAGATGACGTCGCGCTTATCTTCCGGCACGCCGACGCCTGTGTCGCTGACCGTGACTTTGAAAACGCCGCCGCCATCTTCTGCGATATAATCTGTGGACACACGAACGGCGCCCGCGTCCGTATACTTCACGGCGTTTTCGATGATGTTCATCGCGATTTGCCGGAATCGAACAACATCGGTGACAAAGACGCCTTGCGCTTTGGCGCCTTCGCGAACCGAAAGCGTAAGATGCTTCTTCTCCGCGTTTGGCAGAACCTGATCGATCACAGCGGCAAGTTCTGCGTGCAGATCCACGTCTTCTTTTTCGAGACGAAGTTTCCCAACATCCTGCCGATTAATCGTGAGAACGCCCTCGGTGAGCTTCACCATATGATCGCCGGCTTTGCGAATATGACGAACATAGGTTCGCTGATCTTCCGACAGAGACTGATTGTCGAGAAGCTCCGACATGCCGATGACGGCGTTCAAGGGCGTGCGTAGCTCGTGGCTAACCATGCGTAAGAAGTTAGACTTCGCTTCGTTCGCCGCCATTGCCTTTTGCGCATCTTCTAAAGCGCGCTCTTCTGACGCCTCCAATCGCTGAACATTCGAACGAATAAACCGCGCCGTCGGCTCAAAGATAAAAACTCCTTCAAGCACAAGAACGAACAATGCCAAGACGCCGAGCGCCATTTGCACCGCCTTCGCGCGCTCCACACTCTGTTCAGTGCGATAGGCGATAACCCGGGACAACACTTCATGGGTCTGCATGATCGTGTACATGCCGAGCAGGTTGACTTCGTCTAAGAGAACACTGGAACCGTCAACTTCGAAGTCAGTGCGCGCGAGACGTTCCGCTGCGTCTAGAAAGGTCCGCACCTCAGCGTCAAACGGCGCGTCGCGATTGAAATAAATCTCGCGCATAAATGCTGACTGGTCGACGCCAGAGACGGAGCCAGAGCCAGAATCAGCGCCGCGCGCAGATTGCGTCAGAATATCATGCGCCTCACGCATACGGTCGACCGCATCACGTAATTCCGATTGCAAGACGGCTCGATCATTAGAATTATCAGCATCCGCTATTTTGTTAGCAAAGAATGCGATCCGCTGGCTGAGCGCCGTTTGGCCGCTCGCCAATTTGGTGAGCGCCGCCCGGCCATTTTGCCGTGACGCCTGAACATAATTGACGGCTTGCGATGCGCCGATAAGCACAGCGAGACATGCAAGACCTAACACGTACTTTTTTCGAAAAATCGTGTGCAGGGGGGTACGATCGGAGGCCATTACGCGAACTTTTTTGCGACGCCCTCTTATCCTATCCAAAGGATCAATAGACCCTTAATTTGAGAATAATTTTTAGCAATGACATTTTAATGCGCACACGGTTAATATGTGCACTTCGTGTAATACCGCCTGCACTTCTAAGCCATTGCATTCAGCGCCCAACGGGCCGCCGCCTTGGTTAACGGGTCGAGCCCTTGCCCTAAAGACTTCGGGCAAAAACGCCGCTGAAACGCAAGGACGCCTGCCGCATGGGTGCCCGGCGGCGCGTCATAGCCGATTGCGGCGATAGCGCGCAAAGCATCGTCATAGGAAACAGTCGGATCGGGTTCGCCGTCATAGGGGCCGATCGCGAGCCCTGCGGCGGCAAGTCGCGCCCAAGGGAAAAACTCGCCGGGATCTTCTTTACGCACCGGCGCCACATCCGAATGGCCAAGGACGCGCCGACGATCGACGCCCCGGCGCGCGACGATATCAGCGATAAGCGCGCAGACCGTTTCGATTTGCCGATCAGGAAACGGACGATAACCCCATTCATGTCCGGGATTGACGATCTCAACGCCGATTGACCGAGCATTAACGCCGGTCTGCCCGCGCCACGATGAAACGCCCGCATGCCAGGCGCGCTTATCCTCACAAACCATCTGAAAAAGACGCCCATCTTCTTCAACGAGATAGTGGGCGCTCACCTTAGACGCAGCTTCTGTTAAGCGCACTAACGCCGCTCCTCCCGTCTGCATGCCGGTGTAATGAAGAATAATTGTATCGACCGGCGCATCGCGATCGTCATAATTTGGGGACGGATTATAGCTGGGCGCAAGGCCTACAGCCCCTTGGAACGCGCTCAAGGCGGCCTCAGACCCGCTGCAACGAAGGAGACGACGACGTCTTCAAACGTCCGTAGCGGCGCCAACGTCCCCGCGCCGACGTCAGGGCAGGCCGCGGACCGACAATCGTGTTAAAGAGCGCTGAAACAAGCAATACCGCAGGACCGACAATTGCAATGAGCAGAAGATAGGTCGATGTCGCGATTACAAGGACAGCAAGGGATAAGGCGTCGGCCGCGTGCTGAACAAGTCTGCCGCCGGCCTGGCATAGGCCCTTTATTCCGTTCTTCGCTCTCGATGATTGGACCGAGTGAACGCCCTCCCCCGATCGCCGGGATGACGCGAAGCCTAATTCGTAAGGCTGGCTCGCCGACAAATTAAGAACTTCGTCCACAAAGATGTCCTTTCGAATACTCTATCACAAACCTAATCATTGATCGGCTTCGCCGTCTAGTGACCCGGGCAGCGACGTTTTTTACTGGGCCTATTTGAACCAGTTTACGGTGAATGCGTCTTATCCGTTCAACCAAACACGAGCAAAGAAGTGTCCAAATCGGCATGTTTCAGTGCCGCAAAGCAATGCCGCAATGCAACAAGCCAAGGCGTTCTATCTTTCTTATTATCTCCTAAGGTCTTCTTAAGATTGAGCATTTCACGACATGGCGGCCAAAAGTCGTTCATACGCGCCATTTACCGCGGTCATTCGGCCTTCGCCGATTTTCACCAAATTCGCCGGCAAACCGCGTGCAATTAACGCGTCTGGATGGTGTTCCGCGGCCAGGCGACGGTACGCCTTTTTGACGGTCGCAAGATCTGCGTCAGGCGACACCCCCAAAATTCGGTAGGGATCTTCCGCGTCCGCGCCCATATGCGCCGCGCGCACGCGACCAATGCTCGCAGGCGACAGAGAAAACACCGCCGCCGCGCGCTCAAGGAGCGAAAGCTCCGCAGGATGAGCGACGCCATCGGAAAGCGCGATGTGGTAGAGACAATCGATCACGTCCTCGAGAATGGCGGGCTCATCGCGATATAGTCGCGCGACCTGCTCCAAATAGTGATCAAAGCCTGCAACGTCTTGCTGCGCCAACTGATAGACCATGCGCACTTTCTTCGCTTCACTTTCCGGAAAGGCGAAAAAGTCCTTAAACGCCGCAATTTCATCGTCAGTGACAACGCCGTCCGCCTTAGCGAGCTTGGCGGAAAGGGCAATCAAAGCAATCGAAAAGGTCGCCTCATCACGCCGGACTTTCGCCTCAGCCAAGGCGTCAAAGATCGCACCGATCGTCGCTCGGTGAGCCGCGCCGGCGGCGGCTTCAATTTGATCCCAAATGGACATGGCGGTTCAGATTCCCCGTTTCGATCCAACAGCGTCGATTTCGCAATTCTGCTTCGACATCTCTAATCCAGCGGCCGTTCTCACAAAGCATCTCTGGTTCGAAGGTTCTTTACCGCTAACGCGATCCTATTTTCGGAAACGCTACTTCCTAGTGCTCATTAGTGCTCAATTAAGCCAGAAATGCGCCACGAGAGCTGAGAAACACGAATTTTTTATCATCACGAAATCCGAAATTAGCACCCATTCCGATAGAGTTACCAAATCAATGCGCAATATTTACGCAGTGACCAGGCCAAAACGTCATGCAGATGTCATATTACTGTCGTTGGATTGTTATCGACTCGGCACGACCAGAGTCTCTGGGCATGGGGATATTCTGATGGATTCACTCCTGGCGCAGTTGCGTATTCTCGTGGGCGGTTTCATTTGCGGCGCCGCCATCATGGCTTTGATCATAGCGGCGTCCCGCATGTTGTAGCGGTGGTCTTTGTTTGAGCGAGCGCTCGAAACGACCAAACGTCAGATCCAAAATGGCCGCTACGTTAGCCCGCCTGGCGCGTGGGCGACCATCGCCCTATGCGTCGTAAGCGAGGATCGGCGACAGCCAACGCTCAGCTTCTTCAACGCTCCAATCTTTGCGCGCCGCGTAATCGGCAACTTGATCTTTAGCGATCTGCCCGACGCCGAAATAAATTGAGTCCGGATGGGCGAAGTAAAGCCCGGAAACCGACGCCGGCGGCGTCATCGCGTAACTCTCCGTCAGCGCCATGCCGGCATGCTCCTCCGCTGCAAGAAGACGGAAGAGCGTCCCTTTCTCTGTATGGTCTGGTTGCGCAGGATATCCGGGCGCCGGACGAATGCCTTGGTACTTCTCGGCGATCAATTCCTCAGGCGTCAAACCTTCCGCCGCTGCATAGCCCCAATGCTCACGACGCACCTCAGCATGGAGACATTCTGCAAAGGCTTCAGCGAAACGATCTGCTAACGCCTTCGACATTATCGATGCGTAATTGTCGTTTGCTTTATCATAGGACGCCGCCAGCGCCTCTTCACCATGACCGGCAGTGACCGCAAACGCGCCAATATAATCAGCCTTGCCGCTGTCGAGCGGCGCAACGAAGTCTGACAGGCAATAATTGGGCGTTTTCGCGTTTGTCTTATCGATCTGCTGACGCAAACCGTGAAGGCGCGCCAATTCGTCTTGGCGCGTTTCATCTTTAAAGACGATGACATCGTCGCCGTCGGCGTTCGCCGGCCAAAACCCGACGACGCCATGGGCCGTCAACAAATTGCCGCGAATAATCTCGTCCAGCATTTTTTGCGCGTCGGCGTAAAGCGAACGCGCTGGTTCACCGACGATGGAGTCTTCTAGAATTTGCGGGAAACGGCCGGCCAACTCCCAAGAGGCGAAAAACGGCGTCCAATCGATATACTCCGCTAATTTCGCCAATGAATAGTCGCGAAACGTACGCACCCCGAGGAATGACGGCTTCGGCGGCGTATAGGCTTTCCAATCAATCACCGGCTTATTGGAGCGCGCCGCCTCAAGGGGTGCGCGCGGCGCCTTATCGCGTCCCTTCGCATGGCGTTCGCGAATGCGATCATATTCGCCGTCAATATCAGATAAGTACCCGCCACGCTTTTCATCGGACATGAGCGCACTGGCGACGCCCACCGCGCGGCTCGCGTCGGTTACATAAACGACGCCATAGTCATAGTTTGGGGCGATTTTAACCGCCGTATGCGTACGACTTGTCGTGGCGCCGCCAATGAGCAAAGGCGCTTCGAACTCTTCACGCTTCATCTCAGCGGCCACGTGGCGCATTTCATCAAGGCTCGGCGTAATCAGACCAGAGAGCCCAATAATGTCGACATTATGGGCTTTCGCTTCTGCAAGAATCTTGTTCGCCGGCACCATGACGCCAAGATCAATCACTTCATAATTGTTACATTGAAGAACGACGCCGACGATATTCTTGCCGATATCGTGCACATCGCCTTTAACGGTGGCGAGGAGGATTTTTCCAGCGGCCTGGCCTTGCTCAAGGCCGGCTTCCTCTTTTTCCTTCTCCATAAACGGCGTTAGATGCGCCACGGCCTGCTTCATGACGCGCGCCGATTTCACGACCTGCGGCAAGAACATCTTCCCCGCGCCGAAAAGGTCGCCGACAACGTTCATACCGTCCATCAACGGCCCTTCGATGACGTAAAGCGGTCGGCCAAGCTTCAGCCGCGCTTCTTCGGTGTCCTCGATGATGAATTCCGTAATGCCCTTAACAAGCGCATGTTGAAGGCGTTCCTCCACCGTGCCGTCGCGCCAGGGAAGGTCAACCGCCTCTTCTTCCTTGCCGGTTCCTTTGAACTTGTCAGCGATCGCGAGAAGCCGTTCCGTCGCGTCATCGCGGCGATTTAAAATGACGTCTTCGACCGGCTCGCGCAGTTCGGCGGGTATATCATCGTAAATCGTTAACTGTCCGGCATTGACGATGCCCATATCCATGCCGGCTTTAATGGCGTGATACAAAAACACCGAGTGCATAGCTTGGCGTACGGGTTCATTGCCGCGGAACGAAAACGAAATGTTTGAAACGCCGCCAGAAACCCGCGCGCCGGGCAATTGCTCTTTGATGAGGCGCGTCGCATCAATAAAGTCGACGGCGTAATTGTTATGTTCTTCGATACCTGTAGCGACGGCGAAAATGTTTGGATCGAAAATAATATCCGTCGGCGGAAAACCAAGCTTTTCCGTCAACAAACGATAAGACCGTGTGCAAATCTCGATCTTGCGCGCGGTCGTGTCCGCCTGTCCCACTTCGTCAAAAGCCATGACGACGACAGCTGCGCCGTAACGCATGACTTTACGCGCCTGTTCGAAAAACGGCTCTTCGCCTTCTTTGAGGGAAATCGAATTGACGATCGCCTTACCCTGGACATTTTTGAGTCCTTCTTCGATGACCTCCCATTTGGAAGAATCAATCATCAACGGCACCCGGGCAATATCGGGCTCCGAGGCGATAAGACGCAAAAATCGGCGCATGGCCGCGACGCCGTCGAGCAGCCCCTCGTCCATGTTCACGTCAATGATTTGCGCTCCGTTCTCCACCTGCTGGCGGGCGACGGCGAGCGCCTCATCATAACGATCTTCTTTGATTAGACGGCGAAATTTGGCTGAGCCGGTGACGTTCGTACGTTCACCAACATTAATAAAGGTAGCGTCTGTCATGCGGCTTTCGAGTTGCTCTTGGGGTCCGGCTCAATCGTCCGGACAGGCCTGACGCCAAGCATATGGCACAAGGCGTAAGCAAGATTGTCGCGATTGAGCGTATAGAAATGAAAGTGTTTAACGTCATGCTCGGCGAGATCAAGACATTGCTCGGCCGCGACCGTCGCGGCGATTAATTGCCGCGTAGCGGGGTCATCATCCAAGTCTTGAAAGAGCTTTACCAAACGGCCGGGCACCGTCGTGCCGCACGTGTCCGCCATTTTGCGTAACCCGGCAAAGCTCGTCACCGGCATCACGCCGGGCACGATCGGAATGTCGACGCCAGCGGCGCGCACGGCCTCTACATAGCGCAGATAAGCAGTGTTATCGAAAAAGAACTGCGTGATCGCCCGCGTCGCGCCTGCATCCACTTTCCGCTTCAACATATCGATGTCGGCGCTTAAAGACGGCGAATCCGGGTGCTTCTCCGGATAACACCCAACGGTTATTTCAAACGGCGCAATTTTGCGTGCACCTTCGGCAAGCTCCGCGGCATTGCCGTAACCGTCCGGATGCGCCTCATAGCGCTCGCCCGGCCCGCCCGGCGGATCGCCGCGCAACGCCACAATATGACGAACGCCGGCCGCCCAATAGTCGCGCAAGACCGCGTCAACATCGTCCCGGCTCGCCGCCACACACGTCAAATGCGCGGCGACATCAAGATCGGTTTCACTGGCGATACGCGCAACCGTCTCATGGGTGCGCGCCCGCGTCGACCCGCCGGCGCCATAGGTGACGGACACAAAGCGCGGCCGCAACGGCCCGAGCTTCTCCACCGACGACCACAGTTTTTTCTGCATTGCTTCGGTTTTCGGCGGGAAGAATTCGAATGAAACGCTAAGGGCTGACATTCTCGAAACCTATCTTTCTTGCCTTTTCAAATCGTCCGCATCCAGCGGACTTTCCAATTTGTGGACGTTCCCAGGCGCGCGGCAAAGCCAGATTTTCACCGTCAACACTGCATCGTTCACCGCATTTTTCGACGTCGTTCCGGTCGGCTTAGTCCCAGATGTCGCTTCAGGCGCCAGAGCGGCGGTCTCGATCACAGAAAGTCCCGCACGCTCGCACCAACCGGCGACCTCAGTATCCGAGAAACCAAGCCGTCGGTGCGCATGGTCGGTCCGAAGGAACTCCAATTCGTGCGGCGCAAAATCCGAAATGATCAATCGGCCGCCTGGCGCCAAAAGCCGCGCCGCTTCACGGACCGCCGCTTCTGGTTCTGCGAGGAAGTGCATAACCTGGTGAATACAGACGATATCCGCCAACCCGCTGTCTAAGGGCAGGGAAAAAATATCGCCGAGGCGCACCTGCGCATTGTCAATCTTGGCTTTTTCAAGATTGGCGCGCGCCATGCTCAGCATCTCGCGCGACACGTCGAAACCGTAACCAGACTGATACCGGTCTGCGAACACTGACAACATCCGGCCAGCGCCAGTGCCAAAATCCACAAAAACGCCGGCCTTTTCCTCGCCAAGGAGCGTCAGCATGCGCGCTTCAATATCGGCTTCGGGAATATGCAAGCCCCGAACCCGATCCCAGTCTGCGGCGTTCTCTTTGAAGTAGTCCGCCGCAGCGGCGGCGCGAGCGTCCCGGCTTTGCTTAAACCGATCACGATCGCGGTCGAGTATGCGGTCTGTTGAGTCATTTAATTGATCAACCGCGCCCGCGATCGCCGCGAACGCCGGATTTTGATCCGCGGCCACAGCGCGATAGAAAATCCAAGCCCCCTCACGGTGGCGCTCCACCAGACCGGCTTCAGCAAGGATCTTCAGATGCCGACTGACGCGCGGCTGACTTTGACACAAAATCTGCGTGAGCTCGCTGACAGTCAGTTCGCCGCGCCGCAAAAGCGCAACGATCCGCAATCGGGTTTCTTCACCGATGGCGCGAAAGACATTGAGGGTGGAATCAAGCGACATACTGCAGCGTTCACGGCTTCACGAGGAGATATAAACATATCTTTATATGATTTACAAGGTATGAAACTAAGCGTCGATACGATGGCTCAACGTGATGAAACGCCGTCATAGAACCACATGAAGCAGACGTCGGCGCGGATTGGGCATAATTTTCCGATCGACGAATGCCCCCGTTTCCACGAGGCGCACAAAGAGCGGCGGTTTTTCCCGCCGCCCCACAACAGGCCTTTGCCGCCGCGAAAACCTCGGTTAATTCTTACTCCGTCACCGCCTCCGTCGCCGCGGCCTTCAAGGCGCGAGGCGACTTTTGCGTGAAACCGGCGCGGGCGACGCCAAAAGGGGATGCACCACCATGATGGACAGACGCCGTTCGCGCCGAGGACGCGCTACGCTGTGCGGCCTGTCCGCTCCCGCCGCTCATCGCAGCGCGATCGTCGCGGCGCTCGCCGCCCTCCTCTCTGCGTTCCTCGTCCTCGCTCCCATCGCGGCGCCCGCGCAAGAATCTCCGCCAGCGACGTCCGGCCCAGCTATGGATCCAGACCTGTTAGAACAATCTATAGAAAGCGCCGCGCCACCGGAAACAAGGACAGCAAATGATGAAGACCCGTGGGAGGGGTTCAATCGTTCGCTTTTTGAGGTCAACACCGTGCTCGATAACGCACTTATGGTTCCGCTGGCGCGGGGCTATCGCGCTGTAACGCCAAAGAAAGGGCGCCGCGGCATTCGGCGCTTTTTAGCCAACCTGCGCGCGCCCGGGATTTTCATAAACGACGTCTTGCAAGGCGAGTTCGGCCGCGCCGGCGACACCGCAGCGCGCTTTTTCATCAACACGACAATCGGCGCCGGCGGCTTCGCGGACCCAGCGCAACAATTGGGCGTTCAACCGCATAGGGAAGATTTCGGGCAAACGTTAGCGGTTTGGGGCGTTGACGCCGGCCCTTACCTCTTTTTGCCGCTTTTTGGACCAACGACGGCGCGCGGCGCCCTTGGCTCCGGCGTCCAGGTCTTCCTTGATCCCCTATTTTACATCCGAACCCCGCCGGCGAACGCTTTTCGCCTCACCCGAGTCGGCGTCGGCGGCGTCGCCGCGCGCGAGCAATTCATCGAACCGCTGGAAGACATGCGCGAGAACTCTCTCGATTACTACGCATCCTATCGCAGCTTTTATCTGCAATCACGCCGCAGAGAGATCCTGAATGGCGTGACAGATTTCGATGCATTCTTAGAAGACGACGAGTTCGATGATTTTGACTTTGATGATTTCGATGAAGACGATTTCGACGACGCCGCGCTTACCAAGCCTGAAACGTCTGCGAACGACGCCCCGCCCTCGGATTAGACGCGCACTTGCACCCCTTTCATAGCGCTCATTCGTCGACGGCTCCCGGCTTCCATTGACGTACAAACTAAAACGCCGCTCAGGCCAATTGAGAGCGGCGCTTCAAATTGATACCCCAAGCGCCTCATGGCGAGAAACCGACGTTCGCTGCGAACCGTAAACGCGCTTTAATGGAAATCAAAATCAACGACGACGTCGTTACCCGAGATATCTCTTCTCATATGACGAATATGTAAAAGCTGCACTGGCGACGGTTTGATCGGTGAGAGAATGATTTGGCCCGCCACACGCGCCTTTTTGCAATTCCAGACAAAAGACCCCGACAGTCGACCAGAGGCCGTCAACGCTGACTCACTATCACAAGCTCCAGCGCGCCGCTTTATGTCGCTGAGTTGCGCGTTCCATCGTGACGCAGAGCGATCAAGGAAGAAGTTATCCGCAACAGCCAACCCCGCATTCTTGATATCGCCTGCGATATAGGCGTCGACAACGCCACGATACGCATCGCTCAAAGCTGATGACGCGGACGGCTCCGATCGAGCTACACCATAACCGTGCTCAGCAAGCATAACACTTGCATCCCATACCGGCCCATATACTTCTGCATACGTTACATTCGCGAATGCAAAAACGCCGAACCCCTTCTCAGGAGCCATCAAGACGTATGTCCCATACCCCGGAAAACCACCGATATGACCTAAAGCAAGCCCGATCGTACAGTGATTATACTGATCAAGCCCCATGCCGTATCCAGCCGCGACCGCGCAATCATCATTGCCGTTTGAACCATAGCGCGGACCGGCGTTAAGAAGATAAGTGCCGTCTGTCGCCATACGCACAACACGGCGAGGAATGAGCCCCTCCGTTTCCGTATCATCGCGCGGCGGCCAAGCAGACAACATCCAACCGATAAAACGCCCATAATCTTCAGCTGTCGTCCACATGCCGCCAAGCGGGTCGAAAGCCCCTGACGCCAGAACAGGTTGATCGAGATAAACCCCGTCGATGTTTTGATAGCCATACGCCCTTGTCTCATTATTGATCTCAGACGTCGCTAACCCGCTGCCTGTCATGCCTAAAGGATCGAGAATTCGCGACCGAAGCCTTTCAGAGAAGGTCTCTCCAGTGATATTCTCAATGATACGACCAAGAAAAACATAGCCGAGATTTGAATACTCCCAGCGTTCTCCCGGCGCAGCGGAAAAGGGCGCTGCATTTTTGATAAAACCATCAAGCTCGGCATTGGTGCGCGCAATCTGCCGATCGGCCCACGGATCGTCCATAACGAACCCCGCTGTATGATTGACTAGATCGCGAACAGTGACTTTGCGAGAATCTGTTGTTGGATAATCGAGCGCAGCAAGCTCCGGCGCATACGTCTCCGCCGGCGCATCAAGATAAATGTCCCCCTTGTCATGGAGGTCATAGACCAAAAGAGCGGTCATCATCTTCGTCATTGACGCGATGCGAAATGCGCTGCTCTTCGTTATGGGCGCACCAGTTTCAATATTCCGAACACCGAAACTCTTTATATGTTTTACTTTTCCATCAGCAATGACGCCATAGATCAGTCCCGGCGCTCCGATATCGCGCCGCGCCGCGTCGAAGTGTTGGTCCAATTCGGCGATATACGGTTTTAATTCGTTATCAGCTGCAAGGGCAGTCTCCGTCATCCCCGTAAAGATAACCCCCGCAAGGAACAAAGCACGAAAAACTTCTTTCTGGAATAGGTTTGGTATTCTCATCATGGCTCACCAATTCGTGGAGGTAAAAATTCAAGCGCGGGCGCAACCGCTTTTCTTATAAAAGGAAGAAGCGTTTCCGCGTTCATTTGGAAGGACGACCGCCAGCGAAGAAATTCCGAAACCCTTGGCGATCAACCCTAAAAATTGTGCGACGCGCCTCTTCGAACGACGTTCAAAGCGCGAACCCATCTCGACCAGCTGACGCTGTCAAAGCCCCCTTATCGGCAAACCCTGATTACACGGACGCATGCGCGTGAGCGCCTTTAAAAAGCGACACCAATTCATCAGTTGGCCGCCTAAACAAGGTTTCATTGGCGTTAATTGGAACAAAGCCGCCAGGGTCGACGGCGGGCGACATTTCGACATTGCGCGCGGCCAGAAATTCACGGAATTTCTCCGCATCGACGCCGTTCAACCGCAGCCTGTAGACGTTCGTTCCATTGGGGACGGACTCAATATTTAACTCTGTCCCTGCGTTAACGGCCTTCCTTAAGTCAGCGAATTTCGCACGCGCCTGCGCTAAGCGCGTTTCAAGACCTGATAGCCGGTCCAGGGCGACGGCTGCATTCGTCCAGTTACTGAACATCATACCGCCATGAATTTTGACTAACCCCAGAACTTGACTAATGATCTCCTCTGGTCCGGCGAGAATCGCACCGCCATGGGTACCAACGGTCTTATACAAGGAAATATAGACTGTATCGAAATGACGCGCGTAGTCTTTGACCGTCTTACCCGAATAAAGCGCCGCCCAATGCACGCGAGCGCCGTCAAGGTGCATTCCTATATTATTTTTCTTGGCAAACTTGGAGATCCGCTCGATCTCGTCGAGATCAAACATCGCGCCGTCCGCTCGGCGCACCGGACATTCGATTGAAATCGCGCCAACCTCTAATGGAAAAACTTCGCCGCGACGCGCAGCGCCAATCGCGGCTTCCAGCTCCTCCAAAGTATACTGAGCAGCGCCGGGTTTCACGGACACGAGCCGACGGCCGTGCAAACGCTGCGCCGCGTGCGCTTCATCGCGATGATAATGGCTGATGTCTTGAACCATAACTTTCGGCTTAGAGCCGGATAACAGTTTGGTCGCCAACTGATTGGCCATCGTCCCGGTGGGGAGATAAATCGCCCGCTTCTTTCCCGTCAATTCTGCAAACGCGTCCTGCAGTTTAGCGACGGCGCCGCCGGAACCATATTCATCAACCAATCCAGGGTCCGTCGACGCCATCCGCAGGAGCGCATTCGCATATTCCGTCGCCGTCAGTTCCGGCCCATCGCTGGAGAAAAAAACGCCCGCCGCCGCATCTTGCAACTTACTGCTCGGCGCATAGCCAGACTCTTTAGAATGATGTTCTTCCGCCCCTGCGCCAGACGCCAAGAGCGGCGCCACAAATGACGTCGCGCCAACCGTCAATACGGCACGTCGTTTGATATCCACTACCATTGCTCCTTCAAACTTTTCCTTCGACGACGACAAGGGAGAGAATCGCTCCCTTACAGATTACCGTCGTTAATTTCCGCTTCTTCAAAAGCGGTGACGGCGGACCTTTTTTTCTTACCATCATCACGTCCCCTCTTTTATACTCTGATTTTTTGTTTTGTTTCTATACTGATTTTAAGTCGACATTTAGCTTAATGGCCTCGAAAATTAAAATACAAATCACGATGCGTTATTTTCGCTAGGTCTCGACTTTCTTTGTAAGATCCTTCTTGTCGCCACGCACTACGACAACAATCGAACGGCGCGCTCTTATCGCTTGGAGCGCGCCGTTCAAAGCGAATGACGAAGAGGTGAAACTAGAACCTCAAATTCACCGTGCCGATAACACTCCGTCCAGCAGCCGGAATGATGCAGCAGTCTGATGCGCTAAATTCAGGAATAAAAAGAGTTTCATCCGTTAAATTCCGAACGTTCAGCGCAACATTGATATTCTCATTGATTTCATAGAACGCAGAGGCGTCAACAATAAAAATATCGTCGAGCGGAAGACCTAGAGCGGGATCGCCGGCATCTCGAGACACGACGCGGTCGGTTTCAACCTGCGCCCCAAGACCAATGCCGAAACCATCCAAGAACCCTTCTTGCCATTCGTAGACGGAAAATATGCTGAAGAGGTGATAAGAGCGATCAAAAGCCGGGCCGTCTTCTTCCAAATCAGTATAAGAATAGCCGGCGATAATACTCAGTTCCGGCGTAATGTCACCGATTGCTTCGATCTCGATACCGCGCGACGTCACCTCGTCGCCAGTGAATACGAATCCACCGCCGCCATTAGCGCCGATTACCGTATTAACGGGGCAATCGATAAAGTCCGTCGCCCCCTGGACAGATGCATCGTAAAGCGCACCGGTCAAAAGGAGATTATCCGTCGGTTCGTACTTTACTCCGATTTCATGGGTTCGTCCCGGAACCGCCGGCAGCGTGTTTCCATCACAAGTCGGATCATTCAGAAACTCAACGACCTCTGCATAGCTATAATACGCGCTAATATTCTCGGTGACGTCGTAAACAGCAGCAGCTGTGTAACTCGTCGCAGTAACAGGAAACTCCTCCTTCGCTTCGCCAGTTTCTTGATCAGCTGCGACGCGATCGTCATAGCGAATTCCGGCGTTGATTCTTAATTTCTCATAGAAGTCAACAGACACAAATCCGGAGATACTCGTGACTTCATCAAACTGCGTAAAGAAACCTCCGACTCTTGTTGCTCCGAAGAAGATGTCGCCGACCGATCGATCAGGATTGAAGACGTTGAACGTATCAATCGATTGGAAAGTATCGGAATCCAAGCCGTCAAAATCCCGCCTAAAGTCGAAATATTCTCCAGAAATCAAGTAGTCGACTGATATAAAGTCGTTAACATCTGCTTTTCCGTAGAATCGCAGCTCCGCATATTGCGTCTCCGCATCAAGAAATTCGGCATACGATTCTGTCGTGACGTCACCAAATGTAGCCGAACCAGGCGTCAAGTCCACATACTGAAACTCAACAAACGTTGGATCTGTGTTAGAGTCTGAATCAAAATTGATAGCCGTCTCTTGCGAGTTTTCGTGAGGTCCTTCTGATTGCTGCGATGAGCATCCAGGCCTCTGATGAGGCGATAGTTTTCTCCCAGTCTTTGGCAAGGCGTCTGCATCGCCCGAGCC
>JBCCAY010000023.1:0-54391 GCA_039814575.1 Pseudomonadota bacterium
ACGGTATTCCGCGACAAAACTTTCATCTGTATCTCAAGGAATGCGAGTGGCGCTTCAATTATGGAGCCGCGGATCAGCTCTTGAAAACTCTACGAACATGGCTCAAACCATACACACGAAAGTAAATCTTCTGGGACAGCGCCAAATTTTATTACGTAAGTGACGGCAATACTTCAAAATAATCTCGAGCGAAATTCGAAAGGTCCCGGCGACCGGAAGAGTGAAGAAAGAGATTTCTACTTTCTCTCTCATTGGCGGAAACATCGATGCCTAGAAGTAACCGAAAGCTTCTGAGTATGTATTCAGCTTTTTTCTGAGCGGAACTGTCAGGTTCATAATGGCCGCTTTCACCTCTTAGAAAGAAATCTACAAGGGCATTATCATCGAACGTTTCATTTAATATTTTCCGATAAAGGTCAGTATCCATCCACTTAATAAATGAAAGTCCTACAGCTAGATGATCTCCAATTCCCTTGTATAGGTTATTTTTCGGAAGCGACACAATTATCTGGTCAACGATCTTTCCAGCTAAACGTATATTTGGGTTCAAACACTCGGCTAAGAAAACCAAGTCCTCATGCACGTTCGTTGCAAGCCTGTCTTTGCGAAGCTTACTGAACTTTTCTGAAAAGTATTGCTGTATGTATATTGCCGCCGGGCGTTGCAGAGCGCCTCTTGTTTCTGGAGAAGGCAGGCAAAATTTAAAATCAAAAAATTTTTCGTAGTATATTTCAGCGTCCGTGGTGCTGCCGTACGTATGCTCGACTGAGGCTTTAAGTTGATCGGCGTTACAAAAAAGTACGAAGTGCAAATTTTCTGTTTCAAAGAAATGCTTTATGCGCTCGATTAAGGCTAGAGCGTAGTCGGGTCTACAACGGTCTAACTCGTCTATCAAAAATATAATTGGTTTGGCTTCTCCGCCTTTTGCAAGATCTGCAGGCAAACCGGAGAGGAGTTTTTTAAATTGTTTAACCTGCTCCTCTTGTTCGGCAAAATAGTCGATTTTTTTGCGAAGTGCTAATTCTACTGCCTCTCCGGCTCCATCTGCTAAGGCTTCTTGTAGATCTTCCAGCGCGTCGTTATCTGAGTTTCCAAAGATTGCATGAACGCCTGCACGAGTGAGGAGTTTGGGGGCGAGTGCTGCTATCGCGACAGCCTTTCCTGCTGCTCCGCTCAAAAACTGTTTGGATCGGGTTTGCTCAGCGGTTTCTTCTTTCATTACGAAGTTAAGAATAGCGCCGCATAGCGCTTGAAAAGGATCAGATGCGTAGTCAGTTTCAAATGCGTCTAGGTATATCGCCGGATATTCTGGGTTAAGTTTCTCTTGCCAGCGCCGAGCGAAGAAAGTCTTACCTTCGCCCCATCTTCCATCAATTAGTATCGAAAGAGGTTTTTTAGACCGCAGAATTAGCTGTTCTAATCCGTCTGCAAACTTTCTACGCCCCAGGAGGTCATCATCTCCTAAGGCGTCGTCTAGCGTGGTCATAGGTGCATCCTCACTGACAGGACAAACACTCCTCATAGTCCGTCTTATCCGCGCCGACCTTTTCCAAATTCGCTTGGATCGTCGCGTCGAGCTCCGCCTTGTCGCCGCCGGCGTAGGACGCACGCTGCACGGACTTCGAGCGGCAGTAATAAAGGCTCTTCACGCCTTTTTCCCATGCCGTCCAATGCAGCATGTGCAAATCCCATTTGTCGACGTCGCCGGGGATGAAGATGTTCACCGACTGGCCCTGGCAAATGTAAGGGCTGCGGTCCGCGGCGAGATCGATGACCCAGCGTTGGTCAATTTCGAACGCCGTCTTAAAGACGTCCTTCTCGTTTTGGCTGAGGCAGTCCAGATGCTGCACCGAGCCTTCATGCTCCAGGATGGAGGCCCAGGTTTCGTCTGTGTCCTGTTCTTTCTCTTCGAGGAGTTTCTTCAGGGCGACGTTTTTCACCGTGAACGAGCCGGAGAGGGTCTTGTGGGTGTAGACGTTCGCCGGGATCGGCTCGATACAAGGGCTCGCGCCGCCGCAAATGATGGAGATCGACGCCGTCGGGGCGATCGCCATTTTGTGGCTGAAGCGTTGCTTCATGCCGATTTCTTCGGCGTCGGGGCAGGCGCCCCGCTCTTCGGCGAGGCGAACGGACGCGGCGTCCGCGCCCATGCGGATATGTTTGAAAAGGCGCGTGTTCCAGGACTTCGCCATGGCGCTTTCAAATGGAATGTTCATGGACTGTAGGAACGAGTGGAAGCCCATCAGGCCCAAACCGACGGAGCGCTCGCGCATGGCGGAGTATTTTGCTTTCGCCATCGAAGCCGGCGCGCGGTCGATGAAGTCTTGCAGGACATTGTCGAGGAAGCGCATCACGTCCTCGATGAATTGCGGATCGTCTTTCCACTCCCAATATTTTTCAGCGTTGACCGAAGAGAGGCAGCAAACGGCCGTGCGGTCATGCCCGCGGTGGTCGGGGCCGGTGTGGAGCATAATCTCCGAGCACAGATTGCTGGTGGAGACTTTCAGGCCAAGCTTTCTTTGGTGCGCCGCCATTTGCCGGTTCACCGTGTCGGAGAAGATGAGGTAAGGCTCGCCCGTCTGTAGGCGGATTTCTAGGATTTTCTGCCACAGCTTGCGGGCGTTCACTTCGCGCAGGACTTCGCCGTTTTTCGGCGATTTCAGGCCGAACATTTTGTCTTCCATCACCGCGGTCATGAACTCGTCGGTGATGTTGAGGCCGTGGTGCAGGTTCAAGCTTTTGCGGTTGAAGTCGCCGGAGGGTTTGCGGATTTCGAGAAACTCCTCGATTTCCGGATGGTGCACGTCGAGATAGCAGGCAGCCGACCCGCGCCGGAGCGAGCCTTGGGAGATGGCGAGCGTCAGGGAATCCATGACGCGGATGAACGGGATGATGCCGGAGGTTTGGCCCGAGCCCTTCACTTTTTCGCCGATGGAGCGCACGTCGCCCCAATAGGTGCCGATGCCGCCGCCGTTTGAGGCGAGGGCGACGTTTTCATTCCAGGTGCTGACGATATGGTCGAGGCTGTCGCCGACGCCGTTCAAGAAACACGAGATAGGCAAGCCGCGTTCCGCGCCGCCGTTTGAGAGGACGGGTGTCGCCGGCATGAACCAGAGCTTGGAGATATAGTCATAGATGCGTTGGGCGTGGTCGGCGTCGTCGCCATATTCACGCGCGACACGGGCGAACATGTCTTGGAAGGACTCGCCCGGCAGGAGATAGCGGTCTTCCATCGTCGTTTTGCCGAACTCGGTGAGGAGGGCGTCGCGCGAACGGTCTATCTCAATCTCTTTAACAACGCGCAGGTCCGGGCGCTTGTTCGGGTTCGCGGTGGGGCGAATGGAGGGAAGGGGCGTTGCGGCGTGCGCGCTCTCGGGCAAGGGCGCGGAGGCCTCGTCGAAGGCGCCGTCAAATTTTTCTTCTCGTTTTTTCGCGGCGTCGTTCGGCATCGACATAGGGCTCTTCCTCACTTTTCAGCGCCGGTTTCTGGCGCACGTTTTTACGCTCTTCTTAATGGGCTCTTGTTTACTGGACGCGTTTACTCGGTACGCGGATACTCAACGCAAGTTTCCCGAGCATACCTTTCCCGATCGCTCGGATAGCCGGAAGCGGCCCGCCGAACGCGAACTGGCATTTTCTCTTTTGGAAGCCGTCATTTCCCGCGTCCTGAAGACGACGCCGCACCCAAATCTGGGCTCATCTTGCGGCGCTTTAAAGGGGCGCTTGTAAATCACGGAGCCGACGAAACGCCTCCCACTCCCTTTGGGGCCCAAGCCGTCCGTCGACACAAGATATAGTGATGAGACCCCCCTCAGACGTCAATATAAAGTTACCAACACGACAGGGGATTTTTTCTTAAGAAGTCCTTAACCCGGCGCTCTCAGTGCGCAAATAAGGTTAAGAGACAAAGGGTTTTTAAGGCCTTTCGGCCTTCGTTTCGTTCCCCAAGCATCAGGAAAAAAACCGCTTCTTTTTTTCTGAAGGCCGTGATTCGGAGCGGCCATCGGGGCCGGCGAACCATTGTTTGGGCGCCGCTTGGAAGCCGGAATCGACGAATCGTCGATTCGCGTCGCCGTCCGCGCGCCAGGTCGACGGGGCCGGCGCGGCTGCTGCGCTGGCCAATATGCTGCTCTGCGTCTCGTCAGCGTACGTGTGGTCGCGGCGCGGCCCGGCCCCCGTTAGGGTAGCTTTGCTGCGACTGGCGGCGATGCGTTCTTGGAAAATGGCGTTCAGCGCTTCCACTTGTAGGGCGATGTCTTTGGCGTTCGGCGCTTCGGCGCTTGTCACCGCGCCGCGAACGGCGGTGAGCGCCGCGGCGGAGCGCGCTTTACGCGCGCCGAACATCAGAGCGTCGGCGAGGGGGCGGGCGAAGATGCCGGCCGCCAGGTAAACGAGCACGCCGCCGGCGACAATGGCGAGATGTTGGGGATAGCCTAGGAGAATGAGGTCGCTCGGCGCGCCAAGGGCTTCTGCCGGCGTCGCAAGCGACGACTTAATAATGCTGGCGAGGCTTACAACGCAGAACACCGTCGCGACGAAACCGCCAAATAAGACGCCCACAAGCCATGCGCCAAGAGCGCCGCGGCGCGGGCGCGGCGTAATCGACGCGTTCAAAAGGTAGTCCTCGAAGGATCGCTGGGCGCCGTCGGTCGGCCGATTGAGCAAGCCGCCCTCGCGCGGTTCGTAAATAAGGAAATCAACTTCTTGGAAAAGGAGCGCTGCTTCTTCCGCGGCGATATGGGCGCGCGACACTTCGGTCTGCACGGCGTCCGCGTTCATGGCGCGTTCTTCTAGCGCCGCGCGGTGGCCGGCGAGGGTTTCGTTAATGCGCTTCAGCATTTCTGCGATGGCGACGCCCATTTGCTCGGCGCGGCCCAGATGTTTTTCATTCGTGAGCTGACCAAGAAATAGCGCGGGGATGAGCCCCGCGACCGCGAAGGCGGCGCCGCCAAGCGCCGCATAGCCGTACACCTTGATGAAAACGACGGCGTCCGCCAGCGGCATGCCGGCGGCCAATCCCGCGCTGCTTAACGTATCCGCGCCCGCGATGCGGGCTTCGATGACGCTTCGATCGAACCACAAGGCCAGTCCGCCGCCGAGCGTCAGCGCCAATACAATGCGGATGAACTGAGCGGTGAACACAACGTCGCCCTCACGGCGCTCTTCCAGGCTGTGGAAAACCTTCGTGGCGCTGAGGCCGAGGCGGCGCGAGCGCATGGCGATGGTGTGGGCGCTGCGTTTTAGAACCCGCCAAAGCCGCGTACCGTCATCTTGGTCGTCCGGCTGATTGTCGTCATAGGAGGCGGCCGTCTCAGCATCTGCGCTGTTGTTTTTTAGCGATGAGGGCGGTGTCAGCGTTTGCTCCACAGCGCGGGCGGCGCGATCGCTGAAAGCAGCGAGGCGTCCGGCGGTCGCGCTGAAGCTGCCGCGTGTCGATGTTTCATCGTCACGGGCGCGCTCTTCGGCGTTGCGATAATCGCGCCGCGCGGGTTGATCGCTGAACGAAGTTTTATCGACCATGCCGTCGATCCCCTGGCGTTGAACCCCTGCCATAATCCCCAAGGACAGCGCCTGCGCCAAGCGCACGAGGCTGATCCACGGATAGAGACTAACCGATTATTGAGTTTGGTGAAATCGCTGTTTTCCGCAGCCCTAGAGAGCGGGCGGCGTGCCCGGCGGTGCCGTGAAAGCCGCCCAGGGCAAGGGCTGGCGTAGCTTTCAGCCTTCTAAAGCCTCGCGTTTCATCTCTAAGGCGAGCCATTCTTCTTCCGCGGCGGCGAGGGCGGTTTCAGCCTCGGCGAGCGCTTTTGCCGTCGCATTGAAGCGTTCGGGGTTTTGTTCGAACAGCTGGGGATCATCGAGCGCCGCTTTATTGGCGGCGATGTCAGCTTCCCAAGCGGCCATTTTTTCGGGAAGTTGCTCCAGGGCGTATTTCTCCTTGTAGCTGAGTTTGCGCGCCGGGGCCGTTGTCGACGCGGACTTTACTGCGTCGGCGGATTTCGCCGGCTTCGTTCGGGCGGCTTCTTTTGTGGTTTTTCCCTCATCGGCGCGCGCGCCGTCGCGCTGCGCCAACATATCCGAATAGCCGCCGACATATTCGGTCCATTGTCCCGGCGTGCCGCCGGGCGTCGGTGCGATAATTGAGGTGGCGATCCGGTCGAGAAAGCTGCGGTCATGGCTGACGAATAATAAGACGCCCGGATAATCAGCCAGCCGTTCCTCCAAGAGATCGAGCGTCTCCAAATCGAGGTCATTCGTCGGTTCATCGAGCACAAGGAGGTTGGACGCCTTAGCGAGCACCGCTGCTAAAGCGAGCCGGCCTTGCTCGCCGCCGGAAAGGGCGGAGACCGGCGAGCGGAATTGTTCGGGGGCGAATAAAAACTCTTTCAAATAGGCGGCGACATGTTTGCGTTTGCCGGCGATTTCAACCCAATCGCCGCGCCCGTCGGTGAGGGCGTCGGCGACGCGGGCGTTCGGATCAAGCACCGTGCGGGATTGATCGAGCCGGGTCATGGCGACGCTGGCGCCAAGCTCGGCGCGCCCGGCGTCGGGCGCGAGCGCGCCGGTGAGGAGATTGAGCAGCGTCGTTTTCCCGGCGCCGTTTGGTCCGACGAGGGCGACCCGGTCGCCGCGAACAATTTCAGTGGAAAAGTCTTTGACGATCGGTCGTTCGCCATAGCTCTTTGAGATTGTTTCCGCCCGGATGACGCGATTGGAGCTGCGTTGTTCCGAGGCGTTTGTGGAAAACGTAACGCCGCCGGTCGGTTTGCGACGGTACTGGCGTTCGGTGCGCAACGCGGCGAGGTCGGCCATGCGGCGCACATTGCGCTTTCGTCGTGCGGTGACGCCATAGCGCACCCAGTCCTCTTCCATCGCGATTTTTCGGTCGAGCTTGTGGGCGTCGCGTTCTTCTTCTTCTAGAACCGCGTCGCGCCACGCTTCGAAATTTGCGAAGCCCTTGTTCAGATGGCGGCTAACGCCCCGGTCGACCCAAATTGTTTCGTTTGTCAGCCCTTCCAATAAGCGACGGTCGTGGCTGATGAGAACAATCGCCGCCCGCGCCGCGCCGAGCCGGCCTTCTAAATGCTCGATCACTTCCATATCGAGATGGTTCGTCGGTTCATCGAGCAAGAGGAGGTCCGGTTCTAGGCTGAAAGCCTTGGCGATCGCCGCGCGTCTTGCTTCGCCGCCGGATAGTTGGCTTGTTAATGCATCAGGGCTCAAGCCGAACTCATCCATCAGCATACGGCCCGTCGCCGGCGAATCGGTGTCGGCAAGCCCGCTTTCCATAAAAGCGCCGACAGTGGCCGCGTCGCCAAACTCCGGCGTTTGCGGCAAATAAACAATTCTCGCCGCTGGGTCGGCATAGCGCACGCCGGCGTCCGCTTCGATTCGACCGGCCGCGATTTTCAGAAGGGTCGATTTGCCTGATCCATTGCGCCCAACAAGCGCAATACGCGCCCCTGGTCCGACGCGTAAGTTTACGCCCTCAAAGAGCGCCGTTCCGCCAAAGGTAAGGCGGATATCTTTTAGATCGAGAAGGTGTGAGGCCATACGTGTCGCAACGAAAAGGGGCGATGAAAAGGGGCGATGAAAAGGAGCGATCGCGCCAATTTGCCGCGTCGCTCAATTGAGCGACGTCATACCTGTCTCTCGCTGGTTGGTCGAGGTCTTGTTTTATCTTTGTTTTTCGTGCTTTGGACGGCGATGCGTAAAAAATAAAACCGACCGGGCAAAGACGCTTTTTGATCCACAATTCCAAACGGTCCGTATGGGGTATGTCGGCGTTAGCTATTCTCCCCTTGTAACGCCGGCAGCCACCCTTAGGCCCGTCGACGCGAACTCCCCCGTTCCCGCGTCGACGGGTTCTAAAAGTCTCTCTTCCAGTTCGCTGAAACCGTTTGGTCGCCTGACTGCTCAAGCTCCGTTTCGACAGAGAAAGCGCTTCCGAGTTCATATTCGACGCGAACAGCGCCGCCATCGCCGCCAGCGTCTTGCGTTGCTGAGACAAACAGCCCGTCTGCGACATATTTGCCCACCGTGAGGGCGCTCGCGCCCGTCGCCGTGTCGAAGTCGACGTTCAACATATCAAGACCAAGGGACTCGCGCGCCGATCCGATGACGCCCGGACCGCCGCCGCCGAACGGGCCGAGCCCGCCAAGCGAGGCCAACGCCTGGGCGATTTGCACGGATTCAAAAGCGGTGAGTTCGTTCGCCGGCTTGCCGAACAACATCAGCGCCATAATGTCTTCACGCGGCAAGGTCGGCGTTGATTCGAGGCTGACGGACGGCGCCCTGGCGCGGCCGCCGACGACGATCGCCGCAACGACGTCTTCGCCCGTGTCATAGGCGGCGCGAAGGTTGAGGGACGGATTGTTCGGCGTCAGTCGGTCAAAATTGATCGCCCCATCCGTTATAGAGAAACGGCGTCCGGTGAAGTCGATCGTCCCCCGGCGGACATTAACGCCTCCAAGAAGAAGCGGGTTTTGGGCGGTTCCCGTTAAGCGCAAGGCGGCGCGCCATTCGCTGTTAAGGCCTCGACCGCGCACGAACAAGCTTTGCGGCGCATCAATGCTGATATCGAGCGCGACGTCAGGCCCCGCATTATCCGCCTGGTCCTTGTTGGCAGTGCGGCTGTTTTTCTGGGGCGCGTCGGATTTAGACGCATCACCGTTGAGCCCGGTGATTGTAATCGGCGTTAGGCCGGTCGCTGGCGGCGGCGTCGCCTCGGCGTTCAGTCGATTAATGGTTATGGCGCCGGTCGCCGCCATGGTTGAGAAATCGCCCGTCAGTCGAACGGCGCCATTTGTTTGAAGCTCGGATATTGGCGCGGCGGCGAAGCGCGCGTCTTTTAATTCGAGTTCAGCGTTTAATTGCTCGTTCTCACCGAGCGCTGCGCTCGCCGTTAGAAAAACACTTGGCGCGGTTTGCTCAGCGCCCGCCGCGCTCGCCGTCATCGCCAATGTGCTCCCGTCCGGCGTTGAGGTCGATTCTGCTGTTGCATTGATTGCGGTGAGCGAAAACCCCGTTGTTACCTCCGTATACGCGGCGTTCGTAATTTCCGCTGCGCCGTCGATTTTCGGCGCGGCGAGGGTGCCGTCAAGGCCGGCCGATACGCGTAAATCCCCTTCGAAGCTTTCAAGCGTGGGAACAAATGCGGCGAGGGTTTCAATTCTATCGGCGAATTCAATTGACCCGGCGAGGGGGCCTTCTGTTGATAAGGAAAGCGTCGGTGTGCGAATGAGTTGGAGCGGCAATTGAACGTCGATCCTTGCATCGTTGAGAAGCGACTGCGCCGTCTTCGTAGCGGTTTCGCCCTGCGCTGTCGCGGCGTCCGTGTCGGTGATGCGGAGCGTTTCACCGTCCCATCGCGCCGCCAATGACAGAGATGTTCGCGCGCCCGGTATAAATGAGGAGCGCACGGCGATCGCGCCGTCTGCAATCGGAGCGTCGTTGGCGGCGCCAATGTTCGTATCAAGCCGGACTATCATGTCGGCGGCGACTGGCGCGCTGGGGAGCGTTACATCCTGGGCTTTAATGTCCGCGCGCCAACGCGTCGGTGATAGGAGAGCGTCGGCGTCAATGGCGCCGGCTTCGCCGATTGCGACGGACATGCCTTCGATTTCAACACCGTCCTTAAGCGACAGTGTTGCGGGTTTTTTCAGCCTTACATTGATCGCGTCGACAATCGCCGACGCTTCGGTGAACTGCGCAACAACGCTATCTTCTAAAGACAGCACTGCGGCTACTGACAAATCGTCAATCGTCCGCGGCCCTGACGCTTGAATGGCCTCTGCTGTCGTCCGTAAAGAGAGCGATGACAATGGCCCGGTCGCGTCGATCAAGATGTCCTTAGCGCTGATCTCATTGACAGCGATCTGCGGCGCGTTGGCGCTTGCGGTGACGACGCCGTCCTCAAAGCGCGCATCAATGTCAGCGGCACCGGCGAGCGCCACGCCGGGATAGGGGCTCGCGCCTGGTTCGCCGCGGTAGGCGAGTTTTGCTTCTATGTTTGAAGCATTGAGCGCGCTGACGCCCGCGCCCGTCACCGAAAAACCAGGCCCGCTATAGGAAAATGAAGGGACGGCGATCCGGGCGTTCGACAAGGTTTCAACCTCGGCCGTGAGTGCGCCGCGACCGGCAGTATCTGCGCCGCTGATGTTTCCTTTGGGCGCGTTGGGCAGGCCTGCAAGGGCTGCCTCGATCGCTAATGGCGGCGCGCTCGCCTCGCCGAATGCGATCGTCGGCGTTGCGGCGTTTAGGGTCGCTGCGAAATCGTCGAGTGTGCCGTCAGCATTGATATCAAGGGATATCGGTCCTTCGGGCAAGGCCGTGCTGTTGAAGAGACCTGGCAAGCTCGGCTCCGCCGTCGCCTTTGTGCTGATACGGAAGGTGCTCTTCTCAAATTCGTAACCGACGTCGCCGGTTAGCGACAGAAGGGGAGAGGCGTCCGCGCTCCTAGCGGCGATGTTCTTCAACTGCGCGGTTAGTGCGCCGTTATCGATCGTCGCCGTGCCGGTCGCGTCGAGAATGATTGGGGTGCCGATAAAACTAGACCCTAACTCCACGTCGCGAATATCGATCTCGTCGATGCGCAGATCCGGCGGTGCGGCCGTTTCTGTTTCATTATTGGGCGTAGTGTCCGGTAAATTGGGGACTCGTTCGATTTTTGCGCCATCGACCGCGATGCGCGTGACAATCGTCTCGCCGTTTAAATAAGCAATGGGCCGCCAACCAATGGTCGCTTTGTCGATGAACGCCCATTCTCCCTCATCATCCGCTAGCTGAACGTCTTCGACGACAATCCGGCCTGGCAAGCCGGGGCCGAGGCGTCCGATTGAGGCGGTTCCGCCGAGCGCTGCGCTAAGTTGCGGCTCGACGAAGTCGGCGATCCGGGCGCGGCCGGGGCCGGTCCCGAGCGCTAAGAAAACCGCAAACGCAATGAGAAAAACCACACTGACTACGAGCAGTCCGGAATATTTTAAGACGCGGGCCATTAGAAGGGTTGTCCTAAAGAGATGTAGAGCTGCCAAGCGCGATCGGGCGCACGCTTTTCAAGCGGAATAGCGAAGTCTACGCGTAAAGGACCGATCGCAGAAAGATACCGCAGGCCTGCGCCGACGCCGATCAGATAATCACCGGTGAAATCTGGAACCGCGCTCGACGCGACGGAACCGGCGTCGATAAAGGCCGCTGCTTGGAAAGGGCCTTGAACTTGTGCGCGGACTTCGAGGGCGGCTTCAATCACCGAGCGTCCGCCAATTGGGAGATTGTCTTCGTCGAGCGGGCCGACGGCCTGGAAATCATATCCGCGTACAGAGGAACCGCCGCCGGAGAAAAACCGCTTTGTCACTGGTAGGTCTTCCAGGGACGAGGCGAAGGATGCGCCAAGGCGCGTGCGCGCGGCGAGCGTATAGCGCTTTTCTGCGCCGAAATGGCGCCGTCCGCGGGCGTTGAACTCCATCTGTACGAAGCTGTCGCTGCCGGCGTTCGGCGCAATAACGAGCGCTGCGCGTTCGCCTTTATCGAGGGCGATGGGATCGTCTTCAGTGTCCCAAATCGTGGATAGCGGGGCCGAAATGAAATAGGTTCGTTCGTCGCTGTCGTCGTTTTTAATGTTAGAGGTCTCGAAGGCGAGCCCGGCGCGGGTCGTCAGGCGTCCGTCGAGCCATTCTTTTGCGAAGCCGGCGGAGGCGGCGAAGGTTTGCGCGGTAAAGGCGTCCGGCGTTTCATTGATGAAGCTGACATTGGCGAACGCCGACCCCGGCAATAGCGGTAGGGGTTTGTTCAAATCAACGCCGATTGATTGCTGTACTTCCGAAGCGGCGATCTCGGCGCGCAAGTTTTCGCCATTGCCGAAGAGATTGCGATACTCAAAAAAGAGCCGCCCGCCGGGGCCTTCGGTTGTTGAAAATGATGCGCCGACGCCAATCGTGCGAGCTTTGCGTTCTTCGAGCGTCACGAGAACTGGCGCCGCCCCGTCTTGCGTCTCCGGCGCAGCTGTGTCGCCGTCGGATGAATTCTCTGATTCTTCTGTGCCGGGATTGACTTGAGCCGGCGCGCCCGGCGCCACATCGACGCTCGCAAAAAGGTTCGTGGCGACGAGGCGGTCGCGATAGGCGACGAGCTTTGCTTGCTCAAAAAGATCGCCGTCTTCCCAGGCTTTGAGTTTCTCAAGGAACGTCATTTTTGTCCGGGATGCGCCGTCGATTTTTAATGCGCCGAAGCGTGCGCGCGGACCGGAGTGAAACTGATAGACGATCTCCGCGTCTTGCGCCGTTTTGTTCGCGACGGCGCGACGGCCTTCCGCGCGCGCTTCTGGATAACCGGCGTTCCATAGGGCGCTCAATATTTTCTGTTGCCCGGCGGCGATGTCGGCGCCGGCCGCGCTGTCCTTGAGGGTGACGCCAAGCGCGTCGGGGGTTGGCGGGCGCGGTGGTCCGGCGATTTCGTCGGTATAGATAATAGTGTGGCCGCGAACCCGATAAAGAGGGCCGGGTGTAAGCGTGAAATCGACCGTCGGCGGCGCGTTGTCGTCGCCTGGTTCGATACGGAAATCCGCCGCGCCTTCATAATAACCGAATGCTTGCAAACCAGCGGCGAGGGCGGCGGCGTCGGTCTCCGCCGCCCGGCGCACCGCAGCGAGCGTTTTGGGGCGACGCACGCCAGAGGCTAGGCTCGACAGCAGTTTCGCCTTAGGGGCGAAGTCTTTCGGCGTCCCCTTAAAAGAGACGGCGACGGCGTCGTCTTCTTTCTGAGCGAGTTCCGCGGCGGGCGCGGCTGCGTCAATCTCTGCATCATCGTCCTTAGCGGCGTCTATTGCGTTTTCTGCCGTTTCAGCAGCCATGGATTGCGCGTTCGCCAGATCGTCAATTTGAGAGGACGTCGTTGCGGCCATGGCGGCGCTTGTCCCAAACATCGGCCCTAATAGCACCGGCTGCGGCGTTAGCGCCGCGGCGAGGACAGCGATGGAATAGGACGACGGGCGGAGCTTCATCACTTACGCAACACTTTTGAAAAACCCGCGTGAAGCGGTCGATACGTCCCAAGCGGTCATCGACCCCAATGCGACCATAGTCGAAGCGATAGACGTCGAAAAAAGGGCGGGCGATGCTATTGTGGAGCGTGGCTCTCGCTGAGCTGCAATCATTGCGGCTTTCCCCCTTTCATTCAACGCTTCTTCGCCGTTCAACGAGCGCCCGTCTTCATTAGCTTTGGTCGACATTGACCCTCGCGCCGGCCTGTTACAAGAAACAGGCGCGGCGTCCATCGCCTCCATAAACGGATTTTCCCCTATGGCCCATCCCTTGAGCGGCGCCGATCCCGCAAGCCTCGCCGCGGTTGTCGCCCGCGCCGGTTTTCCCGCGAACCCTTTAAAAGCGGCGGCGATTTTCGGCGCTGTCGCTGGTCGCCAACCGTTTTCGCTCGCCGAGCGGATGATTATGGAAACCCGCTTGCCGGCAAAAGAAGATTTGCCGCCGCCTGTTTTTCTCCTCGGCCATTGGCGCTCGGGGACGACGCACCTTTACAATATTCTCGCTAAAGCCGGGACGTTCGGCTATGTGCCGCCGGTCGCCACGGGGTTGCCGTGGGATCTTTTCGGCATTGCGAAGACCTTTTCACCGCTGTTGGAAAAGGCGCTTCCGGAACATCGCTATATCGATAATATCCCCGTGACGCCCGATAGTCCGCAAGAGGACGAAATAGCGATCGCGAACATGTCGGAATTGTCGTTTTATCACGGCATCTATTTCCCGCGCGCGTTCTCTGAGTTCTTAAATCGTGGCCTTTTCTTCGAGGGATGTTCACAGGCGGAAATCGACGCCTGGCAGGATCGATTCGTCTATTTAATGCGAAAGCTGACGAAGCTTTTCGACGGCCGGCCGATGATGATTAAGAACCCGGTCTATACGGGGCGATTAGCGCTCTTGAACGAGATGTTCCCCGACGCGAAATTTGTCCACATTCATCGGAACCCCTATGACGTTTTTCTCTCTATGCAGAATTTTTATAAGAAGCTGCTGGCTGAGTTTGCGCTGCAGGACTATGCGCATGTGGATATCGATGAGACGATATTCTCGGTTTACGGCCGCATGATGCGCGCCTTAGAGAAAGACGCTGAAACGATGGACCTGTCGCGCTATCTGGAACTGCGCTATGACGATCTTGATGCGGACCCTATGGGCGCGGTGGCGCAGATTTATGAGGGGCTCGATTTAGCTGGGTTTGACGCTGCGGCGCCGAACTTTCAGGCTTATCTGGCGTCAGTGAAAAGTTTCCAGAAGAATAAATTCGCCTACGCGCCGGCGCTTGCAGAACGCGTGGAAGATCGATTTGGTTATTTTATCGAAAAGTGGGGGTATCGCCGCCCGGGCGCGGCGTGACGTCAGGGCTAACTGACGTCTAAGGATGAAACGCAAAGTCTGACTTTGTCTCTGATGCCTGTACCGCGCTGCGATTCTTCAAAAAATATGTCTGACGCCGTGCGAGCGGACGATCAACGCTTCAGGCGTTTGCGCATTTTTTCGCGCAAAAAGTCTATTGGCTTCAGGCCCGATTCCATCTCGTAACGCCAATAGGTCCAGCCATTGCAGGCTTCTGCGTTTTGCACAAGGGCGCCCATTTTGTGGATGGAGCCTTGCACGACGCCGTCGCGGCCTTCAACGGCGAGGGAGCCGTCGGCGCGCACCTTCGCTTTGGTTTTGCGTTTCGGTCCCCAGAGAACATCGCCCGGACGCAATAAGCCTTGCTCGACAACGGCGCCGAACGGCACCCGCGGGGCGGCGCGTTTTGACGGCGTGGCGGCGAGATCGTCCGCATCCGCTGGTTTGACCGCAGCGATGCGTTTGGAGGCCGCTGCGATATAGCGCGGTTCGCGTTCGATGCCGATGAAGCGGCGTCCAAGTCGTTTAGCGACAGCGCCTGTGGTGCCGGAGCCGAAAAACGGGTCGAGCACAACATCACCTGGATTGGTGGAGCCGATCAGGACACGGTGCAGAAGCGCTTCGGGTTTTTGCGTCGGGTGGGCTTTCGCGCCGTCAACGCCTTTTAAGCGTTCCGCGCCGGTGCAAATCGGCAATGTCCAATCCGAACGCATTTGCAAATCGTCATTTGCAGTTTTGAGGGCCGCGTAGTTGAACGTGTAGCGCGCCGATTTTGAGTGAGACGCCCAGATAAGGGTTTCGTGGGCGTTGGCGAGGCGGGTGCCGCGGAAGTTCGGCATGGGGTTTGTCTTTACCCAGACGACATCGTTTAAAATCCAGAAACCGGCGTCTTGGACTGCGGCGCCCACTCGGAAAATATTGTGATAGGCGCCAATCACCCACAGTGCGCCGGTGGGTTTTAAGACGCGGCGGGCTTCTGCGAGCCAGGCGCGGGTGAAGGCGTCGTAATCACCGAAACTTGCAAACTTATCCCAGTCATCGTCGACGCCGTCGACCCGGCTGTTGTCGGGCCGGGTGAGATCGCCGCCAAGCTGCAAATTATAAGGCGGATCGGCGAAAACGAGATCGACGCTACCCGTTGGCAGCGATCTCAGGGTTTCAAGCGCGTCGCCTTCCAAGATGCGATCCACAAAGGGCGCAATCGCGTCTTCGGATGTTGAGGCTTCTGCGTTTTTGATCGACACGTTTTTAATCGCGCGCGGTTTGGTCGCCGCTGTCGTCTTGCACTCTGTTGTTTGGCGCGCTGTTGTTTGGCGCGTCGGTGTTTTCGTTTTAGATTTCGACGCCCCTTGCGGCATTCTTCCGTCTCCCGAAAAAGAGGCCGGAGTGTGAGTCAGTGAAGAATCCCCGTCAAGCCCTTCAAAGAAAAACTGAAACATAATCAATTCGTTAACGGTTGATTAAGGGTTCGCCTGACGCCCATGCGGCATGACCGTTTCCTGCAATAAGGGGCGGGCCGGCAGCGCAATAAGGTCTGTAATTCTTTTTCGGAAAAGACGTTGAAGCCCAAAAAAGCCGTCAGACGATAAGCTGCGCGTCTGAGTGTTACGCTTAGGGCGCCGACCAGGGGGTCGATTAAGACGCGGCGATGAGAGTCGTCGTCTCCGACGGATTGAGACGATTGTAGATCGGCGCGAACGAGCGCCGGTGATGCGGCGTGACGCCATGGGCGTCTAAAGCCGCTTGATGAGCCGGGGCGCCATAGCCTTTGTTCCGGTCCCAAGCGTATTCGGGGAAGTCTCGGGCAAGCTCGCGCATCATTCGGTCGCGGGCGACTTTCGCGACAATCGAGGCCGCGGCGATGGAGAGGGATTTCGCATCGCCTTTGACCACCGTGTAAGCCGGGCAGGCGAGGCGCGGCTTGATCGAGCCGTCGACAATGCACGCGCTTGGCGGCGCCGGTAGATTGGCCACCGCGCGCGCCATGGCGAGGAGCGTCGCGCGCAAAATGTTTAGCGTGTCGATTTCTTGAACGCTTGCGACGCCGACGCCAATCCTCGCGGTTTTCCACAAGGCTGCGGAAAGTTCGCGGCGGCGTTTTTCGGTCAGGGTTTTGGAATCCCGAAGACCCGCCGGGGTGCAATTCGGATTTAGAATGACCGCCGAGGCAACGACCGGACCGGCTAAGGGGCCGCGCCCCGCTTCGTCGACGCCGGCGATGAGGCCGCCTAAGTCCTGCTCGATGTCGAAGGTTGGGTTTATGACGGCGCGGGCCTTTGACGTTTTTGTTTTCGACGCTTTTGCTTTCGGCATCTTCGTTTGCGCCGCCTTTGTCTTTAGCGGCTTGGCGGTCGCTCTGTTGGTTTTCGAAGCGCTGGTCGGCATCGCCGTCTCGCTCCCCAATCGTTCGGGGCTGTGGTCCGCGCCCGGTGCGTCGGCCCCAGTCTACGGGGCGCTGAGAAAATCGTGCAGTTAACATTCTATTAACCCTTTGATTCGTCGAACAGGGACAGCTGCGCTTGGTTTTCAACAGGGCGCCGAAACGCCGCAGCGCGAAACGCCTGAGTGTTGAGCGGCGGAATGTCGGTCGATAGGTCGACGCGGCGGCAGGCGAGGCGAAAACGTTGGTCGATGAGGCGCGCCCGCAAGGCGCGCGGGCGCTCGGCGCGGCTCCATTCCGGATCGTAATCCCGCCCGCCGTTCATCTCGCGAACAATGCGCATCACTTTCTCGGCGCGATGGGGGAAGGCGGCTTTGATCCATTCTCGGAAAAGGCCGCTGACTTCCTGCGGCAGGCGAATGATCGTGTACCCCGCAAACTGCGCGCCGGCGTCCTTGGCGGCGGCGATCAGCGCCTCCAGCTCATGGTCGTTAAGGCCGGGGATCATCGGCGCCGTCATAACGCCGACGGGAACGCCGGCTCTGGCCAACGCCGTCACGGCCGCAAGACGCCGCGCGGGGCTTGATGCGCGCGGCTCCATGGCGCGGGCGAGGCGCGGGTTAAGCGTCGTAATCGAAAACATCGCCCGGACAAGGCCCGCTTCCGCCATGGGCGCAAGCAAATCAATGTCGCGCATGATCATTGCTGATTTCGTCAGAATGGAAACGGCGTGATTAAACCGCGTTAACACCGTAAGAACCGCGCGCATAAGCCGGTATTGGCGCTCCGTCGGTTGATACGGATCAGTATTCGTTCCAATCGCGATCGGCGCTGGGCGATAGGATTGCGCGCTTAATTCGCGCTCGAGCAGACGCGCCGCATTCGGCTTAACGAAAATCTCCCGTTCGAAATCAAGGCCCGGCGACAGGCCGTGATAGGCGTGGGTCGGCCGCGCGAAGCAATAAATGCAACCATGCTCGCAGCCGCGATAAAGATTGATCGAACGGTCGAACCGAACAAACGGGCTTTCTACGTAATTGATAATTTTGCGCGGGCGCTCGATTGTAATCCGTGTACGGTTCTCCGCTTTTGCATCATCTGCATCGACCTCCCAAGCGCTGGCCTCCCAACCGTCATCGACCGCCTCGCGGGTCTCAGGCTCATACCGGCCCGATTGGTTAGAACGCGCGCCGCGTCCGCGCTCGCCTTTCCCGCCGTTCATGGGGGAAGGGCGGTCCCATTGGCTGGAGAGGCCGGCTTTTTGATCCTCTTCAGCCGGAGAGCGGCGGGCCGGGTCATTGGTGGACGCCTCGCTTTGGCGGCGGCGAGGCGACGGCGATGGCGGAGCGGCGCGCGTCATGGATGAACTCTAACTTCAGGAAAGAACAAATCAAGAACATTTTTCAATTTTCTGCGCGTTCTTCCGTCACGCGGAGTGTTGGGGTTTCCCGACATGGCCGGCCTCGGTCATGGTCGTGCACGTTCTCAACTTGGCGGACTTTAAGAAGCTAATGACGCACGTTCCTCTCGCTCCACGCGCGCCTTTGTCGGTCGTAACGCCGACCTTGAACTCGGCGTCGCGGCTTCCGGCGTGTCTTGGCGCTTTGACGCCTGGCGCGATCGAAGGGTTGGTGAAAGACGTCGTCGTCAGCGATGGCGGGTCCGACGATGAAACAATTCGAATTGCGGAAAGCTTCGGTGCGCAGATTATCAAAGGAGAACCTGGCCGCGGCGGACAATTGCAAGGCGGGGCTGACGCTGCGCGGGGCGCTTGGCTTTTATTCCTCCATAGCGACACCGTCTTAAGTGGCGATTGGATAGACGCCGCGCGCGACCTTATGAGCGTTGGCGAAGAGGCGGTCGGCGTTTTTCAGCTGCGCTTTGACGCGCCAGGCGTGCTGCCGTCGGCGGTGGCGTGGGGCGCGAATGTACGTACACGCCTTTTCAGCGCTCCCTATGGTGATCAAGGCTTGTTAATATCGCGGGCGCTTTATGATGAAGTTGGGGGGTATCGCGCCCTTCCTTTGTTTGAAGACGTCGACATGATCGACCGCATCATTGCGGCTAAGGGAAGAAGGGCGGTGCGCCTTTTGAAGGCTGACGCAATAACGTCAGCGGAGCGCTATACTGCGTCAGGGTATGCGCCGCGGATTGCCAAAAATATGGTCTGTATGGCGCTTTACCGCCTGGGCCGTCCGCCCAGTGAAATCCTCTCATATTATAACGCGTCGTGACAGGAATGTGACCGTGATTGGGATGGGGACATTATTTGTCATGGCGAAGGCGCCGATCGCGGGCCGCGCGAAAACGAGACTGGCTCGTGACATCGGCGCGCCACGTGCGATGGCGATGTTTCGCACCATGACCGCTGTCACTTTAAAAGCGGCGACGAGCGGGCATTGGCGGTCCGTTTTGGCGATTGATCCGCCTTCGGCTGTCGGTGCGCATTTTCCCTGTTGGTCCGGCGCTCACGAGCGCTGCGTGCAAATCTCCGGCGATCTCGGCGCGCGTCTTTCGGTGCTCTTCGCCTGTGCGCCGCCAGGGCCCGTCGCCATCATTGGCGCTGATGCACCTCGGTTGCGACAACGCCATATTGCATCGGCCTTTCGTGCGCTCGCCGGCGCAGACGCGGTTTTTGGTCCTGCGGACGATGGCGGCTTTTGGCTCGTCGGCCTTGCCCGGCGTCGCGCGCCGCCGCGGCTCATGTTTGAGGGCGTGCGATGGTCGACGCGCCATGCGCTCAATGATGCGGTGAACTCTCTGCCGTCGGCGTATGGCGTTCAGCGAATTGAAAAACTAAACGACGTCGACGACGGTCCGGCTTTAAAGCGTATAGGGACGAAAAGCCTCAATCGATCTATGCAACAGATAGAACAATAGATCCGTTCGTTCTTTCGGCGGCGTGCGTTTAAAGCACACACGCGACGCAAATCGTTATTAAACGACTTTCGTGTCGGTGGCGACGCCGGCGACTTCATAGCCGCGGCGCAGATCGTCGATATGTTTGCGCATCCATTCCGCGGCTTTGTCCGCGTCGCGGGCTTCAAACGCGATGATGAGGTTTTTCTGGGCGTCGCGAATGCGGGCGCTTGCGTTCGGCAAAGCGTCGATCACACGGGCAAGGCTCGTTGCAATTAGGAGATTAAGAGATTGCAGCTGCACAAGGATGACGCGGTTGCCGGACGCCGCCGCGATCGCTTGGAAAAACGCAAAAGCGCTTTCCACTGTTTGCTCTGATGATTGTTGTTGTCCGAGAGCGTCATTAATCGCCGCCAGAGCGATAAGCGCGTCCGGCGTCATGTGGCGCGCGGCGAGGCGCGCCGCCTCTGGCTGAAAAAGGGCGAGGGCGGCCCAGACTTCGTCAAACGTAACGCCGTGGAGCGCCAAGCCCTTTGACGCGCGCGCGGCGGTGTCGGCGGTTTTCGGCGCTGCGACCACCATGCGTTTTGCGGCACCGCGTGCGATGAGGCCCTGCTGTTCAAGAAGCCGAATGCCCTCGCGCACGGTTGAGCGGTGGACGCCGAATTGCTCGGCCAGCGCGCCTTCGGTGGGGAGTAAAGCGCCGTCGGCGAGGCGGCCGGAGACGATGTCCGCCTCGATGGTGTCATAGACGAGTTTATACGCGGGCGCGCGATTAAGGCGGGAAAAACGGGTTTCGGTCATATCCGAGGAACTCCTACTGACGCCGAATAGCGCTAGGCGGTCGCGGCGAATAGTTCGCGACCGATCAGCATACGCCGGATTTCTGACGTGCCGGCGCCGATTTCATAAAGCTTGGCGTCACGCAGTAAACGCCCCGTCGGATAGTCGTTCACATAGCCATTGCCGCCGAGGAGTTGGATGGCGTCAAGGGCGACTTGCGTTGCTTTCTCCGCCGCATAAAGAATGCATCCGGCTGCGTCTTGGCGCGTCACTTCCTTACGGTCGCACGCCGCGGCGACGGCGTAAACATAAGCGCGACAGGCGTTCATGGTCGTGTACATGTCCGCAAGCTTGCCTTGCACCAATTGGAATTCGCCGATTGATTGGCCGAACTGCTTGCGTTCGTGCACATAGGGCGTAACGACGTCCATGGCTGCTTGCATCAGACCGATGGGCCCCCCGGCGAGGACGACGCGTTCATAATCAAGCCCGCTCATGAGGACCGCGACGCCGTCATTCTCCTGGCCGAGAATGTTCTCCGCCGGCACTTCGCAATCTTCAAAGATAAGCTCTGACGTGTCCGAGCCCCTCATGCCGAGTTTGTCGAGCTTTTGCGCCGGCGCGAAGCCTTTGAACGATTTTTCGATGATGAAGGCCGTGATGCCGCGGGCGCCCGCCTCCGGCTCGGTTTTAGCGTAAACGACGAGAACATCGGCTTGCGGACCATTTGTAATCCACATTTTGTTGCCGTTTAGGACATAATGGTCGCCGCGCTTCTCGGCTTTAAGGCGCATGGAGACAACGTCGGAGCCGGCGCCGGGTTCCGACATAGCGAGGGCGCCCAGATGCTCGCCGGAACAAAGTTTCGGCAGATAGCGCGCTTTTTGTTCGTCTGTGCCGTTGAGGCTGATCTGGTTGACGCAGAGGTTTGAGTGAGCGCCATAGGAGAGGCCGACCGCGCCGGAGCCGCGGGAGATCTCCTCCATGGCGACGCAATGGGCGACATAGCCAAGGCCCGCGCCGCCAAAGTCCTCGTGCGCGGTAAGCCCAAGAAGCCCGAGCGCGCCAAGTTCCGGCCATAGATCGCGAGGAAACTCATTGTCGGCGTCGATTTGCTCAGCGCGGGGAGCAAGTTTGTCCTCCACCCAGCGACGGATCACGCTGCGCATTTCTTCGATTAAGGGATCGAGCCCGAACTGCAATTGCGTAAAGGCATTCGACGCCATGGCGTTTCTCCCTGTTTCAAGCGCTTTGAGCGGCTTTCGACGGGCGTAATCGCCGTCAATCGCCGGAAAGCAGGCCTTGAGAATCGTCAAGACGATAGATAATGGCGATGAATTAACGCCGTATAAACCGGTTGTCCGACAATAGGAATTGTGTACGCTATGTAAGCGCTATCCGCAAGGCGGAGGTGAAGCGGTCGTTGGCTGGCGGTCGTTGGTCCGCAGTCGAACCGCAGCAGCCCATGGTTGGTGGTTGGCGACCGATCACTGTTGCGGTGGGCGTCGTGCGGGGTCGGCTTGACCAATCGTGCGGCGCGCTTTGTTGATAGTGAGAGGACGCGCCGGTCTTGACGCTATGGTTAAGACGGCCGCCGCTAACGAAGGATTGGACGCCACCCGTGACTGTCATCGAAAGCGCTGTCTCGCCCCAATCGCCGACCTTTAAAGAGAACGCCGCGGCGATGACGCGTCTGTTGGAGGAGCTGCAGGAACGCAGCGCTCATGTTCGCTCAGGCGGCGGGGCGCGGTATGCGGACCGTCATAAGGCGCGGGGCAAGCTCTTAGCGCGCGAGCGCATCGATCTTTTGTTGGACCCCGGTTCGGCGTTTTTGGAAGTTGGTCTCTTCGCGGGATGGGATATGTATTCCGGCGACGTTGCGTCGGGCGGCGCTGTCGCGGGCGTCGGCCGCGTCGAAGGCGTTGAGTGCATGATCATCGCCAACGACCCCACGGTGAAGGGCGGCACTTACCATCCAATCACGGTGAAAAAGCATCTGCGCGGCCAAGAGATCGCCGCTGAAAACCGTTTGCCTTGCATTTATCTCGTTGAATCGGGTGGGGCGTTTCTGCCGATGCAGGATGAGGTTTTTCCCGATAAAGAGCATTTCGGCCGCATCTTCTATAACCAAGCGACGATGTCGGCGGCCGGCATTCCGCAAATCGCTGTCGTGCACGGTTCGTGTACGGCTGGCGGCGCCTATGTGCCGGCGATGTCGGACTATGCGATTATTGTCGCCAATCAGGGCACGATCTTTCTCGCTGGACCGCCTTTGGTGAAAGCCGCGACGGGGGAGGTGGTGTCCGCTGAAGCGCTTGGCGGCGGCGACGTTCATGCGCGCCAATCGGGCGTCGTTGACGCCCTCGCGAAAGATGACGCGGACGCCATAGGTCTCGCGCGCCGCGCCGTTTCTCGTCTTAACTGGCGCAAATTGGGCGTGCTTCAACGCAGCCCCTCAAAGCCGCTGGCTTATGACCCGCGTGAACTTTATGGGCTTGTGGAGCAAGATCCTAAGAAACCCATCGACGCCCGCGAGATTATCGCCCGCATTGTTGACGGCTCGGAATTGGAAGAATTCAAGCCGCTCTATGGAACAAGCCTTGTCACCGGCTTTGCGCGCATTCACGGGTTTCCTGTGGGCGTCGTGGCGAACAATGGCATTTTGTTTTCGGAGAGCGCGGTTAAGGGCGCGCACTTTATCGAGCTATGCTGCCAGCGGAACATCCCGCTCGTCTTTCTACAGAACATTACGGGCTTTATGGTG
Source organism: Pseudomonadota bacterium (assembly GCA_039814575.1). Taxonomy (GTDB): domain Bacteria; phylum Pseudomonadota; class Alphaproteobacteria; order Caulobacterales; family Parvularculaceae; genus MED-G105. The sequence goes on from JBCCAY010000023.1 coordinate 23,171, forward strand.
GGGCAAGCGGCGGAAGCCGGCGGCATCGCCAAAGACGGCGCGAAACTGGTGACAGCCGTGTCGACCGCACGGGTGCCGAAGTTCACCGTCATCTTCGGCGGTTCTTACGGCGCGGGCAATTACGGCATGTGCGGGCGGGCGTTTGATCCGCGCTTTATCTTCATGTGGCCGAACGCGCGGATTTCCGTCATGGGCGGGGAGCAAGCCGCGAGCGTTCTCGCCACGGTGCGCCGCGACAGTATCGAAGCGAAAGGCGGCGATTGGCCGACGGACGAGGAAGCGGCGTTTAAAGATGAAATTCGCGCGGCTTATGAGGCTCAAGGTTCGCCCTATTACGCCTCGGCGCGGCTTTGGGACGATGGGATTATCGACCCCGCCGACACCCGCGACGTGCTCGGTTTAGCGATTGACGCCAGTTTGAACGCGGCGATTGAAGAAACGAAATTCGGCGTCTTCCGTATGTAGACGAAAGGCGACCATCAAAAGTCGAAGCGCGAAACCTATGATCAAAACCCTCCTTATCGCCAATCGCGGAGAAATCGCTTGTCGCATCGCAAAGACGGCGAAACGGCTAGGTGTTCGCGTTGTCGCCGTTTATTCTGAAGCCGACGCGGATGCGGGCCATGTGGCGATTGCGGATGTCGCCGTCGCTATTGGCCCTGCCGCCCCGCGCGAGAGTTATCTACGCATCGATAAAATAATCGACGCGGCGAAGAAGACTGGCGCGGACGCCATTCATCCGGGCTATGGGTTTCTTTCCGAGAACGCCGACTTCGCCGAAGCCTGCGCAGAGGCCGGCATTATCTTCGTCGGACCGAAGTCGAACACCATCCGTCTTATGGGCTCAAAATCCGCCGCGAAGGATTTGATGCGCGACGCCGGCGTGCCTATTGCGCCCGGCTATCAGGGGGCGGACCAAGACCCCGCGACGTTTAAGAAATCCGCTGCGGAGATTGGCTATCCGGTGCTCCTAAAAGCAGCGGCGGGCGGCGGCGGCAAGGGCATGCGCCTGGTGGAGCGCGAGGCCGACTTAGACGCGGCGCTCGATGCGGCGAAACGCGAAGCGCTGTCGGCGTTCGGCGATGATCAGTTCCTGGTGGAGAAATACATTGCTAATCCGCGCCACGTTGAGGTTCAGGTCTTCGGCGATGCGCATGGAAATGTCGTGCATCTCTTTGAGCGGGATTGCTCGTTACAAAGACGGCATCAAAAAATCATCGAAGAAGCGCCGGCGCCCGGCTTGCCGCCCGCCGTGCGGGCGCGTTTGCATCAGGCGGCGATCGACGCCGCGAAAGCCGTTGAGTATGTGGGCGCGGGCACTGTTGAATTTCTCTATGACGGCGCTGAGGCAGTCTATTTCATGGAGATGAATACGCGCCTCCAGGTGGAGCACCCGGTGACGGAGATGATCACCGGCGTCGATCTTGTGGAATGGCAGTTAACTGTCGCTGCTGGCGGCGCTGTGCCGCTGGTGCAAGACAACATCATCGCCAGCGGCGCGGCGGTGGAAGCCCGTCTTTATGCGGAGGACGCCGACAATGGCTTCCTACCGTCTGTGGGGACGTTAGAGCGCTTTGTCTTGCCGCTAGAAAACGAGGAGTTACGCATTGATTGCGGCGTCGGCGAGGGCGACGCCGTCTCGCCGAATTATGACCCGATGATTGCGAAAATGATTGCCGGAGGCGATACGCGTGAAGAGGCGCTGTCTCGCCTTAATCGCGCTTTGGGTGAAACCCGCATCGCTGGTCTTGAAACAAACGTCCGTCTGCTGCACGCTTTGACGGCGCACGAGGATTTCATTGCTGGCGCCCTCGACACCCATTTCATTGAAGATCGCCGCGACACGCTGTTCGAACGGGCCGGGCAGGATGATCGGTCCCTTATTGCGGCGTGTCTTTTCTTGATGGCTGAAGAAGACGCTTGCGACGATGACGGTGTGTTCACCAGCCTTGCTGGATGGCGCATGAACGCGCCGACTGCTCGCTTTTTCCGATTCGATGAAGAGGGCGCCCCGCGCATTGTCGCCATGGAGCGGCGTGCGGACGGCGACGTCTTTCTAATAGACGATCGCGTCGTACTAGCGTCGGGGAGTGCCTCCGCCGACGGCGCCGTCACTTACATTGTTGATGGCGTGCGCGGCAGTGCGTTCGCCGCCCGCACGAAGTCCGGCGTCCGCGTATGGATTGGCGCCGATCCAGTCGATTTTGTGCTGTGGCGCGGTCTCGAAGGCGCGTCCGGCGCGACGGCTGGCGGAACCTTGACCGCGCCCATGCCGGGGCTTGTCACCGCGATTGCGCACGCCGCCGGAGATCGGGTCGCCGCTGGGGAGACGCTTTTGGTGATGGAAGCGATGAAAATGGAGCACGCCGTTGTCGCGCCCTCGGACGGTGTTGTGACGGCGTATCGGTTTGCGCCCGGCGATCAAGTGGGCGAGGGTGATTTGTTGGTCGACTTTGATGCGGACGACGGGTGAAGACGCATGCCGGATTTTGTGAACATCGTCGAAGTCGGTCCGCGCGACGGATTGCAAAACGAGAAGACGCCGGTGTCTGTTGCGACGCGGGTGCGTCTGATCAACGCTTTGGCGGACGCCGGGTTGAAGACCATTGAGGCGGGCGCCTTCGTGTCGCCTAAATGGGTGCCGCAAATGGCGGACACGGACAAAGTGTTGGCGGCGATTGATCGGCGCGACGGCGTTTCTTACCCGGTGCTGACGCCGAATATGAAAGGCTACGCCGCAGCGCGTGCCGCCGGGGTTGATACGGTCGCTGTTTTTGGCGCGGCGTCGGAAACCTTCAGCCAAAAGAACACCAACGCCTCCATTGAAGAGAGTTTCGAGCGGTTCGCGCCGATACTGGACGCCGCGAAGGACGGCGGCGTTAGCGTGCGGGGCTATGTGTCGTGCGTCTTGGGATGCCCCTATGAAGGCGACGTGTCGCTCGACGCTGTGCGCCGTGTTTCGGCGCGGCTTTATGCGATGGGGTGCTACGAGGTTTCCCTTGGCGACACGATCGGCGTCGGCACGCCGGAAAACGCCTCCGCACTTTTAAAGGCCGTACGATCTGACGTTCCGATCGACGCGGTTGCGTGTCACTTCCACGATACGAACGGCCGGGCGATCGAGAATTTAGAGGTGTGTCTCGAAGCGGGCGTGCGCACAATTGACGCCTCTGTCGGCGGTCTTGGCGGGTGTCCGTATGCTGATGGCGCCACGGGCAATGTAGCGACGGAAAAGGTCGTTCGCATGCTCGATGCGAACGACTATGGTCATGGCGTCGATCTTGCGGCGCTTGGTAAAATCGCCATCGATATCGCTCAGCGTATTCGTTCGGGCGACGGCGGCTGATTACACGACGATAATCTCGCGCGGCGTTTTACAAAAGACTTCGACCCCGTTTTCGGTGACGACGAAGCTTTCGCTGAGCACCGCGCCGAAGTCTTCGTACAGCCAGGTGCCGAGCATGACGTGGAACACCATGCCTTCGGTCATGACGGTTTTGTCGCCAAGGCGCAGGCTGCAGCTCGTCTCCGTCCAATTAATGCCAAGGGGATAGCCGCACCGGCTGTCTTTCCAATAACCGCCTTTGGCCATGACGTCGCAATAGCGTTCGGCGAGCGCGCTGCAGGTGACGCCGGGCTTTACGATTGCAAGCGCTTCATTGCATCCCTCGACAATATAGTCGTGGAAGCGTTGCAATCGGTCCAACGGTTTGCCGATGCTGACGGTCCGCATCAGCGCGGTTGAGTAACCAAACCGTGACGGTGCGAACTCCGGGTTATAGTGGCTGCCCGGCTTAACGGTTTCCTCCGTCCACGTGATATGTGATGTGCCCGAAAGCTCACCGCCCGGCATCACCAGTGGTTCGGTGCGATACCCGCCATATTCCGGCGTGCCGCGAATAAGCGCGGCGGTGATTTCTCAGGCGATGTCGCACTCACGGCGCCCTGCGCGAAACGACTCGCCGCATTGCTGCATAACCGCGTCTGCGATGACGCCCGCTTCCCGGTGGAGCTTTATTTCTTTTGGCGTTTTCACGAGCCGATGGCGCATGACGACATCGGACATGTCGATGATGTCAATGTTTGGAAAATTCTTCTGTAGGCGGTTCACTGACGCCGCCGACATTGCATCTAATTCGAGGCCTAGACGTTTGACGCCCTTGGGGGTTGTTATCGCTTCGATAATATAGTCGAGCGCGGAAGCCTCTTCATCGCCGACAATCCACTCCGGATAGCCGATAATGTAATCGTTCGGCATATAACACATATACATGCCAGCCGGCGTATCCATCTTCCTGGCGTAGAGCTTCGGGAACTTTTCATCCTTATAAAGCGCAAGACCTTGGGGCACATAGGCGGATTCCGCCATGTAGCCGCTGAGGTAACACAGATTGCCCGCCTCAGTGGCGAAGAAGCAGTCGACGCCGGCGTCTTCCATTGACGCCTTAACCGCATCGAAACGCGCCAGATAATCCGCCTCTGTAAAGGGCGAGGTCATTTTTCTGACATCGCGTCCGAATGGTTCAGGAACCGCGCCGGGACGGTTGAAAATTTCCGGCATTGTTTGCGACATTGTTCGACTCCAGTTGCGGCGGCGGTTTTGCGCAATCTGGCATACCAAAGTCAGCCTTCTGTAAATGAAGCGTTCAGCCGTGCGATGAGGCTCGACGTGTCCCAGCGCCCGCCGCCCATGGCTTGCACGTCTTTATAGAATTGATCGACGAGGGCGGTAACGGGCAGGGGGGAGCCATTGGCGCGGGCTTCGTCAAGAACGAGCCCCAAATCTTTGCGCATCCAATCAACGGCGAAGCCGAAATCAAATTCCCCGTCGATCATCGTTTTGGCGCGATTGTCCATTTGCCAGGATTGCGCGGCGCCGCCTGAGATAACATCGGCTGCGGCTTTTGCGTCGAGGCCGGAGGCCATCGCGAAATTCAGCGCTTCGGAGAGACCTTGCACGAGCCCGGCGATACAGATTTGGTTGACCATCTTGGTCAATTGTCCGGCCCCTGACGGTCCCATATGACGGCTTTGCTTGGCGTAAGCGGCGATGACCGCATCGGCGCGCGCGACGGGTTCGTCGTCGCCGCCGATCATCACGGTAAGGGCGCCGTTTTCCGCGCCCGCCTGTCCACCTGAAACCGGCGCGTCGACAAAGTGCAGGCCGCGCTCGCGCGCTTCGCCATGCAGCGTGCGGGCGATTTCCGCGGATGTCGTTGTGTGGTCGACGAAGATCGCGTCGTTTTTCATGGCCGCGAACGCGCCGTTTTCGCCGAGCGTGACGGCGTGCAAATCATCATCGGCGCCGACGCACGCGAAGACGATGTCGGCGTCTTGCGCTGCGATGGCGGGGGTCGGCGCCGCTGCGCCTTTGTGGGTTTTGGTCCACTTATCGGCTTTGGCGGCTGTTCGGTTGTACACGACGACGTCATGGCCAGCCGCCGCCAGATGCCCCGCCATGGGAAAGCCCATAACGCCTAATCCTAAGAACGCGGTTTTGACGGCCATGGCGGAAGCTCCTTTAAGGATTTGTATTTGGCGACGTTTTGTTTTTGCTCGAAGCGTGCATACGGTTAGCGACCCGCCAGGCGCAACGCCAAACCGTTCGATAACCCTGAAAGTTCGGCCAATGACCCCATTAAAAGGCGACGCGGAGCGGCCTTTCGTCGCCAATGAGGCCCGCACGGTTGCTCAATGGAGCGGCCTTGCGGCCGGCGCCGCCGCGTTTGCGCTCATCGCCGCGCTGCCGGCGCCGGAGACATTGTCCCGCGAGGCTATGACGGTCGCCGCGCTCGCCAGCCTGATGATTATCTGGTGGGTGAGCGAGGCCGTGCCCATCGCAGCGACGGCGCTTTTGCCGATGATCGTATTGCCGCTCGCGGGCGTCTCGTCGCTCAAAGAATCGGCCGCATCATATATGAGCCCCATCGTGGTCTTGCTGATGGCCGGGTTCATCATCGCCAAAGCCATTGAGAAATGGCGTCTGCATGAACGCATCGCGCTTAATATCGTTGATCGTGTCGGCGCGCGGCCGCCGGCGCTCTTAGCGGGCTTTATGATCGCCGCGGCTTTGCTGTCCATGTGGATTTCAAACACGGCGACGGCGCTGATGATGACGCCGATCGCCTTGTCGGTAGCGCGGGCGATTACCGCGGAACGCTCAGAGCACGGCGCGCGCTTCAGAACAGCGCTTTTGTTGGCTGTCGCTTATGCTTGTTCAATCGGCGGTTTGGCGACGCCGGTGGGCTCGCCGACTAATCTCATCGTTATCGGCTATCTCGCCGAGCAGGGGATTGATCTCAGCTTCGCCGATTGGATGCGTCTTGGTTTGCCCGTCGTGCTTCTACTCATTCCTGTCGCTTGGGCGATCCTGTCATTGCACGGCGCCCGGAACATCGCTGATGGGGGCGCCATTGACGGCTCAATTGACGGCTCAATTGACGGTGCCATTGACGCCGCCATTGACGTAGACGGGGCCGGCGCCCGTGCGGCGGTGCGCTCGGCGAAGGCGGCGCTGGGGCCCATCACGACGCCGGAACGGCGCACGCTGATGGTTTTCGCTTGCGTCGCCGCGGCGTGGGTGTTGAGCGCGCAGTTGAAAAAGCTGCCGGGCCTTGAGGGGCTGAACGATCAGATCATCGGCCTTATCGGCGTCATCGCATTCTTCGCGTTGCCGTCCGGCGCGCCGGGCGCGCGCAGCGCGCCCTTGCTCGATTGGACGACGGCGGAGTGGATTCCCTGGGGCGTCGTCCTATTGTTTGGCGGCGGTCTCAGCCTTGCTGCGGCGATCGCCAAATCCGGCTTGGCGCAGTTCCTCGCGGGGTATTTTGTCGGTCTCGGCGCCATGCCGGACGTGGTTGTTATTCTGGCGCTAACGGTTTTTGTCCTGACAATGACGGAATTCACCTCAAACGTGGCGACGGTCTCGGCGCTCCTGCCGATGGTGGGGGCGATCGCGCTTGCGACAGGCTTTGACCTGGTGGCGCTCGCCGCGCCCGTCGGCTTGGCGGCGAGCTGCGCGTTTATGTTGCCGATGGCGACGGGCCCGAACGCCGTCGCCTACGCCGCCGGCGGCGTCTCCATGGGGGAGATGGCGCGGGTCGGCGTGCGGGTGAATATCGCTGGCGCACTCTTGGTAACGCTCATCGCCGCGATCCTCGGATAACGCGCAAGGGGTTTGCGGCGGCCATCCGGCGTCTTACATAGTCACAATGGGTACCTATCGCGGTCTTTTGCTTCTTATCGCCGTTTGCGCGCTCGTGGTGTTTATGGCGTGGCAAGGCCAACAGCGGGTCTTCGTTAATCTCGGCCGCCTCGATGTGCGCCAGGAAGGTGGCGCCGTCGTCTTATCGTGGCGGTCGGCGGTGGAAGCGCCGATGGCGCGGCGCTTCGAAGAGGCGTTCGACGCATGGGCCGATGAGACAGATCGCTTTATTATTGATTTGAATTCGCCGGGCGGGTCGCTCGGCGAGGGCGCGCGGGTCATTGAGGTGATTGAAGAGATGCAGCGCACCCACCAGGTCGACACCCATGTGGGGCGCGGACGGTCGTGCCTTTCCATGTGCGTGCCCATATTCCTGCTCGGCGAAGAGCGCCGCGCCGCTGGTTCGTCGCGGTGGATGTTTCACGAGCCGTCGACGCGCGACGCCGTGACGGGTGAAGAGGTGCGTATCCCCCGGTTCGAACAACGCTATGTCGCGGACCGTTTCGTTGAGCGCTATTTTGTGCAATCGCCGATGGATCAGGAATGGCTCGCCAAGCTCGAAGAGGACTGGCAAGGCAAAGATGTGTGGCGCACTGGCCGTCAGCTCTATGGCGAGGGCGCGAACGTTATTCTGGAACTATATTGAGGGGCCCTGATATTGAGAGGCCCTGATATTGAGAGGCAGGGGCTAGCCCTTACAGCGCGAAGCTCGTGCCGCAGCCGCAGCTCGCCGTTGCATTCGGGTTATTGATCTTGAACGCCGCGCCGATGAGTTCGTCGGAGAAGTCGATCTCTGAATCTTTCATATATTCCGCTGAGATCTCATCGACGAGAACGGTGACGCCGCCTTTTTCAATGGCGATGTCATCGTCATTACGGTCTTTCACGATATCGAAAGCGTACTGAAAACCAGAACAGCCGCCGCCATTGACGGCGACGCGCAGCATCGCGCCGGACGGCTCGCTCGACAAAATGCCGGCGATGCGCTCCGCGGCGCGGTTCGATACGGTGATCCCAGGATTATCGACAGTCATCACAAACCGTTCAGTTACTTATCGGTGCAAGATAAGAAGCGCTGGCGACCTCCGCAAGGCGACCCATTGACGTCGCTGGCAGTCCCTAACAGCCCTTTGGCGCCCCTAACAGCCCCGACCAGCCCCGACCAGCCTCCGCGGCAAGCCCTTTGAATTTAGGGCGAAACGGGCCATTTGAGACATTCTATAGCCGCAATGCTGAAAGAAAGTGACCTATGAGCCGCGCATTGAATATGAAGCAGGCAGGCGAGGCGAGCGGACCCGCTGCTTCCGCGCCCCGGCCAACGGCGTTTCCGGGGCCTCTCGCGCCATACGCCTCGTTCGCGGAGGAAAGCCGCGGCAGGTTGCACGCCGAACCGGAAAGCGCCACGCGAACCGTCTTCCAGCGCGACCGCGATCGCGTCATCCACGCTGTCGCCTTCCGGCGGCTGAAGCACAAAACGCAAGTTTTTATTTACCATGAGGGCGATCTTTACCGCACCCGGCTCACCCATTCCTTAGAGGCCGCGCAGGTGTCGCGGTCCCTAGCGCGCACCTTACAGCTTGATGAAGACCTCGCCGAATGCATCGCGCTCGCCCATGATCTCGGGCATCCCCCGTTCGGCCATACAGGCGAGGACGTCCTGATTGAGTGCATGGCCGACTATGGCGGTTTCGACCATAACGCCCAGACGCTCCGTCTTCTGACGAAGCTGGAACGCCGCCACGCCCGCTTTGACGGTTTGAACCTCAGTTGGGAGACGTTGGAAGGGGTCGTTAAGCATAGCGAATGGCTGATCGGCGCCGACCCGTCGACCTATCCAGCGGCGATCGCTGAATATGTCGCCGGCCACGATCTGCAGCTTGATCGGTATGCGTCTTTGGAGTCCCAAGTCGCGGCGATCGCCGACGACATCGCCTATAACAATCATGACGTTGATGACGGCCTCAGAGCCGGGGTTCTCTCGATAAAAGACGCCCGCGAACTGCCGCTTGTCGGCGAGGCGTTGTCGCGCGTGACGGCGCTTTATCCGGATGCGCCCGATGAAATCTTAATCGCCGAAGCGGTGTCCGACTTAATCGGCGAGATGATCGCCGACGTCGTAACGGAAACCCGGGCGCGGCTTGCCGATCTTTTCCCCCGCTCCGCGGATGACGTGCGCGCCGCCGGCGGCAATTTGGTGCGGTTTTCAGACGCGCTCGACGAAAAGCTGCGGGTGCTTCGAACTTATCTGAAAGAGAACATGTACCGGCACTACAAAGTGAACCGCGCGCGGTCCCAGGCGAAGCGCATTGTGGCCGCGCTGTTCGATCAGTTTTTCGCTGAACCTGATACGCTGCCGCCGCAATGGATGCAGGCCTGTGACGGCGTTGATGAGCGAAAGCGGGCGCGCATCGTTTGCGATTACATTGCGGGCATGACCGACCGCTACGCCCTTCGCGAACATGCGCGCCTCTTTTCCGCCGAACCGATTCTCTGACCTAGAACAGGGCGCTAGCGCCCCGTCGAACTTTAAATGTGGAAAAGAATTCATCTTGGCGTCGTTCAAATTATTGCTGAACAGGTCGAGAGATAGATTTGGTCCCGCGTGTGGACAAATGAAGGCATCGCCGATCGCCAGAATCGGCGGTATTATCGAGTATTCGAGTGCGTGTTGGTTCAAAGGCGCGCGGATTTTGGCGGCGCGATCAATGCGGATGACGGTTCAACTTGGACTTGGCGAGAATAGGCTAAGTCCTGCGTCCACTAGGACGACGGCCCGTCAACAAAGGAGACAGACGAGATGAGCACATCGACGTTGGACGACGAGTATGACGATTTTGACGAACTCGACGACGAAGATGACGAGCAGGGCTTTTCCGGTCTTCTCGTGCTCGCCATGGGCGCGCTCATGTTCGGCGCCATGGTGCTCGTCGTTTGGATCGCCTATAGCCATGGCGTGAAGATGGGCGAAGCGCGCAATGATCCGCCGTTCATCGCCGCGGACCCTGAGCCGGTTAAAATTGAGAATTCGGATTTAGCCGACGCCGGTCTTGCGGACGACGGCGGCCGGGAAGTGTTTGATCAGTACGATGGAAGCGCGACGAGCGATGTCGCCATTATCGATGAAGCACGCGAGGAGCCGATGCCCCGCGAAGCCGCCGATAATCCGTTGACGGCGGTTGCGGCTGCTAGCGAAGACGCAGGCGTCGACGATGCGATATCGGACCGCATTCTAGCGTTGGCGGCGGAAGAAGCTGCGGCGGTTGAAGATGAAATCAAATATGTCGCTGCAGCTGGTCCGTCTGAGGGCGAAACGCCGGAACAAGCCGCTGCTGCTGAAGCGGCAGCTGCAACCCAGTCGGCTGTGCGGCCAGCGACGCCGGCGACAAACGCGTCTGCGTCGCGCGCGGTCTCTGCGCTCTCCGGAACGCACCTTGTGCAGATTGCGGCGCTCGGCTCGCGGGCTGAAGCGGACGCGGCTTGGGCCCGCATCGAGCAGAAGCTCGGGGCGTATCTCAACGGCAAGGCGCCGAATGTCATTGCGCCGTTAAACGCTAGTGACGTTTACTACCGCCTGCGTGTTGGCCCCTTCGCCTCTCGCGATGCGGCGAGCGATTATTGCAAGGGCCTTAAAGAACGCGGGCAGGGCTGCCTCGTTAAAGCGAAATAGCCTTGTCTTTCCTGGTGTCGTGCTCGTTTCGGGAGGCGCTTCTTGCCGTCGGCCGCTATATATGACTGCGAGGGCGCGCTCCCGACGGATGAGGAGCGCGCTTTTTTTCGGGACGTCGATCCGGCGGGCTTCATTCTTTTCGCTCGCCATTGCGAAACATCTGAGCAAATTGTTCGGCATACGGATGCGCTGAAAGAAGCGGTCGGTCGCGAGGATGTTTTAATTCTCGTCGATCAAGAAGGCGGCCGCGTCGCGCGCCTGCAGCCGCCGGCGTTCCCCGCGCATCAGCCGATGGCCGTGTTCGGAAAAATGTGGCGCTTAGACCCTGCGCGCGCGCGTAAAGCGGCGCGCCTCAATGCTTATTTGCTGGGACGCATGACGGCCTCGTTGGGGATTAACGTCAATTGCGTTCCCATGCTGGACGTACCGCAAATCGACTCTGACCCTGTCGTCATCGGCGACCGGGTGATCGCCAGCCATCCGGAGCAAATCGCCGCCCTAGGGGCGGAGGTTATCGCCGGCTTGATGGAAGGCGGCGCCTTGCCCGTCATCAAGCATTTGCCGGGGCATGGTCGTTCGCTTGTGGACAGCCACCATGATTTGCCGGAAGTGACAGCCTCGCAGCGCGATCTTCAGGCGACGGATTTTCCGCCGTTTAAGGCGAACGCCGACGCGTTAATCGGCATGACGGCGCATATCGTTTACACCGCCTATGATAAGACGCGCTGCGCGACCATGTCGCCGACCGTGATTAAAGACGTTATTCGCGGTAAGATTGGTTTTGACGGGCTATTGCTGAGCGACGACGTCAAAATGAAAGCTTTGCAAGGCCCCCTCGAATTACGCGCGAAAGAGAGCTTAGAGGCGGGGTGCGACGCGGCCCTTTTGTGTAATTTCACAATGGCTGAGAAACGCGACGCTGCGCCCCATGTCCCAGCGCTAGAGGGCGCGGCTTTGGCGCGCTATAAAATGGCGCTAGCGGCCTTGCCTGCGCGTCCGGAGGCTGATGATCTGTCCGATGAGTATGCGCAGCTCGCAGATCTCATGAAGCCGGGGCTTGTCGCTTGAATGGAGCCGTCCTTTTTGCGTGGCGCGTTATTTCCGTTCTGGCTTCGGCAGAATCGCAATTTAAAGGTCAGCAATGTCTAATGACCCTGAAATAGCGACGCCTGACGACACTGTCACGGACGCGCCCGACGCCGACGAGGCTGGCTTGGAAGAACGCGACGGCGAATCGTCCGCCGCCGCGCCAGCAGACAACGTTCAGTCGGGAGAGGCCGACGCAGAGGCGTCGGCAAAAGACGACGCCGACGACAACGCGTCAGATGATCCATCTGCTCCAGTTACCTCGACGACCGCTGAGGCAGAGGACGAAGAAGCGTTTGACGCGCCGGTGCGCACCGCGCCCGAGGATGCTGTCGATGTTGACGCCCTTATTGTGAACATTGAGGGGTATGAAGGCCCCCTCGACGTTCTCCTCGATCTTGCGCGGTCACAGAAGGTGGACCTGCGCAAGATCGCTATTCTTCCGCTTGTGGAGCAATATCTCGCCTTTGTTGAGGCCGCAAAAGCGCGCCGCTTAGAATTGGCGGCCGACTATCTCGTCATGGCGTCGTGGCTGACATTTCTCAAAACGAAACTCCTGCTGCCGGCGCCGGCCGAAGACGCCGCTGAACCGACGGCGGACGAAATGGCGGCGCGGCTCGCGTTTCAATTGCAGCGTTTGGAGGCGATGCGCGGGGCGTGCGACACGCTCTTTAAGTTGCCACAAAAGGGCGACGCGTTCTTTCATCGTGGGGCGCCCACCGGCGTAGCAGTCACGAGAAAAACTGCGTGGCAGGCGGATCTGTATGACCTCTTGAAGGCGTACGCCCGCCAACGCGTAGCGAGCGCGGAGCGCACCTATCACGTCAAACCGCCGGCGGTTTATTCAATTGAAGATGCGCGCCGCCGCTTGGAGCGCGTGTTGGGGCAAATTCCCGACTGGGTGGATTTGCGCAGCCTGGCAGTGGCCGATGACGGCGTCGCCGACGCGCCGCATCAGTCCGTCGTGGCGAGCGCTTTTAACGCCGCCCTCGAGTTCGCCAAGGACGGCAAAATGGAATTACGCCAGCTCGGACCCTATGAGCCGCTTTATGTTCGCCGCCGCGCAGAGCCGCGCGTCGACAGCGATCAGCCGCCGGCCCACGGGTAAAGGCGAGCCGGTAAGAACACTATGGCGGCGCAAGCATAAAGCGCCGTAAACGGAAGGACCGTCCAATGGACGCTTTTGACGACGCGCAGAATGCAGGCCAGGCGGTCGCAATCGACCCCGCAGACGAGGCGGAGGCCGGCGATCGCATGGCGGGCCTTTCTGTCCGTGAAGCGCAAGAAGCTTTAGCCAAAGAGCTTGAAGCCGAGCTTGAAAAAGACGTGGAAGCCCTCGACGCGGCGCCCGATGATGACGCTGCTGATGCTGACGACGGTTCCGAAGACGCTGTCGCCGAAGGGGGCGAAGACTCTGAAGAGGCGGCAGATGACGACGCTATTAGCGCAGACGCTGATGTCGACGCTAGCGACGCCGATAGCGATGATGAAGCATCTGAAGAGACTGATGCGGACGATCCGGTCTGGACCGCCGCAGAGGCCGCTGAGCATTTGAAAATGCTGGAGGCGCTCTTGTTCGCCGCGCCCGAAGCACTTGACGTCGCGGCAATCAAAAAGCGCTTGCCGAACGGCGCTGATGTGCCAGCGCTTTTGGAGACCCTCGGCCAGCAATACGAAAATCGCGGTGTGCGTTTGTCGAAAGCGGGCGGGCGGTATTGTTTCGCGACGAGCCCGGACGTCGCGCACATCCTCACCGAGGAACGCACCGAGACGCGCAAACTATCGAAAGCGGCGATGGAGACTCTCGCCATCATCGCGTATCATCAACCGTGTACGCGCGCTGACATCGAAGACGTGCGCGGCGTCGCTGTTTCAAAGGGGTCGATCGACCAATTGTTGGAAATGAACTGGGTGCGGCTCGCGGGCCGTCGCCGCGACGCGCCGGGGCGCCCGGTGCTTTATGCGACGACGAAGGACTTTCTTGAGCACTTCGACCTGGAGCGGATTTCCGATCTGCCGGGCATGGCCGATCTTAAAGCGGCCGGCTTGCTCGAAGCGAATTTGCCGCCGGGCTTTGAAATCCCGAGCCCCAGCGACAGCGATGCGGAAGACGACAGCGACGGCGCTGATGATGCAGATGGCGGCGCTGAAGCGGAATTCGTGCAAGATTTTCATGACGCTTCCGAAGAGGGCGACAGCGACGCCGACGCTATTGCGGACGATGATGAGAGCGACGCAGCGGTGGACCTCGAAACAGCCAGTGAAGCGGCTGATCTTGACGAAGAGTAGGGTTCGGCTCGGCGCGATCTTAATCGGGCCGACGCCGCTACTTTGAGCCTCACTTAAAGCCTAAATTTTGCGACAACAGCGCTAAGCTTTGCGTTTGCCGTTCGCGCGCTTTCGGCGTAGATACCGGTCAAATCGCGCTGGTCCGCCACGTCGCCTATCGCTATGGCCAGCGTCGTCTTGTGTTTTCAGGAGATATCGTCATGGCGCTCGGCCCTTGGCAAATTGCGATTATTCTAGTTCTGGCGCTGCTGCTTTTCGGCGGCGGCGGTAAAATCTCCTCGGTGATGGGCGATTTTGCTAAGGGAATCAAAGCCTTCCGAAAGGGTCTTCAGGATGATGAGAAATCTCTTGAAGACAAAGCGGACGCCGCCAAGGACGTGACGCCGCCGGCCGGCTCGGTTGCCTCGGACAGCGAAGAAAAACGCAGCGCTTAATCGTTTCGCTCGGCGCTGGGCGTTTTGAGCCCGAATGACCATCGGCGCTTCTGAAGGCGTTTTAGGGAAAGCGTTCCATGTCGCTTCTGCCCCAATTTGGATTTCTTGAACTCCTGCTTGTGGCGGCGCTCGCATTGATCGTCGTCGGGCCGAAGGATCTGCCGCGCCTGATGCGCTCGGCCGGACAAGCGCTCGCCCAAGCCCGGCGCATGGCCGCGGAGTTCACCTCAGCCTTTGACCAAATGGCGCGTGAAACCGAAATGGAAGAGATGCGCAAAGAGATAGAAGCGCTGAAAAACGAGAACCCGATCGCGGAAACCTTCGCCGACGCGGAGCAGACGTTAAAAGACGCCGAGCGCTCGCTGAAAGACGCAGTGAAACCGCCGCCGGAAACCGCGGCTCCAAGTGCCGCAGCTCTAAGTGACGACAATGAACCGGCGTCGACGGGCGATAATGCAAGCGATGCGGTTGCTCCTGGCGCCAGTGCGACGGATCAAATAACGGAAGCAAAAGCTTGAGCAGCGTTTCTGAACAAACAGGCGAGGGCGAAACGGCGGAAAATGATCCGGCGCACAGCCCTGCTCAAGACGCCGACGAAGCGGAAATGCAAGCTTCGGCGGCGCCGCTGCTCGATCATTTAACGGAACTGCGCTCGCGCCTCATCGTAGTGATGGGCAGCTTGCTGCTCGGGTTCGTCCTTTGCTTCGCTTTTTCCAGGCAACTCTTTGACTTTCTTATTATTCCCTTTGTGGAGGCGGTATCCGCCGCGCAAGGGGACGGCGCCGATCGCGACCCGACGCTTTACTTTGCACCCTTGGAGTTCTTCTTCACCCGCGTGCGATTGTCGGTCTTTGCAGCGCTCGCTTTGGCGTCGCCGATGATCGCCTACCAAGCCTATGCGTTTGTCGCGCCAGGGCTCTATCGCCGCGAGCGCAACGCCGCCGCGCCGTTTCTCGCGGCGATGCCGGTGCTGTTCAGTCTTGGGGCGGGCCTCGTCTACTTCGTGCTGATGCCGTTCGTCATGCGCTTCGCCGTCGGCTTCGAGGCGCAGGCGGCTGGGGAGGGAAGCGCCTCGTTCGAGCTTTTAACGCGGGTGAGCGATTATCTCTCGCTCATCACCACCTTGATCCTCGCTTTCGGCTTTGCGTTCCAATTGCCGGTTTTCTTAACGCTTTTAGCGCGCGCCGGGCTCGTGACACCGGAGTTTTTGACCCGCAATCGCCGCATCGCCATCGTTGTGATCTTTGTCGTCGCAGCGTTTTTGACCCCGCCCGACCCCTTCAGTCAGATTATCCTTGGACTGTCGATTATCGCCCTTTACGAGACATCGATCCTTTCGGTGCGGCTCGCTGTGCGCTCCAACGCTGATAAGCCGGGCGACACAGAAGACACAGAAGAGGCGTTTGAGCCGCCAGCGCCGTAAGCCGTTCTTCCGATACAACGTAAAATCACAAAAACCATCGGCGGGGACTGGACGCCGACCGACCGAACGGCGCAAAAGGGCGAAAATTTTAACTCCTTGAAGGGCAATCCGTTTATCAACGGCCCCGCGCCTTTGGGGCGACGCGTTCCTGAGGACGCGTTCTTGAGGCCACGTTCTTGAGGAAGGGGCACTTCCATGCACGATATTAAAGCTATTCGCGACAATCCGCAGGCGTTCGACGCCGGTCTCGCCCGCCGTGGGGTCGATCCCCAGAGCGCGGTCGTGCTTGAAAAAGACGCCGCCGCGCGCGCGCTGACGGTGCGCTTGGAAGAGATGCAGGCCAAGCGAAATTCCGCGTCTAAAGAGATCGGTCAGGCGAAAGCCAAGGGTGACGAAGACGCCTTCAATCGGCTGCGCGCAGAAGTCGAAGCGATCAAAACCGACATGCCAGGCGTTGAAGCAGAGCGCGACGCGCTGCTCGCCGATGTCGACGGGATTTTGAGCGCGTTGCCGAACCTACCTGCGCCGGAAACGCCCGACGGCCTCACCGAAGACGATAATGTGGAAATTCGCCGCGTTGGCGAGCCGAAAAAGATCGATGGCGCGAAAGAGCATTTCGATCTTGGTGAAGCGCTCGGTCAGATGCATTTCGACATCGCGGCGAAAATGTCCGGCGCGCGTTTTGTGCTTTTAACGAAGCATTTGGCGCGCTTAGAGCGGGCCTTGGCGTCATTCATGCTGGACACCCACACGGGCGAGTTCGGCTACACCGAAACCGTGACGCCGGCGCTCGTGCGCGACAATGCGCTTTACGGCACCAGCCAATTGCCGAAGTTCGCCGAAGACCTTTTTGAAGCGACAAGCGGGCATTGGCTCATCCCAACGGCGGAAGTGCCGCTGACCAACATCGTCGCCGACACTATTCTCGCTGAAGCGGAATTGCCCTTGCGGTTCACCGGTTGGACGCAGTGCTTTCGCTCTGAAGCGGGCTCAGCGGGCCGCGACACCCGCGGGATGATCCGCATGCACCAATTCTCGAAAGTGGAACTCGTGTCGATTACGACGCCCGAGGCCTCGAACGATGAGTTGGAACGGATGACGGAATGCGCTGAAGCCATCTTGAAAAGACTTGAGCTGCCGTTCCGAACGGTCGTCTTAAGCGCCGGCGATATGGGCTTCGGAGCGCGCAAGTCCTATGACTTGGAAGTTTGGTTGCCGGGGCAAGACCGTTATCGCGAGATTTCATCCTGTTCGGTATGCGGCGACTTTCAAGCGCGCCGCATGAAAGCGCGCTATCGTCCCGAAGGTGAGAAAGCCACCCGCTTCGTGCACACGTTAAATGGTTCCGGCCTCGCCGTCGGCCGAGCGCTTGTGGCGGTCTTGGAGAACTACCAAAACCCTGACGGCTCAATCGCTGTGCCGACGGTTCTCCAGCCTTATATGGGCGGCCTTGAGCGTCTTGATAAAGAATAGGCGAGGCCCGCATGCGTATCTTATGTTCAAATGACGACGGCATTCATGCGCGCGGTCTTGAGAGCCTCGTTAAAATCGCCAACGAACTCTCCGACGACGTATGGGTCGTGGCGCCGCAAGAAGAACAATCGGGTGCCGCGCGCTCGCTGACTTTGGCGCACCCCATCCGTATCCGGAAATATGACGAGAAGCGTTTCGCCGTATCTGGAACGCCGACCGACGCCGTCATGATGGGGATCACAAAGCTCCTAGACGACAAAAAGCCGGACCTCGTTCTGTCAGGCGTCAATAATGGCCAAAACCTCGCTGAGGATGTGACGTTCTCCGGCACAATCGCCGCTGCGCTACAGGGCATGACGCTCGGCGTACCGTCGATCGCCTTGTCTTTGTCGCGCTTCTCCCGCGATACGGCTGAATGGGCGACGCCGGAAAGCATGGGCGCCGATATTGTCCGTAAACTGTTGGACGCGGGCTGGCCGCAAGACGTCGTCGTCAATGTGAATTTCCCGGCTTGCGCGCCGGACGACGTCAAAGGCGTTGAAGTGACCGAGCAGGGGCGGCGCGACGCATTTCAGCTCTTCACCGAGGAGCGCCAAGATCTGCGCGGCGGCACGTATTATTGGTTCGGCTTTTCCGGGAAGCTGTCCGATCCGCCGGCGGGCACCGATTTGCGCGCGATTTACGACGGTAAAGTGTCGATCACCCCGCTGCATTTGGCGCTCACCCACGACACCTCGCGCGCTGAACTCGCCAAAGCGTTGAATTCCGGCGATTGACGCTGGATAGGTGGGGCAGGCGGGAAGTCCGCCCGGTAATTCCCCTGTGGAAAAAATCATTGCGATCGCGTAACGTCCCCTTGGTTCAGTATGGGGGCGTAGTGTGTTTCGTTTGATTATTGTTGTTGCGGCGTTCGCCGCTGTCGCTGGATTATGGGTTATTGATCGAGACGGCGCGCCGTCATGGCTCGCGCCCTATACGCCAGCATGGTTGGGGCCCGATGCGGCTGGTCTTGCTGAGGACGATCTCGCTGAAGACGATGTGGCCGCTGACCGCACCGACAATAGCGTTCCGCGAGAGACGGCGTCTAGCGATGGTTCGTCTGACGCTTTTAGCGGAAATGACCGGTTACGGATCAATGACGCCGGCCTACAGATCATCAAAGACTCAGAAGGCCTGCGCCTTGAGGCCTATTCCGCGGGCGGTAAGTCCTACATCGGCTATGGCCGCCAGAGGAAACCGGGCGATCCCGCGCGTATCACCGAAGCGCAAGCGACCGAGTTTTTGCGCGAAGACGTCGCGGTCGCTGAGGCGGGCGTCCGGCGTGTGATAACGCGGCAGGCCAATGAAAACGAATTCTCCGCCATGGTCTCGCTCGCCTATAATCTCGGCACAGGCGCATTTTCACGCAGCGAAGTGGTGACGAAGTTCAACGCTGGCGATAAGCCCGGCGCGGCGGACGCCTTCCGCAATCACAATACGGCCGGCGGCGCCTTCCTTCAGCGTTTGGCGGACCGCCGCGAAAAAGAGCGTACGTTGTTTTTAACGCCGGCTTGATCCCAATGCTGGTCTGATTGACTTTGGCCTTGAATATAGGCGAGCCGTTCAAACCTGTTAGTTAGCTTCACGCTCGGCAAGATCCCGTGCTAACTCAAATTCTTTAAGCAAAGCAGCTCCGCGGTCGTACTTAGAAATATCGATAAGCATTATCTTTTTAAGATTTGCATGTGGGTGAGTTGCAGTATGTTGGGCGAACCAAAAGACTTGCTCTTTCGGTTCATCGTCGTGCCATGTCGTGTACACCCATCGGTGTTCCGGAATTTCTCCATCAGGGAAGTCGTCGAGGTTGGCATAGTCGACGCTTTCATCCCAAAGTGAACATTCTTTTCCCCAAGCCATCATAAAAAGACAACCGCTGTCCACGAGCCATCGACTTACTTGAGCGCGCCACGCCCAACTAACATCCGCTTCAACAACCAAAACTGCCGAAAATGGGTCCTCTGTCCCGAGAACAGGAGGATCAGTTTTTGGAGGCAAGTGGAGATAATGGACGCTGCTCATGAGGTAAGACCCTATCGCTTGCAAACGTAAATTTCATCCATTCACGGCGGTACGCGAATTGTTCTATTCGTGCTGAAGTAGAGTCCAGGTTTTTCGGCTAAATCGCACCAAATTCAAAACACCGCGTCGCGTGGTTAACAGCTTGTTAACCGATCTCGCCGAATCGTTACGGTACGTTTTTATGCTCGTACGCGATACGGAAGGGCGCTTCGCCGATGCGACACCGTCACCTGTTATTCTGCCTTTGCGCGCCGGCGCTCGCCGTCGCCTGTTCGTCTAAAAACTCTGCGCCCGTGGTGTATGGGTCGCAGCCCACTTGGCAGGGCCGCGTTTACACCTCGCCGCATGCCGCGCCGCCACGGCGCGTCGCGGGTTATCGTGCGCCGCAGGGGAGTTATCAAACTGAATCCTACGCTGGCGCTGCGCCCCGTTCGGCGGTGTTGACGCCGATTGAAATGGCGGCGCTTGAAGGCGTTCCATCCTCGCAACACGCAGTGGATAGTCGGCCATATGGCGTCAGCGCCGATGCGGCGTACCTTGAAGGCGCGCTCGCTGGCGGCGCGGCGCTCGACGGCGCTACCGCCGGCATGGTGCGCGTTCGTAAAGGCGAC
This sequence comes from Pseudomonadota bacterium, assembly GCA_039814575.1. GTDB lineage: Bacteria > Pseudomonadota > Alphaproteobacteria > Caulobacterales > Parvularculaceae > MED-G105. The sequence continues at coordinate 43,416 of JBCCAY010000023.1, forward strand.
ACGGTGTACGCTATTGCACGCCGCACCCAGACATCGCCAGGGGCGATTATTGCGCTGAACGGCATGCGTCCGCCTTATCCTCTGTCGGTTGGGCAAGTCATTCGTGTGCCCCGTAATGATGTTGCAATTGCTGAAGCGCCGGTTCAACGCGTGGCGCAGGCGCCGCGGGCGGTTCCCGCTGTGCACACCGTGTCAACGCCGTCTCAAAGCCCAGTCGCATCCGGTCGCGGCGTTTATGTCATACAGTCCGGCGATACGCTGTTCGGCGTTTCGCGCGCGACGGGCGTTCATGTCCGTGAATTGGCGGCTGCGAATAATCTGCGTCCGCCATATCAATTGTCTGTGGGCGACCGCTTAGTGGTGCCGTCGAAACCTATCTTGGCGAGCGTCACCCCGATTGCCACTGCTGGCTCGAGAGGGGCTGGGGCGACGGGTGATTCTATCGCGATAGCGTCGATTATGGATGAGCGTGGCGCTGGGACGAGCGCTGCAGTGAGCTCCCGATTGTTTGCTTGGCCTTTAAAAGGCGCGCTTGTGCGGCGCTTTGAAAGCGGCGTTTCTGGACCGCGTAATGACGGCATCAATATCGCCGCGCCCGTGGGCACGCCCGTGCGCGCCGCAGCTGACGGCGAGGTCGTTTATCGTGGCTCCGATTTAGACGGCTATGGCAATCTCATTCTGATCCGCCATAACAACGACTTCGTCACCGCTTACGCCCATAATGACGTCATGTTGGTGCGTAAAGGGCAGCAGGTGCGCCAGGGCCAGATTATCTCTAAAGTCGGCCAAAGCGGATCGGCCGGGCAGCCGCAACTGCATTTTGAAATTCGCCAAGATTTAAAGGCAGTCGATCCGCTCGCCTTCTTGCAATCTTAACCAAACAGGTGCATCCAGCACCCAAGATCAAAAATAGTGTTGCGTAATAATTGGGCCCGCTTTGCGGGCCCATTCTTTTTGTGCAACTTATAGTTTTAAATTCGTCGCGCGCACTTATTCTTCGCGCAACTTTTCTTCCTGGTGCTGAACGCCCCAACCGATGATTTGCCGCCATAGGGCTTCAGCCATTTCAGGCGGCATACCCGCTTTTTCAGCGCGCGTGCGAACTTTCTCGATAACGTCGGCGTTGCGCCAGGGAACGGACGCGGCGGAGGCCTCCAGGCGTTTGAACTGCCACATACGGTCGACGTACCCCCAGCGTTCGGCGAGGAGGTCGACGAGGGCTTGGTCGAGTCGGTCGATTTCCGCACGGGCCTCGTCCGCAGTTTCGCATTCAGCCGGTTTTTTCATGGCGGTCGCGCCCCTTATCAGATGCAATGTGGTTATCGCTGGTGCTCGCCTTAACACGCCTCTTTGGCGCGTTCATAGGCGTCGACGGCTTCAAGCCAGTGATTTTCCGCCTGATCGATCGCTTTCAGCAAGGCCGCGCGCTCTTTTTGCAGCTTCGTCGCCCGATCAAGGTTCTCGGTATAGAGGGCGCGGTCAGCGAGCGCTGCGTCGAGGCGCTCCAATACGCCGTTTAGCCGATCAAGGGCGGCTTCTTTATCGCTTGCGTCTTTCTTTAGCGGGGCGAGGGCGTCGCGCGCGGCGGCCGTGGACTGCCGGCTGCGGGCGCGGGGGTCGATTTTCTTTTGCTTCCCATCGGCGCTCGCCGTGCCGCGACGGGTTTCGACGACAAGGGCGCGATAGTCTTCAATGTCGCCCTCAAACGGCGTCACCGCGCCGCCGTCGACCCGCCATAAACGGTCGGCCACCATTTCCGCCAAGTGGGCGTCGTGGGTGATAAGCAACACCGCGCCGCCATAATCGTTCAAAGCTTCGGCGAGGGCCTCGCGGGAATCGATGTCTAGATGGTTCGTCGGCTCGTCGAGGATCATCATGTGCGGCCCGTGAAAGGCGATGAGCCCCAAGAGCAGGCGCGCGCGCTCGCCGCCGGACATTTTTTCGACTTTCGTGTCAGCCTTTTCATAGCCGAAGCCGAGTTGCGCGGTGGCGGAGCGTACTTCAGCCTCGGTGCCGTCGGGCATGAGCGCACGGACATGATCGTAAGGCGAAGCGCCGGGCTTTAATTCGTCCAATTGGTGTTGGGAGAAATAGGCGACACCGAGTTTCTTGTGCTTATAAACATTGCCGGCGAGGGGCTTGATCCGTCCCGAGACGGCTTTCACGAGCGTTGACTTGCCTTGCCCGTTGGCGCCCAGAATGACGATGCGATCGTCCTGGTCGATGCGTAAGTTCAGCTTATTGAGCACCGCTTTTTCGTCATAGCCCAAAGTGGCGTCGACAAGCCGCACAATCGGCGGCGCCATGGGCTTTGGGTTCTTGAAGTGAAACGGCGTCGTGCGCGCCTCCACCGGTTCGGCGTAGGCGGTCATTTTCTCCAACGCTTTGATGCGGCTTTGGGCTTGCTTGGCTTTTGTCGCTTTAGCGCGAAAGCGATCGATAAAGCTCTGCATGTGCCGGCGCTTCGCGTCTTGCTTTGCTTTTGCGGCGAGGATCTGCGCGCGTTCTTCGGCGCGACGGCGCACATAAGTGTCGTAGTCGCCGGCGCTCAAATAGAGCTTCCGGCCCTCAAGCGCCAAAATGTGGCTGACGGAGCGATTTAAAAAGTCGCGATCGTGGCTGACGATAAGCACCGTATGCGGATAGCGGCGGATAAATGTCTCCAGCCACATGGCGCCTTCAATGTCCAAATAGTTAGTGGGCTCGTCGAGTAAAAGAAGATCCGGCGCGGCGAAGAGGAGGCCGGCGAGGGCGACGCGCATGCGCCAGCCGCCGGAAAAGGTTTCGCAAGCGCGCAATTGTTCCTCGGCGCTGAAACCGAGGCCGGAGAGAATAGCGCCGGCGCGTGCTTCAGCGGAATGGGCCTCGATGTCGGCGAGGCGGGTGTGGATCTCCGCGATGCGTTTGGGCTCGTCGGCGGTCTCCGCTTCGGCGAGAAGGTTGGCGCGTTCGACGTCTTTTTCGAGAACCGTCTCGATAAGGGTTTGCGGTCCATCCGGCGCTTCCTGGTCAAGCGCCCCAAGGCGGCGGCCTTTGCGCAAGGAAATGTCACCGTCATCGGCGCTGATCTCGCCTTTGATTAGCTTCAGAAGCGTCGACTTGCCTGCGCCGTTCGGCCCGATAAAGCCGGTTTTCCAGCCCTCGGAAATCGCCGCCGTCGCCTGGTCGAAGAGGACGCGCTCTTCGATGCGATAGGTGAGATCGTTAATGTGCAGCATCGTCTAAAGGCTAAGGTTCCAGCGGACACCAGTTCGCGGACTGGTTTTGGGCGGCGTTCGAAGATTGCGCAAAATAGCGACGCGGAAGCGGCCTGCAAGGCGTTTTCGCGGTTTACGCCGCGCTCCGGCGGCAGGTTGTTCGATAGAAGGACCGGAAGGGGCTTGTGGTCCTTGCCGCGCATTGTTAGGGAAGCCGCGAATTCTTCCAAAAAACTGCTGTTTAAAGGGTTTCCCATGGCGAACGAACGCACCTTTTCCATCATCAAACCGGACGCGACGCGCCGCAATCTGACGGGCAAAGTCACCGCGAAACTGGAAGAGGGCGGCCTGCGCGTCGTCGCCTCCAAGCGCATCCACATGAGCCGTGAGCAGGCGGAAGGCTTTTACGCCGTCCATAAGGAGCGTCCGTTCTTCGGCGAGCTCGTCGATTTCATGATGTCCGGCCCGGTCGTTGTGCAAGTTCTAGAAGGCGAAAACGCCATTGCACGCAATCGCGAAATCATGGGCGCCACCAATCCGGCCGACGCCGAAGCCGGCACCATTCGCGCCGAGTTCGCGGAATCCATCGGTGAGAACTCCGTACACGGTTCCGACGGCCCTGATACGGCGGCTGAAGAAATCCGTTTCTTCTTCTCCGACGACGAAATCGTCGGATAAGCGCATACAAAGCGCTGACCTGTTTTGACGGGCAATCTCGTCCTTGATTTGGCGATCTCCCTTGTGGGGATCGCCATTCTTGTTTTGATCTCCTATTTTCTCGGGGCTTTGCGCAACGCCGTCGTCACCGAAGCGGCTGCGATGGAGCGCATCGCCGGCGACGAACCTGATTTCAAACCGACTGACTGGCTTATCGACAGCGGCGGCAAATCCGCCATTGGCGTCTCCGGCGAGGGGGAGGCCGTTATCGTTTTCAGCCATGGCGATCGCCTGGCCTCGCGACGGTTCAAAACTGGCGAACGCGCCGTCAGCCATGACGGCGCACTGATAACGATCGCGCTGGATGAGCTGGCTTTAAAGGCGCTCAGTTGCGCCGCGCGCGACGAAACGACCGCTGCGCATTGGGTTGGCGTCCTTAGGGGCCGCGATGTAAATTCGCGGGATGGCGTTTCCTGACATCATCCCGCTGGCGATCCCCGCTTTCGTGCTGCTTATTCTGGTGGAAATGCTCGCCTGGCGTTTCAGCGGACGCGGCGACTTTGAGACGCGGGACGCCGCCGCGAGCCTTATCATGGGGCTCGGCAGCCAGATCGCCCCTTTATTCGGCGGCGCCGCCATCAAGCTCGCCATTCTCTATGCCGCCTATGAGCAGCGTTTCTTCACCTTGCCGACGACCTGGTGGCTGGTGGTCTTGTGCTTTGTCGTTGATGATCTGCGCTATTACTGGTGGCATCGCATTAGCCATGAACGGCGCTGGTTCTGGGCGAGCCATGTGGTCCACCATTCCTCGCAGCACTACAATCTGACGACGGCGTTGCGCCAGACATGGACGGGCGAGATTTTAGCGGCGCTGTTGTTCAAGGCGCCATTGGCGCTCCTTGGCTTCCATCCCCTAATGTTGGTTTTCGTCAGCGCGCTTAATCTGCTTTACCAGTTTTGGATTCATACGGAGATGATCGGCCGCATGGGCCCGTTTGAATGGGTCTTCAATACGCCGAGCCATCACCGCGTTCACCACGCGACCAATCCGAAATATCTCGACGCCAATTACGCCGGTACACTGATTATTTGGGATAGGCTGTTCGGCACGTTTGTGCCGGAAGACGAAGAAAAGCCGCGCTATGGCATCGTTAAGAACATCGGCGTGTTTAATCCCTTCGTGATCGCCTTCCATGAGTGGATCGCCATCGCCCGCGACGTGATCTCCGCTAAGTCATGGCGAGAGGTTTCAGGCTATCTTTTCGGCCCGCCCGGTTGGTCGCCGGACGGCTCGCGGTTGACGTCTGCGATGATCAAAGAGCGTTGGCGGCGAACGGACCGGGAAGCGTCTTCTGAAGGTGGCCCTGCGGTGCATCCCGCGGAGTAGGGCGTGAGCGACGGAGCCCCTGGCCATCCTTCGAGACGCGCTTGAAAGCGCTCCTCAGTATGAGGGCTCTGAACGTCTTTCTTCTCTCCCACCCTCACCCTGAGGAGCAAGCCTTGGCTTGCGTCTCGAAGGATGGCCTGGGGCGCGGTCCTTTCCCAATCTCGCCGCATTTGGCGCCGAAGCGCCCCATTCGCCGCACAAACACCCAGATCCGATCGTGATGAGGCCCCGTTCAACGGTCAATTTCCAAGCTGAAAGGGACGTCGCATTCGGCGTTCGATTGGGGATTGGCCCTCGGTTCGTGGCCCTTGAGGGATTGGAGAGACGACATGTTGCGCAATTTCATCGAAAAACTCGCTTTGCCGGGCTTCGTCGCCGCTATTGCGGCCGGGGCCGCTCTAGCGGCTGCTGGCGATCCCGCGCCGAAACTTGTTGGCGCGGAAACGCCCGTCACGACGCTGGAGGCGGAAGAAGTTCAAACTCACGCTGAGACGCTGTTCCGCCAGGCGGATCTAGACAAAAACGGCGATCTCGATCGCGATGAGTTTGCAGCGCTTTCGATCGTTGTTGCGGAATTGTCCCGTTTGAACGGCTTTGTCGCGATTCTCGACGGCGACAGCCGCTCTGCGGCGCCGATTGCGCCCGCGCCGTCGCTGACGATCGCTGACCGCATCCGCATCGACGCTGTCGCCGCGCGGGAACATGCGATCGCGGCAGGCGCCGACGCGCGCTTAGACCTCGCGGAATATGTGGGTTTGGAGCTGAACCGCTTCGCCGCAGCGGACCGCAATCGCAATGGCGTCCTGAAGGCGGGTGAGCTTTTCGCTTACACCCACGAAACCGCCCGCATCCCTTCTTTGAACGGATAACACGGATAACAAGGCCATCGGCTGTCGCCTCCGCAAGCCGATGATCTTCGCCGCCCCGCGAGCCGTGGGGCGGCGTTTCTGGTTGTCAGCAGTGTTCGGGTGGGGCTACGGGCGGCGCCGAATGGTTGGCGTATCTTCTTTTGTGGGACAATGAGCGCTTTTTGTTGCCGCCGACGAACGAGGGTTCAAACTAGACCCTGCTCGGAGTAAGACCACGCGCGAACGCCCTCTTTTCGTTAATTGGATGGGGGTAGTCTCAGGTTTGGCCGCTTCCCGGTGAATAACGGGCCTCGGCTCGGGTAAGCGACGGCCTTAAGCGACCAGCGTTAAGCGGCTAGCCTTAAGCGGGGGCGAAGAGAGATCCATGAAGATATTTATCACCGGCGGTGCAGGCTTTATCGGATCCGCCGTCGTGCGCATGGCGCTCGCGCGGGGAACTGACATCGTCAATTTCGATAAGCTCACCTATGCCGCCAATGAGGATAACCTTCGAGATTGCGCCGATCATGACGGCTATTCTTTCATTCGGGGCGATATCTGCGATTTAGACGCCGTGAGCACGGCGCTCGCGGAGCACCAGCCGGACGCGATTATGCACCTCGCGGCGGAGAGCCATGTGGATCGCTCCATCGACGGCCCTGGCGCGTTCATCGAAACGAATATTGTCGGCACCTACCGCCTATTGCAGGCGGCGCGGGGATATCTCGATACGTTGACGAGCGCGAAGGCGGCGGCGTTTCGCTTCCACCATGTCTCGACGGACGAAGTCTATGGCAGCCTTGGCGCGGACGGCCTCTTCACCGAAGAAACGCCGTATCAGCCGAACTCACCTTACTCCGCTTCTAAAGCGAGCTCTGACTTTCTTGTGCGCGCTTGGGGGGAAACGTTCGATCTCCCCGTCGTCACAAGCAATTGTTCGAACAATTACGGCCCCTATCAGCATCCGGAAAAGCTCATCCCCGTGGTTATTCTGAACGCTCTGGAAGGCAAGAACATTCCCGTTTACGGGAAGGGCGAAAACATCCGCGATTGGCTTTATGTAGATGATCACGCCGATGCGCTTTTAACGATATTAGAGAAGGGCGCGCTTGGAGAGACCTACAATGTTGGCGGATTGAACGAACGTCGCAACATCGATCTCGTCGAAATGATTTGTACATTGATGGATGAAATGCGCCCTGAAGGCGGGCCGCATCGCGATTTAATTTCATTTGTTACGGACCGTCCGGGCCATGATTTACGCTATGCGATCGACGCGTCGAAAATAGAGCGCGACCTTGGTTGGCGCCCGTCCGTCAGCGTTGAGGAGGGGACGCGCAAGACCGTTTCCTGGTATCTCGACAATGACTGGTGGTGGCGCGCCGTGCGCGAGCGCGGCCACACCGGCGCGCGGTTGGGGCTCGGGTCCGGCGATAAAAACGACACGAAAAAAGGGGCGCAGTCATGAAGGGGGTCATTCTCGCCGGTGGTTCAGGCACGCGGCTCTATCCAATTACAAAGGCCGTGTGCAAACAATTATTGCCGGTCTATGACAAGCCGATGATTTATTATCCGCTGACGACGCTGATGCTCGCCGGCATTCGCGATATTTTGATCATCACGACGCCGGAAGACGCTGATATCTTTAAGCATCTTTTGGGCGATGGCGCGCAATGGGGCGTTTCGCTGTCCTATGCCGTGCAGCCGAAACCGGAAGGTCTCGCTCAAGCGTTTATTATCGGCGAAGATTTTATTGACGGCGATAAGTGCGCGCTAATTTTGGGCGACAATATCTTCTTTGGTCACGGCCTTGCCGAACGCCTGCAAAGCGCGGCGCAACTGGACAAAGGCTCGGTGGTCTTCGGTAGCCAAGTGACTGATCCGGAGCGATACGGCGTTGTTGAGTTCGATAAGGCGGGCAAAGCGATCAGCATTGAAGAAAAGCCGGCGGCGCCGCGGTCGAATTACGCCGTCACCGGCCTTTATTTTTATGATGAGACCGTCTGCGCACGGGCCAAAGCCGTGAAACCATCCGCTCGCGGAGAGCTGGAGATTACGACGCTTAACCAGATGTATCTTGATGATGGTCTGTTGGCGGTTAACTTCCTCAGCCGGGGGTATGCGTGGCTCGACACCGGCACCTATGCTTCGCTCTTGCAAGCGGCGCAATTCGTGCAAACGGTCGAAGAGCGGCAGGGGCTTAAAATCGGGTGCGTTGAAGAAGTCGCCTATCGCATGGGTTTCTTAGACGCCGACGCGGTTCGCGCGCTTGCCGCGCCTCTAGTGAAAAGCGGTTATGGTGAGTATCTCTTGCGCGTTGTTGACGACGAAACTGCTATTCTAGGCGATTAAGGGGGACGCGGCGTGGACGTACTGGATACGAAATTTCCAGAAGTGAAGGTCTTTACCCCGCGGCGGTTCGCCGATGACCGCGGCTACTTTACGGAGACCTACACGAAGAACAAACTCGACCCGCTCGCACCGGGCTTTGAGTTTGTACAAGACAATGAGTCCTACTCCAAAGACGCTTACACCGTGCGGGGCCTGCATTATCAAGCGCCGCCGCGCGCGCAAGATAAACTTGTTCGCGTCATTCGTGGACGGATATTTGACGTTTTCGTTGATGTACGAAAGGGCTCTTCCACCTTCGGTCAATGGGACGGCGTCACGCTATCCGGCGAGGGCGGTGACCAGGTTTTGGTCCCGAGAGGTTTCTTGCATGGGTTTATGACATTGGAGCCCGAGACGATCGTCGCTTATAAGGTGACGGATTTTTACGATGGGCGGTCCGATGGCGCAGTGCATTGGGCCTCGCCAAGCATCGGCATAAAGTGGCCTGCGCCTGCAATTAACGCGGTCCTAAGCGCCAAGGACCAGGCCGCGCCGACCTTCGCCGATTGGACGTCGCCTTTCTAGCAATTCGCGCGGGTTAAGTCTTTAATCCGACGCTGACGCTGGTTTCTTCATGGTGATCGGCGCCATCGCCTTTCTTTGCCACAATCATGAGCACGTCGTTTGTCGATTCGTCATTTGACAAATGAATAGCGCGGCTCATTGTCCGGTTAAAACGATAAGCCGCGTCGGTTGAAAATCTCTCGAATGCCGACGACCGATTGAAAACTACGTACGGACTTCATGGCGCCGATATGCTCGCGATGAAAACGTTCAAGATCGCCGATATGAGGCAAGCGGACGAGAAGAAGGAAGTCTTTTTCTCCAGCTAAAAAATGCAGCGATTGAACTTCTTCAATCTTCTCAACAGCCATGATGAAATCATCGAAGTGCGCGTCGAAGCTGTCATTGAGCTGAACAAAAACAAATATAGATACCGTGCGGTCAACGGCGACCGGGTCAATATCGGCTGCATAGCCGCGAATGACGCCGGCGCTTTCCATTTGACGAATGCGCCGCGCGCAAGGCGTTTCAGAGAGACCGACCGCTTCGGCTATTTGCGCCACGGGGCGGCGCCCGTCTTCAGCCAAAATCTTCAATATGGCGCGGTCGATGTCATCGAGTGATTTGCGAGCGTCTTTTGGGCTGTCTTCCATGAATGCCGTATAGCTCTAAGAACAGCTTTTATGAAGAGGATAGTCGCAGTTAAGTCACAAACCTTGCCGGAATCCGGCTTGCGACGCCGTTGCCTCATGTGTTGACGGTCTTCGGCTTGGTTCGGACCGATCCTATTGATCCTGTGCTCGCGTTTTCGTCCGACGCCACGCATATATTTGCTTATTTCATTGAAATAGGCGATTTTAATGAAGATAACTCATTAATCGAAAGAAGGCCGTCATGCCGCGTTCTCTTGGTGGACGCTTTCCATCTTTAGCCGTTTTGCGCAGTTTCGAGTGCGCCGCCCGCCATGAAAGCTTAACGCTTGCCGCGGAGGAACTGTCGCTCACCCAGAGCGCCGTCAGCCGACAAGTGAAAGACTTGGAGCAAATGATCGGCGTTGATTTGTTTCAACGCGTTGGGCGACGCGTTGTGTTAACGGACGCCGGCGCCCGTCTCGCGGGGGATTTGGCCGTTGATTTGGATCGTATTCGCCAGACGACGCAACAAGCCATTGCCGCTGGAAACGATGCTCAGTCCTTACGGATCGCGGTTTTACCAACCTTTGGGTCGGCTTGGCTGATCCCGCGGCTCGCAGTTTTTGAGGAGAAGCACCCTGGCGTCGAAGTGAGTTTAGCAACGCGGCTTGGCGTGTTTGATTTTGGTAAGGAGCGCTTTGATCTCGCGCTTCACTTTGGAACTGATCATTGGCCCGACGCCAAACTGACGAAAGTCTGCGACGAAGAGATGATCGCGGTGGCCGATCCGGCGTTTGCTCGTCGACATAAGATAGCGGGGCCGGGCGATTTGCTAAGTGCGCCCTTGTTACACTTAGATAGTCGTAGTGCGGCCTGGGGTGATTGGTTCCGTGAAGCCGGTGTTGACGATCGCCCTTTTTTCCCAGGAAAACGTTTTGATCAGTTTTCCATGGTGATCGCCGCCGTGCGGGCTGGGCTTGGCGCAGGTCTGTTGCCGAGTTATTTAGCTGACGCTGATTTAAGGGCGGACCGCTTGCAACGCGTTGGCGCGGTAGGTTTAACAATGTCTGAGGCGTACTACGCTGTGCGGCCTTTCCGTGGTAATAATCCCCATACGGAGCCCTTTATAAAATGGCTCATTGCAGAATCGCGTGCGGCGGAAAAGTCTCGCAGACAGAGTTCCCGAGCGAAGTCTCTAGACGAAACAAGCGACAAAGCCCCTAAGAGTCTGAATCAAAATTGATAGCCGTCTCTTGCGAGTTTTCGTGAGGTCCTTCTGATTGCTGCGATGAGCATCCAGGCCTCTGATGAGGCGATAGTTTTCTCCCAGTCTTTGGCAAGGCGTCTGCATCGCCCGAGC
>JBCCAY010000009.1:0-147135 GCA_039814575.1 Pseudomonadota bacterium
ACGCTTAAAGGCTTCCCCCACGAAACGTGCTAAAACGCACCTATTCAGCCAGCGCAACACATATCCCTAAAGGTCTTAAAAGCCCCGCATAACAAAACGCCTTCACTCTACCCGAGGGGCGGCGTGCGCCGCCTTGCCCGCAGAGAAAAGCTCGCCGAAGCCATACTTAGCCCTTCGCCAGAGGCCACAGGGTCTGGAATTCCATCCATTGCATACGTTTAACACGCGAATTAGCAGATCCGTTCGCCTCGCGCATGTGACGATAAGCCTCCATCCGAGATACAATTTTTGGTATCGATATCATATTTGAGCGAATATGCAATCCAAGAGAAAATTTGACGCAAGTGTAGGCGGCCGGACACCCGATTCAACGATCAGAATGATGGACGTAACGACGTCCGACACCAAAACGGTTGATCACCGTCTTTGGGAAAATTTGTTCAATTATCTATCGGTTACGGCGCGATGACGGTCTCGATGAAATTAACCCAGCGCATTAACCAACCGCGTGACATGCCACGATACGTCGGTACACCAATGGCGCACCCCATCACCGGACTATGATCGGCTGAAACGAATCACGATCAAACCTTCCCATGCCGAATTCGGTCGCGACGGCATTTGGTCCACGAGAGACCAAGCACGCTTTCACGACCAATGTCGCTATCGATGCGATAACTTATTCGTGCGTATCACAACAGTCCGTAAAAATATTGTTCAAGGTATCGCAGCATCGTTTCTCGGAATCGCGAATTCGCGGCGGCGGCGGCGGCGGCGTTGATTGGTTCGCTTCATTCTCTAATCGTCTCAACTCAATCGCCAGAGCGCTGAACTCCTGTTCAGCGCTCTCCCACCGTGAAAGCGTTTGCCCGCAGCGCGCCTCGTCATATTCGTTCTTCTCCATACAACGGGAAAACGCTTTGCAACTCGACGTCACAGAACGAAACTGGGCGTCAATCTCTCCATCAAAGCGACGCATTGTGTTGCGTAGCTCATAGAGGCGCTCCACATCGGTTTGGGATCGCGAGCCGCTTATCGCGCCACCGCCTTGCGGCAGACCAATCGCGAGCGCGCCCTGTATCTCCTGCGACCGATCAATGAGAGACGTCATGCGGGACTCCAATCCAGCTTGATCGCAAATGGCACCTGACTCTGTATAAGGACTAGTTGAGTCATAAGACACGCAGCCGATAAGCGCTGCAGCACAGACTGACGCTACAAATAGCCGAGACATAGGGATCGCCTTTTAATTATGGGGTTTCAATTGCGCGGGAATTAGTCGTTGGGATTACAGCCGCGGCCAACACGATCGACGATCTCCGGACGATTGAGATCGCCGCTTAACTTTCGCCATCGCAGTTCCGGCGTATCGTTCTTATATTTTCTCGCTGCGACCTTCGCCGCCGGATGACCGGCGTTCGCGGCCTCACGCAAATAACTGTCAGCCCGTTCGGCGTTTTGAACGGCGTCGCAGATCAAAACGCTCGATAACACGGTTTTTGTTCCATACATCATGGCGAGGTTCCAAGACGCATCGGCGTCGCCGCGCTGGGCGGCGGCTTCTAGCCAATTCAACGCGAAGTCAGTATTTTGCTTCACGCCGAGCCCCGTGGCGTACATAATCCCCAACACGTTTTGAGAATCGATGTTTTTAGCGATTTGCGCGCCGGCGCAGATTAAGAGCGCAGTTTGTTCAGCGCTTAGGACGCCCGTTTGATCCGATCCGAGATCCCCCTGAAAATCACGCACCGCGAGGCGCGTTTGGGCGCCATGTCTGTTGTCCACATCACCATTATAGTAACCGAGCGCTTTCAATGCGCGCTGTTTCTGCTTCATCTCGATAAGCGCGCCTAGCACATTTTTGTTCCAGTCACGGGAGATGCGCGCCAGACTCTCCTCATTATACTGACAGGTCATGCTAAGAAACTGCAATCGTTTTGCGGCGTAGATTGCCGCTTGCGAACCGACGCCGCTGCCGATGTCGATGGCCGCGCGGTAATGATCGCGCGCCGTGTTCTCCCGCTCCTTGGCGAATCCCTTCAACGCCTCATCTTCTGATGAGAAAATAAGAGCGCTTTCAGCGTCTCCGCGCCGCAGATAATAACGCGCCCACCGCATCGCATGGCGCACCGTTTCCGCTTCAACGCAAAAGCCGTTCACCATTCGGCGACAAGGACCGCCTTCTACAACGCCATTCAGTTCTTTCAGCGAGTCAGGAAAAAACAGATTTTGTTTCTCAGCGGGCGCTTCAACCGGATGGCACGTCTCACAGGCTGAGTCCCGGATGTAGATAATGAACAAAGCGATCACGATAAAGGCCGTGACGATCGTCGTTGTCTTAGAAAGAAAAACAACAATTATCTTCCAAGCCGGCGTGCACGGCCGGCATCGACCGTCTGCTCCACAGTCACCACCAGCGCCGTTTTGCGCGCTCGATTGGTTGACGATGACTTGTGTGTTGGAGTCATCGACCGCGCCGAAACCGGCGTCGCCGGCGTCCGCCGCGCCGGCGTCGACGTCACCAGAACCCTTTGATTTCTTTGTAAACACAGGCTGCGCTGTCACCGTGAAGCATACGCCCCACGCTCCCCCAATTTGCTCAGACAAAAAGTCGGAGCGCCACGCCGCCCCCACAGGGCAACTACCTTTGCGGGATATATTTTATTTTGCAACCTATAATTTTGTATTTTCTTTGTGACAGCAACAAGCTTTGATCTATCGATCACCAACGCAGTTGCTTTCTTCTAATTGTCCTCGAACCATCCGAAAGAATTCGGGCTATAACGTATACTGTACTTTTCAAAGGCACAGCCTTCAAACAAGTTCCGGATCAGTCATGATTTCAACTAATGACGGTCCATCATGTTTAAAGGCGCGCGCAAACGCCTCATCCAATTGCTCCGCATTGGTGACAGTGACGCCAAGGCCGCCACAAAGCCGGGCGAAGGCTGAAAAGGACGGGTTCGACAGATTGGTCTCCCAAACGGGCCACTCTCCCGCCCGCTGCTCTTTGGAAATTTTACCGAGCTCGCCATTATTCAACAAAATATGCGTAATGTTCATGCCGTATTTGACGGCGGTCGTGAACTCCATCGCGTACTGGCCGAACCCGCCATCGCCAGAAATAGAAACAACTTTCCGGCCCTTATAGTCGTCAAAATCCTGCGTCGCTGACCAAGCGCCAATTGCTGCGGGAAGACTGAACCCAATTGAGCCAAGATATCCCGACATCAACACCCTTTGACCTTTGGTCTCAAAATATCGACCGAAGGAATAGGTGTTATTGCCCACGTCAACAGCGATGACGGCGTCATTGGGACACAGACGACTGAGCGCGTCAAACACGGACGCAGCGTTAACGCCCTTCCCGCGTGTCTCAGCGCATCGGTTTTGCTTTTCGGCCCGCCAGATCGCCCACCGCTCCGCAAGTTCACTGATTTGGTCGGGCGCATCTTTATGGGAGCGCACGCGCGGCGTAACGGCATCGCAAAACGCCCCAATCTCCCCCCAAATGGGCAGTGTAACAGGGTGGAATTTTCCCAGCTGCATACGTTCGAAATCGACTTGGATGATCGGCTTCGACGGCTCTATGCCCGTATGATTGGAAAATGACGATCCAAGCGTAATGATGAGGTCGGTTTCGTTCATGAACCAACTGGCGATGGGCGTTCCCGACCGCCCGAGAACGCCAGCCGCGTTCGGATGCGCATCAGCGATCAACCCTTTGCCTTTGAACGTCGTCAGAACCGGCGCGGCAATTTTCTCCGTGAGCTGAATAACGGCTTCGCGGGCCTCCGTCGCGCCATACCCCATGACGATAATCGGTCGGCGCGCCGCCGATATTTTCGCAATCGCCGCTTCAATATCTTCTTTATCGGGCGTTATGGTTTCGCGGCTGATCCGACCGCGCGGCCCAGACGCCGGCATATCGCTCGGCAGCGTTTGCGCGTCATCCGGAAACACTAGGTGCGCTACGTCGCGTTCCACAATCGCGGTCTTGCACGCAAGCGTCGCCAACTCGCCGAACCGCGAGGTGGAGAGCACCGGCTGGGAAAAGCGCGCCACGGCCTCAAACGCGGCGCCAAGATCGATATCTTGGAACGCCCCAGGTCCGAAAACTTGCGTTTGCACCTGCCCCGTTAGCGCCAACACCGGCGCACGATCGACTTTCGCGTCCCACAGCCCTGTCAGTAGGTTTGTGGCGCCTGGCCCGGCGATGGTTAAACAAGCGGCCGGACGGCCCGTTAATTTTCCGTAGGCGGAGGCGGCGAACGCCGCAGCGCCTTCATGCCGTATACCGACATACGCCATCTCGCCGTCATTCGTGCGCCGCCGCAATGCGTCGGCAAGACCGAGATTAGAATGACCGACCATGCCGAAAACACGCTTAACGCCCCAATTCACCAACGTTTCAGCCACGACGTCGGTCGCTGTGCGTTCATGGTCGGGTTCTGGCTCAAGGCCGATGAACACCTCACCGTCACGCACCTCCACTGGAAAGAGATGCTGGCCCGCGTCCTCATGGCCGCCCGGCGGCGCACCCGTCAGCGGGTCGAAGTCCCAGCCATGCCATGGACACCGAATCCAACATTTTCCGTCAACGCCTTTTTCGATGGAGCCTTCGCCCAATGGACCGCCTTGATGAGGACAATGATTGTCCATCGCCGTCCATTGACCGTCGAAGTGCACCAAACATATCGAATGAGTGCGTGCGGTGACGGTTTTTACGCGCCCTTCGGGCAACTCATCAGCCGGCCCAACATTAACCCAATCAAGCGCCGCCCGCTCGGTCTCCTGCGCGCCCATATACGGCCTCCTTGCGTCCCACCATAAAGGAATGGCTTACCACAAAAATAAGACGTTTGCTTGGAGGTTGGCGCCAGAAACTCGGCGCGAGAGGGGCTGCTAAGCGCTAGTCTTCTAGTACGCCAGGCCAATTCTCATCAGCGGCCGCAATAAACCCTGGAATATCGGTTTCCCATTCTTCCTGAACCGCTGCATCGTAATTGAGGTAGAGCTTGTCATCGACAATCTTCCAATGCTTCGCGCTGCCGCGCGCCGTATAGCCTTGCGAAACGGCCCAAGCGCAATAGCCGCCATATTGCGGCGCGTACGCCGCCGGGTCAGCTAAAAATGCGTCAAGATTTGCTTGGCTTACGAAACGAAACTCAGCGCCAAGATAACGCGTTGTGAAATCGGTTTTGCCCTTTACCGGCGCAGCGTCAGTGAAATATGCAACGACGTCGTATCCCTGAACGGCGACATTAGAGAAGCGGCCGGTGTAAACCGAGGCTTTCGCAGCATAAGCAGACACTGCAGGTGCAAAAACCGTCGCTGCAGCAATGAACATAGCGACGGCTTGGATGAGGGTTTTCATAAGGCGCTCCCGGACGTTTCCCCTGGTTGCTCTGATCGTTGGAAACTAAGGAGCAAAGCGAAAACGAGGCAAATCAAATGCCGATCACATCTGTTTGATGACGCCTGGTCGAGGTGATCGGTTGTATGGTTGTGATTGACCAAAGACGCGCTTGAAATCTACTCCAGGCCAATGAAACGCCGTCGCGGCGGCCATCACATGCCCCCCACCAGTACGCCGCTTTATCCAATCATCATGATCCCAACAGTCGTGCGGTCGCTGTCGAAAGAGGGAACGGGTCACGTTAGCGCGCCGGCTTAAAGATGGTCGTTTTATTTGTATAAAGATTTAAGAAGAGGCGCGAGATGGGTTTCAAAGCATCGCCATCGCTCAAGCGACGTATTATAGACAGGCTTACGCACTTGCCAGCGGCTTGGCGTCTGGATAGCCCTTTCGCTTTGGTGAAAGTCAAAACAACGCTCATCCCATGGCACGTCTAGAAACTGACAAAGCCGCTTCCCTGTCGCTTCTAAGTCGCCCACTGTTTCATGATAAGGCGCCTCAATCATTCGAAGGAATGAGGCTGACCGCCTTCTGTTCGTCAAAGTTCAAAGCGATGACGCTGAAAGGCAATCGAGACATAGCGTACGCTATAGAACCCGCATAATGACGATCAATCCTCTGGCCGTCCGAACGCTCCTCCGTGCCAAGTCGAAATATCTGGATCTATCGGACTTGCGCCTATGTCAATTTGCGCGCGCCAGTTATCAGCGTCGTCTTCAGGAACATACCCCAGGTGCTCGACACCGACGTTCGACCAGAACACACGTTTGTTACGCGAGACACCGAAAAGAATTGAGAAGTCAACCGCCGGCGCCTCAAGCGCGGCCGCGACCGCCCTATAGAGATCATCAAAACTAAACCATGTCGCGAGCATCCGTCGATCAGTCGGCTCCGCGAAACAAGACCCTATCCGCAAACAAACTGTCTCGATTTGATATCGGTCATAGTAAAGCCGCGCGACGTTCTCACCAAAGAGTTTCGTAACGGCATACAAACTATCAGGTCGCGGTGCGGCGGATGCGTCAATCGTTTCGCTTTGGCGATAACGACCAATGACATGGTGAGAGCTGGCGAAAACAATGCGCTTAACGCCGTGCAGCCGCGCCGCTTCATATAGATTGTAAGCCCCCACGACATTGGGCTCCAGCAGCGCCGTAAGAGCATTGGCGGTGTCATAATCACATGCGGCGCCTAAGTGAACAATCGCGTCTACGCCATCGACAAGACGTATCATCGCGGGGCCATCTTCCAAACGACATGTTACAATCTCATCATTGGCGTTATCGTCATTTTGATCGATCGCCTTGATGTCGCTTACCCGAAGATGGTCGCAGCACGTCCTAAGGCGCGGCCTCAAATAAGAACCAAGCATCCCCGCGGCGCCGGTTAACAAAATGCGTTTGTACTGAGTTACCATTTGAGTTATGTCCCCACCCATTCGCAATAAAATACGCTCCATCGATGATCGAGCATCGATAACCGATTGAACGCGGCGCAGAAAACACCACTGCCGTCTCCTATAACAACGAATAGAATTGTACGAGCTAATTCAGCAACTTGTATGATACAATTTAATTAGGTCATTGATCTAAAATAGGCATTCGATCGTTTGTTGCACCGCATTTCAATCAACGAGAACAGACGAGCTCTTATTTTCTTTCCTATGCTGATATATACTCACCGCCTAGCTTACGAGCGCCTCGATTAATTTAGATAGCGCCGGTGATAAATGTTTTCCGCTGTGTAAGAGCACGTGATCCAATTGCGCATTTTCTTTAAACGGTATGATTGTAACTCCGTCTACGTCTTTAGGAATGGAATACTCGCTGGCGAACGCAATGCCCCGCCCTTGCGTCGCGAGTTGTAGGGCTAATGTGCTATTAGTGGTGATGTGACTGGCGCGAGGTGTAATGTCGCCGTCATTGATGAGACGTCGGCATTCCACCGCAATCGGCAAAGCCGATTCATCTGGAAACATAATCAACGCCTCTTTATCTAAACTCTTTATACTAATAAATGCTTCACTCGAAAGAGGATGCGCGTCAGGGATCACAGCCATAATTCGTGAAGCAGGAAGAGAAATCTCTGTAAAGTCTCCTTCCGGAGGAATTTGGCTATGAACCGACAAAGCAATATCCAACATATTCATCCTAAGTTGTTCCGCTAACAACGTAGAAATATTCACATGCATTTCCACCGGCAGCTCTTGATGCACGGCGCTAAACTCACTGATACGGGAAAAAATTGGACTATGGATGTAATCGTTTGTGAGGCCGATACGGATCGAGCCTTGCAAACCGCGCCCAATTGCACGGGCTTGTTCGAGCGATGTCGTCAGTGACGTTAGGGATGCGCGCGCGGAGGCAAGCAATTCCTGCCCCGCAAACGTTAGTTCGATTTTACGCGCGCTCCGATCAAAAAGCTCAACACCAAGAGTTTGTTCCAATAACTTTATATGATGCGTCAACGGCGGTTGAGACATGTGCAAAATAGCGGCTGCTTTTCGAAAACTTCTAACCTCTGCAACGACGACAAAGTATCGTATTTGCTTGAGGCTCACTGCATGAAGCACATTCATGAATTACTCCATTCTAAGCGTAGATATATTGACGCCTAACAGAAGCGTGCGTGCGCTCAAAACGCTTTAAGCGATTTACACGCCAACACAATTAAGCAACGAAGCGCAATCAAAAGAAAAAGGATTTGGTATTGGAGCGCCGCGCGAAAAATCGCCAGTTTGTATCTGCGCGCCTGACCATTGGTCGTACGGCGCTGCACATCGTTACATTGGACCGAGCTTCGCGTGAAAAAGAGTTCTGGAAATAAATTTCGCAGGCAACTGGTATCGGATGGCGTCTCCCTTGGCATGTGGGTCTCACTATCAGACCCCGCCTCGGCGGAGATAGCCAGCGCATCCGGATTTGATTGGCTATTGGTGGATATGGAGCACACCACCTTAGATTTAGCTGCTATATCCCATTTTGTGAGAGCGTTGCACGGCTCTGACACCGCTCTTGTCGTGCGACCGCCTCAAAACGACGCCTCAATGACAAAAAGATTGTTGGATATTGGCGTTGAGAGCTTGCTGATACCATTTGTGGAAACTGCCGGCGACGCCCTTAACGCGGTGCGCGCGTCATTATACCCGCCAAGCGGCGTTAGGGGGTTTACGTCAACGTCCCGCGCCAATCAGTTTGGCTTCGATGACAACTATGCCAGTCGCGCGAACGATGACGTCGCCGTCATCCTTCAAATCGAAACAAAAAAAGGTCTAACGGCGCTCGATCAGGTAATCTGTACAAATTATATTGCCGGTATCTTCATCGGCATCGCCGACTTATCAATGGACCTTGGTTTTGGCGGCGATTCATCTCATCCGGAGATCGTCGCCATCGCGGCCGATACAGCACAAAAACTCCACAGTATGGATATCCCCTGCGGCACTTTAAGCTCAGACGCGAAAGCAGTCCGCTCTTTCGCTGATGCCGGCATGCGTTTCATAGCAGTTGGTGGTGACATGCGTCTCTTAGAGAACTCGATGACTGCAGCCAAAAGCAAGTTTCAAACCTTGCTGACACAATCTTGAAAAATAAACTCTCTTTGCAGCGAAATCGAGACTAACGGAAATCTGAACCATGCAAATTCAATCGGTCACAAGCTATACATCCCCCAAATATCCTCACCTCATGTGGGTGGAGGTTGAAACCAAGGATGGGTTCACAGGACTTGGCGAGACCTATTATTGGCCTGAAGCGTCAAGCGCCTATGTGCATGAAGCGATCGCGCCCATCCTCATGGATGAATCTTCCATCTGTGTAGAGAAATTAGTTCAGCTTTTTCTACGCAATCGATTGACGTCCGGCCGAATGAGCCTTGAAACACGTGCATTTTCTGCGGTCGAGTGCGCACTAATCGATATTGAAGCCAAGCGCGCTAAGCAATCGCTCGGCGAATTTCTCGGTGGGACGGTACGTGACAAAATTCGGGTCTATAACACCGGCGGCTCTCGCCTATCATTTGATGCACTTGAAACGTTTTTGTCAGGCCTCAAAGCCGAAGGGGTTAGCGCGTTCAAGATCACCCCATACCACCAGTATGTCGAAGCAACGTCCGGCCAATACATCGGACGCCGCGAACTCGAAGAAGCGCGCACCAATCTAATGGCGATGCGCGACTCGTTAGGCGATGATGTTGAGTTAATGATCGAAATGGGCTGCCGGTGGCAACCCTATGCGGCGCGCCAGATCATGAATTCCATACGCGAATTGCAGGTCTTGTGGGTCGAAGACCCCATCGTCATAGACTCTCCCAAGACACTTGGCGATCTGCGGCGGGAGTGCGGCGTCCCCCTCGCCGTTAGCGAGTACACGGCGACAATTCATGGGCTGACGGAATATTATAATCAAAGCGCCGTCGACGTCGTAATGATAGACGTCGGCTGGGTTGGCGGCGTTATGGAAGCGAGAAAAGTTGCAACAATCGCGGAACAACATCGCCGCCCCGTAACATTCCACGATTTTACCGGCCCCCTCGCTTATGTCCTCGGCGCACAGATGTCATGCGTCGTGCCGAACGCTTTCATACAAGAAAGCGCCACGGATTTTTATTCGACCTGGTACCTCGACGTTGTCGATCAACTGCCCCATTTAAACGCTGGTTTTGTTTCTCCACCGACGGGCGACGGCGTCGGCGCCGCCCTCACCGATACGTTTAAACGTGACGGCCAAACCCGCATTCAGACCTCTCGCCAAAACGCGACGGGCGGCTCTCGATGGCAAACATTAGACGCGCTCGGCTATGTTTTCGCAGAATCTAATCTACTGCACTTAGACCGGTAGCGAGTTTACGTCGCGTCATACGGCGTGACCCAACGAGTTAAGATAAAGATGATTAAAGAAACTGTATCTCCTAGCGGCATAACGTATAAAGAGTATGATCGTCGTTGGTCTTCGGCATTGGAACGCCTTCGCGCTCTAAACGCCGATGCGCTGATCGTCACGAATAGCACGCATATTGATTACCTCATTGGCCATGACGCCAGAGGAGCGGATATGGCGCCGTTTTTCGTCATAGTGGCGCCCAATACGCCTCGGACCCTTATTTGTCGCGGCATGGAAGCCGTCAGCGTCGAAGCCGAAGCCATTCCTGTAGATATGTACACGTACTTTAGCGGCGTCGAAGATGCGATTCCGTTATGGGCGGAGACGCTAAAGCGCCTTGGCTTCAAAAAAGCAAAAATCGCGCTAGAGCTAGATACATGGGGGCTCTGCCATAAAGATGTTACCGACCTCCAAGGGCTTCTACCGACAATAGATATTGTCGACGGCACCTCAGTTATCGCAGAGGCGATAGACATAAAATCTGCCGAGGAAATTTCTCACATTCGCCGATGCATTGGGTACACCGATCTGATGTTCGATACATGGTTTCAAAGTTTGCGCCTCGGGATATCTGAATACGAGTCGCAAGCACGTGTGTTATCGACGTTGGAGACAATAACGTCAGACGATGTAGAGGTGTTGCGTCACGAGACCAATACCTTGTTTGGCAAGCGAACCCGCCTTCCTCACGGCAACGCATCAAAACGCAATTTTCTGAACACTGGCGATATCGCAACCTTTGAAGCGGCGCCATTTGTCCATGGATACGCTGCTGGGTATTGCCGAACGGCGATTTTTCAAGGACGGCACAAAAAAGCAGAAGAACTGCATGCGCTTTCCGATGAAGCCGTCCAAACGGGAATTGATATTGTAAAGCCGGGCGTCAGCGCAGGTTTGGTTGATGAAGCGATCCGCGGCGTGTTGGTTAAAGCCGGCCGCACATCCTGTTACCGACATAGAAGCGGATATTCACACGGGTTTCATTGGAATCATCGTGGCGGCATTTCCTTGCGACCCGGCGCCTCGAAACTGATTGAGAAAGACATGGTGCTTTTCTTGACCTGCTTTCTTTACGACGAAAGCGGCGATTTTGGCGTTGTCACAAGCGACCCGGTGCTCGTCACCCAAAATGGGTGTGAAGTACTGACAAAATCCTCGCGCGACATTCGATTCATATAAGAACATACCTCCAAAACTAGAAAGCGACGTCGCATCAAAATCGAACCTCAATTCACGATGAAGCAATGCAGTTCTAAGTCCCGTCGACACAAGGTCATAACCAATCCTTGAGAGGCGCCAAAGTTAGAAATCTCTTGAAGGGTCGTTTCGCGGCTCGGCTCAAATCAACGCGCCAGCAACCCTTTTGCCTGCTCTCGCCGCTCGCGCGTGGCGGCACACGTCACGTCAGGATACCCGCCACAGCGCGCCGTCTTTTGCTTACCGCCAAACCGGTAGGCCAATTGCCAGAGCCGCGACGCGTTCGGTTTTACGGGCAGATACAGCTCACCGCCGTCTCTCAGCTTATACGTTTTATCTTTTGGTTTGGCGGCCTTGCACGCCCAGTCAGACAAAGGCGAGTTGGTATCACTCCCCGACAAGGCACGACAAATACCAACAAACTACCAACAGTGCTTTGATGTTCCGTGTCTATGCTTGTCCGGATTGTATAACCAATGCCAAGCTTTTCAACGACTTAATGGGGCTTTGTCCGCCCCTGTCGGAGACGAAGGAAAAAACTTCGAACTCTGACCAAGGCCACGACCGTGGTCCGGGCGGTCAGCCCACCCTCGCGGAGCGCCTTTGGCGCGTGAGCGACATAAAACTGGCGGAGAGAGGGGGATTCGAACCCCCGGAACACTTGCGTGCTCAACGGTTTTCGAGACCGCCCCGTTCAACCACTCCGGCACCTCTCCAATCAGGACGTCGTAGGTGCCGGAAGCTTCGCATAAAATCAAGCCGGCTTGGTTAATGTCTTTTAGAAAGCCCCCCATTAGAAAGCCCCCCATGCCGTTTGATGAATGGCCCCCGATTGCATCCCTGATCGGCTGGCGCGGCTCTTTGGTCGATCAAGGCGACGTCTAGCTGGTTGACGCCCCCTCCTCGTCCCTCTAATAGCTCTTTTTTTGAAAAAGCTGGGCGCATGAACCTAGCGGTGAAAAAGAACAAAACGCCCCCGGCGCGCTCAGCGCGACTTGGGACAGGAGTTGTTGGACATGTACGCAGTCGTAAAAACCGGCGGCAAGCAATATCGCGTCGCCAAAGACGACGTCATCACCATTGAAAAACTGACGGCGGACGCCGGCGACATTATTACGCTCGACAGCGTTCTTATGGTCGCTGACGGCGACGACGTCACCGTTGGCGCGCCCTTCGTCGAAGGCGCCGCGGTCGCCGGCGAAATCGTCGAGCATAATCGGGCGAAAAAGGTCGTTATCTTTAAGAAACGCCGCCGCCAGAACTACCGCCGCAAAATGGGTCACCGCCAGCATCACACCGTATTGCGGGTGACGGAAATCCTCACCGGCGGCGCAAAACCTTCCGCTGCGGCGGCGAAAGCAAAGCCGGCGGCGAAAGAAGCCGCCCCGGCAGCGAGCGCCGACGGCGACGATCTGAAGAAACTGTCTGGCGTCGGCCCGGCCCTAGAGAAGAAACTGCATGACGCGGGCGTCACGACGTTCGCGCAAATCGCGGCATGGCGCCCGGCGGAGATCGCCGAGTTTGACGAAAAATTATCTTTCAAGGGCCGTATTGAGCGGGAGAACTGGGTCGAACAGACCAAAGCCCTCGCGAACGGCGAAGAGCCGTCGGCATAGGAGTTTGAATCATGGCGCATAAAAAAGCAGGCGGTTCATCGCGGAACGGACGCGACTCAGAAGGCCGCCGCCTCGGTGTGAAGAAATACGGCGGCGAGCACGTCATTCCGGGCAACATCATCATCCGCCAGCGCGGCACGAAGTTTCATCCGGGCGACAATGTCGGGATGGGCAAAGATCACACGATCTTCGCGCTCGTCGAAGGCAAAGTGTCTTTCGCGCAAAAAGCGGGCGGGCGTAATTTTGTCTCTGTGGTCGTCAATTAGACGGCCACCCTTTCCTACCCCACAATTTCCTAAATAGAGCGTCGCGCGTCGAACATCCGCGGGCTCTTTAGCAAGGCGGCTGCGGCGAACGTAGGCGTGCGGTTCGCCGTCGATCGATGTTTAACGGCGCATGCGCGCCACTTTGTTAGCGTCAACGAGTTAACGTCACTGTGTTAGCGCCAATTATAAGCGCCAATGACCGGTACAAGACCGGTCTTTTTTTATTCCAGCTCCTGTTCACAACATATATCGACGAGTTCATTTGACCGTTTGCGCCTATCCTCCGTTTTGTTGGGTTGGCGCGCCTCGCTGCACAGCCTAGATCCTAGCGCAATACTCCTAAGCCGCGCTTCAAGCTTTAGCCTTGTCGGGCGCTGCTACGCCCCTCTCCGCAGCATAACACGACGCCGCTAATACAATCCTTTAGTGCGAACATAGCGCTTGCAATCTTCTTAGCGCATTCGCAAAATGCGTCGAAGCCTGCACCGGTATTGGCCTCGTCATTATTCGCGTACGGTTCATTTGTCTCTTAGGGGATTTCCATGCTTTCTCGAAAACTTATTGCGGCCGGTTTCGGCGGCGTTAGCTTGCTCGCCGTCTCGGCCGGTCTTTCCAGCGCCAACGCCGTCATCGTCACGGTCACAGGATCAGCCGGCGCAAAAGGCGCGCCGACGCAAGAAGGCGAAGCCGGCGAAAACGCCGTTGCGGACGCTGGCTTTACGACAGTCAATGACGATCCCTCGAACCGTGCCTTCGCCACCGGCGGCTTTGCCGGCCAAGGCGGCGATGCCGCTGGAGCCCTGCCCCCTGGCAAAGGCGGGCGAGGCGGAAACGCGACCGCGCGGGCGAGCGCTGGTAAAGGCGCGACACCGGGTGAATTTTCAGAGGCCAACGCCGTCGCCCGCAACGGTGAAGGGCCCGGTAGCCCATTTAACGGAGACGGCGGCGATGGCGGAGACGCCGACGCATATGCGTTTTTGGCGCCGGCAGGCGACGGTCCCGGACAAAACGTGCGTGCGGAGAGCTTTGCAGGCGACGGCGGGGCCGGCAATGGCTTTGCCGGCGGACAAGGCGGCATCGCCACGGCGCGCGCTGAACTTTCCGGCGAGAACCGCATTGGCGACAGCGCCCACCGCGCGAGCGTTACGGCCGTCTCCGGCGATGGCGGTTTCGGCGACGGCCGAGGCGGCGATGGCGGCGAAGCGGTGCTCATGAATCCCGTGTCGACATCCCTAGACGGATCGACGGTGATTTTTGCCGAAGCGACTGGCGGTGAAGGCGGCGCATCAAGAAACGGCGTCGGCGGCGATGGCGGGCGCGGCTATGTGGAACAAACACTAACGCTTAACAATGCCGATTCCGTTGATGTTCGGCTAAACGCGAACGGAGGACGAGGCGGCGACACGGAGCGCGGCACGCTAAATGGGATATTAAGCGGCAGCGGCGGCGACGCCGTCGCAAAAGCGACGGCAATTAACACAAACGCCGATGCGAGCCCGAACTCGGGCGTCTTGGCGTCGACCATCGCCATCAGCGGCGGTGTCGGGCAGGCCTCAACACCAGGAGAAATCGGCAAAGCGGGCGATGCAGAAGCGATATCAGTCGCGCGCACCAATTCTCGCCAGAACATTGACGCCAACGCCACCGCTCGCGCTGGCTCGACGAACGCCCGCTTGGTCAACGGCGCTTACGTTCAGGGCGAAGGTGGAACCGCGATCGCCAGTGCCAACACCGAAGCATTTTCGATGCGCACCGCCGTTTCTGCTGATGCTGATGCGCGTGCGTCCGGCGGCAAGCTGGCGGAGGCCTTTAGCCGCACCCGCGGGCAATCGTTCAGCGGCACGGTCGGCGCGGCGACGAACAATCAGGGCGTGTCGGCTGTTGCAAGCGTGGACGGTCAATATTTTTCCGAAGGCGTCAATGTTAGTCAGTTTAATGATAATTTTGTTGACGTTAAGGCGACGGCTCGGGCCGGTTCTGACATGGTGGGACTGACGGACGAAGACCTTTATTCGTCGGTAACATCGATCGTTGATACCGCGACGTTTGGCGAGGCGGGCTCAGTCGGCCGTCAATTGGCGACTGCCAACAACACCGAAGCGCTTGGCGGTCTTACTTTTTTCGCCAGCGCCGACAATGACTCAAATTTGGCGATGAATTACGAGACACGTTACGTCATCGGCTATGAAGACGATGCTTTAAGCGTCAATAACGGCGATATTTTTAAACTTGCGTTCGGCGACGTCATCGTCTCAGGCGACGGCTTCGATCTTTTGGAAATCGACATCACGTACGATACGACAACACTGTTGGATGTAGCGTTCGCGTCTACGACAGAATTCTTTGATTTCTTTACTGATGGTATTTTCCAAACAGCCCTGCCGGGCGAAGGCACATTCAGCGGCACGACCTTTACGATTGATATCAATTATGTGGGCACGAGCCCGCAAGCCGCCCCTCTAATCGCCGCGCGCAGTCTATCGAGCGCCACCGCTGCGAGCATCGCCGGCACAGCCTTTGGGTTCAATCTACTCTTCGGCGGCGGGCAAGGCTTCTTTGTCGCCGGCGGTCATGGCGGCGGCGTCACGCCGGAGATTCCGCTTCCAGCGGCGGCGTGGATCTTCCTCGCCGGCCTTGGAGGCTTAAGCTTCAACGCCTCACGCCGTCGCAAACCGTCAGCATCAAAATAAAAACTGACGTTTAATCCTATCGCAACAAGGCGATGTTTGACGACCTTTTGGTCTGTCCAACATCGCCTTTTTACGTTAAACGCAGCTGTCAGTTAAACGCCGGTGCGGCCGATCGCTAGGAACTTTTCCCGGCGATGCGCGCGCAAAGCGTCCGGTCCCAGGGGCTCCAGTTCTTCAATCGCGTGCTCAATGGCGTCGCCGAGCCGTTCAATCGTGAGCACCGGGTCGCGATGGGCGCCGCCCACGGGCTCACGCACGATTGTATCAATAACGCCAAGGCCTTTGAGATCGTCAGCGGAGATTTTCATCGCCTCGGCCGCATCCGGCGCTTTGTTGTCGCCCTTGCCTGCGGCGTCCTTCCACAGGATCGACGCGCAGCCCTCCGGCGAGATCACCGAATAAACCGAATGCTCCAGCATGATGACGGCGTTGGCCGCCGCGAGCGCCACCGCGCCGCCGGAGCCGCCCTCGCCGACCACCGCCGAAACGACCGGCGAACCGAGGCCGAGGGATTTCTCAGTACACGCCGCGATGGCTTCGGCTTGACCGCGTTCTTCAGCGCCGCGCCCCGGATAGGCGCCCGTCGTGTCGACCAGCGTAACCACCGGCAAAGAGAAACGTTCGGCAAGATCCATAAGGCGGATCGCCTTGCGATAGCCTTCCGGCGAGGCCATGCCGAAATTGTGCTTCACCCGGCCCGGCGTGTCGGAGCCCTTTTCATGCCCCAAAATAACAACTGACCGACCGCGAAACCGCGCCGGCCCACCGATAACCGCATGATCGTCGCCAAATTTGCGATCGCCCGCGAGCGGCGTGAAATCGTCTACGAGGTGCTCGACATAGTCTGAAAAACGCGGGCGGCTAAGATGGCGCGCGACCTGGGTCTTCTCCCAGCGGGAGAGCTTGCCATAGGTCTCAGCCAGGAGCTGATCGACCTTGCCTTGCAGGCGCTCAATCTCTTCGCCGACATTGACGTCGGCGGCCGTGTCCACTTGCCGAAGCTCTTGAATTTTGCCTTCGAGATCGGCGATCGGTTTTTCAAAATCGAGATAGGTGCGCATCAGCCTTAATCTGACCCTTCACTACTTTACCGCCCCGCCGGCGGACCGGGCTGGACGTGGAAATAAGGCGCCGCGCTTGAGGTTTCAATGCGCCTCTAATGCGCCTCTAAGGCCAAGGTAAACACCTTGATTTAATTGATTTTTTTACACACTAGCCGGTAGTGATCAAATTCAATTCACCCGCTGGGGCTTAAGGCTGGGCGTGAAACCGTCATCCTCCGCGCCAGCGACAAGATCCTCGGCCGGCGCTGGCGCTTCCGGAAAGCCTGCGCGCCACGCCGTTTCAAAGGCGTGGCGGCGCGCCAAATCGCTAAGGCCCGCGGATTTCAGCGAGGCCCGCAATACCGAAGCCGCCACCGGGTCGCCCATCGCCGCCGCTTCCGACAGCACGATCGACGCCAACATCTTTTGCCCCGGCGCATCATTGGCGACCGCATCAATCGCCGCTTCCACGTGCCGTGCAAGGCGCAAGCGATCGACATCGCCCTCAACGTCTGCGCTGGCGGGCGATGACAATGTTACATTGGCCGACGCGGCGATCGCGGCGCCAACCACGGGATCGAGCACGGCAAGAAGGCTCGCGCGCTCAAGAAACGCCAGCGCCAGCGGTTCTTCCATTTCCGAAAGTCCGCCGCCGAGCATCGCCAATAGCCATTTTCCGGCGGCGTCAGCATCGCCGTTCACCATCGCACCAAGGGCGAGGCCGCCGGCTTCCTCCGGCGTCACCAACATGCCGTCAAACGCTTTAATTTCATTTTCAAAAACCCGCGCCAAGGCAAACGTCGCATAAGGACTGGTCGCAGCGTTCAAAGCGCGACCTAAAAGGCCGGCTTTGTCGCGATCAAAGTCCGGCGAGGCCATCACAGACGCCTGTTGATAAACACGGGCCGTGACCAGCGCGCTGTTCGAGGCGCCGGCTGATTGCAGGCTCGGCGCAAGGTCAGAAGTCGTCTGGGCGTCAGCCCCCTCCATGGGCGCAGCGCGATAAATCTCAGCCAGCTCCGTGGCGCTTAGTCGACCGGCATAAAGCGCGCGCTCGCCAGCGGCGGCACGCAGGCCGACGCCGATCGTTTCATCGAGCGCGATGGCGGCCAAAACACCCGGATCAGCGACATCCAACGTCGCCGCCGGCAGCGGACCTTTGATTTGCCGAACGGCGGCGAGATGCAGCGCGGAGACAGGCGCGATCGGTTTTTTCAACGGCGCAGGGATGGACACAGCGGTGAAGAGCGCCGCCTCGCCGTCGGTGAGGCCGCCCTGCTCCCGCAAAATGCCCAAGGTCAGATCAGCGGCGTCGAACGCCTCATCAGCGGCGTAGCACAGAATGCGCAACTTCACCCAAAAGAGCGCCGCCCGATCATTTCCGGAAACCCTTGAATTGCGCCGGCACGCGGCGTCGAGATCACCGTCAAGGAGATCAGCCTCCGCGAGCGCACGATTAACGCCAGCGTCGGAGCGTGAGGCGTTGGAAAGGCTGGCGATCGTGCGCGCTTCTTCCGTGTAGCCGCCGCGGACGAGGGCTAATAGTTTACCGCCGGCGAGCGCACTTATCTGCTGCGGCGACGCCGCCGCATCGCCCGCTTTCGGCGCGGCAGTGGAGGACAGTAAAATTCTCTGTTGTAATTGCCCAAGGACACTCGAGGACGGCTGGGCCGGCGCGTCCCGAAGCAGCAAGGCCAATTGGTCAGGATCGGCGTTCGCCCATAAGCTCGGCGCTAAGCCGCCATTCTCCGGCGAGAGCACCCCCATGGAAAAGGCGTCCCGCGCAATCTGGGTCTCTTCCACGCTCGCCGGCGCCAGATTAACCTGCGCAAAGGCCGTCGTGCTCGCATTGCTGAAAAGCGCCGTCGCGCTCAAGGCGCAAAAGCTGGCGAGATGTTTCAGCGAAGAGCGTCGATTAGTTTTGCGGGGCACGAACGGCCTCCTCAATAATGGTCCGGGTCTCAGGCGAGAGGCTGGCCCCGTAAAAGAATAAACCGGCGAGAATAAGGAGAACGGCGATCGCCGCGATGAGAACAAAACGCATTGCTTAACTTCATTATTTGAGTGCGGCGTCCGAATTTGGCGCCCATCGGATTGGATGCTTGCAAGAATCGAACGCCCGCCCCGCGCTAGAGGCGAGCTTAGTCAATTTTGATCGGCCGCGAAACCGCTCGCTTAGCGTGTCGCGATATGCCGGCATCCCGCCGCGCCCCTCGGTCACGCGTTGAAGGCCTGGCGCAAGCGGCAAAGGCCGCCTACAAGAGCGAAATGGCCAGTGGAAAGAAAGCCTTACCAAGCTTCAAAAGCGACAAACCGATCGTTCTCGTCGGCATGATGGGGGTCGGCAAGACGACGATCGGCCGCCGCCTTGCGCCGCGCCTCGGGCTACCCTTTTTCGACGCCGATGAAGAAATCGAGAAAGCCGCCGGCATGAGCGTCAGCGATCTTTTCGCGGCCCATGGCGAGGCGAGTTTCCGACGCGGGGAGGCGCAAGTGATCGAGCGTCTCATCAACAGCGAGCCGATTGTTCTCGCGACCGGCGGCGGTGCGCTCACCAACGCCGAAACACGCGCCCTTGTCGCCGACAAAGCGCTCTCTATCTGGTTAAAAGCCGATATCGACGTGATCATGGAGCGTGTCTCTCGCCGGCCGACGCGCCCGCTTCTGCAAAACGACGATCCGCGCGCCACAATCGAACGGCTGATGGCCGAACGCGAAGCTTTTTACGCAGCGGCCAATATCGCCATAGAGAGCCGCGCCGACGCGCACGCCGCCACCGTCAACGCAATTTTAGAGGCGCTGTCCGAGCATTCCGACAGCCTATCCTCAGACGCTGAATGAAAGACATCTTGATGACCGCCGCGACGACCGCCGCCTTCGAAACCGTCGATATCGCTCTGCCCACAGACGGGCTGGCACGTGACTACCCCGTTCTTATCGGCCCAGAACTGCTCGACGTCGCCGGCGGGCATTTAAAGCCCTTATTGTCCCGCCCGTTCACCGTCGTCATCACTGACGAAAACGTATACGAAGCGCAAGGCGCACGTCTCTCCGTCGCGCTGAAAGCGGAAAACATCGCCCACGAATTTATCGTGTTGCCGCCAGGCGAAAGCACGAAATCCTTCGCGGCGCTCGCCGACCTTTCAAGCCGCCTTCTCGCGCTCGGCGTTGAACGGCGCGATCTCATCATCGCCTTCGGCGGTGGCGTCATTGGCGACCTTGTCGGGCTCGCCGCCGGGCTATTGCGCCGCGGCTGCCGGTTCGCGCAAATCCCGACAACGCTTCTTGCGCAAGTGGATTCCTCCGTTGGCGGAAAAACTGCCGTCAACACGCCGGAGGGCAAGAACCTTATCGGCCTCTTCCATCAGCCCTCGATTGTTCTGGCCGACATGAACGCCTTGTCGACATTGTCCGACAGGGAAATGCGCGCCGGCTACGCCGAAGTCGTGAAATACGGCGCCCTTGGCGACGCGCCGTTCTTCGCCTGGCTTGAAGACAATGGTTCTGACGTCCTCGCCCGCGCACCCGGCCAGCTCGCCCACGCCGTGGCGACGTCAGTGAAAGCCAAGGCCGCAATCGTCGCTGCAGACGAACGCGAAAAGGGCGCGCGCGCACTTCTTAATCTCGGCCACACCTTCGGCCACGCCTTGGAAGCGGCGTTCGGCTATTCCGGCGCCCTCCTCCATGGCGAGGCCGTCGGGGCCGGCATGGGGCTCGCTTTTGATTATTCCGCCCACGAAGGGCTTTGCTCCAAAGACGACGCGGCCCGCGTTAAACGCCATCTCGCGGCGAGCGGTTTGCCGACCGGGCTTCATGACCTTCCCGAAAAACGCGACTGGCGCGCGTCAGAGCTCATCACCCTGATGGGCCAAGACAAAAAAGTCGAAGACGGCGCCCTCACCCTCATCCTCGCAGACGCCATCGGCGCGGCGCGCATCGTCAAAGCCGTCGACCCGGCGCGTCTTGAGGCTTTCCTAAAGACCCAAGGCGCGCAATGATCGCCGTCTCGACGTCTTCAACAGCCACACAGATCACAGCAACAATGGAACCCTGCGCCCATGTCTGAAACCCTCGCCGCGCTCGCCCCGGCGCTTGGCGCCATCGTCGTGCTGTTAATGGTTTCAGCTTTCTTTTCTGGATCTGAAACCGCACTAACCGCCACGTCTCGCGCCCGAATGCACAAACTTGCATCGGATGGCGACAAACGCGCCCGACGCGTAAACCTTCTTATCGGCGATCGAGAGAGCCTTATCGGTTCAATTTTGCTTGGAAACAATCTGGTCAACAACCTGATGGTTTTTCTCGTGAATATCGCTCTCCTGCCCGTTTTTGGGGAGGCAGGCGGTTTAGCCGGAACGGTGCTCGTGACGATTTTGGTGTTCGTCTTTGCGGAGGTCCTGCCAAAAACCGCCGCAATCGCTCGACCCGATAATTTTGCAATGACCGTTGCGCCTGTCATGCGCTGGATCGTATTGGCGCTAACGCCGCTTACAATCACCGTTCAGTTCATCGTAGGCGGCCTTTTGCGCTTGTTCAGTATGGATCTGAAAAACAATAAGTCACCGTTTTCGGCGGCCGATGAACTGCGCGGCGCCATCGACCTGCACCACGTGGAAGGCGAGTTACAAAAAGAAGTGCGCGATCTTTTCCGCGGCGCCCTCGACCTTGACGACATCAAGGTCGAGGAAATTATGATCCACCGCAAATCCATTGAAATGCTGGATTTGGCCGAGCCCGCCGAAACACTCATTCCCCTCGCCTTGAAGAGCGCTCACACGCGCCTGCCGCTTTATCGCGACACGCCCGACGACATTGTCGGCATCCTGCACGCGAAAGATCTCTTGCGCGCGCTTTGGGACAAAGAGAACGACCCGGCGGAAATCGATCTCGAAGCAATCTCGCGCACCCCCTATTTCGTACCGGAAACGACGACCCTGCAAGAACAATTGGACGCCTTCAAAGTGAAGCAAGAGCATTTCGGCCTTGTCGTCGACGAATACGGATCAATTCGCGGCCTCGTGACGCTCGAAGACATCCTCGAAGAAATCGTCGGCGAAATCGAAGACGAGCATGACAGCCCCGTGCAAGGCGTGCGCCCGCAAGCGGACGGCACCGTCAATGTGGACGGCGATGTGACCATCCGCGACCTCAACCGCGCCCTTGATTGGAGCCTCCCCGATGAAGAAGCCGTCACCATCGCCGGGCTCGTCATTCACGAAACCCAGTCGATCCCCGAAGTCGGCCAGACATTCGCCTTCCACGGACTGCGCTTTAAAATTTTGCGCCGGCGCCGCAATCAGATTACCGGCGTAAAGATCATGCCGCTGGCCGGCGCGGCGAAGCTCGCCGTCACAGCGGCCGAGCGTTCCAAATCCCCTAATGGGAAAAGCGCCGCTGCGGCGGAGGACGGAGACCTTAATGGCGCTTAACCTGCCGCAGCCGAACCGAACGCCCGGCAAGAACGCTTTCGCGTTTATTTTTGTCACGGTGCTGATCGGCATGACGGGCTTTGGGATCATCGTCCCCGTGATGCCCGACCTCATCATGGAAGTGTCCGGCCAAGACCGCGCTTTTGCGGCGCAATGGGGCGGCATTCTCTCGGCGAGCTACGCCGTGATGCAGTTTATCTTCTCACCGGTTCTCGGGGCTTTGTCCGATCGGTTCGGACGGCGCCCGGTTCTGCTTGGCTCTCTGGCGATGTACTCGCTCGACTTTCTATTGCTGGCCCTGGCGCCAAGCCTCAGCGTCCTGTTGGCCGCGCGCCTTCTCGCCGGCACATTCGCGGCGACGTTCACCACCGCGAACGCCTATATCGCGGACATTTCACCGCCGGAAAAACGCGCGGCGAATTTCGGGGCGATGGGCGCCGCTTTTGGGCTCGGCTTTATTGTCGGCCCGCTCCTCGGCGGCGTCGTCGGCGACGCCTATGGCGCACGGGCGCCGTTTTTCCTCGTGGCGGCGCTTGGCGCATTAAACTTGCTCTACGGAGCAATCGTTCTTCCTGAAACGCTGAAACCCGAAAACCGGCGCCCGTTCGAATGGAAACGCGCCAACGCCCTCGGCAGCTTTCGGCGGTTCCAACAATATCCGGCGATACTGCCGATTGCTTTAGCCGTCTTTGTTTTCCAATTGGGCCATTGGGCGCTGCCGTCCGTTTGGGCCTATTTCGCCGGCGAACGGTTTGACTGGTCAGCGCGGGAAATCGCCTATTCATTGGCGTTTGTCGGCCTCTCCGCCGCCATTGTGCAAGGCGGATTAACGCGCATCGTCATCCCCAAAATCGGCGAAACCGCATCAGCGTTTTTCGGCCTTACGGTCGCCGCCTGCGTGATGCCGGTCTACGCGATAGCGACAGAAGCGTGGATGGTGTACGCAGCGATCCCCATCGGCGCGCTCGTCGGCTTTGTGCTGCCGGCGCTGCAGGGCATCATGTCCCGCACTCTGCCGGCCAACGCCCAAGGCGAATTGCAAGGCGCGCTGTCGAGCGTCAACGGTCTTTCGATGATTCTGGGCCCCTTCATCATGACACAGACCTTCGCCGCGTTCGCCGCGCCAGGAACGCCGGTCACGCTCGGTCCTTTGGTGCTTAGCGAGACGGGCGCGCCGTTTTACTTTCCGGGCGCGCCGTTCGTCCTCGCCTCGGTGTTAGTCATCACCTCAGCAGTGATCCTCGCAGCCGCTGCGCCGCGCATCGCGCGCAATGCGTCCGGCGACGCCGATGCACCCGCAGAAGAAACCCTCGACGCCGGCGCCTCTAGCCCAGCGGAATAATACTCCGATAAATGACGGATTAAACCTCGCGCGGTGGCCCGCCGAGGCCGAGCTTGATGCAAGTGTCGACCATAAAGGCGGCGGACAGTCCGAACAGCAAAAGCCCGTTCGCCGCCGCCGCGCCCGCGAGTAATCGCCAAGGCGGCTCCAATAATACGTCGCCGAACCCGAGCGTTGTAAAACTGACCGCCGCAAAATAAAGCGCCGGTTCGATCCCCTCGAAAATCTCGATCCGCAGGAATGTCTCCGCCCACATCCAAATTTCGAGACTATGCGCCGCCATCATCATCAGGCTCATGACAACGAGAATGAAGCTGTCATGCAGAAAGCGCGACACCCCTCGCGTTTGAATGCGCGTCGCTCTGAAGAATGCGCCGGCAGCGGCGATCGATACGCCGTGCACGAAGGTTGTCGCGGCGATCAGCGCGCCGGAAATCCATAATTGATGCGCAAGGCCTGTCTCACCGACCGTCATGGGATCACCCCTCCCCTAAACCGTGAGAGAGACTACACTTAGACGACAGCATGCAAAACGCATTTTGAAAATGTCGGGCGAGATTGGCGAGAGGCGCCGTTTTTACGAGCCCTGGGCGCCGGCCATAAGGCGCAACCGCCCGTTCGCGCGCTTGATGGCGCCGTCGAGGGCGTCGATTTCGTCCGTGAAATCTGACTGCTCTTGCAAAACCCCCGCAAGGGTCGTGTGGGCGTCTTTGATTTCTTGCTCTAAGCGATCAAGGACGCTGCGATCGACCGTTGACGCAGTCGCCCGCTTATCGTCGGAGTCCGCAGCGACGGCCCGAGCGCGCACGCGCTCCAACGCCTCATCAGCGGCGTCGTCGCCGCCCCAAATCAGCCAGCCGAGGCCAACGCCCGTCAAAAGCGCGCTGACAACAGCGAGAATGGCGTACGGCGCCTGCGCAAACAGAGAAAAATCCATATCGTCCCCGAACTACCCTTAGCCGCAGCGCCAAACCTACGTAGCGCTGCGGAAACCGATGCGACATAGCGATCGATTATCAGACAATGAGACCGCAAGAAACACGCCAATAGCGCGATTGCTGTCTCATAAGCGCTGTCTTGCTTTTATGAGGTCAATTTTAGGGGTCGAGGATTAAAGCGCAAAACCGACGCGCCGCATGGTTAACGGCGCAGATCGGTTTTATTCGCTGACGCGGCGGCGATTAGCCCGGCGCCCACTAACGCGGGGCCATAACCATCATCATCTGCCGGCCTTCAAGCTTCGGCAATTGCTCAACTTTCGCAATCTCGTCGAAGTCCGCCTTCACCCGCTCCAGCAATTCCATGCCGCGTTCTTGGTGCGCCATTTCACGGCCGCGGAAACGCAAGGTGACTTTGACCTTGTCGCCTTCATCGAAGAACCGCTTCATCGCCTTCGCCTTAACGTCATAGTCGTGGCTGTCGATGTTCGGACGCATCTTGATCTCTTTGATCTCAACGACCTTTTGCTTCTTCTTGGCTTCGTTTTTCTTTTTCTGCTGTTGGTATTTGTATTTGCCGTAGTCGAGAATTTTACAGACTGGCGGCTTTGTGTTCGGGGACACTTCAACGAGATCAAGCCCAACGCGTTCGGCGATCTCAATGGCTTCATCGGTCGCGACGACGCCCCGTTTTTCGCCTTCATGGTCGATCAAAAGGACCTGCGGCGTGGTGATTTTTTCGTTGATCCGAGGCCCGGTGTCCTTCACCGGGGTCGGGGCGATGGGTCTACGTGCGATTTACAGCTCTCCTATTTCAGCTCAATTCCAAAGGGTTTCAGGCAATGACGTCAATCAGCGTCCACTGGCCGAGGACAATCGCCGCTGAACGATATATATTAGGTTAACGATGTCGATCAACGCGATTTGCGGCGTTTACGCTTTTTTGGCGCCGGAACTAAGCCCATATTGCTCAAAGACTGCCAGACGAAGTCCGGCGTCGCCTCCTCGAAACGGCTTTGCACCGTCAGCGTAATGACATGGCGCGGATCAGGCGTCGCCCGCTCCTCGCCCGCTTTGCGGATCAAAACGCCGGAACAGCCGACCGACACCGCCAAATGCACTTCTTCGGCGCAATCACTAACAAAGAAGTCCGCTTCCCGGGCCAGCGCCGCCAACTGCAAATGATCAGTTTTCCCCGTTAAATCAACGAGTTCCGGCGCAACTTCCGATACCGCGTCGCCGAATTCATGGAGTTCTTTGCCGCCCACGAGCACCGGCATCACGCCAGCTTTGGCGCACATGCGAGCGAAGTCACCATAGCATTTGGCCGGCCAGCGGCGGGTGTCTTCCATGCCGGGCGCTAGTAAGCCGAACGAGCCCGTAATGCCGAACCAGGCCGGCTGCATGTTGGCGGCGTCTTTGCGCGAGGCAAGCGCCCAAGAAAAATCGGGCGTCCGCACCGGCGCTTCAACGCCAGCGGCTTCATAGAGTTTCTCCGCATTCGGCAGCATTTCTTCCAAAGTCGGGTTCTTGGTTTTGCGCGCGACTGGCGCAGCGGCGAACCATTTAGGTCCGAACGGTCCGAAAGCGCCTTGAATTTTCTTAGCTTTCGCGTCCGCTGAGAGATCGTACACGGCGGAGAAATTGGCGGACTTCAACTGCTTGAGGAACGCCTTGCGCGCATCGGCGTCGCGCATGTCTGGCGTTGCGGCGACCTGATCGAAATAGGGCGCGGCGCGGGCGATGCGCTGCAAACTCGGAATTGTCAGAAGACTGATCTGGGCGTTCTTGTGCTTTTCTCGAATAACGCCGAACACCGGTTCAGCGGCGACGAACCCCGTCAGGGAATCCGTCTTAATTACGAGAATATTCTCTTTGCGTCGCCCGAACATCCATTCACCCCGCCGCCGCACGCCGCCTCAAACTCGAAGACCAAAACACCGGTCCTCAGAAACGAATCGCACCCCACGCGCGGTTCGCTTAAGCAACACGCTCAATTGACGCCAATTAAAGGCTTGTCACCCTAGTGCGTCGCAGAAACCGAAGATGACCCAAGTCCGGCGCCCGCCATAAGGGAAGCATATACGCCGAGGGTCGCCGCTGTCATCGAAGAAATTGAATAATGCGCTGCAATATGCTCGCGCGCAGCCTCGCCCATAACCAAGCGTTGTTCATGGCGCATGTTTAGCGCCTTCGTGATACCTATAGCCAACGCCGACGCTTCCCCCGGAGGCGTTAAGAACCCGGTTTGACCATCAAGGACGGTTTCGCGGGCGCCGCCATGGTCAGCAGCGATAACGATTCGCGCCATGGCGCCGGCTTCGGCCGCCACCCGCCCGAAGGCCTCCGGCCGAATCGCCGGCGACAAAACGAGATCAGCCAAGGCGAACACCGCCGGCATGTCTGAGACATGACCGACAAGGCGCACCTGGTCGGATAAACCGTACGCTGCGATTTCTCGCTCAAGACGATCCCGGTAATCGCTGCGCCCTTGATCATCGCCAACAAGGATCAACGCCGCGTTTTTCGCAGACGGCGCCGTCTTCACAAACGCCGCAAACGCTTCGATCGCAACGCTCTGGCCTTTCCAGTCGGTCAGCCGCGCGGGCAAAACGATAACGGGAGCGGCCTCCGTGCCCTCAAGCCTCCATGCCGTGCGTAACGCTTCGACGCGCGGGCGATCAACCACCGCTGGGTTAAATCGGTCGATATCAGCGCCGCGGGGAATGACGACCAAACGATCCTTCGCAACATTCCCGCCCGCCCGGATCGACGCCGCCGTGAACTCGGAGTTTGCGATAACCCGATCCGCCCGAGTCATGCTGGAGTTGTAATACCGCTTCAACGGGCCGGCCGACTTATAGGCCCCATGGTATGTCGTGACGAACGGGATCGTCGCACGCCGCGCGGCGAAGAACGCGCTCCAGGCCGGCGCCCGCGAGCGCGCATGGATGAGGTCGACCATCTCTTCACGGATGATGCCGACGAGACGGCGCACATTCGCCGCCATGATAAGCGGGTTTTTCGAATGGACCGGCGTCTGGAGAACGACGCCGCCGGCGGCGCGA
Organism: Pseudomonadota bacterium; assembly: GCA_039814575.1. Lineage (GTDB taxonomy): Bacteria > Pseudomonadota > Alphaproteobacteria > Caulobacterales > Parvularculaceae > MED-G105. The sequence continues at coordinate 27,889 of JBCCAY010000009.1, forward strand.
ATATCGTCCGCGAGCCGGCCGCCGCGAGAAGCGACGAGCGCCCGTCCGCCGGCATCGATGATCGCCGCAGCGACTTCCAACGTGGTGCGTTCCGCCCCCCCGGCGTCAAGTTCGGGAATGACTTGCAAAATAGTCTTGCCCGAAAGGTCCGCCTTCGGTTTCATGGAATCTCCGCTCAAACGCGCGCGTTCGGTCCTCGGCGCGGCATAAGCTATGGCGCTAAACGCCCAGGGGAGACAAGTCCAGGGGAGACAAGTCAAAGGCCTCGCCTTAAGCGGCGACTTCGCCGAGACTACTATCGGCGCGTTGTCGCCAATGTGCCGCTGACGCCGATGAGCCGCTGACGCCCGATCAATAGGAATACGACACACACAATGCCCCATCGCTTCTTAGACGGACCAAATGGACGCGTCGCCTACGAAAAAACGGACGGCGAAGGACCGTGCGTCGTCTGGCTCGGAGGGTTTCGCTCCGACATGACCGGCACGAAAGCGACGCATCTGGAGGCGTGGGCCCAAAACCGCGGTCGCGCTTTTCTGCGGTTTGACTATTCCGGTCACGGAGCGTCGGACGGCGAGTTTCGGGATGGCGCGATCAGCATCTGGCTCGACGACGCCGCGGCCGCGATTGACGCTCTAACCGACGGACCGATTATTTTGGTAGGCTCATCCATGGGCGGTTGGATCGCCGGCCTGCTGACGCGCACATTATCGGACCGTCTCGCCGGCCTCGTTCTTATCGCGCCTGCGCCAGATTTTACAGAAACACTGATGTGGCCGAACCTCGGCCCCGGCGCGAGACGATCCATCGAAGAAGACGGCGCGTGCGCCTTGCCGTCACTGTACGACCAAGAACCAACCATCATCACCAAGAAACTGATCGAGGACGGACGGCGTAACCTTCTTCTCGGAGCGCCGCTTGCATACGATGGACCGGTACGGATTTTACAAGGCATGGCCGATCCGGAGGTGCCATGGCGACACGCCGTCCAGTTCGCCGAGACGATTACGTCGGACGATGTGCGGATCACTTTGACGAAGTCGGGCGACCATCGCCTTTCAACGCCGGACGATCTGCAACGGCTGACCGATACGCTCGACGCTCTTTAAAGAACCGGCCGAACAGCGCAGACACGCCGGCGCTGATTTGCAAGAGACAAAAGATCGTGCTTTTATGTCAGTGAAATTATTTTCATTCCATGATGGGCGCGAAGGGACTTTGCACGGGTTTTGTAGCGCTTTTTGAAGGGAAAGCCGCCCTGTGACAGATCTCCGTAAACTATGCTGCGCCTTTGCGGCGGCGATGCTTCTTTCCGCCTGCGGTTCAGATAATGACGCGTCGCCGCCAAACACGGGAACGCCAAGTACGGGGACGCCAAACGCAGCCGCATCGGAGACGGACGTCAACAGCGCATCAAAAGCGCCCGGCCCTAGTAGCACGCTGAAAGAAACAGAGTGCGTAACGCCGGCGCTTAAGGCCGTAAATGCGAAGTGTTGGTCCCTAAACGTCGCAGAAAACCGCGATGCGCCGGACGGCAATCGCATCGTGCTTCCAGTCGGCGTTATTCATACAACAGACGATCCAGCGCAGCGTCCTGAAGATCCAATATTGTTTTTTGTCGGCGGAACGGCCGATAGCGCTTTAGCAAACGAAGACTATATAAGGCATTATCTTGATATGGCGGCGCCGCGGAGCCTTATCATTTGGGACATGCGCGGATTATTCCATGCTCAACCGAACTTACAATGCCCCGACTTTGACCTACCCCAGAATATTCTGAACGCCTACGCGGGGTATCCGTCCTTTAGCGATGAGCCTATTGCAGCGCGCGTGGAAGCCACCGGCCAAGACTATGCCGATTGCCTTGCAAAACTGCGCTCTGAAGGCGTTAACGTCGAGTTTTACAACGGCTTTGAGATGGCGCGCGATGCGGCTGATCTCATGCGGCTGCTCGGCTATGACACTTACAATGTCATGGGGCAATCCGCCGGCACGGGTCATGTTTTCAATTTCATTCAGTATTTTGACGATCACATTCGCGCGGCGATCTATGACGCCCCCTGGATCACGCAAGCTCGGGATCGTCCGGCGGTTAACATTCTTCACCAGGCATATGATGACGCGCTTGATCTTTTAGAGCACTGTCGGAGGGACGATCCCAATTGCGCCGATATATTGCCGAACCCATCAGCGACGCTTATCGAAGCGCGCGCCCGTCTTGACCGCGAACCGTTTACAACAAATGTCACGTTACCGTCAGGAGAAGAGCGCGCCCTTGAATTCGACGGCTCTAAGCTTGTCGGTCGACTGTATGGCGGTATGGACGGGGGATATGGCGACTTTCCACGCGTTCTGAAGACCGTTGCTGAAGGCGATTATCGTCTGTTACCTGATTTCTTTGATATTGAGAACGCCGTCATCCCGCCGGAAAACGACCCTATTTGGACGCTTGGCGCCATGGCCGCCTATGAATGCGGCGACATGAACCGGGTCAAGCCGAGCAAAGCGGCGGTGATCAATATGTTTGAGAGAGAACCGGCGTTACTGTACGGGTTCGACACCGGCGCTTTCTGCTCATGGTGGGACGCCGAGACCAGCGCGCCTTTAGAACACCATTCATGGTTCCAACACGATACGCCGTCGCTTGTGCTTGTCGGCGAAGCGGACCCCTGTTGTGGGCGTCAATATGGCGAACGACTGCATCGTCACAACGATCTGGTTTACATTGCGGAGTTCGCCGGTCGCGGTCACAACTCGCGCGGTCGCGCCCTGTCTTCTGACGGGCGCCCCTGCCAGCGAGAAATTGTTTCTGAGTTCTTGTCAGACCCGAACCAAAAACCCGACATGTCTTGCCTCGCCGGCTATAAACGAGAGTGGAATTTAGCCCCGTAAGGCTTGGAGACGAACGCAAAAAATTAATCCGGTTCGCCGAACCGTTCCGCAACTAACCGTGACAGCGTCTCAATCGCTTCTCGGGCCTGACGCCCGGTTGCGCTGATCGTAATCTCAGTCCCCTTGCCGGCGCCGAGCATCAACAGCCCCATAATCGAGCAGCCGCCAACCTCTTCCTCGCCGCGCCGAACACGCACGCGCGCATCCCACGAGCCGGCGACAGCGCAAAACTTCGCCGACGCTCGGGCGTGAAGCCCCTTTCGGTTGACGATTAGCACCGTCTGTTCAACCGGCTCGACCGTTTCACTCACTGAAGGCCGTTCCCCATCGTTCTACTAAAGCGCGGTCAATTGTCGCCGCCTTCGCCCGACAACACCCAAGACGCCACATTGATATATTTCCGACCGGCTTCATGGGCCGCGGCGACAGCGTCGGCCAGGTTTTTCTCCTCACGCACTGAGGCGAGCTTGATCAGAAGCGGCAGGTTGACGCCGGCGATCACCTCTGCGTTCGCCTTTTCCATCACCGAGATGGCCAAATTGGACGGCGTTCCACCAAACATGTCGGTGAGAATAATAACGCCGGAACCATCGTCGACGTTCTGCGCGGATGTCAGAATGTCCGTACGCCGCTTTTCCATATCATCGTCCGCGCCGATGGAGACCGCGACGATCTTATCTTGCGGACCGACCACATGCTCCGCTGCTGCGACGAGTTCTTCCGCCAGGCGGCCATGGGAAACAACAACAATGCCAATCACGGCGATGCGCTCCGTTCGATTAATCAGAAGCGGGTATTCCTGCCCGCGTCGTCGATTTTGTCCACTAAAATCGACCGCGCCAACGCGACAAGACGCGCGCCGGCGGCCGGCGCATCAACCTTAAAAGGGTACAGCGGCGTCGGCGCGGCCTGCGCCAAGGGGTGGAAAAGACCGGGTTCTGGAACCCGGGTCGTCGGCGCGGAGAGGTCCACTGCGAGTAAGACAGACGTTTCTGGCGTCATAACAATCGGCGTCGGGCCAAGCCCCCGCACTTCGATGAGACCGGATAGCCGCGAGGGGGCTCTCGCCACTATTCGCCCGCGATCGACTCGCAAATGCACGACGTCGTCAGCGACAAGCCGCGTCCTGCGATATGGACAAGCATTGACGGCGTTGAGCGCCAAAAGGGACTTGCCGCTGCCCGACGGCCCCAGGACAATAACGCCGACAAGCGGTCCATCGAGATCCACCGCCAACGCCAGAGCGACGCCATGCAATTTCTGAGCGCCGGCATTGTCGTGCGCCGCCTTTTCGGCGTCAGCATATTCTTGGCGCTCGGTCATCCGGCGAGCGGTAATTCAACGATGAAACGAGCGCCGAGGACAGTGTCGGCGGCGCTGTCGGGGGTATGAGCGCTTCCCGGTCCCACCGCTTGCAGGCGATTTTCGGCCCATACGCGGCCGCCATGGGACTCAGCGATCTGCCGACAGATCGCGAGACCGAGACCGGAATTATTGCCGAATGACGCGCCGACCGGCCGCTTGGTGTAGAAGCGCGAGAATATCTTCTCGAGCGACTCTTGCGGCACACCGGGCCCTTCATCTTCAACATAGATGCGCGCACGCCGCGGGCGCACGCCGCCCGTTAAGAGACGCACACGCACATTTCCACCTTCCGGCGAAAACGATTTTGCATTGTCAACGAGGTTGCGGAACACCTGCCCTAGGGCAGAGGCGTTGCCGATCAGATAAGCGGCCTCAGACGACGCGTCGAAACTGACAGTGGCCTCACCATCTTTACGCGTCGTTTTATAAAGCTCGACAATGTCCGACAGCAATTGATTGAGATCGACGCCTTCGCGGGTCTCGCGCGCCAGTTCAGCGTCGAGGCGCGAGGCGTTGGAAATGTCCGTAATAAGACGGTCCATGCGGGCGACGTCTTGCTTGATGACGCCCATCAGCTTGTCGCGCGCTTCGGGCTTTTTCGCGATTTCGAGTGTTTCGGTGGCGCTGCGGATGGACGTCAGCGGATTTTTCAATTCATGGGCGACGTCGGCCGCGAAAGTCTCGATCGCGTCGATCCGGTCGTACGTGGCTTGCGTCATCGCTTTTAGGGCGCCGGAAAGCTCGCCGATTTCGTCATGGCGATAGGTGAAATCCGGAATACGCGCCCGGCCCGCCGCGGAGATGCCTTCCCGGACTTTATCAGCGGCGATGGCCAATTGTCGGATCGGCTGCGCAATCGCCGCTGTCAGTAAGAGCGAAGAAAGGATCGCTGCTAATATCGCCAGTCCAAAAAACGGCAAGATCGCCGTGCGCGACTTCCCCACGAGTTCGTCAATGCCGCCAATCTCCGACGTGACGACGCCGTAAACCGCATGGACGCGGCGAATGGGAATGGACACCGAGGCCACAAGCTCGCCGTTTTCGTCGAGACGCACCCAGGCAAAACCACGGCTTTCCGCTTGCGCCGGCGACAAGATCGCCTCGGTCAATTCCTGTTCTATGGTGCGCGCCGCGGCGGCGCGCCGGAAGCGGCCGGTCATAAAGCGGCGAAGAACCGTCTCCGCGGCTTCGCCAATGCGCCATTGGGCGCTTTCAGGGGTCGCTTCTTGAATGGGCGCGAGTTCAACGAGTTTAATTTTGTCCTCGCGTAGAACGACGTCGTCCAGCAATAGCGCATTAGCGTCGGCAATGGTCTGCACGCCGCCTTCAGGCGCACGAAATATCCGTATACGTCCCTCGAAACTGTCCCAAATCCGGTTGAAGACGACCCGCACGTCTTCTTCGCGCAAATCGCGCGCACAGATGGAGACAGGCGCGGTCTCAGCAACGCCTTCTCCGGCGAACACTGGTTGATCGATAGGGGCGCACCCTTCCGCGTCAATCGCTACTTGCGCGAGGACATCAGCGACAATTTGGGCTTGAGCGCGTACACCTTCCAGTTTGGCGAAGACGAGGTTCTCGCGATATTCGGTGACCGCGAACGATCCAAGCAATAAGATAATAAGGCCGACGAGGTTAGCGATCGCAATCGTGAAGGTCAGTCGCGACACCGCGAACGGACGCGACCGGCGCCGTTCGAGATTTTGTTGGGACGTGAGTTTGGATTTCGATTGGCGTTTTGATTGAGCGCCGTCATCACCGCCCCCTAGACGCGGGTCGGCCCTCAAAACGCCGGAGGCCGCCCCCGGTTCATCAGCCGTATCCGCCCCGTCGCCCACTGAATCGTCCTTAGGCTTCTTTGTATTTGTAGCCAACGCCATAGAGGGTCTCGATGGCGTCGAACTCTTTATCGGTCATACGGAATTTCTTCCGTATGCGTTTAATATGGCTGTCGATAGTGCGATCGTCCACATAGATCTGGTCGTCATAAGCCGCGTCCATCAAGGAATCCCGCGTCTTCACGAATCCGGGGCGTTGGGCGAGCGCCTCAAGGATGAGGAACTCGGTGACCGTAAGCGTCACGCCCTCGCCTTTCCATTGGCAGGAATGGCGCATGGGATCGAGGGTGAGATCGCCACGGCGGACGATTTGTTTCTCTTCTTCTGGGCTCGGCTGCGGGCTCGCTTGGCGGCGGCGCAAGACAGCCTTCACGCGCTCCAACAGCAAGCGCTGGGAAAACGGCTTTTTGACATAATCGTCCGCGCCCATGGTGAGGCCGAGCACTTCATCGATCTCTTCGTCTTTCGAGGTCAGGAAAATCAGCGGCAAATCGGAGCTTTGGCGCACCCGACGCAACAGCTCCATGCCGTCCATGGTCGGCATTTTAATGTCAGAAACCACAAGATCTGGCGGACCGGCATTGATCGCCTCCAGGGCCGCCGCGCCGTCTTCATAGGTTTTGACCGTGTGCCCCTCGGCCTCAAACGCCATGGACACGGAGGTGAGAATATTCTGATCGTCATCAACAAGTATGATGGTAGCCATGGCGCTCGGTCCTTTTTCCGTCCTATTGGTGCGCGCTTCCCTATTGGCGCGCGCTTCGATGAGACAACAACACGCCGCCCATCTCCGCTTTTTTCAGCCCCTTGTTTGCCCCATTCGTTTGGCGCCGGAAAGGCGCCCGTTCGGCGCCAAAAGGGCGTTAAAAAGGCCGAATGCGTTCTTTAGGTCCACCCTTCACGACGGCCCTCAAGATCGCTTGGCCGCCGCTTTTTCGATAACCTTGGCGAGCTTTGCGTCTTTCACCGACAATCCACCAGCGTCGTGGGTCGTCAGCGTAATCGCCACACGATTATAGACATTCGACCATTCCGGGTGGTGATCGGCTTTGTCCGCCGCCAAGGCGATTTCTGTCATGAACCCCCATGCCTCGGCGAAATCACTAAACTTGAAGGTCTTTTCGGCGGCGTCTCGGTCCGCTGTCGGCGCCCAGCCGGAAAACTCTTCAAAAAACGCCGTGCGCTCGGCGGCTGAAAACTTCTCGGTCATTAGTAGAAATTTCCTTTCACCATCAAGCTATTAGCATGACGGCTCCATCCCGGCCAGACAGACCTTTAAAGATGCTCAATGGATAAACTCGGCGTTCAATCAGCGAACGCAGCCTTTAAGGCCGCCACCATCGCCGGATCGGCGTCGAGCGGCATCACGAACCCGATCTCAGAAAACTCACCGGCAACGCCGTTCACATCGACATGGCCATAAAGTTCGACAGAAATGGACGGCGCGACGCCCGCCGCGTCCAGTTCCTTCGTCATCTCCGGATAGACCTTCATCGGCCCCACCCAAAAAGACGCCACATTCTTAAAGGGAAACGTGCTTGTCAGCGCCTCAGACGCCGGCAATTCGAACGACGGCATCGTTGCGAGGGGCGCCGTTTTCATCGACTCATCCATGGCGTCGATGCGGCACCCAAGAAGCGTCCGCTTCTGATCGTCGGGCGCGCCCGGCGGGTCGAGATAAACAGCGAGACTGTGGCAAGTGTCGACGCCGCGCGTCGCCGCCGTTTCCAAAAACGCCGTCCAACTCTCTGACAGCTTAGAGTACGGCCCCGTATGCGTTCCATAAACGAAGGAGACCGGGCCGAACTGGCTCCGCTCCACCGTAACGGATTTCAATGCGCCGAGATAAACCGCAAATCCCGCGATGGCGACGATAAGCGCTCCCAATAGAAACAGAATAATACGAATAACGCCCACGACCGTTCTCCCTTTCGGTTCAGAGTTGTTTTTACCAGTCCGCAAGCACGATGAATAGGCACAGAAATAGAAACAACCAGAACGTCGACGGCGCCGTACTCTTAGGAAGCGAAGCCAGGCATGAACGGTAAATCAGTCACGCCCGGGTCAACGCCCATCTCCATCAGCAGCGTATGAACTTGCCCGCGATGGTGCGTGCCGTGGTTGAAGATCTGCATGACCGCGACGGCTTTCGGCGTCGTCATCTCTTTTTGCATCGACATCGAATACCATTCGAAATCGCCGGCGATATCAGAGGGCTGCAACCCCTCCGCCCACGCAGCAATTTTCTCATCGATGGCGCGGCGCGCGGCGACATAAGCCGCCCAGTCAGGATAGGCGCGCGCCGACTCGCTGATTTTAACGCGCGGCGGCGCGACGACATCAAACCGCGACAGCCAGGCTTCGTCACCCCACAGAATATGAGAGAGCGTGCCGAGAAGAGAGCCGAAAAACGCGCCGCGATCTTCGATACGTTGTTCCGGCGTCAATTTTTCAGCGGCCGCGATCACGCTGTCATTCTGCCAGTGATGATAACGCGCCATTAGCGCGACATAGGCGGGCGTGATGGGGGTCGTTTCTAAATCATGCATGGTGAATGACGGCTCCCGCCCTTTAAAGCGCCAACAAATTGCGCGCCGCCAGCGCGATCAATGCAAGGCTCGCGACGAGGAAGAAGGCGAACCGCACGACAACGCGTCTTATGACAATCTGCGCGAAGGAATGGGCGACGCGCAATCCCACAAACGCCCACGCAAGCGCGATGTTCAGCCCGTCGCCATTGCCGGCGAGATGCGTATAAAACGCCAGAGCATAGAAGATCGTCGGTTGCTCATGGAGGTGATTGTAATTGTCAGCGACGACCCGCGCTTCAGACGGCAACACCGTCAGGGCGCCCGGATGGATCGCCGATTGCGGCTCAACCTTCGCCTTTTGCATGGCGGGGATACGCGTTGCATAGAGCCAGCACCAGATCACCAGCGTCCATACGACTAAAGCAAGTATCGGCGTCAGCATGTGCGGCGACCCTTCTAAACCATCAGTATAGAGAAATAATCGAGCTTAAAGCGCATTCGAATGGCGCTTGAACTCCATGCGCGCGATGGAGCGGCAATGCACTTCGTCGGGTCCGTCGGCGAGACGCAACGTACGCAGCATAGCGTAAGCGCGCGCGAGGCCGAAATCATTCGAGACGCCCGCGCCGCCATGGGCTTGGATGGCGTCGTCAATGACCCGCAACGCGACACGGGGCGCGGCGACTTTGATCATCGCAATCTCGCCTTGCGCTACTTTATTGCCAACCGTGTCCATCATCCACGCGGCTTTCAACGTCAAGAGTCGCGTCATCTCAATGTCGATGCGCGCTTCGGCGACCCGCTGCTCCCAGATCGAATGCTTGAAAATCGGTTTACCGAACGCTTCGCGCGTCAAAAGCCGCTTCACCATTTTCTCAAGCGCAACTTCCGCCGCGCCGATGGTCCGCATGCAATGGTGAATGCGCCCCGGTCCCAACCGTCCTTGTGCGATTTCAAAACCCCGCCCCTCGCCGAGGAGAAGGTTTTCCTTCGGCACACGCACGTCTTTTAGAACGACTTCCATATGGCCATGGGGCGCGTCGTCATAGCCGAACACGGGCAAGTGCCGCTCAATCGTTACGCCGTCGGTGTCGGCCGGCACGAGGATCATCGATTGCTGGCGATGGCGCTCAGCGGATTTGTCCGTCTTGCCCATAACAATGTAGACCGAACAACGCGGATCGCCGGCGCCCGACGACCACCATTTGCGGCCATTGATGACATAGTGATCACCGTCCGGCGTTATTTCCGTTTCGATATTGGTGGCGTCGGAAGACGCTACGGCGGGCTCCGTCATCAAAAACGCCGAACGAATGGCGCCGTCTAAAAGCGGCTTCAGCCATTGTTCTTGTTGCTCCGGCGTGCCGTATTGCGACAAGACTTCCATATTGCCGGTGTCCGGCGCGGCGCAGTTGAAAACCTCCGGCGCGATTTCAATGCGGCCTGTCGCTTCGGCGATCGGCGCATAGTCAGCATTAGAGAGCCCCGCGCCCCATTTTGGGTCCGGGTGAAACAAGTTCCAAAGCCCTTCGGCCTTGGCTTTGTCTTTCAGTTCTTCAATGACGGGGGGAATTTTCCAGCGGCCGTCCGGCCCGAACGCCGCGTGCTGGCGTTCATATTCAGCGAACCCGTCAACGACATGACGGTCCATAAAGTCTTCGACACGCTTTAGGTAATCCTTACACCGATCGGAATACTCAAAATTCATGGCGTGTCCTCTCGTCAAATTATGGCGCCGAAGCTTTGGCTAAGCATACCAAGCGCTGGGCGAGAACATAGGCTGGAACGCAGTTCATCGAACGCCCTTTAGCGGGCTTTGCGCTTAGCCTTAAAAAAGTCTTTGAGCAGCGCCGCGGACTCATCTGCGAACGGGCCTTGAACCACTTCCGGGCGCCAATGGCAGGTCGCTTGTTCGAAAAACTTCGGCCCGTGCCAAACCGCCCCACCCTTCGGGTCCGACGCGGCGATTACGAGCCGCCCAATGCGGGCGTGCGAGATGGCGCCGGCGCACATCGCGCATGGCTCTAGCGTTACGAAGAGACTGGCGCCGGTGAGCCGGTAGTTTCCGCTCGCGACCGCCGCGGCGCGCAAGGCGAGAATTTCCGCATGGGCCGTCGGATCGCAAAGACCGATGGAGCCGTTGCCGGCTTCCGCCAGGAGCGCACCGTCGGGCCCGACGATGACGGCGCCAATCGGCGCTTCGCCGCGGTCAGCGGCGGCGCGCGCCGCGTCCATCGCGGCGACCATATATGTCTCATCATTTGACACGTTTTGCTTATCGCTCATCCGAGAAAGGGATGCTATCACCCCGCGATGCCCGATCGCACTTCTGAAAAAACGCCCGCGCCGGCGGATGGCGAACGCATCGCCAAATTTCTCGCCCGCGCCGGCGTCGCCTCCCGCCGCGAAGCCGAACGCCTCATCGAACAAGGCGTCGTCACCGTTGACGGCGAAACCCTGACGACGCCCGCCTTTAAAGTCACCGATGCCATGGACGTGCGCGTTGACGGAACCCGCATCGGCGGCAAAGAGGCGACGCGATTGTGGCGCTATCACAAACCGGACGGCTTGGTGACGACCCACAAAGACCCCCAAGGCCGCCGGACGGTCTTTGAGGATCTCGCGACGCGCTTACCACGGGTCATTTCCGTCGGCCGCCTCGATTTAACGACCGAAGGCTTATTGCTGCTCACCAATGACGGCGCGCTTTCACGGCATTTGGAGTTGCCCTCCACCGGTTGGACACGGCGCTATCGCGTGCGCGCCTATGGCCGCACCAACCAAAAAGCCCTCGACGCGCTAAAAGACGGCGTCTCGATCGACGGCATCGACTATCGGCCGATCCGCGCCCAGCTCGATCAAGTGCAAGGCGGCAATGTTTGGCTGTCGATTGCAATCAATGAGGGTAAAAACCGCGAAGTGCGCGCCGTGTGCCGACACCTTGGCCTCACTGTTAATCGCCTTATCCGCACCGCTTACGGACCATTCCAGTTAGGCCGGTTAAAAAAGGGAGAGGTTGAGGAAACCCCGGCGAAACAGCTAAAAGAACAATTGGGCCGGAAAATATGCGAAGAGATCGGGCTTTAACTGCGCCGCTGTGATAACTAGGTTTAAGGTGTAAACGACGATAGCGTGAAACGCTTGAAGAGGCTTCTGAAGGAACCGCCATGGGCGAAGTTGTCAATCTGAATAAGTTTCGCAAGCAAAAAGCCCGCGCGGAGAAAGAAGCGGCGGCGGCGGAAAACCGCGTGCGCCACGGACAAACGAAAGCCGAGAAGCGCGCCACAGAAGACGACAAGGCGCGGCGCGAACAACACCTCGACGGCGCCGAACGCGAGCCGCGCGAGACGACAGACGAATAATTCGGGTCTGCGAACGCCGGCGACGACGCCTTCCTAGAGATCAATCCCATGCGCATTATTGGCGGAGAGTTCAGCGGACGACGCATCACCGCGCCGCCAGGCCGCAACGCACGGCCCACCACGGACCGGAATCGCGAAGCGCTTTTCAACATTTTGGCCCATGATCAGGACGTGACGCTCGACGGCGCCCGAGTGATCGACTTGTTCGCCGGTTCCGGCGCGCTCGGCCTTGAGGCGCTGTCGCGGGGCGCGGCGTTTTGTCTTTTCATCGACACCGACGCAAAGGCGCGCGGCGCCATCCGCGACAATATCGAAGCCTTAGGACTTTTTGGGCGCTCCCGTTTGCATCGTCGTTCAGCGACGAACCTCGGCGCGAAACCCGCCGGCGTCGGCGCCCCGTTCACCCTCGCCTTCCTTGATCCCCCCTACCGCATGGGACTTGCTGAGCCGGCGCTTGAAACCTTGCGGGACGGCGCGTGGCTTCAACCAGGCGCCGCGGTGATTGTCGAGCAAGCCGCTGACGAACCCGCCGCGGAAATCTCAGGGTTCGTTGAGACAGACCGGCGACGACAGGGCGACACCCAAATAAGTCGCTATGTCTTTGATCGCAGCGACGACAGCGCTTCCAGCTAGAAAATACGTCCATTGGCGTGGTATGCTGCCCGCCAGACCTAATTGCTCAAGACAGGCGCTTCAACGCGCGGGTGATACAATAGAGCAATATCAAGGACGGGAGGCGCGAAATGAAGCACGTACTCGTAAAATCCGCCGCGAAATACGCGATTGCCTTATCGCTGGTTTGGTGTCAGGCCGCCTACAGTTCGTCAGTGGACGCCCCATCAGAAGCGACGCGAACCAGTGCTGGATATGCCGCGCCGGAAGACCTGATGACCGCAATTGAAGCGGACTATGACGCGAACTTGAAAGACCTTTTCGAGTATTTCCACGCCAATCCGGAACTCTCGTTTAAAGAGACAAAAACCGCCAAACGCCTCGCCGACGAGCTGCGCGCGCTCGGCTATGACGTCACGGAGAATATCGGCGTCACCGGCGTCGTCGCCCTCATGGAGAACGGTCCCGGTAAAACGATCTTGCTACGCGCCGATATGGACGGTTTGCCGATCAAAGAAGATACGGACCTTCCTTACGCATCGACGAAACGACAAGTTGATATCGACGGCGTCGAAAAACCAGTGATGCACGCTTGCGGCCATGATTCGCACATGGCCGGCCTTATTGGCGCCGCGCGCGCGCTCGCCGCGCGAAAAGACCAATGGTCCGGAACCCTGGTCCTTATCGGTCAGCCTGCGGAAGAACGCGTCAGCGGCGCAAAGGCGATGGTGGAGGACGGCCTTTACGATCGGTTCCCGAAGCCGGACTATGCGCTGTCGTTCCATGCGTTCGAAGGCGCGGAAGCGGGCAAGATCTTTTATAAGCCCGGCATCATGTTTTCGAGCAATGACAGCGTCGACATAACAGTGCGCGGCGTCGGCGGACACGGCGCGTCGCCGCAAATGACCATTGATCCCGTTCTTGTCGCCTCGCATATCGTTGTCGGCCTGCAATCGATCGTCAGTCGAAACATCGCGCCGCTCGAAGCCGGCGTGATCACCGTCGGCTCGATTCATGGCGGCTTCAAGCACAATGTTATTCCCGAAGAGGTGAAGCTCGAGCTCACCGTGCGCTCGGACAACAATCATGTTCGAGACATGCTGTTGAAGAACATCAAAAGAACCGCCGAAGGGATCGCCGCAGGCTTCGGCGTACCGGATGACCTTCTGCCAATCGTGGAATGGGGCTTTGAATCGACGCCCGTGACGATCAATGACGACGACACAACGCAAATCGTCGTCGACGCCATGCTGCAAACCCTGCCGGAAGATCAATTTGAAGTTATCGTTCGCGAAGACATGGGCGCGGAAGACTTCGCTTATCTCGTCGCGCCAAACGCCGATGTGAAAGGGTTCTACTTTGGCGTGGGCGGCACGCCGGCGGATGAAATAGACAAGGCCACCGGCCACCACACTGCGGGATTTAAGATTGCGCCGCGCGAAACAATCACGGTCGGCGCCGCCGGTCTGACGATCGGCGCGCTTCGGCTGTTCCAAGGAGATTAGCGCCTTAAACGCCGCACGTCGTCCGGCGCCTCTTTACGGCGGGGCCGCACGTTTCTATCTATCATCGGCTGCCCGGCGCGTTAGGACGACATTCCCCGGGGCCTTACATTTCTGAATGGGAGCGGCCGCTGACTTAGGTCCTGGCCTTTGATACGCTGCGCCCACCTGGTCCTTAGGGTCCAGGGCGAATAATAAGTCCAACGGCCAGGGCGGCAATTATTGGCTGGCGTTTAGAAGGCGGTCGATAATTGCCTGTGAAATGTCTTTAGCCGGCGTCATGCATCAAGCGCTCGCCATTCCTTTTTCAACTATCGCGCAATTCAGCGTCGAACAGACGGCCGACCACTTATGCTGAGCTTTATCCTTTTTCCAGGGTTTCGAGGGCGCGGAGATTTTAAAGGCGCTTTCCGCGACAAGCTGCGCGTTGAAAGAGCGGCGGCGCACGCCGCACGCCCCGATGCTCCGGCGCATGCGGCCCGGCTCTTTATGGACCAGGTTCCACGAGCCAAGGGCACGGTCGTCGCCCTTTACCATCCGCTTAAAGATGAATTGGACACGGGGCCACTCGCCGAGGCTTTACACGACGCAGGCCACCCCCTCGCCTTGCCCGTGGTGACAGCGAAAAACGCACCGCTCGAATTTCGGACATACACGCCTGGCGACGCCCTCGTGAAAGGCGATTTCAACGTCATGACGCCGCCAAGCGAAGCGCCCGTCGTTAAACCGGATATCATCGTCGCGCCGCTTCTCGGCTTCACCAAGGCCGGCGCGCGCCTCGGTTATGGCGGCGGGTTTTACGACCGCACGCTAGAAGCGTTGCGCAGCGACGGCGAGATCACCGCGGTCGGCTTTGCTTATGGGGCGCAAGAAGTCCAATCCCTGCCCACCGGCGCGCATGATGAGTTTCTTGACTGGATTGTGACCGAACGCGCCGCCCTTAAAGCGACTGAGACCCGTCGGCCGACAAACGGCGCATTAAGCGGCCTTTGGCGGCGCCTTGGCCTTTAGCCCTTGATTTACAATCCTTAACCGGCTTTGACGTTCGCCAAACGTAGAAAGGCGGCGGCCCATGCGGCTTGCACTTATTGGCGACATTATCGGACGCGCGGGACGCGTCGGGCTCGCAGAGCATCTGCCGCGCCTACGCCGGCGTCTGAAGCTCGACTTCGTCATGGTCAATGCGGAGAACGCCGCCGGCGGCTTCGGCGTTACGCCGTCCGTCTGCGAGGAACTGTTCGACGCCGGCGCGGACATTCTAACCACCGGCAATCACGCCTTTGACCAGCGCGACGATCTCGATCTCTTCGACCAGGAGATGCGGCTATTGCGGCCGGCGAATTTCCCCGCCTCCAACCCCGGACGCGGCAGCGCTTTGAAACAAACGCAAGACGGCGCGAACGTTCTGGTGATTAATGTCCAAGGGCAAATCATGATGCCGCCGATCGACGATCCCGGCGCGGCGGTCGACCGTGAACTTGAGGGCGTTGAACTCGGCCGTGAGGCCGACGCCATTTTGGTCGACATGCACGCCGAAGCGACGTCGGAAAAATACGCCCTCGGCCATTATCTAAACGGCCGCGTCACCGCCGTCGTCGGCACGCACACCCATGTGCCGACCGCCGACGCCCATATCATGTCGCGCGGCTCAGCGTTTATGGCGGACCTCGGCATGTCCGGCGACTATGACAGCGTCATCGGCATGGAAAAGTCAGAGCCCGTCAACCGCTTCGCCACAAAAATGAACAGAAACCGGTTCAACCCGGCGACGGGACCCGCCACCGTGTGCGGACTTTTTGTGGAAACCGACGCGGGCGGACGAGCGGTACGCGCTGAACCCATCCGCGTCGGCGGCGTCCTCTCCGAGGCGCTTCCACGCCTTAGTGAAGACGAATGATAGCGGCGCCCTAACTTACGCCGCCGCACTCCGACGCCGCGCAAAGCCAAGCCCGGCAAGTCCCGCGCCCATCAACAACATGGCAGGCGGCAATGGCACTTCAGAGACATTAATTTCCGCAAAAACGAAACTGTTCGGATCGGAAATATAATCGATCAACGCCGGATCTAAGCTCAACCCGCCGGCGACCGCGAGGCCCGTAAAATCGCCAAGCGACACGCCCTGTTGAATACTCCCCTCGCCCGGCCCGCCGTCGGTGATGTTGACCGGCGGCTGCAAGAAAGCCGCGCCGTTGGCAGGGTCATTCGCTTCCGTGCCGGCGTCATAAGCGAAGGCGCTCGTAATTGAAAACGTCTGGTCCCCACGGAACATTCCCGAGGAATCAAAGAGATCAAACGCCCGCGGATCATCAACCCCGATAAATGAGTCGTTCGACGGCAAGATCATTGATGCGAAAAACAGATAGCGATTGTCTATGGCGTCGAGATCAACGGTGAAGCTGGTCGTCTCGCCAGGTTCTAAAGGCCCGTCGATAAGGCCGCCGCCACCGAAGGCGACGCCGCCGACGGATGAGGTCTGCTGCGCCAAGCGTTCATCCCGCAATGTTCCGAAACCGCCAGTTTCCGCGATTTCTTCGATGCCGGCGCTCGCCGCTTCGCTAACGTCAAATAAATCGACATTACCGTTGTGAAAGCCGAAATATACCGGCGTCAGGCTGAGACCGCCCGATTGTTGGGTATTGGTGACCGTGACCTGCACCATTGTCGCGTGCGCGCTCGTAACGCCTGCAACAAGGCCGAACGACATTGCCGCCGCGCTCAACAGCGCAGCCCTCTTTATCTTCTGCATACGTTTCTCACTTCTTGAGTAGGCTTCGCGAGGCTTTCACCTGCAAAGACATTTAGGCAATGGGGCATTCACCCGACGCAACGCGTCGGCCGGGCCGCTAGCACTGATAAACAATCACCCTTCGAACCGATCGCGATGTATATCGCGAGCGCCTGTCCCTTTATTTGCTCGCCCTAGTAAAGGCGCTCATTGGCAAAAACGTCAGAAAATGACTTTCCGCTACCGGACTATCGCCTAAGAAGAGCGTTAATAAAATTCACATTTCGCCGTTCCAGGCAGGATCAGTTCACGATCGTGAGAGGCGCATATCGTGATAGAATTTCTCGAACTTCGCGCCGACTTTACATCCCGTTAGATTTCTCAGTCGCCAAAGGGGCAATTTCGATCGTTCAGTCTTAAGAGGCCAAACAAAACGAGGCGCCGATACGGGCTAAAATTACGCACACGCCCTACATCAATGGAGTATTTACCCGCGCCGAAGAGCATTGTGATCTCAAACGGGTTCTAATGGTGGTAACGATGCGGATTATTCATCGCCTTTTGTTGATCGCGGCGATCCCTCTTATTGTCCTTACATTAACGTCTGCAAACAGCATTCGAACAGCGCTCGTCGAGCGCAAAGCCGCAAACCACGTCGTCGCCGGCGTCGACGCCGCGGTGTCCGCAACAGCGCTCGTTCACAGGCTGCAGGTGGAACGCGGCGCATCGGCTGGGTTCATCGGATCGAAAGGCCGGAACTTCGGAGATGAGTTAACGCGCCGTCGTCAGGACGTGGACGCCGCCCTTGCGGTTTTACGCGATGCCGGCCTTCTGGAAGATCCTGCCTTGGGCGAAGCGACGCGGCACTTTAATAGTCTGGACGCGATGCGCACGCGGGTCGATCAGCTTCGTGTCGCCGACTCAGAAGCCGCCGAATTTTACACCAGCACAATTGATGCGTTGATCACCTTCGCCCGAAGCCGCATTGATCGCGACGCCTCAGCCGAGCTTGCCGGCCAAGCGTAAGCCTTCTTCGCCATAACCTCAGCAAAAGAAATGGCCGGACGGCAACGCTCGATGGGCGCGAAAGGGTTTGGCGGCGTCGGCTTCACGGCGGACGTCTATGATGGCTTCACGAGACTAGGCGGCGTGCAGCAAGGCTATATCGCCCTTGCGCGCAACAACGCGTCTATCGACGATCGAAAACTGATCAGCGCTTTCGAGACCGGTCGCGAGGCGGCGGACCACAAGAATTTCGCCGATCGCGCAAAGGCGCGGGTTTATAAAGGCACGGCGACGAATGTCACCGGCGCCGATTGGTTCCGCGTCGCGACGGCGCGCATCGATCGTATGCGTCAGATCGAGGAAGGTCTGGCGCAAACCGTCCGCGCAAGCGCCGCGCGCGCGGCCGCAGGCTCATCAACAGCTGCGCTTATTTCGTTCGCAGTCGCTTTTGGCTCAGTCGTTATAAGCATCGCAATCGCTATCATTGCGGCAAAGAATGTTTCTACCCCCCTATCGTCGTTGAACGGCGTGATGGGAAAGGTCGCCGAGGGTCAGTTCGGCATAGACGTGCCCAGCCAATCGCGCCCTGACGAAATTGGCGACATGGCGCGCACGCTGGAGAAATTTCGAGATGAATTGGGCAAAGCCGTTGAAGCGAATGAGATCGCGCTGTTCAAGGGCGCCGCTTTCGATGGTTCAGCTTCCGCTATGATGATGGTCGACACCAACGGCGTCATTAAGTTCATAAACTGTTCCGCTACTGATCTTTTTCAAGAGAATATCGACATCTTCCGCGAAGGGTTTCCGGGCCTCAATACCGATCAAATGATTGGCGCGAACGCCGATATTTTCCATGAGAGCCTTCGCGGCGCGCAGTCAGTGCTTACGGAAGCGACCCGCTTACCCTTCCATACAATGATAAATATTGGCTCTCTGCGGATCGATATGAATGTTTCAGGCGTCTTTGATCGCGACGGCGCTCATGTAGGGTGCATTCTTGAATGGAAAGACATGACGCAAGCGATACACAACGCTTCCGCACTTGACGCCCTTGATCGCTCCCAAGCCGTCATCGAGTTCGAAACGGATGGGACAATCATTCACGCCAACCAGAACTTCCTTGCAGCGACCGGCTATGCGTTAGAGGAAATCGTCGGCAAACACCACAGCATGTTTATGCCGACCGGTGAGACCGATGGCCAGGCGTATAAAGACTTTTGGCGTCAACTCGCCGCGGGCCAAAGAACCGATGGCAAATTCCATCGCGTCAAAAAATCGGGTGACGATCTTTGGATTAATGCAACATACAATCCGCTTTTAGACAAAGACGGCGGCGCTTATGGTGTGTTGAAAATCGCTACTGATATCACCGCATCGGAGCGCGAAAAGCAGACTTTCGATAAAGATCGGCAAAACGCGACGCGGATCTTAATTTCGTTGTGACCAAACTCGCCGCCTCCCTGCAAGCGCTGGCGAACGGCGACCTTTCCGCGGAAATCGCCGACGAGTTTCCGCTTGAATACAAAAGCCTGCGCTTAGACTTTAACGAGGCCTCCGTGAAACTCCGCAGCGCGCTTGGCGAAGTCATCGAAAACGCGAAAGCAATACAGACAGGCGCCGGTGAAATTAGTCAGGCGGCCGACGATCTTTCGCGACGCACCGAGAATCAAGCGGCGACCCTAGAAGAGACCGCAGCGTCAATTGAAGAATTAACCGCCAGCGTGAAAGGCGCCGCGAACGGCGCGGCGGAAACGAACGGCCTTGCCAGCGGCGTGCGTTCCAACGCTCAGGAAAGCGGCGTGATTGTCGGCGACGCGGTGAAGGCGATGGGTGCGATAGAGCAATCCTCCAAACGCATTGAACAGATTATCGGCGTTATCGACGACATCGCGTTTCAAACTAACCTTCTTGCCTTAAACGCCGGCGTCGAAGCCGCGCGCGCCGGAGACGCCGGCCGTGGTTTCGCCGTCGTCGCCAGCGAAGTGCGGGCGCTCGCCCAAAAATCCGGCGACTCAGCTCGGGAGATTCGAGAGCTGATCTC
This sequence comes from Pseudomonadota bacterium, assembly GCA_039814575.1. Classification (GTDB taxonomy): domain Bacteria; phylum Pseudomonadota; class Alphaproteobacteria; order Caulobacterales; family Parvularculaceae; genus MED-G105. The sequence goes on from JBCCAY010000009.1 coordinate 47,762, forward strand.
AGCCAGCGGCGTGCAAGTTGAAAAAGGCGTCGATCTTGTCGACCGCGCCGGCGAGGCGTTGGAAAAGATTGTCTCGTCAATCGCTGACATCAGCACGCGGGTTCACCATTTGGCGTCTTCCGCGCAGGAACAATCAACCGGCGTTGAGGAAATCAACGTGGCGATGAACCAAATTGACCAGGTGACCCAGCAAAACGCCGCCATGGTGGAGCAACCCACCGCCGCCAGCCACTCTTTATCGCAAGAAGCAGACCGCCTCATCTCACTCGTCGGCGCCTTCAATACGGGCTCTCCCGCTGGCGCAACGGGCAATAGCGCGGCGAGCGCGACCATGGAACATCGACGCGTCGCATAACCGTCGTCGGACACACTAACGAGCGGCGGTGGGCGGCGCGCGCAGCGCTTTGCGCCGATGAAACAACGCCAATCGACGTTTTTTGCGCGTCTTTCAATAAGATGAGGCGCGCAACCTCGCGCTGGCGCCCTTGCCCTACCCCAGCCGGCCGCGCTACACGCCTCGGACTACGCGAGGCAGTGAGACCAGAGGCGCGCTATGGCAGGGCACAGTAAATGGGCGAACATCCAACACCGCAAAGGGCGTCAGGACGCCAAGCGGTCGAAAATGTTCTCCAAACTTTCCAAAGAAATCACCGTTGCGGCGAAAATGGGCGCGCCGGACCCAAATTTTAATCCGCGCCTCAGGATGGCGATTCAGGCCGCTAAGGCCCAGTCCATGCCGAAAGACAATATCGACCGCGCGATTAAGAAATCGACCGCCGCCGATGAAGCGAACTTTGAAGAAGTCCGCTATGAGGGCTTCGGCCCCGCCGGCATCGGCGTCATCGTTGAGGTTCTCACCGACAACCGCAATCGCGCCGCGAGCGAGGTGCGCACGAGCTTCGCCAAAAACGGCGGCAATCTCGGCGAGACGGGTTCCGTCGCCTTCATGTTCGACCGGGTCGGCGCAATAGAATATCCGGGCGACAAAGGCGACGAGGAAGCAGTATTGGAAGCCGCAATCGAAGCCGGCGCCGACGATGTGGAATCGTCCGAAGATCTGCACATGATCTACACCGCCGCCGATATGCTGGCGGAAGTCGCGGGCAATTTGGAAGAGAATTTCGGCGAGCCGTCGTCAGCGAAACTCATCTGGAAGCCGCAGAACACCATCGAAGTCACCGGCGACAAAGCGGCGACGCTCTTGAAGATGCTGAACGCCCTCGATGATTGCGACGACGTGCAAGACGTCTACGCCAATTTCGACATCCCGGCCGACGAGATGGAAAAGCTCGCGAGCTAGCGCAAAAGCCCCCTCATAAGAGAGATCACATGAAGATCAACGGCAACGAAATCCGTCCCGGCAATGTCATTCAGCACCAGGACGGACTCTGGGTCGCGGTGAAAATTAACGCCGTGAAACCGGGCAAAGGCCCGGCCTATAATCAAGTCGAACTGAAAAACCTCATCGACGGCCGCAAGCTTAATGAGCGTTTCCGCGCCTCCGAAACGGTTGAGCGCGTGCGGCTAGAGCAACGCGACCACACCTTTCTCTATGAAGAAGGCGACATGCTGGTCTTTATGGACGGTGAAAGCTATGAGCAGATTTCCATCGCCAAAGACATGATCGGCGATCGCGCCGCCTTCTTACAGGACGGCATGCAAGTCGTGGTCGAAAGCCATGAAGGCCGCCCCCTCGGCGTGCAATTGCCGCAACAAGTGACGCTGGAGATCACCGAAACCGAACCGACGGTGAAAGGCCAAACGGCGTCCAGCTCGTTCAAACCGGCGACGGTCGACAATGGCGCGCGCGTGATGGTGCCGCCTTACATTTCGGTCGGGGAGAAAATCATCGTCAATACCGAGACGATTGAATTCGTTAAACGCGCCGACTAGTCGCTCAACGTAAACACGCACGCCTCCAACGCGCCTCCTAAGGGACACTGACAGTAAACCCGATGTCGACGCCGAGCGGCCGAAAACCGAAAACCAAGGTCGCTAAGAAAGATGCGCCGCGCGCATGGCAACGCATGTTGTCCGGGCGGCGGCTCGATTTACTCGACCCGTCGCCGGTGGACATTGAAATCGAAGACATCGCCCACGGCCTCGCCCGCGTCGCCCGCTGGAATGGCCAAACCCTCGGGCCGCGCCCTTTTTCCGTCGCCCAGCACTCGGTGATCGTGGAAGAATTTTGCGCCGACTTACGCCCAGAATGGCCGGCGAAATGGCGCCTCGCCGCGCTTTTGCATGACGCGCCGGAATTCGTGATCGGCGACATGATCAGCCCTTTTAAAGCGGCGATCGGCGAGTCCTATAAAACCGTAGAACGCGGCCTTCAGCACGCGGTGCACATTCGCTTCGGCCTGCCCGCGGAACTGCCGCAAATGGTGGAAAAAACCATTAAACGCGCCGACCGCGCCTCAGCCTACTTTGAAGCGACGCAGATCGCCGGTTTCACCAGTGAAGAGGCACGGTCATTTTTCGGCGCGCCGCGCGGCGTAACGCCGCTAACTCTTAACATCGAGACGACAAATGCGGCGCAATCGGCTTTTCTCGAGCGTTTCAACGCGCTCGTCGCCGCCTGCGACGGTAAGGCTTAATCACGGCTGAATAACGCCCCAAAAACGACATAGCGCCACGGTAACGAGTGCTCACGCCCCTGCGACCTCAAGCCGTCGTGAGGGCTCTTGGTCTTTCTTTTTCAACCATTCTTCGCCAGTTTATCCCTCATGTTAGTGATCACGTCCTTAGAGAACGCCGAGGCCGCCTACGCCGCGCACCGACCGTCGACGGTCATTTCGCTTCTTTCCGAAGACGAAGAAGCGCCGCGTTTCGACGGTCTGGCGACGCACGATCATGTGGTTCTCTACATGGACGAAGAAAGCTGCGCCGCCGCCATCAGCCGCGCCGCCCAGGCGCGCGCCAATGATTTGCTGAAATTCATCAACCAGTGGGATGCGAAAGGCTCGCTCCTCATCCATTGCAATCGCGGCGTGGCGCGCTCAGGGGCGGCCGCCTTCATCATTCTATGCGCTCTCGATCCCGACGCCGACGAGGCGGAAATCTTGGCGCGCTTGCGAAAAGCCGCGCCGCATATTGATCCGTGCCCGCTCTTTGTTAGTTATGCCGACGCGGCGCTCGCGCGCGAAGGCCGCATGCTTGACGCGGTCGAAGACTTAGGTCCACCTACGCCGGCTTTATCCGCCCCAACGGCGTTTTTGCCGCTTACGCACCCAATGGCTGAGCGGGCTGACGCCTAAGGACTGCAGTCCGGAGGCCTTTTCGCGCTATGGCCGACCAGCCCGACCTTACAAAATCGTCATCCGTCACCATCGGATTGAACGCGGTTATCGCGATCGTCGATGACGGCACCCCAAAAACCCTCTGTGTACGCGATAATGACAGCCGCTACAGCTTGCCTTACGGTCCATTTGACCCTGCGCGCCACCGAACCTTTGAGATCGGACTAAAAGACTGGGTGGAACGGCAAACCAATGTCCGCCTCGGTTTCATCGAACAACTCTATACGTTCGGCGATAAAGGCCGCGCCGCGCCGGCAGCGCTCATCGCCGGCGGCGCAGCAGATGCGCGTATCGTGTCCGTCGGGTATTTAGCGCTCGCAAACGAGGCCGCGGACATCGCCCGGGCCGACACCATATGGAAATCTTGGTACGACTGTTTTCCATGGGAAGATTGGCGCCGCGGCGAGCCGGCCGTCATTACCGAAACGATATTGCCAGGCTTAAAAGACTGGACCACGCGCGGCGTGAACGATCGCGAGTGTATTTTGCGCAAAGACCGCACCGCCCTCACCTTCGGGCTGCAAGGCGTCGGCTGGGAAGAAGAGCGCGCCCTCGATCGCTATGAGTTGATGTATGAAGCCGGGCTCGTTGAAGAAGCTTGGCGCGACCGCGCCGCGGCTGGCCTGCCCGAACCGCGCACCGACCCCGCTGCGACGCGGCTCTTAGGCGCCGCCATGGCGTCCGATCATAGGCGCATCCTCGCCACCGCCATTGGCCGATTGCGCGGCAAACTGAAATATCGCGCCGTCGTTTTCGAGCTTATGCCGCGCGCCTTTACCTTGCTGGCGCTGCAGCGAACCGTCGAAGCGATTGTCGGCTTTCAGCTTCACAAACAGAACTTCCGGCGCAGCGTCGAAGGCAGCGGCCTGGTGGAGCGCACCGACGAAATGGTCCAGCAACCGAGCGGCCGGCCGGCAGCCCTGTTCAATGTCTCTGGCGCGACGAAGATTGACCGTGCTGCACGTGGCCTCGCCATTCCCAGATTGCGCCAATCGCCAGCGTTTAAGCTTTAGCAGCAAGAAATTTAAGACGATCCGCTTCGAACGCCTGGGCTTCGATCTTATCGATGTAAAACCACATTAAACAAAGGATTTCATGCCCAGAATAGAAAAAGTCGTCGAATCAGCGCTTGACGAGCCGCGCTTTTCCCGTATTTTTCGCGCTTCGCCCTTGCGGGGCTTTTTTTACACACCATATATGCTCTACCTGAGCATTAATAGGAGGGTGGTAGTATGGCGGCGTATGGTTACGAAGGAACGCCGGCGATAGGGTCGACGACATCGCAAACATGTGACGCGCCTGTGTCGTCAAACATGCGCGCGACATCGCTTAACAGCACATCGCCCCTGCCCTTCACGGACGCGGTGCGCGCGAAAACCGACCATCTCTATGCTCGCGTTTCTAAGTTTGTGCCGGAATTAGAGTGGCGCACGCACGCCCCTTATATCGCGGCGATCAACGACCTTAAAAAACAAAAGAACGCCGTCATCCTGGCGCACAATTACATGACGCCGGAAATCTTCCACTGCGTTGGCGATTTCGCCGGCGACAGCCTGCAATTGGCGAAGGAAGCGGCGAAAACGGACGCGGACATCATCATTCAAGCCGGCGTCCATTTCATGGCGGAAACGTCAAAGATTCTGTGTCCGGAAAAAACCGTTCTGATCCCGGATTTGCGTGCGGGCTGTTCCCTCGCCTCATCGATCACCGGCGCGGATATCCGTCTCTTGAAAGAGAAATATCCGGGCGCGCCCGTCGTCAGCTATGTGAACACCACCGCTGACGTAAAATCGGAAACCGATATTTGCTGCACGTCGTCAAACGCCGTGGAAATCGTCGAATACGCCGCGCGCGAATGGAACTCCGACACGGTGCTCTTGCTGCCGGACCAGTATTTAGCGCGCAATGTCGCGGCGATGACGGACGTCAAGATCGTCACTTGGGCGGGCTCGTGCGAAGTGCATGAACGTTTCACGGTCGAGGACATCAAAGAAATGCGTGACGGCACGCCGGGTCTTGTCGTCTTAGCGCACCCAGAATGCCCGCCGGACGTTCTGGCCGAGGCCGACTTCACCGGCTCGACGAGCGGCATGAGCAATTTTGTGCGGGACAACCAACCGAAGAACGTCGTTCTTATTACGGAATGTTCCATGTCGGACAATGTCGCGGTTGAAAACCCGGGCGTGAACTTTGTCCGTCCGTGCAATCTCTGCCCGCATATGAAGCGTATTTCGCTACCGAAGATCTTAAACGCCTTGCAAAACGGCGAGCATGAAGTGCTGATCGACGAGGCGATCATTGAACGCGCACGCCTGCCGATCGAACGAATGATCGCCCTGCCTTTGACGCGCCAGAGCATGTACACCGCCGACGGCGCGCCGGACGTCGCGGCCATTGAAAGCCGTCCTTAGAACGCGCTGGCCATAGCCGCGCGAGGACCTCACTGACGTGACGGCGCAGCCCCCTTCACTAGACCCTACCGGCGTCGTCATCGTTGGCGCCGGCGTCGCCGGTCTCTTCACGGCGCTAAAACTCGCGCCGCAGCCGGTCACCGTGCTGACGGCGCGCCGCCTCGGCAAAGGCGGGTCATCCTATTGGGCTCAAGGGGGCGTCGCGGCGGCCATCGGACCAGATGACAGCGTCGCCGCCCATATCGCCGACACCATCGCCGCCGGCGACGGCCTTGTCAGGCCTGAGGCCGCCAAAACGCTTTGTGAAGACGGCCCGGCGCGGATTGACGATCTTATCGCCTATGGCGCGCCATTCGATCGAACCGAGGACGGACAATTAAAAGTCGGCCGCGAGGCGGCTCATAGCCGCGACCGCATCGTTCACACCTCTGGCGACCAAGCCGGCGCGGCCATCATGGCGGCGCTTCTCAAAGCGGCGCAAGCTTCCGAGCATATCACCATCCTTGAACGGATGGTCATGGAAGACCTCATTGTCGACGATAATGGCGCCGTCACGGGCCTCCTTGTATTCGACGTCGACGCAGGCGTGCGTGCGCGCTTACCGGCGGCGACGACGGTGCTGGCGACAGGCGGACTTGGCGGGCTTTATGGGGTCACGACAAACCCTGTGCGCGCCCAAGGCCACGGCCTCGCCTTCGCTGCACGGGCGGGCGCCGCGATCCGCGATCCGGAGTTTGTACAATTCCATCCCACCGCCATTGACGCCGGCCGTGATCCGGCGCCGCTCGCGACGGAAGCCCTGCGCGGCGACGGGGCTGTTCTCGTCAATAAAGACGGCCGGCCCTTCATGGCCGGCTATCACAAAGATAAAGACCTCGCGCCCCGGGATATCGTCGCCCGCGCCGTCGAAGCGGAACGCGCCGCTGGCCGCGGCGCTTATCTCAATGCCGTAAGCGCCGTCGGGGCACGGTTCGCCGACGCCTTCCCCGCCGTCTACGCAGCGGTTACAGAAGCCGGGTTTGATCCGTCGAAAGAACCTTTTCCCGTGGCGCCCGCCTGCCATTACCATATGGGCGGCGTCCTGACGGACCTTAACGGCCGCACGAGCATTGACGGCTTATGGGCCGTCGGCGAAGTAGCCTCCGTCGGCGTGCACGGGGCGAACCGTCTAGCGTCGAACTCGCTTTTAGAGGCGATCGTTTTCGGCGCGCGCATCGCCGATGATTTACGAGGCACACCCCTAAATGCGCCGACAACGTCGCACGCTGCTTTTGAAGATCGGCTAGAATCGCCGCCCGCGCCTTCCGACCCGACCGCAACGGCCACCCTCAGAAACGCCATGTCCGACGGCGCGGCGCTTATTCGGTCTAAGGATAGTTTGACGGAGACCATGCGCGTTCTCGATGAGCTTATCGATGCGCAAACGTCAAGCGGCGCGATGACCAGCGGGTTTTACTCGCTCGCGATCACCGCGCGTCTGGTCTTAACCGCTGCTGCGGCGCGCGAAGAAAGCCGCGGCGGCCATTTTCGATCCGATTTCCCGCAACAAGCTCCGAATGCATATCACTCCGTATGCCGCCTAGCTGCGCCCGACGCCATCCGGTCCGTAGAGGTTCAACATACGCCCTTATCGCGAGGTCAAGCCAATGACGACTGACAGCGCCATTCTCCCGCCGCCCCGCCACATCATCGAAGAGGCAGTCGCGCGCGCCTTACAAGAAGACCTCGGCCTCGCCGGCGACGTCACGACGGCGGCTTGCATCCCGGAAAATGCGCGCTCTAAGGCGGCGATCGTCGCGCGCCGCCCCGGCGTCATCGCCGGCCTTGCCCTGGCGCAAGCCGCTTTCCGGCAAACCGATCCGACAATTCAGTTTGAGCCGGCACGCCAAGACGGTGCGCGCGTTAAGTCCGGCGAAGCGCTCGCAGTGATAGAGGGACCGTCGCGCGGCGTTCTCACCGGCGAACGCGTCGCCTTAAATTTTCTAGGCCGCCTCTCCGGCGTCGCCACCGCCACCGCTCAGCTCGTAGACGCCGTCGCCCATACGACTGCAAAAATCGCCTGCACCCGTAAGACAACGCCCGGATTGCGCGCGCTGGAGAAATACGCCGTGCGCTGCGGCGGCGGCGTTAATCATCGCTTCGGCCTTTTTGACGCGGTGATGATTAAGGACAACCACATCGCTGCAGCGGGCGGCATCGTCGCGGCCGCAAAGACAGCCCGCGACGCCATTCCCCATACGATGCGTATCGAGATTGAAGTCGACCGCCTCGATCAATTGGAAGAAGCGCTTAGCGCCGGTGCGGACATTATTCTGTTAGACAACATGGCGCCGCCAGACCTAACGCGCGCCGTCGACATCGCCGCCGGACGCGCCGTTCTCGAGGCGTCGGGCAATGTCACCTTGGAAACGGTCGCCGCCATCGCAGAAACCGGCATTGATGTTATTTCATCGGGCGCGATCACCCATTCGGCGCCCTGTTTGGACCTCGGCCTCGATTTTCTCTCAGAATAAAAAAGGCGGTCCGCCTTGAGGCAAACCGCCTTCAATCAATGTTTAAAGTTCTGGGCAAAGCCCGCTGCGTTACGCGTTCGCTTTACGGCGTCGCGCGGCCGTCAGACCCGCAGCACCGGCTGCGAAGAGCCAAATCGCGCCAGGGATTGGCGTCGGGATCGGCGCGGTCGCGGCAAGTGCGAACTGCTCGCCTTCAAGACTGAGCGGGGTGCCGAAAACAGCATTGAGGGCGCCGGCGAGCGTGCCAGTGATGAGAAGCGCAAGCGACGGATTATCAAGATCCGTCAACTCCATCACGCTAACCGAGCTAGCGTCGAACGAAAACAGCGGCGCATCGTCAGCGAAAGGATTGTTGTTGACTTCAACGTCGCCGAAAACCAATTGCTGGACGGTGTCGATGATAAAATTGCCAGCAAACACGGTATCGCTTCCATCCGTCAAAAAGACGCCAGAGCCTTCGTGCTCAATCGTTCCGGCGATGCCGTCGAGCGCGCCGCCCGTCACAGGAAATCCGAAGCCATTACTTTCGGCGGTAGCGGAGCCTTGAAGCGACGGCGTTAACCCTGCGCTTGCAAGATCAAACGTCACTTGAATGCGGGTCTCGCCGCCGACAAGGGCGACCGGGTTCGCCTTAGCAGCTGAAAACCCTAAAGAAATCAAGATAGCGCAGGCGGCTAATACAGCACGCATAAACTCTCCCTCCAAATGGATGCGCGGAACACAAGACGTTAACCTTACGAACGCCTGAGAAAGGGCAGATCACCCTTCGCGTTAACCATAACAACGGGCGATACTAATGCGCGAGATATGCTTGCACTCACAACCGCGTGAGGCATTCAGACCTCAGTAAACACAACGCGTTGACTTTCAACGCGCAGGTTTAATTGTTCGCAAGGTTCGAATTTTGAGAGGGGCCGCCTTGACGGCAGTTACATTGTAACGGGCGCGGCGGGTTGGGATCGGCGCGTCCTGAAGCGATAGAATTTGTGCTTCCCGATAACAGCCGTCGGCGTCATCTTCGCCGCCCATTTCGGTGAAACGTAATTCGCGTGATAGTGCGTCGCTTCACGGCTCACCGGCAACCGCATGCCGGACAAGACAGCAGCCGCAAGCAGTTCGCTTTGACGCCATAACCGCGTATTCAAACGCGCGTCCATTGAGCCGTCACAGGTGAACGAGAATTGGCAACCGGTTCGCCGATGGCTGCCTTGGAACACAACCCCGCAAATCGTCGACGGATAGGCGCGGCTCGCGACGCGGTTCAGCACAACGTCAGCGACCGCGAGTTGACCGATCCGGCTTTCGCTGCGCGCTTCGTAATAGATCGCTTGGGCGAGGCATTTGCTCTCGGCCGCTTTCGCTTTCGTCGCAGGCACCATACCGGTGTCGAGGGCGAGAAGATCGCTAATCGTGTCATCCCCGGACATTACGTCGCTGAGCGTCGTCGCCGGCTTCAGACTTGGCGCGAATGTCGCCGCGCGTAGATTGGCCGTCTCCGCCGCCAGATGATCAGCGAGCGCCGCGACGATCTCCGCCTCATTGGCGAGCGCCTTTTCTGCAGCGCGCATGGCCGCCATCTGTTTGGTCGAGGCGGCGGCGCCGAATGCGGACATAAGAAGACACACCGCAAAGCCCGTCGCCGCCAGCAAGCTGCGGGACGTCCAATTGACCTCAGGGATATGGCGATACGCCGCGCCGTTCATGGTCTTCTCTAAAGTCCTCGGTTCTTCGCTCGCTCGGCTGCTCGCCGAACAAAACAACCACCTGCTAAATCGTTGCTGACGAGAAATCGTTCAAGATCACCCTTCGCCCGCAATAGCCCGCACGCGGTCCCCTAACGCACCTTGCTCGCCCAAAAACACCGGGCCATGGGGGATCGAACGCCCTCCGGCTATGGCAAACGCGCCGGATAAAAATTTTGTTAACATCTCGCTGGCCGCTAACGGCCAGAGGAAGAATTCGCCCTCGAAACCATCGCGAAAAGCGAAACGCCGCTAAAGCTAAGCGCGGGTTTTCGCCGCTAAAGCAGCCTGCGCCGCAGCAAGCCGCGCGATCGGCGTGCGATACGGCGAACAGGAGACATATTCAAGGCCGATTTCTTCGACGATGGCGATGGACGAGGGATCGCCGCCATGCTCGCCGCAAATGCCGAGCTTGATATCGGGCCGGGCTTTGCGTCCCTTCTCGGCCGCTAATTCGACGAGCGCGGCGACGCCGTCGCGGTCGAGCGTGACGAAAGGATCGTTCTCCAAGACTTTTGCGCGCAGATAGTCCGGCAAGAAGGCCGCCGAATCGTCCCGCGACAGGCCGAATGTCGTTTGCGTCAGATCATTGGTGCCGAAGGAGAAGAATTCCGCCTCCTCGGCGATGGCGTCAGCGATGAGCGCCGCCCGCGGCAGCTCAATCATCGTGCCGACGAGATAGGATAGGCTAACGCCTTTCTCAGCGAGCACCGCTTTCGCGACCGCGTCGATGCGCTCTTTCAGAAACGCCAATTCCTGCTTCACGGCGACGAGCGGCACCATGATTTCGGGGATGACCTCCTCGCCGGTCTCAGCCTTCACCGCAACCGCCGCTTCGATAATGGCGCGGGCCTGCATCTCGTAAATTTCCGGATAGGAAACGCCGAGACGACAGCCGCGATGGCCGAGCATTGGGTTGAATTCTTTCAGCTTGTCAGCGCGCTCTTTTAAGGCCGAGGCGTCCAAGCCGCTCGCCGCCGCGACTTCAGCAATCTCAGCGTCGGTATGCGGAAGAAACTCATGCAAAGGCGGGTCTAGAAGCCGCACGGTCACCGGCAAGCCGCTCATCACTTTGAAAAGCTCGACAAAGTCCGAGCGCTGCATCGGCAAAAGTTTCGCAAGCGCCGCTTCGCGGCCGGCTTTGTCTTCGGCAAGGATCATTTCGCGCACGGCGATGATGCGGTCGGCGTCGAAGAACATATGCTCGGTGCGGCAAAGGCCGATGCCTTCCGCGCCGAAGCCGCGCGCCGTTTCAGCGTCGCGCGGGGTTTCAGCGTTGGCGCGCACCCGCATCCGCCGGTGTTTATCCGCCCACCCCATAAGTTCGCCGAAGTCGCCGGCGAGTTCCGGTTCAATCTTGTCGACGTCGCCGACATAGACTTTCCCCTCGGCGCCGTCGACGGTGATGACCTCACCGCGTTTCACGACGCGGCCAGCGACTTCTAACTGATCGGCGGCGGTGTTAATGCGTAAATCACCAGCGCCGCAAACGCACGGACGGCCCATACCGCGCGCCACAACCGCCGCGTGGCTTGTCATGCCGCCGCGCGCGGTGACGATGGCGGCGGCGGCGTACATGCCGTGAATATCTTCCGGGCTCGTCTCAACGCGGACAAGAATGACGCTGCGCCCTTCTTGGGCGAGACGCTCCGCCTCGTCGGCGTTAAAAACGACCTCGCCCGAGGCCGCGCCCGGTGAAGCCGGCAACCCCGATAAAAGCAAGTCACGCGGCGCATCGGGATCGAGGCTCGGGTGCAGCAATTGGTCGAGCGAATGAGGGTCGACCCGCATCACCGCTTCTTCTTCGGTGATTAGGCCTTCCCGACACAGATCGACGGCGATTTTTAAAGCCGCCGGCGCGGTGCGTTTGCCGTTGCGCGTCTGCAGCATCCACAGAACGCCGTCTTGGACAGTGAACTCAATGTCTTGCATGTCGCGATAGTGGCGCTCGAGCTTTTCGAAAATATCCGACAGCTCGCCAAACGCGGCCGGCATCGCCTCTTCCATGGACGGCGCGGTCTCGCCCATGGATTCGCGGGCGCGCTTCGTCAGGGTTTGCGGCGTACGGATGCCCGCGACGACGTCCTCGCCTTGGGCGTTGATGAGAAACTCGCCATAGCGCGCGTTTTCGCCCGTCGACGGATCGCGCGTGAAGGCGACGCCGGTCGCCGAGGTTTCGCCCATATTGCCGAAGACCATCGCCTGGACGTTAACGGCGGTGCCCCAGCTTTCAGGAATATTGTGCAAACGGCGATAGACATTCGCCCGATCATTGCGCCACGAGCCGAAAACGGCGTCGATAGCGCCCCACAATTGGGCGTTCGGATCTTGCGGGAAGTCAGCATTGGTGGCGTCCCGCACAGCCGTTTTATAAGCGTCGACAACCGCCTTCCAATCATCCGCGCTTAAATCGGTATCCAGGAAGTAGTCACGTTCGTCTTTATACGTCTCAAGGATTTCTTCGAACATGTGGTGATCGAGACCGAGAACCACATTCGAATACATCTGAATGAAACGGCGATAGCTGTCATAGGCGAAGCGCGCGTCGCCAGCGAGCGTCGACAAGCCTTCGACAGTAGCGTCGTTCAAGCCGAGATTAAGAACCGTGTCCATCATGCCCGGCATGGAGGCGCGCGCGCCGGAGCGCACCGAAACCAGCAAAGGCTGCTCAGCGTCGCCGAACGCGCGATCCACATGGGCGCCGACTTTGTTCAACGCCGCGTCCACGTCAGCGGCGAGGCCGTCAGGGAACTTTCGCCCATTGTCGTAATACGCCGTGCAGACCTCGGTGGTGATCGTAAAGCCTGGCGGGACCGGCAGCCCGAGATTGGACATTTCGGCGAGGTTCGCCCCCTTGCCGCCAAGGAGATTGCGCAAGCCCGCATCGCCCTCGGCCGTCTTCGCGCCGAAGCTGTAAACCCGTTTCGGAGCGGAAGTGTCAGTCGTCGTCATTCGTCGTCCATGCCTTATCGTCGGGCCCCACAATCGGCCCCATCTTCCAACTTTGGTCTTTTCGTCCAACTTTGGTCTTTTCGTCCTAGCCGTCCAATCATCATCACCGGAGCTATCCCGCATCACCGATAGAAACAGGCGATGGGTCTCGCGCGCATCGTTCAACGACCAAGGCCGCCAAAGAACCTCGCTAACCATCGTTCCAGGCGGCGCTGTACCGGCCCGCCTCGCCCGACGGCGTTCACGCGGATCATTACTGCAAAAATTGCGCTTTGTATCGGTCGTTTTTCGACCGGTCATAGTCTTTGTTTAGGCCGCCGGAAACCCCTCATCGGCCGCAACATAGCGCTCCGCGACGCCAAGCCCCAGCTCGACGAAGGTCTGGACCGCCAACGCCCGATTATCAAGCCTTTAAGCGCGCCAAGACCTGCGCCAAGGTCATTTCTCAGCGCAAATTTTACGATCTGCGAAGGCGATCCATGGTAGAAACGGATATCTCCGACGGCGCGGAGCGCCACGCACAACAACACGCCCAACAATTAAGGACCGTCACCCATGCGCGGACACAATAAGCCAGCCAAAAGTCTTCCTTCAGCAGCACGGCGCCCCGTAGCCGCCAGCGCGCTCATCGTCACCCTCGCCGCCTGCTCGGCCGGCGGCGTCTCGGCCAAGGACGGCGAATGGCTGGTGAAAGAGATATCGCGCGCCTCGCGCGGCGGCGTTGTGGAGATTCCCGCCGGCGACTATGACATAAAAGATCTCAAACTCTATAAAGACGTGACGCTCAGAGGGCCAGCGCCGGAAGACGGCGTCGCTGTACTTCGATCGGCGGAAACGACGGAAAAGGGCGTTCTCATTCCCCTCTCCGGCGTCTCTTTGCGCTTAGAGAACCTCACCTTCCGCAACACCAGTTCCTGGGATCGCAATGGCGCGGGCGTGCGCCATGAAGGCCGTGATCTCACCATCGTCAATTGCGTCTTTGACAGCAATGAAGACGGCATTTTGTCGACCGGCGACGCTAACGGCGTCATCACAATCACCGGCACCACATTTATGGACAATGGCTTTGGCGACGGACAATCCCACGGGATCTATGTCTTGCGCGCCGCGCGCCTCGACATCCAAGACAGCAAGTTCATCGGCACGCGGATCGGGCACCATGTCAAAAGCCTCGCCGACGAAACCATCATTCGCGGCTCGCTGATGGACGACGCCTATGGCCGGACGAGCTACTCCGTCGATGCGTCCAAAGGCGGCGCGGTGACGATCGTCAACAATAAGATCATCCAGTCCGCCGACAGCGATAACTGGTCAATCGTCAATTACGACCTCACCCGCGGCGGCGACGCCTTGAGCCTGACGATCGAAGGCAATGAGATCATCAATCATTACAATGGCGGCCAGCTTCTGCGGAACGACACCAAGCTTGATCCCGTTATTCGGGACAACAAAATCACCAACACGGCCCGCAAACCGCTGAAGATGTAGTCAAAAAAATGGGGCGCGCCGATACCAGCGCGCCCCACTCGAGCTCGTCTTTCCTGGCGACTTAGAAGTTCGCCGAAACCGAGAACGTGATGTTCCGGCCGAGAAGCGGCGCTAAGTCCTTAACGAACGAAGCGTGCTGGCGGGCTTCTTCGTCGAACAAGTTCGTCGCAGCGACATTCAACGAAATGATGCTGTCGGTGCCCGTCGGGCGGTAGGACGCATAGAGATTGAAGAGCGTGAACCCTTCGGTCGGCAACTCGAACGCCGCCACGTCATTTTGTTCATCGACAAGTTCGACTTCACCGCGGACATCCAAGAACTCGGAATTGGCTTCAATCCCGATCAAACCACGAAGCGGCGGAATACGCGGCAGGTCTTCATCCGCAGCGTCGACCGTTGCGCGCACATAAGACGCCGAAGCATCAGCGCTGAAATCAAGGCCGGCCCAGTTGAAGAGCTCAGCGCCAGTCTCAACTTCGAAGCCGATGAATTCGGCGTCGTTTGCGAAGAACTGGAAGACCGGCAGGCCGTCTTCTTCCTCACCCGTCGCGGTTTCATAGATGAAGTCTTTATAAGACGTGTAGAAACCATTGACGCCAATCGCGAAGCCGCCGCTTGTATAACGCGCCGTCGCTTCAACGCCGCGCGCGACTTCTTCGTCGAGCGTGATGTCGCCAATTTCAAAGGCGTTCGTGGCCAAGTGCGGACCGTTTGAGAAAAGCTCTTCAATCGACGGCGCACGCTCGGTGCGAGAGCCCGTCACGCCAAGAAAGATCTCTTCGGTCGGCGTGTAAGCAACGCCGCCCGAGACGGAGAAAGAATTGAACGTGCGATCAACATCGATGTCCAAGATCTCTCCCGTCGCTTGGCCGTCATGGGACGTATGCTCATAGCGCCCGCCAATCTCCAAACGCCAATTGCCTTTGGTGGCTTCTTTGACGCCGAAAACGCCGAACTGCGAGGAGTCCGTCAGCGGAACAAAGGCTTCCTCACCGATCGCGGAAAACTCACGTTGACGGAATTGCAAGCCCACAGCGCCGTTCGCTTCCCAGCCCGCATAGTCTTTCGGACGGGTAAGAAGCTCCAAACGGCCTTCCAAACCTTCATTAGAGAAGACCGTGCCGGCCTCGCCGTTCGGTTCGAACTCAATGTGCTCATAGTCAGCGAAGCCAATGCGCAGCGACGCTTTGTTGAACGGCCCGAAATCGCGATTGATTTCGCCGGCGAGGTCGATGCGACGTTGACGGACGTCAAGCGTGACGCCGCCTTCCTCTTCGCCTTCTTCTTCTTCTTCCTCTTCTTCTTCGCCCTCTTCATGCTCATGGGCGCCGGGAACACCGTAAAGGCTGTCGATCGCGGTGCCGGAAATGCCGATGAACCCGTCTTCGAACACCCAGGAAAGGCCGCCCGTGGCGCCGCGGGTTTCGTAGAAGGTGTTCTCGACTTCGCCGAACACTTCTTCTTCCTCGTCCTCTTCTGGGCCTTCGGCTTCTTCAGCGGCGCGCAGCGCAGCGGACTCCGCAAAACCCGGGATCAAATAGTCGTCACCGTCGCGGTAAAAACCGTCGCCGTGTAAAACGATCGTGCCGTTTCCGACTTCACCAAGCGCCGCGTCAACGGACCCGCCGAAACGGAAGCCGTCGTCATTGGTGGAGTTGCCGACGTTCGCGAAGACATCAATGTCGCCTTCTGGAACGCGCGTCGGAATTTTGTTGCTGATGACGTTGACAACGCCGCCAGCGGCCGATGAGCCGTAGCGCAGCATCGCGGTGCCGCGGACAATATCGACTTGTTCGGCAGCAGCCGGATCAATCGTGACGGCATGGTCCTGGCTCGTGACGGAAGCGTCGATCGAGCCGATGCCGTTATCAAGAACACGGACGCGGTCGCCGCTGAGGCCCCGAATGATCGGGCGGCTGGCGCTAGGGCCAAAGAAGGTCGACGAAACGCCCGGCTCGCGGCGAATGGTTTCGGCGATCGAGTTTTCGAGACGACGACGCAATTCATCGGACGAGACGACGGACGCACCGCCGATGGTTTGGTCCACCGGGCGAGCGATCGGCGATGCGGAGACAATGATCTCGTCACCGATGTTCGCAGCGCCGCTGCCGGCCTGCGCAGCAGCTGAATAAAGGGCGATAGAAAGGATCGAGGCAGAGGCATAAAGCTTACGCGAAACACGCATGGAAAAGTTCCTTTTGGGGAATGACACAGGATGACGCGCCACTCGTTGAAAGACGGCGCAATATTGAATTCGTTGGGCTCGGGATTGCTCTTAAGAGAGAGGCGGTCCGCGCGATCGAACGGCGTCCCAGGTCTCAGCATCGAGCGAGAAAGACAGGATCGCTAAGCGGTTAGCGGTTTTGCGAACGCTCGGAGCCGCGAAAGCCGGCTCCATGTCCCCCGGATCGGACGCCATCGGCGCAGCGAGACAGACAACGCATTCCGAACGTTCATGATCGTGCGGACGTTTCTCTTCGTCTTGGCCATGCTCAGAGGCGTGATCGTGTCCGAATTCATGGGTGTGGGCGAACGCAAGATGCGGCGCAAATTCGAATTCACTGACAAGGTCGAGATGGCGCCGAGGTCCGCCGTCGTCGCACACTTCCGCATGAACGGCCGCGCCCAAGACTTGGGATACGATCATCAAGATCGCCGCTAATGCGCAAACAGAGATGTTTCTCGCCGCCGCCAACGCGCCAACCGCCCCGCTCGGAAAGTATGGATAACGGGCGGACCTTATAGGGTTAAGCGGCGGCGGCGCAACAAGAAGCGCGAAAGGCCCCGAACACAGTCTAAAAACGTGGCATTCGCGCACTATCGACCAATGGTCAATCCGGCGCAAAGCCTACCCGCAGAGGAACAACCGACTGAAACCGTTAGAATAATTGGCTAGCGAACGAGCGATTTAAATCTCTGGCCTTACCGCTAAAACGGCGGTGACGCGACCAGCTTCAATGACGCTTGGACCCAACGCAAACTGCGCGTTCTGATACCCAAACCGTTTCTACTGAGCGGGGTAATAGAATTCTTCCCGCACAATTTTGCCGTTTTGGACATGATAAACGGCTAGCTCACGCATCTGAAAACGTTCACCCGTCTCACGGGTCGTTGCGTCGAGCTCAAAAATCACGCCGATTCTGTCATCGCCATGGAAGAACGGCCCCTCCGCCTTCGAACTGTGCACATCATGGGCGCTGTCCCACCAGTCATGCTTGCCGTGGATGTTCGCGAGACCTTTGACTTCGCGGCCCGGCGTGTCGGGCGCTGCGGCGGCTTCTACTGAGACGGCGTTTTCATCATAGAGTTCGTCAAGCGCTTTTCGCGATTGGTCTGCGTTGTTGTAGGCGACAAGATCATTACCGATCTGAATTAGTTTTTCGTCGAACATTGGAGGTTTTCCTCTTTGATCCTGAACTGTGAGGGCCCAAACCCATAACGCGCCCGTCCGTTGACGAGACGCTTGATGGAGACGGTCTCAACCGACGCGTTCGCGCGGCGCATGGCGGACTTCCTCTTGATAACGTCCACCATTGAAAACAAAACCCTCAACGCCGGGGACATAGAGCATGTTTGTCAGCCGCCCCGCAAAATCTCGATAGGCGCCGTCAGCGCCGATCAAACAAACATGCGGCAAGGGCAGCACCTCGCCTATTTTACTCAGTGAACGCCCGCCGGCGTCGCGGAACGGCCCGACATCTTTTGGATGCACAATCTCGCGCATCGTCTTGCCGACGATCATTTGCGCCGGCGCGCCAAGCGCTGTTTCAACAGACGGACTAGCGTAAACAATCTCCCCTTCCGGGGAGAAAATAAGCGTCACGTCCGTTGAGGATTCTACAAGCGCGCGGAACCGCTTTTCAGAATCGCGCGCATCATCCAAGCGCCGGGCCAATGACGACAACGCATTATCGTTCCGTGAGCGCAACTTTATCGACCGAGTCACCATCGACTGAACGCCGCGCGCCAAGAACGCCGTCGCAACGGCGTAAATGACGACGACGGCCGCCACGCCGAGCCCCTGCCCGTCCAGCAAAATCCCGTAAGCGACCGCGAGCGAGGTCAGCACCGGCACGTTGAACGCCATCACCGCTTTCCAGGACGCGCCCGCAGAAGCGATCGCCGCCGCTGTCATGCCGGCGCACATGAAAGGAAGAAATGCGTGGTTTAATAGTCCGCTCACCGCGAACATCGGCGCTAACGCGCCCCATAAGGCGCCGTTGATCGCCATGGCGGCGATATGGAAGCGCGTAAATCCGATAAGCGTTTTGGCGCTTTTAAGGCGCTTCGCCGCGTGCGCCCAAGACGCCAGCCGGACAAGCGCCAGCAAAAATACCGAGCCCGCCCAGGCGGATATGACCAGCGGATCAATCTTCCCCCAGACAACCGCGAGCGTGATCAATGCATTGACGCCGCTCACGCAAATTGCGACGGGCGCACCCCGCAACAGCAATGTGTGACGTTCAATCTTGATTTTGACCCGTTCCGCCGCGAGCGCATCATGCTCCAAATGCGACGGCTGAGGCTTATTATTGTTGATAGCGGTCTTGAGTTCCGCGACCATGCCCTCTCCCAAGGCTGCTTCCACCGAAGCGGGTATCAAACCACACCTTAAGAGCTCAAGGAATAGCGAAGGGCGCCCCAATAAAGAGCGCCTCGCCGGCCGGCACCACACCGGCACGGTTTAATTTTTCTAACATTATAAGATAATTATACTTATCTTCGCGTTCTTCGCCAAAACCCTGTGAGAACGCGCACGGCATTATGAAAGATGGCGATCGCGCGCTCAGCAAGAGAACGATTAAGCCTTTGACGCGGTCCGATGCACCGTAGAAAAGATAATTTTAGACAACATTGCGCCGGTCAAATGCGCCGCAAACCCGCCTTCGGGCGACATTTTATGGAGAAAATTTCATGGCCGATATCAGGGCCGACATCAGGGCCGACATCCGGTTATCGCAAGCGCTTTTGCGCGTGGTGCCGTCGCCGACAGTCGCCGTAACGCAAAAGGCGCGCGACCTAAAAGCACGCGGACAGGACATCATTTCTTTGAGCGCCGGCGAACCTGACGTGGATACGCCCGACGCAGTGAAAGCCGCCGCCATCGACGCCATCCAACGCGGGGAAACGAAATATACGCCCGTCGACGGCATACCGGAGTTAAAAACAGCGATCGCCCGGAAGTTTGAACGCGATAACGGCCTCACCTATGCGCCGGCCCAAATCTCTGTCGCGCCCGGCGGAAAAGCCGTCATCTTTACTGCACTTTTAGCAACCCTGAACGCCGGCGACGAAGTGATTATCCCCGCGCCCTATTGGGTGTCGTATCCAGACATTGTGCGCCTCGCCGGGGCGACACCGGTGATTGTTCCGACCAAAGAAGAAGATAACTTTCTTTTGTCGCCAACGGACCTCGCGGCCGCGCTCACCGAAAAAACGCGTTGGGTGATTTTGAACAGCCCAAGCAACCCCACGGGGGCGGTCTATTCAAAAGACGCGTTAAAAGCGCTTGCCGCGGTAATGCTCGAGCATCCGCACGTTATGGCGATGACGGATGATATCTATGAGAAAATTATCTATGAACCGGCCGCCTTCTCGACGATCGCCGCCGCAGAGCCGCGTCTTTATGATCGCACACTAACGGTGAACGGCGCCTCGAAAGTGTTCGCCATGACAGGATGGCGGATCGGGTATGGCGCCGGTCCAGAACCTTTGATCCGTGCGATGGCGAAATTCATGTCTCAGTCGACGACGAATTCGTGCTCAATTAGTCAGCATGCTGTGCGCGCCGCCCTCGATGGCGATCAATCATATCTTGTGGATTGGGTCGCCATGTATCGGCGGCGGCGCGATTTTGTCGTGTCTATGCTGAACGATGCGCCAGGCCTGCGGTGCGCGGCGCCAAGCGGCGCGTTTTACGTCTATCCTAATTGCGGCGGCGTTCTCGGCAAAAAAACGAGCTCGGGGCGCATCCTGAAAACGGATGAAGATTTTGTCGACGCATTGCTCGAGGAAACAGGGGTCGCCGTCGTCTCCGGCGCCGCCTTCGGCCTATCGCCCTATTTCCGGGTCTCTTATGCGGCGTCGGACGAGACCCTCAAAGACGCCTGCCAACGCATTCAAAGGTTTTGCGCTGATCTGCGTTGATCTGCACTGACCTAGTAGTGGCGTCGCCGCCATCGATTTCAACGATGACGCTTAGACTTATTATCGATTTGATCGATCGCCCAAGCCCGCCTATATCAGAACTGCGCCGATCAACGGCGTATCCATCATCTGGTCGGGCTCGATCGAGGCCCGGCTCATAGCAAATTTAAGGAGAGACGATCATGGCTCAAGATCCGCGTCCCGTGAACACCGGCCTTGCCGACAACGCCCGCACCGCCGTCGCCGAATCGCTAATCGACGTCCTCGCCGACACCTACGCCGTTTACGCCAAAACCCATGGCTTCCACTGGAACGTCACCGGCCCGCAATTCCAAACGCTGCACACGCTGTTTGAAACCCAGTACAATGAATTGTGGGTTGTTTTAGACGAGATCGCCGAACGCATTCGTGCGCTTGGCGTCTTCGCCCCCGGCGACTTTTCCAGTCTTGCCGCCAGGACGGCGATTGAGCCGGCGCCGGCGGAGCCGCCAAGCGGGGACGACATGGTGCGCCACTTGCTCGCCGATCACGAAACGCTGGTGCGTCGATTGCGCGCCGCCGTGGAAGTCGCCGGCGAGGCGAACGACGATGTCAGTGAAGACTTTCTGATCGGACGTCTACAGATCCATGAGAAAACGGCGTGGATGCTCCGTGCCATGACGGCCTAAAGCGCGTAAGTGAAATGCGAAGGTGATCTATTTCACGCACTTCTAGGAAATAAAAAAGGCCGGACCGCTAATGAGAGGTCCGGCCAGTCAATCGAGCAACTCAGAGGGCTTTCAGATTGCTCGAAACTTGTTGGTTTACCGCCAGGGTTTACCGCCATTGTCGGCGCGGTCGCGCGCCCATGACAAACCCGCTTCAGCTTGCATTTAACCGCAACTGCGCGCCGAAAGCACAAGAAAAAAATCAAAAAATTTGCCGGAAGTGTAATCGGCTTTTCTTGGTGGACCTAGGCGGTCCATCGCGATTTCAAAACCGTTCGCCGCATGAGCGCGCTTTGCGATAAAAATCGCGTTATTGGCGCGCGCGCAACCGTTCGACAATTTCGCGCGCTGCGCGAGCCGTTTCATCGAGGCGGTCTGGTCGCCACTCACCAATATCTTCCTTACTATAAAACCGAACGAGATCACGTTGGATAAGGCTATCGAGGAAAGCGGTAAATTTGTTCGGCCCCTGACGAGATGGTTTCAAGGGAAAAGCAAGAACGCGGGCGCCAGCCGTAAGGGCTTCTCCGATCATATTAACGCTGTCATTCGTGATCACGACCGAAGATGCAAGACCAAGCAAACCCGGATAGGGATTTTCGTCGGCGGTCAGTTCGCCCGCCTCTTCGCCAAGCACGTCCTTGCCAGACGCCTCTTTGCCAGACGCCTCTTTCTCAGATGGACCTGCGTTACACAGGCCCGGTTCCGAACTAGGCGCGTAAATGACGGCGTCAGCTGGCGCCGCTTTGCGCACGACGTCCGTAAGCCACGGCGGTGATCGGCGCGATAAGGTGATGATGGGGTATGCGCCGCTATCGGATACGTCGCGAATTGCTGACGCCAACCGATCGGCGTCTTGGCGATCGAATGGAAATACTCTGTTGGGCCCGCCGATGACGAACCCAATGACGGTTCGCCCCCCGGCGCGAGGCAGAACACGGGCCGACAGTCGCGACGCCGCCGCGGCGACGCCCGCCTCAGTGATTCGATTTGGCGAGCCGATAAGGGGAACGACATTCGGGCCGGACACGCCGTCATGGGCCGGCGGCAAAACAAGATCAAACCGATCAAGCGGCGCTCTTGGATTTTGCAACTGCACAACGAACGGCGGCGTCGCCCTTCGCCGCGCAGCGATTGAGAAGAGCGCGGCCTGGCGCCCGCAGCCAATCCACAATTCCGGCGTCGGTACGTCGAGAACGTCGGACCCACGAGCGGTCCGCGCCAACGACGCCGGCGCAAACGCGGTCGGCAGCCAGTTCAAAGGTCGCGCAAGGTGAACACGCTTCACCGTAATCGATAGAGGAATTAGACGAGAGACGGCCTCAGCAAGGCCTAAGGCCTGATTTTCAATACCGGCGCGACCATCAGTGACGACCCAGCACGGCGATGGCGACCTCAATGATCGATGCGCGCCAGCGCCAACCGCACGGTGCTCATAAGGAAGCGAAGGATCAGGAGAATGGCCGCTCACGGTCGATGTTGTCGTCGATTAGCGCCGTCAAGGAAAGCCGCGACCCACAAATAATGAGGTGGAATATGACTCGTCGATCATGGACGCGAAAAGCGACAATGACAAACCGACGTCTAATTTGCTTACAAAGAGAATGCTGGGTCGGAGGTTAGGCGAATGTGACGCCGAGCGCGTCTTCAGTGCGCCAAACAACCGCGACGGTCCGGTCGAATTCCAGAGTGGGGACCCGTAGGCGGAAGTTATCGGGCGTTTCGCCGTACTCGGTCATGACAAGGCGCATGCCGCTGTCGCTAAAATCAGAGACAAGACAGCTCAGCCGGTGCCCATCATCCATAATGATTTCACCGACCCGATGGGTTTTTTTGCGATCGTCAACGCGCCGCGGGCCGTCCATAAGATTGGCGTGCCTTTTGGTGACGTTGATTTTCTTCAACATCCGCAAGCGCTCTTTCAGCACTAAAGCTTCCATCGGATCCGCCGTCGTCTCGGCTTCTTTCCGGAAACGCAGAAACTTACCCATCATTCAAACCATTTTCGCTAAGCGCCGTGATCGTGACAGCAAAGCCTAATCAAATGCTTACCAAGATCTCTACAGGACGCGAAAAATAACCATAGTGGGACATAGGTTGCAGCAATAAAAAATACACGCCTGCGCGAGATTAGGCTCGATTGAGCCCGCCACCGTCCGTTCCTTGGGGCCTCAAAAGCGCGAGCAAAGCACGCGACCCGTGCGCCGGCCGGTCAGGTCGCCCCATCGGAGGTGTGTGTGGAGCGAATGCCGTGCGATAAATAAGGTGGCGCCGGCTTAACAAAGACGCTTTGAGCGGGACGCCAAGCGTTCGACCGAACGCTGGCCGGTTAGGCCGCCCCATCGGAGATGATCGCGAAGCGATCTATCGTGAGATCCATAAAATGGTGCCGGCTGAGGGACTTGAACCCCCGACCTTGGGTTTACAAAACCCCTGCTCTACCAACTGAGCTAAGCCGGCGATATTAACGCTAGGATGCGCGCTGGCGCTTGCTTTCGCACCGCAGCGCCGCTTGCGCTGGCTCTCGATTACCGGCATTGGGCGTCGGGCTCAATCTCCGGAATGAAGAAATGACTCACCGAATTGCGATTCAAGGCTTAGCAGCAGCGTTTTTAGCCATTTTCGCCAATGGCTGCGGCGACGCGAGCGAGAAAACGAGCGCCACAGAGCCCCCCGAACCAGAATCATTGGAGACGATCGGCCGACGCGCCTTCGCGGCCTGCGCTATCTGCCACAGCGTGCGGCCCGCGTCGGAAGGACTGCAAGCCGGCAAAATCGGTCCAACGCTTTCCGGCATTGTTGGCCGCTATTCAGCCAGCATCGACGCGTTCGCCTATTCCAGGGCGTTCCAGAAAACGAGTTTCATTTGGGATGAGGCGCGACTCGATGCTTTTATCGCCTCGCCGGGCGCGGTCGTGCGTGGCAATCGCATGAGTTATCCCGGCGAACCAGACCCCGAAAAGCGCGCGGCGATCATCGCCTATCTGAAAACCCTTCAATAGCGACCGCGGCCAAGCCAAGGCATATATCCGACGGGGGGCCGACGACGTTCTATTGGTCGTAACCAGGGTTCTCTCGGTTGAGACGCCGTAACAGGCCGGGCCAAACGAGATTATCGCCAAGCCCTTTGACAAATCCCGGCGCGCCCTGCTGCAGCACTTTCGCTGACATGTCATGACCTTCTTCACGCGGCGGCCGCGTGTCGCTTTGGGCGAGGATTTGCGTCTTACACGCCTGCTCTAAGAAATACATGCGCAAGAACGCGATCGCGCAGTTGGCGCCGACCGTCAGTGTGCCGTGGTTACGGAGAATGAGAAAATTATGGGCGCCGATGTCACGCACGAGGCGCTCACGCTCGTCAAGATCCGTCGCGATGCCCTCATACTCATGGTACGCCGTATCGTCGTGAACGATCATTGAAAACTGCGTATAGCGCTTCAGCCCGTCTTGCTGCGCGGAAACCGCGACGCCATAAGGCGTATGCAAATGCAAAACGCAATGGGCGTCGTCTCGCGCCATATGTAGCGCGGAATGGATCGTAAATCCGGCGGGGTTGGTGAAATAGGGCGTTTCTTGCACCGGCGCCCCGGAAAGATCGACTTTGACCAGCGACGTCGCCGTCATCTCTTCAAAAAAGAGGCCATAGGGGTTCAACAAAAACCGTTCTTTTCCGTCTTCAGACGGTAAGCGTACGGAGATATGCGTAAAAACCATATCGTCCCATCCATAAAGGGCGGCGAGACGATAGGCGGCGGCGAGATCGCAGCGCAGGCGCCACTCCTCATCCGAGACCTGACCTTTGAGCGACGGCAACGTCTTCGGGTCTGGAATGTTGAACCCTGCATCGACGTTCACAGCGGCGTCTTTTACGGCTGGTTCCGACATAACGATCCTCCCGGATTTGCTTCATTGAAGGTGCCAACCTCAACGAACGCTGAATTTGTCGGCGCTTAGTTCGGCCCGATCAACGCGCTCTGTCAATGTCGAAACGCAGACTCGCATCGCCAACACACCGCACCGCTCAAGCGCTGCGCCGAAACGCCTACAGGTCTCGGGCTAAGCGCAAACCGGAGAACTGCCACCGCGCATGGGGCGGGAAGAAATTACGATAAGTGGGGCGCACATGCCCGCGCGGCGTGGCGCACGATCCGCCGCGCAGCACCATTTGCGAGGACATGAATTTGCCATTGTATTCGCCGATCGCCCCAGGCGCTGCGCGGTATCCCGGATAAGCGATATAGGGGCTCGCCGTCCATTCCCAGACATCGCCGAAGAGTTGTTTAACGCCCGTCTCTGAGCGAGCGGACGTTTCTATCGAGGCCGGCGGCGAAGGCTGCTTAGGGTTGAGAAACCCCCTATGCAAAGCGGCGGCGCCGTGCTCTTCAAGGTGCGCGCGCGCCGCGACCTCCCATTCAACTTCCGTCGGCAGACGATATCCTGTCCATTCAGCGAATGCCGCCGCCTCATAGAAAGAAAGATGCGTCACAGGCGCGTTAAGCGGCATCGGTGTTTCGCCGTGCAGGGTGTAGGTGCGCCACCCCGTTTCACTGCCGCGCCAGTAAAGCGGCGCACACCAGTCTTCCGCTTGCACCCGCGCCCAACCATCAGAGAGCCACCATTGCGGATTGTCATATCCGCCGTCGTCCATAAATTCTAAATAGTCCGCATTCGTAATTAATCGATCACAAAGGGCGAAGGGTTTTAGGAAGACTTGATGCGCCGGGCCTTCACTATCAAACGCGAACCCCTCTCCCTCAACGCCGATCGTCGCCAAGCCGCCCTCAAACGCCGTCCATGAAACATGTTGAAGCGGATCTGGCGGCTGCGCGACCGCTTCGCCCCACGTCTCCGGCTCTGGATAGGCGGCGACGGCGAAGGGGTTTTGATGCAGCGCGTGTTTGATGTCCGTTAGAAGAAGCTCTTGGTGCTGTTCTTCATGGGCGCATCCAAGCGCCAGGAGCGGCGCCAGCCGCTCCGACAGGGAAGCGTCGGCGTTTTGAGCCAGAGCAATGACGGCGTCAGCGACATGCGCGCGATAAGCCAGCACCTCGTCCGCAGTGGGCCTCGACAACATGCCGCGATGGGGCCTGGCGTACATAGCGCCGATCTGATTGTAGTAGGAGTTAAACAGGAACCCATAACGCGCATCGAACGGTTCGTATCCGTCTTTGTACTTCTTGAGGATAAAGGTCTCGAAAAACCACGTCGTGTGCGCGAGGTTCCATTTGACGGGGCTCGCCGCCTCCATGGATTGCAGCATCCAATCTTCGGGCGATAGCGGCGCGGCGAGCGTTTCGCTGTCGGCCCGCACTTTTATGAATGCTTCGGTAAGCGCGCTGACGCTTTGGAGCCCAGCCATAGAGATTAGCGGCGCATCAGCGGCTGGCGCATTAGCAGCGGGCGACGGCCGGTTGCGGCCTAATTGATTGGCGCCGTTGAGATCACCAACGACCGGCTCATCAAGGGGGGCCATAGCGTCCGTCCAATCCATTCGTGCGCCTATAGAGCAAAATAATGGACACACGCACGCGACAATTGCAATGTCCTATCGACAGTTAGAAAGACGCTTCGGATGGCGACGAAAAAACTCTGCATATTATCGAACGGCAAACCAGCGGCGGAAGAAACGGCGATCCGAATTCGCGAACGGCTCGGCGACAACCGCGCAGAGGACGCTGAGATTATTATCG
Source organism: Pseudomonadota bacterium (assembly GCA_039814575.1). Classification (GTDB taxonomy): domain Bacteria; phylum Pseudomonadota; class Alphaproteobacteria; order Caulobacterales; family Parvularculaceae; genus MED-G105. Next base: position 74,711 of record JBCCAY010000009.1, read on the forward strand.
CTGTCGGCGGCGACGGGTTCATGCTGGAAGTGCTGCGCCGTTATATGGCGACCGGCAAACCGGTCTATGGCGTTAACTGCGGAACGGTCGGTTTTCTGATGAACAATCCAGCGCTCGACACGCTGGAAGCCCGCATCGCCGATGCAGAAAGCGCCGTTATCCACCCGCTATCGATGATCGCGGAGACCCGCGCCGGCGCGCGCACCGAAGCGCTCGCCATTAACGAGGTATCGCTGTTTCGACAGACGCGACAAAGCGCACGCATCAAGATCTCCGTTAACGGCCGCACGCGCATGGAGCGCCTCACCTGCGACGGCGTCCTCTTAGCGACGCCCGCCGGGTCCACCGCTTACAATCTCTCTGCGCACGGGCCGATTTTACCGATCGACGCCCATCTTCTCGCCCTGACGCCGATAAGCGCCTTTCGGCCGCGCCGTTGGAAAGGCGCTTTACTGCCCCACGACGCAATAGTGACCTTCGAAGTGCTGGATGGGGACGCGCGTCCCGTTTCAGCGGTCGCCGATAATGAAGAAGTGCGCGACGTTAAATGGGTCGAAGCCCGTGAAGACCGAGAAAAGTCGATGACTTTGCTGTTCGACCGCGGTCAATCGCTGGACGAACGCATTCTGCGCGAGCAATTCGACTATTAAACGTCCGGCCTGCAGCTAACGTTTCATGTCAGCGCCGCCGCCGCCATTTCGGTTGCGCGCTCAGCGTCGTGGGGAAAACGGGCCAGCACGCGACCTTTAGCGATGTTTGCTCGCCCCGATGAATCGCAACAGTGTCCAGCGAATGTATATCCAGCTGAAGACGATGCAGTTTTGCGTACGCATCGCTCACGCCGGTGTTGGCGTTTACCGGATGCATGCAGATGCAGCCCGTCAGATTAACAAAGGCTTAACAGCCCTAGAGTCAAAGTTTCGGCTTGGTCGCCGTGCATCGTCCCCGTTCATCGACGTCTAATAGTGCGTCATGCGGCTCAACTGACGATTTTATGAAGCGCTGAACGGCGCACGTCTTTGACTTCAGTGGTTTTGGGCGACACGCGAAGGAAGCGAGGCCAAATGGGGGCGCACGCGGTTCGATTGTCGAACGTCGATATCGACACGGCGCTACAGAACGGCGACTTCGAAGTGCTGTTCCAGCCGATTTTCGACTTGGGCAATGGTGCGCTCGCGCGCATGGAATCCTTCGTGCGTTGGCGTCATCCGACCCTCGGCCTATTGCCGCCGGGTGCCTTCATCTCGTTCTTTGAAACCCAAGGACGCATGAGCGAGCTGACGCGCTATGTCTTCAATCAGGCGCTAAACGCCTATGAAGAATGGCGCGGTCCCTACGCACCCGGCTTTTCCATAAACCTCGCGCTTTCGGATCTCAGCGATGAAGCGTTCGCGAACCATTTCATTTTGGTGACGCGCGAGCGCGGCTTTCCGCCGGAGTTCATTACGCTGGAATGTCCAATGCCGCCGGTCGATATGGACGAGGAAGCGGCGAAGAAGTGTTTCGATCGCCTCGCGGGCACCGGCGCGCGCCTCGCCATCGAAGTGCGCGGACGGGCGAATGAATTTCTGCGCACTGTCTCACCTTTTCCTTTCACAGAAATAAAAACCGGCGGCGCCGCCATTTTGCGCTTCGCCAGAACAGTGCGCGGCCCCGGCCTGTCGGCGATATCTGAATTGTTGGAACTTGCGCGCGCGCAAAATGCAACGATTTCAGCGGTCGGCGTCGAAGACCAAGTCTCTTTAACGGCGCTGCGCAGCCTTGGCTTCGCCGCCGCGCAAGGCAATCATCTCGGCAAGGTCGGCGATTTAACGCGGTTCACCCCGGCGCGCGTGAATGTCGTCCGTAAGCTGATTGGTTTGCCGCCACTCACGAAAGAAGCGCTGGCGGATCTATTCAGAACAGGCGACCCGCTCAATCGGCGCCCGGCGCACGCCGATACAGACACAACACTATCCCCAAGCGCTGACACAGCGTTAGCGGCCGACCACGCCGCGGCGGAGCGAGATGAAACAACACCGTCGGAATCCGACGCGCCGACCGCTCAAAGCCTGAACGCGCCGGAGCCCAACACAGGCGCCTCTGCAAGTTCGGCCGAAGAAACAGATGTCCGCAAAGCGCCCTTGGCGTCCGGCGCCACACGGCTCCGTGACGACGTCAACTTGCCAACCGATCAAGATACAAAGGCGAAAGGCGGCTCGGACCAACAAGCCGACGACGAAGCCTTGGTGGAACGCCTGTCCGCTCGCATCGCACGGGAAATGCAAGACGGCGAAACGCCTGCTCGACGTCGCAAAGCGCGGGTTCGCCGCAAAGCATCGTCAAAACCGACGCCAATGCGCCAAGCAACGGCCGCGGCGGGGCGATCCTCTCTTGCTCCTACCGGCGTTTTGCGCGAAGCAAGTCATGATGCAGCCGAAACGACATTCGGACCTGCTATTGCCGACCCCGCTGTCTCCGCCGCCGCTGTTCCGTCTGCTCCGGTCCCACCTACTCCCGCTCTTATTCAACAAAGGTTGCGTCAGGAGTTGAACGTCGTGACATCTAAGAACGATGATCCGCGCAACGCTGAGGGACAAGATTCGAGCGCCTTGGCCCCCAAAATACTTGCGGATGACGCTCGGTCCCACGAAACGCTAATTGACGATGCGCCAATGCTAGGGGCGCCGACGTTAGGAGCGCATGAAGAGAGCGTCGAGGCGCAGGCGGATATCGAGGCGCAATCGGAGGACATCGTCGATCCAGACGCCCCGACGAATGACTCTGATCGTTCATCGGACATAGACGACGATGCCCCTCCTGGCGACACGCCGTTTTCAATGTTTGACGTCGAAGACGCTGAGAGTGGTGATGACGAAGGAATTGCGGCGTCTACAGAAACCGCCCCCGAAGAAAAAGACGCGAAGGCGACGACGTCGTCTGTTTCATTGAGCGATAAACAGTCCGGTGAAGGAGCGCGCGCGCCCTCTCTGGTTGAGCGCGCAATGGCTGCCGAGCAATTGAAACCGACAAGGGGCGCTTCCTCGCCGCCTTCCGCGCCCTCATCCTCGCCCCAGTCCGCGCGTCCTTCCGCGCCGTCGTCTACGGGTTCTTTGGCGGCGGCTGCGCTCACGCACCCCGCCGTCAACGCGATTGAGGACGCGGTCGAGGAGGCGGTCGAGCATGACGCCGACGCGGCGGGCGCGATAGAACGCGAAACCGCGGCGCTGGAGCCCGCGCCCGACCTCGACTCTCAAGAAACCGCAAACGAGCAAGCGTCATCGCAGGATGCTGAGCCAGCGGTGACTGATTCGCCGCCGCCATTGCGCGATCCCGAGACGTTCGTTGAGGTGGAGATTGACGAAAAAACCGGCGCTGATAACGACACGTCGCGATCCGAGAAATCTGGGTCTGAAACCCCCGTTAGGGATGAACCTGCTAGCGCCGAACAGGACAGTCAGGAATTTATCGATCCTGGGCTAGTCGTGGAATCGGGCGCGCAAGAAACACCACCGAACGAAGACGCCGCCGATCAGATTGCCGCATCGCTCGACGATCGTGCGGCGGACCAGCCCAATCAAACAAATGTCGAAGGCGCTATTGTCGGCGCCGTGACAATGTCTGCGGGCGAGCTCTCCTCTCCAAATGAAGAGGACGACGCAGCCGTCTTTGCGCCGCAAAAAATGTCCATCACTGGCGCCACTGCACGCTTTAAATTCGGCATCCGCGTATTGATGCCGATGCATGAGCCGCGGCCTGAGATGCGCGACAAACCAGCCGTGCCGATCCTAATGGATCATGTCGCCAAGGAAGGCGACCTTTCTTCTGATCCAGCCGCGGCGCTCAGTCGTGCGCCTCTGCGCGACGACCCTTACGCGTCTAACAATGACTGGCCGGGCGACGTCTCCGATGCACAAGCGGACGCAAATGAAGACGCCGATGTCGGCGTTGAAGACGCGACCGCCGCCCTCACCGCCGAGGAAATCGACGCCGGACGCAAAACTGATGACACAATCGGCGACGCCTCAGGTCTGTTTGACGATCCACAAGACGCGATCGCGAACACGCCTAACGAGCCAAAGGGCCGAGATCTAAGCGACGACGCGGACATTACGTTTGACGAAATCCACGACGCGGTTATCGCCGAAAAAGCCGCTGATGAGACAGTCGAGCCCACGACCGATGCGCTCCTCGACAACGGCTCCGCCCTCGACGAAGACGCGACGGCTCTCGCAAGACGATTAGCTCGACGTAAGGCAAAACAGAAAAATTTCCTTATGCGGAAATATTCTCTGCCGCCGAAATATCGGATGAGTAAGCACTTCTGGCCACGCGCTTGGCGTCGCGCCTGGAAACGCCGCGCCGCCGAACGAGCCTCAATGGAAGACGACGGCTGATAAAGCGCATAATCTGCTGGTTAAAACGCCGCAACGCGCTCAACCGCTCGCCCCCCTCAAACCGCGGGTTCTGCAAGAGCGTGATTAGGTCAAACAGCCGCAACCTGCCCGTTCGGAAACATACAAACACAAAGCAAGACCGGGCGGTCGCCATTCAAGAAACAGCGTACAAGGCGCTTAAATTAGCTCAACCGCGACCGCCGTCGCCTCACCACCGCCAATGCAAAGGCTGGCGACGCCGCGCGAACCGCCCGTCTGCTTCAAGGCGGCGATTAGAGTTACAAGAACGCGCGCGCCAGAAGCGCCGATCGGATGACCGAGCGCAATAGCGCCGCCGCGAACATTCACTTTTTCTTCCGGCAAATTGAGAGCGCGGATCGCCGCAAGAGCGACAACGGCGAAGGCTTCATTAATCTCGAAAAGATCCACATCATCCGTTGACCAACCGGTTTTCGCCAAGAGTTTTTCAATGGCGCCGATGGGCGCGGTCGTAAACCATTCAGGGGCTTGGGCGTGGCTCGCCTGGCCAACAATGCGCGCAATCGGCGCCGCGGCACCATAATCGCTAACATCGCTGTCGCGCATCAGCACAAGCGCGGCTGCGCCATCCGAAATAGCCGAGGCGTTACCGGCGGTGACGGTTCCCGCTTTTTCAAAAGCCGGCGGCAAGCTTGCAATTTTCTCCGCGTTCACAAGCCCCGGTTTTTCATCATCGACGACCGTCATTTCGCCCTTGCGGGTTTTGACCGTGACGGGCGCTATTTCTTCTTTAAAGGTGCCGTCAGCGACCGCGCGTTGCGCCAACGCCACGGATCGCGCGGCGTAAACGTCTTGATCCTCCCGCGAGATTTGCCGTTCGCGCGCGCACTTATCAGCGAAAACGCCCATCGCCGCATGATCGTGGTAAGGGTCTTCAAGACCGTCATAGGCCATATGATCAAAAATTTGGCCGTGTCCGAACTTTATGCCACCCCGCCCGGTAGGCAACAGATGAGGCGCATTGGTCATCGCCTCCATGCCGCCGGCGATGCAAAGATCAGCCGACCCGGCGCGCAACGCATCGTCTGCGGCCATCACCGCTTTCATGCCCGAACCGCAGACTTTGTTGACCGTCGTCGCACCGGCGCTTTGCGGCAGGCCGGCGCCAAGCGCGGCCTGACGCGCCGGCGCTTGACCGAGCCCCGCCGGCAAGACGCAGCCCATCCAAACGTCGCTCACCCTATCCTTGTCGACGCCGGAACGTTGGAGCGCGGCATCAATCGCGACCGCGCCGAGCCGCGTCGCGGCGACGCCCTTGAACGCGCCGTTGAAATTGCCGACGGGCGTGCGGGCCATGCCGGCGATTACGGTTTGCTCTGCCATCGGACGAGTCCTTTCATTCATCACGCTCGCTAACACAAGCCGCGCGCGCGGCGCTGTTTTCAGCGTCTCAAGCCCGTGCGCTGTCGATCACTTCATGCGCCATAATATCGGCGATCGCGCCTGTCGGGCGGCCTTCATCGTCGGCGCGCTGAAATATACGCGTTAATGTGCCGCCGATGGCGTCGATACGCCGCGTCATTTCCTCTTCAGACCACGTTCCCAACACCTCAAGGCCGACGCTGATAACGCCGGCCGCATTAATCACATAATCAGGCGCATAAAGAATACCCCGCTCCGTCAAAGCAGCATCCATGTCGGACGTCCATAATTGATTATTAGCGGCGCCGGCGATAATCGAGGCCTTAATCGCATCAATGGTTTCAGCGCGGACGGCGCCGCCGAGCGCGCACGGACTGAAAATGTCAACGTCCGCTGAGGCGCACGCTTCCGGCGCGACAATGCGCGCGCCGAACCGTTGTTCCGCTCCAGACAAAGCAGCCTCGTTGACATCCGCGACGGTGAGCACAGCGCCAGCCTCATGCAAGAGCGCGGCGAGCCCCATGCCGACGGCCCCTATGCCTGAAATGGCGACGCGCACGCCCTTCAAAGAGGCATTGTCAAACTTCGCCGCGGCCGCCGCTTCAATGCCGCGAAAAACGCCGCGCGCGGTGAACGGCGCCGGATTGCCGCCCGCGCCATCGCGGGTGACCCCTGTGACATAGGATGTCACATCCGCGATCATCGCGAGATCATCATCCGTGATGCCGGAATCGCCTGCCGTGTAATAAAGCCCGTTAAGAGCGTTGAGCGCTTCGGCGAAAGCATCAAACAAAGCGCGTGTTTTGTCCGCTTTCGGATCAGCGATGATGACGGCCTTACCACCGCCAAAGGGAATGCCGGCGAGCGCATTCTTATAGGTCATCGCGCGCGACAAACGCTTAACGTCATCAAGCGCGTCTTCCATCGCGCCATACGCACGAATGCGGCACCCACCGAGGCCCGGACCGAGGGACGCGTCGTGCACGGCGATAATTGAATCGAGCCCCACCGCTTCATTGCGCGCCCGTACAACTTTTTCCCATCCCGGTACGGATATTTCTTCCAGGCGCATTCAACCCTCGTGCGTCTTTATTGTCCGACTCAATGCAGCGCTATGCGCCCTTCTCTCGACCTAACGCGCGCGCGCCCACTGAGGCAAGCATTGTATACAATTTGCAGTGCGTTTTCGCCGCCGCCGCTAGGATGGTCGGGAGCGCTGCGACGACAGGTGATTGCGCGGGCCACCATTAAAGTTGGTGAATAGCGAACAGGACGCATTGACATCTAGCATATTATGCCAAAATAATGGCAGAATTAACTAAACAGATTTTTCGCGCCAACCCAACCAACTCGGAACGACATGAAACTCGACGCCATCGACAAGAAAATGCTGCGGCACCTTCAGGAAGACGCGCGCATTACGAACGCCGATCTGGCGGAGAAAGTCGGACTGTCGCCGACGCCTTGCCTGCGCCGTTTGCGGCGGCTTGAAAAAGACGGCGTCATCAAGGGCTATCACGCAGAACTCAACCGAGAAGCGCTGGGCGTTAGTGTTACAGCGCTGATTCTCGTCAAACTCGTCCGCGAAGAAGACGCCATCATGCGCGAATTCGAGCAGTCGGTTTTGAGCCGTTCGGAGGTTGTCGAATGTTGCCTCGTCACCGGCAAGTTCGACTATTTTATTCGAGCCGTAGTGTCATCGCTCGGCGCCTATGAAGCGTTCTTATCCGAAGGCGTCTTGCGCATGCCGAACGTCTTGAACGTCGAATCGAGCTTCATTTTACGTGAAGTGGAAAACCGCAAAATTCTCCCAATCGACGATGCCTGAACGCTCTGCCGCAGTCCCTAGAGCGGTTGAGGCGATAGCAAATCAGCGGTCGACCCCCTATTGTGCGGCGCAATTGTCGACCACGGGGAAAGACGTTTTCCAACCATGCTGCGAATTATCGAGTTCTTTTTGATCCGATGGACCACGCTCGCGCGCTCTTTATCTTGGGTGACATTGGCGGCGGTCCTCGCTCTTACCGCAGCCGCCGGTTATGTGGCGGCGACGCGGCTGAAAGTGAACACCGACACGAGCGCGATGCTCGATCCGTCCCTGCCCTTTCAACAAAAGGCGCTGGCGCTCAGAACCGCCTTCCCCGACATAAAATCAGACGTCGTCATTATTATTGAAGGGAAAACCCTCGACGAGACGGAAGCCTTCACAAGCGCGCTACGTGACCAGCTGCTCGCCCAACCAGACGTCTTCGCCAGTGTTTTCGCGCCCTCAGCGGACCCCTTCTTTCTCCAGAACGGGCTCTTGTATCTTGACGACGCAGAACTCGGCGACCGGCTCGACAGTCTCAGCGACGCAGCCGGCCTTATTGAAACGCTCGTAAAGACGCCTACAGCCGGCGCGCTGTTTACAACGCTTGCGGACAATGACGCGCTCGCCGAGAAAGCCGATATCGGCCAGGAAACGCTGCAAGACATCTATGGCGAACTCGCGCGGGTGATCGATGCGGGGTTAGAAGGCGGAAGCCTGCCTTTTGATTGGCAAGGCGCACTCAGCCCACAGAACGACGACGCAGACGCGCCGGGCGTCCACCGCCGGTTTGTCTATACAAGTCCCGCGCTCGACTTCACACGGCTGCAGCCGGCGAAACCGGCGTTGCGCGCCCTCGACCGCGACCTCGACAACCTAACGAAAGGTTTTGACGGACGCATTGAAACCTTCGTCACCGGCGATCCGGCGTTGCGCGCCGACGAACTCCAATCCGTGACGACGGGCATCGGCCTCTCGTTCGGCCTTTCCTTCATCCTGGTCGCGATTTTGTTATTCTCCGCCTACCGATCAGCGTATTTGTCGATCATTACATTGATGTCGCTGATCATCACCATCGTACTCACCGCCGCCTTCGCCGCGCTCGTGGTGCAAGAGCTGAACCTCGTTTCTGTCGCCTTCACCGTGCTTCTGGTCGGGCTCGGGCTTGATTTCGCGATCCACCTTCTCCTGCACGTCCAAGAAAGACGCGGCGCCGGACAATCGATCCGCCGCTCACTGCGCGGGGCCGTTCATAATGTGGGCGCGGCCCTCGCCCTCGCTGCGCCGACAACCGCGATTGGGTTTTTCGCGTTTATTCCAACGCGCTTTGACGGCATCGCCCAATTGGGGCTCATCGCCGGCGTCGGGGTCTTTATCGCCTTCGCCGTCGCCGTCACGTTCTTGCCCGCGGCGCTCGGCGCGATTACGCCGCCGCCGCCGAAAAAGCGATCCGGCGCCGTACGCGGCGTCTTCGGCGCCTTGGAAAAAGTCTCCATTGCCGTTTCGCTGCTCACCATCTTGCTCGGCGCCTGGGCCGTCACGCTGCTGCCGCAAGCGCGCTTTGACGCCGACCCCATGTCCTTGCGCGATCCGTCGAGCCCATCGGTCCGCGGCTTTCAACGCCTCTTTGAAGATCCGGACACGGCGCCTTACCGGCTAACGCGTCTGGTAAAAGACGAAGCCGAAGCCGAGCGCACCGCCGACGCCGCGAAAGCGCTGCCGACGGTGCAGGCGGTTCGCTCACTGGCGTCTTTCATTCCCGAAAACCAGGACGACAAGCTCGACCGCATCGATATTGCGGCCGGTTCCCTCGCCTTCGCCCTAGACGCAGAGCCGTCGCCGGAAACCGGCCCCGAGATGCTCGACGCCGCGGCCGTCCTTCAAGCGCGTCTCGCCGAGACTTACGGCCCAGAAACTGAGGCCGCGGCGCTCGCGCGCGCTTTAACGAGCCTCACCGCAGAGGCGTCGCGCGCGCCGGCGATCGAAGACAATATTTTCCGCTATTGGGACGCGCTCACAACGCGCCTATTCGAACAATTAAACGCCGACAAGGTCGATCTCGACGCCCTGCCCGCCCATCTGAAACGGCGCTATCGATCCGAAACGGCAGATGACGACGGCGCCCTCTGGCGCGTCGACATGCTACCCGCGGAAGATGTTCGCAATCCTCGCGCCCTCGCCGCCTTCGTCACCGACGTAGAAGCGACCTTCCCAGATATCGCCGGCGGCGCTGTGCAAGCCCAGAAGGCGGGCGCTGTCATCTCCAACGCGATGCTGCAAGCGACGAGCCTCGCGCTCGGCTTCATTCTGATCTTTTTGTGGGTCACGTTGCGGCGTTTCAGCGACGTCGCGATGATGATGTTTCCGCTCATCCTCGCCGCCGTCTTAACCACCGCCACAGGCGTTTTGTTCGACATCCCGTTCAACTACGCCAATGTCATCGTCTTGCCGCTGCTTGTGGGCATCGGCATCGACAGCGGCATTCACCTCGTGATGCGCGACCGCCATGTCGAAGACGATGGGTCGGTGTTCGGCACATCGACGCCGCGGGCGGTGTTCTTTTCTGCATTAACCACCGTGGCCTCCTTCGGCAGCTTGATGCTGTCGCCCCATCGCGGCACGGCGAGCATGGGCCAGCTCTTGTCGATCGCCATCGCCTTTACGCTGGTGTGCACGCTCATCGTCTTGCCGGCGGCGTTAAAGCTGCGGGGCGGACAGCGCCGCGGGCGATGATCGAGAGATGATCAGGCGCTGATCACGAGCGCGTGACATATCGAAATCGTAAGGGAATCGCGGCGCGCGACCCAAGAATTTCGTGGGCTTCCATCCGCTTGGCGCCCTAATTCCTCCCTATATACTTGGTATTCACGACTCACTTGGCAAATCATGCTTAGGAGAGACATCGCCCGTTTAGCGGCGCCCATCGCATTGGACGTCGACAAACAGAAGAGTAGTTCGGAGGGTTGAAATGGCGTCACGGGTTTATACGCGCCCCTTTTATCAAGGTTGCAAGGCCGCGGTTTTATCAGCGCTTCTCATCGCGCCGTTGACGCCGCAGGCGATGGCCCAAACAACGCCATCGGAGCCAACAGCCAGCGCCGCGGAAAACACTGAGCCAGCCCCTGTCGATCCGGAAGCGCGCGCCGTCGCTTTTGTCGAAGGCTTGATCGCCGACGCCTCAACGGCGCTCACGGATGAAAACGCCGACGAAGCCGCTCGCCTCAAAAACTTCCAAGCCGTCTTGAGCGACGCCTTAGCGCTTTCCTTCCTGTCGAAGTTCATGGTCGGCCGCCAGGCCTATGAGGCCATGACCGCCGAACAACGCGCGCGCTATGAGACGGTTTTCCCAGACTACATCACCCAGCAATACGCCGAACAATTCGACGGTATTCTCGGACAACCCTTAGAAGTCTCCGAGACGATCGCCCGACGCAGCGACATTTTCGTCCGCACCCAATTCATTCGCAGTGAAGGCGGCCCGATTAACGTCGACTGGCGCACCCGCGCTCTTGACGACGGTGAATTGAAAGTGCGCGATATCATCGTCAACGGCGCCTCGATCATGTCGGTGAAACGCAGCGAGTTCGCCGCCGTCATCGAACGTGACGGCATCGACCGTCTCATCGATCTCCTTGCGGCGGAATTGACAAGCGAGACGACTGCGGCGACGTCAGAAGCTGACGAAACGACCGAGGACAGAGAAGGATAACGCCGATGGGGGGCTCAACGAACGACCCAACAGAAACTGACGGGTCGGATGCGGACTTTATGGACCCTGTTCGGCGCGAGGCGCGCGCCGCATGCGGCGCCTATTTGATGGTCGCCTTCGCCGACGGCGTTTTCGACCGCGCCGAAGAGGCGCGCTTCCTCGACAGCCTCGCCAATAATGAGAATTTCAAAGCCTTCCCAGCGGCGATCCTGCAAAACGAATACAACGCCCTTCTTGCGGCGATCAAAAGCGACTACGCGGCGACCAGCGGCCTTATACTTGACGATATCGCCTGGCTGCATAGCGCAGGACGCAACACCGAGGCCGTGCGCATCGGCGCGCAGGCCGCGATTGTCGCCGATACGCGCCTTGAGCCCCAGGAAGAAGCCGCCCTCGATCAGATTGAACAGGCCCTCGGCCTTAGCGAAGGCGCGCTGTGAGCGAACAGTCCCGCATTCTCGGCGTCATCGGCGGCTCAGGCCTTTACGCCATCAACGCTCTCGAAGACGTTGAAAAACTAACCATCGACACGCCTTGGGGAGCCCCCTCAGCGCCCATCGTTTCTGGACGGATCGGCGCGCTGCAGGTGCGCTTTCTCGCCCGCCACGGTGAAGGCCATCGCTTGACGCCAGGCACGGTCAATTACCGCGCCAACATCGACGCCCTGAAACAAACCGGCGTCACCGACGTTCTCTCCCTCTCCGCGTGCGGATCGTTCAAAGAGGACTTAGCGCCCGGAACGTTCGTCATCGTCGACCAATTTATCGACCGCACCGTCCACCGGGAGAACTCTTTCTTCGGACCGGGATGCGTCGCCCATGTCTCCATGGCTGATCCCATCTGCCCCGCCCTCGCCAAGGCGGCAGCGGCGAGCGCGGCGGCCCTCAACATAAAACATGCGTTCGGCGGAACGTATCTCTGCATGGAAGGCCCGCAGTTTTCGACGAAAGCAGAAAGTCATCTCTATAAGTCTTGGGGCGCCGACGTCATCGGCATGACCAACGCCACGGAAGCCAAACTCGCGCGTGAAGCGGAGCTGCCCTATACGAGCGTCGCCATGGTCACTGATTATGATTGTTGGCATGAGGAGGAAGAAGCGGTGGAAGTCGCGGCGATCCTCGCGACGATGCAGGCGAACACGGAGAACGCCAAACGCCTCCTCGCCGACCTCGCCCCGCGGCTTGGCCCAACGCGCACGCCGTCGCCACTGGGGATTGAAACCTGCCTCGACACGGCGCTGATTACGCCGCCAGAAGCGCGCGATCCGGCGCTCTTAGAGAAATTGAAATCGGTCGCCGGACGGGTTCTAGGAATCAACGACAATTAAGGCTGTAGCGGAGTGATTGACGCGCCGCGCCCTCAAGCGGCGGCATCCAACCCCTGCACCGAACCGCAGTTGAAACAGTACTAAACCTTTGCGCTACGCACGCGCCTTCGTCATCGTTAAAGCAAACAGACTCTCATACGGAGCACGCAATGACGCAGGATGACGCGAAAGACGCCGAAAGCTTCCTAGCCCTTCACCATCAATCAGAGCCGCTGCTATTGCCCAACCCCTGGGATATCGGCAGCGCAAAGATCCTTGAAAAGATCGGCTTCAAAGCGCTGGCGACAACGTCCGGCGGTTTCGCCTGGAGCATCGGCAAACTCGACGGCGCCGTCAGCCTCGAAGAAAAACTCGAGCATTGCCGCGCCCTGTGCGACGCGGTCGACATTCCCGTCGCGGCTGATCTCGGCTCCGGCTTCGGCGCCGAACCAAAAGAGATCGCGGCCACCGTGACGGCGGCCGGCGCAACGGGCCTTGCCGGCGTTTCCATTGAAGACGCAGCGAACCCCTATTTCGGCGGCGCCTATGACACTCCCCTCGCTACGGAACGCGTGGCGGCCGCCGTCGAAGCGGCGCGCGCCTTGCCCGGCGAACTTGTGGTGACGGCGCGTTGCGAACATTTCTCCACCGGCGATCGCAATTTTGACGACTGCCTTGCGCGGTTGAAAGCATATGAAGACGCTGGCGCCGACGTCCTCCATGCACCAGGCATGACGGATTTGGACCAAATCAAAGACCTATGCGCCGCACTGGAGAAGCCCGTCAACGTTCTCATCGGCTTCAGACAAATGCCGCATACGGCCAAAGAGCTTGGGGCCGTCGGCGTTAAGCGCATTAGTCTTGGCACGGACCTTGCCCGCATCGCCTATGGCGCGGCGATGAACGCCGCAAAAGAATTTCTTGAGACAGGCGCTATTCAATCGCAAGACGTCGACGCCCGGTCAAAAGATGTCGCCAATGCGATGCTTTAATGCCTATTCAGCTTAACGCCTTTGGCTCTGGCATACTGCGAGCACATCATCTGGTGTCGGACCATTCTCGCCAAGATCCTCGACGACCAATGTGGCGTCCGCCATCGCGTCGTAAATCTCCGCCCGCTGCGCCAGCAGTTTGGGGTAACAGCGCTTTAAAGCTACCTCGAACGCTTCCCCCGCCGCCGCGTCAAACGCCCCGCCCCAGATGACCGGCTTCGGCACCGAGAGATATTGCCCGATCAAAGCCTCGACGATGGGCGCGGTCGGCTCCAAATAAACAACTGTGAAGTGATCGTGGATGAATTGGCGCGCGCCGGTCGACGTGTGGGCGACGCTCCCCGTAGTGTCGAGGACGAGGCCCGGCTCATCCACCGGCGCGGCGAGCACGCCTTCCTCTTCGAGACGTAGATACTCAGCCTCGCGATCAGCATACCCGTCAGCCGTCGGCGCTCCCAGCCAGCCGGAGAGCGCCGCCATATCGTTCAAACCCAACGCATTTTGAATGAGATCGTCAACGCCAAAGCCACGGCCGCCGAGCAGCGCGCTAAGACCACCCGTCAGGCGGCTTTTGCCGATATTCGACATGCCGACGAGCGCAATCCGCCCGTCATGGGGCATGGATTTCACGTCGACGGGCGGCCGCACCATTAGGACGCGCCGTCAAGAACAGCGGCGAGCGCCGATAATTCAGGTTTCATCGGCGTTTCAGCCGGTTTCGCGGCGAGCGCATCGGCAAGCGCCGGCGGCAACGGCACCGGCGCGCCGATGATCGGCTCAACGCCGTCAGCGAACTTCGCCGGGTGCGCCGTTCCGACGGTGAGGTAAACGCCCTCGCCGCCCGTCTCTTTGCGGTGGGCGCTCGCAGCGGCATGACCGACGGCGGTGTGCGGACACATTAAATAGCCCGTCTCGTCATAGACGGATTTTAGGTGCGCGCCCGTTTCTTCATCGGTAAAGCGCGCGCCCCAGCAAACGCGGCGTACGGCGTCGACGTCATTGTCGAAGAGCGTCAGGATTCGTTCGAAGTTATTCGGTCGGCCGACATCCATCGCATTTGATAATGTAGGTACAGATGGTCGTGGCCGATAAACGCCAGTCGTCAAATACTCAACAAACGGATCGTTTACATTGTGACCAACAACGAAACGGTCGATCGGTGCGCCCATCACGCGCGCCATCAAGCCGCCGGTGACATTGCCAAGATTGCCCGACGGCACGCTAATCGTCAGCGGCAAATCGGGATGCGCCGCCTTCAATTTGAGGCTCGCCCAGAAATAATAAAAGCTCTGCGGCGTGACGCGCCCCACATTGATGGAGTTCGCCGACATAAGCCCGTGCTTTTCGTTCAAAGCCGGATCGCTGAAGGCCGCTTTGACGAGCGCCTGGCAATCGTCAAAAGCACCGTCGACGGCGAGCGCGCGGACATTGCCCTCTTTCACGCCAATCGTCGTCAATTGTGCAGCTTGGATACGACTGACGCCATCTTTCGGGAACAGGATAAACACCCGAACGCCAGGTTGTCCCGCGAAGGCCGCACCCACCGCGCCGCCAGTATCGCCGGACGTCGCAACGAGGATCGTTCGCTCTGCGCCGGAGCGCGCAATCAATCGCGAGGCGGACCGCGCCATGAACCGGGCGGCGTAGTCTTTAAATGCGAGCGTCGGCCCGTGGAACAATTCCAAGACATAGTCGCGCTCGTTCGCCGCCGCTGCGGCGCCGCCAATTTCCGCCCTACTCGCTACGCCGCGGATTGGCGGGTCAAAATCATAAGCGTCGGCGCAGATCTCTTGGACATCGTCATCGGAGAAGCGATCATCCATAAAATGACGAGCTAACCGCGCCGCAACCGCCGAAAACGGCGCTTTGGACAGATCTTGTCGTTCCGTCTCTGAAAACGACGGAAACGCATCCGGCATCCATAGTCCGCCGTCAGGGGCGAGACTGGCGAGCAGCGCATCGGAAAACCGCGCTTTGAGCGTATCGTCTTTATGCGAATGGAACAGCATTGAATTTAGACCCTTTCGCGCCCGCTGTTAGACGACCTCCAAGGCTTGATCAAGGTCGACAATGCGAACTTCCGAGTCCCTAATAGAGGCGGAATGGCGGATTTCGGTCTTTTTCATCCTGCCGTCTCGACGGTGGATAGCGCACAAACGTCATCGAAACGTAACCGATGCGACGTCTTAACGCTTATAGCCAATTGAACGACTTGTTGGATAAAGCCAAGCGGTATACAATTATGCGGGCTTGGTGGACAAAATTCACGAAAATTAGAACGATAATTGGCGTCATTTTCGAGCGTTAGTGGTCGACGTGCGATGGTGTCAGCAGCGAGGAAAAACATGATAAATCTTATCAAACGACATGCATCTGGCCCCGTCGCAGCATCATTCATCGCCGTCGCTACAGCCTTAAACCCGGCTTTCACCAACCTCGCAGCGCAAGATGTGACCACGTATAATGATCCGACGCCAAACCTCAGCGCCCTCCTGGAAGCCGGCGAAATCGCGACCTTCACCTGCTCGGGGGTTTTTATCGCCGGCCGCACCCTGGAACAGCTAAAAACCCTTGAACTAACAAACGCCGACGGCTCGCCTTACAAGGTCGCCGGCGTCGTTCCCGAGATCTTGATTGACGATAAACAGCGCACCGTCGCCGTTTCTTACAGTGAGTTTCTGCCGCCTATGCGCGCCGCCTTTCGGGACGGCCTTGGCTGTTCAGTTCTGCCGGTTGGGTCTGGCCCCAATGCCGGCGAAAACTTGCCGAAGCTCTCAAAGAAACGGCCCGGCTATGATAAGGCTAATACAGACTGGCCCAAAAAAGGCCTCCTACAGCCAGCCAAAACCCCGAAACCTTACCAAGCGCGTCTCGACTCCGCGATTGAACGGACATTCCGGGGAGAAGGACATGGGCCGGGCGCGCGAACCATCGCGACCCTCATCGTTCATAAAGGCGAAGTCGTGGCCGAACGATATCGTGACGGCTTTGGTCCGCATACGCAGTATCGCACATGGTCCACCGCGAAGAGCCTCGCAAGCGCCGTTATCGGCGCCGCCATCCAAGACGGCGTGCTGCCCGGCGTCGAAACGACTGCGCCGATCCCAGAATGGCGAGATACGAATGACCCCCGCGCCGACATAACACTCGAAAACTTGCTGCATATGGCGAGCGGCCTTCGCTCCGTCGTGCCAGACGACGGGAGCAACACGCCGGCAGCGTATTGGGCGGGTATTGACAGCGCCGCCGACGCTGTGTCGCAACCTTTAATCCACAAGCCGGGCGCACATTGGCATTACGCCAACTACGATACGCTCTTGTTGATGCGTTCATTAAAAGCGGCTCTCGGCGACGATCAAAAATATCGCGACTACCCTTATCGTCGTCTGTTCGACCGTATCGGCATGCACGACACGTTCGCCGAAACCGACCCATACGGAAATTATGTCATGAGCAGCCAGGTATATACGAACGCCCGTGACCTGGCGCGGTTCGCCACTTTGTTTCTCAATGACGGCGTCTGGCGCGGACAACGCATCTTGCCGGAAGGTTGGGCGGACTATAGCTGCACCAGTACGGACGCAGAGCCCAAACCCTCCTGGGGCGGCGTGGAATATGGCGCGCAATGGTGGATCTATCCCGTCAAATTTGACGCCGACGCCGGCGTTGAAAACCTCAAAGTCTGTTCCACGAACGGCGCGCGCGGACAGTATGCCGCTTTTTCACCTGAACACGATCTGGTCATGGTGCGCCGCGGCGTGGACGCTTGGGAAATGCAAGGCTTTGACGAAGTGCAATTCTTCAAAGACGTCATCGCAGCGGTATCGGCGCCGCTGGAGTAACTCCTAAACTGCTATCTGTTCACTGGTTAAGGGTGACTTCAACGAACCAGACGAACGCATCTTATGTCGTGACGAGATCCGTGGCGGCGGCGCCACGACGTTCTCGTCACGCTCCATTCGCCGCCATGCGCCGCCTTGGCGGGCGCACCAAAATTCTATAGAAGTTTTTACAGCGTCAGAGATCTTTGCTACGACATAAGTCATTTTTCCAAGAGCCCGATTCAAAACTTGGGAAATAGCGTGACACGAGAGGGTCAGACGGTCGTTTGCCGCCCGACGATGCGGTGCTGGCTCTTACTTTTTTAGATTTAGAGCCTGAGCGGTATGGATTTGCCGCCAACGAACGTCTGATTCGAGAGGTTTTCCAGTGTTGCACCAATTTCCAATCGGGCTCTAAGCAGCGTCGTAGAGAACGAGATCAATGCCAAAAACCGCTTTCGCGCGAACTGAATATATAGAACGAATCGTCAAGACGAAGACGTGCATGGAAACGAAGGGCATCGACCTCTTCATCGTCGCGCAGCCCGAGAACATGCTTTATCTATCGGGATACGCTAATCAGACCTATCCATTTTTGGGCTTCGTCATTATTGCTTCCGATGAGGAAGAACCGCTTTGGGTGGGACGAGAAAGCACCGATCAGCCAGCCGCCCGGTTAACGACTTTTATGTCGGATGACCGGTTCGTCGGATATCCGGAGACCTGTCATTCGGGCGCGCAGATCTGGCGGACAGATTCCGGCGACACCGTCGAAACATTCTTAGCGAACGTGCTTGCCGAGCGCGGTTGGGATAAAAGACGCATCGGGCTCGAGTTTGAAGCGCCGAACATTTCCACCGAGTTCGTGCAATGCCTTCAGCGCCTACTGCCTCAATCGACAATTATCCCCGCCGACGGTCTTTGCGCCAGTTTGCGTGTCGTCAAATCTCCACAAGAAATTGACTATATCCGCCAAGCCGGCGTGATTACAGAGCGGGCGATGCAAATCGCTATCGAATCAATCACTGAAGGCGTGCGCCAGTGCGACACCGCAGCGGCCGTCTACCAAGCGCTAGTCGCTGGGACACCGGAATACGGCGGACAACAGCCCTATATGGAGTTTACTGTCGGCGAGCGCGGACCGGCGATCCGCTCTTTTTGGACCGACGCGCCTTATCGCAAAGGAGAGCTTGCGTGTCTGGAACTCTTCGGACGACGGTTTGGATATGAAGCCGGCCTAACGCGCTCAATCTCGGTCGGCAAACCGTCCGACTTCGTCGCCAATATGATGGCGGTTGTCGTTGAGGCGATGAACGAGGCCTATGAGCACGTGCGCCCCGGCGTAACCTATGGGCAAGTCGGCGAGGTGTTGCACGCCGTCATCACTAAGCACGGATTTGAAGCCCGGCACGGCCTTGGCTACTCATTCAACGATTGGGGGGACGACGGGAAAGCGGCTTGGCTGGCGCCGGGCGACGATATGATATTGGCGCCGAACCACACAATCCACATGTTGCCGGTCATGCGCATGGAGAACGGCGATTGGGGTTTATCTATGAGCACGACGCTTAGAGTGACCGAAACAGGGCCCGCGGAACACCTCACCTTGGCGCCGAGCGAACTCATCGTCAAAGTTTGACGACTAGACTCAAGCCTAGCGCGGTTAAGCGCTCAAGATGTAAGGTCAGTCGCCGCGGGCGTTCTTCATTCAATGGAATGATCAGCGCCTCTCTTCTGCGCCAGAATACAGCCCACGAACTATATTAAACCGTAGACGGCGTTAAAGCTGCGGCGTGTACGGTCAAACGCCGTTACTCTACATTTTCTTGCCCCACATAGCGATTAAGGAAGGAATCTATCGCTTCCATAAATCGCAACCGCGAAGCATGCCGACTAAAAGAATGGTCCTCGCCAGGAAAACTAACCGCCTCCGTAGCGATGCCGCGTCGACGCAGCGCATGGTAAAGCTCTAGCGACTGTTGCATCGCCGCAGAACGATCATTATCGCCATGGATCAGCAGTAACGGCTCAGTCCCCCACTCATCGATCTTCGAGATCGCCGAAGAATTGTGTGCGAGCGCCTCGAGTTCTAAGCGTTCTGGTATGTTGAATTGCAAGACTTCGCGAAAGTCTTTTTCCATTTCGACGACCCAGTCACCGACACCGGCAGAGGAAACGCCAGCGGCGTAAACGTCGGACCGCGCTAGAGCGTTCGTTACGTTATGCCCGCCATAGGAATGCCCGAAGACGGCGATCCTTGCGGGATCAATTTCAGGAAAGCGCTTTGCAAGAAAGCGCGCGGCGTCAATGATGTCTTGCGCATCACCGCCGCCCCGCCCGCCATAGCTCTTCGGCTCACGGAAATTTAGGCCGTATCCGGTGCCGCTTCGAAAATTCACCGAGAGCACGAAGTAACCTTTGCCCGCGAAATACCGCTCGACGGATTTTCGGGGAAAGTCGGTGCGCCAAGCGGTTCGATCTTGCGTGCGCGGCCCGCCGTGAGAAATGACAAGCGCGGGGTGGCTCCCCTCGCCGAGATTGACCGGCGGTCTAACGAGGACAGCCTCGATTGTCAGGCCGTCCTTGGCCGCAAACGTAACAAGGTCCGGCGCCGGAAGGCGTTTCGTAATTGGATCGCCCCGCTTCGGCCCCGTGCTAACTTGTTTCGACTTCTGAGGGCTCACCGCGACTTGAAGAGAGGAAGGCGTTTTGCCGCTCGCGCTTTCGTACACAAAGCCGCCGCCAGGAAGCACCTGCGCAGAAAGCGGCATCGCCCCATCCTCTCCCAAGGCGCGCGCGCTCGGTTTCAAATCAGTCTCGATCGACAATGCGAATAAACCGAGCGCATCATGGTTTTCTTCGCTGTTTGCAAGATAGTATACCGTATGCCGATCTTTTGACGAAAAAGCCGCGTGCACTTCATAAGCGCCGCTTGTCACTTGTCGCACCGCGCCACCATTCGCCGACACCGCATAGAGGTGTTTCCAGCCGGTTTTTTCATAGGGAAACAACAGTCGATCGTCGGCGAGCCACTGCAATGAACCCTTGCCGCCAAGGCCGGAATAACCGCTCGCGCCGAACCCATTGAACCGCGACCCGTATCCGATCTCTGATGTGAAAACAGGCGCGCCACGGCCCGTCGCCGCGTCAACCACCATAACGTCAAACGGGGCGCCTTCACGATGGTTCGAGAACCGCCAGGTGCGCGGTTCATAGCCGAAGCGAATAAACGCCAGGCGCTGACTATCAGGGGACCAAACCGGGTCTTGATCGACGCCGAACCCTGGCTCCATATAGACAATTGTTTCGCGATCGACGTCATAAACGCCGATATAGGCGTATTTTCCGCGCTCATAGTCAGAATGGTCAGAAACAAAGGCAAGACGGCGGCCGTCGGGCGACGGCAGCAAGCGTGTTACTCGACCGCGTACAGAGAATAATGCGGAGGCTCCGCGAGGGCGCTTGAGATCCATCTGGTTGACGAGCCCGCCCCGCGAAAAATACAGGAACCGCGACTCTGGAGAGAGAACCGGCACACCGAAGTCGTGGCCGATATCTTGCATCAAAGGTTTCGGCTGATCGGCGCCCTCGCGCGCGGCAAAAAGCGCCGGAAGCGTTGGAAAAGCCTGATAACTCGGATTGTACCCCCAGCGCCCCCGAAGAAAAATGACCTCGTGCTCTGCGCTAAAGCCGATCAGCGAAACCGGTTGCCCGTCATCTTCTGTGTAGGATGCAATTTTCTGTCGGTCATAATTCGGCGCCTTAGCCATAAAGATAGCGCTAGCGGGCCCGGACTTTTCAACCCAAGCAATATCGCCATTGGCGCGGGTGATATAGTCCCCTATCTCAGGCAGCTCTAAGAGCTCCTCAACCGAATAAGCCGACGCCGCCGATGAAGCCTGCGTTGGCGCAAGAAGCGCGATAGCGGTGGCAATAAGCGCACCGAACAAAACCGCTCTTGCCGGGCGTCTCTGCGATCCCGACGCGCGGTTCGCGTCGTGCGTCGCGCCCTCATCATTCCATGCATTGCTCTGAAAGCTCATTACGGCTCCTTCTCTTCAGCGGCGGTCAACGCGCGTGCGTGGTGGAACGGCGAGGAAACGCCCATCTATCTTAGCATAAAGACAAAAGACTAAATCACGCGCGATCCGTCAATAGACAAGGCTCTGCAAGCAGCGCACCTTGGACGCGTCATCGAACGCGACCAAGGCGATAGGCCGGCACTGCCATGAACAAGAGATCGAAAGTGAAAAACGCACTCGCCTCGACCACGACAATTCCTTATACGCGCCCATCCATCACCGAACGGGAAGTCTCTTACGCCGCCGACGCCGCGCGCAATGGCTGGGGGCCGGATTGTTACGCCTATATCCAAAAGTTCGAAGCGGCGTTCGCCGCGCATTTGGGCGTCGAGCACGTCATCGCCACGTCGTCGGGAACCGGCGCCCTGCATCTCGGTTTCGCCGCCTTAGGCGTTGGTCCGGGCGACGACGTCATACTTGGCGACTGCAATTGGATCGCCAGCGTCGCGCCGATCGTCCATTTGGGCGCAAGGCCGGTCTTCGTTGACATCTTGCAAGACAGCCTTTGCTTAGACCCTGAAAAAGTTGAAGCCGCCATTACCGATAAGACGAAAGCCATCCTCGCCGTTCATCTCTACGGGAATATGGCGGCGATGGAAGCGCTACGGGAAATTGCGGCACGTCACGATATCGCGCTTGTGGAAGACGCCGCCGAAGCGCTCGGCTCCTCGTTCAACGGCGTCGCCGCCGGCGCTGGCGGGGCGTTTGGTGCTTTTTCTTTTCACGGAACAAAAACCCTGACCACAGGTGAAGGCGGCGCGTTCACGACAAACGACTCTTCTCTCTACGAAAAAGCACTGACCCTCTCCAACCATGGCCGGGCGCCAGGCGAAGAGCGACAGTTTTGGGCGTCGACCGTCGGCTATAAATTCAAGATGTCGAATATCAGCGCCGCGATCGGCCTTGCACAAGTGGAGCGCCTTGACGCGCTGATCGCGCGAAAACGAGAGATATTCTCCTACTACCAAAAAGCGCTGGCCGCCCTCCCCGGCGCGCATATGAACCCAGAACCGCGTGGCGCACAAAACGGTTATTGGATGCCGACGCTCCATTTTGACGAAGAAACGGGCGTAACGAGGGAGCTTTTGTTGAATGCGCTTAAAGCAGCTGAAATTGACGCACGGCCGATCTTCTGGCCGCTGAGCGGCCTGCCGCCATTTTTGGAAAGCGCCAGCGTAAAAACGCCGACGCCGGTCTCGCACACCACAGCCGCGCACGGCGTCAATTTACCAAGTTACCATGATATGACGATAACGGATCAAGATCGAGTAATCGATACGATCACCGCCCTAGTCGGCTAGAAAGACCAAATCTAGATCAGACCGCCCTGTCGATGCCAGCCATTCCGCGATCACACGACGAGCGATGGTTGGGTTCAGGCCGACAAAGACAGTCCCCACATCCTGCGGCAGCGCATCGGGAGCCAGAACTGGCGTACCTAATTTTTCGCGCCCCTGTTCATGAGGATTGCTATCGATGAAACATCGAACCGGCGTAACCCCTTCGAGCTGCGTACGGATATAGCAACCGTAAAACCCAGCGCCATAGATGGCGGCGGCGCCGTTCAAGTCAGCTGCTTTTGTCTTTACACGACTGATCGCCCCGGACCAATCGCTGGCGACCCGCTCTAATGCGGCGACATCCTGCAAGATGTTGAAAGCGCCTTCATCGGCATTCGCGTCATCGGCGGTCTTGCGTCGCGCGATGACCACAAAAGCGGCGCGGATCGCCGCTGAGTCAATACGCTCAATGATCATGCCGGCGGCCTGCGCCAAACGATGCAACGACGCCTCGGTGAAACTGCTCAAATGTTCGCCCACCAAAACATCGCCGGCGTTTTCCAAGGGGTTTGGAACAGAGAAAAAGACCCGGCCGTCATCAGCGAGCAAAGACCCCATGCGCCTCAACAGCGCCACTGGATCAGAAACATGCTCCATAACAAAATGCGCCGTAATGAGATCGAAGCGCCCCTCCCACGCCGCAGGCGTATCGTGCGCGGCTTGTGCGTCACGCGGCAGCCATTCATCCCAATGAGCCCGATAATCATTACTCACATCAAAGACGAAAGGCTTTATGTCCTTACGGTTTTCACAGATCATGCGCAGTGACGCCGCTTTCGCCGCCCCAAAATCAAGCACTAGAGCGCCGTCTTTCGGCTTCGCCACAGCCTCGACAACGGCCGCCTGGTGTTGGTTGCGATAAACCGGTCGTCCGTCACGCATCTCATAGAGTTGGTCATGATCGTCGGTCACCAGGGAAATCTGGTACTGATTGTCATAAAACGACAAAAGGTCCGGCAAGTCGGGAGACTGACCATGACCGCAGGCGCCGCAGACGTGAAACACAGTCGGCATGTCGATCATCGTCGTCACAGACGTCAGCGACGGTCCCGGCGCGCTTAAAACCGGCTCCCCCAAGGGCTCGCCGCATATTCTGCAGTGCTTGAGCATCTTCCGCTCCCTTTTTCGCTCAACGCCGCGACAGTCCGCTTGCAGACCAGTCGGTGACGCCATCATGTATTAGCGGGAGTCGGACGCCCGCAACGCTGGAAACAACGCGGCGAAACCCGTCCCCGCCGCATAGGAACCGGCCCAATCAATCGTTCGCCCGACCGGCTCCAAGAAATCATAGTAGCGAAACTGCATACTCCATCGCGCATGGGCCGCCCGGTTTAACCCCGATCGGTGCAATGTTAAAAAGTCGATGGCCAAGAGATCGCCGGGCTCGGTCAACGGACGAACGATATCGCGCCCGGCGAGCGCGGCGTCTTCATCCGCCAAACGCAGCGCGTATGCACCCGCGCGCCCACCGGCGACATCATCATAGACAGGCAACGCGCCCTCGCTATGGGAGCCGATCGCCAAGGCCACAGGGCCCATCGTCTCGTCGACCGGCAAGAGTGGCGACCAAAACACGACACCGCCGGGACTGCGCAATTGGCCGTGAAACTCCTGATGCCAAAATGTACGGAACTTGTCCTCGTTCGGATGATCAATACGCACGCCAAACCCGCCGGCGGCGATCGCCGAAAGCGCGCCGGGGCGCAAAGTCTCGAAGAGGGTGAGGCTTTTCTCACTTGAGACAAGTCGACAAAACGCTGGTATCTGCTTCACAGCGTCATAGACAACGCCGCCAAGCCGGCGATCGGCCGCGATCAACGCGGCCATTCCCGCAGTCATTGCTTGATGAGCGGATGCAATAGGCGCAGCCAAGCCGTGCTTTTCAGCGACGAGCCCAATCAGCTCGGCGATCTGACGTTGCACGGGGCGGATTTCGCTATCGAGATCGTAAAAGCCGCGCAAGAGCGCAAACCCATCTCGGCGAAACGCCGTCGCTGGGTCAGCTTGCTGCACGTCATCGATGTTAACAACGCTCACTATGCCGACCTTTTCTCGCAGTGTTTTTCGCAGTGTTTCTCGCTGTATTTTTCGCTGCGGGCCTCATTGCGCTTAGCCGCCGCTTCGGCTTCCTTCAGCCGCTGACACCATGGAACGGTCGCCGGACGCAGAAACGTTTGCGCTGACTGTCCGACCGCCGCGATCAAGTCTAGCCCTGTGACGAAGGGCGTGAAGGCCCCATGGGTTTGCGCCCACGGTTTCGGGTCATAGGCCATGTACTCAACGCTGACGCCAGCCGCTTCAAATGCTTCGTGGTCGATATAATTGGCGCCGCCAGCTGCTGAGATATAGCGATCGCCGCCAACGGCCTTGACCATATCAAGCACTTTCGGCCAGGACGCGCCAGCAACATCAAGGGAAGAGACATTCAAGATTTCAGGCGGGGTTACGCCGAGATAATCCGCTTGCACGGCGCAAGAGGCTTTCAACAATTCGCATAAGGGCGTGCGCGCCGTCGCGGCGTCAAAAATTTCAAGCGCGACGTCACGATAGGCGTAGTGAGCGAAGTTCGCCGCAAGAAACCGACGGTGTGCGCCAATCCAATCGGTCTGCGCTGGCGCAAGGTCGCGAATAAGCGTCGAGGCCCGACGGTCTCTCAACGGGATCGTCATCCATTTGACCCCGGTTTGCGTTTTCACCTGAATTCGATTTGTGAACGACTTTTTGGCGAACGTAATGTCGTCATGCCAAATGAAGATGTCGGCGAGCGCCATCATCTCCATAAAGCCGGCCCAAGGAAAGTACATCGGTTGCGAAATAACAACTTTCATGCCCTTCCCCCAAGCATGTCGAGCTCATCGCAGAAGTCGTCAAATCTCGCTCTAAGCGCCTTCGAGGCGAAATTCGACGCCGTCCGGCTATCAAAGTCTCCCTCGGGAGCGCTGCCTTCGAGATGGATGTTACGGCCTTCTCGAACAAAACGTCCGCATGCGATCGCCTCAAGCGTCAGGGCCGACAAATAGGCTTTTTGGCTGTAGGACCGACGGTTCCAAACGGAAAGCTCTGACGCGGGATCAATCGGCGCGACCGTCTGCGCGATAATCGGACCGCCGTCGACGCTTTCGTCCGCCACATGCAAAGTCGCGCCTAAGAAGCGCACGCCGGCGTCGCGCGCACGGCGCACGGCATGCATCCCAGGAAAGGCGGGCAGCAAGGCGGGGTGAATATTGAGGGTCGGCAAGCATTGATAGAGATCGGCGGTGACTAGACGCCCAAACAGCATCAGCACCATGTCGCATCCCGCGGCGAGAAAGGCGCGGGCGGCGCTGACGCTGAAGGCTTCTGCGTCCGGGATGACCAGGCGGTCGCTTGCGACGCTGCGCTCATGGGCGCGCGCTTCGGCGTCGCATGCGCGATCCGTAAGGAGAAAAACGTTCTGTGCATCAATGATGTTCGCGGCCCGGCAAAGATCAAAGCCGGCGAAAAAGGCGCTGCCGCCCGCCGAGCATAAAACCCCTATTTTCGCATTTTTGGCCACGCCATTGGGCCTAGTCCTGTTCGCGCGCCGCCGCAACGCGGCGCAAATATCCGCCGGGCGATGAACTCAAGACAAGCTTCGCGTTCAATGCGGGGTCTGCGCTGAAGTCTTTATTTTCTTTGAGGAAATCCTGAACCGCGGACAGCGGTTCGTCGCCTGGCGACAGAACTGTCGAGCGTTTCGTCGGAAACTCGTCCGCTGCTAAATGCCCCAATAGCGTATCGGCGGCGACGAGATAACACCCTGGCGTCACCAACGGGGCGTAGAGCCGCAGCTCCGCCGCCACATGGGAAAACGCGTGATCGCTATCGAGAATCGCCATCACCCGCGCGCCGTCAGGGATAAGCGCCTTCACCGTCGCAAAGGTCTCGTCAACGGTCGACGAACCCTCGACCAGCGTCACTTTTCGGCTCAAAGGGTGGGCCTCAATTGTTTCCCGGTTATGGGCCCGGATGTCGACGTCGACGCCAATGACGCGTTTCTCAACCCCGTCCGGATCGCAAATCGACAACAATTCCACCATTGATGCGAGAAACAGGATCGAGCCGCCACGGGCGACCCCCGTCTCAATAATCACGTCGGGCCGACATCGCCATATGGCTTCTTGCGTCGCCATAATATCGGCAGGCCACTGAATAATCGGCGCCCCGCCCCATTCCCAAAGATAGGTGTAGTCGTGGCGATCGAGATCGAGCACGGTTTCGACCGAACGGCGAAAAGCCCCCTCGTCGCGTCCAAGCGCCGCGGTCTGCGCCGCCGCGTGCTGTTTGAAGTCGTCGCGGTCGTCTTTATGCGCCATAGTGCCGATAAATCTCGTCTAATTCTACATCTGGGTATTCCGCATCCCGACTTGAGATGACAACGGGGTCAACCGGCCAATCGATGGAGAATGCCGGATCATTCCAGCGAACGCCGCGGGCCGCCTCGGCTTTATGGGATGCATCCATGTAGTACACCAACAGCGTATCCGGCGTCAGCGTCAGAAATCCGTGGGCGCACCCTTTGGGAATGAAAACGCCGCTGGCTTCGTCAGCCGATAAGCGAAAACCAAGCGATCGCCCAAATGTTGCACTGTCCGGACGCAAATCAAGCGCCACGTCATAGACAGCGCCTTGGACGACCTGAACAAGTTTCGTTTCAGCATAGGGCGGCGCCTGATAGTGCATACCGCGAAGCGTATAGGGTTCAACATTCGTTGAGAGGCTGCTTTGCACTGGACGGAAATCAGAAACTCCCGCCCCCGCAAACGCGGCTTCGCAAAACAAGCGCGCAAAGCTGCCGCGCGCGTCCGCATGGCGTGTCGACGTCACACAGAAGACGCCTGGAATCTCCTGGGATTGTACCTCCATCACGCCGCACGCTCCGCACTTAGGATTTCAACACCATCCTCAGCCAGAACGAACGCCCCGCCCCAATCGGCGATATGGCGCTGTTCATACATAATCTCATCACGGAGGTTCCAGGGAAGAATGACGAGAAAATCTGGACGAACATCGCCAATGACCGAAGGCGCAACAATCGGAATATGCGAACCCGGCGCTAAACGCCCTTGCTTGGCGGGGTTTTTATCGGCGATAAAAGCGATATCGTTCGTCCCTACACCGCAATATTGCGAAAACGTATTGCCCTTCGCCGCTGCGCCATAGGCGGCGATGACCGCGTCGCTATGCGTCGCGAGAAACGCCTTAAACGCTTCTTTGCGCCCATTCGCGCGCGACACCAGCGCCTTAACGCCCCCAGCCCTATTAAGACCCGCTCGGCTTTCGCGCGCCATAACATCGTGCACAGAGGACGTCGCGCGGTTCGGCGTACGGCTTGCCGTCACGCGCAAGCTGCCGCCATGGGTCGACAGCATCTCCACATCGGAAACGGCGAGACCGTGGCGCGCCAAGAGGCCGCTAACCGCCGTTAAAGAGAAGTATGAATAGTGCTCATGATAAATCGTATCGAACTGCGCGCCGTCAATCAGCGCCGATAGATGGGGAAACTCGAAACTGACAACGCCGTCAGGCGATAGCAAGCAGTCAACGCCGGCCAGAAAACCATTTACGTCAGGCACATGGGCGAGCACATTATTTGCGACGATAAGGTCAGCAGTCCCATGCCGAGACCGAACCGTTTTCGCCGTGTCCTCGTCAAAAAACGCCGTATACGTCTCGACCCCAACACGTCGCGCCGCTTCCGCGCACACAGCCGCCGGATCAACGCCCAAACACGGAACGTCAGCTTCGACAAAATTGCGTAACAGATAACCGTCATTCGATCCGACTTCGACAACGAAGCTCTCTCCCCCAAGCGCTTGTCGCTCAATGGCCCGTTGCGCGAATTTCGCAGCGTGACTGAGCCATGTTGTAGAAAACGAAGAGAAATAAGCATAATCCGGCGTAAACAGCGCGTGCGCCGGGGCCGGGTCGCGCACATGCATAACCTTACAGTTTTCGCAAAACTGAACGGCGAGCGGCCATTTCTCCTCAGCCGCCGCAGCTTCTGGCGTCGCCTCGAGATAGGCGTTAGCAACAGCCATATCGCCAAGGTCCATAACCAGTGACGGGTTCGGTGCGCCGCACACATGACAAACATTCGTTAACGGATGACTTCTCATGAAACGCACCGCACGTCTTGCGCGCCCGCCCCGTCAACGCCGCTGGTCTCGCGCCGGTACAGCGCAAGATCCCGGCGGCTATACGCCGCCATATCCTCTCCGGCGCGCCAAGCCTTCGTCCAATTCGCCGTTTGTCGGATCATCGCGGCCCGCGAGAGGCGCGGCGCAACATCGAGCGTTCGGCGCGCAAGGTCGCTATTGATCGATAACATAGGCGCGTCCGCGCCGGCGCGGCGCGCATCGGGCTCAGCGGCCGGCGCCTTGCCGCCAAGCGCCGCCGCCAATTCGGTCGCCAGAACGCGCGCCGTGGCGGCTTCTTCAGTAGAGGGACCAAAATTCAAGGCCGGCGGAAAATCTTTCCCCCCACGTAAAAGCGCGGCATAGCGGATATATCCGGCAAGGCAGTCAAATACATGCTGCCAAGGGCGCGTCGCCTCAGGACGGCGCAAGATGACGCGGTCCCCGGCTATCGCGGCGCGCACGCAATCTGACGCTAAACGATGCGGCGCGAAGTCGCCGCCGCCAATAACATTGCCCGCTCGCGCCGTAGCAACCGCAACGCCGCGTTCTTCGAAATACTGGGCGCGATAAGGCGCAACGACAGCTTCGCACGCCGCTTTCGACGCTGAATAGGGGTCTGCGCCGCCAAGCGCATCAGTCTCTTGATAGGACCGCCCGCTTGCGTCATTGACATATACTTTGTCCGATGTGGCGACCAAGACAGCGCGCAATTCGTCGATAGTTCGCAATGCGTCCAATAGGTGCGCTGTCCCAAGCACATTAGTTTCGAACGCCAGGACGGGATCGCGAAGGCATTCCAAAACAATGGACTGGGCGGCCAAATGGAACACCGTATCAGGACGAATATCGCGCACTACTTGCGAGACGGCGTCGCGGTCTCGCACATCAACAAACCGGCCGACGCAAGCCTCGTCGACGGATGCAATAGAAAAGAGATTTGGTTCCGACGAGGGCGGCGGCAGGGATAATCCGTAAACCTCCGCGCCGAGTTCGGAAAGCCACAAGCTCAGCCAAGCGCCTTTAAAGCCCGTATGGCCGGTGACGAGAACCCTTACGCCGCGCCAACCGCCTTCAGGGGAAGGCGTCGACGACGGTCCGGGCCTTTCAACGGCGACACTTGCGCCGACGGTTTGCGATCGTCCCAAATCTTCCAAGGCGCTTCGCCGCTTTCCCACAAGGCCTCAAGGTACTTTTTGTCGCGCAACGTATCCATCGGCCGCCAGAAACCATCATGGGTGTATGCCTTTAGTCGGCCTTCGGCGGCAAGCGATTCCATAGGCCCCGCCTCCCACACCGTATCGTCGTCCGTAATTCGATCTAGAACGGTCGGATCAAGAACAAAAAATCCGCCATTAATCAACGCGCCGTCGCCGCGCGGCTTTTCCACGAATTGCGTGACCGTGTCGTCGTCTAGTTCAAGACCGCCCCAGCGGCTTGGCGGCGAGACCGCGGTGACCGTCGCCGGAGCCCCATGGGCGCGATGAAAAGCAATAAGCGCTGAGATATCGATGTCGGCGACGCCGTCGCCATAGGTCATGCAAAACGGCGCATCGTCGTCGAGATATCGGCGAACCCGGCGCAACCGCCCGCCGGTCATGGTGTTAAGGCCCGTTTCAACGAGCGTCACGCGCCACGGCTCAGCGACGTTTTGATGAACTTCCATTTCGCCCGTGCGCGTATCAATCGTGATATCGGCGCTCTGCATAAGGTAATTGGCGAAATATTCTTTGATCACGTGGCCTTTATAGCCCAAGCAAATCACAAAATCGGATATGCCGTGCGCCGCGTAAATTTTCATGATGTGCCAAAGGATCGGCCGATCAGAGATCTCGATCATTGGTTTAGGACGCAGATGCGTTTCTTCCGCTATCCGCGTTCCATATCCCCCGGCGAGTATCACCGCTTTCATAGTGCGCCCTTTAGGCTGCCTGCTGCTTTTGACCGCTGCGCTTTTCAACAGCGCGCTTAGCTTTCGCGTCGTCAAACCGTTGCGCGTATCCCGCCAACAATCTCCAATGTCTGAGCTGATCCGCGGCGAACGGCAAGATCAAGCCATGGAACTTTGTGGCGACGTCAAAAACGCCGTTCCAGCCGAATTGGGTGGTGTCAAAGGACGTCAAGCCGGCATTGCCCAACGGCCCCACCATTCGCGTGGACGGCGTGAACTGCGCCGCCTCAAGGCGCGCCGCATCGAGCGCGTGTTTTTTGGCGAACGCGAGAAGGCGCACGCGTTCCGTTTCAAAACATTGCGGATCGCGGACGCGCAAGAGCTCCAGCACGCAACTGTCGAGAAACCGTTGCGGCGGAACCGAAAAAGCCAGCCCCAACTTCTCAAGGATCGCCTTAAACGACGAAACGACAATCGGCACATGCAAACCGGCGTCGAGGAATTCATCGTAAACAATGTCCGCCGTACCCAACTCATCCAGATAGTCGCGGACGGTTCGTGTGCGCTCCAGCTCAGCAATGTCGGCGGTGCCTGATTTTCCCGAACTTCCCTGGATCGACACCGTGCCCGAATATTGCACAAAATGATCCACATACCGCGCATTCGTGATGCCGCTGGCGTAGTCGACCGTATGGCTGAGAAAATACCGGCCATGGTCGCGCTTTATATTTTCGATGACGCGGCGGCGAACGACGCCGTGATAGACAGATGGACCGATGAGCGGCCATTTATCATCGCAAATCCAATTTTGCTGCGCTTGGGTGACGATGTCGCCCGGCAAACGGCTTAAAGAAAGCTCGCTGTACTTCAGGTTAAGCAGTCCGCCCTCATCGCCTGGGAAACACGGCCATTTGTAATTGAGGGTCGACCAGGAGAAAGCGTCTGACTCGATATTCTCCGTCAAGAAATCAAGAATATCGAAGGCGTCCATTTTAAAACCGTCATCGTCGCCGATGAAGGACACCCATTCAGT
Source organism: Pseudomonadota bacterium (assembly GCA_039814575.1). Lineage (GTDB taxonomy): Bacteria > Pseudomonadota > Alphaproteobacteria > Caulobacterales > Parvularculaceae > MED-G105. The sequence goes on from JBCCAY010000009.1 coordinate 106,624, forward strand.
CTCCAGCAAGGGAATCGCCCGCTCCCAATTCTCATCCATCCGCAAAACGCGATCTGCACTTTCAACGAATTGGACATGCTGAAGAATATCCAGCTGTTCCAAGAGGTTCTGTAGAAGCGCGCGATCATCGGAATTGTCGAGAATGATGATGCGGACGTCGCTACGTTGCGCGGCTAAAATCGAAAGGACGGCGGCGACGCAATAGGTCTGCCGGTTCCGCGTTGGAATGACGATCGTATATTTTGCGGCGGAGGTGTGGGGCATGGGCGCGCCTTCTGCTATTGCGTTAAGCCTCCGCTGTGATTAACCGAATTTGTTAAACACACGGTAAAACTTGGCGTCGGCGTATAAAGACTTTCTTAACCATGCCTATTTGTGGATCGGCTCGGCCCTCATGAGGATGAGCCCGTGAGTCCTCCGCTGACGCAAACGGCTTATGACACACGCTACAACCGCGTCCGCAGAGTGAACACGAAGGTTCTCGGCGGACCGAAGCGTGCCTCGCCGCTAAGACCACCGACATCTCCAATAGATTCTAAGTAGCGCTCATCGGACAGGTTCAAGACGTTGAATTGGATCTCGAGATTTTCCGTCATTGAATAAGACGCGAGCATATCGACGGTCATAAAACCATCAATTTCCACGCCGTCACGCACAGCTTCCCTATCGGATTGAAAACGCGGTCCACCGCCGACAGTAAAGCCCTGAAGCGGTCCATCTTGAAATTGATAGGCGCCGAAAGCGCTGAATGTATGTTTCGGCGGCGTCGCCAATACGAGACTTTGGTTTGCCTCTTCCGCACGTTCAACGTCTACGAAACCATATGACAGATTGATATTAGCGCCTACAAACGGTTTAACATCCGCAACAGCTTCAAACCCTCGGTTTGTCTGCTCACCAATCGGAACGACAAAGTTCTCTACACCGCGGATATTCGTCGGATCGTTGACGGCAATATTATTACGGACCGTGTTGAACAATGCAGCGCGATATTCCACGACGTCGTTAAAAAGAGCGCCTTTCATACCTAGCTCATAACTTACGGCCGTTTCAGGCCCAACAGCATCGCCGGAACGCAATCGTCCGCCTTGGGGAACGAAAGACTCTGCAAAACTAGCGTAAATATTCACCGTCTCCGATACGCTCGCCGTCGCCCCAAGGCGAAACGTCACATCGCTTCTATTAGTGGGGACGCCGCGAAAGCCCCGTGACACCACTTCAAAATCGTCATAGCGGACGCCTCCTATGACGCTAAGCCAATCTGTCGGCCGGACCGCGGCTTCTGCGAAGACTGAAAACAGTTGGCTGTCATCGTCAACAAATGGACTAAAGTCAGCCGCCAATGGCGTCGCCGGCAAAACAGGAAATGATTCGTCAAATATATTGAGCGGCCCAAATGTCTGGCCGAACGCAAATGGTCTTAAAACTTCGCTCTCAATATAGGCGACGCCAACGACAAAATCTTGCCTTCGCCCGCCAATCTCAACATCGTAAGAAAGTTGTGCATCGATAAACGTATTGTCATCATTAAATGATCCGTTCCATGAATAAGTGTACACGACTGGATTATCAGGGCTGATGCCGGACAGTTCATCATTATAAAGGTAGTTGAAAAACCCCGATGTATTTTGATAGTCAAGCCGGCTGTTTTGATGACTACCCCTGAGCGTGAGTTTAAGGTTATCCAGGAACGCGTGATTAAACTCTCCTTCGATATATATATCTTCGCCGTCAGTACGCGAGTTGTCAAAGCCAAGATACAAGTCAGTGCTAAACGCCGATGGAACAGATCCGTCATTGAATAGTGGAAATGAGGCAGTTGGAACAGTTTGGATCTTGCGATAAGAAAAGCTTAACTGTGCGCTCGTGCGATCCGACATAACGAAATCGAGGACGGGCCTAATGGCGAAAACTTCTCGGTTGGTTACGTCATCGTCGAAACCAATATTGCGGTAGGCGCCTGAGAGTCGAGCACGAACGATGTCGCCGTCGAATAGCGCGCCAGAGTTCAAATCGAACTCACCTGAAAATGATCCAAACTGATCCGTCGACAGGTCAAAAGCAATAAATGGCTCAAGCTCCGGCGATTTTGTAACAGTGTTTATAATACCGCCCGGCAAAACCGGCCCCAGACTGATTGACGTCGGGCCCTTTAAAACCTCATATCGATCAACGAATGAGTCGTCACGAAAACCAGCGCCATTGGCAAAACTCTGTGCGCGATTGTTCACCAACACACTAGCGAAGAAACCTCGCGTCAGGAATTGAGGCGCCCCAGAGTTAAAAAAATCGCGAGAAATAGTGACGTTAGGCAAATTGGCGAGAGCGTCGATCGCGCGAATATTCCCCCTTTGATCTAGAAAGTCTCGGTCGACGACATTGAAAGAAAAGGGAAGCTCTTTGGGATCAATGGGAATTCGATTAATCAGTGATTGTTGAAAACGCCCCGTAACAACAATCTCATCGCCGGGCACAAAGGACTCGTCGGAATCAATCGAAGCGCTACGCGAAGATTCAATCAGCCGATCTTCGTCTGTGCTTTTCACAATAACGAAAGCATCATTTTTAGCCGTTACCGCAAGTTCCGATCCTGCGAGTGCTCGGCGAAGCGCCTCTTCTGCGCTCGTTGCATCGAATATTGCGGGTGCCGACTTGCCGATGACTAAATCAGGTGAGGCTCTTACTTCAGTATCGAAACCCTCCGATATCAAGGAAAGTGATTGCATCAACGGGCCTGCTGGAATTTCGATCGACGTTTCTTCGCTTGTGCTTTGATAGGCCGCTTGCGCGTGGATCGTCGGCGCCATCGCTAAAATCACCATCGACGACGCAGCGCCCTTAAGTATGAACTTACCGGACTGAATTTTTTCTCGTTGTCCCACAAAATCCTCCCACCATTTCCTGCGAACGCCACTCATTTGCGCGACCTTATATGATATTTTTTTCACTATGAAAGCCCCCGCCTTCAAAATTTATGAAAAATATTTCATTGTCTTGACGCAGATAGAGCGAATTGGCGCCGCCGAGTTGGAGGGATAAACGGACCTAGAACGCCCCTTTGGGCGAACGACATCAGTGGCATTGCCGCACAAAAAACGTCGGCATCGGTCATGCAGTCATCGACCGCCACTATCTTGGATTGGAAAAAGTAATTGTAAAATAACGTAAGCTGTTGCGCGAAGAGTTCCGTGTTAGAACTAAACAAGGAGCGCAAGACGAGCATTGAATTTAACAAACGTGTCAGTGAAACAGTAACACACTGAGCAGTAGGGTTTGTTCTTTTGGCCTATGCCACGAAGATAGTTAGGATTTCATTGGTGAGCCCAGAAGGGTTCGAACCTTCGACCTACTGATTAAAAGTCAGTTGCTCTACCAGCTGAGCTATGGGCCCCACACTTGGGAAACGCAAAAGGGCCGCGGACGAGCGCGACCCTCAGCGTCGAAAGCGGAACCTAATCGCGCGCGGCGGCTCGGTCAACCGGTATCGCCAGCCCGTTTTGACGCTGTTTGAAATAATATCCCCAAGCGCGGAGGCGGCCTGCTAAAGTAGGGATTCGCCCGTCGTTTGTGCGAACTCAGCTTTAAATGCGGCAAATGCGCCGACGCTTATTGCAGCCCGCATCGACGCCATAAGCTCTTGATAATAATGAAGATTATGCCAGGACAACAGCATCGGCCCCAGATACTCGCCGGCGCGGAAGAGGTGATGCAGATAGGCTTTGGTGTAATCCCTGCTCGCCGGACACGCGCTGTCTGGGTCTAGCGGCGCATCATCCTCGGCGAATTTGGCGTTTTTGAGATTGATAGCGCCTGATTTGGTCCAAGCCTGCCCGTGGCGACCGGAGCGCGTCGGCGCCACGCAATCGAACATATCAATCCCCCGCGCCACCGCGCCGACCAAATCCCCCGGCTTGCCGACGCCCATAAGATAGCGCGGTTTGTCAGCGGGCATCGGCGGACAAGTGACGTCGAGCACCCGAAACATCTCTTCACGCCCCTCGCCCACCGCAAGACCGCCGACGGCGTATCCCGGAAAATCAAGCTTCAACAGGCCCTCAAGGCTCTTAAGGCGAAGATCGTCATAGTTCGCCCCCTGAACGATGCCGAACAGCGCCTGGCCCGGCTTTCCATGCTCTGCGAAGGCCGTTTGGCACCGCGCCGCCCATCGCAAGGATAACTGCATGGACGCCTCAGCGTCTTCATGGGCGATGGGGATCGCCGGGCATTCATCAAGCTGCATCTGAATGTCAGCGCCGAGAAGACATTGAATTTCGATTGACCGCTCCGGCGTCAACATATGCCGCGAACCGTCAATGTGAGACTGGAAGCTGACGCCCTCTTCGGTCAGTTTGCGTAGGCTCGACAAAGACATGACCTGAAAGCCGCCGGAATCGGTGAGGATCGGGCGCGGCCAGTTCATGAATTTGTGAAGGCCGCCTAGGCGCGCCACACGCTCCGCTCCCGGACGGAGCATTAAATGGTATGTGTTGCCGAGAAGAATGTCAGCGCCCGTCGCGCGCACATGCTCAGGCAACATCGCTTTCACGGTCGCCGCCGTGCCAACCGGCATAAAGGCCGGTGTTTGGATGTCGCCGCGCGGCGTTTCAATAACGCCCGTTCGCGCGGCGCCGTCGCGCGCCGATAGTTTAAACGAAAACGTCTCAGTCATGATCGCTCATTTGAGGAAAAGTTAGCGCGCTCTAAAAGACACGCATCGCCATAGGAGTAAAACCGATAGGACGACGCGATCGCGTGCTCATAGGCCATCTTCATGCGCTCCACGCCGGAAAAAGCGCTCACCAGCATGAATAATGTCGAGCGCGGCAGGTGAAAGTTCGTCATCAACATATCCGCTGAGCGCACTTTATAGCCGGGCGTGATGAAAATGTCGGTTTCCTCTTGAAACGGATGGATAACGCCGTCGTCGTCGCAAGCGCTCTCTAGCAGCCTGAGGGCCGTCGTGCCCACAGCGACAATGCGGCCGCCCTCGGCACGGACGGCATTGATACGTGCGGCTTGATCTTTGGTAATGTCGCCCCATTCGGCGTGCATCTTATGCTCGCTCGTATCCTCCGCCGTCACCGGCAAGAAGGTTCCAGCGCCCACATGTAATGTAATGCGCTCAACGCCGACGTCAGCGTCGGATAAGCGTTGCAAGAGGTCGTCCGTAAAATGAAGACCGGCGGTCGGCGCGGCGACAGAGCCTTCTTCGGCGGCGTAGATTGTTTGATAGTCTTCAACGTCTTTCGCCTCGGCCGGTCGTCGCCGCGCAATATAAGGCGGTAAAGGCGGCGCGCCGACACGGGCCAACGCCGCGTCAAACTCAGCGCCGGCGCAATTAAATGCGAGCACCGCTTCGGCTTCCGCACGCTCTTCGACTACGGCGCTGAAGTCCGAGCCGAAGTCAACACTGTCGCCGACGCGTAGGCGTTTCGCCGGCCGCACAAAGGCGCGCCAGCGGCTTGCGTCGAGGCGTTTGTGTAAGGTCGCTTCAATGGCTGCTGCGCCGCCGCCGCCTTCTGCGCGCGCCGGCCGACTGCCGGACAATTGCGCCGGAATGACTTTCGTGTCGTTCACCACCAGCAAATCGCCTGCTTTTAATAAAGACGGCAGATCGCGCACCTGGCGATCGTGGAGCCCTTCTTGCGTCACGTGGAGGAGTTTCGCCGCATCGCGCGGGCGCGCCGGTTCCAGAGCGATCAGGCGCTCCGGCAAATCGAAATCAAACGCATCGACGCGCACTATTTACGCTCCGTAGAGAGATGAAAACGCGCCATACCGACCATGCGCGGCTACTCCCAAGCGCCGAATTTTTTACTGGTGGGGAAGCCCTTCGGTGCGATTTTCCCCGCGCCCGCACGTTTTCCCGTAAAGCCCTTCCAACCATCGACCGTTTGCAAGCGCCCTGAGCGATCAACCCAGGTGAGACCTTCTTTCTTCGCGAACGTTTTTGCGTCCGACAGTCCGCCCTTTTGGAATTTCTGCAGAACGACGCCTTTGCCGCGAGTCATTTCCGACAATTCATCGATCGGGAAGATCAACAACTTCTTATTGTCGCCGACACAGGCGACGAGATCGCTCGGGCGCTCGCCGTCAACGGGGCGACATACGCACGCTTCAGCGCCCGCCGGCGGGTTAAGCACTTGCTTGCCTTTTTTCGTGTTGGCGAGGCAATCTTCTTCCCGGACGATAAATCCGTACCCCGCTGAAGACGCCACCAAGAAACGACGCTCGCCCGACCAAAGAAACGCCGCCGCAATCGAATGATCATTACCGAGGTCGACGATCAAGCGGATCGGCTCGCCATGGCCGCGCCCGCCCGGCAGCGCTGCGACGTCGAGGGTGTAGAATTTACCATTGGTGCCAAACAGCATGAGCTTATCGGTTGTCATGGCGGGGATGACATAGGCCTCGCCGTCGCCGTCTTTGTATTTGACGTCGCCAACCTTGTCGCCATGCCCCTTCATGGTCCGCACCCACCCCTTTTCGGAAAGAATGACCGTCACAGGCTCTTTCTCCACGAGCGCTTCGAGATCAACCTCGTCAGCGTCTGGGGCGTCTTCAATGCTCGTGCGGCGACGGCCGAGATCAGATTTAGGATCGAAGGCCTTGCGCACGTCGCGTAGTTCGTCGGAGATTTTCTTCCATTGGGCGTCATCAGACTTCAGAAGGGCGCGCAACGCCTTTTGTTCCGCTTTTAGCGCCTTGTACTCGGCGCGGATCTCCATTTCCTCAAGCTTGCGCAAATTCCGCAAGCGCATATTGAGGATGGCTTCAGCCTGCACTTCGCTGAGCTTGAAGGCTTTAATTAACTCCGCTTTTGGGTCGTCCTCATACCGAATGATGCGAATAACTTCGTCAAGGTTGAGGTAGGCCGTGAGAAAACCGTCCAACACTTCCAGCCGGTGGGCGATCTTATCGAGCCGGTGATTGGAGCGGCGGATAAGCACGTCTTTGCGGTGTGCAAGATACGCCGTCAGAACGTCGCGCAGGCCCATGACCCGCGGCGCGCCGTCGGCGTCCAAGACGTTCATATTGAGCGAAGCGCGGTTCTCAAGGTCCGTCACCTTGAAGAGGCTCTCCATCAGCGCCGTCGGGTCGATATTCCCGGTCTTCGGCTCTAGGATTAAGCGAATGTCTTCCGCGCTCTCATCGCGAATGTCCGCGAGTGCCGGGAGTTTTTTGGACTGGATGAGTTCAGCCACACGCTCGATGAGACGCGACTTTTGCACTTGGTACGGAATTTCGGTAACGACGATCTGATAGCGTCCGCGGCCCAGGTCTTCGGTCTCCCAGCGCGCCCGCACGCGGAAACCGCCCCGCCCCGTCGCGTAGGCTTCCACCATGGCGTCGGCGGGCTCAACGCAGACCCCGCCCGTCGGGAAGTCCGGTCCTTGAATATATTTCATCAAGGTTTCGGTGCGCGCGTTCGGCGTTTTGATGAGATGCAAGCAGGCGTCGATGACTTCGATCGGGTTATGGGGCGGGATGGACGTCGCCATGCCCACCGCAATACCAGATGCACCGTTCACCAATAAATGCGGGAACGCCGCCGGTAAGACGACCGGCTCTTTGCCCTCGCCGTCATAGGTTTCGCGGAAATCAACCGTGTCTTCATCAATGCCGGCGAGCAACAATTGCGCCGCTTCAGTAAGGCGGCTTTCCGTATACCGCATGGCGGCGGCGTTATCGCCGTCGACATTGCCAAAATTGCCCTGACCGTCGACGAGCGGCGCGCGCACGGAAAAGTCTTGCACCAGCCGCACGAGGGCGTCGTAAATCGCCTGGTCGCCATGGGGGTGGAAATTACCCATAACCTCGCCGACGACCTTGGCCGACTTTTTGTAGGAGCTCGTGGGGTTCAACCGCATTTGCCGCATGGCGTAGAGGATGCGCCGATGCACAGGCTTCAGCCCATCGCGCACGTCCGGCAAGGCCCGCGCGGTGATCGTGGAAAGCGCATAGGCGAGATAGCGCCGCGAGAGCGCCTCATCTAAAGGCTCAAGGAAAATGTCTTCCGGTTTCGCCGGCGGGGTTGCGCCTTTGCGGGTCCGAGTTTTCGCCATTTCGTCCGTATACTTTCAAATAATCGCTAGGCGGTCTATGCCAGGAAGCGCGGGAGAACGCGCCCGAAGACTACAGCAATTACCCGGTTTCCGGGCTTGTCATCAAGAGCGGCGCACGGGAATAACGCGCGGGGGCCGAAGCGTCGCGCCTAGGACGCGTCTTGCGCCAAAACCTCAGCAAGCCGCCGACGCGCCTCGGGCAGCGGCTGGTGCGCCGGCGCCAAAAGCCGGGTTTCGATGAAGTGTCCCGTAGTTTTAAGGCCGTCGAGCGCCTCGGCGCGCGTACCGAGGCTTTCCCCGCCGTGCAAAAACGCCGGCAACGGCAACAGCCGGTCTTTATAGGGTTCGCCAGCTTCGGCGCTGACGGCCTGAGCAGACTTTGGCGAGACGTAAGTGAGATCCGCATCGGCGCCGGTGGCGGCGCATCGATCAAGCGTCAAACCAAAGCCGCATGCGGCCAACAGCCCCGCCTCCCACCGCGCGAGCAAGGTCGGCCAGAGGTCATGATCGTCCAAATGGTCGAGCACGACGCCCATGGCGTCATAAACGCTGGGGTGCGATTCGCGTTCGGGCAAGGCGGCCGCGGCCGTGGCGCACAACGCTGAGAGCCCGGCAAGAGACAAACGATCGTGCATGAACTGCGCAGCGCGAGGATTGGCCAACTCCAGGTCAAAATGGCCGAGACTGTCGCTGACCCGGCCTTTCCATTGCACCAAGAGACCATTGCCAGCCTGGAGAACGGGCTTTTTGCGCGCGCCCTGACCGCCATATACAAGGCCCGCCCATCGCCCGCGCCGCGCGGTGAACACCTCGGCGACGGCATGGTTTTCCCCATGCGCGTGCGCGGCGAGTAAAACGCCCTCGTCTGCAAATTCCATTCTGCAAATTCCGTGTCGATCCGCTCATTCGCCCGATAGGCCGGCGGCGCATACTAGCCTGCCGCGACACTAGCCGACAGGCGCGAGACCCATTTCTCGGAGCCGGGCATTCTCCTCGCTCCAATTCTCACGAACTTTTGCGTGGAGGAACAAGTGCGTTGTCTCACCCAAGAGGTCGATAAGCTCCGCCCGCGCCGCGGCGCCGACGGCTTTAATCGTCTGACCGCCCTTGCCGAGGACGATCGATTTGTGGCTGTCGCGACTGAGGAAAATCGTTTGTTCGATCCGTAACTCGCCGCGCGCCGTGCGGCTCCAATCGGTGGTTTCCACCGTCAGTTCATAAGGGAGTTCTTGATGCAACCGCAGAAACAGCTTCTCGCGGGTGATCTCAGCGGCAAGAAGCCTATCTGAGATGTCAGAGAGCTGATCTTCCGGATACATGAACGGCCCTGTCGGCATCCGCGCTTTTAAACTGTCTTTGAAGTCTGCAACGCCGTCGCCGGTTTCCGCCGCGATAAGATACACTTCGCCAACGCACGGGCGATCTTTCAACGCGCCAACAACGGCTAATAGTTTTTGCCGCGCCATTTTGTCGATCTTGTTCAACGCCAAATCAATGCGGAAACCTGCGCCGTCCTTGCTGTCGCCGCCGGCGCGCTCATCAAGGGCGTCTAAAATGGCGCGCGTATCGGCGACAGCGCGCCGTGCAGCCGGAGTAGCCTTGCCCTTGCCGTCTTCTTCTTCCAACACCGCGGCGAAGGCCGGCGCGTCAATAACGAGGAGCCCCGCATCCGCGCCGTCGAGCCCCTCCCACGCCGCGGCGACCATGGCGCGGTCGAGCTTGCGGCGCGGCGAGAAGATGCCGGGCGTATCGATGAACACCATTTGTACGCTGTCTTCAACGAGAACGCCGCGCACCCGAGCGCGCGTCGTTTGCACTTTATGCGTGACGATGGAGACCTTCGCGCCAACGAGGGCGTTCACGAGCGTCGACTTGCCGGCGTTCGGCGCGCCGATGACAGCGATAAAGCCGCACCGCGTCTCGATGGCCGATCCATCCGTTTGCGACTTATCTATTACACCCGGCTCAGACGTCATGCTCGCTCCATACGCCTTCGCGCAATAAAAACGCCGCCGCCGCCGCCATCTGCGCGGCGCGCTTCGAGCGCCCCGTCCCGAGCGCCGGCGCGTGGCCCTTCACGGCGACGCTGATTTCAAAAGCCGGCGCATGCGCCGGACCGTCAGCGGTCTCAACCTCATAGTGCGGGGTGCCAAGACGTTTTTCTTGCGTCCATTCTTGAAGCGCCGTCTTGGCGTCGCGATGGTTGCGATAAAGAGCGTCGAGATTATCCGTCCAATAGGCGTCATAGGCGCCGCGCGCCGCATCAAGGCCGCCGTCGATGTAAAGGGCGCCGAGAAACGCTTCGCATACATCGCCAAGGATGGTGGTTTTCTTGCGCCCGCCCGCCTCTTCCTCGTGGGGAGACAAACGAATAAGCGCATCGAGCCCCAACGCCGCAGCGGCCTTCGCGCAGGTTTCTTTACGCACGAGGGCGTTGAGGCGCGGCGCAAGTTCGCCCTCTTGCATGTCGGGATGACGTCGCCACAGCGCCTCCGCCGTCAACAGACCGAGAACGCGATCGCCCAGAAATTCTAGCCGTTCTAAATCGCCCGTGTTGGACGATGCGGACAAACTGGAATGGGTGAGCGCGCGCTCCAGAAGAGCACGGTCCTTAAAGGCGTGACTGACCCGCACCTCTAGCGCAGCTAGGTCATCTTCTCGTGGACGGAAAGTGTTGCTCATTCAATCGGATCGAGCAATCGACCGTAACGCACGGATGTCGGCCATTTCCAGATTTGCCAAAAGGCGGTGTTCTCCACATCGAATGAGAAGAACAGACGCTCCGCCCGCCCCACAATATCGTCATAGGGCACATAGCCGACTTGGCTTGTCACGCGGCTGTCTTGGCTTTGATCGCGATTGTCGCCCATCATGAAGTAACGGCCGGCGGGCACTTTATAAACGCCGGTGTTATCAAGGTGACCGCGGTCGCCGAAACATTCCTGCACGACGTATTCAACGCCGTTCGGCAGCGTCTCGCGGAACATCGGCACTTGCTTGGACGGCATGCCGTCGCACGAGGCCGTCGCGTAGCGCACGAACTCTTTGCGCACCGGTGCGCCGTTGATGTGTAAAACGCCGCGGCGCATTTGGATTTCATCGCCCGGCATGCCGACAAGGCGCTTGATATAATCTTTATTGCCGTCTTTGCGGTTCTTAAAAACAAGAATGTCGCCGCGTTCCGGCTCAGAGCCGAGGAAACGCCCCTCAAGGCCGTTGATACGCGTCAATGGCCAGATGAGCGAGGCGCGCGAATACCCATAAGACGGCTTTGAGACGAACAGAAAGTCTCCGATGAGGAGGTTCGGCTTCATTGACCCAGACGGGATATTGAACGGCTGGAAAATCAAAATCCGCAGTACGAGAGCAATCGCCACGGCCCATACGACCGTCTTAGCGAGATCGGCCGCCTCTTCGGCGAACGTCAGCGTCTCGGCTCCGCCGTTGGCGGCTTCGCTTGCGGTTCCATTGGCGCTGTTTTGCGCGCTCTTCTCAGTACTTTTTTCGTTGTCGTCCAACATGCTCACTTGCGCCCCACCCCGCGGAACCTGACTCTCACGCGCAATCAGTCGGTCGTCGAGGGCGAAATGTCAATTTCACTATCGATAGTATTACCGACAGTGATGATGACAATCGCTTGGGCGAGCGGGTAATCGTCTGTAATTGTTAGATGAATCTCAGCGCTGCGACCGGCCGGCGTTATCTCTTGCAATCGCTTTAAGGCGCCGCCGGTGAGCTGCATGGTCGGTTTTCCGCCGGGAAGATTGACGACGCCCATATCCCGCCAAAAGACGCCGCGCGACAATCCGGTGCCGAGCGCTTTCGAACAGGCCTCTTTAGCGGCGAAACGCTTGGCGTAGGACGCGGCCCGGTTGAGACGCCGATCAGATTTCGCCCGCTCGATCTCCGTGAATAAGCGATGGGTGAACCGCTCGCCATGGCGTTCGAGTGTTTTCTCAACCCGCCGGATATCGATGAGATCATTGCCAAGGCCGATAATCATCCCGCGCCCTTTCTGTAGAAGACGGCTTCTTAGTAGAGCCCACCGGTGCGCGCATCGGTCATCAGCCGCTTCATTTCTTTTACGGCTTCAGCAAGCCCCATAAACACCGCTTCGCCGATAAGGAAATGACCGATATTGAGCTCTACGATCTCGGGGATCGCCGCGACGGGTTGGACGTTCTTAAAGGTCAGTCCGTGCCCAGCGTGCACTTCAAGCCCAGCCGCCGCCGCATGGCGGGCGCCTTCGCGAATCTCTTCGAGGGTCTTCTTGATCATCTCGCGGTTGGTCATCTCGCAAGCTTCAAAATAGGCGCCCGTGTGCAACTCAATGACCGGGGCGCCGGCTTCCGCCGCAGCATCGATTTGCGCCGGCACCGGATCAATAAACAGGGAGACGCGGGCGCCCAGCCCGGCGAGATCAGCGATAAAGGGCTTTAAGAAACTCAATTGACCAGCGACGTCGAGACCGCCTTCGGTCGTGCGCTCATTGCGATTCTCCGGCACTAAGCAGCACGCATGGGGGCGCACCTCGCCGACAATGCGGTGCATCTCCGCCGTCGCGGCCATTTCGAAGTTCAACGGCGCGTCGATCGCGTCTTTCAACGCGCGCATGTCCTCGTCGCGCACATGGCGGCGGTCTTCGCGCAAATGCGCCGTAATGCCGTCCGCGCCGGCGGTGAGCGCAATGTCAGCGGCGCGCACCGGATCAGGGTGTTGGCCGCCGCGCGCATTTCGCAAAGTGGCGACGTGATCGATGTTCACGCCAAGACGCAAAGGCGTCGCCGCAGATGTTTTTTCGGAAGACATTTTTTTCGAACCTTATACGGACGAGTAAGACAGCGCTTTAACACGCTATTGGCTGACGCCCCGGCTGCCGGGCTTCACGGCGGGAATAGCGGCGAGCTCAGGCGGCAGCGCATCTTCCTCGTACGCCTTCACCGCCATAGCGGCAAGCGCGACAAAGGGCGCACCGAACGCATCGCCCTCCGCCGCCGCGCCATCGGAGCGGTCGATGAGGCACGCGAGGCCGGCGACATTTCCGCCGGCGGCGCGCACGCAATCCAAACATTCACGCGCAGAAAGCCCCGTCGACACGATATCCTCAACGACGAGCACACGCGCCCCCTCCGGCAATGCAAAGCCGCGCCGAAACTGGAAGACGCCGTCGACGCGTTCGACAAACATAAACGGGACGCCAAGCTTTCGCGCCGTCTCATAGCCGTAAATAATCGCCCCCATCGCCGGGGCGACGACATAGTCGACAGGGCCGAAAGCGTCTTGCGCTTTGTCCGCTAAGGCACCGCATAAGCGTTCCGTTCGATCCGGGTACATCGAAACGATCGACTTGTTGAGATATGTGTCGCTGTGAAGGCCCGAGGACAAAACGAAATGTCCTTTTAAGAGCGCTCCGGCTTCTTCAAATTCTTTAAACACCGCATCGGGCGTCATGGCGTTCTCCGTTCATGCATTCGTCAATAGATCGCCGCCGTCTAGGCCTTCGACCCGTTCAGCGCTGACGACACGCGCCGAGGCGCGCACGCCGGCGAGCATTTGCTCCAATTGCTTGGCGTCTTTGATGATGACGTCAACTTCTAAGTCAATGAAATCCTGAGTGCGTTCGGAGAAGCGTATATTATCGACCGAAACGTCATAGCGGGCGATAACGCCGGCGACATCGCTCAAGGCGCCGACGACATTGCGGATGGTGACGCGAATGCGGCTTTGCGCGACGATGTCCGGCCCATCACGCCACTTGAGGTCGAGCCACGCTGACTGCGGCGGATCAAGCGCCGCAAGGCGATCGCAATAGATCGTATGCACCGTAACATGGCCGTCATCATCGCGAATGCCGACGATGCGCTCGCCGGGCACCGGCGCGCAACACGCGCCAAGAGATACTGTTGCACGGCCGGGCAAACCGTCAATAGCGCGCCGCGGCCTTGCCGGTGCAAAGGCGTGCGGCGCGTTCAACTCGCCGTCGGTCTCTAAGACGGCGCCGGGATACACCGCTTCAACAAGTTCAGCCGCGCTCATATCGCCGCGTCCGACCCGCGCATAGACGTCGTCGACCGTTTCTTCGCCCAATCGGTTCAAAGCGTTGCGCACCGCTTTTTCGTTAAGCTCTAACTGCGCGCTGGCGAAAACGTTCTCAGCGACGGACAGCCCCAGACCGACATGCTCGTCATATTTCATCTTTTTGATCCGCCGGCGGATGGCGGCGCGGGCCTTACCGGTCTGCGCCATGGTTTCCCAATCCGACGGCGGCGGCGCATTCTCTGAACGGAGGATCAAAACGACGTCGCCATTGTTCAACGGCGTGCGCATGGGCCGCCCCACGCCGTTTATTTTCACGCCGACGCAGGTGTCGCCAATGTCCGTATGGACCGCATAGGCGAAGTCCAAACCCGTCGCGCCTTTGGGCAGTGCGATAACCCGCCCCTTCGGCGAGAAACAAAACACCTGGTCCTGGAAAAGTTCAAGCTTCGCGTATTGCAGCGCTTCGTCCGGATCATCCCCTTGCTGAAACATCTCCACGAGACGACGCGGCGTTTCATAGGGGTCGAAATCATCAGCGGAGACGATTTCAACGCTTTTACTGACGCTTTCATTCACCTCGCCGCTATCCTTCGCCGGCGCGCCGTCTTTATATCGCCAGTGAGCAGCGACACCGCGCTCAGCGCTTTCATGCATTTCGCGCGTGCGTATTTGAATTTCAATGCGCTGACGCCCACCATCAGGGTGATGAGGATCCGCCTCCGCCATTTGCGCGCCGCGCGGCAAAGGCGGGCCGATCACCGCCGTATGGATAGAGCGATAATTGTTCGGTTTGGACGCGGAGATATAATCGTCGAATTCTGACGGGATCATGCGCCACGTGGTGTGGATGACGCCAAGCGCTTTATAACAATCCTCGACCGTGTCGACGATAATGCGAAATGCATAGATGTCCGCCAATTCATCGAAAGAGACGTTTTTCGCCGACATCTTCCGCCAGATGGAGAAAGGGCGCTTCTCCCGACTATGCACGTCCGCATTCACGCCGGCCGCTTCAAGGCGGGCGCGCAAGGTCTGGGCCAATTCGACAATAGCACCAACAATAGTTCTTTGCAGATCGTCAAGCCGGGTGCTGATCATCTCAAAGGCGTCGGGGTTTAACTCCCGGAACGCGATTTCTTCCAACTCTTCGCGGAAGCGCTGAACGCCGATGCGCCCAGCGAGCGGCGCATAGATCTCCATCGTCTCCAACGCGATGCGTCGGCGTTTGTCGACATTGTCGAAGAAATGCAACGTCCGCATATTATGCAAACGGTCGGCGAGCTTAACGAGCAAGACGCGCACATCGTCCGCCATCGCGACGACAAGTTTGCGAAAATTCTCCGCCTGTTTCGACGCATCGGAGCGCAGCTCTATCTGCGAGAGTTTCGTCACGCCGTCGACGAGCTTCGCGATCTCACGCCCGAACAAGCGTTCTATGTCTGCGACCGTCGTATCCGTGTCTTCAACGACGTCATGCAAGAGGGCTGTCGCCACCGTCGCCGGGTCAGCTTTCAATTCGGTGAGAATGCTGGCGACCGCCAAGGGATGCGTGAAATAGGGATCGCCGGATTTACGCGTTTGGCCGCCATGAGCGCGCATGGAAAAAACATAGGCGCGGTTCAGAAGGTCTTCGTCGACTTCCGGGTCATAGGCGCGGACGCGATCAATGAGTTCTACCTGGCGAATGAAGCCGACCGGCTGGCTTGTTTTTTCGTTCGCCTGTTGAACGCTCTTCTTCTCGGACTTTTGCCGCTGCGGTTCGGTTACCGGCGCAGCCTCGGTCGGCGACGCGTCAGGGTTCTTAGCAGTCGTGTTTGTGTTCGGCGGGCGCGCAGTCGGCTGAGCGTCACCTTGCGTCGAGACAGAAGCAGACGGCGACGCATTTTGCGCACCTGGCGCAGACGCGTTTTCCGCATGGCTCCGATCCTTTTTCATTCAACTGCGCTTATCCGTTTGTCACCAAATACACGTCTCGTCGCCAACAGGTTTCTTTGCTGGCGGCTTTCTTCAGACACATGAAGACACGCCGCTAACAGGGGATAGCGGCGAGGCCAGGTTAGACATCAAACGCGATGTCAGAAGAAAGCTTTAAGATAAGGAGCGCTGCGGCTGCGGCAAGTGTTCGCCGCCGCACAAATATGCTCTCGACTCGCTAACTTTTCGGCAGCGACTGCGGCGTCGTCATGCCCGCCGCTTTAATCGCTTCGAGGTATTTGTCTTGGTCGGTCTGGTCGAACTCCGGCGCATCAGCCTGCTCACCGGCTTCAGCGCCGTCATCGCCCTCTTCCACGTCGAACTGGCGCTGCAAGGAAACGACGAGGTCTTCTTCGACAACGTCCGGCTCGAGCATGGCGTCAGCAATTTCACGCAATGCAACGACAGGGTTTTTGTCATTGTCTTTTTCGACAAGCATCGGCGCGCCGGAGGACAAAACCCGCGCGCGATGGGCCGCCAAAAGAACCAAATTGAAGCGGTTAGAGACTTTCTCAACGCAATCTTCGACAGTGACGCGCGCCATGCTTAGTCCTTTTCTTTGCGGTTTCGCCCAACTCGATGCCGTTCGGTCTTCGCGAAATAGGAATTTTCGCCCGGTGTCGCTAGCTGCGAAAGATATATCCGCTCGTTCAAAAGATTTCGTTTTTGCTTATCCAAAGCCGCACCATCAGCGCAAATTGGGCAGATAGTGAACGTATACATGCAAAGCAAACGCGTTCCTAACCTTGTCGACCAAAAAACTCAATCCGTAATCTCAACTTGGCATCTTAACTTGGCGCTGGCGCGTCGGCGATGCGCCGCGCGCCGCACGCCGGCAATCGAGCGAATAAATCGGCCGCCGTATCCCCTAAAACGGGATGGCGCCAGTCAGGCGCAATCTCGCACAAGGGCGCCAACACGAAGTCCCGATCGACGAGGCGAGGATGCGGCACCTTCAATCTCGGCGCCTCAAGCACCGCGTCATGGTACGCCAATAAATCAAGATCGAGCGTCCGCGGCGCGTTTGGCCGATCGCGCCTGCGCCCAAACGCCGCCTCGATCGACTGCAAACCGCGCAAGAACAGCAAGGGCTCCAAACTCGACGTCACAGCGACCACGGCGTTCACATAGGGCGGATCGGTGGGGTCCGGCCACGCCGGCGAGCGATAAAGGCTCGATCGCAAGACCACCGCGCCAAGCCCCTCAAGGGCCGCCATCGCGCGGGAAACCGTCTTTTCCGGCGCGGCGCGACAAAATGGCAGATTTGAACCAAGCCCAACAAGAATCATGTCTTTTGTATTAACTGTGTTTCAGCGCCTTCCCGAAAGCGCTCTATTTGATCAGTCAGGATACGTAAATGTCTCATTTTCTAGGTATGCGGGCCAATGAAAAGACCGCGGTATTTATTGACGGAGCCAATCTCTACAAAGCGGCGCGCAGCCTCGGTTTCGATATGGATTACAAGAACTTACTGAACAAGGCGCGCGCTAATAGCCAACTTTTACGGGCCTATTACTACACCGCGATGCAAGAAGATCGCGATCAGGATTACTCGCCTTTGCGGCCGCTCGTCGATTGGCTTGACTATAACGGCTATTCGATGGTGACGAAAATCGCCCGCGAATATACCGACGCCCAAGGGCGCAAACGCTATCGCGGCTCCATCGATATCGAACTTGTGACCGATCTCCTGCTTCTGTCGCCAAAGCTTGATCACATCATTCTTTTCAGCGGCAATGGCGATTTCCGCCGCGCTGTGGAGGCGGCGCAGGGCCATGGCGCACGCGTCACGGTGATCTCGACGGTGAAATCTCAGCCGCCGATGGCCGCTGACGAATTACGCCGCCAAGCCGACGACTTTTTTGACTTAGCCGATCTCCAAAAAGAAATCGGTCGCACGGGCGGTCAGGCAGGCGGCGGTCAGGCAGGCGGCGGCCAGGCGGGCGGCGGCAAGCCGCGCGCACGGCAAGAAACCGATGACGAGGACGGCGGCGAATTCGAGGATGAGTACGAGTTCGAAGACGAAGACTATTAGTCAATCACGTCGAGCCATAGTTTCGAGCGCCAACGTTAGAGACCGCCCCTCTCCCCATGCGTGATATATCGCCAGAACCACCACCAAACTGCGATATCTGCCCGCGGCTTGCTCAGTTTCGCGCCGATACGGCGGCGGACCATCCCGATTGGTTCAACGGCGCCGTCCCGTCATTCGGGCCGGAGAACGCGCAACTGCTCATCGTCGGTCTTGCGCCGGGGCTGCAAGGGGCCAACAAAACAGGGCGTCCCTTTACCGGCGATTACGCCGGCGATCTTCTCTACGCGACGCTTGAGGATTTTGGCTTCACGAAAGGCCGCTACGACGCCCGGGCCGACGACGGGCTGCAACTGGTCAATGCGATGATCACAAACGCCGTGCGGTGCGTGCCGCCGCAAAACAAGCCGACAGGGCCCGAAGCCAACGCCTGTCGGCCGTTTCTCATCGCCCGCATCGCCGCATTGCCGCGCTTAAAAGCGATCCTCGCGCTTGGTAAAATCGCCCATGACGCGGTCATTAAAGCCGCCGGCGAGCGGCTTTCGGACTATCATTTCGCCCATGGGGCGCAGCACGATCTGCCGGCCGGCCACGCTCTGTTCGACAGTTATCACTGCTCGCGATACAATACGAACACGGGGAGACTAACCCCAGCCATGTTCGCCGACGTGTTCCAAGCCGCACGGGACTATTTGTCAGACGCGTAGCGCGGCCTTTCCTTCACCGCTTTCCTTCACTGGGCGGCGTTCGGTCCGCTCATAGCCAGGAGACGCCGCTTCTTGACGCGCAATTGGGGCATTCCAGCAAAAGGGCTCGACCTTTCCAGGGCCCGTAATGCCCGCCCGGCGTTGACGCTTCTCGTCTCCGCCGCTTATGGCGTGATCGGCGTTTCACTCACATTTTTCAGCTTCACCGGCGCGCGCGATATGCTGGACGGCCTTTTTCGCGGACCATCCATCGCCGCCGCG
The DNA here is from genome assembly GCA_039814575.1 of Pseudomonadota bacterium. Lineage (GTDB taxonomy): Bacteria > Pseudomonadota > Alphaproteobacteria > Caulobacterales > Parvularculaceae > MED-G105. The sequence goes on from JBCCAY010000009.1 coordinate 125,703, forward strand.
GTCATCGCCGGCAGCTTTGGCTGCTGGCTTTATATTTTGCTTTCTTGGCCGCGCTTCGCCGCGCAATTCACCGGCGGCGACGGCTTCTCGGCCGTCGTTCTGTTTTACGCCCGCGCGACAGTCGCGCTTTCAGCCGCACTCCTGTTAGCGAAAGTCGCAGCGGTAGTAGCAGGATCGACGGTCAGTGGACTGATGCTCTGCGCCGCTGGCGGCGCAGCAGCGGCGGCGGCCTTTCAGACAGTTTTGACGTTCGTGCCGGCGGGGCCGCCCGCTTCACCGTCATCACGCGATTAAGCCTTAGCCGCGATCGCGCAGAAGCCTTTGTTGCTGGCGCGCCCAATCGCGTTCTTTGACGGTGTTACGCTTGTCGTGATCCTTCTTGCCGATCGCCAGCCCGATCTCCAGCTTGGCGATGCCACGCTCATTGAAATAGAGCTTTAGCGGCGCAATCGTATAGCCTTTGCGCTCCACCGCTTGCGCAAGCTTGGCAATTTCGCGCTTGTTCAACAATAAGCGCCGCGGCCGTTTCGGCTCGTGGTTTTGGCGATTGCCGGCTGAGTATTCGGGGATATTGGCGTTGACGAGCCAAATGCCGTTCTCTTCCGGCGCGGCATAGGCTTCTTTGATCGTCGCCTGGCCTTCTCGCAGGGCTTTTACTTCCGTGCCCGTAAGAACCAAGCCGGCTTCAAAAACATCCTCGATATGATAATCGCGCCGGGCGCGGCGGTTTTCTGCCACCACTTTGCGCCCGTCGTCTTTTTTCTTGGCCATCAGCTGATCAGTCTCTTGCGGGCCCTTTCTGCAACCGCCCTAGGATTGCAGCCCAAGGTCGGCGAGCACGCGTTCAATCCGCGCTTTCGTCTGCGAGGAAGGCTCGACCAGCGGCAAGCGCACGGTCGGTTCGCAAAGCCCCAACACCGACAGCGCATATTTAACGGGCGCCGGGCTCGTCTCCGCAAAGAGAACGTCATGCAATGGCGCGAGACGATCCTGCAGCGTTCGCGCTTTTTCAAAATCGCCCTGTAAACTCGCGTTTTGCATAGCGACGCACAGATCCGGCGCGACGTTGGCGGTGACGCCGATACAGCCATTGCCGCCCATCGCGTTAAATCCAACCGCCGTCATGTCCTCGCCGGAGAGTTGGATAAAGTCCGGGCCGCTGGCGATACGCTGCAGCGCCACCCGCGCCAAATCCGCGGTGGCGTCTTTCACGCCAATGATCCGCGGCAATCGCGACAGCGTGTCGATGGTCTCCACCGACAGGGCGACAGCGGTCCGGCCCGGCACGTTATAAAGCACAATCGGCAAGCTGACGGCGTCGTGCAAGGCCGTGAAATGGGCGACGAGGCCGCCTTGCGTCGGTTTGTTGTAATAGCCGGACACCGTTAACAGCGCGTCCGCCCCCGCCTCTTCAGCGAACCGGGCGAAATCAATCGCTTCAGCCGTCGCGTTCGACCCAGCGCCGGCGACGACAGAAGCCCGTCCGGCCGCGGCTTCAACCGCCAGCGCGATGACCCGCTTGTGCTCAGCATGGGTAAGCGTCGCCGATTCGCCGGTCGTCCCGACGGGCACGAGCGCTTGCGAGCCGGCCTTTATCTGGCGCTCGACAAGCTGCTGAAACGCCGCCTCGTCGACGGCGCCGTTTTTGAAAGGCGTCACGAGCGCCGGAATTGAGCCTTTGAGCGTAAGCATGAAATCTGTCCTTTCCGCCTGTTCGTTATCGCGGATCCGCTTCGATACTCCCATCAGGCGCCAAGCGGCAAGCTTGTTCTGATTTAACTTTCAATCGAGGCCCTATCACGGTGCAATCTTGGCGATTTCAGCTATTATCACAGCCAACGAGGCCGAAGCGCGGCGCGACAGCGCTTTTTGGAACGCCTCGGGTGTGGGGCGGTTTTCGGAGTTTGACGAGCATGGGGTTGCGGCGCGTTTTTGAGACCGTCTTTCAAGGTGAAGACCAAAAAGCCAACGCCAGGCGATCGCGTCGCGCCTTTGCGGTCAGCGCCGCCCTTCAAGTCAGCCTTGCGGCGATCGGCGCTTCTCTCCCCGCGCTCACCACACCAGCGGCAGCGCAAGTTCTCTACGCCGACATCGCTCCACGATTGAAGCCGCCGGCGCCAGGCCCCGCTTATATCTCGCGCAATGACTTGGCTCGCCTGAACGTGCTGCGCGACGCCCTAAAAGATCGCAACTATAAGACCGCGCGCAGCGTCGCCGGTACGCTTGAAGACCCGATCGCCACAAGCCTCGCCCAATGGTATTATTTCTATGCGGAAGACCCGCGCGTCGATATTCCAGACGCGACGGCGTACATGAACGCGCACGCCGAATGGCCGGCGCAATCGCGCATTCAACGCCACGCCGAGAACCGTATCGTATCCACAACGCCGGCCTCAGATATTTTGGCGCTGTTTGAACAACGCGACCCATTGACAGGCGCCGGTAAAGTCGCCCTCGGCCGTGCGCAATTCACCTCCGGCGACCGCGAAGCCGGCGCCTATCACATTCGCGACGCCTGGGCGAACAACAGCTTCACCTTGCCCGAAGAACGCACGCTCCTCGCCAATTATGCCGGCGTTCTGCGAGCGGAAGACCATATCGGCCGCGTCGATCGACTATTGTGGGGGCGGCAAGTCACCAATGCGCGGCGCGTTTTCAAATATCTACCGGGCACGGAAAGGCGCAAAGCCGAAGCGCGCGCGGCGCTACTTTTACAAGCCGGCGACGCCCCGCGGCTTTATAATGCGCTCGGCGACGCCGAACGCAACGACGCCGGCGTCCTCCATGCGGCGATCCGCTATTACCGGCGCTCTAAACAAGAAGTGCGCGCCATCCAAATCGCCCGCACCGCGCCGACGGACCCCGACTATTTGCGCAATCCCGCGCGGATCTGGGAAGAACGTCAGCTCTTGATGCGTTGGGCGCTGAAAAACAATCTTTATGCTGACGCCTATACGATGGCGGCGAGCCACGGCCTGGAGCCCGGCTCCACGAAATTCTCTGAAGCAGAATTCAACGCCGGTTGGATCGCCTTACGCTATCTCAACAAACCGAAACGCGCCGAAACCCACTTTGCGGCGCTAACCGCAAGCGTCGGCACGCCGATTTCCTTATCACGCGGTTATTATTGGCTTGGACGCGCGGCCGTGGCGGCGGGCGATGCGGCAAGCGCAAAACAGCGCTTTCAACAAGCCGCGCGCTATCCTTACGCCTATTACGGACAATTAGCGATTGAACAATTGGGCGGTCGCCTTGGCGAGCCCGGCTTCGGCGCCATCGCCTTCAGCCCAATTCCACCGGCAAGCCCGGAAGAAAAAGCGCGCTTTGCAAGCCGTCCGTCGGCGCAAGCCCTGCGTATGCTGACGGAAGTTGACGATGGGCGCGCGTTTCTAATCTTCGGCTATCACCTGGACGATCAGTTAGAAAGCGCCGGCGAGTATCTGGAGCTCGCCGACGCCGCCGTCCGCGCACAAGCGCCGCATGTAACGGTGCGCGCCGGCAAAGCGGGCGTCCGCCGCGGCTATTTCGCACCGCAGGTCGTTTATCCGACAATCTATATCCCGGAAGAAGCCTCACGGTTCGTGCCGCCGGAAGTCATTTTGGGTCTCTCGCGGCAGGAAAGCGAGTTTAATCCCCGCGCCTATTCCCCAGCCGGCGCACGCGGCGTCATGCAGTTAATGCCGGCGACGGCGGAAATCACCGCCCGTAAAGAGCGCGTGCCCTATCGGCGCTCGGCCCTCCTAAACGATCCAAACTACAATATGCTGATCGGATCGGCCCATCTATTTCATCTGTTGGCGGACCTTAACGGCTACTATCCGATGGTGTTCGCTGGCTACAATGCCGGCAAGGGCCGAGTGCGCCAATGGGTCGACAGATATGGCGATCCGCGCGACCCAGCGATCGATCCCGTTGATTGGATCGAGCACATCCCGTTCTCTGAAACCCGCAATTACGTGCAGCGGGTGATGGAGAACATCCAAGTCTACCGCAGTCAGTTAAACGGCGTGCCGCTGGCGAAGGGCCTCGCCGGCGCGCTCGAACGCGGCGGGCCGGAAGGCCGTGTCGCGGGACTGCCGCCATTAAACTCGGCCGGCGCGGTGCCCGACATCGCCCCACGCATCGTCGCCATCGCCGCGCCGGTGCTCGATGCGCCGCTAGCGGATATGCCCCTGTCGGATGCCCCCATCACGCCCTCCCCCATGACGCCCTCCCAAGTGCAAACACACGGCGACGCCGGTGTCGGCGCAGTTTCACCGGCGTCCAAACCGGCGAGCGAACCAGCAACAAATATCGCCGCCGCGGTGAAACCTGGCGACAGCTCCGCTGGGGCCGCAGCGACCGAACCGACTCGACAATCCTCGACGTCCACCCCCCCCTCTTCCTCTCCTGCGCCGCAGAGCATGGAGACAACACCTCAAACGCCGATCGCAGCCGATCCTAAGACCCCAGGCTCAACCAATGCGCCGGCGCAAAACAAACCATCCATGACGACAGGGAATCGCTTTTCCGCAGCGCCGGCCTCCCCCTTAGCAACGCCGAATCGAACGACGACGCCCGACGAAAGCAAGGAGCCCGCAAAGGATGCTCAACCGCTGCAAATGGCGCCGATTGGATCGGAACAATCCGTAAATGGCGCGCAAGGCTCAGCTGCGGACGCCTTAAACGCTTTGCAGTCGCTCTCATCGGCAACGCAAACAACAACGCTGGGGCAAGCGCCGGCAAGCCCTATCGAGGATGAGCCTGGGGCGCAGTCAGCGCCAATAGAAGGCTCTGATCAAAGCCCTGCGCAGACCAGCGCCGCCCTTTTAAACGCGGCTCAAACATCAAGAGCGCGAGATGCGACAGAAGACGGGGCCGTTGATGGATCGGACATCAAGGATGGCATCGGCGCCGATGACGGGGCGTGCGTCACCTACACCGCTTTTATTGCGGGCGCTGATCCGGATGCGGTCTCCGCAGCGGACCTTAACGCCGGCGCTTTCGCGGAATGGCGCTCTGGCGGCGAAGTTTGCGACTAGACAACCGATCGCCTCGACCGGCGTTACGCGAAACTGCCGGGGAGGAATTCCGTCTGAGGCTAATCTTTTCGAGATTTTCGAATCCGCGCCTTGCATCGGCGGCAGAAAGTCGACATTTTCGCAAGTGGAGACGTGGCCGAGTGGCTGAAGGCGCTCCCCTGCTAAGGGAGTATACGTTAACCGCGTATCGAGGGTTCGAATCCCTTCGTCTCCGCCAGAACCCATTGAAATTACTAACTATATTCCATGGCTCACACTGCCGGCCAGACCCGTGCAATTATCATCTACACTTAGAAAAACCGCAAAAACCTGAACAAACCGAGACCGTAGAGAGATAGAATCAGCCAATTATCAACCAAATTGTTCATGACTTGTTCGCGGCGAGAGCAACCTCGATTTCGCACAAATCAATATGTTCCTGCCTGGATCAAGAGCTGTGACTGCTAGCGATTGCAGCTGAGATAATGTCGACCGCGTTATCAGCAGGCTGAAGCCCAGAGGGAATCTCAGGCGTTAGGATATCCACCTCAACTTTTTTCTCGCGAGTTCTGTAATTGCCAAAGGTGGAAATAGTCAGCGCGCTAACGGCGGTTCCCCGCCGGAGATACATGTTATCTCCATCTCCGCAGAGGAGTGCCCAACGCCGAGAGCCCGATTCAAAACTCCGAAAACTGCGCAACACGAGAATGCCAGACGTAAATTTGCCGCCAAACGATACGGTTCGGGCTCTTTCTTCTTAAGAATCAGAGCCGTCGGACGAATTCGTCCAACCCGCATGGATATGTCGCCGACTGACGTCTGGTTTGAGGGGTTTGCCAATGTTGCAAGAGTTTCCAACCAGGCTCTGAGCTCAGTACCTATAAGCTGATCACAAATCTGCAAGCGCCTGCCCATCCTCAGCGTGAGCTTCCCTTTAGACCGGTGGCGATCTTCCGATTATTTCTTCGGATTCATTCGGGCGAGCGCCCATTTACGAGCGTCAATCCGAAGCCGTGCTCGCTGGAAATGCTCTTGGTTGAAGACCGTTTTTGAGCCGTTCTTCGTCTCAATTTCCAACCAATCATTGGAGCTGTCGTCAGCAATGTCTTCGATCTCATCAAACACCGCGCTCTGACGTATCTCTCTCGCGCGCGCGTAGTGTTCGGTTCGCGTATCGCCACCTTTGCTAACCCAACGGGTAAAAGCGCTTGGATAGTGGCCTATCCTCTTGCACGCCCGCGTTACTGAGATGCCTTCATCCTGCACCATATCGAGGACATATTCGCCGTCGTCATCTGTGAACGGCTGTTGCTTCCTAGGAGGCTGAGCGAGCAACGCTTTCATCTGGTATGGGCTCCTTCGCGGCTTACCTGCCGCCTACGTGCATCTGTTCATAGAGGCGTCGCGATGCAACAAATCTCACGCGTTTAAGAAGTAAGCGCGCGTCGTGCGCTGTCCAGTACAATCATAGACGCCGCCGAAGTCGGCGTCGCGCCGCCCGAAAGCGCCATAGCGGTTCTTCTGATCCACCGTTCCATTATCCTGGATATAAGCGATAATCGATCCGCGCTCATCAGGAATAAGGAAGGTGGGCTGCCGGACGCCGGCGCCGCTCGTCGGGGCGCATTGGGTGGAGCCGTTCATGCCGATGCACACGGCCGGATCGTCGACGCCGGCGCCGTGAATATAGCGTGGTGCTAAGTTTCCATTAATCGGCGCCTCAAGGACGTACTCCGCGATCAGGCGTTCGCCGTCATAAAGGAAGCACAGGGAGGATTGGCTCGGCGTATCGGGATTGACCCGGATGCTGATTAACCGCTCCAAGGCGTCATATTTAAGGTCCGTCGTGACGCCGTTTTCAACGATACCAACGGGACGATTGAAACGGTCATTCCTATCGCATTAGCGTTAAGGGTGGCAATTTATCAGTCAAAGCGCTGCAATTTGCTCGGCCGGGATCTTTACATCCATCATTGCAGGCATGTTTTTTGCTCCAACGAGTCGCCATCCCGCTTTAAGCTTGGCTATCGCTCCTGACATGAGGAGATGCGGGTCTCCTTTAGGTCCAACACGTTTTGCATTCGTGGTAATAATCCTTTTGACGATTTTATGTATTTCGCGTGAACGATTAGTTTCACCTAACGTCGCAAATTGACTCATGGTAAGAGTATCGTCGCCGGCGTTTCCGCCAAATCGGATAACAACTGAATCTGGCATGAGAACCTGATCACTAGATTCTTTTACACCACTGCCATCAGCCATTTTAGTTTTGTCTTTTACAATTTCTGTTTCCTTCTCAATCAGTAAGTATGCAGGCCTTAATCTCGGAAATTGTCGATCAGTCTTCATATCTGCAAAAATTTCCTTAGGGTCTTCAAAAACCTTGAGTGCTGAATTCAGCTGACCGTTCATCTCAATACACATGTAAACATCAAATTCCGAAATCTTCTCGAGAACGGACTGAACATCCGCATCGTCAGCGTAAAATTCGGCTCTCAATCCGCGCATTTTTGACAAGCACCTAATTGCAAGAAATTTTCGATATGCAAACTACAGGATTTCCCGAACGCTCGGCAATATCTAATGCAGCATCACGTTCGCGGCGCGTCAGGCCGCCGGCTGCATTGGTATCAACGGTCTGTACTTCGAATGAATTTCCGTTTTGATCACTTGCCGTACCGTCGGAGAAACGCCCTCCCTTTCTGCCACCTTTAGGGTTTTTGAAGTACGATTCAGGACTGAGACCAAAACCACTTTCCGTATCACCTCCGTTTTCTCGAATACGTCTGGCAGTAGCTCGGTTTTGCGCTCGCGTATTGAGTCCACCTTTACGCCCTCCAACTTTTTCCCCTGCAGCCCGGAGTAACTTTGCCCCATCGGAAATGTCACTCGGCGCCACGGGTGAAACCAACTCAGCAAGCGCAAGACCTCGGTCCAGCAAAGTTGATGACGGATCAAAGACCGTCACGACCGTATCGCCAATCTCAAAAACCGTTTCGCGAATGTTCCCACGGTTCTTAATAAGGCCTTTACCGACCTTCTTAATCGCCCCAAACACTTCGCCACTTGGATCCACAAAGTTGACGGGATCGTTTGCAGCATAGGCGTATAGGTTCATCTGCTGCTCATACCCAATGGGATCGGTTTGCAAGAAGCGTCCGAAGTCTGCGTGATACATTCTTGCTTTGAAGTAGTGGAGATCGATTTCGGGCAGGTATTGCTGTCCGGTGTAGCCGTAGACGCCGCCGAAGTCGGCGTCGAGCCGCCCGAACGCGCCATAGCGGTTCTTCTGATCCACCGTTCCGTCATCCTGGATATAAGCGATGATCGATCCGCGTTCGTTAGGAATTAAGGAAGGTGGGTTGCCCGACGCCGGCGCTGCTCGTCGGGGCGGATTTGGTGGAGCCGTTGATGGCGATGCACACGGCCGGGTCATTGACGCCGGGGCCTTGGATATAGGGTCGCGCTAGGTTTCCAGTGATCGGCGCCTCAAGGACGTACTCTGCGAGCAGGCGTTTACCGTCACAAAGGAAGTTGCGGGAGGATTGGCTTGGCGTATCGGGATTGACCCGAATGCTGATTAACCGCTCCAAGTCATCGTATTGAAGGTCCGTCGTGACGCCGTTTTCAACGACACGTACAAGACGGTTGACGCTGTGATTCCTATCGCATCAGAGTCATGATGGAATGTTTGTCAGTCAAAGTGTAGCAAATTTCTCGGGCGCGATCTTTATATCCATTCGCAATAACATTGCTTCGCATGCCGAGGGAAAGGTAAGAGCTGATTGGGATAACGACGTAAGCGATTACGTTGCGCAAAAGCTGTTCGAAAAAGCCCGCAATGCATTAGGCGCTATCCCCATAAACCTGGGCTGATTTGACGAATGCTGATTCATTTCCTTTTTTTGTCGAGGGAACTGATATGAGCGGACGTTTTGATCTCACGGACAATAAATGGACCAATATTGAACCGTTGCTTCCCAACAAGCTATGTGGCGTTCCGCGTATTGGTGATCGAACGGTTTTGAACGGAATCTTCTGGGTCTAGCGAACGGGCGCGCGATGGGACGATATGCCGTCGCGCCATGGGCCTCCCACGACCGTCTACAATCGCTTCAGCCGCTGGCGTAAAGCCGGTGTTGGGAAACATACTCTCAGGTATTTACAGGCCGATATCGAAGAGGAAATGTACATGATCGACTTATCTGTCGTCCGCGTCCATCAACATGGAATCGGCGCTCGTAAAGTTGAATGCGAATAGCATTTAACGGGCGACGACGACGGCGAGCAAACAGGCCGTTCACGCGGCGAACTGACGACGCAAGTACACGCGCTAACCGATAGCAAACGGCACCCTGCAGCCTTAAAATTGAGGCAAGGCCAAGTCCATGACTTATCTGCTGTCGATGATTTGATTGATGCTGTTCCACCGGACACAATCATACTCGCCGATAAAGCTTATGATGATGATGATTTTATCAACGCCTTGAACGAGCGCCAAATCTGCCCCAACATTCCCAACAAAGCCAACCGGAGATAGCCGCGTGGCTTTATCAAATCGCTCTACAAACACCGAAATCGGGTCGAGCGCGTTCATCGCTTCGCACTTCACTCGGTAAACTCAAGCATTTCAGATGCATCGCCACTAGATATGAAAAACGCGCTGATAACTATCTCGCTATGTGCGAACCGGCTTCAGCTCGCATCATAATGTGTGATTTATGAGTTAAGCGCCTAGTAATGATACACTCCCCAGCAACGTGAAGAATTTCTTGTTTAGAAAAGATTTTAACATGATTTTCTCCTCTAGCTTGTCGTAGTGAGGCATAAAGAGCCGCTTAAGGTTGTTTGCCAAGGTCTAAGCGGCGAAGTGCCTTGCGCCGTACTCTGACTAAATGCAGGCGCTCACTATGATACAATCATGCCTATCGTTTCTCGCTGACTTCAATTGCTTTCAAATATTTGAAGCGATGGAACTCTGATTCACCAATGCCAGCCAAAACAGGATCGACGCAAGTGTTTTCGTTGTTCTTTGTTAGAGAGTTTATCGAGCCTCTCCCTCTCACCCACGAGATAGGAACACCTGAAAAGACAGACTGTCGATCCTATCAGGAATATGATGACGAAAAAGGACAGCCAGTAGACTACTGCTTGGATATAGAAACCTAGCGGCAAGCCACGGAAGAAAAATGACGCCAACGCCACAATTAGCGCAGGTGATAGCAATAAAGCGTATTCAAATGATATTCTCGCGTTATTTAGAAATATCTGCTTCATTGCCTAAAAACTACGCCCTGCAAGATCGACGCTCGCAGCGATCTGTCAGAAAAAATCCACCAAATAAACATTTGGGTGATTATTACTTAAAACTTAAACCGCCATTTGAGAATTTTATTTAATTAATATCTCCATTATTTTATTTTTTTCTATTTCCCACGAAGTATCCAAACAGGCCGATGCAAATACCAACTGGAACGCAAATAATAATAGCTCTTAAGGAGAGCATGTTTAAAAAGTAGAGGGCAGCAAGCGCGACCGCAACAAATATATAAGCCGCAACAAGCTCGAAATATCGGTTTGCATCTTTCATTTGGTGCAGGGCTCTACTTATTTAGGGTGTCGACGTCAGAAAGGTATATATTCCAAGTCGAACCTGGGCGGGTAATATCTGTAGGCAGATTAAGATTCATTCGGCCGAACATAATAAAAATGTTGTCGTGGTAGCGACTGATATGCAAGCTCTAACAACAGAAAACGGCTCCAACATTAAACGCAATGATTACGTGTTAGACGCCCTCGCTCGAGATTGGAGTGGGAGATCAATATTACACAAAACTTACTTTCTCGGGCGAATGAACAGCGAATACGCTCGTTTCAAAAAAATAAAAACTCCAACATCTTCATCGTCAAATGTCTTATTATAATTTACAAAAACTACTAGTGACGCAAAAAGAGAAAGAAAAATTGGAACTAATAAAAAAATTACTGTTGCTGTCGCGACGTCATTTTGGAATGCAGACGAGAGGGGCACACGGTAGCGAATGGATATGATACAGCCAGCAAATGCAATCAGACCAAAGAATAAAAGGAAGTTCACCCAAAAGAGTATAAATAGCTTTTTCCTCATTTTTAATACACTACGATAGTTTCCTTTCGTCACCACAACGTTTTCAAAATACTCTTCAACCTTACTTTTTAAAGATGTTGCCGTCATAAATATCTACAGCTCCAGTCCGACCCGGAAGGGTAATATCTGCAGACAGATTAATATTCATTCGGCCGAACATATTAAAAAGAATGTTGTCGTAATATCCCCAAACATACAAATCAGTGTCAAATGTAAGAACATCTCTCACAATTACCCGTGTTCGCCGCCCTGAGCTATAGTCCTCATTTTAGAGTTCGGCACGCTCGCCGGGGTCAAAGATTTCTTCTGTAAAGAACAAGCCGGCAGCACTATAAACACTTGACAGACCAATTCCAAGGGGACCGCCTATGATATTATTTCTTGTTCAAAATTTTTGGAACAATAAATATCTGAATTAGTACAAACCATATAATTATAGGTACAAAAGACCAGTATCCACCGTTAAAAATCATTATAGCAGTCGATAATATCCCAGCAAACACCATCGATAAAAACGCCGCAATGTGCAACTTCAGTTTAGACACTTTTTTACCTGATGGTTTGCCACCTGTTGAGAGAGACCATACCATAAACCTTTGCAATTACTGTTCTACTATCTGTCGAGAGCCCTATTTATTTGGGGTATCGACGTCAGTATAGTAGTAATCATAAGTCGGACCTGGGCGGGTAATATCTGTAGGCAGATTAAGATTCATTCGGCCGAACATACTAAAAAGAATGTTGTCATAGTAACCTCTAAGATACAAGTCAGAATCGAAGGTCAGAATATCCGTTACAGTAATTGAATACGATCTTGCATTATTCCCGCTACGTCGCCGGAGTTCCAAGTAGCCGATTTCTGTAGCATCTATCGTTACGGTCGCTTCAGAAGACAAGCCGAAAGTGAAACCCAAACTCGTTTTTTTCGGTTGAAGGTCGTCTTCAATTAGAGGCCCACCGTTATCTTTATAGGGAACGCTTATTTCGATGCCTCCAACTCGTTTTCCTGAAATGGTAAGAGAATTACCACGCAAATCTTCCACCGAGCAGAGGGGGCAAATCGCTCCGCCAACAGAGAGGTCCACTCCAACGCCACCACCTACCGAAGCCGTACTGTACCAACCAAAACCTATTGAACCATCTTCACGGCTTCCAACAAAAAAGCCACCAGACAGGCCGCCGGCGAAGTATTTCGCATAGCCGATGTTCCCACCAATCTTTAGTGTCCAGAGGCCGTTGCTGTCCATATTATTAACTGGATCGTTTCCGACATACGCATACATATTCATCCCATCGCCGTACCGTATGGGATCCGTCTGCAGGAACCGTCCAACCGCTGGGTTATACGCCCGCGCTTTGTAGTGATAGAGCTCCAAGCCATCGAGCCAGATCTGACCTGTGTACAAAAACCGGCCAAGCGCGTCGCCGCCGGGCGCACCGAAGGGCGCATAGGTGTTCGTCCCGAGGCTCGCCGCGCTGGCGTTCGTAACGGCGATGATTGACCCGCGTTCGTCCGCATGCAGCCAACGCCGGTCGCCTGTCGTCGAGCCTTCATACCAAACGACGGGGTCGTCGATGCCCGGCCCATGCACATAGCGCCGCTGCAAATTGTTCGAACCGTCATATTCAGCGATAATGTCCGCGCCGTCATAAAGGAAGCGCGTCGTCGGTCCGCCCGTTTCGCTCACCTGATAGAGACGGCCAGCCGGGTCATAGGAAAGCGTCGCCGCGCCGCTGTTCGCCGAGATCAAACGATTGTCCGCGTCATAAACATAAGCGTTGACGCCGTCGTTCGTCGTATTGCCCCGGCCGTCATAAGCGAACGAGGCCCCGCCAGCCGCGCCGATTTGGTTGAGCCCGTTCGCCGTATAGGATTCTGCGCCGGCGCCGACCAATTGGTGATCATAGGGCGCGTTATCGTTCGCTGTATCGCGTGTTTTGATTTGGCCCGAAGGATTGAAGGCGAAGGAGAAGTATTCGTCGTCATTGCTCGCCGTCGGGCTCGACGCGCCGCAAGCGCTGGGGCTGCCGCCGCCGCTCAGATCATGGCTGAGACAGGTGAGCCGTGACGCGCCGTCAAAGCCATAGCGCGTCGTCGCGCCATTGCCCCGGGTGATCGATGTGCGACGGCCTAAATCGTCATAGGCGTATGTTGTTAGAATCCCGATACCGGACGTCGATGCGTTCTCCTTTTGACGATGCAGTTCGCCCGTCGTGAGATAATCGTTCGCCACATAGAAAGACCCAGGATACGTCGTGCGCGTGCGCCGACCGGCCGCGTCATATCGGTGCGTCACCGCGCCAATCGGTTGGGTCTCGCCGGTCAAGCGGCCCAACTGGTCATAGGCGTAGCTGACCGTGTGGCCGGACTGCGACAGGGACGTCAGACGACCAAACGAATCATAGGCGTGCGTCACGTCAGGCTGCGCGCCGGGCGCATTGCGAAGGGTGAGCCTGTTCAGATCGTCATAGGTGTTGGTGAAGGTCGTGTTGTCGCGCCGGCGTTCTGTCAGAATGTTGCCGGCAGCATCATACGTCCACTCTTCAAAGTCGGATGTGGAACTTGAATTTGTGTTTGTCGGGTCAGGATAGCGCAGCTTCTTCGCGCGATCGAAGCCGTCATATTCATAGGTCGTGCGATAGTTCCGCGCGTCGGTGAGCGTGGCGACCAGCCCATTGTCCGTATAAGTATAACGAACGGAGTCCTGAGCGATGCTCGTTCCATGGGCGCGCGCGATTTTCTGCGGCCGGCTGGCGGCGTCGTAAACCGTTTTCGTCACTCGGTCCTTGCCGTCCGCCCCCTCCGTCGCGAGAGCGCACGCCGAAGCGGGCGGAGTGCTATAAGTCGAAGGGTTCATGCGGACAGCGACGCATTCGGGTCGCCCCGAAGAATCATAGCTTGTCTGCACCAACTGCAGAACAGTTGAAGAAGCACCGTCATGGACTGACTGTTTCTCCACGCGGCCATAATCATCATAAGAGACGACAGCTTTTTCTAAGGGCGTAATGGAGAGCGTCGCGCCCTGATTGGCCGCCGTGCCCCGCTTCACCTCGGACGGCAGCGCACGGCCATTGTAGAGCGTTTGAACAGCTCGGCGCTTCATGGGGCCAGAGCCATCAGGGTCGGGTCCAACAATTCCGGTCTGTTGCCGCGATTCATTATAATAAAATTTTGTTTTGTCCGCAGTGCCGCTAAGCGGACCATCGACCGTCTCCACATCGCCAAGCGAGGTGTGCGTATACGTCTCAAGCGATGAGACCGCCCCATTCCCGGCCTTTGCTTCAACGGAGGTCAACAACATATTGCCCGGCGATGAATGCGGTTGATACGAGAAGATCGTTTTCGTTTCGTCCACGCCGCCCGCACAACTTGATAGCGTGGCGCATGCAGAGGTTTGACTGAGGACAGTGACGGGCGCGCCGTTCACATAGGTTGAAGCGCTGTTTTTGTAGCGTGCGCGCGCCGTCGTGTAGGTGAATGTCGTCTTGGGACGAACGAGCGGTCCAGAATTATCGGGATCGGGCTGCGTTATCGTTAGAACGTGCCCGGTCCACGAGTAGGTATAATTCGTGACATGCCCACGCGCATCAGTCATCGATGTCGGCTTATTGCAGGTTTTGGGGTTAAAGCAGGATGACGGGAAAGTCGCTGACGTGACGATGTCTGCTATACTAGGTCCAGGTTTTGCCTTTACGCGTGTCTCTTTGACATTGCCGCGCGCATCAAGGGTGTATTCGATCTTGTTGCCTTCATCGAATAGGATATCCGTTAGGCGGTTTGACGAATCATAAGTGTATTGGGTGGTTTTTCCTGCGCCGTTTTTGAAGTACTCTAGTTTCCCGCTATAGGTATCACTTTTTGCTACGGTCGTGTTGCTCGCCGGCGATGTTATTGTCGTTGTCAGTTGACCGCCGCCCGTTGAGTACGCGTAAGACCATGAGCCGTAACCACGGCTTGCCGTTTGAACGCGGTTTGACGAATTGTAGCCATAGGAAATGTCGGGCGTGCTTGATCCATCATAGAAGATGCTCGAGAGACGCTGGTCCGACGGGCTCGATCCCGTATAGCCATAGTCTACGCGTCTGTTTTCAGCGTCATAGATGCGGTGAATTTCATAACCGTCGGCGTTTAACGTCAGCTTAGGCCAGTCTCCGCTCAAAGAGCATGTTTCGGCGTCAGGGTCGCAATACTCCTCAGCGTTATTGATGGCCGTGACGGTTGATATTGTCCGCCAAAGATTATTGTCGGAATTAGCGCCTGGGCCATTCAGTCTGTATTTAATGTGGATTTGGTAGCCAGCATTATTCGTGATCGACTGAAGTCGGTGTTTTTTAGGATTGTAGATAGATGGCGGCGACCCACCATTCCTAGATTTGTAGTGGATTTTTGTGATCAGACCGTTGGGCCGTTTGATCGACACCAGCATGCCCAAATTATTCTGGGAGTAAGGGTATACGCCCGGCCCGAATAAACTATGGTCAAATTCGGCGACGGTGCCGTCACGCAGCGTGTAGGTCCAAAGATTTGCGGAGTAATTCCAAGTCAAAGTCGATCCGCGACCGTCGGTCGATTGGTACGTCGCCGAATTGGGAAAGCTGCCAGACTCCTTAAATCGCTCGGAAGCCCCCATAAAGCTGACGTGTACGTGTTCGTTACCGTCCCAAAGGACGGTACCCACATAATTAGGTCGCCATCCTGCGGTGACAGCGCTTACGGAATGGCTGCCGGCGTAAATCAGTTCAAAAGATAGACCTGTGTCCGGCGGACCGATGGAAAGAGACGGCGCTCGAAGAAACAGAGAACCACTCCCGAGATCGACGCCATTCTGATCTACGGCGTTAACATTGCGGACGGGGTCGGGTCCCTGAGTAGATTGCGCGTAAGCTAAATTGAGCGGCGTCAAAAAGAACGATGCAAGAGCAGCAAAAATATATTGACCTAAAACGGTCCAGGTAACGTTCCGCAAGATCGCCTCCCCATTAAAAGTTCTTGATCGTTTAAGAGCTTGGTATGACTTTAGTTCAGCGGGATAATCGTAAAGCCGTTCAACGGGACAACGACAATATTTGCTGCGCCGTCGACATCAACGACAGTACGATTGCCTAATGCATCGTAGTCGTATTGGACTTTACCCTTGTCGCCGAAGTCCGCTTCGATGACGCGACCAAGCGCATCGTATTTGTAAGATACGCCGGCGTATGCGTTGACCGCTGCAAAAGAGATTAGCAATGCGGCGGCCGATATAATGCGTTTTAACGGACGTTTGATTCGATCAGATCTTAGTGAAGCGACGTTTGGCAATGCTCGTCTCGTTTTGTTGATCTTCTCAGTTCTATAACAAAGAATGTGGGCCATCCCGATTTGCAAAAGTCGATTAAGTTCGCCCTGCCCCTATCCGTCTAGAGCATAGCACCCATGCCGCTATTTAAGACGGTCGATGACCGATAGTTTAGAATGGCTTGAGATGTCTAAAGCAGTCTCTCCCCACGCTGCTACTCAACATGCACGAAACAAGCATAACTCTGCGGCCGAGACAAGTTTTCATTCGCTAGAATTTTTCTTAGTGACATATCGAAAAGGCGCGTTTCGCCGGCGGCGTTTGCGATCAAGGCTAAGTGCGCTGCCGTGATCTGAGCCTTGAGCCGGTGTTTGGGAGTTAGTCTCCGGCGGGCAGGCTGAGGGCAATTGGCGGTTGGAAATTCAAGGAGACCTAAGCTTCTCCTCGAACCGAACATTGAATTTCAACGTGTAGCTTGCGGTGCTGAACCGATACCGAGCGGTATGGTTCGGTCCGGAAACTCAACGGAAACTTTGAGCTGACCGCCCATGCCCTCAATAACACGCCGCAAATTGCTCAACGTCATAACGGTGCGTTTTTCCAGTTGAGGAATCGCACCTTGCGAACGGCCAAGCATCTCCGCAAGTTCGGTTTGAGAGAGGCCAAGCGCTTCGCGTAATGCGGCAAGGTCCAACTCTTGATCCATGGCGATTGTTTTATCGACGACACGCTTCTTGCGTTCTTCCGTCCAATTCTCAGTCAGTCCCTTGAAGTGTTTACGTCCACTCATAACAATCCCTCCTTTTTGAGCATGTTTAAGTGTTCACCATAAAGACAGTCGGCGACTGGAACGAATTTCTCGTAGAATCGCTTATCGCCTGTTTTATACCCGCCGATCAGTAATATAGCCGCCCTGCGTGGGTCAAAAGCATAAAAAAACCCGCACGGGCCTGCCATCCGACTGGATTCGAAGCTCCCGCATATGCGTGTACTTCGACCCGTTGATCGCGGATGACTATGGATAATCGAGTGACGGCCCACGTTTTTCAATAAGCCCGGCGGCAGATGTATGTCGTCTTGTGTCGAGCCTTCCAGACCGGACCATCATTCCCAAGCGCTTCATGCAATGCCAAGGCTAACAAATGCGTTGGATAAATCCGATTGGGCAGACAAACGGTTTAACGAAGCGAATGTGCGCTCGACGGCCCAACGTATGGCAATCAAAACGAAGCCTTCAGCGCCATCGGGTCGCTTGGTGATTTCGATTGTCAGTTCAACATAGCCGCCTACAAATTCTACCAACGCTTCGCTTCGATAGCAGCCGTCAGCAAAGAAATGGGGAAGCGAGGGAAACCTCTCCTGCTGTTCATCGATCGTTGTTCTAGCACCGTTACGGCCTTGCATATTTGCTTCGTGTACAATGAAGGAAAAAACCCATCGTGTCCGTTACAATATGACGCTTACGGCCACTAACCTTCTTGACTGCATCATAACCCCTTGGGCCGTCGTTCTCAGTCGTCGTTACTCATTGACTGCCGATAACGCCGGCAATCGACTCTACATGATGCCCCCGCGGTGTCGCGTCATCATCGCCAGCACATAATTGATCAGCTCAAGTAGCACCTGGTTCATCCATTACAAAGCTCTTGAGAGCTAATCCTGCATTCGGGCACACTCCGACACGCCGAGCCAATCTTCCCGGTACTTCCCTTATGAGGATTGGCGGTCAATTTGGATGAGAACGGTTTTTCAAAAAACGCCCCCACTTAAGTGACCGTCTGTTTGCAGCCAGAGGAATTGAGCGGCATCCATAGCGGTTTGAAGTCGTTTGCTGAAGTCGATATAAATTGAAAGTCCTTACTGGCTCAGTTGCCATTCCGCTGCCTGTGCCTGAAACAAAAATCTGTCGCATTCCGTCAAACGTCAAGAACGTTGAGGGGGCACCATGAACCTGGCGGTCTGAACCGATCAATATCTGGCTGGGATAAAACCACACCTGATATTTCGAAATAGTTTGGGTTGTGGTGATGCGGCACGTCGTACGCCAGAACCCCTTTCGGAAGACCATGATTTAACTTAGGTGGAAAAAAAGACCGTAGGTCTTTTAAGAATACATAGCTCATTTCGATCTCATCTAATGAGCCTATCTGATGAGCCCTTCTAACGGCCTCGACAGAGACCGAAACAGAAACGCTCGGCGGGCGACGCGCGGCACGTGTCGCCGAACTGGACAAACCATCTTTCTCAGCCGCTTTGCGAGCAAACAGCGCACCTTGCACACAAAAATAGTAGGCGAAGCATGACTTACCGCGGGTCCGCTTGCGGCCAGGAATATGGTACTTTTGTATGAGCCCGCGCCTAGTGAGTTCCGCCGTATGCCGCTTTACCGTCGCTTCACTGACGCGCAGGCTCTTCGCCACAGACGCAATGCGAGGCTCGCAAACCACGCGCGCATCGCTATTATTTTTGTTGTTGTAACAAAGCCTCATTAAGGCGTTCATCGTTCGCCATACGCCCGCCGGAAGTTCTTTTCGTTTTTTTGCAACCCACTTCTTTGTGACGCGAAATCGAACCGCCTGATCAGCCTTATACTCTTGCTTACGCCGCTCGGCAGCTAGCGCCTTTCTGTACCGGATCGCGTTGTCTAAACTGGTGTTTGCACCCGTCATTGCTTCCTCACATTCAGCTACATTCAAAACTGAACCTAAAGCATTCGGATGCATTGGGGAGGCAAGAGTTATCAACAGGCTTTACAACAGTATAGTGCTCCGAATCGATTGACGCTAAGGTCAAATAACGACCTCACCTCCTTTGGGAGCCAAGTACAAATGTGTAATACATACCCGACAACTGCGCTCACACTCGGCATGGCACTTACCTGCCCAAAAATGCTCATGTCGTTGGCTCCGATCATATGACTTCGTGCTATGGCCCAGCCAGTTGGATAGAAGCATGATCATACCGACTGCAACCACGCAAAATGCCAATAAGTGAAGTAGGGGTGGTCTCGTCACCCCCCTCATGCCCTTGTTAGATGGGAACAGATGACCAATTTCGCCGCTATAGCCGACCCGGAATTTCTAACCTTGTCCGAGGCCGCAGTGACATTGCGATTGACACCAGAGACCCTAGCTAGACACATGAAAGCGGCCGGGCTCGATGCATCTTACAAAATTGGACAATGGCGCATTCCATCCGGACATCTACCAATTATTCAAAGGAAAATCGCCGAATGCCGCGCCAAAAATATACGGTCAAAAAGCGAAAAGACGCCTCACACGGCCCTTACTACGTCTTCTGGACTGAGAATGGACGCCAGCGCCGCCGAAGTACTGGCCTCTTTGAAGAAGGCCTCGCCCGCGCACACGAGGCGCGGCTCAACGCGGAATATGAAGAACACCGCGTCTTTGGGCGAACGAAGGCGGAAGCGAACGTTACCTTCGCGTACGCCGCACAAGCGTGGTTGAGCAGCTCCCCTACGGACAAAATACGTAATGCCCGCGTGCGGTTTATTGAGAAGCCTATTATCGAGTTAGGCGATCACAAACTTCGCGATATAACAAAATCAATGATTGATGATGCTGCTTTGCGCGCCTATCCAAACGCAAAACCAGCGACGCGCCGACGTCAATTCCACGGCCCTGTTAAATCGGTCTTGATTTGGAGCGCCGAAGACGAACGTGCATGGTGCGCTCATCCGGCATGGAAACGTCCGCCAGATAGCAAAGCACGCGTCGATTGGGTGACGCCAGTCGTCGGCGCCAAAATTATCAATGCGGCGACGTCGCCGCGCCTCGCCGCCATTTTTGAGCTGGGATTTGGCGCCGGGCCTCGGGCAAGTGAAATAGCAAAGCTGGCCGCACATGATCTACATTTGTCTCTGGCCAGCGCAATCATTCAGGAGCCAAAAAACGGTCACCAACGGCGTTTGCACCTCCCCCCACGGACGGTCGTAGCGATGGCAAACGCTGGCTTATCAGACGTGGGCTGTATATTTCGCGCTCCGGGCGGGTTACCTTATATCGTAGAAGCGCATTCCGGCGGACTATTTAACAATCCACTGGCTACGGCTTGCCAACGGGCAGGCGTCCCGCGAATCACCGCACATATTATGCGCCACTCTTGGGCCACATGGTTCTATGATCAGACGAAGGATCTGTTGCAGCTCCAAGCTCATGGCGGTTGGCGCTCACTTGCAATGGTGCAGCGCTACGCGCACCTTGCCCCACCAGGAATTGGCGACGAAGCGCGAGCGTTAGGTTGGGACTTCACCGCCAAAACTCAGCCAAAGAACCAAATAGCTTATTCCTAAGTCTTTGTATTTTATTATGAAATAAGCTTCCCTGCATGCCCCTGCTAAGGGAGTATACGTTAACCGCGTATCGAGGGTTCGAATCCCTTCGTCTCCGCCATTACAAAGTCCGACATTGATTTCCCTCCTAACAGTCTGAATGGTAAGGCAAATTCGGGGTTCGAAAACCCGCTTTTGCGGCAGTATCGCGGCGGCTCTCTAAAGGCGAGTTTCACCACTGTTTGACGGTGGGCGAGCACGCCTGAATCCCAGAGTTTGCGCGGGTTAGAGAGGAAGCATAGGGCGTGTTCGAACATCTCTTCGAAGGTGTGCTTCTGACCGCCTAGTTTTTCGCGCTTTTCTTCCAGAACGAGTTTTTCGGTTTCGAGCTTGGCGATTCGCTTTTCATAGGCCGCGATGATGCTGGAAATCTCGGCTTCAACGATACGGTCCATTAGCTGGTCAATCTTTTGTTCCGTGCGCTGGATATCGGCGACCAATTTCCGGCGCTTGGCTTCCGTTTGGCCTAAAAGACCATTCCAGATGTCGCGGAACATACCTTTAGCGAAAGTGATACACTTCTTCGCAGGCGTAAGCTTGACGAAACCCCGATGGCGCAGCCACTTTTCATGTAACCATGAGATTGTCTCTGATGGAAGGCCGATCTGGCTGGAGCCTCCACACAGCGGAGGCCAGGTCGGCCGGGCGGACGGTCTCAGGCGCTGGCGGTTTGTAG
>JBCCAY010000031.1:0-18113 GCA_039814575.1 Pseudomonadota bacterium
AAGCTTTCGATCGCTGTATTGCTTTTCGGACGGAGTACGTGGTCGTGGCGCACTCGTGTAAAATTTGTCCCACAGGCTTTTCCTCCATGATGGATCGCTGCATAAAACGATTCCATCACTCTGTGGGACTAAACACCTAGCCATGGCGAAAGCCCTTGCTTTTTCGATCAAGGGCGTCGGACTCGTGACCAGCATAGGTTTTCAACACATGATCCCACAAGGCGAGTTTGCTAAAATCCGCCTCATCGGCGAGCTGATCATCCTCAGTGATGAATGGATTAGGAAAGAAGATGGTGATTTGCTGCTCGCCTTCGCCATTAAACATCCGAAACCCCCAAGAATTTGGATGCCCCTCTTTGTCGAGGCTTCGGTATAATTCAGCGCGGCATGGCCGACGGTGCGCAATAAGCGCCGGCGGGTTCGGGCGACTTGGCGAACCGTAGTTAGCGCCAACACACAGGTGAAAGTGCCCGCCCGCTCCCCAATGCACCGTCAAATAGCCATCCATCATCGACACCGAACGCGCCGGCCCCGGCACACGAAGTTCATATGCGGCGCCTTCGATAATCGGGCCGAAGGTAAGACCGTTATAGTGATTTTCAAATAAGTCGCGGAGAAAAGCCTCAAGAAACGCCTCGTCGACAGGCAACGACCACACATGCTCCGTTCGTCCGTCGTTATCGACATGCGCCATGGGTATTTGCGCGGGTGCGCTCTCACGAGCTTCAACCATAGTGACTCCTATTGTAAAGGCGCCGGAGCGACGCCCTACCGGCGCCGCCTTTTTTGGAACGACGCGAGACCTGACGGACCCGCTAATCCATCCGCTCAGAAACGATAACGAAGACCGCCATATGCACTGGCATTCGCGGTGCCATAGCCGGCTTCTGTCTGATACTGTTCATCGAGCAAGTTCTCAATGCGTGCTGAAAGCTGCAATTGGTCAGTGATATCATAGCTTGCTGCAACGCGTACGATTGCATCGGCGCGTAGTACGACGGTTGACCCATTATCTAGGCTGTCGGAGAATTGATTAGCGCTAACGTTCAAATTGCCGCGCCCATCAGAAAACGCCCAATTTACATACGCACTAGCGATATGCCTCGGACGATTTTGCAGACGCGCACCGCCGATTATCCGAGCATTATTGTAGGTATAAGCGCCACCAACATCGAGCGAATCGGTCGCACGCCAAGCGACGTTGAGTTCAACGCCATTAGAACGCGTCGGATCGCCGACATTGAAATAATTAGGCAGCGGACCATTACCAAAGTCTCGGAATACAATCTCGTTATCGGTTCTGATGTTGAAGTAAGCCGCTTCGAACCGAAGATCACCGCCTAGAAGCGTTTGCTCCAAACCGACGTCCCAACTTTCGCTTTCTTCCGGTTGCAAGGCATCGTTGCCAAGGGCCTCACCGCAACAAACGCCGAACAGTTCAAACAAGCTAGGCGCTCGGAACCCGGTGGAGACGCTGCCTTTTAAGCGGGTGTCCGTCGACAACAGATAGGCCCCAGTAATTCGATAGGTCTCAAAACTTCCGAAAAGCTCGTGATCATCGATCCTCCCCCCGACGGAAAGAGTGAAGACATCGGCGATCGTGCCCTGATACATGGCGTAATAGCCATTGATATCGACATCCTCTCCGGCTGGGTCCCCGTCGGAACTAAATGCCTCATTTTCAATGTCGACACCCACAATAACGTCATGGTCTTGAGTAAACGAATAGGTGGCGTTCGCGTCGAACTTGGTTCGGTCGCCATAAAAGAAGTAAGACTGCATGCCATCGTTAAACCCATCACGCTCATTGCGAGCATAAGCCGCACCGACTTGTCCGTTCAGCCTGCCGTCTAACGCATTGAAATGTGCCGAGACCCGGCCTGAGTATTGCAGAAAGTCGTCGCCGCGATCAGGGTCGTCACCGAAAGCGCCGCCAAAAGCATCGAAATTCAACGTGCCCTCGGCTACCCGATAAACGCCCCTCAACTCGAGATTATCAGTTACGTCGAAATCAACGCGACCGCTTGAAGACAGATTATCGTAATCTTCGCCCTCTTCATTGCCTTCCAACGCCTGATCTGCTGCAGAGAACCCATCCGTATCAAGATATTGGACATTGAGAGAGTATCTGAGGCGATCGTCAACCAAGCCGCCACGAATGTTTCCGCTGCCTAAATAGGTTTGGAAGCTGCCATATTCCGCAAGGACGGATCCGGTGAGCGGGCCGCCACCGGTTTTGCTTTCAATACTTATCACCCCGCCAACTGCATCGCCGCCATAAAGCACGCTTTGCGAGCCACGTAAGATCTCAACACGCTCAATATTGTCAGTGGTCAGTTGAGAAAAATCGAAAGCGGTTTGGCTGCGACTTGGATCAGACACTTCCACGCCGTCAATTAAAACGAGGGTCGCCTCGCCGCCCTGGCCACGTAAGCGGACGCTAGAATCGGTCCCGCGAGCGCCAAACTGGGAAATACTTAAGCCGGGCGTAAGCGAAAGAACATCCAAAACAAAGCGGGACTGTGTCTGTTCGATGACAACTTGATCAATGATACTAATCGCAGAGCCGACACGCCCCAGCTGCGTTGGGATCCGTGTGGATCTTACAATGATCTCCTCGACGTCATCACCAATCGGAAGAACAGAGCCCCGCTTGGTGTCGTCGGCGGCAAATGCACTTTGAGGCTGCGATATGAGCGTTGCCAAAATACTCGCGCAAAACGCGAAACGAATAAACTCAGACATTGATTTTAAGCATCCATAAACTAGGGAGCATCGCTGAACGCCACACACCGCTCTCAATTAGAACGACGCTGTTCTAGATACCACACTGATTAATTGTGAGACTTCAAACAAAATACCGGCAGACTTGCTCTCAACAGACATTCCACGAAGAGATATCCGCCCAGGCGGCAGTACCGCGAGGCACAACAAGACGCCAACAATTTGCAACTAACGGGGGAGCCAGGCGTTGAAAGCCAGTTCCCTCACAACCACCATCTTCTAAGTCCCCTCTAGCACAACCAAATAGCTAAAACGGAGCCCGGCAGAATCCCGTAAACTCAGTTTTCGAAGCGGCTTCGCGAAAGCAGCCGCTTCGTCATTAATAACAGAGAACGGTATGACGGCCGGAGCTTCACAATCCACCATCCGTTTTCTAAATTTAGCTAAAAAAAGACCCCTCAACGGAAAGTGTCTTATATGCGTTGCAGTTCACTCAGAAACTGACGGGCCGATCAGAGAATCGGAGCGCTCCCGTCGGGTGGACCAGCAATAGGAATTAGGTCAACAAGCATCTACCGGCCGTAGTCGACGATGAGATGTAAACGATCGACTCAACTGCGTCCCGCGTCCATCAACATGGAATGGGTTCGCAAAACAAGGGGTAGCGGCGCGGAATAGCAGACTTGTCGCTCACGCAGCGAGTTGCCGACGACAGCACATGCACTGACTCGCAACAACGGGCTTTAAAGCTGACGCCAGGACAAATGCACGACCTATCAGCCGTCGACGATCTGATAGAAGCCGTTCCGCCGGACGCAATATGCCTTTCGATATTGGTTATGATACTGACTTTTTTATCAAGGTCTTGAACGAGCGATAATTCTGCGCGACCATTCGCAACAACGTCAGTCAAAAAGAGGCATCGGAATTTTTCAAATCCCTCTACAAACACCGTAATAAGACTAAGCAATTCTTTGGCAATAGATTCAATTTCAAACGTATGGTCAGCAGGTTTTTTAAATGTGCTGACAACTGTCTAGCTATTTACGAGACCCCGATGGCGCAGCCAGCCTTTATGTAACCATGATATTGCCTCCGATGGAAGGCCGATCCGAGCGGAGCCTCCACACAGCGGAGGCCGGATCGGCCGGGTGTAGTATTTCCAGTGCTGATGGTCTGTACCCTAATGATGTGTAAGGGCGAACCGTGTTGTAATGACGTCGCCAGTTTTCGATGATGATTTTAGCTTCGATCAGATGATTGGAAAGCTCCGGCTTCAGGCTTTCATCTTGAAGTCGATCGTTAAATGACTCGTTATAACCGTTCGACCCTATCCTGCTCTCACCCCGACGGGCTACCGGGCTCAATGTAACGGGTCTTGGCGCCGATCTTTGACAACCATTCCTGGACCGCTTTGGCCCGGAACTCTCCGCCATTGTCGCTGCGAATGTGTTCGGGAACGCCGCGTTCGACCATCAGCTCGCCGAGCACTTCAAGAACTTCTTGACTGTTCAGACGGCGCTCAACCGTGAACGAATTCGTTCACCGCCAGGCATTCGCCGGTGCATTCATCAATCACGGTGAGCATTCGAAACTTGAGGCCGTCACGAGTACTGTCCTGAACAAAATCATACGCCCACACATGGTTTCGATATTGAGGCCGCAGTCGGATGCACGAGCCGTCATTCAACCGTTAAACGTATACGTTTAACTCTTCCTCTTTTCGGTTGCTTCTGCGGTACTTTCAGGCCCTCGCGTCGCCAGATTCGGAAGACGCGCTTGTGGTTTACCCGCCAACCGTCGGCACGAAGAAGCGCCGTGATCCGCTTATAACCATAGCGACCATAGCAAACCGCCAATGCAATGATTGCGGCGGTGAACGCGTTCGAAGCTTCGGCTCTCACCGTCGTCACGCTTCTTTGGTTTGCGCTATTGTGTCGAGCGGTTAATTGGAGCCCACCTCCAATTAACGACCGAGAACTTGGCAAGCTCGGCGTTCGGAAACCCCGAGCTTTTTAATAGCGCGATCAACGCAAGCACGGCGGCGCGAGGGCGTCAGAAGTTTCCCGATGCGTTCGCCGTTACCGCCTCACTCTTTCAAAATAGCTTTGTCCAGTTCGGCATCAGCCAACAGACGTCTCAGTCGGGCGTTCTCACGCTCCAGGTCTTTTAAGCGCTTGGCTTGGTCAACTTTCATGCCGCCATACTCGCGGGCGCCATCGATAATACGTAATCTTCGTGACGCCGAGTCGGCGGACGACCTCTCCAACACTGGCACCCTCGGCCAGCAGAACTTCAGCTTCGCGCAACTTCGATATGATTTCTTCGGGCCGGTATCGCTTTCATGACATCCCTTATCTCCTTGAATGCAGCCATTTGTTTCGTTGTTCGTGGCTGCGTTCAAAAGGGGCGGGTCACGGGCGCTTAAAGAACAAAATCAAAAAACCTAAAAAGTTACGTGACGACTAAATGCAAATCGGGAGACGATAAGCTAAAAGTATCTTTACATAGTGAGTAGCTGCGATACTCGAGTTAGGTTATGAATATCACGATCGCCACAGACTATCTCTACAAAGCAATGCCAGCGTTGTCTATTCTTAAAGCGGAGGCAACACGTTGCATTAAGAGAACGTGCCGGAGAATTGGTGCGGTTGATTTCATACCATCAGATGAAATCATTGTCGTGAAAGAGGGCGAAATCGAAAGCGTGAAGAGCCTAATTCTTGAAGCGCTAACCTCAATAGGCCGCCGCCCTTATACGTCCAGAGAAGTACGTGACATTCTTCGAATTACAAATAAAGAACGGCTGCGATGGACAAAAGATGGTCGCCTGACGCGCGGTGGAAATGAGATAATCAACCGCGGCCAAAAAATTGCGGTAGTTACATATGACACCTGGGCGATCGAAGATTTGGCGGCGAAGCCAGAACGCTTGGCGGAATGGCGGTCGAGGGATAAAATTTCGAATGACAACACTTAATACTGCAAAGGCATTGTCCAATGAATAATCATGACGTGCCATTAATTGCGAAGCTGAGAAATGTACTCGATACGAAGACGAAGCCAGTCGGCTCTCTCGGACAAATTGAAACGATTGCCGAGACAATCGCCCTAACACAAGAAACATTACAGCCGCGTGCCGATACCTGCGCCCTCACCATCTTCGCAGGAGATCACGGGATGGCGGCTTTTGGTTTGTCAGCTTATCCGCAAGTTGTAACGCGCCAAATGGTGCTCAACTTTCTTGCCGGCGGCGCTGCGGCTAACGTCTTTGCACAAACACTCGGCGTTGATGTGCAAATTGTCGACGCTGGCGTCTTAGGCGATCCGATTGACCATCCAAACATCGTCAATCAGAGAATTGGCAGCGGCACGCAAAACGCAATGGAACATCCCGCAATGACTCCGTCGCAAGTAGACGCAGCGTTCCAAGCTGGACAAGAGATCGGCGAAAACATCACGGCCGACGTTGCTTGTTTCGGCGAAATGGGGATTGGCAATACATCGTCAGCGAGTCTGTTATCGGCAAAACTGTTGGGAGCGCCCGTCGCCGACTTTATCGGTCCGGGGACAGGGCTGGACGCGGCGGGCCTCGCACGAAAGCGACGCCTTCTCGAGGCGGCCTCGGCGCGAACCGAGCCTAAACTGAACGCAAAGATCGCGTTGTCGGAATATGGCGGCTTTGAGATCGCCATGATGAGCGGCGCGATGATTGGCGCGGCGTCCAACAAACGCATTGTAATTGTAGACGGCTTTATCGCCGGCGCTGCGGCTCTTTGCGCACGCGAACTTTCACCAGGCAGTGAAACAGCTTTTATCTATGGCCACCGCTCAGCTGAACCTGGTCATGCCCGCGTACTCGATGCTTTGCACGCTCGACCGCTCTTGGATCTTAACATGCGGCTCGGAGAGGGCACCGGCGCTTTACTAGCCTGGCCGCTGGTTAAGGCAGCCGCCGCGATGTTACGCGACATGGCGAGCTTCGAAAGCGCAAACGTTAGCGGCCCTGCATGAAGAACGAGACGGCTAGTTTTTTGCTCGCATTGCAGTTCCTAACCCGGCTTCCCGTGCGATCGGACGACCTCTACACGCCGGCGCGGATGGCGGCGTCTGTGAAATATTACGGATTGATCGGCGTTATTATCGGCGCGCTGTCGGCGACGACTTATTGGATCGCCGCACAGGCGTTACCACAAACCATCTCAGTCATGTTAGCGATCGCGGCTGGCCTACTCGTCACGGGCGCGTTTCATGAAGACGGTCTCGCAGATACGTTTGATGGGATTGGCGGCGGTCTTAACCGTGAAAAAGCCCTTGAGATCATGAAGGACTCCCGTATCGGCGTGTACGGATCGTCAGCCCTTATTATGGCGCTAACCTTGAAGGCCGCCGCATTGATGGCGCTGTCAACAACTTTGATCGTTCCAGCATTGATCGCCGGTCACGCTCTATCGCGTCTATCGAGCGTGTTCGTTATTGCAACGAGCAGCTATGTCCGTGGTCAGGGCGTTGGAAAACCCGTTGCCGACGGCGTTTCCGCTCCTGGCCTTATGTTCAGCGCGTTAACTGGAACCATAATCATCGCCGTATGGTGCATAAGCCAACCTGCCCTCGCGGTCGCCTACGGCGTCGGCGCTCTTGTTGTTGGACATATCAGCATGCGGTTGTTCTTTGAACCAAAGATCAGCGGATATACGGGCGACACGCTCGGCGCTGTGCAACAAGCAAGCGAAATTGCATTCTATCTTGGTTTGGCGGCATGGCGCTAACCTTTCTGCGCCATACGACCCCGCGCGTCGCTCCTGGTACGTGCTACGGACAAACCGACCTAGATTTAGCCGACAGCTTCGTTGAAGAGGCCGAAGCCGCGGCTGACAACATGCCGCCAACGACGCAAATCGTAACGAGCCCGCTGACACGGTGCCGGCGGCTTGCGCACTACCTTGCAGATGCTTTTGAGCTGCCGCTCGCCGTCGAACCGCGCATCATCGAGATGGACTTCGGCAATTGGGAGAACCGCCCCTGGGCAGACATTCCACGCGACCAACTCGACGCCTGGGCGGAAGATTTTCTGCACGCCCGCCCCCATGGCGGCGAAAGCGTCGCGATGCTGCGCGCGCGGACTCGCGCTGCGTTGTCTGACTGGCGCGCAACGGCGGAAGCGACACTCATCGTGACCCATGCGGGGGTGATCAAAGCGGCGCTTGCAAAAGGCGATCGCGCTGAGCACTTTAAAACGCATATCGAGTTTGGCGGTTTTATCGCCATGCCCACCAATGACGGAGCGCGATGAATGAGCGACGCCGAAACGCATAAAACCAAAATGCAAAAACTAAAGGCCGAACAAAAAAGGAAAGCCGATGAGGCCGCGGACCCTGGGCGCGGGCTCGTTCTCGTCCACACCGGTGACGGCAAGGGTAAGTCGAGTTCGGCCTTCGGCGTCATTGTCCGCGCGGTCGGCTGGGGGCAAAAGGCCGGTGTCGTACAATTCATCAAAGGTCAGTGGATCACTGGTGAGCGACAATTCTTCGATAAGTTGGACGCGGTCGACTGGTTCACCATGGGCGAAGGGTTCACTTGGGACACCCAAGATCGCACCCGCGACGTCGAAGCCGCCGAGGCCGCCTTTTCGAAGGCGCGGGAAATGATGGCGTCAGGCGATTACGATTTGGTGGTGCTTGACGAAATTAATATCGCGCTACGCTATGATTATCTAAGCGTGGAGGCGGTTTTGGAGGGCCTAAAAGAGCGCGCCAAACGCACAAGCGTCGTTCTGACAGGACGCGACGCAAAGCCCGAACTTTGCGACTACGCCGACCTCGTGAGCGAGATGCGGGAAGTGAAGCACCCCTTCAAAGCAGGGATAAAAGCCCAACGGGGCGTTGATTTTTAAGCGAACAGCCCTGTGCGTCGGTGCTTTTGCGCCGAGGAAAGTCTGTTTCATATAGGCCGAATTGACAGATCGCACCGACGATCGCATAGAGTTGACGAAGATGGTGCTTCGTTAACCCGAAGCTAAGAGGGAATCCGGTGCAAATCCGGGACTGTACCCGCAACTGTCAGCCGGGAGCCGGCGGCCATTGAAGCCACTGAAGCAGCGCCAAAAAGCGCTCGTTTTGGGAAGGCGGTCGCATCGCGATGATCGGCGAGTCAGGAGACCTGCCATCGCGTCGTTCGTCCGGAGGCCGGGAATAGTTCTCTTAGGGCGGGAAAGTCGTGCTGGTTTGTCAGCCGCCTCTCCTTTGCAGCGACAATCAAAAGGTCGGCCCCGTGCGGCGCACGCCGTAGGACCTATTATGTCGTTGTAAAAGGCGCTTCGCGTTCGGGCGGCGAGGCGTGAAAGGCTAAAGCTATGCGCATCCACCACCTCCTTCTTTCGTCGGCATTGTCAGCCGGCGTTCTTTGCTTGTCGCCGGCGATTGCTCAGTCAACAGATACCGACGACGCTGCCTCAGATGTCATTATCGTTACTGGCACTCGCTTCGCGACACCGCTCGATCAAGTCGGACAATCAGTTAGCGTCATTACCGCCGAGGACATCCTGGCGCGGCAACAAGTCCAAATTTTCGACGCCCTCACCCTGGTTCCAGGCGTACAAACGTCGCGGTCCGGCCCGATCGGCACGACGTCCACTGTTTTCCTACGCGGCGCGCCCAGCAACGCAACTTTAGTCGTGCAAGACGGCGTTGTCCTGAACAACTTGGCCGCCACAAGCGGCGGATTTGACTTCTCGAATTTCGATACGAGCGATGTGGAGCGCATCGAAGTCATCCGCGGGGCGCAATCGACTATTTACGGGTCAGACGCGATCGGCGGGGTGATTAATATCATCACGAAGTCCGGCGCGAACGGCTCCGGCGGTTCGGCAAGCATAGAGGGCGGTTCTTTCGGCACATTCCGAGGACACGCCACGCTGCGCGGCGGCGATGAGCGGTTTAACGCCCGCGCAACAATTAGCGGCGTCAATACGGACGGTTTTTCTGCACGAAGCAGCAATGACGAAACCGACGGTTATGAGAATATGACCTTCTCGTCACGCGTTGCATTCAAACCGACTGAGTCGCTGACTTTCGACGGCGTCATTCGGTACTCGGATAGTGAAACCGAATTTGACGGATTTCCCACTGTTTTTGCGGTGTCGAACACCGAAGAGCTGAATGTCGCCGCCTTTGCGACGCATGAATCGTTCGGCGGTCGGTTTAGCAACCGCTTCGGGGTCACCTATTCCACGCTGGACTCCGTTAATCTTCAGGATGAAGGCGCGCCCGACGGCGACGGGGTTCCGAGCAACATCACCTTTGTGCAGGACGGCGAACGTTTATCCTATGAATACCAAGGCGCGCTTGAGGCGACTGACTGGCTCGACGTCGTTATCGGTGCAGAGCACGAAGAGTCGGAAGCGAACGTCCCTGTGGCATTTGTTTCGTTCTCCGAAAACGTCGACCAAACCTCAGGCTACGGACTGGCCCGCATTCAACCAACGAATTGGATTGACCTCACCGTCGGCGTACGCCACGACGCCAACTCAGAGTTCGGCGGCTCCACCACCGCGAACGGTGCCGGCAATTTTAGGATTGATCAAACTGGCACCATCTTACGGGCAAGTTATTCGGAAGGCTTCCGCGCACCATCACCAGGTCAGCTCGGCGCCAATTCCAACAACCTCGGCGCTATATTAGCCGCAGATCTAGATCCAGCTCTTGTTCCTGAGACATCAACCGGCTGGGACATTGGCGTTCAGCAAACCTTACCCATCGCTAATGCGGTCTTTGGGGTGACATACTTCCAGTCGGATATTGAAAACCTCATCGCTTTTGAGTTCATTGGTCCAAATTCCGCACCCGCCTTTTTCAACCTGGAAGAAGTCGATATCGAAGGCGTGGAAGTGACCCTGTCCGCCAGCCCCGTTGAGGGCGTCCAGTTGGAGGCGAACTACACCTATCTTGAGGCAATCGATGCAGCGACAGGCGTTCAATTGGACAACCGTCCGGAAAATCGCGCAACCGTCGATATTATTTGGGCGGCGACGCCGGAGCTCAATCTCGGCGCGCAAGTCATCTATAACGGCGCCGAGACAGAGAGCTTCGGTAGTCCACTTGACAGTTTCGTCCTGTTGAATCTGCGGACGGAATACGCCCTGAATAATGGGTTCACGCTGTTCGCCCGCGTCGATAATGTCACCGACACGGACTATATCGACAATAGCGGCTTCAACACCGCGCCCTTATCGGCGTTCGGTGGTGTTAGAGCGCAGTTTTGACGCTGACGAAACGCAACTCTTCTATCAAGGCGGCGGTCATCGCCGCCTTGTTCGTCTGCGCGTTAACAGCTTGTGGCGGGGGTCTTTCTGAAACACCTCGACAAGAGTATCCCGGACAGGAACTTTCTGGAGACGGGCCGCGCCGTATCGTCAGTCTTGATTACTGCGCTGATCAGTATGTCCTTAAATTTGCAACACGTGGGAGCATTCTCGCTATCTCACCCGATGCGACGAAAGACTTCTCTTACATGCGCGATGCCGCGATCGGCGTTCCTACGGTTCGTCCCATTGCAGAGAATGTTATCATCCTGAAGCCGGATCTTGTCGTCCGCACCTATGGCGGCGGCCCGAACGCTACGGCGTTTTTCGAACGCGCCGGCGTGCCGGTGCTAAATGTCGGATGGACGAACACCATTGACGATGTCATCAAAAACATCGACCGCGTCGCGTCCGAGCTTGGCGCTCAACGAGAAGGGCAAGCCGTCATCGCCGGTATGCGCGCCCGGCTCGCCGCCTTCGCCGACGCCGGGGCCGACGCTAACCAAAAACCTCTAGCCCTTTACATGACGCCGGCTGGGGTCACCACCGGTGCTGGCTCGCTTGTCCATGAGATCATGGCCGCGGCCGGCCTTTCAAATTTCCAAGAACAGCGGGGATGGCGCTCCCTGCCGCTTGAACGGCTCGCCTACGAACAACCCGATCTCGTCGCCGCTTCGTTTTTTGAGACGCTTACGAACCACCCAGACGCGTGGAGCCCTGCCAAACACCCTGTCGCGAAATCGCAACTCGGCGGCTCGAACGTCGCGGCGCTTGACGGGGCATGGACCGCGTGCGGCGGCTGGTTCCTGCTGGAGGCCGTTGAGGCGCTCGCCGAGGCGGCGGGTCGATGAGCACCGCGCCGATGGGCACAGAGCCGATGAGCACAGAGCCGATGAGCACAGAGCCTATGCGTAAAGAACCGATTACCATGGAACGCTGGCTCATCCCCGGCCTTGCAGCCGCCGGCGCCGTCGCGATCTTCGCAGCTTGCTTAATCGGCTCCACGCCGATGCCGGCCGAGCGGGTCTTCGCTGCTTTTTTGGGCGGCGCAAGCCCCGGCGATCAGCTCGTCGTCTGGTCGATCCGCCTGCCGCGCGCATTGGCCGCCTATCTCGTCGGTCTTGCTTTAGGCATAAGCGGCGCGGCCCTTCAGGGCCTCTTGCGCAACCCGCTCGCCGAACCCGGCGTCCTCGGCGTTTCAGCGAGCGCCTCCCTCTTCGCGACCTTTTCCCTTTATTATGGTTTGGTCACCGCGATCCCCTGGGCCCTTCCGATGGCGGCGATCGCCGGCGCATTGCTGGCGACAAGCCTGCTCGCGATCGCGGCGATTCGTACACAGTCGGTCGTCACCCTCATCCTAATCGGTGTCGGCCTCTCAAGCTTCGCCGGCGCCATGATGAACCTTTTAATGAACCTCGCGCCGAACCCGTTCTCGCTGTCCGACATGATCAATTGGATGTTGGGGAGCGTCGCCAATCGCAGT
Source organism: Pseudomonadota bacterium (assembly GCA_039814575.1). GTDB lineage: Bacteria > Pseudomonadota > Alphaproteobacteria > Caulobacterales > Parvularculaceae > MED-G105. The sequence goes on from JBCCAY010000031.1 coordinate 12,507, forward strand.
TTCAACGAGATCGCCCTCGCCGCCCCTTTTATGGCGATGGGCGCCGGTCTCCTTTATGCAACGCGCCGCGGCCTTTCGGCGCTCACACTCGGCGAAGAAGCGGCGAGCGGCGTCGGCCTCAACCTCCGCCATCAGAGGATTTTTACCGTTGTCGGCGCCGGTCTCGCCACGGGCGCATCAGTGGCGCTTGGCGGGGCCATCGGATTTGTCGGCATCGTCGCACCGCACTTAGTAAGACCTCTAGTCGCGCACGATCCAGCACGCTCACTCATACCATCAGCACTTCTAGCTGGTCTCATCTTGGTGCTTGCCGATATCGGCGTCAGGCTTCTACCGACGAATAACGAGTTGAAGCTCGGCGTTGTCGCCGCGATCATTGGGGCTCCGGCCTTTGTTTGGATCGCAATGCAGAGGCGCTCTGCAAATGACTAACAAATCGATGACTGAGCTATCCTCAAAGAATCTGCCAATAACAAAGCTCGTTGTGCGCGATGTCAGCGTCAGAGCCCGCGATACCGTTTTGGTGGAGAATGCGAGCTTTACCTTACAAACAGGCGAACTGACAGCGCTTCTGGGACCAAACGGCGCCGGTAAAACGAGTCTTATCCGCGCGGCGCTCGGCCTTCAGCCACTTGACGCAGGCGCCGCCGAACTTGACACCGATCCGACTGCGGCGCTCGATCCTGTCATCCGGGCTCGGAAGATATCTTATTTGCCCCAACAAAGGCCGCTCGCCTGGCCCGCCCGCGTGCGTGACGTCGTGGCCCTCGGCCGTTTCAGTCACGGCGCGGCCATTGGCCGGTTAAAGCCGCCCGACGCCGCCGCTGTCGATCGCGCCGTCGCGGCCTGCGATCTTCATCATTTGGCCGACCGATCGGCTGACACCTTATCGGGGGGCGAGCGCGCGCGCATGCACTGCGCACGGGCGTTCGCAGCTGAAGCGCCCTTGCTCATCGCCGATGAACCCACTGCAGCGCTTGACCCCCGTCACCAGTTTCGCGTCATGGACCTCATGCAGGCGTTTGTCGCTAAAGGCGGCGGCGTCCTCGTCGTGCTTCACGATGTTCAGCTTGCTGCGCGATATGCTTCGCGCCTCATCTGGATGAAAGATGGGCGTATCGTCGCCGACGGAACGCCTGAAGAAACGTTGAACAAAGAGCGCCTAGAAACCGTCTATGGCGTGCGCGCGCACGTCGATGGCGGCCGCGTCGCGTTGGACGGCGCCCTATGAATGTAGAGCGTGCGACGGCGAACGCTGTAAAAGCAAAATCGCTAATGCTGCAAGGGGCTGGCTCAGACGTCGGCAAGTCACTGATCACGGCTGCGCTTTGCCGTTCGGCCAAGAGGCGCGGGATTAAAGTCGCGCCGTTCAAACCACAGAACATGTCGAACAATGCGGCCGCCTGTCCTCCTTGCAATGGCAAGGGCGGCGGCGAAATCGGCCGAGCCCAGGCCCTTCAAGCATTGGCTGCAGGCCTCGCACCGAACACGGACATGAACCCGGTTCTATTAAAGCCGCAAACGGACAGAACAGCGCAAGTCGTCGTCCAAGGACGCGCGATCGAAGCCATGGAAGCGGCCGACTATATGGCGAAACGCGACCGACTTATGGGCGCCGTTTTGGAGAGTTTCGACCGTCTCACCTCAAACCACGACCTTGTTCTCATCGAAGGCGCCGGCAGCCCCGCAGAAATCAATCTTCGTAACCGAGACATCGCCAATATGGGCTTCGCTAGGCGCGCCGGCGTTCCCGTCTGTCTCATTGGCGACATTGAACGCGGCGGCGTCATCGCCAGTTTAGTTGGTACTAAGAATGTCCTCGCGCCAGAGGACGCAGCGATGATCGGCGGCTTCCTCGTCAACAAGTTTCGCGGCGATCCGCGTCTTTTCGACGACGGCGTTGTCGCGATTGAAGAGCGGACAGGTTGGCCCTGCTTCGGCGTCATCCCGTGGCTGAGCGCCGCGAGCCGTTTGCCGGCGGAAGACGCCGTTGTTCTTGATAAGTCACCACGCGCCGAAGAAAAAGGCTTGAAAATCGTCGCGCCGGTGCTCTCCCGCATAGCGAATTTCGACGACGCCGATCCATTGAAACTTGAGCCCAGCGTTGATTTCATATGGGTTGCGCCCGGTCGACCAATCCCCCGCGACGCGGACGTGATCATCCTTTTCGGGACGAAATCAACGCTTGGCGATCTTGAGTTTCTGCGCGCCCAAGGATGGGACCATGACATCATCGCCCATGCGCGCGCGGGCGGCCATGTCCTCGGTTTATGCGGCGGTTATCAAATGTTGGGGCGCACTATCGCCGATCCACACGGGCTGGACGGTGCACCCAGCGCCGTCAAAGGCCTTGACCTCCTCGCGGTCGACACGGTGATACAATCAGAAAAACGCGTCGCGACGGTCGCTGCTACATGCGCGCTCACCGCGGCGTCCATCGCAGGCTATGAGATTCATATTGGGCGTACGGATGGCCCAGATCGAGAACGCCCCTTCGCCAAAGTGGGCGAAGTGAACGAGGGCGCGCGCAACGCCGACGGCCGTATCGAAGGTTCTTACCTTCACGGCCTGTTCTCCAGCGACGCTTTCCGACGGGCATGGCTTGAACGCGCTGGCGGCGGCGGCGCGGCCGACCTTTGCTATGGCGACGCCCTTGAAGACGCACTCAACGCACTTGCCGACGGCGTCGAAGCGGCAATGGACGTTGATGCGTTGTTTGATCTTGCAAGAGAACCCGGATGGACGCCTTAGGGATCGGATTTGCGCCGGGGCTTATGCTGTCCGCCTGGGTCATCGAAGCAGCGTTCGGATGGCCGGCATGGATCTACGCCCGCATTCGCCACCCTGTGGTCTGGATCGGTTACTTAATCTCCGCCTGCGAACGACTAAGCAACCGAAAAAATTGGCCCACGCCAGCACGCTATGGCGCTGGAGTCTTCTCTACACTAATGGTTATTGCCGTAACAATGAGCGCTGCAATGCTTCTATCAGCTTACCTGCCAAACAATGCGATTGGGTTCGCGATTACGGCCGCCATTGCATCGAGTTTTCTGGCATCGCGCAGCCTCTACGTCCACGTAGCGGCCGTCGCTCACCCCTTAGCAAACGACGACCTAGACGCCGCCCGCACGGCGGTCACGCATATCGTTGGGCGAGACCCCGCTGCGCTCGACGCAGCAGGCGTCGCCCGCGCCGGACTTGAAAGCCTTGCGGAAAACGCCTCAGACGGCGTCGTCGCCCCGCTTTTTTGGGGCGTTCTTTTCGGCCTACCCGGATTAGCAGCCTACAAAGCGATCAATACGCTTGATTCGATGATTGGACATCGGAACGAACAGTTCGCGGCCTTCGGGGGTTTCGCAGCGCGGCTCGACGATCTGGTTAATTTCGTTCCGGCGCGCCTTACAGGCCTCCTCATCGCCTTAGCCAGCCTGAGCGCATCACCTTATACAATAATGTTGCGCGACGCCGACCGTCATCGTTCTCCTAATGCCGGATGGCCTGAAGCGGCGATGGCCGGCGCGCTGGGCGTACGGTTGTCCGGGCCGCGAAGTTACGGCGCACGTATCACCCGAGAATCATGGCTTAACAAAGGCGCGCCGGATCCCAACGCGGCAGACATGGCTAATGGCTTGAAGACATATGTCAAAGCGATGATGCTTGTCGCTTCGCTATTGTTCACTCTTACCCTATGGCTGGTCATATGACGGCTTCTATAACTGCATCGACGACCGACGATTTATTACATGGCGGCGCGATCGATCTCATGCGCCAGCGATTTCCGGACGCCCCGACGCCTTGGATCGATCTATCGACAGGCATCAATCCCCGCCCCTTTCCACACGCTGACGTCAGTACAGCGGCGATCGCCCATTTGCCGACCAAAGCAATAATGGACGCGTGTCGTCACGCGATGAGCGATGCGATTAACGCGCCCGAAGAAAGTATCGTCCTAGCCCCTGGAAGCGAACTTTTAATTCGTATACTTCCTAGCGTACTTGCTTTGCGAACCGTCTCAGTACTAACGCCAAGCTATGGCGATCATGCCCGGGTATGGCGTATGGCCGGCGCAACGCTGATCGAAACAGATGACCCTCTCGCCTATGCGGACCGAGCCGACGCCGTTGTGGTCTGCAACCCAAACAATCCAGACGGCCGAAGTTTCACACAGGACGATCTCGACGCGGCGCGGATGCGCCTCGCTTCACGTAATGGCTGGCTGATTGTCGATGAGGCTTATGCCGACCTTACCCCTGATCTCAGCCTCGCCAATGCTGGCGGAAAAGACGGCCTAATTATTCTGCGGTCGTTCGGAAAATTCTATGGACTCGCCGGCCTACGTCTCGGCGCTGTCCTGGCGCCGCCGGCGGTGCGTTCGTCAATCGCGACGCGACTTGGGGTCTGGCCCATATCAGGCGCAGCCCTTGAGATCGGCACACGGGCTTACAACGACAACAATTGGCGTAACGATGCTCGAAGAAAACTCCAAACGATGCGCACTCGACTTGATCGCATCTTTAGCAATGATAATACCGAAGTCGTGGGCGGCACAGATCTTTTTCGCTTTGTAAGATTTAAAGACGCGCACGCGGTATGGATGCGTTTAGCAAAACAAGGCGTTTACGTCCGCCGGTTTGATTGGTCGACACATCATCTACGTTTCGGCTTACCATATGATAAGTACTCAGAAGATCGACTTTCTAAAGCGCTCAGCCTTTAAGTGTTATCGAGAGACCGGCTGCGATGAACTCCACACGATCACAGGCCGCGGCGATCTCCTGATTGACTCGCCCTTGCGCATCCCGAAAACGCCGCCCCAACGGCGTTTCGGGCACTAGGCCAAATCCCACCTCGTTGGAAACGAGCACAACAGGCCCGGCAGCGTTTCTTATACTTTGTTTCACTGCGTCAGTCTCCCGGGCAACATCACGATCAGCATGCATGAGGTTCGAGAGCCAAAGGGTTAGGCAGTCAACCAAACAAACCGTGTCCGCACTCGCCCATCGGGAAATCGCTTCAGACAGCTCAAGAGGCGCTTCAACAGTTTGCCAATCAGGCCCTCGGTCGGACCGGTGTCGTGTAATCCGCTCTAACATTTCTTCGTCAAATGGCTCTGCCGTCGCGATAAAAATCCGCTGTGCTGAGATTTCCTCAGCAAGGGTTTGCGCCCTTCGGCTCTTGCCGGATCGCGCCCCGCCCAAAATGAAAGTGGATGCGTTGAAATGCTCTTTCATGAAATCGAAACCCGGAAATCCTTCAGCTAGGTGAAGCGGCAATGGGGAGCAGGTCAAGTAAAGAAATTCTACTTCAAAAAACGGCTTGGTTTCAGGGGGACTAAGACATCGTACAGCGCATAAAACTACCTCCTTGACGCTCTGACACACGTGCTTACCATAAAGGCATGTGAAGCTTAGCTTTAGCTCTATGGCTTCAGACTTCAGCGCTGATCATTCTAGCTATCGGCGCCTTAAGTCAGACCCCGTCGGGTCTCTTCAGAAATGGAGACATTCAGAATTCTGAAGAAAACCGACGGTCGGAGTCTGTCTTGTATTTGGATCTCCTGACTTGCCGGATTGTTTTATCCCGTAGCCTCGCCTTCAAGGCTACCAG
>JBCCAY010000005.1:0-239879 GCA_039814575.1 Pseudomonadota bacterium
GCTCGGGCGATGCAGACGCCTTGCCAAAGACTGGGAGAAAACTATCGCCTCATCAGAGGCCTGGATGCTCATCGCAGCAATCAGAAGGACCTCACGAAAACTCGCAAGAGACGGCTATCAATTTTGATTCAGACTCTTAGATTCCGAAATCAGGAGACTTATTGCGAGGCGCAAATGCAAGCGATAGACGGTTAGTTAGGGCGAATATCTAAGAACGACGATCCTATCCTGATCAATCGACACGAAACGTTACAATTCGAAGTGTATCTCGCACTGCACCTCGTTTTCTTGCAATTTTTTAACGCCCTCTGAGCGTGCTTTAACATGACTGGCAGCCAAGAGCTGCTTAGCCGCGCCATCCGTCAACGCCAATACCGAAGTAAGTATTGCCGACCGGCGCATAAGCATTATTCCGCGATCGAGTATGGCGTTTCTCCGTCAGCGGATTACGCCGTAGAAAAGACGCCATGTTTTCAATAACATCACCGCCACAGCGTATAAGTCAGTTTTGAAGAAGGCGCTACGCAGCACGTGCCAATAAAACAGCTTCAGGCTTGATAAAAATAGCGCTTATTCAGTTGATTAAGCATTTCACTCGCATAGCGTACGCAAGACACTAATTGTCGACGCTAAGAATCGTAATTGCGGCTATTTTCTTGCCAGCTGTTTCATACCGCACAGTGACGATGCGACCGTCAGACCAACGCTCTTTCTGCGTGACGACGGGGCCGTCAACCATCGCGTCAATGAGACCGCGATAGGTTACCCCGTCAGCGCCAGTCATATATTTCTTGTTGACCTTGTCGCGACCTAGAAGCGTCACGCCGTCCAACATTGATTCGAATGAAGCATTGACGCGAAGCAACGCAGCGCCCGCGTCAGCATCACCGATGTTAAAAGCGTTGCGCAATCGCGCAACGATGTCTTTCGGCGTATCGGGATTAAGCTCATCCGCGGTGAAGTATCTTCCATTGCGCATGACGCCGGTAATCTCTGACATATTCATAACATCAGCCAACGGATCCGCGTGAAGCAGCACCAAATCCGCCTTCTTACCCTCAGTAATTGAACCGATTTCATCTTCTAGATCGATTATTTTTGCGTTGTTGATCGTCGCCGCTGTTAAGACTTCATGCGTAGAAACGCCCGCACGACGATAGAGCGCAAACTCTGCGAATAGTGGCGCCGCAGCGGGCATACCTATAATACCCGTATCCGTGCCGACGCCGAACTCAATGCCAGCCTCATGGACACGACGAAGATTCTCTATTGTATTTTCTGTCTCCTCAGTAAAACGCGGCGCTTTCATCGCTTCTGCTAACGTCATATTCGAATAAGGAGATCCGTTTTCCGGAATAACAAGTTTCTCCGTATCGCGACCACGTATATCAATAATCTGCGACATCACGTTTGGATTGCTTAACAGCAATTCCGGCGTCGTCGGTGCAAACCGTCCAGCGACAGCATCAAAATAGCGTTCAGTTGCAATAATGGTCCAAACTTGCTTAACCTTGCGTTTCCTCATCAACGAAATGTATTCGTCATCGACTTCTCCGATAAAAATACCGTGCGCAAGATTGCCGCCGCGCTTAATGACTTCCTTGGCTTTCCAAACCTCGATAGCGTCAACCGTGTTCGGCAAACCAATTCTGTTAGCTTCGTCAAGCATCGCCTCGACGATAGGCAAATGCTCCTTCCACGTGTCATCCGTATCGGATTCTCCAGTAAACTTACCGTGTACATACCATATTTTAAGTAGGTCAACGTCTGATTTTTCAGCATAACGGCGGACAGCTTTCACGCCTTGTTTCGGTGATGTGATACGGTTGAAGAATGGAAAACTTGAACGAGGATAAAACAAGGGCGTTGAAAGAATAAGCCTTGGCGCCATGATGGCGCGCTCCGCCCGATCTTTTAGGTTATCCTTGCCCTGATAAGGCCAACCCAACCCCAAAAGTCCGCCAGGCTCACCAGTGCTTCGAATGGTCGTGATGCCGGATCGGAGATAGTTCCGGTATGTCATCTCCACATTATCTCGAGACGAAGGAAGGTTCTTAGGCCGCTTAGGCTGCCCGCCCTCGTACGTCCCAATAAGGGCGCCGCTGCCAATCCCTATATGAACGTGCAGATCCATTAAGCCTGGGATAAGCCACCGGCCTGTTCCGTCAATAATTTTAGCGCCCTTTGGAACGGCGACGTCGCTATCTACGCCGATCACCGTGATCGTATCGCCTTCAATTATAATTGTTGCGTCTTCAGTGGACGGAAACCCGATGGGGTTAACAATATCGACGCCAGTAATTGCAGTAACGGCTGGTGTGTCGGCAAAGGCTTGCGGCGACACAACCGCCGTTGACGACATGGCCAACACCGCCGACAGAATAGATCTTATTTGAAACTTCGCCACCATTGCGCCCCTTCCTAATCGCTAACATTTAGAAACGTCACAAACGATTACTTTTCGTCCGTGTACATTTTTCGTGATCATCTTTCACGCAAAGGCCAAATGCTTTACCGCGCTCTTCCGTCGAAACGAGCTCACACAGACGCGCCTCACGCAAAGCCTTGGCTTAGCCACGCGAGCCATATCAAAATTTCACAGGAGCAGAAGCCGGTTGCGATAAGCTGTTGTTTAGAAGCGGTATGCCGCAAATTCACGGGTCAATATCAGTAACCCCCATGTCAGACGCCGTGAGGCGTTCATAGATATCGCCAGCGGACTATAATCGGCGTTTTGCGCCTCGTTATCGGCCTGGCGCATTTTGATTGTTCGCAGATTAGCGCATCTCCACGCAAATCAGCGGGCCCATCACTAAATCAACGTACGGGCGAAAGACCCGCTAGGGCGGCGGCTTAACTCACCATAAAAGCTTTCTCGCCGCCCATCGCAAAGAAACACTCTATTCTTGATCGTTCGCCAAAAGAGCCGAACCATAGAGACTACGCGAGTAAAAATCCGCAATCCGCAAAAGAACATAATCCGTTCGCGTATTATGGTTCGCGCCAGGAACGATCAGCAACTCAAAAACCTTATTCTTTTTGATAAGCTGATCCAAAATTCTAAGCGTGTTTGCAGGATGCACGTCCTCGTCGAGTTCGCCGTGAACAAAGAACAGATCCGCCTTCACATCCTCAATGAAAGGATCGTCAGCCCCCTCCACATAGATTTTGGGCCGTTCACCGTCTCCGCTGGTGAGCGATTGCAGCGATTGTTGTGAAGGCTTCGTATCGGCGGCGGCGATCCAAAGGGGGCGCGGTGATGCGCCCGTCAACGACGCATTAAATAGCCGGGGCGAGGCGTCACCGCTGCCGCCAAACTCATTAAACGCCTCGGTTTCGTCCTGAGCGCCAGAGCTGTCGCTCGGCGGCGTTTCTCGATACACCCCAAGAAAGTTTTCGATATATAGCGGTCCAAGAATGTATGGATCCGTCGACGGCGCGCTAATCACGGCAGCTTTAAAGAAATCCGGCGCGCGAAGCGCAAAGCGGTAAGAGCATTGTCCGCCACCGGACGAACCGCCGATCGCAGCGCGGGTGATGTCAATCGTAGGATCACGCTCGGCGAGCTGACGCATTGCCGCGACGTGGTCTTCCACGCCGCAGCGATTATGCGCGGCGCCGATGCCGTAATCGTTAAAGGCTTTGCTGCGCCCCGGCGTACCGCGCGAATCTAGCGAAACGACAATAAACCCGCCCTCGGCGATCGCCTGGAACAGCCGACTTCTCTCAGAGAAGCCCTCTTGCGCCACCGCATATTCGGCGCTGCCGTATACCCAATTGACAATAGGGTACCGACCTTCTGGCGACCAATAGCTCGGTCGCGTGATTTGGCCATAGATCTTAGTTTCGCCGTCAGCGGCGAGCACTTCAAACCGCTCTGGGCGCGCCGCTTCAGGCAACGCCCATCCGTCCGGCGACGATTCAATAATAAGCGCGCCCTTGGACGGGCCTTCAGAATCTGGACTAACGGAAACGACATGCGCCGTCGGCGGAACCTCAATCAGCGACGCAATGTCGAGATAGTGACCGCCAGTGGGTGAGAACGCGATGTCATGATGGCGTTCAAGGTCCGTTAATCGAACTTGCTCGCCGCCGGAGAGCGGCGCCCGGTAAAGCTGCACCCGATCCGGATCCGTTTCGTCAGCCCTTGGATACGCTGTGAAATAAACGGCGTCGTTATCCACGTCGATATGCTTGACGTGTAAAGCCGTGACCGTTTCCGATGAAATCGCATGGAGAATCTCACCAGTATCTCCGTCAATACGGTAAAACCGGCCGCGGCCTTCCCGATCAGAATACCAGATATAATCGTCGGAATTCGGAATATCCTCAAGGCCGTACTGCACGTTCGACCCCGTAACGCCGGCCTGCGTATTACTTTCTTCAGTACGTACTTTTCGCACAGCGCCTGTCGCGGCGTCAGCCTCCCAGAGCGTAATTTGGCGCGCGCCGGCGGTGTGCGACATAAAGTAAAATTTCGTCGTCGACGCCCCGTCCTTCCACTGAACAAAACGGGACTTGACGGGATCGATCGGTGCGCTGATCCAGGGCATGTCAACCGTCCTGACCTCGCCTGTCTGCGTATCCATTACGACATAGCGGGCCTGAACGGGTTTCTCATCCGTCGGCAAAGGCGCACGGTAGTAGACGATGTCTGGCGGCGTAGCCCGGTCTTGCCCCGGCTGTGAGCGGCTGAGCCCTAAAACGCGCGTGTGTCTGTTATCGATCAAAAACGTCAGGAAATAGCGATTGTCTGCGGACCAAAGACCGTCAGCGGGCGACTCAAGGCCTTTGATTTGCATTTGTGCGCGGCCCGACCACGACGTCGGCAAGGTGTCGCCATAGCTATATCCTTCGGCGCCGTCTGTCGTTTTAACAAGCGTCGCCCCTGTTCGCGCATCGATAATTTCGACATTCGGACCGTTGCGCCGCGCGAACGCCCGGCCGTCGCCGGATCGAACCGCGGCCGGCCCCATCACGCCAAAAACGTCCGCGCCCCGAGGCCATTGCCTGTCCGTATCATACGCCGGTCCATCATTAGCGCAGACGACGGGCGCCGCGCTGCAAGTCAAACGACGCCCAGCAAGATCGAAACTTACCGCGCCGCGCGCCTCGCCGAGCGTTACGGCCGATATCTGACTGAGAATATCCCCTTCCCCTGAAAGAACCGCCGCTTCCAAGGCCTCAGCCGCAGCAGCCGCGACGGCGCCGTGGTCAAAGGCCGGCTCAGCGGCGCCGCCGGCGGTTTCGTATAAAAGCCATTCCGACCCGGCTGCTCGCATCGTTCTCAGGAGCAATCGATCGTCGCTCAGCCATTGCGCTTGCTCAATCTCAACGCCAGGAAAATCCAATCCGCCAGCAAGCGCATTTTCCACGCGAGCGCGGCGCTCAGCGCCCGACAAAAAGCCCGCTTGGCCCTCATCGCTTGCATCTTGTCCTGCGCAAGCCGCTGCGAGCCCCAATACCGACATCGCCAAAGCGAAGCTTTTCATCACAATTTTCCTCTTCCACCGAACAAATAAAACGTTTTACATAACCAAATCGGGTCCCGCGGATAGCGCTCACAGGACACTCGTTCTGCGGTCGTTACGCCGTCTTGTGGACGATATATTGTATTTGGGCGGGCATGGGCAAAAAAATCGTTGGGGACAAATGGGTGTCGCACGAACGCTTTCAGTGCACGCAGAGCAATAGCGCTAAGCGGCCACTGTCCTGAGGAAACAAGAAGCATGGCGCGTAAAGCAAAAACGTGTGTAATCGTCGGCGGCGGACATAACGGGCTAACGTGTGCGAGTTATCTCGCCGGAGCCGGCTTTGACGTCACCGTACTGGAAAAGCGCTCTGTCGTTGGCGGCGCGGCCATCACCGAAGAGTTTACCCCAGGCTTCCGAAACTCGGCGTTATCCTACGCCGTCAGCCTACTGCCGCAAAAAATCATCGACGATCTTCGCCTACGCGAGCACGGCCTGAGAATCGTCGATCGTAGCGGTGTCAGATGCAAACGCTTTATTCCCGCGCCGAACGGCGCCGACCTCCTGATGCCGTCGAAGATCGACGACGCTGCCGCCCTGTTGGATAAAACAGCGCCCGGAGACGGCGACGCCTACCGCCTTTTTGAGACGCGGATCGCTGAGATCGCGAAAGTCGTCAAAGGATTGATGTTAGAGCAACCGCCGAATATTCGCGGCGGCATCGGCGATATCGTCGGCGTATTAATGACCGCCGGGAATATGAGCCGCCTCGATCAAGACGCCCGCGAAACGCTGATCAAGCTCTTTACGTCCAGCGTCGGCGATTATCTCAATTCAATTTTCAAAAGCGACGTTTTGAAAGGCATGCTCGCTTACAGTTCCGTATCGGGTAATTTTCAAAGTCCCTACTCCGCTGGCTCCGCCTACGTTCTGCTCCATCATGCGCTGGGCGAAATCGACGGCAAGACCGGCGTTTGGGGACACGCCATGGGCGGCATGGGCGCGATAACGGACGCCTTATCCGGCGCCGCTGCGGAACGCGGCGTAAAAGTACGCGTTGACTCGCCCGTCTCAGAAATTCTTCTCGATGGCAATGAAGCCAAAGGCGTGCGCCTCGCTGACGGCGAAACGATTGAGTGCGATCTTGTCGCCGCGAACGTTAACCCGAAACTTCTATACCTGCAGCTCATGGACCCAAATGGATTGCCGGCCGACTTCAAAACGTCGATCGAAAACTGGCGCTGCCGTTCCGGCATTTTACGCCTTAATGTGGCGCTGTCGGAATTGCCCAACTACACATGCCGGCCCGGCGCAGATCTGCAACCGCATCACGCCGCACCGATGGCGACGTCGTTCTCCATCGATTATCTTGATAAAGCCTATGACGACGCTAAAGCCGGCCACTGGGCGTCAGAGCCCATCATCGAACTGAACATTCCGAGCACAATCGATCCGGACTTAGCGAAACCGGGCTGCCATGTGGCGAGCCTCTATTGCCAACATTTCCACCCAGAACTATCGGACGGCCGGGACTGGGACGATGTTAAAGATGAAGCAATCAAGCATGTCTTCGACTATATGGACACGATCGCGCCAAACTTCAGCCGTTCCGTCATCGGAATGAAAGCCTATTCGCCGAAAGATCTGGAACGCGAATTCAGTCTCATAGGCGGTGACATATTTCACGGCGCCTTACACTTGGACCAGATTTATAGCCAACGGCCGGCGACGGGATACGCAGGTTACAATTCGCCTGTCGATGGACTTTATCTATGCGGCGCCGGTTCTCATCCTGGCGGCGGCGTGTAAGGCATCCCAGGTCATAACGCCGCGCGCCGAATCATTAAGGATCAACGATGGCGCTTAGGGGCGTAACGCAAGCGCAACGCCGCCATCAGCGGTCCTAGAACGGCGACCAACGACAACGTTATGAAACGTTACACCGCATAGCGTGAATCCCTTACACGTAGCGCCCTATCGCGTAAGAAAATATGAATCGTGCCCCGCTATGGTCATGGCCCAAAAGACATGCACCTATTTTATAACGGCCCAGCAGCCAACAGAATCACCGTCATTTCGAACTGCCTCCCGGGAAGCCATCGTAGTTCGCTTTTATTTTAGAAGCTGCATCGTCCCCGTGAACGGAGGGTGGAAGGTAAAGCAAATCAATCACTCTCAGCACTCAGACATTTGACGCCGACCGCTTTTCGCGAGAATACTAAAACCTAACGAGACCTTGCGTTGCGGCCAGGCGCAGTTCAACGAGGACGGCCATGGACGAGAAAAAGTTTCTGAGAGAGACAAAATGGTTGTCGCAGTTTTCTGACGGCACAGCAGAAGCGATCCTCGATCGCTATAAAATCTTAACATTTGCCCATGGCGACGCCATCTACCGAAAGGGCGATCGCAGCGACGGCGTTTACTGCGTGACGAAAGGCTGCATGCGCTATAGCGCCGTCACGATCGATGGATACGAGACCACCCTTTGGATCGTTGGAGCCGGAGAATGGGATGGCTTTGGAACGATCTTCGATGACGGTGGGCGACTTTATGATACGTACGCGGTTGGCGAGACGCGACTCGCAATGATCGCGAACGAAACAATCAACGAGCTTATGGCGAACTGGCCGGAGTTTGCCCCAGCCATGATTAAAAGCTTAGCAAGAGCAATAAGAGACACCGCTGAAGATGTGGAGATGATCCTTTCGCGTTCGCCTGAACAATTACTCGCATGGCGATTGGAGGTTTTGTGCGTTCACTCGGCGGGTCGCAATGAAATTGAGTTAACGCAGGATGAAATGGCGGCGCTTATTGGAGCCTCCCGACAAACTGTCCGTAACATTCTTCAAAATTGGTCTGAACAGCAAATCGTTGAGGTGCGTTATGGAAAACTTCGAATTCTTACCCCCGAGACACTGAAGAGCATTTGGAAATGACCTGCCGGGGAAGCACCGTCTATGGCCAATTGTCTCTTGTAAGAAATCACTCACTTAAAGACCCATGACAATCCAAAGCCGACTTCGTGTCACGCGTCGCCTTAAAGAGATAGACGACTTAGTTTTTACACGACAGCGCGCGTCATCAGAACATGCAATTTGCAGTAGGCGTTGTTTATCTGACGCCTATGCAGCCGCAGGAAACACCGGCCAATATTCTACAATTTCGTCATCTCGATAAAGGGCGATGTCGCCAAATTGAAGAAACACCGCTTCACTCTGATGGGGACGGAAGAAAACAAACTCGCCACGCTTAATGTTAAGCTCTTGGCCGCCGTTTAGCATGTCCTGGTTCGATGAACGGGGCGATAAATGATTATGCCTCAGCCCTTTAGGGTCAACGGGATCGGCCTTCCAGTTTCCACCAAAGACGAAAATAGTGTGGTCAAGATTAGGGTCAAAGAACCGCCGCATGGAATCGCGCCAGGGTGCCTGTCCGGCCAACCTTGTTTCTTCGAAACTCTTTATGACAGGCGTGGCGATGAAGCTCGACGCCGCGAAATCACTTAAGGCGTCGATATCATAATGGTTCGGCTTCACCAACGCCGTGCCAACGGCGACCTCATTCGCCACCTCTGTATTTTTATAAAGCTTAAAAGTTGAGCTGCCCGCAGCGTTAAGCGTTGCTCCGTCTAGCGCGCTTTCTCCCAAAATGCCTTTAACTTGCGCCAAAGAAGCACGGTAGATATTCAACGCTTGTTCAAAGGCTCGCTCTCTCCTTCCGCCAGATACCGGCACGCCGCCCACATGGGGTTCATACCCCATCAACCCGGAAAATATTAGATTGGGCTGCTCTTTTATCATCGTCAGCATATCGCCCAAACCATCATCGGGCGTCACGCCGCCGCGGTGCAAACCGACATCCAGCTCGATATTAATCCGCATGGGCTCATTGTTCGAATCAGCTAGCGCAAGATAGTCTTTTAGACGCTCGGGACTATCGATGAGCCATTGCACATTGCCCCGCGCGCGCGGTAAAAAGCTGTTATCTTGAAAATAGGAGCGCGCCGCAGCCACAGGCAGCGGCTTGCCCAGCATTTGGTCCGCCTCCGGCATGTCGTCGGACAACGCTTCCAACATTGACAGGTTAAACGTCATGAGACGCTTCGAACCAGTCCGTTGCGAGACGCGGGATATAAGGTCTAACGACGGAAGCGACTTCGCCACGATGCGATAGCTCATTCCCTCCGGCAGAGCGCCTATAAGCGCGTCAATGTTCGCATTTAGGCGCGCCTCATCAATCACCAGCGTCGGCGTACCAACGCCCGCCCGCATCAATGCATCCTGCATCGCCAAATAGTATTCTTGACGCGGACCACTTGCGTCTGACTTACGTGATGCAAGCGCTCCGACACCTGCAGCGCCTACGACCCCCGCGCCCCCAAGCATAAGATTGCGGCGCGTCAATGAACGTCCAATCTTGTCCAAGTTCGTCATTGTCCGTACATTCCTTCTCACTTAGAGGGCACTCACTTTGGAGGGCAACGCGCCACGCGGCGCCGTGGATAGACCATCATCTTCCGGTTCTAAAAGATCACGCGCCGTGTTGTCAGAAAAAGCGCCATCTGTATGCGCTCCGCGTCAAATTAGAATATTTGCCTTTTGTAGTTCTTCCACAATTAATCTGTATATCAACGCATCACTCTTCGTGCACATCAAGGTTTGCAGCAGCAGCGGAAACAACTTCTATACTGGCGCGAAGCTCTCCGGCACCCTCTCCCCAATAGACGTTTTCAAAGATCACCATACTCAACCGCCGCTCTTCAAAATAGCGGTTTTCAGTTATATACGAACCAAACTCGCCATTATGAGTAATCCAGCGCAGCCCACTCCCCTTATCTACGCCATTGAAAAGACCGTAGGCCGCAGTGGGCCGCCCTGCGGCATTAGGGATATCCCAACCTTGCGTGTCTGGAAATTCAATCCGAGGCGCCACCATCTCAGCAAGCGTTTCTTGGCGCTCGAAGACACGACCGCCATAGAGAGCCACATTCCAGGAGACGAGATCTCCCACGGTTGAATACATCATTCCCGCCGCGTATGGCTGCCCGTCCTCGTACTCATCATAACGAACCAAATCGCCGTCTTCTAAGTAATAACCGGCCGCAAGGCCCTCGACAATTTCGCCGCGCCCAGCCGTTCCGCTGTTCTCAAGACCAAGCGGTTTTAGAAGAAAGCGATCGATCGCCGTCCCGTAGTCAAACCCACTCACTCTTTCGATGATCAAGCCAAGAAGATGGTATCCCGAATTCGAATACTCGAACGCGCTGCCAGGCTCGAACGCAAGCGGCGCATCCCAAAATGCCTGAGCGAGTTTCTCAGGCTCACGGCGCACATCGATCCATCGTTCGCCATACTCAATATTCGGCACGATCCCAGACGTATGAGAGAGGAGATGGCGAATCGTCACGTTCGCCGCGGGTTTGCCGGCGAATTCTGGAAGATACTGGGCGACGGTCCCATCGAGGTCTATCTCGTCATTCTCCCACAACTTTAAAATTACAGCTGCAGTAAACTGCTTCGTGACAGAGGCGATGCGAAAGCGCGTCTCTTCCACAAACGGCGCTTTTTCAAAAACTAACGCATAGCCCTCGGACGATAAACATTTTACGTCCTCACCCTGTGCTACAACAGCCATTCCGTTGAATTTGCCAACTTCATGCAACGCTGCGAGTTGTTCAGACATCTGCTGACAAGCGGCAAGCACGTCTTGGGTGATATGAACGTTGGTCCCTGTTTGGCCAAGCCGATCACTCTCGGAACGATCGGAAAGACGTTCTGCTTCACTCGACGGCGCGCATCCGACAGCGCCCATCGTTAGCATGACCAGAAGTCTAAGAATTATCTTCATGCACCAAGACCAACACGCCCGTAAATTTCAAGCAGATCCTAGTGGTTGCAGTGTTTTCCCACAAATTCAAACGAAAGGCTCTCTATAACGTTTTGCTAACCGAGCCTAAGTGCTGAAGTATCTGGCGACAAACGATGAGCGCCGATAAAAACATCCACCGAAAGTAACCGATACAGCCGAGGGAGCCAGCCCATTCGCGAACTGGCAAAGCTCAACTTACGGCGCCGGCGACATTTCTATAAACTTCATTATACACGCCCGCCGATCGACCGTCCGTCCAACTGCGATCAAAAAATCATACCGAAATGACGAGCATTACATTCGCGCCATCGGCAGATTTTCTTCTGTGTACTACATTTCTACCATACCTGACGTATGCGTACGCAGGCGCCTCACCGTTATATCGTACGGATCACAGTCACCGCTATTAGCTATAGCGGCCTCGGATGTCCGTCATCAATTGTTTCCGAGGCTACTTCTTGATGGCCTGCTCTAATCGGTCAAGTACTCGATAACACGGCAGAACCTGCGCGACGGAGGCGTTTGGCTCACGCCCCTCTTGAATGGCAGAAACAAATTCACGATCTTGAAGCTCTATACCGTTCATAGAAACATCGACTTTGGAAACATCAATGGGTTCTTCGCGCCCCGTGACAAGATCGTCATAGCGAGCAATGTAAGTGCCATTGTCACAGATATAACGGAAAAACGTTCCCAACGGTCCATCGTTATTAAAGCTCAACGATAGTGTACAGATTTTCCCATTCACGGTTTTTAACTGTATCGACATATCCATCGCAATGCCGAGCTGAGGATGATACGGCCCTTCGATACAATTCGCCTCGATGACCTCCTCACCGGTTTGGTACTGAAAAAGGTCAACCGTATGGGCGGCATGGTGCCATAAGAGATGGTCTGTCCAGGATCGCGGCTCACCCTTGGCGTTCATATTCTGCCGTCGGAAGAAATAGGTTTGAACGTCCATCTGCTGAATAGACAGCTCACCTGACTTAATGCGGTTGTGAAGCCACTGATGAGACGGGTTGAAACGACGCGTATGGCCGCACATCGCAACGAGACCAGTCTTTTCCGCCTCAGCAGCGACGGCTTCAGCATCCGCTAAACTATCAGCGAGTGGAATTTCCACTTGAACGTGTTTACCCGCCTTCAGACACTGCAAAGCTTGGGACGCGTGCATTTGCGTTGGTGTACATAGAATGACAGCATCGACATCGTCACGCGATAACACATCCGACAATTCCGTCGTCGCATGAGCGACATCATATTTTTTTGCGACAATTTGTGTTGGCTCCAAACGTCGACCGACAAGGGACGTTACTTCGACACCATCAATGTTTTGAAGGCCAACTAAATGTTTCTCTCCAAAGGCGCCAGCGCCAGCGAGTGCAATACGCATTATCTAATTCCTCTACGAAGTGGGTTCGAGAACGATGTGTCCAACCGCTGTGTTTGAAGCAGGCACATGGTAATGGCGGTGCAGTTCCTTGACATTCTTACCGAGCGCACCGCGCATTATAAGCCACATAACGGTTTCTATGCCTTCGGATCCGCTTTCGACTAAATATTCCTTATGGGGTATTTTTCTCAACCGATGCGGGTTAGCTGTCAGATCATCCAGAAAAGCGATATCAAACTCTTTATTGATCAATCCGGCGCGCGGGCCCTGGAGTTGATGGCTCATACCGCCTGTTCCCCAGATTTGAACGTTCAAATCGCCCTCGAAGCT
This sequence comes from Pseudomonadota bacterium, assembly GCA_039814575.1. Classification (GTDB taxonomy): domain Bacteria; phylum Pseudomonadota; class Alphaproteobacteria; order Caulobacterales; family Parvularculaceae; genus MED-G105. The sequence continues at coordinate 13,066 of JBCCAY010000005.1, forward strand.
TTCGACAGCGCGGGCGATCGCCTCGCCGAGCATCCAACAACGATTTCCTGAAGGCGGTGGATACTGAACAACATTGACCGCTAAGGGAATAACTTTACATGGCCACGCGTCCGGTTGTCCGAACATCAACGACAACGGCACCGTTAAACCGTGATCCACGTCCATTTTATTGACAATGGTAAGGTCAAACTCATCAAGAATGCAGCTTTGCGCGATGTGCCAGGCGAGATCTGGCTCTCCCAAAACCTGCGGCACCGGACGTGCGCCCCACCCTTCATCAGCTGGCTGATAGCTTTCAGCGCATCCAATCGCAAAAGTCGGAATTAGGTCCATTGAAAATGCCGATGCATGATCATTGTAGACTAATATTATGACATCCGGCTTTTCGTCAGCAATCCATTCCTTCGTCCAGTTGTACCCAGAAAATACTGGCCGCCAATACGCGTCGTCCGCTTTCCCTAAATCAATAGCGGCGCCAATGGCGGGTACGTGGCTCGTCGCGACGCCGGCGGTGAGTTTCGCCATTTTAGCGCCCCTCCTTTTTCGACCGCTGCCCCTCAGGTGATCGCCCGCCAGCAATCATCATCGCGCGATATTCTTCGGGCATCATACCCGTCATTGTGCCAACCGCTTCCAGAAAGCTGAGCCCGTCCGTAGAAAAGACCTTAGCCAGAAAATAGATATTGCCGCCTTCATCGAGAGCGGCGTTGTAGTCACGAGTAAGGACGGATTGCTTCTGCGCCTCTGTCATCGGCCATTCGTCGATATAAGCCCGTTCGTCGGCCTTAAACCGCTCTCTGTTCTCGGCTTGCATAAGCGACATACAGAACTGATTGAGCCAATATCCCTTACGCGACCGACCAGCGGTGAAAACACGCGTTCCCGGAATATCTTCAAGCTCTTCCAAATAGGCATGAATGTCCGTCATAGCCCTCTCGCCTTTAGTATGCGATCGAGACGTGGATAGACCCGCCGCGCATTACCTTCATATACTTTGCGCTTATCAGCGTCCGATAGCTTCAGCGCGTCGACATACCGTTTCGTATCATCAAAATAGTGCCCGGTTTGCGGATCAACGCCACGGACGGCGCCGACCATCTCCGAACCGAAGAGTATGTTATCAATATCGATCACGTCGAACAGAAGGTCGATCCCCGGCTGATGATAGACGCACGTATCGAAGAAGACGTTCTTCATGAGATGCTCATCAAGCGGCGGACGTTTCAACATATCCGCCAAACCGCGATAGCGGCCCCAATGGTAAGGAACTGCACCACCGCCATGGGGAATAACGAATTTTAGATCTGGAAAATCTTTAAACAGATCGCCCTCAAGAAGTTGCATGAAGGCGTTGGTGTCCGCTGCAATGTAATATGACCCAGTGGCGTGGAAGATCGGGTTATCAGAGCCGGAACAATGAATCATTGCGGGAACTTCAAGTTCCACCATTTTTTCATATATCGGATACCAATACCGGTCCGTAAGCGGTGGGGCTGTCCAGTGACCGCCGGATGGGTCCGGGTTCAAATTACAACCGACAAAATCTAGTTCGTTTACACAACGATCAAGTTCTTCGACGCTATCTTTGAGCGACGCGCCCGGTCGCTGCGGCAACATGCAAACGCTTATAAAGGTCTCAGGGTAAAGCTGCGTGACACGATGAATTAGGTTATTACACGCACGTGACCAATCGCGCGCCGTTTCTCCGTCACCGACATGAGGTTCCATTCGACTGGCGCGAGGAGAGAAGATCGTCATATCCGCGCCGCGGGAATGGATGAGTTTCAACTGGTTCGCCTCAACGCCCTCACGGATCTCATCATCAGATATGTCCGGCTGATCAGGGCGCGGTAAGGACGGGTCAGCAAGACGCGCCTTTTGAGCTTCTCTAAAGTCAAGATGAGCCTTTGGGGCGACGGTGTGGTGACCATGGCAGTCTATGATGAGGCTCACGATGATGCGTCCTTCTGTATATTGAGAATATGATTAAGCTTCATCGCGAGACCCGCAGACGAAGCCGGGCCGAACTCGCCCAATAGATGTTGCCGATGCCGCGTTGCGCTGGACATATCCGCACTAACCCCCAGCCCGTTTAATGTCTTCACAACCTCGCCCATCTCCTCAGCACGGCGTAACCCATGAGTGAGCATCCTGTCGAGGTTATAATCAGAAATTGCTTCCCAATCCGTACCCGGCCAACTGGCGTTAAGGCTCTGCGTCACCGTCGCGCGCACGCCGGCGGCCTCAGCGGCCAACATACACTCCGCCGTCAGCGCCTCGATACCTTTAACCATCACAGAGCGGATCATTTTGACCGCCGACGCCGCACCAATGTCGCCGGACTGAATTGCAACCGCCGAAAAACCAAATTCCGTTAAAGCACTCGACGCTTGATCAGCATGTGATCCGCTCACAAGAAGCGGAACATCCAACGCTTTGGGGTGCACGGGCGCCATGATCGCGACATCCGCATAAAGCCCGCCGGCGTCCTTTATGACTTCAGCCGCCTGGCGCTTTGTCTCCGGCGCGACACTATTCATATCGCAATAAATAGTATCGGTAGAGATAAATGAAGTTACGGCTTTCGCTGCTGACAAAGCCTGCCCAGCGGTGACCAAACTGAAAACGCAACGCGCGCTCGCAAGCGCGTCTTGAAGCCCGTCAGCGCCAGCCACGCCAAGCGCTTCGTAGGCGTCACGTATGTCGGGAGCCGTTTCCGGCGCATGCGTTTTAACGTCGAAAGCAGACATAGACACGCCAGACGCGGCGCCGGCAAAAGTGCGGCCTGCTTCTCCAAACCCTATAAACGCATAATTGATGCTCATACAACGCGGAGTCGCATAACAAGCGCTGGAAACATAATTCAAACCTGTTCTTAGGTATAATATATTTCGAAGTTTTATTAGCTATTTGATTTTAGCGGCGACGCGCTCAAGGACTCGGCAAAATGCTTCCTGGAGTTTTGACGGCCGCCACCCAATTCTACTGGAGACGCCAACGACGCGAACACTGACATCCGGCGCATCACAGATTTTCACCAACCAACCCGCTGCAAACTCCGCCCCAACTTGGTCTACAGACAATAGGGTCAAATAATTTGTCTCCATCATAACGCCACGACTAACCATTACCGATCCGCACTCAATAGGCGCTTCACGAGTGGACGGGGACGTCCCGTGAAATAAATCATCCCATTGACGCCGCAAAGGGGCGCCCTTTGCTGGAACAATCCACGGATACCGAGCAAGATCTTGTTGGCGCGGCCGCCGCCCCATCAATGGATGTCCCGGGCGTCCGACAACAATCGGCCGGTCTTCAAATAACGGCGATTGCTCAACATCGCGCGCGGCCCGTTCTCTCAACGCGCCAATCATAAAATCAAGATCACCATCACGCAGGGGCTCTAAAAGCTCTTTGTAAGACCCTTCGGTGATAGAAATTTCCGTTTCCGGATGCTCGCGCAGGAAGGCGGCCATCGTCATCGGCAACAACCGCGCCCGACACAGCGGCATTGCGCCAATAGCGATACGGCCTTTTTCTCGACCCGCAAGCGCCGCGACATCTGACAAACCAGCCTCTAACTCCGCCTTCGCCAATCCAAACGCGCGTGCCGTCGCCCACCCGACTTCAGTAAGGCGCACCCCTCGCCCACGCCGCTCGACGAGTTCTTTTCCGATAGCGACCGCTAAATCCTTCACTGCACGGTGCAAAGACGGCTCCGTAACGCCAGCCGCCGAGCTAGCAGCGGCGTAGCCGCCGTTTTGGGCGAGCGCTAAGAAGCTGCGAACCTGTGACATTGTGACCCGCGATGACGAAATATGATCAAGCGCAGCGTGAGCCCGCGCCGTAATAATAGCCCCCGCTTCCGTCGCTAGCATGCCCTCGGGCGTGCGCATAAAAAGCGGCATACCGGCCTGTTTTTCCAGTTTTGCGATCGCCTGAGTAATTGCTGGCTGGGTAAGGTTAACCGTTTTGGCCGCGGCAGAGATCGAGCCGAGCCGAGCGACGGAAACCGCCGCATACAAATGTCGAAGATTCAAATCGTGATAATGCATATCAAGTTAGTCTTAGACAATTCTAATAGCTTCTTCAATATTTCGTCTTGCGCAAAAAGCAGCGTTTCCCCCACGTTAACGCTATGAACTCATAGAATTGGAGACTAAATATGGCTGGGGTCGTCGTTCAAGATATTGAACGCACCAAGACAGACATTATAGACGGCCTCGCCGCATGCGGGGTCGCCACCGTTCACGAAGCTGCAAACCGGTCGGGTCTGTTAGCGCCATACATGCGTCCGATATACGGAGGGGCGCGGATCGCCGGCAGCGCCGTGACCATTTCAGCGCCGCCCGGCGACAATTGGATGATCCATGTCGCCATCGAACAATTACAAGCCGGCGATATTCTCGTCTTAGCGCCTACCAGTCCCTGTACAGATGGTTATTTCGGCGATTTGTTAGCGACATCAGCAAAGGTGCGAGGATGTCGCGGCCTTGTAATAGACGCCGGCGTACGTGATGTGCGTGACCTGACAGACATGGCGTTCCCCGTATGGTCAAAGGCCGTGCACGCGCAAGGCACGGTAAAAGCCACACTTGGATCGGTGAATATTCCTATTGTCGTGGCCAACCAACTCGTAACCCCGGGCGATGTGATTATCGCTGATGATGACGGCGTATGCGTTATAGAACGTTTTCATGCTGAATCCGTCCTTGAAAAGGCGCACGCACGAGAAGCCAAAGAGGAAGAAAAACGCAAACGCCTTGCGGCCGGAGAGCTGGGACTTGATATCTACGACATGCGTGGCCGATTAAAGGAAATGGGCCTGAAATATGTCTAAGGCGGACTGCGGCATTCCATGCATGTGGATGCGCGGCGGAACATCAAAAGGCGGATTTTTCCTAAAGTCAGATTTGCCACAGGACGAAACGGAAAGAAACGCACTTCTTCTTGCAATCATGGGCTCGCCTGACGCCCGCCAAATCGACGGCATGGGCGGTGCAGACCCCTTGACCAGCAAGGTGGCGATTGTTTCGAAATCTAAGCGTCCAGGGATCGACATTGAGTATCTGTTTTTACAGGTCTTTGTCGACCAGCCTGTCGTATCTGACGCTCAGAACTGCGGCAACATGTTGGCGGCGGTCGGCCCTTTCGCAATGGAGCGCGGACTTATCTCGCCCCAAGGCGAAGAAACCCATGTGGCGGTTTACCTAGAAAACACAGGTCAAACCGCAATCGCAACCTTACAGACCTCCGACAACGCCCTATCCTATGTCGGCGATACAGCGATCGATGGCGTGCCAGGAACAGCCGCTCCCGTGGCGCTGGAGTTTCAAGACACCGCGGGCTCGATGACCGGCGCCCTTATGCCAACGACAAACAGCGTCGATACGATTGATGACGTGCGCGTCACACTGATCGACAACGGCATGCCGTGCATTGTTATAAAAGCGACGGATGTTGGCGTCACTGGCTATGAAACGCGCGAGCAGCTTGACGCCAATAGTGAATTAAAAAGGCGAATAGAGATGATCCGCCTTAAAGCCGGGCCAATGATGATGCTTGGCGACGTTACGGAGAAATCGGTTCCGAAAATTATGCTCATCGCTCCACCACGGGCCGGCGGCGCGCTTTGTGTACGAAGCTTTATTCCACACCGCGCCCATGCCTCCATCGGCGTTCTTGGGGCGGTGACTGTTGCAACCGCGAGCCTTTTACCGAATTCCACCGCCGCTGATATTGCGGTTATTCCCTCTGGTTCTCCAAAAACCATTAGTATTGAGCATGCTAGCGGTGAAACAAGTTGTCGCTTAGGTTTAAACGACGACGGATCGGTTGCAAGCGCTGCAATACTGCGTACAGCTCGTAAACTTATGGATGGACGAGTATTTCCATGACAGACCATATCGTCAGTTGGCATCCCTCACCTTCGAAACCGACATTTACGCCGCCCCCAGGCGCTGTCGACGCGCACTGCCACGTTTTTGGACCGCGGTCAGACTTTCCCTTCAGCCCGAGCGCGAAATATACGCCGGAGGATGCCGGTCCAGATAAACTTCGGCGGCTACGAGACCATTTGGGGTTTAGCCGGAATGTTATTGTGCAAGCGAGCTGTCATGGGACGGATAATCGTGCGACGTTAAACGCGGTTGCAACGCTCGGTCAGGATAGTGCGCGGGCGGTCGCCGTGGTCGACCCCGCTATTACCGACGCCGAACTCGCCAGCCTTCACGAAAAAGGCGTTCGAGGCGTGCGTTTTAACTTTCTAAAACGACTTGTCGATAACGCTCCGAAAGATAAGTTTCTAGACGTTGCAAGACGCATTCAGATCTTTGGCTGGCACGTTGTCGTCTATTTCGAGGCTGAGCTCTTGGAAGAGTTGACGCCATTCCTTGAAGCCATTCCGACGGTGGTCGTCATCGATCATATGGCGCGGCCGGATGTGTCACAGGGACCGGACGGCGTGGATATAAGCGCTTTAACGCGACTTCTCTATACGCATGAAAATATCTGGACAAAAGTCACCTGCCCAGATCGACTATCGAAGAACGGACCGCCTTATGACGATTTTGTCGCAGCGGTTGCGCCGCTTGCGGCGCGTTTCCAAGATCGGATTTTATGGGGTACAGACTGGCCGCACCCCAATATGCAAAACGCCGTTCCCGACGATGGTGGACTTGTAAACATCATCCCGAAGATCGCACCGACATCCGAGTTACAACGCAAACTTCTGATTGATAATCCAAACGCGCTCTATTGGAGCAACTAGTGTACGATAGACGCGTGTGTACGGATGGCTGAGATAAAAGTGGAGAGCCAATTGAGTATCGCTGATTTGAAGATTGGACAGGAAAGTCGCAGCGCCGAGAGCGACGTTACGTTTGACAGAAAAAACCCCGTAACAGGCGCTGTCGCGAGCACCGCCGCGGCGGCCACGACGAACGATGCAGCCGCTGCGGCCGAAGCCGCGCGAGCCGCATTTCCCGATTGGTCAAAAACAGGCCCCGGACGGCGTCGCCAACTTCTCAATAAGGCAGCCGATTTCCTCGAAGATATGCAGCAAGACTTTGTCGACGCCATGGTCGCTGAAACCGGCGCCGCGCCAATGTGGGCTGCGTTCAACGTCAAAGTGGGAGCGGCGACGCTGCGCGAAGCAGCGGCCATCACGACACGAATCGTAGGTGAGACTATTCCGTCTAACCGTCCGGGCACGATGAGTCTCGCCATCAAACGTCCTGTCGGCCCGATGCTGGGAATAGCGCCTTGGAACGCACCGGTGATACTTGGCGTGCGTTCAATCGCGATGCCGATTGCATGCGGTAATACGATTGTTTTGAAAGGGTCTGAGAAATGTCCGAAAACCCATCGGCTTATCGTAGACGCCTTCGAAAAGGCGGAACTTCCTGACGGCGTCCTGAATTACATCACGAACGCCCCGGATGACGCACCGGCTATCGCCGAAACGCTCGTAACGCATCCGGCAATCAAGAGAATAAACTTCACCGGCTCGACAAAAGTCGGAAAAATCATCGCAAGCCTAGCGGCGAAGGATCTGAAACCCGCACTTCTAGAACTTGGCGGCAAAGCCCCGATGGCGGTTTTAAGTGACGCCGACATTGGCGAAGCGGTCAATGGCGCCGTCTTCGGATCATTCTTCAATCAAGGTCAGATATGCATGTCGACGGAACGTTTAATTGTCGACAGATCAATCGCCGATAACTTTGTGAAAGCCTTTGTCGCGCGCGCACAAACTGTAGAAGCAGGAGACCCCGCTCTCAACAACAGCGCCCTCGGAGCGGTTGTTGAGGAAAGCACCGCCGCCCATGTGCGCGCATTGATCGCTGACGCCAAAGAAAAAGGCGCGAGATGCGTTTTAGAAGGCGCCGTAAACGGAACGATAATGCAACCAAACATTGTGGACGGCGTCACGCCGGACATGCGACTTTGGACAGAAGAGAGCTTTGGCCCTATTGTCGCGGTCGCCCATGCAGATGGCGATGATGAGATCGTAAGGCTCGCCAACGATACCGAGTACGGATTGTCCGCTGCCGTCTACGGCAAAGAACTCTCGCGCCTCCTTAACGTCGCGTCGCAAATTGAAAGCGGAATTTGCCATATCAACGCCCCAACCGTTTATGACGAACCGCAAATGCCGTTTGGCGGCGTTAAATCCTCTGGATACGGTCGTTTTGGCGGCAGTTTCAGCGCCGATGAGTTCACAGAGACACGTTGGGTGACCTTGAATGCAAATCCCATCCAAAGCCCAATCTAAACCTTGGGCGCCCACGGGCAAAGCGCGGAAAAGCCATAGGCACAGACACAGCTTGAATTTTATACTGGTTGGACCCGTCAATAACCGCTTACGGGTATTTAGGGGATCATTCCCACTCGATGGTGCCTGGCGGCTTTGACGTTACATCATAGACAACGCGACTGACGCCGCGGACTTCATTAATAATTCGTGTTGCGCATTTACCCAAAAACTCATGGGAAAACGGATAATAGTCCGCCGTCATGCCGTCCGTAGACGTCACAGCGCGCAATGCCAACACATAGTCATAGGTGCGCTCATCGCCCATCACGCCAACTGTCCGCACAGGCAGCAACACGGCGAACGCCTGCCATATGTCATCGTAAAGACCGGCATTGCGGATTTCATCAAGATAGACAGCATCCGCCTTACGCAAAATATCGGCTTTTTCTTTGGTGACGACGCCTGGAATGCGGATAGCGAGCCCTGGGCCAGGGAACGGATGGCGGCCGACGAAATGCGCGGGCAACCCTAACTCGCGCCCGAGGGCGCGCACTTCATCTTTGAAAAGCGCGCGCAAGGGCTCCACCAGCTCTAAATTCATCGCCTCCGGCAAACCGCCGACATTGTGATGAGACTTAATCGTCACCGATGGCCCACCGTCGAACGAAACGCTTTCAATAACGTCAGGATAGAGCGTTCCCTGGGCTAAGAACCGAGCGTCTTCGATCTTCGCCGCTTCGTCTTCAAAGAGGTCGATGAAGGTCGCGCCGATGTTTTTACGCTTTTGCTCCGGGTCTTCGACACCATCGAGCATAGCTAAGAAAAGCCCCTCCGCCTCTACATGAACGAGCGGAATATTGTAACTTTCACGGAAGAGGCGCACCACGTTTTCGCCTTCGCCGGCACGCATCAATCCGGTATCAACGAAAACACAGGTCAATTGGTCGCCGATCGCCTGGTGGAGCAATACGGCGGCTACGGATGAATCAACGCCGCCCGACAAACCGCAAATGACTTTACCGTCACCGACCTGTTCGCGGATCTTCGCTATCGCCTCATCGCGAAACGCCGCCATTGTCCAATCCGCCGGAACGCCGGCGATATTGACCACGAAGTTCTGCAAGAGCTTGGCGCCGTCCGGCGTGTGCACCACTTCAGGGTGGAACTGCACGCCGTAAATCTTGCGCGCCTCATCGGCGATCGCAGCGAACGGCGCGCCCTTCGAGCGGGCAATCGCTTTGAACCCATCCGGCAATGCAACGACGCGATCGCCATGGCTCATCCACACATCGCGCTCGTCGCCAGGTCCGCCAATACCGTCAAACAATGGACTGGCTTCAACGATCTCGATTGACGCGCGGCCAAATTCTCGATGATCGGACGGCTCGACCTCGCCGCCAAAAGCGGCGCAAAGCGTCTGCTCTCCATAACAAATGCCGAGAATTGGAACGCCGAGCGCATAAACGGCGGCGTCGGCGGCGGGGCTAGACGTCTCGACCACGCTTGCCGGTCCGCCGGATAAAATAACAGCACCCGGACGAAAAGCCGTCAGGAGCGCCGCGTCAACGCGATTATAAGGGTGTACTTCGCAGTAAACACTGATTTCGCGCAGACGTCGCGCGATGAGCTGCGTCACCTGGCTGCCAAAATCGATGATAAGAACACGTCCCGTTTGGACGTCGGGAGAAATCTCTGTCATAAGACTTTCCTATCTGACTCGCGCTGAAGCGTCGAGACTCGGGCCCAGCAGCCTCACAGACTAGTCGAAAAGAGCTAGAAAAACGCTAAGACAGTCCTTCTCTGGGTCAGATCCCCTGAATGCCGCTCAGAACGTCGATCGTAAAAGCGTTAAGGCCCGCGGTGACAATCGTCATTGCCCAATGGGACAGTTGCAAGAACATCAAGTGTCCAACAAAGGGAAAGACGGCGAGCCGCCAACCTTCGGGCAATAACCGCCACATCAGAGGAATAAAGGCGAACAAGACCCAAACCCGCGGCGAACGCAGGTCGAAGATGAGACCGCCTTTTAAAAACAGGCCGGCGGCGACCAATGGATTGTCATCGCTGACCCAACCAGCGTCATGCGCCCGCCAAAGCCCGAGAAGTACGGCGCTGAAGACAACGCCCGTCATCAGTCGCCGCGGCGTGCAATAGGCTTTTATCGGCGCTAAAATCTTAATGAGGGGATGGGTATAGCCGACAGAAACATCAAGCGACGCGCCGCGGGCGTTCGCCGCGCCGTCATAAGCGTTTAAACGAACGCGCACCGCGCTTCGCTTCGGCGGACGGGCAAATCGCGCAACGAGATCTCTTGCTAAGGCTGAAATCAAAAGGTTCGCCGCCCCTCACCGACAATTGGACCAAGCGTCGTTGAGAGTGCCCGAGAACCCTCGAAAAGCGCTTAAAGAAGAAGCTCGGATTTATTTTACTTTTCGCAAAACGGCGACGTAAAAGCCGTCTGTTCCGGTGCGCGCCGGCGTCAACTGCATGGCGCCGTCATCAAGGATACAATCTTTCAGCGCCGCTTCCCCGTCGGGCGTTAGCAAGTCGCTGGTTAACACTTGCTGAAGCCCATCGACGGCCTCAAACCCTGCGTTTTCCCGTCGAAACGCCGATACCTGATCGGCGTTTTCTTCTTTGAAGACAGAGCACGTCACGTAAACCAGCCGACCACCCGGCTTCACGTAGTGCGACGCCTCGCGCAAGACGCTCGCTTGTTCTTCTTGTCGGCGCGCCAACTGTCCCGGCTTCAGTCGCCACTTTGCGTCAGGATGGCGTCGCCAGGTACCGCTGCCGGTGCATGGCGCATCGACGAAGACGACATCCATGCGCCCGATTAAATCGTCTAATACCGCCGCTCCGTCGATAGGCGAGCGAATCTGTAAGTTTCGCACACCGGCGCGTTTCGCTCGGGCATAGAGCGGCTTCAGTCGGCGCGCGTCGATGTCATAGGCGTGGATTTGCCCCGTCGATCCCATCATCGCGGCAAGCGCTAAGGTTTTGCCGCCGCCACCGGCGCAATAATCGAGCACTTGCGCACCGGCGATCGATCCGGCCGCCGCCGCTGCGATTTGCGAGCCAAGGTCTTGCACCTCGACCCAGCCCTTATTGAAGGCGGGAATGACCGTGACGGCCGGCGCCCGCGCGCTCGGGTCGGGCGCGTCAATGCGCGCGGCGGTTTTGAGGAAGGCATGCGGCTTTGCTTTGACGGTTTTTATCGCCGCCAGCGTTTTCTCCGCCGGCGCTGCGCCCGTATTGAGACGAAGGTCGACCGGCGCCCGGGCGCTCAAGGCCGCCAGCTCATCAAACGCGCCGTCCTGAAATGCTCGCCGTAAGGGCTCCTCCACCCACTCTGGCGCATCAAAAGCGGACACCACAGAAACATCTGCGTTATGCTCATCATTGGTGTAGCGCGCGCCTTCTTCTTCCGTAAGCGGACCGATGCCGTGCTCGCCGGCGGCGATTTCGCCGAGCGCCGCCGCATCGAACTTCCAAAGATGATTAAGGCACGCGAGAGCCCGCGCCCGGTTCGTCTCCGCGCCGCCCCACGCCGCGAGAGTCGTGCGGCGACGTAGGACATCAAGACAAAGACCGGAGATCCAGGCGCGATCTTTGGCGCCGGCGTATCGATTTTGTCGCCCCCAATCGGCGAGCGCCGTCTTTAGTGGAATGCGCCGGGCGTCAAACACATCGAGAATTTCAATCGCCGCCGCCAGACGGCCAGAATCGCGCATGGCGCGTCAGCTCCTCAATAAAGAAAAGCGCCGACATAGCGACAGTCAGCTTCAGTCAGCGTCAGCCGTTGGCCGTAGCAGACAGCCGATGGCTTGGCCATAGCGCATTGCGACGTCAAAGCGAAATCGAAGCGAAATCGAAGCGCCGTTAAAACAAATCTAAAGCGAAACGCGCTCGCAGCTCAGCGCCGTTTCGGCGCCCGAGCGTAGGAATAAAACCACCACGGTCTTTCTTCGATCACCGCTTCTTGCAGGACCGCCGCTTGGCTGCGCGCCGTTTCGTAATCCGTCTGACTAGTCGCGGCCCGTGTCGCGAAGATCATGGTTTTGCCGACAAGAACCTTGCCCGGAACATAACGCCGGGAGACATCATAGGCAGCATACGCCATAAATAGGGCGGACCCCGCCGTTGCAAGCGCCGCGGAGCCGAACGCAACGGTCCATAACGTCCGCCCAGCTTCCGGCGATGCAAACATCAACGCAAAAACGCCGACAATCCCCCAAGAGAGCCAGGCGATGGAGGAGACAAGCGCAAAAACGGCTCGGCGCTTGGTTCGGGCATAGAGGCGAAAAACATGCATGTAACCGGAAGCCGCCGTTCGCGGCTCATTGGACTCCGCCTCGGCGGAGCGAAGGTTCCATTCTTGATCACGTAAAAACCGATACCGCACGTTCAGGTAAAACGCCGACAAGAATACGAAAACCGCTGGCCCAAATAGCAAAGGCAGCAGCAGCCCTCCGGCCATGCCGTCGGTGCCGCCCAACGCTGCGGCGAGCGCGTTTTCCCAAGAAGTCGCCGGCCAGGCCGCGGACAAGTCAAAGCCGCAGGCTCGCAACAAACTACGCCAATAAACGGGGGCGAATAAAATTATAAGCGCTGAAAACACCGCGCTCGTTCCTTGCGCAAAGATCCGCTTCTGGTGATGACGCACCGCCTCACGACGATGGCGCGCTTCATTGGGGTCTGCGCCGTCAAAGTGCGGACGCATTGTGTCGTCGCCCGGACGATCGTCATTACTATCGAAACCAAAACCGTCATCGCTCGGGCGTTGGCCCGTGCGTGAACTTGTTGCGTCATCTCGATTAAACACGCCGCTTCTCCCCAATTGTGCGCGGTTAAGCATACAAGATCGAAACACAAGCGACAATTGAACAAAACAGACCACCGAGTCGGCGGTTTTTAGCGCTTTGGGCGCGGTCTTTTGTTCTACTGAGCGAAATTCTAGGCGTTTTACATTCGTCTAACATGATGCGATGGCAGCGCGAGAACGGATCGAGGCGGCGTTAGCTTGGCGAGGGATAGTTCGGCGCCTCGCGCGTGATCTGTACGTCGTGCACATGGCTTTCCCGTAAACCCGCATTGGTGATCCGGACAAAGCGCGCTTTGCTTTTCATTTCGTCAATCGACGCGGCCCCGACATATCCCATGGACGCCCGAACGCCGCCGACCAATTGATGCAAAATCGGGCTCACCGGTCCTTTATACGGCGTTTGCCCCTCAATACCTTCGGGCACCAACTTCATTTGCTCTTTCACATCCGCTTGGAAATACCGATCGGCGGACCCCCGCGCCATGGCGCCGATAGACCCCATGCCGCGATAGGACTTATACGGACGGCCTTGATACATAAAGACTTCGCCCGGCGCTTCGTCGGCGCCGGCGAGAAGCGAGCCCACCATGACGCAGTCAGCGCCAGCGGCGATCGCTTTCGCAACGTCTCCGGAGTATTTCACGCCGCCGTCAGCAATTACCGGAACGCCGGTTTCGCCCGCAGCCCGCGCCGCGTCCATAACAGCGGTAAGCTGGGGCACGCCGACGCCGGCGACAATGCGCGTTGTGCAGATAGACCCAGGGCCAATGCCGACCTTGACGCCGTCAGCGCCTGCGTCAATCAGTGCTTTAGCGCCGTCATAGGTGGCGATATTGCCGGCCACCACTTGCGTGGCGTTGGAAAGTTTTTTAATCCGCGCGACTTGCTCGAGAACTTTGTTGGAATGTCCGTGTGCGGTGTCGATAACGACAATATCAACGCCGGCGTCCATCAGCGCTTCAACGCGGGTGAACCCGTCCTCGCCGACGCTCGACGCCGCCGCCACGCGCAGACGACCCTCCGGATCTTTCGTCGCGAGTGGGTATTTCTGCGCTTTGTCCATGTCTTTAACGGTGATGAGACCAACGCAGCGGTAAGCATCGTCAACCACGATCAGGCGTTCAATACGATGGCGATGCAGAAGACCAATCACCTCATCGCGATCGGCGTGGGGCTTAACCGTGACAAGATTTTCTTTTGTCATCAGCTCACTGATCGGTTGGTCGTCATCAGTGGCGAAGCGCGTGTCGCGATTGGTCAAGATGCCGACCAGTCGACCGACGCCGTTGGCGTCTGGGTTTTCAACCACAGGGAAGCCGGAGACTTTCCGCGCCGCCATCAACGCTCGCGCTTCAGCCAGCGTCGCCGTCGGTTCAAGCGTCAACGGATTGACGACCATGCCGCTCTCGAACCGCTTTACCTGGCGCACCTGTTCGGCTTGTTCGTCGATCGTCAAATTCCGGTGCAAGACACCAATGCCGCCGTTTTGCGCCATCGCGATCGCCATCGCCGCTTCGGTCACGGTGTCCATCGCAGAGGACATCACAGGAATATTCAAGGTCACGTCACGCGTCAGCCGCGTCGTCGTCGTCACGTCAGAGGGCATGACGGTCGACGGTCCCGGCTCTAAAAGCACGTCGTCAAAAGTGAAGCCTTCCCGAATCTGCATCGCCCTACTCCTCTTTACACCCCGTTTAATTGCTCACCGTTGGATCGTCGCCGTCCGCACTCGACGGCGTTTCCGCATCGCGCTTGAACCCCGTCGCCACCACATATTTCTCAGGTGACTCCGGCCGACTGGCTTTCGGCTTCGCGTGTTTGACGCTCGTAAACCGGCCACGCAAGCGCGCCAGCAAATCCCCTTCGGCGCCGCCCTGGAACACTTTGCAAACAAAGCCGCCGCCCGGCGCCAAAACATCTTCTGCGAAATCAAGCGCCGCTTCGGCGAGCGCCACGACGCGCAAATGATCCGTCGCCCGGTGCCCTGTCGTCGGGGCCGCCATGTCAGACAAAACGAGATCCGCCTCGCCGCCCAATGCAGCCCTCAGCCGATCGGGGGCGTCAGGATCTAAGAAATCCAGCTCAAGAATATCCGCGCCTTCAACCGCCGGCATCGCTAGGTAATCAATCCCCACAAGCTTCGAAGCGCCGGCCCGCGCCGCCACCTGGCACCAACCGCCGGGCGCACATCCGAGATCGACAATCCGCGCGCCCGATTTCAACAGCGCGTATTTTTCATCGAGCTCGATGAGCTTGAACGCCGCGCGAGACCGGAACCCTTCGGTTTTGGCGCGCGCCACATAAGGATCGTTCAATTGTCGATCGAGCCACAATGTCGAGGAGTGTTTGCGGTAGCGCGCGGTTTTAACATTGGTTCGCTTGCCGCGATGCCCGGAGCTCGCCTCGCCGCCAAGCGATTTATCGCCTTTGGCTTTCGCTTGCGGTTTAAGCCCGCGCTTTTCCTGCGGGCCACCAAGCGCCGTATCGGCTTTTGCGAGGTTGGACCGCCGCTTTTTCGGTTTTGTCGAGCGTTTGGGCGCGCCGGCTTTCACATTTTCTCCCCCGTTCGCCTTCGGACGCGCAGCTTTAACAGCGCTTGCAGACCGCTTGCCGCTGGCCGGCGCTTTCGCTTTACGTTTCGAAGGGGGAGCTTTGCGTTCCATAGCGTTCTATAGCCGCGCGCGCGGGGCTGCGAAACCCCCGCGACCACACGTCCTAGGCCTTAAACAAAAGTCGCTAAGATCGCCCTTGGGGAGCGTGCGGAGGCGTTTCAGGGGGAGACGACGCCGTCGCTTTTGTCCGCCGCCCGCCTCGGTTCTGCTGCTTTTTGCGCTTCGCCCGCCGCCGGTCAGCGCTCATCATTCCCGTTAGTAACCCTTCACGCAGACCGCGATCGGCGACGCGAATGCGCTGCGCCGGCCATTGCCGCAAGAGCGCCTCCAAAATGGCGCAGCCGCAGACGACAAGGTCAGCGCGCTCCGGCCCTATGCACGGCTCTTGCGCGCGCTCTTCAAAGGTCATTGACCGCAAGTGTTCGGTCACGCTGCGCGCCTCATCAACGGACAACCATACGCCGTCGACAGCGTCGCGACGATACCGCTCCAAGCCTAGGTGGACGCCGGCCAATGACGTCACCGTGCCGGAGGTTCCCAGAAAATGCCCCTCGCCGCGCGCAAAAATCTCTTTGAAGTCCTCCGGCGTCGCTACCGCGTCAACATCTTCTAAAATCGAGGCGACCATTGCTTCATAGGTTTCAGCGCTGATGCGCTTTCCTTCCCATCTCTCCGACAGATTGACGACGCCGATGGGCAGGGAAAACCAAGTGTCGATTGAGCGCGCTGGCGGGCCGCCCGACTTTCCAGGCGACAAGCGAACAAACGAGACTTCCGTCGACCCGCCGCCAATATCAAAAATAATAGCGGCGCGCGCGTTGGGGTCTAAAAGATCCGAACACCCATTAACCGCGAGTCGGGCTTCCTCTTGGGGCGAGATCACCTCAAAGGCGATGCCGGTCTCTTCGCGCACGCGCGTCAAGAACGTCTCGCCGTTCGAGGCGGCCCGACAGGCTTGCGTCGCAATAAACCGATGGCGTCGAACGCTCCGGCGCGCCATTTTCTGGGAGCAGACTTTCAACGCCTCGACCGTTCGCTCCATCGCAGCCTCAGACAAAGCCCCTGTTGCGGAGAGCCCCTCGCCAAGGCGCACAATGCGCGAGAATGCATCGACGACCCGATAACTCCGCCCGCGCGGCGAGGCGATCAATAGTCGGCAATTATTGGTGCCAAGATCAATTGCAGCGTAGACTGTCGGCGATCGCCGCGCATCGCCGCGACGCGCCGTCTGCGCCCGAGCGTTTCTTTTTTTCGGCGCCTGCCCTGGCCCGCTCTTTGACGACTGCCCGGCCTGTTTAACCGTTTTGCTTTCCGACCCATCCCGCATCGCTTCGACAAACTGCGGAACTTTGGTCGCGCCCTTGATCGCCTCGGTCGTCGCTACACCGGTGGCCCCAGTGGTCGCCCCAGTGGTCGCCCCAGTGGTCGCCCCAGTGGTCGCGACGTCGCTCAGCTCCGTGTCGTTGTGCTTGATTGATGCTCCAGTAGCGGGAGACGATAATCCGAACTCGCCGCGAGCGGCCTCACCGCCGTCCGCGCCTTTACATTCATCGTCAGCAGGGGGTCGCCCCCCGCTGCGTCGACGTTTACGCCGCCTCTCCACTCGTGTCGCGTCCTCGCTGTGGGACGCCGAATTGATTGCGCATCCCTAGGCTTAGAACCGTAGCCGACCCCCGCCCTTGCACGCAACTAGGTGAGGCCGAGAAACGCCCTAAGATCAAAAAATTACCCCCAAAAAGACGCTTGGCTGCTCTCCTCCCGGGGCGGGCGCAGCGCCATCCGCGGAGCGCACCAACGACGCCGGATGGAGCCCAACCGCGAGGATAAGCACCGCTAACATCACCAAACCAAGAAGGGTCGATTTCCGAAAAATGCGAGGCATCGCGGCAGATCCTTAGCTTGTCGTTATCAGCGCCTTACGCGTCGCCTTCCAGATCACGAAACTCGCGCCGCAAGCTGAATTCACTCGACGTGACGGCGCGCTCCATATCGGCGATACGGGCGTCAAGGGCCCGAAAACGGTGTTTCAATTCTGAGAAGGTCGCCTTGGGACGCACCGAATAGGTGCGCCAAAACCGTTCTTCATCCGGATTATCGTATCGGCTGGCGATTGGTTCGCCGCGCGGTAAGAAAAACGCCATCGCCGCATAAGCGAAGATCGGCATCCAGAAGAAAAACATCGTCAGCAACACATAGGCGATCCGCACATGGGCGGTGGGCCAGCCGAAATAATCGGCGATCCCAGCGCACACGCCCGCGAAAACGCCGTCGCGCGTATTGCGCGTCAAGCGATGTCGGTTTGGCCCCGGCCCGGGCGCGCCAGCGTGATAAGCGTATCCCTGACGGTCGCCCTCGGCGGAGCCGTCCGCCCCTTCGGTCGGGCCACCGCCCCAATGGTAGTGATGATGGTGATGGTGTCGATCGCGGCGCTTACGCATGGGGGCGCTCCGGATAATCCTCGCGCCATTTCGGCGCTTCTTTATCAAGAATAGTCTCCAGCGCCTCAACGCGGCGCTCTAAGCGCTGCGCGGTGCGCCACAAGTCATCCACAAGCCGTTCATCATCCGGGGTCGGCGCTTTTGATTTGCGCCATTCGGTTGCGTAATGCATGACGGTTGCCGGCAAGCCCAGCACCACCATGGCGACAACGGCGACGATCGCCCAAGAGTCCATGTCATTCCCTCAATTCGATAATCAAGCGCGCAGCAGTTTTTGCGCAGTTTTCCTAACGTCGCTGGTCTAGTCTTGTTTCGTCGGCGCAGCGGTCGCTGTCCGGGCCGCAACACGCTTTCTCAACACCTCTAGTTCCGCATCGATCTCGTCTTCAGCTTCAAGATCAGCGAACTCTTCGGCGAGCGTTCGCGGTGCGCCCGTCGGCCTTTCGCCCATGGCGTAGCTCTCCGCTTCGCCTTCAAGTTCATCGATGCGCCGTTCCCAATGCTCATACCGGGCAAGCGCGTCGTCAATGCGGCCGTCAAAGACTTGGCGGTTCATCCGCACCCGGTCGCTCGCCGCTGAGCGACGGATTTCCATGCTGCGTTGCTTCGCCTTTGCTTCCTTTAGCTTAGACTGCAGCTGCGCAAGATCATCATTCGCCTTATCGAGCGCCGTATCGATGACGGCGCTCTCCTTTCCGAGAAGGTCGGCCATTTCTTGCGCCTTGCGCTTGGCGCCGACAGCGCCCTTCGCCAAATCATCACGACCTTTCGAGATCGCGAGTTCCGCTTTCGATTCCCATTCGGCGACGCGGGCATCAACGGCGCGCCTTTTTCGGTCGATCTCCTTTTTGTCGGCGATGGCCCGCGCGGCACGCGCACGCACTTCGACAAGCGTGTCCTCCATTTCCTGGATGATCAAACGCACGATCTTCTCCGGATCTTCGGCCCGGTCGAGCATGGCGTTGATGTTTGAATTGACGATGTCGCTCAGTCTAGAAAAGACGCCCATGGTGCCGCTCCTTAAAAGATGATTGCGCCAAGAAGGACGCCGAAAAAGAACGCCCCCCAAGCGAAGCCGCGACGACCGCGCCCGCGGCCACATCGCTCGTCCTCCAATCGGTCACGCCAGCGACGCTCCCAATAATAGTCGTCGGCGCTCTGGTATGTGTTGACGCTCATGGTCATCCTTTCGCTTCGCGGTCGCTCTCAGACCAGCGTTGAGCCCTCATTCAGAGCGCGATATCGCGATCTCATCGAGAGCCCACCTAAAACTGACGCCGGCTCTACATCGTCCGACCGTCAATCACGGCAGTGTCGATTAACTAAAAGCGAAAACCGTGCCAGTTTTCGAGAAACCTCATAAGCAATTGTTTTTATTAATTTTTATAAATATCCCTTCATCCATAATTCTCGCAAATAGGCATTTTTTCCACATCTATTGTACATTTTAACGTATTGTCGGCATTATTTGCCCATGACAGCGATTGCAACGCCCCCCGAATTAATCGGCGCCGCGCCGGCGTTTTTAGACGCTTTGGCGCATGCCTCGGCGGCGGCGGCGCTCGACCGCGCCATCCTGATTTGCGGCGAGCGCGGCTCCGGCAAAGAACTCATTGCAGCACGGGTGCATTTTCTCTCGCCGCGCTGGGAAGGCCCGTTCGTCAAGGTGAACTGCGCCGCGCTTTCCGAAGACCTTTTAGATTCGGAGCTTTTCGGTCATGAGGCCGGCGCGTTCACCGGCGCAACAAAACGCCGCCCCGGTCGTTTTGAACGTGCTGACGGCGGCACGCTCTTTCTCGACGAAATCCCGAGCGCGTCGCTACGCGTGCAAGAAAAACTCCTGCGCGTCATAGAATATGGCGAGTTCGAGCGCATTGGCGGTTCGGAAACGCTGACGACCGACGCACGAGTGGTCGCCGCAGCGAATGTTGATTTGCCGGCCCTCGCCGCGCGCGGCGCGTTTCGCGCCGACTTGCTCGACCGATTATCCTTTGACGTCATCGCCGCGCCGCCCTTACGCGCCCGGCGCGACGACATCCCCCTTCTCGCGGCGCATTTCGCCGCCGGTCTCGCGGCGGAAATCGGCGCCCAGCATCCAGGGTTCACGCCGCAAGCCATGGCGCAATTGGTTGAACACAATTGGCCGGGAAACGTCAGAGAACTGAAGAATGTGGCGGAGCGCTCCGCCTATCGTTGGCGCACCGCTGAACGGGAGGGGCCAATAGACGAAATCATTCTCGACCCTTTCGCGACGACTAAATTACCGACCGACCTCAACAACGCCGTCTCATCGCAAAAAGAGAATTCCGAGGACCCGCCAAGCACAACAGCGGCGCACGAACCAGCAAGCGCGCCCGCCGTCACCGATTTACGTGAGCATCTTAATGAGATCGAACGGCGGGCTGTCGAAGAAGCGTTGGCGCGCGCAAACGGCAGCCAGAAACACGCTGCAGAGGCCTTGGGCCTAAACTACAATCAAATTAGGGGGCTCGTGCGAAAACACCAGCTGAGCGGATAGCGCACTCGTCAGGCCAAAGATGTATTTCAACTAACCCTGTTTTTCCCATCGACCATCCGGCGATTGGCGCCAATAGGTGACGGCGCAGCCTTCCGCTCCCGCCGCTTTCCAAAAGCCGCGCGCTTCGGAGACCGCCTCTTCATTGCGGCCGTCAAAGATCATGACGCACCGTTGATAAGTTGAGAGCTTGCCCGCGTCTTCAAGGGCGCCGTCAACGAGGAAGAGAAGGTCACGGGCTTCCCCGGCGACGTCGCCGTCGGTCAGCCAAATCGGATCGGGAGCCGCATCGCGTTCGACGGGAACGGCGCTATGGGGGAGGAATGTTTCGTCCGCATACACCCACAGGTGTTCGTCAAGGCGTTCGACGGCGTCCCGGTCACCGCATTTCACGACGGCGCGCCAGCCGCGCTGCAGCGTTTTCTCAAGCAAACCGGGCAATGTCGTTTCAAGCCGGCCATGCTCTAAATGGTAAAAGAGAACTTCGGTCACAAAAGACAAACGCCGCCGCAATCCCTATCGATGCGGCGGCGTTAGCGTTTTAGGACGCGGGCTTGACGAATTTCAGCGTCATCCGGTTCGACTCGCCAATGGCCTTCATCGCCGCAGCGCGTTCTTCGGAGGCCGAACCGCCGTCGAGCGACGGCGGCAAGCGCCAGACATAGTCTTCATTCGTCGGCTGATCTTTCGGATTGGCGTTGACGTCAGAAGCCTCAACGAACTCAAAGCCCGCCGCCTCAATAGCGGCGACAACTTGCGACTGCTTCAAATAACCGTTTTGGCCGGTCGCCCATGCGTCGTCGTTCGTTTCCGGTCCGGCATGCTGCACAACGCCCAGGACGCCGCCCGGCTTCAAAAGATCAAATGCGTCTTTTAGAGCCGTCGTGCGATAACCGCCGTTAGCTTCATAGCGATTGACGTTGTGAAGCGCACGGATCATCAAAAAGACATCAGCCGAACCGGCCGCAGCGGCGTCAACAGCGCCAAAGGAGTAAGCGCCGACAATGGGCGCATCGCCTTCCTTGCTCCACTCTTCGGTGGTCGCCGGCCACGTGCTGGGCCATTGGCGGGTCTCTTCGACAAACTCTTCCGAAACTTCGTCGCCAAATAGGACGACCATGTCAGGCGCATAATTGACGCCGATGAGGCCGCCATCGGCGCCCAATAACGGCAGCAGCAAACGCGTGTACCAGCCGCCGCCAGGCTGCGCTTCGGCGACCGTCATGCCGGGTTCAACGCCGAAAAACGCCATCGTCTCTTGCGGATGACGATATTGGTCGCGATCCGCATGGTTCTCGCCGCGACGATCGGAGGTGAGGATCGCACCCCAATCGACGCCGGCGACTTCGGCGGCAGTCTCGTCAGCCGGCGCGAGTTCAACCGCCTCTTCAATCAAGGCCGGCGTATCGGCTGCCGGCGCAGCATCTGTCGAAGACTGGGTGTCCGCTCCGCCGCAGGCGGCGAGCGCGAGCGCCGCGGCGCTGGTCAATAAATAACGCATTAGAGTTCTCCCTTGCCCATTAGGGCTTTCACGTGTGGATTTTCCACCGGGAGCCCGACCGCCCTTAACGGCCGCGCGCCCTGCGAGTTGGTCGCGTTCATCAATGTTTCGATACCCGCCCTACGAAGACAAGGCGAACTCACAAGGCAGTGATCAATTCAAATACGCGGCGCTTCGAAGAGACCTGACCAGCGAAGCCAGTGTCCGGACCCAACTCGGACCCAACGCTGGCGCAAAGCACTAATGAAACGACTTGACGATCTCTTCGCACATTTTTTTGGCGTCGCCGAATAACATCATCGTATTGTCGTGGAAGAAGAGCTCATTTTGCACGCCGGCATAGCCCGACGCCATGGACCGCTTCACGAACAAGACGGTGCCGGCGTTTTCCACATCCAAGATCGGCATGCCGTAGATCGGCGATTGCGGGTCGGTCTTAGCAGATGGGTTGGTGACGTCATTAGCGCCAATAACGAAGGCGACGTCGGCGGTGCGGAACTCTGAATTGATGTCTTCCAACTCAAAGACCTCGTCATAAGGCACTTGAGCTTCCGCGAGGAGGACGTTCATGTGCCCCGGCATCCGGCCGGCGACGGGGTGGATGGCGTATTTCACTTCCACGCCTTCGGACTTCAGCGTATCGGCCATTTCCTTCAATGCGTGCTGGGCTTGCGCCACCGCCATGCCATAGCCGGGAACGATAATGACCTTGCCGGCGTTCTTCATGATGAAGGACGCGTCTTCCGCCGAGCCTTGCTTCACAGGGCGATCGTCCGCGCCGCCCGCGGCCGGACCGGCGTCATCGCCGCCAAAGCCGCCGAGAATGACCGAGACAAAAGACCGGTTCATGCCCTTACACATAATGTAAGAGAGAATGGCCCCTGACGAGCCGACGAGCGCGCCGGTGATGATCAAGGCCATGTTCTCCAGCGTGAAGCCGATACCGGCGGCGGCCCAGCCTGAATAACTATTCAGCATGGAGACGACGACGGGCATGTCCGCGCCGCCAATCGGGATGATGATCAAGAAGCCGAGCGCAAAAGCAACGAGCGTGACGACGGCGAACCAGAAAACCGTCTGTGGTCCCGTCATCAAAACGCCGACGCCGAGCACGATGATCGCGGCGAGCGCCAAATTAATGACATGCCGCGACGGCAAAAGAATCGGCGCGCCGGACATATTGCCGTTCAATTTCAAGAACGCGATGATCGAGCCCGAAAACGTTATCGCGCCAATCGCCGCGCCGAGGGACATTTCCAACGCCGAGCCGGCATGGATATGCCCCGGCTCGCCGACGCCGAACGCCGCCGGCGCCAAGAAGGCCGCCCAAGCGATAAAGACCGCAGCGAGGCCGACGAGGCTGTGAAAGCCAGCGACGAGTTGCGGCATTTGCGTCATCTGCACGCGCTGTGAGATGACGGCGCCAGCGCCGCCGCCGAGGCACGCGGCGATCGCGATCCACAGCCAGGTGCCGAACCCTTTTTGTTCGAGCACGAAGAATGTCGTCACGACGGCGATGCCCATGCCGATCATGCCGAAGCGATTGCCTTCGCGCGAGGTTTCCGGCGAGGACAAGCCTCTTAGCGCCAAGATGAACAAGACGCCGGCGGCGATATAAAGTAGCGGCGGTAAATTCTGCGCCATGACGACCCCCTAACGCTCTTTCTTCTTGTACATTTCAAGCATGCGTTGGGTCACCATGAACCCGCCGACAATGTTGACGCTCGCGAGCGCGACGCCTAGGAAGCCGAACATTTTCGGCCAGATCCCGGCGGCGGAGCCCGTTAAGTCCGCGCCGAGCGCAATTAACGCGCCGACGACGACCACGGAGGAAATGGCGTTGGTGACCGACATCAGCGGCGTATGCAGCGCCGGCGTCACCGACCACACAACGTAATAGCCGACGAAAATCGCCAAGACGAAAATGCCGAGGAGGTAAACGATCTCAGACGGCGAAGAGAGAAGGTCGGCGTAGCTTAAGAGGCCGTCGGCGATCTTCCGGGTCTCTTCAGCCGCGGCGACGGCTGCTTCTGCGTTTTGCTGCGCGCCGACGGCGGCGGTGTCCGCTGCGTCCGCCAGCGCGTCGGCGGCGCGCGCCGCCTCTTCCGCGGCTTCGCGTTCGTTTGCTTGCGCCATCTTTATGCCTCGCTTTCCTCCGCCGCGCCGTCATCGGCAACGGCGGCGTCCCCAGGATTTTTCACATCGTTCGCAACATCGCTCGCAGCGTCATTCGTCGCCGAACCGTTCGCCGCTTCAGTTGCCGCCGCATCAGCATAAGCGGGATGAATGACAGCCCCGTTGCGCGTCAGCACAATGTTTTTGATGATTTCATCGTCCCAATCGGTCGGGAATGAGCTGCTGTCCTTGTCAAAGAAGGTCGAGAAGAAATTAAAGACGTTTTTCGCGTAGAGCGCCGAGGCGTCCGTCGCCAAGCGGCCCGGAACGTTCTCAAAACCAACGACGACAACGCCGTCCACATCGACGGCTTCGCCCGGCCGCGTGACGGCGACATTGCCGCCCTGCTCCGCGGCGAGGTCAACGACTACGGAGCCCGGTTGCATGGAGCGCACCATGGGCTCGGTGACGAGTTTCGGCGCCGGCCGTCCGGGGATCAGCGCCGTCGTGATGACGATGTTCTGTTTTTTGATGTGATCAGCGACGAATTCAGCCTGGCGGGCCTTGAAGTCATCGGACATCTCTTTGGCGTAACCGCCTTCCGTTTCGGCGGATTTCATCTCTTCTTCGTCAACCGTGACGAAGGTCGCGCCGAGGCTCTCAACTTGCTCTTTCGCGGCGTAGCGTACGTCCGTCGCGGAAACGACAGCGCCAAGGCGCCGCGCCGTCGCGATCGCCTGCAAACCGGCGACGCCGGCGCCCATGACGAAGACTTTCGCCGGCGCGACCGTGCCCGCGGCCGTCATCATCATCGGCATGGCGCGGCCATAATAGGCGGCGCCGTCGATCACCGCTTTATAGCCGGCAAGGTTTGATTGCGACGACAGGACGTCCATTGATTGGGCGCGGGTGATACGCGGCATCAAATCCATGGAGAAAAGATCAACGCCCTTGCCGGCGGCGGACTTCAACAACGCCTCGTTCTGTGACGGATAAACGACGGAGATAATCGACTGGCCAGGCTTTGTCGCATCAAGCTCGCCGTCATTCGGCGCGCGCACTTTCAGAACGACGTCCGCATCGCCCGTCGTCGCGGCGTATCCGGTTGCAATGTCAGCGCCGGCTTCACGAAAAGCGGCGTCAGAAAAGCTCGAAGCGGCGCCAGCGCCGGCCTCGACAACGACATCAAGCCCGAGCCCGACAAAGCGCTTCACGGTTTCAGGCGACGCAGCGACGCGCGTCTCGTTCGGCGCTGTCTCCCGGGGAACGGCGATCTTCATGAGTAAGCTCCTCTCTCCGGCATTGCGCCCAGTATTCAACTTTAGCCGGCGCTCCTACTGAGCGGCCGCATGAGGTCGGTCGCCGTTGCGCGCACTTGCGTTCACGGTCGTTCCGACACGGGTCCTTAGAGGCCGTTAAGCCCAAGCTCCACAGACTTATACGGTTAGTGTGAGAAAAAGGCTTTTACGACGAAGAAGACAAATAGATATGTCACAACAGCAGCGAGAACAGCGACGATAACGCCGTTCGCCATGACTAGATTTGTGAAAAACATGGTCAGCGCGATTGCAAACGGCACCCCGATTTCGCTGTATGCGCGAATGAAGGTTTCATACGTGTTTTTATTCTCGTCAGAATCGGAGCCCGTCGCGTCTAAAGCGCCTGGGGTGATCGAACGGGAAGCAGCGTTATCAGCCATTGGTGTTTCTCATTTCATCGCTAAAGCGTTGCACTTTAATTGGCGGAATTCCGCCCTAGGGGCAAGACCCGCAAGCAAGGGTATTGTTCCGCAACTATAATCGCCTTTTCTTAATATGCTGAAACAAGGACGGCAATGTCCCTATAACCGCTTACGCGCCCGCCACGGTCAAAGGCCGACGCGCACCGGCCAACAGGTAAGCAAGGTTCTCAAGGTCGAGGTGAAAGCGAGCGGCGCATCCATCATCAAATGGTGCGCGCTACAGGGCATTTCGATAAACGGCACACGGCCCACCAGTTGCTTTTTCTGGGCTTCGTAGCCCTCACCGACGCTGAACGCCGACGCGCCGCCATAGATAAAGGCGAGCGGACAGCGCGCCGCCAGGAACAAATCGCGTTCGAAATGAATATGAAAATTCGTTCCAGCGAAGGGATCGAACTTCCACGACCAGCCCTCTCCCGGATTGCTTCGTTCAGCGCGCAAGGGTCCATCTCGGCGATCGGTGAGCCCTTCACGGGCGATATAATCGACAAGATAGTGCTCTTCACAGGCCTGGTTCGGGAGAAACCGAAACCGCGACACCGGCTCTTCAATCGTCGGATAGAGTTTGTGCGGCCGCGTCGTTTTGGGGTCAGCGCTGCGCGAGACGATCGTATAGCCCTCGTCCGGGTCCGGTTTCGAAATCGGGCTGTCGATAACGACTGCACCGGCGAGCCGCTCGCCTTCGCGCTCAACGGCGGCAAGCGTTAGCCAGCCGCCGAAACTATGGCCGACGACGATCGGACGGCCGTGACTGGCGAGCCCGGCAGCTTCGATGACGGCGAAAATCTCGTCAATCGCTAAATCGAGCGAATAGTTCTCGCGCCAATCGCTGTCGCCGCCGCCGGAGAGGTCGAGCGCCGCGACCCGGTAATTGTTCGAGAAGAAGGGCGCGAACGGCCGCCACCAATTGCGATGCGCCCGCCCGCCATGGACGAAAAGCAAGCCCCGGCGGCCAACCTCGCCCCACGCCGAATACCGCACCTTGGCGCCGGCGACCTCAACGCTCGCCTCTTCCGAGGGCGCAGCGATCGCATCTTCAAACCACTGCGGGGCCGGCGGCTTTCGCCCTTCTAAGTGTTCAATCGGGCGAATGAGGTCTTTCGGCGGAGAAGAAGGCATGGAACGACCAAGAACTTGAGAGCGTCTAAAAGCGCGCGCCCCAAATGCGCGCCGATCCTTTAGACCACGACGCGGCGGCGCTGGACAATCGTCGACGACAGTGACGGTCAAAAAATCGGCGCCCGAGGCCGACCGGGCATTTACACCCAACGCTCCTCCTCAAATTCCTAGTTGGCGCGTTACAGCGCGGACAAAGACTGCGCCCGGAGTACAAGCAAAAGCTCTTAATCCGCTAACGAACCATTAACCATACGATCGGCAAGCGCGAATCTGGCCCGGAATGATACGCTTTAAAGCCATCCTTAACGGTGAGGGGGTATTCATTAGGCGTCGCATTCAACTGGTTCCGAGGTTACAAGCGCTATGGCGCAGCAGCATATTCTTATTGTCGACGACGATCCCACCCAACGCCGGCTCATGCAGGCGGTGTGTGAAAAAGCGGGCTACCCCATCCTGCAAGCGGATACGGGCGAAGCGGCGCTCTCCGTTCTCCAGAGCGAGCAAGGCTCCGATGTCGCGCTATTAATGCTCGACTTACGCATGCCGGGGCTCGGCGGCATGGAGACGTTAAAGCGCGTCAAATCCCTCGCTGAAGATTTGCCGGTCATCGTCCTCACCGCCCAAGGCGGCATCGACACGGTCGTTGAAGCGATGCAAAGCGGCGCGGCGGACTTTTTCGTCAAACCCGCCTCCCCGGAACGCGTCGTCGTCTCCATCAATAACGCCCTTAATCTGACAACGCTGAAAGGCGAAGTCTCGCGCCTGAAGCGCAAACAAGAAGGCGCGATGGGCTTTCGCGATCTCATCGGCGCAAGCGGCGCATTGAAAAATGTGATTCGCCTCGGCGAACGCGCCGCGACGTCGAACATCCCCATCCTGATCACCGGCGAAAGCGGTGTCGGCAAAGAGATGATCGCCCGCGCTATTCAAGGCTCGTCCGACCGCGCGCGCCGTCCCTTCGTGACGGTCAATTGCGGCGCGATCCCCGAGAACCTTGTCGAGAGCATTCTCTTCGGCCACGAAAAGGGGTCTTTCACGGGCGCTAGCGCCAAACATATCGGTAAATTCCAAGAGGCCGACGGCGGCACGCTCTTCCTCGACGAAGTCGGCGAACTCCCGCTCGACATGCAGGTGAAACTCCTCCGGGTGCTGCAGGAAAGCGAAGTCGACCCCATCGGCGCCAAACGGCCGGTAAAAGTCGACGTGCGCGTCATTTCCGCGACCAATCGCGATCTCGCCGAAGAGGTCTCGCGCGGGTCGTTCCGTGAGGACCTTTTCTATCGCCTCAACGTCTTCCCTGTGCACATGCCGCCTTTGCGCGACCGTGTGGAGGACATCCCGGCGCTGATCGATCATTTCATCAAGCGGTATAACGCCGAAGAACGACGGAATGTGCGCGGCGTTCAACACGAAGTGATGGAAGTACTCGCGGCGCAGGCCTGGCCCGGCAATATTCGCCAGCTGGAAAACACCATCTTCCGCGCTGTGGTCTTAGCTGAAGGAAGTTATCTCACGGCGCGTGATTTCCCGCTGCTCGCCGCTGAATTTGAAGCGGCCGGCGTCGATCTCGGCCCGCCGCTCGTCGCGGCGGACGACGAGGATTTCGACGAAGACGCCCCGCCCGCCTTCACGGCGGACGACGAAGCGTCCTTCACAGGTACGGCTGAAGGCGTTTCAATTTACGATCCGG
Source organism: Pseudomonadota bacterium (assembly GCA_039814575.1). Taxonomy (GTDB): domain Bacteria; phylum Pseudomonadota; class Alphaproteobacteria; order Caulobacterales; family Parvularculaceae; genus MED-G105. The sequence continues at coordinate 41,876 of JBCCAY010000005.1, forward strand.
AAGGCCATTTGCGCTCGCTGCAAGACATTGAGCGCGACCTCATCGAGCTTGCGATCGAGACCTATAACGGGCGCATGGCGGAAGTCGCCCGGCGCCTCGGCATGGGCCGTTCAACGCTTTATCGCAAGCTGCGTGACCACGGCTTATCCGTGCAAAGAGCGAGCTAGGGTAAACCTAAACCTCGCCGATCGCGGAGAGATAAAGGTCTAAAAGCGCTTCTTGCTCTTGGCGATCGGCGCGATCCATTTTCCTGATGCGGATGACTTGGCGCAACACTTTCGTGTCATAGCCCTCGCCTTTCGCTTCGGCGTAAACCTCTTTCATATCCTCCATGATCGTTTGTTTTTCTTCTTCCAAACGTTCAATGCGCTCAATGAACGAGCGTAAGCGCTCCGCCGCGACGCCGCTGGAGCCTACCGGACCTGCTTCTTCCACATCGATTGTCGCTGCGCCGTCGGCCATATGTCCTCGCACTCCTGTCGCTGGTCGGTGAACACCCGAGATAAGCGGACAGGACGCGCTTACGGCAAGGGAAAAGTCACGGGTTGGGGAAAAGCGAATGGGTTTCCACAATTTCTCCACAAGGGGCATTGGGCAAAACGCGAAACCTAGATTTGAGGTTAGATTTCTTGGCTGTCGATCTCAGGCTGGAGCTTTTGCATCCGCTCCATCGCGGAGGCGTTTTGCGGATCGATTAAGAGCGTCGCCCGCAACATGTCGTATGCGGCCTCGGTGTCGTCGCTACGCGCAAGGAGCGCCGCCAGCGCTAATCGCGCCTGGAAATGCCGTGGCTCCAAAGCGATCGCTCGCTCCAAGTCAGCGCGCGCCTTCTCGGTTTCAGCCAACGCCAAATTCAAGCCGCCGCGCAGGGCGTAGCCATGGGCGAAATGCGGCGCGAGATCGACAACGGCGTTGAGCAGCGTCGCCGCCGCTGCGTCGTCACCGTCTTCAATCATCGTCTCAGCGCGATCGATAAGAAGATCGACAGTATCGCTCGGCGCATCAGCCCAAATGTCGGCGATCTGCCGGCGCACGGCCGGGGCGTCCAATGGCGAGGCCGTCTTCAAAACTTGGAAAAGACCATCAAGACGCGGATCGCGCTGATCCGCGCGCGCCGGCGCGAGCCCGAACGCTATGACAACCACAAACATGAAAACAGCAAAACGCATGGTGAGAGCCTATCGCCCACCATCCAGGTTTCAAAGTAATTTGACGTAAATGCGACGCCGAGACAGCCATTAATTCGGCGTCAGCGTCCGAAAAACCGCGATTTAAGGTTAACCTTGGCGCGCTTTAAAGCGACGTTGGGTCTTGTTAATCACGTAAACGCGGCCCTTGCGACGGACCACGCGGCAGTCTTTATGCCGGTTTTTCAAAGACTTCAAAGAGCTGCGGACTTTCATGGTTCTCGCCGTATTTCTCTATGTCCGACTGATCCGGCTTAATTTAAGCGGCGGCCTCAGTTCCTTGGACGCATTCTGGATCGGGCAAACGCCCAAATTCGAAGCGGCGGAGGTACGACGCCGTCGCGGGCGTGTCAACCGAAACTAACCCGCAAAGGCCGCGGCGCGTCGGGCGCGAGCTTGGCCGACGAAAAGCCGTAAACGCCGCGCGCGCCAAGCACCCAAACAGTAAAGTCAAAAAAGAGCCCGCGATAAGCGTCGTCGAGCACATTCAAGCCGCCCGTATAAGCCCCAAAAGCCGGCATAATCAGCCGCGTTTCATCAACCGCGAAACAACGCCGGCGCACCGTTTGCTCGCCCGTTCGCACCCTGGCGCAGGGGTGCAAATGCCCCGCGACCTCGCCCGGCGGCCCGGCGATGTCTGGCTCATGGGTGAAGTAAAGGCCGCCAAGCCGCAAATCACCGGCTGTCTCGCCAGCGAATCGCGCCGGCGGCGCGGGGTCGTGATTGCCGCTGATCCAGATCCAATGGGTTTTGCGCGTTAAGTCCGAAAGCGCGTCCGCATCGTCCGCGTCCATGCGCGCTTCGGCGCCGCCGTCATGGAACGCGTCGCCAAGGGAAATGACGCGTTCAGGGTTCCACCGGTCGATCAGCACCGCAAGCCGGCGTAATGTGGTGCGCGTGTCATAAGGCGGCAGCAAAAGCCCTTTAGACGCGTAAGACGTGCTCTTTTCGAAGTGCAGATCAGAGACGATGAGCGCGCCTTCAGCCGGCCAGAACGCGGCGCCGGCGGTCGTCAAAATCAGGCGTTCGCCATTGACGAGAATGGTCGGTTCTTCGCTCTTTGTCTCCGCGGAATCTTTCATGCTCTCGCTTTCGGGCCCGCTTTAGCGTTTACAGCGCTGTCGCCCATCGCCTCTTCAATGAGGGCGTCCGCCGCTTCGGCCAGCATAGCTTCGCGCCCCTCGCCAATGACCGGATCTTTATTGATCTCCATCATCACCGGCACCGCAAGGGGCGAGACCCGCTCTAAACACTGATGCCGCACGCGGCCTTTTATCCGGGCCAGCAAGTCTGACAACCGGCTGAGGTCAAGATAGCCGCCCGAAGCGTCGGCCCAGGCCGCTTGTAAGAGAATGTGATTCGGCTCGTGCTCGCGCAAGACGTCGAAGATAAGGTCCGACGAAAACGTCACCTGGCGGCCGGATTTCTCCTGGCCCGGATAGCGCCGCTCGATGAGGCCGGCGATCACCGCGCAATTGCGAAAGGTGCGTTTCATCAGAATGGAATTGGCAAGCCAGCTTTCCAGGTCATCGCCGAGCATGTCTTCATCGAAGAGATCATCCATATCGACGTCGCCCATATCCTTACGCGACCAAACGGACAGGGAATACTCCGTCGCCACAAATCCCAAAGGCTGCGCGCCGCCGCGCTCTAAGCGTCGCGTGATCAGCGTGCCAAGCGTCTGATGGGCGAGGATACCGTCAAAGGGATAGCAGACGAGAAAATGCCGGTTGCCGTTCGGGAAGGTTTCGACGAGCAACTCGTCCGCCTCAGGAATAATCGAGCATTCGCGTTGCTTCTCAAGCCACTCACGTATGGGATCCGGCAGTCGCGTCCAATAGTCCGGGTCTTGCACCATGCGCCGCACACGATCCGCGAGATAAGACGACAAGGGAAACCGCCCACCGCCCCAGGTGGGAATGCGCGGGTCTTCGCCAGGCGCGCGCGTCACTAAAACATCGGGCCCTGAAATGCCTTCAAAGCGCAGCACCTCGCCGGCGAACATAAACGTGTCGCCCGGCTGCATGCCTTCGAAATACCACTCCTCCATCGTGCCGAGCTTGCGGCCGGGACGCGTCGGCCCGCGCTTCGAGGCGAGACGCACATTCATTGCCGCCGCTTCGACAATCGTGCCGGCGTTCATGCGGAACTGCTGGGCGACGCGGGCGTTGCGGATGCGATAGCGCCCGTCGGCGCCTTTAACGATGCGCTTATAGCGATCATAGGCGCGCAAGGCGTAGCCGCCGCTGGCGACAAACTCTAAGGCGCGGTCGAACGTCGCCCGATCCAACGACTTATAGGGCGCGGCGCTCACGACTTCCGCATAAAGATCGTCCGGATAGAACGGCCCGGCGCTGGCGACGCCTGTAATGTGCTGGGCGAGAACGTCGAGCGCCCCAAGGCGCCACGGCTCGCCGTCAAGCGCGCCTTCATCGATCGCGTCTTTCGCAGCCAAGCATTCCAACACCGAAAAGCGGTTGTCCGGCGCCATCAATGCGCGCGACGGCTCGTTCATGCGGTGATTGGCGCGGCCGATGCGTTGCGTCAGCCGGCTTGCGCCTTTTGGGGCACCAATCTGGATAACGAGGTCGACGTCGCCCCAATCAATGCCGAGATCGAGGGTCGAAGTGCACACCACCGCACGTAAATCGCCACGGGTCATCGCCGCCTCGACTTTGCGACGCTGCGCGACATCAAGCGAACCATGGTGAAGCGCGATCGCGAGATTATCGTCATTCATGCGCCAGAGCGCCTGGAACGTCATTTCCGCCTGGCTGCGCGTGTTCACGAAAACCAGCGTGAGCCCAGCGTTTTTGATCTCCTCATAAAGCTCGCCCCACACATGGCGGGCAGAGTGACCGGACCATGGGATACGGTTCTCTGAATTCAGCACCCGGACGTTCGCCTTCGCGCCGCCCTCAGCGCGGATCAAAAGCGCCTCCTCTGCGCCCTCCACTTGCGGCGTCAGATAGTCGAGCAGGGTCTGAGGGTCGTCCACGGTCGCGGAAAGGCCCGTGAGCCGCAAACCCGGCGCAACAGCACGCAAGCGGGCGATCGCCAGCGCCAACAAGTGGCCGCGCTTGGTGTTGCCGATGGCGTGGAGTTCATCGAGAATGATTGTCTTTAACCCCGAGAAATAGTCAGCGCTGTCGGCGTGCGAGAGGAGTAAGGAGATCTGCTCCGGCGTCGTTAGCAAGATGTCCGGCGGATTGACCTTCTGGCGCTGACGGCGGGCGACGGGCGTATCGCCGGTGCGGGTTTCAACATTGAACGCGAGCCCCATTTCATCAATCGGCGCGGAGACGTTACGGGCGATATCCACCGCAAGCGCCTTCAAGGGCGAGACATAAAGCGTGTGCAGACCATTGCCGGCGCCGTTTTCCGCCAAGTCGATCAGAGGCGGCAGAAACCCGGCGAGGGTCTTGCCGCCGCCGGTGGGCGCGATGAGGAGATGCGAGCGCCCTTCCCACGCGGCTTTCAGACACGCCAATTGGTGCGCTCGCGGTCGCCAGCCGCGCGCGTCGAACCACGCGTTAAAATTCGCCGGCAGCGTCGTCACGGTTCGGTTTGTCCTCAGCTTCTAAAAAACGCCAACGCCCCGAGCGGAACCCACGGGCCTCCATCATAGCGCCAAACCTGCACGCCCTCGACCATCGCTGCAAAGGGCTCAAATGTCGCTGAGAGATGACTGTAGAGCCCTACAGCTTCTTGCGCCGTTACTTTGTTCTGAATGGTGACGTGCGGGCGAAACCCCTGACGGTCTTGTACAATGAGCCATGGCTTAAACGCCGCCGCGAGCCGCGAACGAAAGGCGCTAAGTCCTTCGGACTCGATGCGATATGCCGTACCGCGCCCCATCTTCATCAAGCCGGTGACCATAGCGGCGACGGGCGCGCCCGGCATCGCCTCGGCAAGCCGCTGAATAACTGCCGCTTCCTCCGCACCCGGTAAATTATGAAAGAGCGTCAAATGCGCAGGGATCTTGTTCAACGCCGGTGGAAAATACTGCCGCCGCTGCGCCTCAAAGAAGTCTTGCGTCTCAACGTCGAATTGCGCGGTGAGAATAATCGGCCGCCGATCGTCGACGCCCTCCGCCACTTTACCCGGCCGCGCTATTCTTTGGCTTCCGTTTCAAGCGCCAAAGCGTGCAATTCACCGCCCATTTTGCCTTTGAGCGCTTTATAGACAAGCTGGTGCTGCTGAACACGGTTCTTCCCGTTGAAAGCCGCGGAGATAATCCGTGCTCGGTAGTGATCGCCGTCCCCCGCCAGATCTTCGATTTCGATCTCAGCGTCCGGCATGGCTTCAAGGATCATCGTCTTAATCGCATCGGCGGCCATGGGCATGGGGGCGCTCTCCGTTTCTTGGGGCTCGGTTTGCTCGGTCGCGCTCATATAAACCTCAAGGGGGCGCGACCACAATTCATGTAAATCAAGAAGACCAATCGAATCTGCCTCATCAAGGCGAATGAAATTGCCGCCGAACCGGCCGATCCGTGCGGCTTGAACGCCGGCCATCGCGGCTTTCAACAGAAGCGTGTCGGCGGCGCCAGGCGCGGCGGCGAACAGATAACGCCCCTGGTCCTCACCGAACCAGAACGCGGCTGCGCGCGCCTTGACAGGCGTCTTCAATTCAAGGCCTTCACCGGACGCGAGCGCCATTTCGGCTGCAGCGACCAAAAGCCCGCCATCGGAAACGTCGTGGCACGCCGTGATAAGTCCTTCAGCGATCAGCTTACGGATAAGTTCGCCATTACGACGCTCGGCTTCGAGGTCCACTGGCGGCGGCGGCCCAGCTTCGAGCCCTTCAATGCCGAAGAGATCGCGCAAATAAAGCGATTGCCCCAGATGGCCGCGCGTAACGCCGACGGCGATCAATTCGTCGCCGGCCTGCGCGCCGCCGACGCGAACCGCGCGGCCCACATCGTCCATGAGGCCGACGCCGCCAACCGCCGGCGTCGGCGGGATCGCCGCACCGTTCGTCTCATTGTAGAGCGAGACATTGCCGGAAACGACCGGATAGTTCAGCGCCTCGCAAGCCTCTTTCATGCCTTCAATGGCGCCGGCGAACTCGGCCATGATTTCAGGCCGCTCCGGATTGCCGAAATTGAGGCAATTGGTGATCGCCAAAGGCGCGGCGCCCACCGCGCAGATATTGCGATAGGTCTCAGCGACGGCGGCGATCGCCCCCATGCGCGGATCGGCCTTCACATAGCGGGGCGTGACGTCGGTCGCGATCGCCAACGCCCGGTTTGTTCCGTGCACGCGCACCAGCGCCGCATCGCCGCCAGGCCCGACAACCGTGTCGCCCATGACCGTGTGATCATATTGCGACCAAATCCAGCTTCTCGAACAAAGATCCGGGCCCGACATGAGATCGCCGAGCGCCGTCAACAGAGAGTGCGCCCCAGCGCCGTCAGCGAGATTGACGGTCTCTTCATTATACTCCGCCGACGCCGCATCAATGACGCCGGTTTCTTTCAAATTATCCGCCGCCGCAACAACACCTGATAGGTCGGCATCAGCGCCAGGCTTTAATCGGGCGTAGATCTTCGCCTCGCCAGACGTCACCGTCATCGCCGCGGCGTCGAGCCCTTCAAGCGCGTTCAATCGATCATCAATCAACGCCTCGGCGAGCGCTTTGATTTCCGCTTCATCTTTATCGGGCGCTTCGAAAGAGACCAACGCCTCGCGCACCGGCAAGACCGGGTCTTCCAGCGCTGCAGGCGGGTCTTTAGGCGTAAACGGACGGTCATAGGCCGGCGCTTCATCAGCGAGCGGCCCGAGCGGCAAATCCGCCTCGACCGCGCCCTTGTGCTCAACGACAATATGTCCCGTCGCCGTCGTTTCGCCGATTACAGCGAAATCAACGCCCCATTTATCAAAGATGGCGCGCGCGGCGTCTTCTTTGCCGGGCTTTAACACCATCAGCATACGCTCTTGGCTTTCTGAGAGCATCATCTCATAGGCCGTCATGTTCTCTTCGCGCTGCGGCACGGCGTCGAGCTTCAGGTGAATGCCGCCCTCGCCCATGGCAGCGCCCTTCGAGGCCATCTCAATCGATGAGGAGGTGAGGCCCGCCGCGCCCATGTCTTGGATGGCGATGATGGCGTCGGAGTTCATCAACTCCAGACACGCTTCTAAGAGCAGCTTCTCCGTAAACGGATCGCCCACCTGAACGGTCGGGCGCTTCTCTTCGGAGGCGTCGTCGAACTCCGCCGAGGCCATCGTCGCGCCGTGGATGCCGTCGCGGCCCGTCTTCGCGCCCACATAAACGACGGGGTTGCCGGCCCCGCGCGCGGCCGAATAAAAGACTTTCGCTTTCTCAGCGACGCCGACGCACATGGCGTTGACGAGGATATTGCCGTTATAGCCGGCGTCGAAATTGGTCTCGCCGCCCACCGTCGGCACGCCCATGCAATTGCCATAGCCGCCAATGCCGGCGACGACGCCGCCGACGAGATGGCGGGTGCGCTTATTGTCCCAGGCGCCGAAGCGAAGCGCGTTCATATTCGCCACGGGCCGCGCGCCCATCGTGAAGACGTCGCGCATGATGCCGCCGACGCCCGTCGCTGCGCCCTGATAGGGCTCAATGAAGGACGGGTGATTGTGGCTTTCCATTTTGAAAACCGCCACCAAAGGCACGCCGTCTTTGTCATTGCCGATGTCGATGATGCCGGCGTTCTCCCCCGGCCCTTGCACCACCCAGGGCGCCGTCGTCGGCAGGGTTTTCAGATGCTTGCGCGAAGACTTGTAAGAACAGTGCTCCGACCACATGACGGAGAAGAGGCCAAGTTCAAGTAAGTTCGGCGCGCGGCCGAGGCTCTTTTCGATGCGGTCATACTCATCAGGCTTCAGCCCATGGTCGGCGACAATTTGCGGCGTAATTTCAGTCATGGCCTTCGCGGCGTTGTAAGTTAAAAGGGCGTTATCAGTTTCAGAACCAACCCTACGATTGAGGGGCGTCTTAGGCCGGTTGAGCGTCCGGCGCAATTACGCCGGCCACCCCGCCGCCGTCTTCTTGCTCAAAAAGCGCCCCGTCGCTCACGAGCGCCTCACAATACCGCCAGATTAAGGCCCTTTGGGCAGGCGGCGGCTTGCGCGCTGACGACAATCGGGGCCAAACGGTTACCCATGGACATCAAAGAATCCGTCAAAGCCTATTACGGCTCCGTGCTGCAGTCCTCCGACGATCTCGCGACAGACGCCTGCTGCACTTTGGAAGAAACCCCGCCGGCGATCGCCGCTGCCATCGCCAATGTGCACCCAGAGGTGGCGCAGCGTTATTATGGGTGCGGCCTCGTCGTGCCCCAAGGCCTCGCCGGCGCGCGGGTGCTGGACCTTGGCTCAGGCGCGGGGCGCGACGCCTATGTCTTAGCGCAGCTGGTCGGCGAAGCTGGGTCCGTCATCGGCGTCGATATGACGCCGGCCCAATTGGCCGTCGCCAGGGCGCACGTTGACTGGCATGCGAACCGCTTCGGTTACGCCAACAGTAATGTGACATTTTTAGAAGGCGACATTGAACGCCTCCTCGATCTTAACCTCGCGCCGGAAAGCGTCGACGTCATCGTCTCCAATTGCGTGATTAATCTGTGCGCCGATAAGCGCGCCGTGTTTGACGCGGCCCACGCTTTGCTGAAGCCCGGCGGTGAGATGTATTTCGCCGACGTCTACGCCGACACCTGCGTGCCGTCGGAGGCGAAGAACGACCCGCGCGCCCATGGCGAATGCCTCGCCGGCGCGCTCTACTGGAAAGACTTTATCGACATGGCGATCGCGTCAGGGTTTGACGATCCGCGCCTCGTCGCCCACCGCCCTTTGACGGTTCGAGACGACGGCCTACGCGCGCTCCTCGGGAATGCAGCGTTTCAATCAGCGACCTATCGCCTGGTGAAAACCAGTGGCGCAACAGCCGAACCGGCTGGCGCCTATCTCGCGACTTACGACGGATCACTGCCGGACGCGGACGGGACGTTCATCCTCGACGAGGACAACGCCTTCCCTACGGGAGGCAAGGTTACGGTCTCTTCAGAGACGGCGCAGCTTTTAAGGGAAAGCCGATTCTCGAACTGCTTTGCTGTCGAAAAATCGGACGTCGAAGAAACGTTGCAAACGCCGAACCGATCGCCTTTCAAACCGACCAAAAGCGCGCCTTGCTGCGGCTAGTACGCCCGCCGACATTGCTTTGCCGGGGTTTCAGCGTAGCTTGTATTCCGCGTTCGTGGCTCCATGTTTGGTGGAAGACGGCGCAAGCGGCGCTCGCCGAAAGAACCACAAGGAAAGCCATAAAGGAAAGCAAGAAATGCGCACTGCTCTTTTAGCCGGCTTGGCCGCGATCTTCACCGTCGGCGCTACGGCCCCGAATGCTGGAGCAGCCGATGCGGATCACACGATCGACATCAAGGAGTGGGCAGTTCCCTATGAAGCGTCACGCCCTCGCGACCCCTTTGCTGTCGACGGCGATACCGTGTGGTTCGTCGGTCAAAAGGCGGGCTATCTCGCAAAACTCTCCGTCGCCGACGGCGCCTTCACGAAAGTCGCGCTGAAAGACGGCTCAGGCCCGCATAACCTGATTGTAGGGTCGGACGGCATTGTCTGGTACGCCGGCAATCTGACGCGACTTATTGGTCGCTATGATCCGAAAACCGAAACAATCGAAGAAATCCCCATGCCGGACGCGGCGGCGCGCGATCCGCATACGCTGGTTTTCGACACTAAAGAAGAAAACATCTGGTTCACAGTCCAAGGCGGAAACTTTATTGGACGGCTGAATATTGAAAGCCGCAACGTCGACCTGATCCCGTCGCCAACGCCACGCTCACGGCCCTACGGAATAAAAGTCGGTCCGGACGGCGACATCTGGGTCGTTCTTTTTGGAACGAATAAAATCGCCCATATCGATCCGTCGACGCTCACCCTGAAAGAGGTCCCCCTGCCCCGCGAAGAAGCGCGTCCGCGCCGAGTGGAAGTGACCAACGACGGCCGGGTCTGGTATGGCGATTACGCTGGCGGCGTCTTAGGCGTTTATGATCCGACCGACGAGACCTTTGAAGAATGGCCAATGCCCCAAGGCGACGACGCCCGCCCCTATGGCATGGCGTCCGACGGCGGCGGACGCATTTGGATGGTCGCCACCGGCTTTCAACCGAACATGTTCGTCGGCTTCAACCCCAAAACCGAAGCGTTCTTCAGCGAAACGCCCGTGCCGTCCGGCGGCGGCGTCATTCGGCATATGCATTATAACGCGCCAACCGGGGCGGTGTGGTTCGGCGCCGACGCCAACACGATCGGCCGCGCGCTTGTTGAGCCGAAAGACGACGCGCCAGGATTTTAGACGCGGGCTGGAGCGATGGACGCGACCATTGGCGTAACGCCCCAGTCTTTCTATGGTTTATTCGCCGGGCTCTTCTTGATGGCGCCGATCACCGCCGCCGCCCATCCGGACGGCGCGCCCTGGGGCTCGGCCGACGACGGCGCCGCCTGCGTCAACTGCCATTTCGACGGCGACGTGGTTTCGCCGTCGCCCACCATCACGATCAAAAATGCACCGTCTACGGTCAGCCCAGGGGCGCTTTACGAATTCATCCTGCAGTTTGAAAAAGGTTCAGCGCCGATCGCAGGCTTCTTAGCGGCCGCTAAAGTAAACGGCGCGCCGGCGGGAGCATTTCAGACCGAAAGCAACGCGTTGCAAACGAACGGCGCTGAGATCCGCTCCACAGCGACGCTCAAAAGAGATGGGCCAGCGACATGGACGCTAAAGTGGCAAGCGCCGAATGCTGTGGCGGGCCCCGTAACGATGCACGTCGCAGCCACCGCCGGCAATGACGACCTGTCGCCGTTTGGCGATACGGTGCACTACACCACAATCAGCATAAGCAATGCCCCCTAGGGTTCACCCCCTGTCTCGCTACAAAAACCGCCGAGGTCGCTACCGCGTCAACGGCTTATACTTGATCCGCTTCGGCACGTCGGCGTCCGGCCCAAGACGACGCTTTTTGTCTTCCATATAGTCGGAAAATCCGCCCTCGAACCATTCCACGTGGCTGTCGCCTTCAAACGCCATAATATGTGTTGCGATACGGTCTAAGAACCAGCGATCGTGCGAGATCACCACCGCGCACCCGGCGAACGCGTCAAGCGCCATTTCCAATTCGCGCAGCGTGTCGACATCGAGATCGTTCGTCGGTTCGTCGAGCAGCAGTAAGTTCGCGCCTTCTTTTAGCATTTTCGCTAATTGCACACGGTTGCGCTCACCACCGGACAGGCTGCCGACTTTCTTCTGCTGGTCGCCGCCTTTGAAATTGAACCAACTCACATAGGCGCGCGAGGGGACTTCCCGCTTGCCGAGTTGGACGATATCGAGGCCGTCAGAAATCTCTTCCCAGACGTTTTTGTTGGCGTCGAGGTTTTCTCGCGTCTGATCCACATAGCCGAGTTGCACCGTCTCACCGACGCGCAGCGCGCCCTCGTCCGGTTCCTCTTGGCCGGTGAGCATCTTGAAGAGCGTCGTTTTACCGGCGCCGTTCGGACCGACGACCCCGACAATGCCGCCCGGCGGCAGTTGGAAGGAGAGATCGTCGATAAGCAGCTTCTCGCCAAAGGCTTTGCGCAAATGATCGGCCTCAATGACAACGCCGCCAAGACGCGGGCCGGCCGGGATTTGAATCTGCGCGGTAGAGATTTCCTCATTACCCTGTTTATTGAGGAGGTCCTCATAGGCATTGATCCGCGCCTTCGACTTCGCTTGGCGCGCTTTCGGGGAAGAACGAATCCAGTCCGCTTCCCGGTCGAGGCTCGATTTGCGGTTCGTCTCCTCGCGTTCTTCTTGGGCGAGGCGTTCACGCTTGGCTTCCAGCCATGACGAATAATTGCCTTCGTGGGGAATGCCGCGCCCGCGATCAAGCTCTAGTATCCATCCCGTCACATTGTCGAGGAAGTAGCGGTCGTGGGTGACGAGAATCACCGCGCCGTCATAATTGTGCAGATAGTTTTCGAGCCACGCGACGGATTCCGCGTCGAGGTGGTTCGTCGGTTCGTCGAGCAATAGAAGGTCAGGCTTCGCCAACAGCAAGCGCGCCAGCGCCACGCGACGCTTTTCACCGCCGGAGAGATTACCAACCGGCCAATCGCCTGGCGGGCAGCGCAAAGCGTCCATCGCCATCTCAACTTTCGAATCAATGTCCCAGGCGTCGAGGGCGTCGATCTCCTCCTGCAGCTTGGACATCTTCTCCATCAGCTCATCGGTATAGTTTTCACCGAGTTCCATCGAAACGGCGTTGAATTCGTCTATTTTCGCTTTGATTTCGCCGACGCCCTCCATGGCGTTCTCAAAAACCGTCTTCGACGAATCGAGCTCGGGCTCTTGCGGCAGATAGCCGACTTTCGCGCCGTCAGCGGCGTAGGCCTCGCCATTATACTCCTTGTCGACGCCGGCCATGATCCGCAACAGCGTCGATTTACCCGCGCCATTGACCCCGACAACGCCGATTTTGGCGTCGGGATAAAACTGTAAGTGTATGTTTTCGAGTATTTTTTTGCCGCCGGAATAGGATTTCGACAGGCCTTGCATGAAATAGATGAATTGCCGGTTCGCCATGGATGTGGGGGCCGCTCCTTAAAGGGGTATAAGATACGCCGGCGCTAGGATGCGCGCCGCAACAATCACGTTAGAGATAGGATCGCCGCGGTACATATCCTATGCCCCGCCTCGGTTTCAACGACGGTTCTTTTGACGGCGACAGCGGCGGATCAATGAAACATCAGTTCATTGTTTGCAGGACCGCCTGGTCGCATTATATCCTAACAATGAAACTTGGTCCTGAAGCGGGCCATTTAAGGGGATGGCGGCATGGCCGGATATGTTGAGAGCACGCTCGCGGGGGGCGAGCGGATTATTCACCGAGCGAATTTTAATTGGACCTATAGCTTCTTTCCGGTCTTGTGGTTCGCGCTCGGCGTCTCGCCGATCGTTATGCTGAGCCTCATCCAATACGGCGCCGGCGTTCCCTTCACTGATTTACAAGTCGCATGGATTTGCGCTGGCGTCGGCGTTTTCGCCGGCGCTTGGATTTTGATCAGCCATCTCGTGATGCTGTGGACAACAGAAATCATCGTCACGAGTTTCCGCTTCGTCTATAAAACGGGCCTCATCTCACGCAACACACAAGAAGTAAGCCTCAACAAAATTGAGGAAATCACCTTGAGCCAATCCGTGTGGGGGCGTTTCTTCGGCTACGGACAATTGATTTTACGCGGCACCGGCGTCGGCGTTATCGAGCTGCCAAACCTCGACAGCCCGATCCAAGTACGTAAAATTATTGAGGATGCAAAAGCCGACCTGCGCCGCGACACGCGGGATGAGCGAACCGGCCTCGCCGATTAACACCGCAGCACGATCTGCTTTGTTCGAAATCGTTAAACGATTGATTGGCCGGTTTTCGCCCAATCGGCCAAAAACGCATCCAAGCCTTTGTCCGTAAGCGGATGCTTCGCCAAAGCGTGAATAACGGACGGCGGCATGGTCGCCACGTCGGCCCCAGCGATCGCGGCATCTTTGACATGCATTGGCGAGCGAATGGACGCGGCGAGAATTTCGGTGCGGAAATCGTAATTGTCGTAAATCATACGGATGTCGCGAATAAGCTCCATCCCCTCCTGGCCGGCGTCGTCTAAGCGGCCGATAAAGGGAGAAATAAAGGTCGCGCCGGCTTTCGCCGCCAGAAGCGCCTGGTTCGCAGAGAAGCACAAAGTGACATTGGTCTTAATGCCGTCTTGCGAGAGCGCATGACAGGCGGCGACGCCGGGCATGGTTAAGGGCAGTTTGACGACCACATTTTCAGCGATTTCCGCGAGCGTGCGACCTTCTGCCACCATGGCGTCCGTCTCAACCGCCGTCACCTCTGCGCTCACCGGTCCGGGCACGAGGTCACAGATCTCTTTTGTGACCTCGCGAATATCGCGTCCCGACTTTAAGATAAGGCTCGGATTGGTCGTGACGCCGTCGATCAGCCCCGTCGGCAGAAGGCTCTTAAGTGCGTCGACGTCGGCGGTATCAGCGAAAAACTTCATGAAAAGCCTCCAGTTTCCGCGCTTTTTGCGCGTCACTTACAGTAATTTTAGGGCAATCCCCCACGGATGTTGAACTGGTCATCTCGCCCTGCGGCCTCGATGTCAATCCATGACGGATCTCGCCCGTTAACCACGTTTTTCGCGACAAAATCGCACAATGCGCAAAGCGCTGTTCGCGTGAAAGCCGCAATTGGGCTTTTTTAACCTTGTTCTCGATGCGGATTATGAAGATTACCGTACATGATATATGTAATTAGGGATTGACGCTTCGCATCGCATGCGGAATATTACAATTCAATGACAACTCGCCTTTTGGTTGCTTCGACCCAAATTGGCGACTTAAAGAATAGCCGTTAAATCTCCCCCAAAAAGACTAGCGGCTATAGGGCGTTGTCGCTTCGGCGGCGACGCCCTTCCTTTATGGATCGAAGCGTTCAGCAACAATTAACGCTTTCACGCAGCGAATGCGATTTATTTTTAATCGCGCCTTATCACCATACTGATTAGCTGGACCTGGGAAAGGCCGTCACCGCCTTTCACAAAACGCGAAAGGCAGGCGATAACGCGTTCTAATCGTTTAGCGGCGATCGCCAGAGTTGCCGCAGCAACCAAAACGAGAACCATGCAAGACGACTACCCGCCTATATCGCCGACACCAACCAGCAGCGATCAGCACATCTTAATTGTCGATAGCGCGTGCGCGCTCAATTGCTTCAACAATTAGCTTCTTAGCGGTGTCAGCGTTTTGCCAACCGCCGATTTTCACCCATTTACCGGGCTCCAGATCTTTGTAATGTTCGAAGAAGTGTCCGATTTGCTGAAGCAGGATTTCAGGCAAATCATCAACGTCGTGCACTTTGTCATAACGCTTCGTCAGCGCCGGCGACGGCACCGCAACGATCTTCTCATCGAGGCCGGAATTATCTTCCATCAACATCACGCCGACAGGGCGTACATTGATGATGCAGCCAGGCATCAACGGCCGCGTATTGCAAACTAAAACATCAATCGGATCGCCGTCATCCGACAGGGTATGCGGAACAAATCCGTAATTGCCGGGATAAGACATCGGCGTGTAGAGAAAACGATCAACCACAAGCGCTCCGGCCGCCTTGTCGAGTTCATATTTAATCGGCTGCCCGCCCAACGGCACTTCGATAATGACGTTCACATCTTCGGGCGGATGATCGCCAATTGAAATCGCATCGATGCGCATAGATTCCTACTCCTAAAGATAATCATTAGAGCCTCGTTTGATCGCCCCAAGATGGTCGCAACCGTTTCAACCATCAGGCGCGAAAGCCACGCCGAGCCAAGCCCCGGCGGACTGTGCGACGCGTTCGGCAGGTTCGCAATACGACCTTTCGATAAAGCGGCGCAAAAGCGCGACGAACCGGATCGACGAGACCGGCGACGCTATGGCAAAAAATGCGCTACGCGACAATGGCAACATCGCCGACGCAACAATTGGATCGGCGGCGCGCGAGAGGGCGTTCGATACTCGCTTAAGGGAGAACGACAATGCCCGTTCAACAAAACCGCAACGGCGCTATCATCATTGCATCGCTTATTGCGACGTTCGCCGGCCTCGGCGGCGCCGCAGCCGACGAAGTTATGTTCGAATATCGCGCCTCAGAGCTCAACACGGCCGCCTCAATAGAGGCCCTCTACGCCCGCATCGAGAAACGCGCCGCGAACCGTTGTCGAAGTCACGTCACGGCGACGGGTCGCAATGCCTGCACGCAAGACCTGATTGTCGATTTCGTCGACGGGATCGACCACCCCAAATTGACAGCGCACCATGAATCGAACGGACGACGCTTCGCCGACAACCGATATTGAAGCGTTGTTTCGTTCCATGCACGCTCGGCGTCAGCGCGCAGTAATGCCGCCGTCGATCTTCAGCTCCGTCCCCGTCACGTAACGCGACTCATCCGAGGCGAGATAAAGCACCGCATAGCCAACGTCTTCCGGCTCGCCGAGCCGTTTCAACGGGATTTGGCGCACGAGCTTTTTCTCGCCTTCTTCGCCACCGCCGCCGAGCGCAATCGCCGGGTCAAGGATCGGCGTGCGGGTGAAAACTGGGCACACGGAGTTACAGCGAATGTCATACTTTGATCTGGCGCAATGGAGCGCAATCGAGCGCGACATCATGATAACGGCGGCTTTCGCCGTGTTATAAGAAATCAAATTCCCATCGGCGATAAGCCCCGCCACCGATGAGATATTGATAATCGAGGCGGGCTCTGATTCTCTTAAGTAAGGCAGCGCCAATTTCGTCCCGATAAAGATTGAATCCGTATCCACGTTTTGAACGTGCCGCCAATTCTCCAGCGTTTCCATCTCAATATTGCCGAACGGCGCGATGCCGGCATTGTTGATTAGAACGCTAAGCCCGCCGAGCGCCTCCGACGCGTCGGCCAGCGTGCGCTCCCAATCTTCCTGTGAGGTGACGTCATGGGCGAAAGCGACAGCGGCGCCTTTGTGTTTCTCGTTTATTTCCGCTGCAGTTTTTTCTGCGCCCGCCGCGTTGATGTCGGTGACGGCGACGTGCGCGCCTTCGTCGGCGAGCATGTGCGCGAAACATGCGCCCAAGCCTTGAGCCCCGCCGGTAATTAACGCTTTCTTGCCCTCAACACGGCCCATCGATCGCTCCTTTGTTTCCGGAACGCATCATGGGGCTGACGCGGCAATAGGACCACAGCCTTACGCAGCGACTTTCAGAAAAGGTCTGCGCTTCATGCCGCCGTAAAACACCCAGGCGCCTGCGCAATATCCTCAGCCGTTTTGCTCAACGTCCGTTATCGCCTTGGCGAGCATTTCGTCCATATGGCGGCGGATCTGGTGGTCCGATTGCTCAACGCCCGCAGCATCGAAATCACCGCGAAGTTTGCGAAAGACATCTTCGTCGCCCGGCTCTTCGAGGTCGGCCAGAACCATGGATTTCACATAGTCCTCAGCCTTTTGGCCCTCATAGCCTAAAAGACTAGCGGCCCATTCGCCGAGCATACGGTTGCGGCGCGCCTCGGCCTTGAACTTCAGTTCCGCGTCATGGGCGAATTTACTCTCAAAAGACTCTTTTCTGTCGTCAAAGCCGGTCATGAAAAAGCGCTCATCTTCCCTAAAGGGTTAATCACAAAGGCGACATGAAACGCCGCCGAGCCCCCGTCTTATCGGCTCTCAACAAGGCTCGCAACGGGCTTGGCGCAAACTTCACGCAGAGATTTCGCAGCCGCAAGATGAGCTGTACCCGCCGCGCTAATTTCCCGCATAGCGTGCGTTCACAGGGCTTTTCATGGCGAGCGCAAGGTCGTATACGCGCTCCTTCCGCCGGCGTATGATAACCCCCATATGGACGGCGAGGCGGCTCGTTCTTCAGCCGCCAAAAAGCGCATACCCAAAGCGCTTAATTGAGCCCGAATGAGACAGCCCTAAACAGGGACAACCCACAAGGCAGGCGATGGCGCGGCGCAAACAAATCTACGAAGGCAAGGCGAAGATCCTCTTTGAGGGCCCTGAGCCCGGAACGTTGATCCAGTATTTCAAAGACGACGCCACCGCCTTCAACAATAAGAAGCATGCGATCCTTGAGGGCAAAGGCGTTCTCAACAATCGAATCTCCGAATTCATCATGCAGGGGTTGGAGCGCATCGGCGTGCCAACGCACTTCATTCGCCGCCTTAACATGCGCGAGCAATTGGTTCGCCACGTCGAGATTATTCCGCTGGAAGTCGTGGTGCGGAATGTCGCGGCCGGCTCCATCGCCAAGCGCCTCGGCCAGGAGGAAGGGGCCGCCTTGCCGCGATCAATCATCGAATTCTATTATAAGAACGACGAGCTGAACGATCCGCTGGTTTCAGAAGAGCATATCACGGCGTTCAATTGGGCGAACCCGCAGGAAATCGACGACATGATGTCCCTCGCCTTGCGGGTTAACGATTATCTCTCCGGCCTGTTCGCCGGCGTCGGCATCAGGCTGGTGGATTTCAAAGTGGAGTTCGGCCGGCATTATGAAGGCGACATGGTGCGCCTTGTGCTCGCCGATGAAATCAGTCCCGACTCATGTCGTTTATGGGATATGGAGACGGGCGCAATCCTCGATAAAGACCGCTTCCGTCAAGACCTGGGCGGCGTCACCGAGGCGTATCGCGACGTGGCGATGCGGCTTGGCGTTTTGAAAGACAACGCCGCGCCGGGCACCAAAGGCCCTGTTCTCGTCGCTGATAACGAATAAATCCTCCGGTTACGGAGAAGGACCCCGATGAAAGCCAAAATCTATGTGACGCTGAAAAACGGCGTCCTCGACCCACAAGGCAAAGCCATTGAGAGCGCCCTCGCCGGCCTCGGCTTCGACGCCGCGAGCAATGTGCGCCAGGGCAAAGTCATTGAGCTGGATATCAATGAAAGCGACGCCGCAAAGGCCGAAGCGGCCCTTGAGGACATGTGCAAACGCCTCCTCGCCAATCCGGTGATGGAGAATTACCGCATAGAGATTGCGAGCTAGCGGGCCCATGAAAGCCGCCGTCATCGTCTTCCCTGCGTCGAACTGCGATCGCGACGCCGCCGTCGCCTTGGAGCAAGCCACCGGCAAAGCGCCAGCCATGGTTTGGCACCAAGAAACGGAGTTGCCCGAGTGCGATTTGGTCGTGCTGCCGGGCGGGTTTTCCTATGGCGACTATTTGCGGTCCGGCGCCATGGCGGCGCGTTCGCCGATTATGGACGCCGTCAAAAAGCGAGCTGAAGCAGGCGCGCGCGTTGTCGGCATTTGCAACGGATTTCAGATTCTCACCGAAACGGGTTTGCTGCCGGGTGCCCTCTTGCGCAACGCAGGCATTGAGTTCGTCTGCCGCACCGTGGACTTGGCCGTCGCCAATTCCGACACGGCGTTTACGCGCGCCTTCAACAATCGCCCGTTTGTGGCGTTTCCCGTCGCCCACCATGACGGCAATTACATCGCCGACGAAGAAACCCTCAAAACCCTCGAAGGCGAAGGCCGCATTGCATTTAAGTATGTCGACAATCCAAACGGCTCAGCGAACGATATCGCGGGCATCGTCAATGAAGCCGGCAATGTCCTCGGAATGATGCCGCACCCAGAACGCGCCGTCTCGCCGCTGCTCGACGGCGTCGACGGCGTCGACTTCTTTAAAGGCCTCGTCGAAGCGGCTTAAGCGGCGCCCTCGCCACCAGCAAATAATGGCGGCTTTCGGTCAATCCAAGGCGCGGCTTCTTCCAACTCATAGGCGAGTTCCAAGAGCATTTCGTCAGCGCCTGAGCGAGCGGTGAATTGCGCACCGATGGGCAAGCCGCCCGGCGTCTGCGCCAGCGGAAGCGATATCGCGGGAACGCCGGCGACATTCTGCGCCTGGGTGAAAGGCGCAACGCTGAGAACGCGCGACCACATTGTCTCCCAATCAAGATCCGTACGCAGAAAGCCGATTTCCGGCGCCGGCGTCGCCAGCGTCGGCGATAGGAGAATATCTTTCTCGCCAAAGGCGCCGTCGAACACGCGTGCATAATCGACAAGCCGCCCGGTGACCGCCGGCATCTGGCTTTTATGGGCTTCGTAGAACCGAACGAGATCAAATGTGAGCGGCTCGAAATCGCTATAGGTGGGCGCCCGGCCAGACATCTGCGACCATTCGGCGACACCGCCCGCCACAAGACCCGCAAAGTAAATCTTCATGTCGCCGGCGAAGCTCGCGTCATAGGGCGTCGCGATTTCTTCAACCTCATGGCCCAAGTCTTCGCAGAGCACGGCAGCTTGGCGAACGGCGGCTACAACCTCCGGCGCCACGTCGACGCCAACAACGGGGTCAATGTGAAACCCGATTTTCAAGCGCGCCCGCGCCGGCCCCGTCACCATGCGAATGGGCTTCTCGCTGCCGGCTGCGGCGCTGATCGCCGCCAGGAACGCCGCCGTATCGCGCACGGTGCGGGACAGACACCCTTGCACTGACAATTCCAAGGGCGGCCCATCGCCGAGCCGTCCGCTTGGCAACCGCCCGCGCGTGCTTTTCAGGCCCACAAGGCCGCAATTCGACGCCGGAATGCGAATCGAGCCTGCTCCGTCGCTGGCATGGGCGATGGGCGTGACGCCAGCAGCGACGAGCGCCGCCGCCCCGCCCGACGATCCGCCAGCGGAATGGTTTAGATTCCACGGATTGCGCGTCGGGCCATGGCTTAAGGGCTCCGTCGTCGCCGTGATGCCGAGTTCAGGCGTCGCGCTTTTGCCGATGCTGATGAAGCCCGACGCCAAATAGGCGTCAGCGAACGCCGATTGGCGCTCCGCCACATAGCCTTTAAAAGCGCGTGACCCATAATGGGTGGGCTGACCGATGACGTCAGTTAAATCTTTCACGAAAGACGGCACGCCGCCGAACGGGCCGGCGCGCCCTTCCGCCGCGGCCGAGCGTGCGGAATCGAATGTATCCGCGACAAGGGCGTTGATCGCCGGATTGACGGTTTTCGCTCGGTCGATCGCCGCCGAGACCGCTTCCACCGCGGTTAAATCGCCGGACTTTATCCGCGCCGCCGTCTCAACGCCGTCAATCCAATCGTCGCCCGTCACAGGGGCACGCGCACCGCCGCAAGACGCCATTGTCAAAAATGCGCTGGCGCCGGCGCTGCTCTTCAGAAGGCCGCGACGCGACAGGGTTCGACTGGACATGGAACGCTCTCCCTCAAACACAAATTCGGAAACCGCTTGCATGAAGCGCGATCAGTCCGTCGAACGCAACCCTTCTTGGCGCCCCAAACGTCTGCCGCGTTAGGCGGCCTAAGCAAACAGCCGGCGCACGCGGCCAAGCGCCATGAGAGGAAAATAGTGCCTGTAGAGATTATAGTTGATCATGAACGCCCGCGACAGCTCAGGGCCTTGCTTCAAACGCTCCTCCAACAAGGGATCGCCGAGCTTGATTGTCTGGCCGACGCCATAGCCCGGAAAGCCCGTGCCGGTGTATTCAGGCTCATCCCATGTGCCGTCGGGTTTCTGGCGTTCGATTAAGAACTGCACGCCGTCGGCCATGGCCTTCTCATCATTAGCGCGCCCCGCGGCGGCAAGCCCCATCAACGCCCAAGCTGTTTGTGAAGCAGTGGAGACGCCGCGCCCCTTCATAGCCACGTCCATGTAAGAAGCGCACGATTCGCCCCACCCGCCGTCATCGTTTTGGCGTGCGGTCAGCCAATCGCAGGCGCGCCCGACATAGGCCGCGGACATGTCCTCGCCGATCGCCTCTAAGGCCGGCAAGACAGCTCCCGTGCCGTAAATATAATTGACGCCCCACCGCCCGAACCAGGCGCCGTCCTCTTCTTGCTCGGCGAGCATGTAGGCAAGGCCGCGCGCGACGTTCGGGTGCGTTTTGTTGAAGCCGAGCTTGCCGAACGCTTCGATGACATGGGCCGTGACGTCGACGCTCGGCGGGTCGAGCGCCTCGCCGAAATCGCAAAACGGAATTTTGGTGAGGATTTTCTTATCATTATCCTTGTCGAAAGCGCCCCAGCCGCCGTTTTGGCTTTGCATGCCGATAAGCCAGTTAACGCCGCGCTCTACTGACTTATCGATGCCCTTCTCTTTCCATTCGGGCGCATGTCTGAACGGCGATAAAGCAATCAACGCTACGGCCGTATCGTCCGTATCTGGATAGAAGTAATTTTTATACTCAAACGCCCAGCCGCCAGGCTCCGTGTGCGGTGCTTTGTTTTTCCAATCGCCGGGCCGTAAGACTTGTTGGCTCAAGACCCAATCGACGGCTTTGGCAGTTTCTTGCGGGTAGGTTTCATCGGCCTTGGAATCATCAAAGGCGAGCAGCGTTAAGACAGTGTCCCATACCGGACTGACGCAAGCTTGAACCCACGTCGCATCGCCGATCTCGACTTTCCATTTTGGATCATCAAGCGCAGCGAGCCCCCTAGCGACGACCGGGTGGTCAATCGCGTAACCTTCGGAAAAGAGCGCCATTAGCGAGTAAATCCAGGGCGGCTGAATGCCGCCCCATACGCCGTCGGCGTCTTGGTGCTGAATAATCCATTCAAGGGAGCGCTTCACAGACCCGTTGCGAATGGCGTTGAAGCCAATGCGCTCGCCAAACGTCTGCCCGGCATGGAGAACCTTATCGGCGCCGCGAAAAAACCCGTCCCAGAAATCGGCGCCGGGTTTCGGCGGCAAGGCGTAATCAAACGCCGCACGGCCCTCCGGAAACAAAGCATCAAGACGGCGTTCCACTGGCAAGGCCCGCACCGGGCGGCGGGCGGAGAGCACGGCGATGGGCATCAAGGTGGCGCGCGCCCATTGGGCGAAATTATAGATCGAAAACGGGAACCAGGTGGGGAAGTGAATGACTTCCGGCGGCACGTTCGGCGTTTTCGTCCACGGCCATT
The DNA here is from genome assembly GCA_039814575.1 of Pseudomonadota bacterium. Lineage (GTDB taxonomy): Bacteria > Pseudomonadota > Alphaproteobacteria > Caulobacterales > Parvularculaceae > MED-G105. The sequence goes on from JBCCAY010000005.1 coordinate 64,509, forward strand.
CGCCGACGAGCGCTAACCAATAGCGCGTGAAAACGCGAATGTTCCGTAAGCCGCCTTTCGAGGCGATCCAGTCGCTCGCCTTTTTCATATGCGGCGCATCGGGCGAATCGCCGACGGAACGCAGCGCCGCATAGGCCTCAACGGTCGTATTAATGTCGCCTGCGGGCGCGTCGTGATAGATGTCCCAGGAGCCGTCCTCGCGTTGGTCGGCGCGTAAGGCCGCGGCGAGGCGTTCTCTCAAAGGGTGGTCATCGAGTTCCAAGAACCACAGCGCGAGGCACCATTGGGCCTCCATGCAGGCGTTCGATTCAAGGCGGCCGACCCAATAACCGTCGGTTTTTTGCTCCGTCGCGAGCCACGCCGCGGCGCCGTCGATCGCGCCCTTTAGCTGAGCATCGAAATTTCCCGACGATGAGGGGTTCGCCGAGGATTCCTCGCCACCGACGCCTTTATTCGCGACGCCTTCATTTTCGAAAGTCGAAGCCCCGCGATCAGTTGACACCGCTGACGCTCCCTCAATCTCGCGCTTAACGCAGCAAAACTAGTCGCCAAGGGCGAGACGCACAAGCGCCATGCGCCGCGCCCTCATGCCGGACTGTTTCGACGTTAAATATCCGCATAGACATGTTTCTCAGCGCTGGCGCCCGGATGGGTGCACGCGCCTAGATGCGCCGGCCCGACGGTTTTGGCGAACTTATGAAGCGCGCCCGTCGCGTAAGCGTTCTCTTTCGGCTTGAAGGCCGCGCGCCGGCGCTCCATTTCCGCGTCGTCAACAACAAGGTCGATCGTTCCCGCATCCGCGTCGATGATGATTTTGTCGCCATCCTCAACAAGGCCGATCGGCCCGCCATCAGAGGCTTCCGGGCCCACATGGCCAACGCAAAAGCCGCGCGTCGCGCCGGAGAAGCGTCCGTCGGTGACGAGCGCCACTTTCTCGCCCATACCTTGGCCGTAGAGCGCCGCCGTCGTCGCCAACATTTCGCGCATGCCGGGCCCGCCTTTCGGGCCTTCATAGCGGATGATGAGAACATCGCCTTCTTTATAGGCGCGCTCTTCCACCGCTTTGTAGCAGGCGTCTTCGCCGTCAAAGACACGGGCGACGCCTTCAAAGCGCAAATTCTTCATGCCGGCGATTTTGACGATGCCGCCAAGCGGCGCCAGCGAGCCTTTCAAGGCGACGACGCCGCCCGTCTCCGACAAGGGATTCGTCACCGGATAAATGACCTTTTGGTCGGTGTTGAATTCAACGCCCTCAAGGTTCTCCGCGAGCGTCTTGCCGGTGACGGTCATGCAATCGCCATTGATATAGCCGCCGTCGAGCATGGTCCGTAAGAGAACGGGCATACCGCCGGCCTCAGCCATGTCCTTCGCCACATAGCGCCCGCCGGGCTTCAGGTCAGCGAGATAGGGCGTTTTACGGAAGACATCGGCGACGTCTTCCAAAGAAAATTCGATGCCCGCCTCGTTCGCCATGGCCGGCAGGTGCAGGCCGGCGTTCGTCGAGCCGCCCGTGGCCGCGACGACGGCGGCGGCGTTCTTAAAGGCTTCAAGCGTACAAATGTCGCGCGGACGCAGGTTCCTGTCGATAAGTCCCATCACCGCTTCCCCGGCGGAGCGCGCATAGGCGTCACGGCCCTCATTCGGGGCCGGCAATGCGCCGGAGAACGGCAGCGCAAGGCCGATCGCCTCAGCAACGCAAGCCATGGTGTTCGCCGTGAATTGACCGCCGCAGGCGCCGGCCGTCGGGCACGCGACCCGCTCTAGGTCGCGGACTTCCGCTTCATCAACCTGGCCGGCGGAGTGCTTGCCGACGATCTCAAAAACATCGAGCACCGTGACGTCGCGGCCCTTCCAACAGCCCGGCATGATAGAGCCGCCATAGAAGAAGACGCTCGGCACATTGAGGCGCAGCATCGCCATCATCATACCCGGCAGGGATTTGTCGCAGCCGGCGAGGCCCACCAGCGCGTCATAGCAGTGACCGCGCATGGTAAGCTCGACGCTGTCGGCGATGACTTCCCGCGAGACGAGCGAGGAGCGCATGCCCTCATGGCCCATGGCGATGCCGTCGGTGACGGTGATCGTGCAAAACTCAAACGGCGTGCCTTCGGCGGCTTTGACGCCTTCTTTCACGGCCTGCGCCTGGCGCATCAGCGAGATATTGCATGGCGCGGCTTCGTTCCAGCAGGAGGCGACGCCCACAAACGGCTTCTCGATGTCCGCTTCTTCGAGTCCCATTGCGTAATAATATGAGCGTTGCGGCGCTTTGGCCGGCCCCACGGAAACGTGTCGCGAGGGGAGCCTCGATTTGTCAGCCATGACGGGTTCCTTGCGGTAAAAACAAAGGTTTAGCCCCCTGCACTAGACGCCCGGCGCAAGCGCCGTCAATGGGCCGCAGGCTCGGAAAACGCCGCCCGTGTTAAGTGTCGCGGTCGGTCGCTTTATTCTTACCGGGCCACGAAGCGCCCAATCGAGCGGTCTTTCACGACCGAACCCGCCGTAAAAACCGCGCCGTTCATGGCGATGTAAACGCCCGGCGCTTGTAATTGCGCCGCTGCGGCGGCGAACCCGATATTAAAGATAGCGTCCGTGGCGCGCAGGCGCGCCGGCTGCATCGCGCCTGTTAAGACGATCGTCTTTTCCGAAATATCAGTCAGACGCTCAGCCGTCTCGACCATTGTGTCCGTGCCATGGGTGATCAAAACAGACGTCGCTGGGCTTACCGAAACGGCGGCGCGGATGGCGTCGCGATCGGCGTCCGTGATCTCCAGGCTGTCTTTTTTCATCAATTGGGTGACGTCATAGGAAAAACCGACATTCGCCTCGCGCAATACCGCGTCGACGACGGTATCGCCAACCTGAAAAGCGCTAAGAGCGTCGAAATAAACTTTATCGATCGTCCCGCCGGTCGTGAAAATATGAAGATCGGCCATCGCCGGACCTCTCCCTAGAGAGTGAAAAGCAAACGCTCGCTTATCGCAGCTGAAAGAGATTGTCAGCAACGACGCGTCGCGGCAGGCTTTGCGACCAACATTTGATCAGCACGAAACGCTTCATGTCTCTTTACACGCTGCGCACCGATCTTACGCTTTTCGCCGTCGCAGCCGACGCCGGGCCGCCGCGTTTGGTGCATTTCGGCGCGGCCTTACCCGATGAAGCATTAGACGACGCACCGCCGGCCATGCTGCCGGCAGCACCCGACAAACGTGTTGAAAACCGGCTTTTCCCGTTATTGGGAGACGGGTTTTTCGGCGAGCCTGCGCTCCTCGCCTGGCGCGAGGGCGCTGGGCATGTCTTTAGTTTCAACTTACACAGTGCGTCACACGAGGACGACACCCTATCACTCGACTATCGCGACGCCGGCGCGGGATTACACCTTACCCTGAATTTCCGTATCATTGCTGACGCTGGTTTCGCCGCGCGGGCAAAGCTCTCGAACGCCGGGACAACGCCGCTTTTCGTGCAGCGCCTAAACGCCTTGACATTACCGCTACCCGCTTGGGCGACGACCATAGACGCCACGTTTGGCGGTTGGAGCAGCGAAGGACATGCCGTCAGGCTGCCGCTCAGCGCTGGCAAGTTCGCACGCAACAGCCGAACAGGAAAACCAGGCTTCGACGGCGGACCGACACTTATTCTATGCGAGCACGATACGAATGAAACCAATGGACGCGCCATCGGCGTCGCCCTCGCCCACTCAGGAAACTTTGAAGTCGCCGCTGAACGGTTCGCCGACGGCGGCGCGCAAGCCTATGCCGCAGAATGGTTCGTACCCGGTGAAAAAGTGCTCGCCCCCGGCGAATCCTATGAAACGCCGGAAGCGCTTTTCGCATACAGCGACAATGGCCTCTCCGCGCTTAGCGACGCCTTCCACGCCATCGCCCGCGCGCAAGCGCCGCAAACACGCCGCGATCGACCTGTCCAATTGAACAGCTGGGAAGCTGTCTATTTCAATATCAACGAGCGCGAGGCGATGCGCCTCGCTGACGAAGCCGCTGCGATTGGCGCAGAACGGTTCGTGCTCGATGACGGCTGGTTCAAAGGACGGACCGGCCCCGTCGCGGGGCTTGGCGACTGGACGCCCGACCCGGCGAAATTTCCGAACGACTTGCGACCGCTCGCTGAGTACGTCCGTTCAAAGAATATGGAATTCGGCCTTTGGATCGAAGCGGAGATGGTCAACCCCGACAGCGATCTTTATCGCGCCCATCCGGGCTGGGTGCTTAGAACCAGCGACGACGCGCCACCCACCGGGCGTGAGCAATTAGTTCTCGACCTCACAAATGCGGACGTCCGCACCTATCTTGAAACGGCTATCGACAAACTTCTTACCGACGCCCCCATCTCTTATTTGAAATGGGATCATAACCGCGATCTTTATCCGGACGTTTCCAACGGACGCGCCGTCGCCAGCGCCCAAACAGCCGGCTTTTACGCCCTCCTCGACGCGGTCCGCACCAAGCATCCAGACGTTTCTATTGAATCCTGCGCCAGCGGCGGCGGACGGATTGATTTCGGCGTCCTATCGCGCGCCGATCGGTTTTGGACGAGCGACGCCACCGACCCTTACGACCGCGCGCGCATCCAAAGACGGGCGAGCCATTTCTTCCCGCCGGAGCTGCTCGGCGCCCATGTAGGACCAAGCCCAAACCATTGGACAGGTCGACAAACGACAATGGATTTTCGTTGCCATACGGCGTTTTTCGGCCATTTCGGCGTGGAGCTCGATCCACGCGATTTAAACGACGAAGACAGAAAAACACTTACCGGCGCGATCGCTCTCTATAAAGAGATACGTTCCGTTCTCGTGGACGGACGCCATCGCCGCTGTGACGCGCACGAGCCCGGCCTCGATGTTCAGTATATTCTAAGCTCTGACGACCAGTGCGCCTTAGTGCGCGTTTTAAGGCTCGAAACACCGCAAAGGTTACAGCCCGAACACGTAATGATACCCGGCTTGCCGGACAGTGAATGGTCCGTCAGCGAGGCTAACTTCAAGCAAGGTCAGTTTACTCAATTAAACGTTACGGAAACAAAGGCGCTTAGCGCGCGCGGCATGGATTTCGCGCCGCGCCAAGCGCTGTCGGGCCGCTTTTTCAAATTGGAGCGCACATTGTGAGCCACCCCGAAAGACGACGTGCGCCGGCGCTCGGCGTTTGTTACTATCCGGAACATTGGCCGGAAAGCGAATGGTCGAGCGATGCACGCCGCATGAAAGAACTCGGCGTCACGCAGGTTCGCATTGGTGAATTCGCCTGGTCGCGTCTTGAACCGGCGCGCGACGCGTTCAACTGGGAATGGCTCGACCGAGCGATCGATACGCTTAGCGCCGAGGACCTCGACATTATGCTCGGCACGCCGACCGCAACGCCGCCGAAATGGCTTGTCGACGAAGACCCGTCGATTTTGCCCTATGGTGCCGACGGTCGTCCGCGTGGGTTTGGCTCGCGTCGACATTATTGCTTTTCCTCTCGCGCATACCGCCGCGAAGCTGTCCGCATCACGACAGCGCTCGCTGAACGATATGGCCGGCACGAGGCCGTCAAAGCGTGGCAAACGGACAATGAATATGGCTGCCACGACACAGTACGCAGCTATTCGCCCGAAGCCGCGGCGGCGTTTCGAGGTTGGCTCTCCGAAAAATATGAAACCATCGACGCTTTAAACGAAGCATGGGGAGGCGTCTTCTGGAGCCAGGAATACGCTGATTTCAGCGCCGTCGACTTGCCGATGGGCGCGGTGACGGAACTGAACCCATCGCACCTTTTGGATTTTTACCGGTTTTCTTCTGACCAAGTTGTTTCATTTAACCGTCTCATTACGGATAGTCTCCGCGAGCGCTCGCCGGGTCGAACGATCACGCACAACGCCATGGGCTTTTTCTATGACTTTGATGCGTTCGCTCTCGGCGATGATCTCGATTTCATGGGCTGGGACAGCTATCCCTTGGGCTTCCTCGACGTGGCGCCCTTCTCCGCGGACGACAAAGCGCGTTACATGCGCCAAGGCCATCCGGATTTCGCCGGCTTTCACCACGACCTTTATCGCGCGTGCGGCAAGGGACGATGGCAAGTCTTGGAGCAACAGCCGGGCCCCGTGAATTGGGCGCACCACAATCCGGCGCCGCTCGCCGGTATGCCAGCGCTTTGGGCGGTTGAAGCAGCGGCGCACGGGGCGGACGCCGTCAGCTATTTTCGCTGGCGCCAAGCGCCCTTCGCCCAAGAACAAATGCATGCGGGTCTATTGCGACCGGACGGCGAAGACGGCCCCGCTTTCGCCGAAGCGGCTGCGGCGGAAGAGGTTTTTGAACGCCTACGGTCGATCGTTGACCCAGCCGGCAAACCAGCCGCGAATCCAACCAGTAGCGACGTCGCCCTTGTGTTTTCTTACGAAGCGCAATGGACCTTCGAAGCGCTGCCCCAGGGCGCCAACTGGTCTTATCCGCTTTTGTGCTTCGAATGGTACACGGCGATGCGTCGGTTCGGTCTTAACATTGATTTCGTCCGGCCCGGCGCCGATCTTTCCCCATACAAACTGGTTATTGTCCCTTCGCTGCCAATCCTTGACGAAGCGGCTGTCGCCGCATTCAAGGACACTGACGGCGTCGTCTTATTCGGTCCGCGCACGGGCTCCAAATCTGTGACATGTCAGATACCGGCGAGTTTGCCGCCCGGCCCTTTGCAAACCCTCCTGCCCATCAAAGTCGTCCAGGCCGAGAGCCTGCCGGATGCGCATATTGAGACGGGACGCTTCAACGGCGCCGCGGTGAGCGCCTGTCGCTGGTTTGACCATGTCGAAACACCGCTCATGCCGATTGCAAAAACAGACGATGGCGCCGGACTATTATATCCTCATCAGAACTACTATTACCTGGCAAGCGTTCCTGACCCGTTCTTTCTCGGCGCCCTCGTCCATCATTTGTGCGCCGTCGCAGACATCGAAACCGTTCTAACGCCGCCGGATTTACGTATCCGCCATATGGCGGGCCTCAGCCTGGCGGTAAATTACGGACCGGAAACCGTTTCATTGCCCGATGCGCTGCAACCCGAAACGCTGGACTTTATCGTTGGATCAGCGACACTAAAGCCCGCGAGCTTCGCCCTATGGCGCAGCATAAAGAAATAAAGCGTACGGGAAATAAAAAATGCGGGCACGTCTTCATAAGAAGGCGAAGCATCGTTCATCAGAAAAACGTTGAGGGGAAATCCATTGAGCGGAAACGCTGTTCAAATCGCCGTGTTTATCGGACTGACCGCCCTTATCGGGTTCGCAACCTGGCTCACGTGTCGTCAACCAAGGGCGCACGCCGCCGACGACAATAAAGATTATTTCCTCGCCGGCGGATCTTTGTCATGGATCTATATCGCCGGTTCGATAACGCTCACCAATCTGTCAACGGACCAGTTGGTCGGCATGAACGGCAAACAAATGCTGCTCATCGCCTGGTGGGAATTCGCCGCCGTCACAGGGCTCATTATTCTCGCTTACGTCTTTCTACCGCTCTATTACAAGCACCGCTGTACGACGACCACGGAATTATTAGAAAAACGGCTTGGCGGGGCGAATGGCGGCAAGGCGTTGCGCGCGCTTATCTCCGGTCTTTTTCTCACGGCCGGCGTCCTCATTTATCTGCCGATCATGCTCTATACCGGCTCGCTCTTTATGCAGTCGATGTTCAACATTGACGCCCCGCTCATTCTCATCGCGGCCGTCTTCGCCGCCGTGGGCGCGGCCTACGCGATCTTCGGCGGCTTGCGCGCGGTCGCGGTCTCAGACACCTATAGCGGCGTCGGCCTCCTGGGCCTTGGCCTTCTTGTCGTCTTCTTGTCGTTTAAAGCGATCGATTTCGATCTCTCCGGCATACCGGCCGAACGCCTAACGCTGATCGGCGCAGACGGCTCAGAAATCCCGTGGAAGACGCTGTTCACGGGCATGATCTTTATCCAAATTTTCTACTGGAGCTTTAATCAAACCATCACCCAGCGCGCCATGGCCGCGCCCTCTATCGCGGAGGCGCGCAAGGGCGTTCTCGCCGCGGCCGGCGTCCGCCTTTTGATTGTGCCGCTGTTGATCGCGGGGCCCGGCATCGCGTCCTATAAGCTTTTCGGCGAGCTTGGCGACGCGGCTTACGGACAAATGGTGGCCGCGGTTTTACCCTCTTGGCTCTCCGGCGCATTCGCGGCGATGATGGCCGCGGCGGTTCTGACAAGCTTCAACAGCGCGCTTAACTCAGCCGCCGCTCTTTATGTTTGCGACATCCATGAACGATTTTTCGAACCCAACGTACATGTACGCAAGATCGCAACATTCTTAACGATCTTATTAGTCGGCGTCGCCGTCGGGCTCGTCACGCTTTATCAGAACGCAACATCGATCATTGATCTCGTGCAGCAATTGAACGGGCTTCTCTCTATGCCGATCTTATCAGCGTTCTTCGTAGCGATTTTCTTCCGGAACGTCGCGCCCTACGCCGCCGCGGCGGCGGTCGTTTTCGGCGTGGTGGGATACGGAATTTTATCGTTCTATATCGGCGCGGTGCACTACATTCATACAATGTTGTTTATATTGATCGCTTGCATCGCATTCGCGCTAGCGGTCAACCGCATCGTCTTCGGAAGGCGCGCGAAGTTCACGTTTGACGATTTTCAATCAAAATAGGCATTAGACAGAGAAACAAAACAAAAAGAGTGGGCGGCCGGCCGAAGTCCTTGGGGGAAAACGTCAGCAAGCCGCCCGCCTAATTGAAGGCTAGTCGTTTCCTGGCGAGACCTCGCGATTCTCGCAAGCATCGCCGCCTGGCTCGTTGACACTCGATAATCATGGTTAATGGAACGTTAAAAACCACCCTGGCGACGGACGGCTTTTCGTTTCTGCTCCGTAAGCAGCGTTTCCAGAACATCTTTCTTCGCCAGGCTTTTTCGCACTGCAGCTTTCGCCGCGTCGACCGCCGGCTGCATGGCGCGCGCCTGGTCTTCGAAAATTCCGGCGGAACGGGCGCGGGCTGCGCTGGCGTCCGCCGCTAGTGAAAAATCAATTGGATCAATCGCGGCGCCCTCTAACGTACCCTGCTCGATGGCGCGTAGGCGCAAGAGCGCCGCGTGTTCTTCAAGCTCGCGCCGCCGTCGGTTGGCCGCGGACAACTGCGCCATATCGGCAGTCAATTTAGCGTCGATCACGGTAAGGAGGTTTTCAAGCTCGCCGCGCTTCATCACTCACCCCAGCGGAATTCGCGCGCTTTTTTGCGCATTTCTTCGGCGAAGTGGATCGCCGCTGCAACCGCCGCGTAATGCTCGCGTTCGATTTCTTCGCCGACCTCAACAAGCTCGTAGATGGAACGGGTCGTTGGCGGATCACGGTGGATCGGCACGCCGGCGTCCGTAGCGATTTCGCGAATACGTTTGGCGACTTCGTCAACGCCCTTCGCCACGCAGACCGGCGCGCGGCCGCTGTTGCGATCCCATTTAAGCGCCACAGCGTAGTGCGTCGGGTTGACAAGAACAACGTCAGCGTTCGGTACTTCTTGCATTTGGCGCGCCCTCGCCGTCGCACGGGCACGATCACGGCGCGCCGCCTTCATGTGCGGATCGCCTTCTGTTTCTTTGTTTTCGTCTTGTAGCTCCTTAAAACTCATCCGGAGCTTTTTCGCGTGCTCAAATCGCCGCCAGGGCAAATCGATGGCGCCGATCAGCATCGCCGCCGCCGTGAATAGGCTCAAGAAAACAATGCCGATCCGGAACAGTTCGCCGCCGACAAGGCTTGCGTCTAACTGCGCAAGGCCAGCGAGATCTTCAAAGAAAAAGATCCCCACAACGGTTGAAATGATGAGGATGAGCGACAGCTTCATGAGGCTGCGGACGAATTCAGCAAGCCCCTTCGGTCCAAATTTGTTCTTGGCGTTAGAAACCGGCGACAATCGCGACCATTTCGGTTCGATTTTCGACGGCGCAAAGACGATTGCTTGCTGCGCTATCATGGACGTCAAAACGAACACCATGGGCAGCATGACCATCGGCAAGAAGGCCAGTCCCACATCAATTGCGGCGCGAACGACGGCGTCTCCGGCGAGGGCATTGCCGACCGTTCCCTCCCCCAGAAATATGTCTGGTCGTGCCAAAAACGCTTTGAGGCGCGCGCCGGCGACGGAGACGCACCAACCGCCGAGCGCAAGGAGGCCGGCCAATAGACCAATATAGGCCGCGGCCGTATTAGCTTCATTGGAGACCGGAACATCGCCCTTTTCACGCGCCTTTCGGATGCGCTCGGGCGTGGCGTCGTGACTTTTCTCCTGGTCGTCGCTTTGCTCGTCGGCCATCGCCGCGCCTACTCCCTACGCCTACGGACCAAGGGTGAGGATACCGAAGAAACCCTCGCCCACGGTCGCGCTCCACCGGGTAAGAATAACGCTGACGCTAAGCGCCAAGAGCAATAACCCCGCGCCGGTGATCGCCGGCGCGCCGACAAACGCCACCATTAATTGCGGCATGGCGCGGTTCGCGGCGCCGATCGCTAAATTATAGGCGATACCTAAAGCGAGAAACGGCGCAGACAGAGAAAACGCGAACGAAAACACCTTCGCGCCGCTGTCGGCGGCCCACAGGGCGATCGGCTCCAACCCCGCCGCTTGACCGAATGCGAAGACGCCATAGGACGCGATAAAGAGCTTCACGGCTTCAATATGAACGCCGAGCGACAAAGCAAGCGCAATGCCGGCCATGGTCAACAAAGCGGTGATCGGCGTCTGCGTATCGTTAGCGACGCTCTGGCCGAAGATTTGCGCGATCGAGGCGTTCTGAGCGATAATCGACCCGGCAAGCTGCAGAACGAAAATCATGAAACGGCTCGCTAACCCCAAAGCGAGCCCCGTCGCCATTTCAGCGAAAACAATCGGCGCATAGCGCGCCATCGACGTATCCGGAATAATTAGATCGGAGCGCAAAATCGGATACGACGCGATGGCGATGGCGAACGCGACGGCCAAACGCACCCGCATGGAGACGGTTTGCTCGCCAACGCCCGGCAACAAATACACCATGCCCGATATGCGCGCAAAAACGGCGATAAACGCCGCGGCGTCCGCCGCCGCCAAATTAAAGAATGGCGCAATAATCTGGAACAGGGCGTCCATGGCGGTTAAGCGACGCCGACGAGCGACGGCCGGACGTCATTGCCAAGCTCTTCAAAGGAGAGAACCGGGTTACGCACGCCTTTAGCGTTCAAAATCGTGTGTAGGAAGCGCCGGCGGCTGGCGCCCGTGACAATCACCGGATAGGAGCCCTTCGCAGCAGCGTCGTTTAGCTTATCGCGTACCGACGAGGCGAGGCGATTAAACTCCGTTGGCGGAAGGGAGATTGTCGTGCGGCCATCGTCGGTCATGGTCTCATGCTCGTTAAAGAGCTTCTCCCATTCCGGGCCTAACTGAATAAGCGGCAAGGCGCCCTCGCCGTCTTTCAAGGTTTCGGTGATTTGGAAGCCGAGACGCTGGCGCACATGTTCAACGATTTGTTCAGGGCTCGCCATGCGATCGCGAACTTCTGAGATCGCTTCCAGAATGAGCGGCAAATTACGGATGGAGACGCGCTCCTCCAGCAATAACCGCAAGACGCTTTGAACCATATCGATCGGCGTTTTGTCGGGAATGTACTCATCAAGGAGTTTGCGGTTCTCTTCCGCGCGCGCCGGGTCGGACGCAGTGACGACGGCGTCAAGAATGCGCCGCAGCGCCCGTCGCGTTAAGAGGCGTGTGAAGTTGCCTTTGACCGTTTCTAGTAGGTGCGTCGCCAGCACCTCCACCGGTGTAATCACCGACGCGCCCATCAGCGCGGCTTCTTCATTGCGCGCCTCGTCAACCCATCGCGCCGGGGCGCCGTAAACGGGCTCCTGAACGTCTTCTCCCGGAATATCGAGCGGCAAGTCGTCCCGTAAAAGCACCAAGACTTTGCCCGGAACGACGCGGTTCGACGCGACTTTCACGCCGTGGATGCGCACGGCGTATTCGCCAGGCTCCAAAGCGGGATTGTCCGTGAGGCGTACGCCAGGCAACACAAACCCGAAAGACGTCGCCACATGCTTGCGGATTTTTTCAATACGCGCGTCAAGGCCCTCCTCGCCTTGCAATAGTGGGCCGATAAGAGTCGGCGAAAACTCCACATGGATTTCATCCAAGTCGAGTAGATCGCCGAGGGTCGACTCTTCCTCAATTTCCACCGGCGGCGGCTCGTCAAGCGCTAGCGTCCTCGCACGTTCTTTCTCTTTAAACTGATAATAAGCGGCCGTCCCTAAAAGCCCTGCCGCCCCCATGAAGGGCACAAACGGAAGCCCCGGCATCAGGCCAAAGATGCCGGAAAGGCCGGCGACGGTGGCGAGAGCCGTCGGATGCGCGCCTAATTGCGCGATCGCCGCTTTGTCCACAGCGCCCGAAACACCGCCTTTCGACAGCAACAGGCCGGCCGCGATCGACGTAATGACCGATGGGATCTGCGAGACGAGCCCGTCGCCCACCGTTAAAATGGAGTAGGTCGTCACCGCTTGTTCGAACGAAAGATTGTGAGCGCCGACGCCCATGGCGAGGCCCATAATCAGGTTCAGCAGCGTAATGAGCAGCCCGGCGATGGCGTCGCCCTTGACGAATTTCGAAGCGCCGTCGAGGGAGCCGAAAAACGTCGTTTCTTCTTGCTCGATTCTGCGGCGCTCTTTCGCCTCTTCATGGGTGATGGCGCCGGCGGCGACGTCAGCATCGATCGCCAGCTGTTTGCCGGGCATTCCGTCCAAGGCGAAACGCGCGCCGACCTCGGCCATGCGGCCCGCGCCTTTGGTGATGACCATGAAGTTGACGATCAACAGGACAAGGAAAATCACCAAACCGAGAAAGATGTTCCCGCCCATGACGAACATGGCGAACCCGTTGATGACGCCGCCGGCGGCTTCAGCGCCCGTATGCCCCTGCCCGATGATAAGTTTCGTCGACGACACATTGAGCGCCAAACGCAACAGAAGCGACGCCAATAGCACTGTTGGAAACGCGGAAAAATCAAGTGGTCGCTCGATGAAGAGCGTGACGGTGAACAAGAGAATCGCGAGGGAAAACGACGCTGTGAGACCGACATCCAAGAGCCACGCTGGAATTGGCAAAATCATCATGACGATGATCGCCATCAGCGCCAGCGCGGTCAGCACCGTCGGTTGAAATAAGTCTTTGATGCTGAAACTCGGCACTAAACGCCCCTATTATAGTCCGCCGGTGAAACGCCCGGTGAAACGCGTCGACATCAGCCGATGATCGGTCAGCCGATCATGGGAATGATGCGGTCGGTAAAGAATGAAACGATCATCCGCAGCATGTAGTCAGCGCACAGCCAGAAAACGACGAGCATGGCCGCGAGCTTCGGCACGAAAGTCAGCGTCATCTCTTGGATCGAGGTTAAGGCTTGAAACAAGCCAACCAAAATACCGACGACAAGCGCCGTCGCCAAAAGCGGCGTCGCCATGAGAAAGCCCGTCCACAAGCCCTCTCGGAGAAGGTCGAGAATTTCCGATTCCATCGTGCGTCCCCTGTGTCGTTAAATCGGCATCCGGAGAATTTCTTGGTAGGCCTCTACCACCTTGTCACGAACCGTCACCGCCGTTTCGACGGCAAGCTCAGCAACCGCCAACGCTTCAATGACGGAGTGCGGATCAGCCTCTCCCACCGCCATGGCGCTGGCGGCTTTCTCGCCCTTCGTTACGGCGTCCGCGACGTTTTTCGCCGCGGCGGCGAAGGCCTCGCCGCCTTCTTTCGGCGCAGCGCCAGCGCCTTGGGCGGGCGCTTTATCAGCGCTGTTTTGCACCTGACGGGCGGCCGCATAAGCGGACGAAGCAAAAGTTGGATCAATCGCCATGGCTCATAGCCTCCTTAACGGCGAATAAGATCAAGCAGGCTCGAATACATGCGCCGGGCCTGGTTGAACATGGAAAGATTGGCTTCATAGGATCGTCCCGCCTCGCTGGCGTCAGCAAGCTCCGTCATCATATTGACATTGGAGCCTTGGACTATGCCGCGTTCATCTGCTAACGGATGGTATGGCGAATAGACCTCGCTAAACGGCTTTTGCGAGAGAATTGTGTCGCCGGTTTTCACCCGTTGGGGGCCGTCCATGCCGTTAGGACCGTAAGCGGCCTCAAAGGTGACGACTTTGCGCTTATAGCCTGGTGTGTCGGAGTTCGCGAGGTTCTCGCCAACCGTCTGCAAGCGCGACGATTGGGCGTTCATGCCGCTCGCCGCCAGGGAAAAAGTCTTGTCAAAAACGTTCATGGGTCAACGCTCCTATCGGCCAAGGCCGATGCGTAAAATGTCAATCGCCTTGCGGTAAATCGCAACCGCCGTCTCGTGGCGCCCTTCCGTCTGGGCGCTGCGCACTAATTCTTCTTGTAAAGACACCGTATTGCCGTTCGGCGAGGAAGCTGTTGCGCTTTTGGACTCCACCGTACGCCAATCAATCGGGCGACCAGTGTCTTTTTCCGCCGCGTAAACCGCGTTAAACCCTTCAAGGTCTCGCGCCACATAGCCTGGCGTATTAGCATTCGCGATATTTTCCGCGATCACCTGGTGACGCATCGCCGAATAACGCGCGAGCGCCGACGCGTCCTTCAAAATCGTCAAATCATCGAACATTTTTCCGCCTCCACTCGCTTACGTTAACGTTAATGTTAGAAGGACTATGCAATTCAAATTTGAACGATTGATTAATCGAACTATTTCAGCAAGACGCTGTCGACGAAGGTTACCATGGGCTTAATGAACGACGTCGGTCACGAAATCGAACGCGTGTGGACGAAAACCGTCTGGGGGCGCATCACCGCCGTTGATCAAGCGAGCGTGCGTCTATCCGGGCTTAGCGCCGTGGCGCGCGTCGGCGACGGCGTGCTTATCAAGCCCAACCGTGACGCGGTGATATCCGAAGAAGCCCGCGCGCCCGTCACGGCAGAGATCGTGTCGATGACCGGCGAGGATTGCATCGCATACGCCTATGATCGTCTCACCGGCGTGCGGATCGGCGATGAAGCCCGACTTATCTCCATCGGCAGCGAAGCGCCGAGTGCGGCTTGGCTTGGACAATTACTCGACCCTTTAGCGCGCTCAGCCGACGGCGTCGCCGCGCCGGCGGGCCCCATTATGCGAACCCTCGACGGGGCGCCGCCATCGCCCGCGGAACGGCGCGGCTTCGGCGCGCGCATGGCGAGTGGGCTTAACGCCTTCGATACGTTTCTCCCCCTATGCCAAGGCCAACGCACCGGGCTCTTCGCCGCGCCGGGCGTCGGCAAATCCTCCCTCATCAGCGCCATGGCGACACGTGCAAAAGCCGATGTCGTCGTCGTCGCACTGATCGGCGAACGCGGCCGCGAGGTGCGGCATTTCTATGACCACGCCCTTACCGACGATGTCCGCTCCCGAACGGTCGTCATCGCATCAAGTTCGGACCAAGCCGCGCCCTTAAAAAGGCGCGCGGCGAATCTCGCCATGACGACCGCGGAGCACTTCCGCGACGAGGGGGCGCATGTTCTGCTCTTGTTCGATTCTTTAACGCGCTACGCAGACGCGCACCGCGAGATCGCGCTGGCCGGCGGCGAGCCTGCCTCTTTGCGCGCCTATCCGCCATCGACATTTCAAGCGTTAGCGCGCCTGGTGGAACGGGCCGGTCCTGGCGTCGGCGACGCCGGCGACATAACCGCCCTCTTCTCTGTGCTGGCGGCCGGCGGCGATATGGACGAACCGATTTCCGACGCCGTGCGCGGCTTTCTCGACGGGCACATTATTATGGATCGCGCAATCGCAGAACGCGGCCGCTTCCCAGCCATCGACATCCTGCGTAGCGCGTCGCGATCACTGCCGGACGCCGCGAGCCCGGAGGAAAATGCAATTCTTGCAGACGCACGGCGTCTTCTCGGCGCTTTCAGAGACAACGAAACTATGGTGAAAGCCGGCCTCTATGAGCCTGGAACAGATCAAACCTTGGACCATGCGATCCGCACGTTCCCGACACTCGATGCCTTCATTGCGGGACAAAGCGATACGCCCGAAGAAGCCTTCGCAACGCTCCAAAGCATCACCGCACCGCCGGCTCCCGCGCCAGCTGACGCTCCGCCAGCGGAATAACAATAGCCATCCGCTTTTTGACAAGACGAATCCGTCAAAAGTCACGGGCTTTCATGATGCTTTTTTAGAAGGCTTCTACGCTGCGGTGTCGTCGGCTTCAGGGTTCGGCGCTTTCAAAGACAAAAGCGTTTCTTCCATCGGCAGCACGCGTTTCAGCTCGCGCATGGCGAAATAGAATTGATCCGCCTCCACCTGACGCAGCGCGTCCTGCAGCGCCGTAAGGCTTTCTTGATCGCGGAAAATACCAAGCAAAACATTGATGTCTTTGATAAGATCAGCGCGCACCTCTTCCGGTTGCGCCTCGCCCGCGACCACCAATTGCGCTGCGTAATAGACCCGCTTCACCGGCGTATTAGCTTCATCAGGATGCATAGCGTCCCGCAGGCGGAGAATATTCGCATCTTTTGTTTTAATGCGCAATTGCGCCCGTCGGTCGCCATTCTGCATGACGACGCCGTTCACCAAAATCTGCTCGCCCGGCTGGAGTTTTAAGACAAGACCGCTCATCGTCAGGCTCCTTCACTCGGCGCAACAACAGTTTGCGGCGTTTCGCTTTGCCCCATAAGGCCGCGCATAATGGCTTTGTTGATGTTGATTAGCGGCGCGACGTCCGCTTCCCGGTTCAGCACTTTACGACTGTGCTGATGGGTGAATTCCATGAGATAAACGATGCGGGCGCGAAGATCTGCAGGCAAACCATTGCCTTTTTGCGCCACGTCGATCGCCAAGATCGTCCAAAGTTCGTTATTTTTGTGGAGTGCTTCAGCGAGCGGCCGAATATCGCCCTCAGCGGCTTTCTTAGAGCCGGCAGCCAACATAGAAATAATGCGCGCGACAATTTTCGCTTCGCCGCCGCGGCCAGTGTCAATCGTCTTCGTGACCGCCGCGTAGCCCGCTTCTGCGCCATATCCGTCCATGCTTGGAGTCCCGTCGTACATTCTGTCGTCTCGGAGGCGATGTCTTCAGTTAAAACGTCGCCATAGAAAAAGTCCGGGGCGGATCTTACCGCCCCGGACCTAAAGGTTAGATTACCGGAAGAGGGACAACAGCGACTGCGGGCCCTGGTTGGCGATGGACAGCGCCTGAATACCAAGCTGCTGTTGCACCTGCAGGGACTGCAGTTCGGCCGAAGCCGCTTCCAAGTCGGCGTCCACAAGGGAGCCAATGCCCGACTTCAGGGAGTCCGTCAGGTTGATGATGAACTCGGACTGAATGTCGATCCGCTTTTGCGCAGAACCGAAGCTCGACGCTGCGTCGATGGACGTTTGGATCAGAGCCTCGATGTTGTCGAGCGCACGAGAAGCGCCGTCTTCCGTCGAAACGTCGATCGATTCCAGGGCGCGAAGTCCGCCCGTAGCCGTACCGGCTTGCTTCGCTTCGATGGTGACAGCGAGCGTCGAAGCGCTCGAGTTATCGATGAGAAGCGTTGCAGCATCAGCCGTCGGGTTCAGCGACTGCTGAACTTGCACCGTCACGCCAGAAGTCGAGGCGATGGTCGGCGCTTTCAGGTCGATCGCCGCTTTCAGACCAGCAGCAACGTCATTGATGTCGTCGCCTTCTTTCGCAACATAATCAAAGACTTGGTTGTCGATCGTAATCCGATAACCGTCGCCGCCGGAGACAGCACGACCTAAGATTTCGACAGAATCAGCACGCTGATCTAGCGTCGTCGGGCCGGATGGCGTCAACGTCGCTGCGGCGCCGGTCTCAGACGCCGTAATATCGTAGGTCAAGAATGGCGATGTGTTTTGGATATCGATTTCACCAGCGCCCGAACCGGCAACTGCGGTGATGCCTTCAATACCAGCAGCAGCGATTTGGCTGATGAGGTCGTTTTGAACGTCAGCAAGGGTAGACGATGTTGCCGTTGCGGTGAAATCGTTATTACCAATTTGTACCGTAAACGTGTCATTGGCAGCAACTGTACCGCCAACCGTCAACGTCACTTCACGTGCGTCGTTGTCAATACCGGAGTCGCCACCAACGTCGGTGTAGGTGATGCCGGTCGTCGTGAAGACCGTGCCGGAGTCGTTGTAGGCGCCAGCATCTGTCGTCAGATTGAAACGATCGATGACAATCGTCGAGGCCGAGAGGCTTTGGTCAGCGCCACGGTCCAAAGACGCCAAGACGTCGATTGATTCAAACTCTTTGAGAAGATTCAAACCGTTGAACTGCGCAGCGTCGACGATAGAATTGATCTGATCGCGAAGACGGGTGATGTCCGTTTGAATTTTCGAACGGTCAACATTGTCTTCCTGAGCGGCGACGATCGAGCCTTTGATGTCTTGCAGGAGTTCGTTGATTTGTTCCGATGCGCCCCGCGCAACGGCGACGGACGAAGTACCGAGGCTGAGCGACGAGGAGATCGCCTCAAAGCCTTTAACGTCAGATTCCATGACCGAGGAGATGGCGTAGACGGCGGCGTTGTCGCGAGCGTTCGAAACGGACTTGCCCGTCGAAATCTGCGACTGAACGTCGGCGAGGCTCATATTGATGTTGCGCAAAGTAGAGAGCGCAACCATGGAGTTCGTGTTGGTTAACAAAGAAGCCATTGGCTAAGTTCCTTTACGTTACACGGCAATTCGACCGTAGAAAGACGAAACGTCGCTTCCTGAAATTGGTCTGCGACGGCCGATCCTATTCAATCGGCGGCGCGCGCGTGCTGGCGCAACGGGAACCTACTGGCGTCTCCGTGCAACATTCAGTTGCTATGGAGAGAATTACGCGGAAAGGGATAATCCGATGTTAACAGGCGGCAATAAAAAGCACCGCATAAGGAAGTATGAGTGTGCCAAATAAAGATCGAGCTGATCCGATTTGGCATTCAAGGCTACGCGTTTCAATAGCGACGGTTGGCCGGCGCAGCCGGCGCGCCCATTTGCGGACGCTCCCCCGAGGCGTCATAAACCCCGACTTCATTGCTCTTGCGTGCAATTGTCGTCAATCGCTGGCGCGCAAGCGCAACGCCTTTTTGCGCGCCTATCAACATGGCCTCATTTCGCGACAACGCCTTCTGCAAGCGGATCACTGCAGCCTTGTTAAGCCCATCGCCGGAAGCAGCGGCAGACGCCTCCTCGTCAGCGGCGCTCGCGAACACCGCTTCAGCTTGTTCGGCGAGCGTTTTCTTCTTTTCGAACAAATGGTTGACGGTCTCATAGTCACCTTTGAGAAGCGCGTCTCGTTCCTCGTCCAATAATTCTGTCAGGGTTTCAATCAATTCGACCGCGGCATTTTTTGTTTCGTTATTCGCCATGCACCTCACTCCTCATCACCTGACTGCGACGCGTCTTCTCGTCGCAACTCTTCCACCGCCGCAGCAGCGGCATCTTTTATCGCCGCGGCAGCGGCGTCTTGTTCTTTAAGCTGTTGATACACTTGTTCAGCGATGCCAAAGCCGCCATTTTGGGCGAGCTTCTCTGAGAAATCATTCAACAGAAACTGACCAAAGTGCCCGGCTTCCTGGCCGAAGGCTTTTTCAAGCCCTGCGCTCTTTAAAAACTGCCCGATAAAGACGGATTCGAACTCAGCAGCCTTCTGCCGTATGGCGTTATCGCGCGCAATCGCCTCTGCGTCCCGTGGCGCAGCAGCGCTTTCAGGCGTTGACGACGTCGCGGTAGGAAGCGCGCCAGAAGTAATCGGTTTTAAATCCATCTCTGTAACCATGTGCTTACGGATTTTTCCAAGACCGTAACGCGGTAGTAAGAGTTTTCTATAAAATTAGGGTTGTCCGTTCGTTAAAGGAAAACCAAATGTCGATCGCGCTTAACATAGACCCCGCCCTCGCTATTCCAGGTCAGACCGCGAATGCGCCTGATGTTTCATTGTCGAAAGACGGCGGAGCGGACTTCCAGCGAGAGATGCAACGCACCGCGCGGGATAATGAGCGCTCCGATCAATCGGACCGCAACGGGCGCGCCGAGCGGCCGGAACGCTCTGAAAACCGCGACCGTCCGGAGCGTGCCGATAACGCATCAACCGAAAGCCGGCGTGATGCGCGGTCCCGATCGACGGAGAGCGATCAGCGAACGGATACGAGAGCGTCGCAAGAAACAAGCGAAAGCGCTGCTGACGCTGATGCAACGCAAGAAGCGACGACGGTTGACGATGGGCTTGCGGACGAGGCGACGATCGCATCGGACCTTACGAACCTTACTGTAGTCGAAGACGGCGCTGAGACGACGGATAGTGACCTTGATCTCGAGGAAACGGCGACCGATGACGAAGCGCTCGCCATAGCGCTCGCCGCCGCAACGCAGACCGCGCAGACGAGCCAGCCTGACGTCGGTCTCGCCGAAGGAGAGTTCGACGCGAAAGTCGGTCTCAATACGGAAGATACCGCGCTAAAAGCCAGCATCGCCGCGACCACGACGCGGGCGACGGCTCAACCGAGCGCTTTAAATGGACAGACAGCACCAATCGACACCACGAACGGCGTGGGTTTCGGCAATGACCTCGTAGCTGACGCCGCCGCCCAAGGCGACGCTGATGACGCGGCCCTACTCGATCTACAAGACGCTGAAATTGTTGATAACAACGCAGCCGACGCTGTCGACGCTGAACAGACATTGCTGAAATCTCGCTCGGAAACGGCGGCCGCTATAGCGGCTAATGACCAAACGGCGACGACGACGCTCGAACCCGCCGCTGACCTCAGCGGCCCGGATTTCATCGCGACTCAACAAACCACCACTCAACAAACGGTCGCCGCAACGCCGACCATAACGGGCGCCCGCGCCGCTCCAATGGCTGAGGCCGCCGCCGCGCAAATCGCCCTCGCCGTACAGCGCAATGGCGGTCAGAACGAAGTCAGCATACAGCTTGACCCGCCGGAACTCGGCAGTTTGCAAATTCGTATGCAGTTCACCGAACAAGGCGGCTTAAACGCGGTCCTCGCGATCGATAATGATTCCACGCGGACCTTGATGCGCGCCCATGAAAGCGAACTGCGCGCCGCCCTCGCCGAAGCCGGATTTGAGAACGCTCAATTCCAATTTACGGAAGGCTCCGGGCAAGAACAAAATGGGACTGAAGACGCGCGCAACGAAGCGATCGCCTATGACGGCGGCGCTGACCTTAACGCGCTCGGCCTCGCGGCTGACGCAACGGCAACACGTGTCGGCGTTAAAACCGACGACGCCGTCGATATCCGGGTTTAAGCCCGCCGCCCAGAAGGGGCGTCCACACATGAATTTAGTTAGGAGAATAAAATGGACGTCACTTCAGCAACAAGCGCTGTAAACCAGACGACAAGTACGACGAGCACCCTCAAGGAAGAAGAAGAGTCTACCTCCAGCGCGTCCTCCACGCTCGCCACCGATTTTGATACATATTTGACCTTACTAACGGCTCAGTTGAAAAATCAAGATCCAATGGAGCCTGTTGAATCGACGCAATTCATCGAGCAGCTGGCGACATTCTCAAGCGTCGAGCAGCAAATCGCCACCAACGACAAACTCGACCAATTGATAGAGGCCAGCGGCGGCGACAACGATATCCAATCTCTCGCCGATTGGATCGGCAAGGATGTCGAATATCAACCAGACGCCATTAGGTTCGACGGACAAGAAGTGCGTTTCGCCGCGCCCGAACAGGGCCGCTATGAAGGCGTCACCGCTGTTGTGAAGAATGCAGAAGGTGAAGCCGTGCGGACGATGGACCTTTCCGGCGATGACACGCGTCATGTTTGGGACGGCGCGACGGATGACGGCGTGCGCGCACCGAACGGCAACTACACAATCGAACTGACCTATCGCTCAAGCGGACTTGCGCCGAAGACTGACATTGCGCCCCTCGCCGATCGGGTCACGGAAGTCCGCAAGACCGATGACGGGTGGCGCCTGCAGCTCGACGGCGGCGGCAATATCTCCGTAGACGCGGTAACGGCGGCGCGCCCGGCGCAGGAAGAACAGCCGACGACGCTCGATGCTTAGAGCGCGCTAAAGGTCTTGGCGCATAATGTCGAGTATCAGCACTTCTTTGACGGCGTCGCCAGCGATGTCCTGGACCGCCGCCAAGAGATTGACCCGTATCGCGTCGAGATTGCGCCGGTCCGTCAAGCGACCTTGGAAACGCCCTTGATTGGCGAGATCAAGCAATTCCTGCATTAACGCGTCACGGAATTTCGGCTCACGGAAGTAAAAGGCTTCCGCCGCCTCGCGGCTCATCTCGAGATTTAAGTCAAGAATAACCAGCGAACCAACGCCGCCCTCGCCGATAATTGGTACGACAAATTGTCGACTGAACTTAAAGTAGCCAACGCCGTCTACAAGTTCATCGCCGCCATGACCGTCGTCCGCATAGGCTTTCTTTTTGGGGCCGTCGCCATGGTCGTCGTCATGACCATCGCCGTGCCCGTCACCGTGGCTATCTCCATGGCCGTCAGCATGGTCATCTCCGTGACCGTCGCCGTGATCGTCATCGCCATGCCCATCATCGCCATGATGATCCTCAGCATGCCCAGCGTCGGCATGGTCATCGCCATGCGCCCCGTCTTCGCCCTGACCTTCCCCGTGGCCTTCGCCCTCAGCTTCGACTTCCGCCTCGCCCCCGGCAAGCATTTGTTTTGCAAAGAATCCCGCCCCGCCGCCGCCGGCGGCGGCGACCACAAAAATGATCGGGGCGAGGAGCTTCGACATGTCGTCCCAGTCCTAAAAGGGCGAGACGACATCCAGCACTTGCTGACCGACTCGCGGTTGTTGCAGATCCGTCAGCTGTCCGCGCCCGCCATAAACGATGCGCGCGCTGGCGATCTTGTCATAGGTGATAATGTTTTGCCGCGAGATATCTTCCGGCCGAATCACCCCGGCCACCTGCAAATCGCGCAACTCATTATTAACCCGGACTTCTTGATCGCCTAAAATCATTAAATGTCCGTTGGGAAGGACGCGATTAACCGTCGCCGCTAACCGTAACGTAATGCGCTCCTGCCGCTGAACCCGCCCATCGCCCCGCGACGTGGACGACGAACTGGCGTCGACCGCCGGGTTAATCCCTTGCGTTCCAGGAAGCGCGCTAGCCGCTAAGGACGGCAAACCAAACATCGCCGGAACCTGAATGTTCTCAGCACCGTTTCGAATGCGGTCCGTCCGATTACGAATGTCGGCGCGTTCATCAATTTCAACTAAAACTGTCACGATATCCCCGACCGTGCGCGCGCGGCGGTCGCCGAACAACGACGCCGGTCCGGAACGCCATAAAGATCCGCGCCCCGTCGGCTCCGCAACGGCCGGAATCGGCGGCCGCGCGATGGCAAATTCAACCGGGTCAGGCGGCGGAACTGTTCCGCGCGGCTCGCCAGGCGGGGTCATGCTCGGCCCTTTGCCGATATGATCGAGCCGCGTCGAACACGCCGACGCCGATAGCGCCATAAGGCCTATAAAGATTAACTTCTTAATCATTGTCACCCTCACCGTCCAACGCGAACGGTGTCCGCGCCGATAACGCGCGCAGT
Source organism: Pseudomonadota bacterium (assembly GCA_039814575.1). Lineage (GTDB taxonomy): Bacteria > Pseudomonadota > Alphaproteobacteria > Caulobacterales > Parvularculaceae > MED-G105. Next base: position 88,088 of record JBCCAY010000005.1, read on the forward strand.
GACCGTCTGCCGTGATCCAAGGTTCATGATGCGAACGAGATCGCCGCTTCCGCCCTCATCGAGCGCCCGCCCCTCCGTCGTTATCTTCAGCGCCCCTTGCAAATACTCCATACGGACGATGGCGTTTCGCTTTACAAGAGTGGGAGATTGGAAATTTGCGATGTTGACGGGTTGACCTTTGTAAACCGTCCGCCGCGCTTCAAGACCAAAAAAACGCGACGCCGCCGCGACGACGCCTTCGCCGTTAATGAGGTCGCCTTCGTTTATCAGTTCGCCCGCCGCTATATTGCGCCCTGCAAAAAGCGATTCCGCGGCGGCGGTCCCGCTGAAACCAATCAGCAAAAGTGACAGAAACACAAATACGCGCATCACACTACCTAATCTGAACAGCAGCGCCGAACATCTGATCGACGGATGAAATGACCTTCGAGTTCAGCTCATATCCGCGCTGCGCCTCGATGAGGTCGGCAATCTGTTTAACAACGTCTACAGACGATTCTTCCAAATACCCTTGGCGCACGGTGCCGCGCCCCTCCTCTCCGGGTATGCCGATAATCGGGAGACCTGATCCTGCAGTCTCACGGAACAAATTGTTACCGATCGCTTCTAGGCCTTTGCGGTTTGGGAAGGTGGCGAGCGTAATTGCACCTAACAATTGCCCTTCGGGATCGCCTTCAAAAAACCCAAAAACTTCACCGTTTGCGTTGATGGAGATGTTGCGCGCGTCCTCAGGGATGGTGATGTTGTCAGCTAATTCGTAGCCTTCTGAATTGACAATCAATCCTTCGCCGGTGCGTTTCAGCGAGCCGTCTCGGCTATAGGCGAGTTCGCCGCTCGGTAACGTAAATTGTAAAAACCCGCGGCCTTCAATTGCGAGATCGAGGTCGCCGCCGGACTCGCGCATCGAGCCTTGAGCGAACTCCGGCGCAACGGACGCGGCGCGCACGCCGAGGCCCATTTGCACGCCGGTGGGCAACACCGTTCCCGTCACCGACGATATAGCGCCGGCTGAACGAATTTGCTGATAATGAAGATCAGCGAATTCCGCCCGTCGCGGCGCGTAACCGGTGGTGTTCATGTTAGCGAGGTTGTTTGAGATCACCTCAACGCGCGTTTGCTGCGCGTCCATCCCCGTGGCTGCAATTCTAAGCGCCTGCATATTTTCCTCCTTACGTCCCGAACCCAGTTAAGTCGTTCCTAGACGAATTAAGTTTGCGGCTGTCCAAGCCCTTCGACCATGCGTTTCAAGCGGTCCGATTCTTTATCCATGAAGGATTTACTCGCCTCATAGGCGCGCTGCACTTCAATCAGCCGGGCGAATTCGCCCATGGCGTTGACGTTCGATCCTTCAAGCGCGCCTTGGACAATGCCGAAATTCGCCGACGGCTCGTATCCCTCTTCGGCGCGGAAGAGATTATCGCCCTCACGCATCAAGCCGGTCGCCGGCGCCGTTACAACGCCCACCTGACCGATTGCAGCGCCGTCGGCCTCTATCGACCCGTCGCGGGAAATCGTGATCGAGGTTGTCCCGGCCGGGATGGCGATCGGCGCTTCGCCCGCGTCAAGCAATCGACGACCATCGGCGTCAACCATCTCACCAGCGTTGTTGAGCGCAAAACCGCCTGCCCGCGTCAGACGCGCGCCGGCGTTTGTTTCGATCAAAAAGAAGCCGTCGCCCTCAATCGCAAGATCAAGCTGATCGCCGGTTTCTAAAAGCGCGCCTTGCGTCAAGTCGACGAGTTTGGCGCCGGGCCGCGTCATCGACATGCTGTCGCCGCTCGACAGCGACTTGACATATTCGCTGAAGATTAGGCCTTCGCTTCGAAACCCGGCCGTATCCGCATTGGCGATATTGTTGGCGAGCGTATTAAGTTCTTTTACGAGACCGCTCTGACGAGACAGCGCAGCCGTCAACATATTATCGGCCATTGACGATCTCCCTCAATAGCGCAACGTCGGCGCTCGCGTCGTCAGCTAGTTTTTTCAACGCCGCCGCATCCGCTGTCTTAGGATCTAAACTTGCGCGGAACGCGCCTTTGAAATTCGCCGCGTCGTCGCTTTCCATATCGACGCCTTCCGGCGCTTCAGTGGCGCCGGCGAGATACGCCGTCGCAAGGCGTTTTTTTGCGTCGACCGTTGACGATGCATCGCCAGCTAGAGCGTCAAGGCGCTTCTCCCACGTCCCGCGTCCGGTGACGCCAGCGCCTAATGGACTGGTTGTTAATGTGGAAAGGGCGTTAATTTCCCGCGCGATCAGTTTCGCCTCAGCCGTCGTATCGCCGACCCGGCGCGTCAGTGACTGCGTCGCGGCGTTCGGCAAGCCAAACGCGACCGCCGTGCGAGCGGCGACCGTATGCAGAGCATCCGTATTGCCGTCATTAGCGGTCGCATTCCAGAACGATTGGTGGTCCATATAGGCATCAAGCGCCGCTAGTTTTGCTGCATCGTCACCGCTTGTCATCGCTTCCATGATAAGCGTGCGCGCCGCCAGCCCCAGTCCCACGCGCGCGCCAGGGGCAGCCCGGTATGTACGGATGATCTCTTGAAAGGCGACGTCGAGCTCTCCAGCGCTAATGAGCGCGGTCGCCTCCATAACAATGGCTTTTTCTTTTATCGCCGTCGATTCTGAAACGGCAGCCGCCATGCCGAGGTCTTCGGTGAACCCTTCCGGCGGCGCTTCGCCGGTTTTAGCGTAGTCGTCAGCTAAGGCGAAAAGCGCATCACGTTGATGCTCCGACTGCCCTTGCGCAAGATCTGTGAACAGAGCGCGCGCTTTTTCTTCACGGCCACGGTGCCGGTCATACTCCGCCGATAAGTACTTGAACGCTGCGCTACTCTCTTTCACATAAGCGGCTTCTTGTTGATACCGTCCGACAACGCCCCATTCTTGCGCCGCGACAGCGGCAAGACCGAGACGTGTTGCAAAATCGCCTCTGAGTTCGACCGGCAAACGCGCCAGGCCCTTCGCCCACGGATCAGCTTCACGCAATGCAAGACCTGGGTTCTCGCGCGATAATCCGACAGCGCGCCATAAAGCGTGCACCCCGCGACACCCATAAGAGCGCCTAAGAGGGCTGTCTTCCGGTAGTTCCCGGTCCGCTACGACTAGCGCTAGATCCGTGAGAAATTCCTGTTCCACCGGCGGCAAGGGAAACGCCTCAAGGATATCGCCAGCTTCATCGCCGAAACCAATCGAAAGATACGTCCAATAGAGCGTCCGCACGACGTCTTCATTGGCAGCGTCAAATTCGCCGACAAGTTGGGACTGCAAAGCGCTTATTTTTTCTAAGGGCGCATCAAGGGGCGCGCCCGTGCCGGCCGGGAAGAATTGGTTGTTCGGCGCACATTTATATCGGATGAGCCGCGGCGTCCCATCAGACGTCGATGCCGCCGGCGTCACCGGATCAGCCGTCGTCGCCGCTTCATCTTTAAACGTCACAAGGCCTTCGTCAGCGGCTTGCGTTAACAAGGCCAGCATCTTCGAACGCGCCGTCTCAACAGTATCGGTTGATTCAACGCGTGAAGCATCTTCCGCTAAGTCAGCATCCGTTTTTTCCGCGGCGTCAGCATCGGTTTCCCTTGTCGCGACAATTGTTTCACCCTTCGCTTTAGCATCAGACGCGGACGTCAGTTTCTGCGGTTTGCCGATGATCTGCCCTGTGGGCGTTGCGCCATAAGCTTCAGAGATATCGACGATCAGCGCCCCAGTTTTGCTGTAATCGACGCGCGCGCCACAATTACAATTGAGATCAAACTCAAGGCCGCTCTCACCAACATTATCGACAGGGCGTCCCTTTATAACGCGGTGCGCTTTCCTTTTATCGTTAATCAACGCTAGGTCATAAGTATGCAGAGCGCCTGGGAATATCACGCGTATCTTCCGACGTGAGAAATCGATCTTATACGGCGCGTTATCCGCCTCGATGACGACGCGGGAGAACTTTTTGTGCTCCCCCCCCTTCACCAAGACGGAATCCGGTTTCTCCATCGATGCTATCACGGACGAATCCATTGCAGGCTGCAGCATTGTCGGCCCTTCAGCCGACAATGGCGCAACGCCGAGGGCCAACATGGCGCCGATAATTGATCGAACGCTAAACTGCATTACGCCGCCGTCCCTAAATCGCGCAACGCTTCTTCAAGCTCGGCAAAGCTCGGCCGATGGTGCTTAGGCGCATTCCGGCGCGCGACTTCAGCGCAAATGGCTGGCGCGTGTTTTTGTAAGCTTGCGACGAGCGTTTCTTTAATCAGAATATAAAAAAGCTGCTCTTCTTTGCGCATCGCGCCGATATTCGCCGCAAGCGGACCAACAACGCCATAGGCGAGAAAAACCCCAAGGAACGTTCCAACCAGCGCGCCGCCGATCATGCCGCCTAGAACCTCCGGCGGACTGTCAATCGAGGCCATGGTTTTAATAACGCCGAGAACCGCCGCGACGATGCCGAGCGCCGGCAGCGCGTCCGCCATACTTTGCAACGCATGCGCGCCATGTTGACTGTCATGGTCTAAGGCTTCCAGCTGCTTTTCAAACAGTTCTTCGACCTGGTGCGCGTTATCGAAATTCATCATCATACTGCGAATTGTGTCGCAGATGAGTTCGACAGCCGTTTTATCTTTCGCGATCTTCGGATATTTTGTGAAAACACTTGAGCCTTCAGGGTTTTCAATGTGCTCTTCAATCGCCACAGGGCTTTGCCGCGCGATCACCACAAGCTCATACAACAAGCAAATAAGGTCTTTATAATCCGCCTTCTTCCACTTTGCTCCGCCGAACGCCGCACCGAGGTCGGCACCGGTATGCTTAATCGTGCCCATATCATTGGCGACGACGAACGATCCGACGGCGGAACCACCGATCATCATCATTTCATAGGGCAATGACTTGAAGATGATGCCCATCTTACCGCCCGCAAGCGTGTACCCGCCGAAGACCATGCCTAAAACGATAACGAGGCCGACTATAATGCCCATCGCGCAATCACCATCCCTGGAACGCGGAAATATTCCGCGACTTTCTCAAAATTGAACGATTACGGTTAAAATTTACTCAAATCCTGACGATCTCTCTTAAAAGTTGAGATTAGCGCCGCGAGCGATGGACGATTTCGGGATTCTAAAACGTTTCCAGATCAATAAGTGCGATCAAGCGTTCGGAAACGTGTACTAACGAAGCGCTAAAGCATCTTCCCAGGTCCATAGAAAAGATGACACTTTATACGGACGAACGCGGCGCTGTATTTAAGCGGACGGCGGCGCCCTACTTTATACAATCAGACTCAGATGTCGGCGCTGTTTAATTTTGGACGTTCCGCCCCGCAATGATCACGCTCACGGCATAGGCCTTTTGGGGGTCCATGCTAGCGAGGATCGCGGCAGCCGCCTCACTGCGGATCGCCGTCAGGAAACCAGCGGCGAATGTCGGCTCCATCGCGTTGAAAATCTGACCCGCTTGTTGCGGCTTCATATTTGCGTACATCGACGCAAGCGCTTTGATGTCCTCGCCAGAAGCAGCGTCGACGCGCGCAGCTTTCTCCGCGAGACTCGCCCGCGCGGCTTCAAGTTCGACGAGTTTCTCATTAATGCGCACTTCAGCCGCCATCAGCACTTGTTCGCGCTCATCAAGCTCCGCAATCCGGCGTTCGATCTCAGCTGAGCGTTCTTTAATAAGTTCTGCAAGACCGACGAAATCGCCTGGCTCTTTGCGCGGCGGGATTTGCAAAGATGCAGCCGCATTCATCGGCGCGACGGCGCCGCCTGGCGTTCCGTGCCCATCATCATGGTGTTTGTCGTCACTTGATTTTTGATCACTGTGCGACGCGTGGTTTTCTTTGGCGTCATGGCCATCCGCATGTTTATCGCCATGATCTGCGTCATGCGGGGCTTTATCAGCCATTTCTTTATGGCCGTCGTCCGCATGCGTGTCAGCGGCGGCCAATTGCATACGCACGTCGCCGACCGTTCCGATCGCGCGGCTCACAAACGCCATCGAAAAGACAACAATTATTATAACAAGAACGCTCGGCTTCATCACGACGCCTTTTGTAAGGAAATAACGTCGCGCTCATCGTCGCCCACCGCGGTCGCGGCGCCGTCTACATCGGCGTCGGCCGCGACCTCACCGTTTTCATCGGCACCATCGGTATCATCAATTTCGACATCGTCTGCGCCTTGCTCGGAATCAGCGGCGACGTCCGGCGTTTCCGCTTCATCGGCCTCGTCTTCGCTTTCCTCAGCGTTTTGACCTTCCTCTGAATTCCACTCGACCTCAAAGTCCGTGTCTTCCTCATCAAGGTCCACATCATTTGACGTGTCGTCCGCAGGCTCGACTTCCGCGCTCTCGTCTTGGACTGGTTCAGAAACCGCCGGTTCAACGGCCGGCGCTTCAACGACAGGTTCCGGCGCAGGCGGCGTCGGCGCGGAAGGCACAGGCGCGAACTGCGCCTCGCTCAGAACCTTCGCCATTGTTTTGAGTTCGGCGCAGAGCTCTTTTGATTCAGCGACCAACGGCGCCAATCGATCAACGGACTCTTCCGCGGCCATATGGGAATGCGCGATAGCGCGTTTTGCTTCGTCCACAGACTTAGATAAAGAAGCAACGCTCGCGGCAATGCCTTTTCGCGTGCTTTTCAGCTTCTGCAAGCGACGGCTCAACATCCAACAATAAAAGCAAGCGCAGGCGCTTGCGGCTAAGAGCAGAAAATCAGCGATAAGCGTCATAATAATCATCTCAGTCGAGGATAAAGTCAGTCACGAGGACGCTTTTGATGGAGGCGTCCGGCGCAACAATGCGCATGCGGCGCGCGATATGGGCGCGGACGCGACTCATGGCCGCTGGCGATTCAAAATCGCGCGCGTCAGCCGCACGTAAATAGGTGTTCAGTACGTCGCGGAATTTAGGGATGAGCTTGATGAGGTCCTGCTCGTATTCCGAGGCGCCTTCAATCACTAACGTTATCTTAAGGCGATTGGCCATCGCCTCGGGGCCAAGGGAGACAATGATGGGCTCAAGCGGCACATAAACGGCGCCGCCCCCGCCCTCATCATGACCGTCCTTACCTTTGCCCTTCTTCTTTTTCTTATCTTTGCCCTTGCCTTTTTTATCGGCTTTTTTGTCGGCCTTCTTGTCACCGTGCCCATCGTCGGCATGTTTTTCGGTTTTTTCGGTGTCTTTTGCACCGCCACCGCCGCCGGCCGGCGCCAATGCGAACGCCGCCGCGCCGGACACGGCAGCAAGCACCGCCGCGCCAGCGAGCGTCACCGGAAGGCCGAGACCTTTCTTCGGCTTTTCCGTTTCGTCCGCTTCAACTACTTCATTATCGTCGTCAGCCATACGTGATCTTCCAGGCTTGAGGCATAGAACCAATACCGACGATATAAGCAACGATCTCTAAACCTAATGTTAAGGCTGTCTGATCAAATTGCAGAGGCTTGAAAATACTCTGTGCGCATATCCAAACGGACGGAACTTTGCACAGTTAAACATTAAGCGTCTCGCGAACACATTTGCGCGGAACACTTATTTAAGACCGAGTGGACGAACGGTATGGGCGGACTTCTATCAGTATGGGCGGGATTAGACGCCAATAAGCGCATGATGTTGATTGGCGCCGTGGCGGCGACGATTGCAGCGCTTAGCTATATGGCGAGCGCTGTGCGTACGCCGCATATGGCGCTGCTTTACGCAGGACTTGAGCCGAATGTCGCCGGCGACGTCATCGCCGCTCTGGAACGGATGAATGTTGTTTCTAAAGTTGACGGCGACGCGATTTACGTTCCCCAAAACGTTCGCGACACGGTGCGCTTGTCTTTAGCGCGCGAAGGATTGCCGGCCGAAAGCCAAGCCGGATACGAACTGCTCGACGAGTTAAACGGTTTCGCCACGACGTCTGAAATGTTTGACGCGGCCTATTGGCGCGCAAAAGAAGGCGAACTTGCGCGAACGATTTTATCCGTACCGGGCGTTCGTTCAGCGCGTGTGCATATCGGCGCCGCGAAGCGCAGCCCATTCGACGCGAAAGGCGACGCCAACTCCGCCGTCGTGACAGTACGCATGGGACGCGGTCCCCTCGCCAAACAACAGGCGATGTCCATTCGATATCTCGTAGGATTGTCGATATCCGGCTTACCGCCGGAAAAAGTCGCCGTTATCGACGCCGAACGCGGCGTCGTCTTACGGCCTGGCGACGGCGCGCCGGAAACCGAAGCGATCGCGCTCGCCAATGAACGCGAACGCGACCTTGAAAAGCGCTTAAAAAGCCTGATCGAAGCGCGCGTCGGCGATGGCGCCGCGCGGGTCAGCGTTTCTTTAGAACTCGATATGGAAAGCGAAGCCCTTTCTGAACGTATTCTTGACCCGGACAGCCGCGTTACGCGCGGACGGGAAACGACCGATGTCTCGTCAAACGCTTCAGGCACCGCTTCGGGCGTAACGGTCGCCAGTAATCTACCCGACGGCGACGCCGGTGGCGGCAATCAATCCTCTAGCCAACGCAACGAAGCCCGCGAGCGCATTGATTACGATTTCTCTGAGGTGACGCGCCAACGGCAAAAACGTCCAGGCGCCGTTAAAAAAGTTTCCGTCGCCGTTCTTGTCGATGCAGTGCGAAATGTCGCAGAGGACGGGACCGTGACCCGAACCGAGCGGTCAACGGAAGAAATAACCTCCCTTCGCGAGCTCATTCAATCTGCGATTGGGTTTGACGAAGCGCGCGGCGACGTTGTGACGGTCGAAACGCTTCCTTTCCAAGAAACGCCTGACGCGGGCGTCGTCGCTGAGGCGTCGCCGATCATGCGTTTCCTCGAAAACAACATCATGGGCCTGATTAAAATCATTGTCCCGTCCATCGTGACGCTCATCCTCGGCCTCTTCGTCGTCAAACCGCTTATCGCGGCAGGCGCGAGCGGCGGCGGCGGGGGCGGCGGCGGCGGTGGCGGTGGTGACGCGGATGAAGAAGAAGACTTCGCACCGCCGCAGATGGAATTCGCGCCAATGGAAGATATGGCTGCGGAAATTGAAGGCCCGCAAGATTCCCTTGAGAAACTCAAGGAAATCGCCTCGGACAAGCAAGAAGAAACGGCCGCCTTGATTAAAACCTGGCTCGATCGTGGGGAGGAACCGGCGTGAAGTCGTCCATTCTAGATCTCCCCTCTTTCGGCGATAAGCCGGCGGCGCACGGTCCATTTTCCGTTCATGACCTCGCTGATTTCGCTAACGGCGCTGGGCTTAGCCTAATTGGAAGTCGCTTTGGCGCTGATGATGACATTGATGTGGAAACGCTTGTCGCCGAAGCCGCTACGCGCGGCCGCGAGGAAGGATACGCCGAAGGCGTTGAAGCCGGTAAAGCAGAAGCCCTGCAAGGCGTTGAAGCGGCGCTGCTCGAGCGCTTGGAAGCAACATTGGGCGGCGTCGATGACGTCTCCACAATGCTCGAGACCGACCGCCTCGCCTTCCTAGAGAATGTATTCCGTACACTGCTGCCGAATTTGTCAAAATGTGGGTTCGCCGCTGAAGCCGCCGCGGCGATTGAGACCGCCGTTCTTCACAACGAAGAGAATGGCGGCGCTATCGGCACGCTGCATCTCTCATGCGCCCCAGGCGTTGGCGCCCAGTTAAAAACGGCGCTTTCAAATTTTATCAGCGACAATCGTGTCATTATCTCAGAGTCGCCGGAGTTTTCCGACGGCGCTCTACGCCTCGCCTGGCGCGAGGGCGGTTTAGACTTGGACATTGACGGCGCCGTAAACGCCGTCCTGGATCGGCTCAGCGCTCATATTCCGGATACGTTGCGCGCCGACATGACGGACCGAATAAGCGCCGCAGACGCAGGGTTACCAGGCGAAGCGTCAGAAAGCGAAGCGTTACAAGACGAAGCATTGCAAAACGAAACGCTCCCAACGAAAAACACCCCTGAAGACTTAGCGGCCGCGCTTGATGACGACGCCGATAGCGGCCCCGATGACGGCTCAGAGAGCGAGAGCATCGACGAGAGCGAGGGCGAAACATCTGCATCCGATGAGGACGCATTTGCGGAGCCGTTGGATCTTAGAGAACCCGACGCCCAGCACGCTGAGAACACTGTCGAAACCGACGAAGGGGCGTTTGAAGAAACCACTTCAATCGACATTGCAGATACACAGTCAGATTTTCCACCCACTGACGAAAACGAACTAGACGATGGGGAAGAGACCGAATGAGCGAAGAAACTGAAGCAGAACAGGTCGACGATATCGACGCAATCGTCGTGCAAGACCCTGACGCCGACGCGCCGCGCGATGATCCGGCCTTAATCACGCCGACGGATGATCGCAGCGAACTAGGCGCGGCTGACGGTATCCTCACTGTCCCGATCGAAGTCGTCGTTTCTGTCGGAACGGCGCAGCCATTGATCAAGGATTTCCTGAATCTAAGACGAGATTCATTGATCGTACTCGACAGCAAAATCGACGACCCGGTGGAAATTCGCGTTGCAGGCCGAACAATCGCGCGCGGAGAGCTACAAGAAGTTCCCGATGAGGAAGGCGTCCTCGCCGTTCGCCTCACGGAAGTCGTTTCCAAAGGAGACTAGAATGATGCGCCATGCAGGCAGAACGCCGCATCGGTTTTTACTGCGTCTCTTAACCGTTTCAGCCATTTGCGGCGGGACGTTGCTGGCCATGTTTTTCGGCGGCGAGGCGTTTGCGCAAAGTGGGTTGACGCAAGGCGATATTCCGACCGATGACGGCCCATCGCCATTGAGCGCAAGGGTCATCCAGACCTTCCTTGCCGTAACGGTGCTGAGCCTCGCGCCCGGCATCGCGATGATGATCACGTGTTTGCCGTTTATGATCGTCGTCCTCGGCATCCTTCGCCAAGCGATCGGGTTGCAGCAATCCCCTCCTAATATGATGATTGTTTCGCTCGCCTTGTTCTTGACATTATTCGTTATGGAGCCAGTTTTTAAGGAAGCTTGGGCGCTCGGCGTGACGCCCTATCTAGATAATCTTATTACAGAACAACAAGCGATCGAACGCACGCTGGAACCGTTCCGACGCTTTATGGAATCAAGAGTGTCGCCGGTGGCTGTTTCAACACTCGCCGAGGCGCTGCCGCAAAACGCCGAAGTACGGGCCGACGGGACCGCTCCGATGCGGGTTCTTATCCCCGCTTTTATGCTTTCGGAAATTCAAAAGGCGTTCGAGGTCGGCTTCATGCTGTTCCTGCCATTCGTGCTCATCGACCTTATCGTCGCATCGATCTTAATGGCTATGGGCATGATGATGGTGCCGCCCGCGGTTATCGCACTGCCGTTTAAGCTGATCTTCTTTGTTCTTTCTAATGGGTGGACGCTTGTGGCCGCCGCCCTCGTTCGTGGATATGCATCATGACGGACCTTATCGAAATTGAAGACCCATCCGGCGGCGTCAGCAATTGGGAGGGGCTTTCCATGCCTCAAAAAGCGGCGGTTCTTATAGCCGCTATGGGCCCGGAAGTCGCCGGCCCGATTGTTGAACGCATTGGCGACAAGCATCTTCGTGCATTCGCTAGGGCGTTCTCCCAGTTAAAATCCGTTCCAAGAGAATCAATCGATGAGGTTATCGGTGAGTTCTTAGAGGACGTTGATCGCCCGCAAGACGAAATTCGCGGCGGTTTCAAAGAAACTCAGCGACTACTATCGCACTTCGTAGCGTCCGATACGCTGACCCGTGTGCTCGATGATATTGACGCGCCAGGCGGTAAATCGATCTGGGAAAAACTTGATGATGCGTCCGAAATTGACTTGGCGGAGTACCTAAAAACCCAGCATCCGCAAGTGGCCGCGGTCGTTCTAAGCCGCGTCAGCGCCGAAATGTCGGCCAAAGTGCTGGACCTCTTTGACGATGAGCTTGTTAAATCCGTCCTTTTGCGGATGGCGCGGCTTGGCCAGGTCGATCAACGTTTCATCACGATGATTTCGCAAACGGTGAACCGTGAGTTCCTGAAGCCGCTGCGCAAGCGGTCTCTATCGCGCAAGCCGAGCGACATGCTGAGCACCGTCATAAACTTCCTACCGCAGGCGAAACGCACAGACGTTCTAGATTTCATCGATACTGAAGAGCCCTCTCTTGGCGATGAAATCAAACAGTCCTTGCTGACCTTCCAAGACCTTTCGGCGCGTCTGCCGCCGAACGGCGTTCCGTCCGTTGTCCGCGTCGCCGATCGCACGATCCTCTTACAGGCGATCAAATTCGGCAAGCAGAACGCCGCCAAAACCGTGGAATATATCTTCGAGAACCTTTCCAAGCGGATGGGCCAGCAAATAGAAGAAGACATCGGCAAAATGAAAGCCGTAAAAATGAAAGAAGCCGAGGCGGCGCAGAACGCCATCATCGATGTCGTGCGTAAACTCGTCGAATCCGGTGAAGTCGAACTTATCGAATTGGAAAGCGGTGACGAGGACGAATACCTATAGGCGTTCGGACAAAAACAAGTCCGCCCACGCAACTCTCGTTAAAGTCAACAAACAGAAAAACGACGCGCCCGAAACGACGCGTCGTTTTTCTTTATAAGACAGCTTCCAGACCGCCTGATAAGCGCCTGTAATTATCGATGCATGAAGAAGATAGACGCACCGCGAAGACAATAGCGCGCACGATCGGGACCGCTACTGGCGGCATAATCAATCAAACAGACTTAAGTGGATTATTGTACGACGAGTTCCGCGTGGAGCGCGCCGGCCGCTTTGATGGTCTTCAGAATGTCAATCATCTCACGGGGACTAACGCCGAGTGCATTCAAGCCGCCGACTAATTGTGAGAGCGTCACATTCGGTTCAACGACGGCGAGCCCCCCTTCCCGGCCTTCATCAACGGCGATATCGGTGCGCGGCACAACGATGGTTTCGCCTTGACGAGCGAAGGGGTTCGGTTGCGACACCAAGGGCTGCTCATAAATAGCAATTGACAGATTGCCTTGCGCGACGGCGACGCGTGCGACGCGCACATCCGCTCCAAGAACAATTGTGCCGGAGCGTTGATCCACGACGACGCGCGCCTTTTGCGCGGGATTGACCGTCACATTCTCGACCAAACTAATCAAATGCGCCGGCGTGCGATCATTCTTCGAAAGGTCGAGCTCCACCGTGCCGGAATCCAAAAGTCGCGCAATTTGCGTGTCGAGGGCGTTATTAATCGCCAACTCCATACGCGCCGCCGTCGTGAAGTCCGGCGCCCTCAAAGCAAGCCGAATACTTTTCATGCCTTGGAAATCAAAGCCGATTTCCCGTTCCACCCGGGCGCCGGACGGCACGACGCCGACGGTGGGAACGCCGCTAGTCAGCGAGGCGCCCTCGCCTTCCGCAGAAAACCCGCTCGCCAAAACAGCGCCTTGGGCGACAGCGTAGATCTGTCCGTCTGCAGCATTAAGCGGCGTCATCACCAATGTGCCGCCGGAGAGGCTTTTCGCGTCGCCGATCGCCGAAACCGTGATGTCAATAGACGAGCCGGTGCGCGCGAAAGGCGGCAAGGTTGCGGTGACAATCACCGCAGCGACATTCGCCGGACGAAAATCTTCCCCTTGCACATTGACGCCGAGACGTTCCAGCAGGCTCGATAACGCTTCTTCCGTATAGGGTGAGTTTCGTACGCCGTCGCCTGTACCCTCCAGGCCGACCACGAGGCCATAACCGACAAGATCATTACCACGGACGCCCTCGACGTCTACGAGATCTTTCAGCCGAACGCCAGATTGAGCGACGACGCCCTGGGGCGCGGCAATCGCTGCGGCTAAGGCGCCGGCGCCAATCAAAAGGTTTTTGAAGAAACGGTTCATGGCCTAGCTAATGAAGTTGGTGAAATTAAGCTGTGCAAGGCGCGCCGTCATCGTGTACGTCGTTTGCAATTGCACTTCGAGTTCTTGGGCGCGGGTCGCGGCGATGTAAGGGTCTTGCCCCGCCATCGCCACATAAGCTTCTGTCACAATCGCCTCTTCCGCTTGGAGACGCGCCTGTGCATTAGCGATCCGATTTTCTGTCAAACCGGTTTCTGCAATGAGAACGGAGACGCCTTCAATGCCGTCAATCATATCCGTCGCAGCGTTCTGCAACATGGTGTTGCGTTCAGCGTCTTCGAATGTCGCCGCCCCGGCTGTCGCCGTTACCGCGAGGCCGCGGATAAGATCGCGGAACGCTTGTGCATCCGCTTTCACTTCAACACCGACGCGTTCATTCTCGGTGAGTTCAATCGTCGCCGCTGTTCCATCGCCGCCGCGATAATGAACGGTCTCAAACGTTCCGCCGGCGCCGAAATAAGTATCAAGCGCCGTTTCAACGTCAGCCGCCGTCGTCGCGCCCGCGACAATAGCCTCGATGTCGTCAACGAGCGATTGTGCGTCAACCATCGGTGCGACGTTTGTTTCGTCGCCTGAAAATAAGAACCGACGACCGTATTGAGCATTAAGTGAAGCAAATACTACGTCTACCGATGAACGAGCCTCTAGCGCCGCAGCGTCCAAACGGGTTTTGTCATTGCGGAACGACGCCGCACGCGCTGTTTCGGGGATGGCGCCGACAGTGTCTAAGACCTGATCAAGGCTATTTTGAACGATCGACGCACGCCCCAAGCCAAGTGCAAATGACGCCGACTTACGGTCGAAACGCTCAATTTCACGCCGCAAAAGATGCGCATCGCCAATACGGCCATTCAAGTGCTTGATGGTGTTCTTGGTGTTTCGAAAGCCCGTCGTTAGTTCTAACTGCGCTTCGGAGAGCTCACGCCGCAGCGTAGCGCCGCGATCCTGCAGAGAGCCAAACTTAAGAAGATCAGGGAATGTCGAGAGTTTCATGACTTAGATCTCCAACAAGGCCGCTAACATCCGATCAATGACGGATATGACGCGCGCGCTCGCCGCATAGGACTGCTCAATGCTAAGGAGGTTCTGAAGCTCTAAGTCCGTATCAACACCCGTCGCCTCAAGTTCAGCATCAATCAACCCATCGGCTCGCGCCGTTGACGTCGCGGCTTGCGTGTCCGCCGCCAGAGACGCGCCGGCGCGCAGTGATGACAGTTCGGCCGCGGCGTCGACCGAAGACATGGCGACCGCAAAGCCGGTGGCGTTAATTGCTCGGTCACTGCGCATGCCGTCTAAGAGCGATGAGATAACCGCGGAATTACCGGGCGTCCCAGCTGCCGCGGCGCCAATACCATCGCGCATGCGCCATACTTCGCCGCCATTCTCCGGCACAACCGCATCATTGACTGCGATGCGCCCGGCAAGCCCAGCATCATATGGGTCAGCCAGCGCCGCGCCATTGTCCGTAAACAGACCAGGCGCTCCGCCCGTCAACGTTGGGTCGACGGTCGGATCAGAGAAACGATCAATAAGATCGGCTGCAAGTCCGTCTAACTGTTCGGTAAACTCGACGGTGATTTCGTCACGGACAGCGAATTGCGCGGCAATCTCGCCGCCGCCAACGGAGAAGGCATTGCCCTGTCCTGGCGTTATATCAACGCCCTCGACCGCGAGCCCCGATAAATCACCATTGGTCAAGCTGTCGGTGGGCGCGATCACCGTAGAGCGTGTGAACTCAAGCTGTTTGGCTTCCGTCGTCAGTAGGAATACGCCTTCATTCGTGATGAGATGAATTTGACCAGACGATTGTGGTACTTCGCGTACAGGGATGATTTCCGCAACCCGGTCAATCAGCACGTGGCGTTGATCCTCGAGCGCTGACGTGTCGCGCGCCGCAGCAGCGGACGTGCTAATCTCGCCATTTAAAGACGCAATTTGTTCTAGGGCGCTATTCACCTCGTCGACACGGCGCGAGATCGCGCTGTCCGCGTCAAAACGGGTCTGGTTCGCTTCACTCGCAATTTGATTGAACGTCCGCGTCACCTGCTGCGCGGCGACGACGGCGTTCTGTTGTTGCGTCGTCGATTCAGGCGTCTCTCGCAAATCGGAAAGCGACTGTTCAAAGTCGTCAATAATCGAGAAGAACGAGAACGCTTCCTCGGGCCCGCCAAGCAAACCAGTCAGTTTGGACTGCGTGTCGGCAATAACCGTGTCGCGGCTGGAATCGCCCACCGCCGCACGGCGGCTCGCCGTTAATGCAGGGTCGCTGGCCCGTTGGATGCCGGAAATTTCGACGCCAAGACCAACGCCGGCGGTTATTTTTTCCACCGACGTTACTTCGCGCCGGGAATATCCAGGCGTCAACGCGTTGGAGATATTGCTCGAGACGACGGCGGCACGCCGTGAAGAGACGCTGAGGCCGGACGTCGCGGCACTGAGGGCTTGGGAGATCGTCATAATCTACGCGACGAAACGGGTTCCCCGCCGGTCGCTCCTATCGTTTGAGGTTGGTGGTTTCTTCCAGAACCTCGTCCACGGTTTGAATAATCCGTGCATTCGACGAATAGGCGCGTTGGGTTTCAATCAGCGCCGTTAGCTCGGCCGCCACTTCCGTGGTGGAGCCCTCTAAAGCGAAGCCCACAGTCGTGCCGACCGGTCCTTCGCCAGATCCGTAGAGAAAAAACCCACCACTTTCTTGGGACACCTGATAGGCTTGTCCGTCAACGGCGCGCAGTCCATTTTTATTCGGAACATCCGCTACCGGAACTTGATAAATCGCCTGGCGGAAGCCGGTGTCAAAGACGGCCTCTAAAAAGCCCTCTTCGTTAATTTCAACATTCTGTAAGTTACCGGAAGCAACGCCATTTTTACTGATACCGATCGGCGAGAAGTCAGCGGCGATTTGCGTCATTGCGGACTCGCCGGTCGCAAAGCCGACAAAAACGTTGACGGGCCCATGCGGCATCGTAATCTCAATGTTTCCTGTCGTGGCGTTATAGGTAGCCCCCGTCCCGCCGACAGGCGCATTCAGCAACGTACCTGGTTCTAGCGACGTGTCATCAAACTCAACGGCGAAATCAGCGAAGGCGACCGTTGGCGTGGCGCTAGCGCTGTCGAACATCTCCACATTCCACTGGTTTGGATTTGTGGCATTGTCCGGCGTAAAGGCGAAGGTGATGACTTGTGACTGCCCCAGATTATCAAAGTACTCGACCGGCGCTTCATATGTCACCGGCGTTACGCCAACTTCCGAAGCACTTGCCGGAAGATTGACGCCGAGATCAATTTGTGTCGTCGGCGCCGTAGATAACAAGCTCTGGCGAACATTAATCGGTTCTAGGCCGACAACACTATCTGGCGCGGCTTGAACGACATTACCGTCAGAATCGATCGGCCAACCCATCAGGTATTGGTTATTTTGCGTCTTTAAAAACCCGTCTTCATCGGGACGAAATGATCCGGTCGTCGCCAGAAACAAGCTGGGCGTCCCGGAGTTAGAGTTAACGCTGTTAAGATCCGTCATGGGGAGGAAGCCGCCGCCGGCGACAGTGATATCCGTGGGATTGCTCGTCGATTGAATAGGCCCTTCCGCATCGACGAAACGAATCGTGTCGGCCCGAACGCCGCCGGCCGTGAAGGCGCCGGAGGCGAAGTCCAAAACCATGGAGTTAAACTCAGAGTCGACACGCTTATAGCCGGCGGTCTCAGAGTTCGCGATATTCTCAGAAATCGTGGCGAGTTTCGTCGCGTTGGCCGCGAGCCCCATTACGCCAGCGTTCAAAGACGATGAAATACCCATTTCTATACCTCGCCACTAAATTCGTGTGTGAGGTAGTGTGATAATCTTCAAACACTTAAAAAGTCGCTAAACGAAATCGTTATAACTAACCTTAATTTCGAAGCAGTGTGACGGAGATCCGCCGGTTTTGCGGCGCGTAAGGATCTTCAGACAACGGCTCAGACGCCGCTTTACCAGCAACTTCAACGATTTGCTCAGGCGTTGAGCCAAATTCAATCATCAACCGCCGCGCCGCGAGCGCCCGATCGCTCGAAAGCTCCCAATTGGTGTACGGTCCGCTCGTTCGATACGGCGTCGCGTCCGTATGTCCCACAATGGCGATGTCGTTTTCAACAGCGCTTGTCACTTCGGCGACGACGCTTATGAGTATCTTGAGCTTCTCCGATGGACGCGCCGATCCGACGGCGAACAAAGCCTTGTCTTTCTGATCGATTATTTCAATCACCAAGCCTTCGTTCGTTTGGCGCATAAATAAATGTTCGGCGAGCTCACCGCCGACGCCCATTTCAGCGGCTTTCTCTAAAACTTCAGCCTTGACCGCGGCGGTGTCCTCATCAGCCGCAAACTTTTTGTCATCGATTTCTTCATAAGCGCCGCCTGGCGAGGTGGAGAACGCCAGCTCATCAGGGTCCGATCCCGGAACGACATCACGCTCATCCGTCGGCTGCCCGTCCGCTTTCGGCGATGTCGGTCCGCGCACGCCTTTTGACCCGCCCGTCCCGTCTTCTGCTTGTTTGTCCTCCGCAAAGATCGATGAACCGTCCATCACACCGCTGCCGCCAGCGGAAACCCGGCTGATGGGAATTGTTGGATCAAAATAATCCGCAATCCCCTTGCGTTGGTCTTCTGTTGTTGCGTTCAAAAGCCACATCAACAAAAAGAACGCCATCATCGCGGTGACGAAGTCGGCATAGGCGACTTTCCAGGCGCCGCCATGGTGGCCGCCGCCATTAATCACCTTCTTCTTTTTGATGATTGTATCGCCGCTCATCGAATTCTTCGCTGGGGGTTACTTCGCTAGGGATTAAACGTCGTTTCTAAAACGCGATATTAGGGTTGATACAACACTAACCCTGTCACGACGTTCACGCGACAAAGCAGAGTGTCTCTTTCGGCTTAAGTCGTGCGTAACCCTTTTTACGTTAAAGATATACTTCATTACGATTTTCATCACTTCAGTAGGACTTTTTTGAGTTAGAAGCGACTTCTCGAATAAGGGGCGATGGGGCTATGGCGGAACACGGCGGTGAATTACTAAGGCGTAAGATTAAAGCCGCAGACGGGCGTAAGCCTGATGAAAACGTCATTGATCTCGCCGATCACCTCGCAGCTAAAATGTCTGAGTCGCTCCTATTGGAACCGCGCTTCACACTTTCGCCGCGTTACTTTGACGCTGAAGTGAAAAGTGTAAAAGCGCTCTTCGCCGACCTACCCAAAAAATCATTATACTGTTTTACACAGGATGTTCTTTTTCACTTCGATAACAAGCTGACCTATTATTGGATTGAAGCAGGCCTTGCCGGTGAGAACGACACCGTATCCGATGAAGACGAATATGTGCCGACGGCCATTGATACAATACTAAGCCGCCCTCTCTTCGAGTGCCTGTTCGCACCGCTCTTAAAAATCTTACCAATCCTGTCGGAAAAGACCGAAATGGAGTTGTTTGGTGAGATGGAAATCGAACGTCTTATCGATAACGTTCGGTTTTTGGACGAAACTACGAAAATCGTCCTTATAAGTTTCGCATTTGGCGAAACGGAAGACGACAGAGCGATCGCCAGACTTGTTTTGCCGGTTTCTGTCGTTGAAGAAATCACCGTTAGCGCCAAGCCGAGAGAGCTGGAAGACGCCTCCGCCCACGGCGTTTGGACGTCGCATATGCATCAAGAAACGCTGGAATTACCGTTGGCGCTTTCCGCCGTGATTAACCAGACATCAATGACGATTGACGAAATTTCAAAGTTTGAACCGGGTCAATTAATCGTATTCCCACGTGACCATCTCGAACGCATTCATCTTGCGGTCGAAAACGGGTCAGATGTAAGACCGCTCGCCGTCGGCCAATTGGGTCGCCACCAATCGCAGAAAGCCGTGAAACTCTTGGAAGACCCTGACCCAGGCTTCGCCGATTTGCTTACGGAAAATATATAATTTATCGGCATTTCGGGGCGCATCGCCCTCCGCCGCCCCCTACTGCCGCCCGACCGTTCCCTACCGCCCCATGGGACAGTTAACAAGCCGCGGAAATCCCCACTTTTATAAGTTACTCTGCATAGCTTGCCCGGCAGTAACATCCATTCTTATCGAGACCTTAACGACGGTTTAGACATTCAGGCGTTGATTTTGAACTGTTCCACGTTTTCTTTAGCCTTTTACGTTTTTATAGCGGTCACAGACATACCGCCATCCAATGATTTGGGGAGAATGACGTTAAGACGTCGCAATAATCGATATGAACATGACCATTCCCGCGGATA
Organism: Pseudomonadota bacterium; assembly: GCA_039814575.1. Taxonomy (GTDB): domain Bacteria; phylum Pseudomonadota; class Alphaproteobacteria; order Caulobacterales; family Parvularculaceae; genus MED-G105. Next base: position 108,171 of record JBCCAY010000005.1, read on the forward strand.
AAAGCTTCGAACTTGCTGACGAAACGTTGCAGAATATCAAAGAACATGCAGCGTCAGCGTCACCGATGTCCTATGAACTTTGGTTCACGCATATCGCCGGTCTCAACCCTAAACTCTCCACCGAGTTGGAAAAGGCGATCGAAAGCGACCAAACGCTGACCGATGCAGCGACACAACTTCTGCATGATCGTCACTTCGCCAACGAATTGCACGCTAAAGAAGTTTTGGTGGCGACGGAGGGCGTCTCCAGCCAAGTAGAGCGCGTCATCGAACGCATTGTTTCGGCCGGTGACGATTACAAATCATTCTCCGGTTCGCTTGAAACCGCGATGTCGAGCCTGGAAACGGTTGAGGAAAAAACAGAACTCTCGTCGTTAATTACGGTTTTGGCTGACGCGACATCGGCAATCACGAAACGCAACGCCGATCTGGAGGGTCAGCTACAAGTGGCGCAAAGCGAGCTCACTTCGCTTCGCGACGACGTCCACAAAATTCGCGAAGAAGCTTATACGGACGGCCTAACCGGCATCGCGAACCGCAAGCGATTTGATCGCGAGATGGAAAAAACACTTCTGGCCCTAGAAGAAGAAGACGCCGAACCGGCATGTCTGATCTTAGGCGATGTCGATCACTTTAAGTCGTTCAATGACAAATGGGGTCATCAGGTCGGCGACCAAGTATTAAAACTCGTCGCAAGCGGCCTGAGCGCAAACACCAAAGGGCAAGACCTCGTCGCCCGCTATGGCGGCGAAGAATTTGCGATTATTGTTCCAAATACAACCCTCGAAGACGCGATGATGTTGTCTGACAAATTGCGTGGGGAAATCGCCAAAAGACGCTTAACCAAGCGTTCAACCAACGAAGTCATTGGCCATGTAACAATTTCCTTTGGCGTCGCCCGTATCTGTAAGGACGATTCTGCGACGGAAGTCATCGAACGAGCGGACCGCTGCTTATATAAAGCAAAAGAAAACGGCCGAAACTGCGTAATCGGCGAGGAATCGCTCTGATTTCTTCGGCGCATTAATGCGCCGAGCGCCTAACTTCTCTATCCTATTAACGAAACCATTCGGCGGGCCGCGATATAAAAGCGCTCGCCGCAATTTTTTTCATTCCTTGGTTTCTCGAAAGCGGACTCGATCCGCGGCTTAATTGATAATTGTACCGCTTATAGCCGCTCTGTTGAGTAAAACACACAAACGTCCGCCGCTCTTGATTCTTCACCTTCGGAACCGGGCTCTAAGCGTTCTTTAACGATAATCCGCGATACTCAACCTGTGGTTAGCATCCATGCACGCCATAGCGCGTCCACCAACGAGGCGCTTTACGCGACTTTAAAAGTCACGTTGTTGAATGCTTCCTTTGGGGCGCACGCCAAAGCGTACAGGAGACCAAGAGTGAGCGACGTTATTTCCCTGGACGGTCGACTAGATTTAGCAGCGACGGAAAAGCTTGTCGAAGCGCTTAATGCTGCTAAAGGCGGTTCGGTCACCATTGATGCGGCGAATGCGACGCTGCTTGGCGGACAATGCTTGCAAGTGCTGCTAAGCGCCGCCGCCCAGTGGCGCGCGGACGGACACGATTTCGTCGTTCAAAATCCGTCAACGGCCTTTCAAGAAAATCTCTCTATGCTTGGCGTTTCGTCTGATCTCTTTCCCTTAACGGAGGCCGCTTCGTGACTATTTCCGTGCTCGCCGTCGATGATTCACGCACCATGCGTGACATGCTCCGCCTCGCTCTTGCGGGCGAAGGGTTCGAAGTCCACCTCGCCGAAGACGGCGTCGATGGATTGGATACATTAAAAGGCATCACGCCCGACGTTATTATAACGGACATCAATATGCCGAACCTCGACGGGTTCGGATTTATTGACGGCGTCCGCAATGGCGACGACCGCCGAACAACCCCTATCCTGGTTCTGACGACTGAAAGTGCGCCAGAACTTAAGCAACGCGCACGCGACGCCGGCGCCACCGGCTGGATCGTCAAACCCTTCAATAAAGATAAGCTCGTCGCCGCAATTCGCCGCGTCGCCGCGTAAAGATAGGCCGCCCTCATGGATCAAATGGAAGAAATCCGCGAGACGTTTTTCCTTGAATGTGAAGAACTCCTGGAAGCCATGGAAGCCGGCTTGCTGGCGATGAACAATGGCGACGACGACGGCGAAACCGTAAACGCCGTTTTTAGAGCTGTACACTCAATTAAAGGCGGCGCCGGAGCGTTTGGTCTCGACGATTTAGTGCGCTTCGCTCATACCTTTGAAACAACGCTCGACGAAGTGCGCGCCGGACGGTTAGACGCATCGGAAGAGGTTCTGAAAGTCCTGTTGCGTGCAGGAGACGTGTTATCTGATCTCGTCGCGGCTTCACGCGACGGCGGCGATATCGACGACGCGTCGATATCCACACTGATCGGTGAACTCAATGAGGTCGCCGGCGCCGAAGAGGAAGAAGAAAGCGGCGGCGGCGAGGATATCGAAAGCTTTACGCCAATGGCGTTGGACTTCGGTCTTGGCGATGACGATACGGAAGCAGACGACGGTCCAAACGTTTTTGAGATCGTCTTTAAACCGCACACGGCGCTCTATGCCCGCGGAAATGACGCAACACTGCTTATTCGCGCCCTAGACGACCTCGGCAAGACATCGGTGACGGTCGATACTGAAGGCTTGCCGGATTTTGCATCCCTCGATACGAACGAAGCCTATCTCTCCTGGACGATCCGGTTAGAGACCGAAAGCGAGCAGTCTGCGGTCGAAGAAGTCTTTGAATTTGTCGAAGGCGACTGTGATCTGGAAATCACTGCCGCCGCGACCGCCGTGAGCGAAGAAACGGACGACGCCGTCGACGGCGACGTGACGGCGAACGACGAAGCCGAACCATCCGAACAAGAAGTCGAAAGCGACGCTGTCGATCTGTCTGCGGAAATTGCTGCGGAACCACAAGCGGAAACGATCGCGCCGGAAGCAAACAAGCCGGATACGAACGAGCCAGCGCAAACCGCTCCACCAGCGAACGACGCCCCCAAAGCGGCGCCGAAAAAGAACGCCGGAAAAGACGCGCCAGCGGGCGCGAAAGCAACGGTTCGGGTTGATTTGGAACGCGTCGACCGGCTTATCAATCTCGTCGGCGAGTTGGTCATCAATCAGGCGATGCTCTCCGAATGCGCATCCGACGCTGGAATGGCGCAAAATTCTTCTCTCGCGACAGGGTTTGAAGAATTCAAACAGCTGACGCGCGAAATTCAAGAAAGCGTCATGGCGATCCGCGCCCAACCGGTGAAATCGCTTTTCCAACGCATGTCGCGAATTGTCCGTGAGGCGTCAGACGCCACTGGAAAATCAGTATCGCTAGAAACCGACGGCGAAGCGACGGAAGTTGATAAGACCGTTATTGAACGCCTTTCGGACCCGCTAACGCACATGATCCGAAACGCTGTCGACCACGGGCTCGAAACACCCGAAAAGCGGGTCGAAACTGATAAAGACGAGCGCGGCATCGTACGCCTCACCGCCGCCCACCGGTCTGGACGGGTACTGATCGAAGTCGGCGACGACGGCGCGGGCATTAATCGAGAGCGCGTCAAACAAATCGCGATCGACAAAAACCTCATCGCCGCTGATGCAGAGCTTTCGAACTCCGAAATTGACAATCTTCTCTTCATGCCGGGCTTCTCGACAGCGAAAGAAGTTTCCGACCTTTCCGGTCGCGGTGTCGGGATGGACGTCGTCAAGCGCGCGATTCAAGCGCTTGGCGGCCGTATCACGATTTCATCGACGCCCGGCAAAGGCACAACGTTTTCGATCAGTCTACCGCTCACGCTCGCCGTTTTGGACGGCATGGTGGTCAATGTCGCCGACCAAACGCTCGTCGTGCCATTGAACTCCATCGTTGAAACGTTGAAGCCGCACGACGCCGATATCCACAATGTCTGCGAAGACGCGGCGACGGTTCTAATCCGTGGCTCGTTTGTGCCGATTATCGATGTGGGCGCACAGCTTGGCTATCGTGAACGCCTGGAGGAGTTCGCAGAAAGCGTCATCCTCTTGGTGGAAACCGAAGAAGGCGCTAAGACGGCGCTCCTCGTCGACGCGATCCAAGATCAACGGCAAGTCGTTATCAAAGGTCTGGAAGAAAATTATGGTCATGTACCCGGTATCGCCGCGGCGACCATTCTCGGCGACGGCCGCATCGCGCTTATTCTTGATGCGGACGCTCTAGTAAGCACGGCGCCGGCCGCCGTACGTGAAGATATTCAAATGCAGCTAGCAGGGTGACACCATGACGGATGCACAACAAAACGATACGCAAAACGCTCGCGAGCTCGTCGCATTTCGCGTCGCAGACCAAGAATACTGTGTCGACATAATGTCGGTACGCGAAATTCGCGGCTGGACGCCAGCGACGCCCCTTCCCCATTCGGCGGAATTCGTCCGTGGCGTTATCAATCTTCGTGGGTCGGTTCTCCCGATTGTCGACCTCGCCCGTCGCTTCGGCCTCGAACCAACAGAACCGACAGCGCGCCACGTTATCATCGTCGCTCAAATCAATGATCAGTTGGTCGGCCTTCTCGTCGACGCTGTTTCGGATATCCTGACCATTCTCGGTGAGCGCCTGCAGCCGACGCCTGACGTGGCGTCAGAGACGGCGAAAGCGTTCGTCCGCGGCGTTATGGCGATCGAAGACCGGATGATCCGTTTCATCGACCTAGAGCGCGTCTTGCCGCCCCTGCAAGTTGAGGCCGCATGACAGCCGTGGTCGCCAAAGAAGATACGCTTGTCGCAGCGAGCGGCAATCGCGATTTTCAAATGTCCTCGCGAGACTTTGAGTGCATTGCGGATATTATTCGCGGTGAAGCGGGCATCGCATTGTCGCCCTGCAAAAGCTCGCTGGTTTACTCCCGCCTCTCTAAGCGCATCCGCAAGCTTGGCTTAAAGACGTTTGCTGAGTATTGCGCGATTGTTTCCGACACCGCCAATGTCGAAGAGCGCCAGCTCTTGCTCACCTCACTGACGACGAACGTTACGAATTTTTACCGCGAACCGCACCATTTTGAGGATATGAAGGCGAATATTTTGCCGTCGCTCCTCGAGCGCGCGGCGCGGGGCGATCGCGTCAGACTTTGGTCCGCGGCCTGCTCCAGCGGGCAAGAGCCCTACACGATGGCGATGAGCATTCTCGCCCTCGCTCCGGAAGCGCTGTCTTGGAATATTCGAATTCTTGCGACGGACATCGACCCCAGCATTCTCGGCAAGGCGAAAGCCGGTCAATACGAAGGTCAACTTCTAAAGAACATTCCGGAAGCGGAAAAAGGCCGTTTCTTTTCAAAAGTCACTGGCGAAGATGACATGTGGGTTGCAAAACCCGATCTTAAATCGATTATCACGTTCAAAGAAATGAACCTTATTCGCGACTGGCCCGTTAAAGGCCCGTTCGACGTCATCTTCTGCCGCAATGTCGTGATCTACTTTGAAGAAGAAACTGAACAAGCCGTTTGGACGAAATTCGCGAACGTCATGGAACCGGGCGCACGCATCTATATCGGCCATTCGGAACGTATATCAGGACCGGCGTTGCAATCATTCAAAAGTGAAGGCGTGACGGCATATAGCCGCATTTAAGAAGTAAATCTTACTTAAGACCGATGGGTTACACCTTTCTCCAGGGACCGTCGCGCGATTAGGGATTAGTGGTATGGCATTGCGAGACAACATCAAGATTATGGTCGTTGACGATATGTCGACGAGCCGCGGGCTTATTATTCAGCCTCTGGAAAAGATTGGTGTAAAGAACTTAGATTTCCGTAAGGACGGAAAATCAGCGCTCGACTCGCTCATGCGGGCGCCGGCGCATCTTGTTATCTCTGACTATAACATGCCCGGCATGGATGGTCTGCAGCTGCTAAAAGAGCTTCGTCACAACAAGATGACCGCCAAGATCGGCTTCATTCTCGTGACGGGTTCGGCGGATAAAGATCTCGTCAACAAGGCGAAACAGTTCGGCATCAATAACTTCTTGAAAAAGCCGTTCACGCCGCAGTCGCTGCAAGCGTGCATCGAGGCTGTCGTCGGGAAGCTGTAATGACGGCGCCGCCGAACCGGAAGTCAACAGACACGTCAGAAGACACTGAGGATTCGGCGGCAAACGGCGCCGCCGTGTTCGATCGCGTCGGTGACGAGTTGGAACAAATGGCGAGCGCCACGCATCGATTGCAAATGTCGATCGGCGTTCTCTTGGACGATTATATTGAAGCCCATGGCAGCGCGCCCGTCGATTTGCAAGAAGTCGACGTCATCACCCAGACATTAGAGAACCTTGCGCAATTTATGAACGCGCTCAAACCGCCGGACGATCTCGCACTGGATTCTGAAACCGCTGCGAAATATCTAACGCTAAAAGCCCTCGCCGATCGCCTCGCGAACCCTAACCTTCCTACAACATCGCGGGACGATGACGACGCGGACAGCGGCGAGCTAGACCTTTTCTAGCCTCGTCGCTTACAAATATCGCAATAGACGGCGGTAAGACTGAACGTTTAATCAGCGCCGGTTCCAAAAAATAGATGTAATTAATTTCTACAGCGATCGAACGCCCTTAATATGGCGTCTTTTTCGGCGCGAACATCTTGATAAGCAGGTCTTCTAGTTTCGCAGACTGCCGATAGTCAATTTCGAACTGAATCCCATAACTGTGATTGGAAAACGACCGGGTTACGACGCAGGGCAATGGGCCGAATTTGCACACTGCTGGCGTCGTCGTTTCAGCGACGAATAGGTATTTTGCGCCGGTCTGCAGGGGCGTATAAGCGCGAAACGCCGCGCCGCCGCGGGAGATGTCGATCATCGTTCCCGCGGCGTGCAGACTACCGTCTCGCACCAGCTCAGCGCGACCGCTCACCTTATAGCGATCGCTGTCACGCGCGTCGCGCACATAAAGAGCCGCATTTGAATAATAGCTGCTCATTGCGTCAGGCTTCCCAAAAACAACCTGAGATATACTAGTCGCGCTTCAGTTGAAAACTCCTAAACGCCGGCGGGCTTTATAGTCTATTTCGACTAGTCTTTTTGATTGGAATTTCAATGCTAAATAAACTGTGAACGGAATAAGTCGATTTGCAACGTTACGCTGTTCACAACACCGCAAGCATCCAAAGTTCTTTTACGACGGGCATTAAAACGACTAAAAAAACTCCACATCGTCCGCTGTCGCAGGTTTTGGCGCCGGCTTCGGCGCGGGTGGTTCGACCTTTACAGGGTCCGCCACATCCGTGAGTTGGCGTTGGCGCGCTCGGCCGGTTGTCGGCCAAAACTGAACGCGCCGAGCCCGCATACCGCCGAGGCTTTCGCTCACGCACTCAATGCCTTCGTCGCGCAAAAACCGGCGGCCGAATTCGATGTTTTTATCGCCGATACTAGAACCGATATTGATCATGCTAGCGCCGCCAAAGAGCTTTGCTTTGATCGACCCTCGTTGCGCACCGAGCTTTAGAAGCCCGTTGATCAACAATTCCATGGCGTTAACGCCATATACGACATTATGGTTGGTGTTTTGCTCCCCCGGCAATAGATAGTGGTTCATACCGCCAACGCCGGCCTCGGCGTCAAACAGACACGTGGCGACGCACGAGCCAAGGACAGTGGTGAGCATCGCTTCCGGGTCGTCAGAAACGGCGAAATCGCCCTGCACCACGTGAATGGCTTTACGCCTGTTCGATCCCGGCGCGCGGTTTTGATCGTTCAATGCGAATGACATTAAGCGATCCTCCGGCTGCAAGCCGGGCCGCCCGCCGTCGCTCGCATGATCGCTTCACTGACGCCGTCGAGCGGCAATTGCTCCGCCACGGCGCCGAGTTCAAACGCCACCCGCGGCATGCCGTAGACAACGCACGTCTCTTTGTTTTGGCCAATCGTATGGGCGCCGGCGTCGCGCATCGCCTTCAGGCCCTGCGCGCCATCTTGCCCCATGCCGGTGAGAATAACGCCGACGGCCCGTTCGCCGAACTGCACCATAGAGCGGAATAAAACATCGACGGATGGTCTGTGTCCAGAAACTAAGTCGCCTTCAGAAAGGCGGCACTGCAAGCCGGTGGTGTTGACCACTTCAAGATGCCGGGCGCCGCCGGGCGCCAGATAAATTTGTCCTTGTCTCAGAGGCGCGCCATCTTCTGCTTCAGATACTTCAGGGGCGCAATTCTGATTGAGCCGAACGGCGAAACTGGACGTGAACAATTCCGGCATATGTTGGGTAATGACGGTCGGCGGGCAATTCGCTGGGAACGTCCGAAGAACTTGCAATAACGCCTCTACGCCGCCTGTCGACGAGCCGATGGCGATGAACCGATCAGCAGGCGTATAGCTCGATATCGCCGGTTTTGGCGTCCGCGCACGGGCGCGTTCGGCGATAGGGCTGCGCGCCGCCGCCTTAACCTTTTCGGGCAAGTCAGTGAACGCCGTCGCGAATTCAGAGCCGGCCGGCTTGCCGATGACGTCGAAAGCCCCAAGGCTCAGCGCCTCGATCGATGCTCCGGCGCCTGATTGCGTCAGGGTGGAAATCATAATCACCGGCGTCGGGCGCAGGCGCATGATTTTTTCTAAGAACTCCAGCCCGTTCATGCGCGGCATTTCGACGTCGAGAGTAACGACGTCAGGGTTCAGTGATTTTATCGCTTGCCGAGCTTCATAAGGATCGCCCGCCTCCCCGCATACTTCAATATCGGGGTCCGTACGAAGACGAGACTTAATCACCGCCCGCATGGTGCGGGAGTCATCGACAACAAGAACGCGGACTTTTTCCATTAAGCGAGCTCCGGAGACGGATTGATAAATCAAGGACGAAAGTTAGTCAGTCGTTTGACGCGGGAGAGCGTCGCGACCGCTCTCCATCCCCGTTTGCGCCGCTAAGGCAGTCTCTAGAAGTCCTCCCAATCGTCATCGTCAGCGACGGGATCAGCTTTTAGCGCCGTCGCACCTTGCGTGCGTGGCTGCGACGCAGCGAAGGCTTGCGCGCGTTCTTGTTGTTGATGCACGGGCGCAGGCGCTGATGAGGGCGCCGATGGGGACATTGATAATCCAGGAGAGTTGGCCGTTTTAAAGCGCGAAACGATTTGGCCCAATTGTTCAGCCTCTTGGGTCAAAGAGTGGCTCGCAGCCGTTGATTCCTCGACCATGGCTGCGTTTTGCTGCGTCACCTGATCCATTTGGTTCATGGCGACATTGATCTCAGCAATGCCGGTCGATTGTTCGCGTGCGGACGTGGCGATGTCGGATACGCGTTTCGAGATACTGGCGACGGACGTTACAATCTCTTCCAACGCCTCACCAGTTTGACCAACAAGGTCAACGCCGCGCTCAACGTGTTGGGAACTTGCTGAGATCAAGGTCTTAATCTCTTTCGCGGCATCGGATGAACGTTGCGCGAGCGCACGAACTTCCGAAGCAACGACTGCGAAGCCACGACCAGCATCACCTGCGCGCGCCGCCTCAACGCCAGCGTTGAGCGCAAGAAGGTTCGTTTGGAACGCAATATCGTCAATCACACTGATGATTTGTGAGATTTGCTGTGACGAACGTTCAATCTCGCCCATAGCGCCGACCGCTTCACGCACAACGACGCCGCTTGTCTCCGCGTTCTTCTTCGCGTCGATAACGACTTGGTTTGCTTTTTCAGCGCCTTCAGCCGCGGCGCGGACGCTCGCGGTGAGTTCCTCCAACGAGGCCGCGGTTTCCTCAAGGGTCGCCGCTTGGTTTTCGGTTCGACGGGAAAGGTCGTCCGCCGCCTGGCTAATCTCACCCGCACCAGTCCGGATACCATCCGTATTCTGGATAACGGACGTGATCGATTCTTGGAGTTTGACCAAAGCCACATTAAAGTTGGTTCGGATTTGCTCATAGGTCTGGGCGAACGGCGTAGAAATTTCTCGCGTTAGATCTCCGTCGGAAAGCCCCGTAAGACCTTCAGCGAGACTGCCGATAACGACTTCCAATTCCTCAGCCCGCGCTTTGCGTTCTTTCTCGACTTGAATACGGTCTTCTTCAATTTGAGTAATATCAGTCGCAAGCTTGACGACGCGGAAAAGCTCGCCTTTCCCGTCGACGACAGCGCTGTAAGACGCACGCAGCCAGACCGGCTTGCCGCCTTTGCCGAAACGTTGGAATTTTCCGTGGATACTTTCGCCCATGGCGAGGCGCTTCCACATGCTTTTATATTCTTCGGTCCGCGCGAAATCTGGGTCGCAGAACATGGAATGATGCTTGCCCTCAATATCCTGCATGGAATAGCCCATGGTGTTCAGGAAATTCTCATTCGCTTTACGGATCGTTCCGTCCGGCGAGAACTCGATAATCGCCTGGGACGAATCAAGCGCTCTTAAAACACCGGCGCTCGTCCGCTCGGCCGTGACATTGCGCCATTCAAGCGTATTGCCGACATATTCGCCGTTCTCATCGAAAACGCCACTGACGTTTAGCGAGAATTTGAGATCGCCAAGGGAAATATCCGTATGGAACGGTAGGCGCGATGCATCAGCCATCATTTGACGCTGATGCGCCGGATTTTTGTGAAAAACGTCGATACACGATCCGACAATGTTCTCGGGATCAAACGTCGGAAACGCCACGCGGAATTCCTCGCGGTGATCTCGGAATAATTGTTTCGTCGCTTCATTGACGAAGGTGACGATAAAGTCCCGGTCCACCATGATCATCGGTTGCGATGATCCGTCAAAGGCTGTGCCCTTGAAGACAGCAATTTTGTTGGCCTCAGCACTGCTGGCCGCGTCGTCTCGGAATTGCCGTAGGGACTTCGCAATCGTGCCGATTTCATCCTTGCGACTAGCGCCCGGGACTTTCGTTTCATAATTGCCGGCCGCAATTTTTCGAGTCGCGGCGCCGAGTTGATTCAATTGCTTCGAAATCGCTTTCGCGAAGAAATATGTTATGCCCGCGCTTGCCGCGATGCTTACAATCGTCAGAACAAGCACAAAAACCAGCGCCGTGGCGCCACGCGCCGCAACAGCGCGCGCTTCATTTGTCAATGTTGCGGCAAGCTGATCTTCCACCGCCTTCATTTCATCAATGCGCGCGGTTGATGCATCAAACCATAATGCGCCGGAGACAGACGCGCCGGTGAAGGCGTTGCTTTGGGCGCTTGCGCGAAACTCGTCGACATTTGCTTGCGCACGGCTTGTCGCCAGGCGTTCAATAGCGCTGACATCGTTTTTGGCGGCGTTTGTCAGGGCTTCCTGAACGGAAACGCGTTGGGCTTCTGCTAAAGAAACAAAGCTCTTATAGCGCGCCGGCGTGAAGCCGGCGGAGAAACCAGCCGCGCCGACGGCGCGCTCGCGGCCAGCGTATTCCTTGGCCCAAACCAAGGCGCTGAACGCGTCAGCGCGCTTTGCGACAAGCGGGTCGGACGCTTTTTCCAAAGCGGTCTCAGCGTGGGTAAGAAGCGTGGCGATAATATCCGTGTAGGCCGCGCCAATCGCTGCAGGGGCGCTTGTACGCGCTTCAACCGCGGAACGAACCCGATCGATCGCCGTCAAACTCGCCTGGTCGCCGGTGATTTCTAAGAAAGCAGACGCGGCGGCGTCGACGTCACGACGGAGGTTCGGCAGGTCATTGGCGAACCGTCTGCCGTTGGACGCGGTGTAGCCAACCGATGCGCCGCGCTCCCGCTGGAGATAATGAACGAGCGCGCTGGTCGCGCCAGCGTCTTCAACGCTGTTGACGACAGCCTGCGCGTTATTGCGCTGACTAAGGGCGTCCCCAAAATTCTGTAAAGAGAATAACGACATCACCAAAAGCGGTGCGGCGGCGAGGATCATTAAGCGGTGTAACATGCGCATGGCGTCAGGTCTCCAGTCACGCCGGTCGGGCGTCACGAATGTGTATCGTTCCGCAGCACAAGGTCATTATGCTGCTGTCAATGAGTGAACGGCGTTCAGAACACCAATGAATCAGTGTCGGCGATCAAAAACACGCGCCCAACAGATCAAAATCTATCGTTTCATCATGAAATTACCCTTAATCATAAGGGTCGGCGTGCATTTCCCGCGGAACGGGTCATCAAGGCGCAGAAGACCTCGACAAAGTTTTCGATGGTTAAACAAAAAAATCGATCCCCACTTGGGGATCAACCGCAGCAGCGAGCGCTGCAAATGCAAGAGGGTTATATTTTGTTTACGGACGTTATTAGATTGTAAACGCCAAGAATTGGTTACGCGTCGTGAACCGCTATCGCGCAGTCGACGCGCTTATCTTGGTCGCCTGCTCACGCGGGCGACGTTTACGCGGGTAAAGCGTAACCCTTGAAGGATTTGCGCAATTCCGTCTTTAGAACCTTGCCGGTTGCGCCGATCGGCAGATCGTCGACAAACTCCACCGCATCTGGCCAAGCGATTTTATCGAGTTTGTCTTTCAGAAATTCCTTCACCGCCGTGTCGTCGACGCTCGCCCCGTCAGCTTTGACAACGATCAGCAATGGGCGTTCCTGCCATTTCGGATGCGACACGCCGATCACCGCCGCATTGGCGATTTCTGGATGGCTGAGGGCGGCGTTTTCAATTTCAATGGAAGACACCCACTCGCCGCCCGTTTTGATGACGTCTTTGGCGCGGTCGGTGATTTCCATAAAGCCGTCCTGATCCAACGTCGCGACGTCGCCAGTGTCGAACCACCCGTCATCCGTCAGGGTCGGTTTCTCGGCCCGATAATAGTCTTTAATGACCCACGGGCCGCGCACCTGAAGGTTGCCGTCGGATTTCCCGTCGCGCGGCAACACGTTTCCTTCAGGGTCGACAATGCGCATATCCACAAACGGCAACGCCCGACCGGCTTTTAACCGGTGCGGCATTGTTTCATCGAGCGACCAATCGCGCATGTGCGGCGGCAGCGTATTGACCGCGCCGACCGGGGTCATTTCCGTCATGCCCCACCCCTGCTGGATCTCAACACCGTGTTTCGCGAACCCGCGGATGATCGCTTCTGGCAGCGCCGCGCCGCCCGAAAGGCCCTTTTTCATATGATTTAGGGTTTTACCGGCTTTCTCCATATACTGAAGAAGTCCGAGCCAAACGGTCGGAACGCCAGCGGAATAATTGACTTCTTCGTCTTCAAGCAATTCGTAAAGCGACTCCCCGTCCAGCCGCGGCCCCGGAAATACTTGCTTCGCCCCCGCCATTAAGCAGGAATAGGGCGTGTTCCAAGCATTGACGTGAAACATTGGAACGACGGGCAAAATGGCGTCGCCTTCTGAAAGGTCGAGCCCTGACGGCAAACACGTCGCGAACGTTTGCAAAACGATCGCCCGATGCGAATAAAGAACGCCCTTTGGATTACCCGTTGTGCCCGATGTGTAACACATCGCCGCCGCTGTGTTTTCGTCAAAATCAGGCCAATCGAAATCCGTTGGCGCATCAGCGATAAGCTCCTCATAAAGACCAACGCCGTCCGGGCGTGTCCCGCCATGGTCGGCGTCCGTCAACAGCATGCGTTTTTTGACATTCGGCAGGTTCGGCGCGATGGCGTCGACAAGCGGCGCGAAAGTCATATCGTAAAAGAGCCACTCGTCTTCGGCGTGATTGATGACATAGGCGGCGTTTTGCGGCCCGAGCCGCGGATTGATCGTATGTAAGACAGCGCCGAGCCCGCCGACGGCGTAATAAAGCTCGAACTGGCGATACGTGTTCCAGCCGATAACGCCGATGCGATCGCCCTTCTTCACGCCCTCGGCCACCAGGACATTGGCCAGCTGACAAATGCGACGATAGGAATCTTCTATCGTATAACGATGGATCGGCCCTTCGACGGTGCGCGTGACGATTTCCGTTTTGCGGTAATTCGCCATCGCATGTTTCAGTATTTCCGTCGTTAAGAGCGGACGGTCCATCATCAATCCGTGCATGGGGGGCTTTCCTCCGGCGTTCAGCATCGCTTCGGCGACGCACTTTTTACGCAAAGTATCAAGGGCCCGATCGGTTCGGTCAATTCATCAGGATGCTATGACGAGAATTATTGCAGCGCATTATTGGACGATGCGACTGAGACCGAAGCCAAATCTTAGCGAGACCGATTGTATGAGAGAAGAACGCTCAAACGAACGCCGACGCGTCCGCGTCGCCACGATGCGAACCTTCGCGCCGAGGTGAAGCCCGATCACGGCGTTGCGCACTTCTGTAAGCGTATTGAGACGGTTTCTTAAATCAGCTGTCGCCGCCACCGGCAGACGCGACTTTCTTACGTCGACGACGAGGTTTCGCAGGCGCAGGCGCGCTTAATCCAAGCTCGATGAATAATTGCGCTACGGAAAATTTATCGAACGGCTTCAACAAGACTTCGTTGGCCCCGGCGGCGCGCGCCAACGCAAATTGCTGCGGATCGTTCTCTGTGGCGCAAAGAATGATCGCCGGTTTGCCATCTTCGCGGAGCGGCGCGACGGCTTTGAGAAAATCCACAGCGCCGACGGAGGGTAAGTCCCAGTCTAGCATGACCACGTCGGGCGTGATTTCTTTGTAGAACGCCATCGCCTCTTCAGCGCTTGAGGCCTCGACGGCTTCGAGCCCCAATTCAGTCACGAGGCGAGCGGCGATCGCTCGGATTGCGGCGGAATCTTCAATAATTAAACAACGAGCCATAACAGCGCCTAACGCCCCCTTCGAACGGCGCCAATATGGCGCGCGGCGGTTAGCCCGGCGTTAACATGAGCCTTCAGAATACTATCGTTTCGTAAGCCAATTAACGCTGCGTCAAGACGCCGAAGCCGCAACAACAGGCGAGTCCGATCGCTTTTCTCAGCTCAGATCAGCATCAGACGTCGGGGCGTTCCCAAATTGCAGGGCCAACCGCACACGCTCGCCGTCAAACGCCGCTGCGGCTTTCCCGCCGCTCCGCCGCGCCATCAAGCCGGCGACGTAAAGCGGCGTGTGCTTCGGTTTCAAATCATCGATATCGCCCGCGAGCGCTTTCGGAACGTCATCATTCATCATCACGCGCGCACCGGTCGCTTCTATTAGAAAGACGCCCTTGTCGCCGCTGACCGTCACCGTTCCGCCGCGCGGCACGCTGTCGGCGGCTGCATGGGCGAGCAGTAACAATCCTTTAACATGATCCTTAGGCGCGGCGAGCGCGGTGACGTTCCAGATAAGGTCGGCTTTTGAAAAGGCGTAAACGCCGATGAGAAGGTCGCGCGCCTCCTCTAGAGACACATCGCGATCATATCCGCCGGCCATGCCGTAAGCGAGGCGCGCATATTTAAGCGCGGCGACGGTTTTCTCCGTACTCGACTGAACGAGCGACATGGCCTCGGCGCGCATGTCCTCGTCCATGTCATCGTCATTCAGAACCTCGAGCCCCGAGCTTAACGCGCCGACCGGGTTCACCAGATCATGGCAAAGCCGCGACGACATCAAAGCGGTCAACGTCATGCCGTCTAGCGCGCCGGCGAGCGGCCCACCGCCGCCTCCAGCCGCCGGCTCGGCCGCACTTAGTTGCGCGGCGGCGTCTGATGACGGATCGTTTGACGGAGGATTGTTCGTCGGTGCGGCGTCTGACGCCGTCCTATTGGACGCAGGAGATTGGGACATCGGGCCTCAGCATTCGGTTGCGAACTCTTCGCCGCCACTATCGCTGATTCGCGCTCAGCGAGCCCGGTATTGAAGCGAAAACGTCGCCACGCGGCCTAACGTTTTTTAATCCAAGCGCCATTGGCGTTTTGCACGCACTGCCCAGACGGCGCTCGGCGAATGAGTTTTTCAGCGGTGAGAACGCCGGTGTCACGGATGCTGACGCCATTTTGCCGCGCAAGCCGGGTGTAAGCCGCTTTCCGGCGCTGATTAACCGACGCCACTTCTCGGCGCAGCGAGTCGTTAGCGCGCCCTTCATTGACGACGCCGAGATACCCGTCATTGCGTTCGCCGACGATGCAATTTCGTTTCGCCGCTTCAATCGCCGAAGACGCAGCGAAGCTCGTCGTCGGCGACGCCAGCAAGACGAACGCAGCGCCCAACGCCAGAGCGCCCGCCATTACGATAGAAAAAAGCGTCTTGCGTTTCGCAGCGCTTCCGCCTGCCCCGCCCTTGGCGCTTCCCGTCGCGCCAAAACCGCTCGAAGTCCTCGTCATGGTTCTCACCTTTTCCCAGCCCCGCTTATTCCCAGCCCAGCTTAGTTGAAAGCCCTGCTTAGTTTAAAGCCCAGCTCGTTTCCCAGCCCTGTTTCTCAGCCCTGTTGCTCACTGTCGCCTGCGAAGTGTCGACGACCCTATCGTCTACGCCGCGCCAATCTTAGAAGATTTCCGGGTTCTCCGCGATGAGATCCTCGATCTCGCGCTCAATTTTAAAGCGAACTTCCTGTTGGATGTTCACATTGAGATTGATTTCAATGGGTTCGTCAGGCGCTTCGACCTTCACGGTGGCGCACCCGGCGCCGGCGAGCAAAACCATAGCGAGCGCACCAGCGCTCATGCTGCGCGCGTCGTGCTGAAGATGTGTTTCCCATCCGAGTGCAGAATTCTCCGCCATTAAGCCGTCTCCGCGTTTCCCAACATTTTTACTGTGCCCTAAGATTCCGACGATTGCGAGGCGGAATTACGGATTGGAAAGCCCCTCACCGTCACTATTTTCGCCATAATTATCAACGCCTTCTTCAAGGGCGCGCCGCAATTCTTGGTATTGCAGCGAGACATCGGTCGACACCCGGCCCTGGCGCACCAGCTCCAAAAACGGCGCTTTGATGTTCATGCGGTAGATGACCGGCGTCGGCACAGGCTCTGAAACGCCCTCAAAAGGCACTGTGCTGACGCCCTCAAAACGGACGCCGACGTCAATATCGCCGTCGAGCGGGCCGTTAATCGAGGCTTCCAGCAACTCGTACCGCAAATCGCGCAAGACATTAAAGGCGAGCGCGGCTTCGGCGCTCGACTGGGCCGCCGCTTCGCCCGCTTTGCCTGAATACTTCAAAACGCCGGGCCCGACAGCAGACAACACGCCTCCTTCGATACGCGCTTTTCCGTCTTCGATGATAATCGGTAAAACGCCTTCAACGACGCCTTCGCCCGATAGACCGTCCACGGAGAGATAGGCGAATAACTGGCTAAGATCGACGTTCGCCGCTTCAAGGCGCGTTTCAACGCGCTCGCCATTGAGCGGCGTCGTCGTGTCATAAGCGCCAATCGTTCCGCCGAACCAAGGGAACGCCGCCTCGACAATCCGTACCGTATTGTCGCCCGGAAGCGAGAAACGCCCCGCCCCGCCCGTGAGCTTCAACGCGTCCAAATCAACGCCGTCGACGGTGATGGTTTGCTCGCCCTCAGTGGTGATCGGCGCAAGATTTGAAAACCGTACGGTTCCATTGACGCCGGACGTGCGCGATACCGCAAGCCCAGGGCCACGGAACGAAACGTCCGTAAACGTTGCTTCTCCGGAAGACGTCAAGCGCCCGCCGCCCCAAGCAAGATTGAACACCGCTTCACTCTCGCCAGTAGCTTCTGAGACGACGCCGCGCAATAAGGGCGTCAATTGATCCGGCTGCAAACCGCCGGGGACGAACACAAGGCGGTCTGTGTTGACGGTCATCGAGCCGCGGCCAGCGTCAACGGCATGGGCGCCTTCTGCGCGCCCCAATTTTTCGCCGCCACGGGTTCTAAAATCACCCGAAAAGCTAAAGTCTCTGTCTTTCAGCCGCGCCTTGGCTGACGCGAAAACCGGATGGGCGAGCGGCTGCGGTCCTGCAAGCGATACGCGCGCGCGCGTCACGTCAAATTCAGCGCCAAGACTCGGGCCGTCGAGAGAGCCGATAAAAGACCCTCGCGCGTCTGAAAAAATAACCGTCTCATTAATGACGACCGCTCCACCGGTATAGCTCGCGGTTAAGTTAGTCCGGTGATCCGTCGGCGCATAAGATAAGTCGAAATCGAAAACCGGCGGCGCGCCGCGCATACGCGTTTGCCCGAACCGATAAGTCGCCTTCTTTGCGGAGAGTACTCCGTTAACAGATAAATCTATATTGTTGGCGAACGACAATCGGGCGATCGGCGCATCATCAGCGCAAATCGAACCATCGCTCAGCGAGCCGTCCATGTTTAACGCATCGAGGCTGAAGCGCCCGCGAGGCGCTGTGAGACAGGACGGGCCGATTGTCACGAGTTTATCATCAGCCGAGCCGGTGATCGGCGCAGCGAGCAAGAGGTCCGCGTCCTTAATCGCCATCCGGCTGATCTTGGCCTCGCGCACGCCCGCGGCAAGTTTAAGCGCGCCGTCGAACGACGTCCCTTGCGTCTCGCCGGAAATGGAAAGCGCGCCGGCGCCAAGATCAACGCCGAACAAACGTTGCGCGTCGAACGTGGCGGACGCGGTCAAGGCCCACGCATCCTCGGAGAGCTTGTCCGCGTCGATTTCAAGGCCAGCGCTCGGCCCGTCGGTATCGAGTTGTAAGCGCGCGGCGAACCCGATCGCCGTTTGAACATCCTCGCCGTTTTCAAACACCGGGCGATTATCGATGCCGCTGAGCGTGAGGGTGGCGCCTTGCGCAAGGGTTTGCTGCGCCACGGCCCGCAAAGGTTCGGTTTGCAACGTCAACGCCGGCGCAACCGAAAACCGAATACCCGCCGCGTCAGCGTGCAACGACAAAGCGCCGGCGGCTTGAACGGAGACGGGTCCTTCGCCCCGCGCCGCCTCGAGGAACGACGCCGTTCGCGTGATGTCGCCATCCACGGCGCCGTCTTCGGTCTCGTCATTCGGCTCGAACGCAACAGTAAAATCAGTAGGCGTCGCAACAAACCGAACGGGACCGAGACCGTCGCCGGCGATAACGCGCCGCCAATTCTCAGCTTCGCCTGCAAAACCAAAGGCGACGTCGTCGACTGAGAAGCCGGCGACGCTTATAGCCCCCGCAGCCCGCCCGGCAACTGTCGCACGGCCATCTTTTTCCAAAACTATTTCAGCGTCTATTGCGGCGTCCGCCAAGCGGACGGCGGATACGGTCAATGCACCGGCTGTCACCGTCGTCGAAACAGCGCCGCCCGTTTCAGGATCGAAGACGCCGTCAATAAGCGCTATCGCCTCGCCTGCTGGCGACGCGATAGCCAGTTCCATATCGTTTATTTGAAGGCGCGGCGGCGTGAAATTCGACTTGCGGCGATCGCCGGACGAATTGCGCCCCAAGGCAATCCCAAAGACGCTGACGCCGTCTTCTTCAAGCGCGACGGCGACGCGCCCTCCCTCAATCGTAATCGCCTCAACAGAAACCGCGTCGGCGCTGCGCGCGCGCAGCACTTGTGAAAGGTTATAATCAACCCGCACCCCAGTGAGCGCGGACGCCGGCCCTTGTGACGGCTTCACCGCAAGGCGCGTCGCCGATAAGCCATCCAAAGTGAGCGCTGAAATCTCGACATCCGCCTCGCCATCGACTTTGGCCGACAACACGCGTTCAAGCGCCCACTCTGCAACTGGAATGCGAAAAATAAAAAGGGCGGCGGCGCACACGCCGAGAAGAACGGCGACAGCCGCGCTTACGACAATGATTAGCCGAACAATACCCATGCCGCCTTTAGCCCCCGCGCGCTTGTCTCCTGAAGCGCTAGAAACAGTCCCAAACACCGCTAAAGCGCCGACAATAACCGGATTGCCAACGCTCAAAAGCGAGGTCTTTACCCCTTCTTTACCGTTACTTTGGCCAAAATTGCGCTCAAAAGCGAGCCGTGCGATGACCCGGCTCGTCCACAGGACCGAAAATCGCCCTATGGGGCGTTAGACAGCGTCGCGCTTCTAACGGGCGCGGCGTGAGCAAAGGCGATCATGAATTTCAATTTGCAGCGCATTACGGCGATCCTGGGATCTCTAAGCCGCCCCAGGATTACCGCCGTTATCGCTGGCGTGATCGCTGTCGCGTGCTCTTTTACGAGCGCCCCTGTCGCCGCCCAGACAGACCCGTCTTTCGGCGACGCGCCGAGCCTTGCCCCACGCCGCGCGGCGCGCCTCGCCGCCGCCATCGAAACGCCGACGCCAAGCCTCAAGCCGAGCCTTCCCCAGTTAGCGTTCGTCGAACCGCTTGACCGCCCAGCTCGTTCGGCTTCGGCGACTGCGCCGTCGAGGACGTCTCGGCCGCTCCCCAAAACCCGGCGTGAGATTATTCCGCGCCTTAAGCCATCAGCCGACGCAGCGGCGCAAAAAGTCGCGCTTCCGATCGCGGGACCGCAACAGACGGCAGTTAAAACAGCGCGGCCTCGCATAATCCCCGCACGGGCGCTGCAGGGCCGCGATGAAACGAACGACAGCCTCGAACCCCACTCCCCGTTCTTTATCGCAGATGCCGAACGCCGGCCGCAAAAAGCGACCCTTGCGATCGCCCTTGCCGCGGACCTTCCGCGTACGCCTACGGAACAAACTTTGAGAATTGAGCGCGGCGAAGCGCTGGTGGACATGTTGCGCCGGGCTGGCGTTCGCGGCGAAGACCGCAACGCCGCAGCGTCCGCCCTCGGCAAAAAAGTCTCCTTGCGCCGCCTCCGCGCCGGCCAGGAATTTCGCCTTGTTTTAACAGAAGACTATCAAACAATTTTCCAAGCCCTTTCCGCGCCGGCGCAGAGCCGCGCCGAGAAGCACTTATTGGCGCTCGATATGAATGTCGACGCCGAGAAGCGCATACGTCTCGTCCGCACCAATTCGACGGAAGCAAGCAATACTGTTTTCGAGATTGATGAGCGCACGCCCCGCCCGACCGAACGATTGGTTTCTATTCGTGGTCGGATTGACGGCAGTCTTTACGTGTCCGCGAAAACGCTCGGAGCGCCGGCGAACGCCATCGCCGACCTTGCGAACATGTTCGCTTACGATATCGACTTTCAGCGGGACATTTTCAAAGGCGACGCCTTCGAAGCGGTGTTCAACGCTCAATACGACGCGTCAGGCGCGCTCATCGGCGCAGGCGACATGGTGTTTGGCCGGCTCACCTGGCGCGGCGGCGCGCGCAGCAAAGACTATTACCGCTTTATGGCGGCCTCGAGCGGGAAGCGCGCCGATTATTTTGATACGGACGGCCGCAGCGCCAAGCGGCTCCTGATGAAAACGCCGATTGACGGGGCCCGGCTCTCCTCCGGTTTTGGGACGCGCCGCCATCCGGTTCTCGGCTATCGCAAAGCCCACAAAGGCGTTGATTTCGCCGCCCGGCGCGGAACGCCGATTTACGCCGCCGGCGACGGTACGATTGAGCGCATGAACCGGTTCGGCAGCTTCGGAAATTATGTCCGTATTCGCCACGCGCAAGGCTACAAAACCGCTTATGCGCACCTGCAAGGCTTTAAAAGAGGCCTACGCAAAGGCTCCCGCGTCGAGCAAGGCGACGTGATCGGCTATGTGGGTACGACAGGCCGTTCCACGGGTCCGCACTTGCATTATGAAGTGCACCACAATGGCAAGCACGTGAACCCGCAACGCCTGAAAATGGCGACCGGGATTAAACTGACGGGCGCGGAGAAGACCCGCTTCTTCGCCGCGCGCGACGCCATCGACGCGTTACGCCAGAAAGACGACGACGCCGGCGAAACAAAGATCGTGCGCTCGCACTAGAGCACTCTTCTTTTTTCGGGAGCTGCTCGACGTATTAGTCGGCCCCGTAACCGCCCTCTTCGGCGGCGCCGTCGCTGTCGTCTTCTTCTGACGGGATGGCATAAGAGCCGTTCAGCCAACGGTGCAAATCGATATCGGCGCAGCGTTTCGAGCAGAACGGTTTCAGCACTGGGTCGACCGGGCGGCCGCACACTGGACATGCATCGTTTTTCATCGAGTCTGGCGCCTTCATCCGTATGCCTTCTAGTCCGCCGAAGACGAGGCTAAGCCCGCGCCGGTCAACAAATTCGCCGTTTCATAGAGCGGCAAGCCTACAACGCTCGAATACGAGCCCACAATACTGACAATGTGCGCTGCGAACCGGCCCTGAATGGCGTAACCGCCCGCCTTGCCGCGCCACTCGTCGCTCTCAAGATACTGGGCCAATTGTTGATCGCTGAGACGGCGCACTTTCACCCGCGTTTCCACGAGGCGTTCACGCCGTTCCTCACCAGGACCAGCAAGCGCAATAGCCGTGTAGACGCGGTGAGCGCGGCCGGACATCAGCTGCAGGCAATCACGCGCCGCATCGATGGTTTCAGCCTTTGGAAGAATGCGCCGCCCGCAGGCGACGGCGGTGTCAGCGCCCAGCACCAGCGCGCCCGGTCGTTCGCGGGCGATCGCATCGGCTTTTTCGCGAGCAAGGCGCGCTGCATACGCCGCCGGCAATTCGCCTTTTCGCGGCGTTTCATCAATGTCAGCTGGAACGACGGCATCCGGCTCGACGCCAATTTGCGCGAGCAGCGCCAACCGCCGCGGGCTGGCGCTTGCAAGGATTAACTGCGCACGGGTCATGACCGGCGACCCGTTCGGTTACTTAAACCGGTAGGTGACCCGGCCTTTGGTCAAATCATAAGGGGACATTTCGACAAGAACCTTGTCGCCGGCGAGAACCCGGATGCGGTTCTTCCGCATCTTGCCCGCCGTGTGGGCGATCAGTTCGTGTCCGTTTTCGAGCTTCACGCGGAAGGTTGCGTTCGGCAACAATTCTTCCACGACACCCTCGAACTCCAGTAATTCTTCCTTAGCCATCAAGACCCCGGTTTGCGGGCGCTCCCGGTCGGTTCTGCCGCTTTTGCCATGCAAAGCGATCGCGCCCAATTCGACGAGCGCGGAAAATGGTCGTCTCGATCGCTAAAATCAAGGCTTTTCCCAATTGGTCTTTATTATTCGGCGGCGTCGCGCGGCGAAAGGGCGGCCCTTTCTTCAAGATGTCGACGTCTCAGCTTTTTCCCGCAGGTATAAAAACCGCGACAGCATCGCCAAAAAGCCAATGCAGCCCGTGCAGATAATGAACACGAGCCAAAGCGGTAAGCGCATGCCTAACGCTTTGGCCGGTGGGACGATGAAAAACCAGCCGATCCCAATCGCAATCAGCAAATCAAACCAAATTTGATTGCCCCATAAATCACCCGTGTGCTCGGTCCAAAACCCTAACGGCCCCTCAACAATGATGGTGACGACCGACCATGCTAAAAACAGCAGCGATAAAATCGCGGGAAAAACCGAGCTTTGGCGACGGGGTTTTCCGCTGCTTGTCATTATGACGAGAGCGACGACGACAAGCGCCGCAATCGCGATCAGGGGCGCGAGCTGGATGAGAGGCATTGCGAATTCTCCTAAAGCGACTGAGACTTAACTAAGGAATTGTAGCAGTCGCTACATACTAGTATCATGTAGCGACCGCTACAAGAGGAAAAGATGCCGCCGGCGACCGACCCGAAACCAGCTCTCCTCGCCGCCCTTGCTGATTATGTTCTGAAGAACGGGCTCAATTCAGCGAGCCTTAGGCCCATGGCGAAAGCCGCCGGCACCAGCGATCGGATGCTGATTTATCATTTCGGATCGAAGGATGAATTGATCACGGAAGTGACATGGCGGCTCGCCGCCGACCTCGCCGATAAACTCGACGACGCCTTGCCGCCGACCCGTGCCGAAACAGAAGCGGCGTGCGTGCGCGACATCGTCCGCCTGCTGCGCACGCCAACGTTTCAACCTTATATGATGGTTTGGCTCGACATCGTTTCCGCCGCAATCCAGGGGAACGCGAACCACAGCGCGGCGGGCGCGGCGATGATTGACGGCTATCTTGATTGGCTCGAACAGCGCTTACCCGAAACGACGAAAAATAAGCCTGTTAGAGCGAAGGCCCTAATGACGCTCATTGAAGGCGTCGTCGTCATGGACGCTGTGGGCCGGTCGGCGGTGGCCGATGCTGCAATCGATGAATGGTTCGCCTCGGGATGAGTGAGCGCCGCGCCGGCTTAGCCAGCCGCCGTCTCTAGCCAGCGTATCCTTTAGCCCGTGACAGCCGACGGCGCTGCTGGAAACCGTTCGTCAATGAGACGTTTCAAGTCGTTGCAAACGTCGCGATAGGCTTCGACGATTTGATCGCGAGAGCCGCGCGTCTCCGTCGGATTGCGGGTCGGCCAAAACTCAATTTTCTCCGCCGGAAAGTGATCAGCAAGAGCCGTCTCAGCCTCGGGCGTCAACGCAACAGCAACGTCGAACGCCGCAGCGTCAATCCCGTTCAGATCTTTCGGATCAGATGGCGCAGGCCCCGCGCCGGCGTCGGCGAGGATGGCGTCGAGAAACGGATCTTTTATCCCTTCATACACCCCCGCGGAATCGACACGCATCGCATCGCCGCGAGCCGCCAGCAATAGCGCCGCCGCCATCGGCGAGCGCACGGAGTTTTGATTGCAAACGAAAAGCACAGATGTCGTCATTCTTACCCTCGCTGGCTTAACGCATGTGGAAACTACAGATCAGGGTGAACAGCCGCCGCGCCGTATCGAGATCAAGCGCGATCTTATCTTTGAGGCGTTCGCGGAGAATCTCAGAGCCCTCATTGTGCATCCCCCGCCGCGCCATATCGACAGTCTCAATCTGCGCCGGCGCAGCGTTGCGGATGGCGTCGTAATAGCTTTCGCACAAAAGGAAATAGTCTTTGATGATCTTCCGGAACGGCGTCATCGACAAATGCACTTGCCCAAGCGCGACTCCGCCCTCACGGCGTACGTCGAGGACTAATCGACGATCGGCGTACGACAAATAAAGCTCGAACGGCCCCTCGCCGGCACCGATGGGGCTGAAATAATTCTCTTCCAGAAGATCGTAAACAGCGACTTTGCGCTCGTGGTCGACGTCTGCTGTCGCGGGCGCAAGACTGCGTTCGTCAAGCTCGATCTTGACGATTTTCTGATTTGGATCGGTTTGTGCATCGCCCGCCATAGGGCGTCCTTAACCTGTTTCGTCGATGAGCAAATACGGTTAACCGACGCCTGCCGTCGTCACAAGCGGCAACTGCGCCGCGCCGGTTATGATTTCGACTCTTATGAAACGCCCACTGGAACACTTGAGCATGATTACCCGTCTTTCCGCGTCGCCCCTATGCCGACCGACGATAAATGCCGTCGCCTCCGCCGTCGCTTTGACGGCCGTCGGCGCTGCGTCAGCACAAACATCAATGCATAGCGGGGACGCGAGCGCCCTACCCGGCATCGCCAAAGACATGATCGACGCCGCCGCGCAGTCCGGCGCAGCTGCAGACGTTAAAGCGGTGCAAGCCGCCGTTCGCGACGTCCTGCCAAGTTTCGCGAGCGCGATCGACGCCTACGCCGAAGAAACGCTGAGCGCGCTAAATAGCGCGGAAAACACGACGGCAGAGCCATCGGTCGCCAAGAGTGCAGACAGCGCCGCCAACACGGCAGTCGCTGAAGCGCCGTCATCCGAAAAAGCGATTGAAGAAACCGCGCCAACGCCCGACGCAACAACACCAACCGGCTTTTGGTCGTTGAAGCCCTGGGACGGCAAACTGAACGCCGGCGCATCCTCGGCGACGGGTAACTCCGTCAACACAGCCCTATCGTTCGCCCTCGACGCCCAACGCGAAGCCGGCCGCCTCACCCATAACGTCCAAGCCTATTTGAACATAGGCGAGGCAAACGACATCTTGAACCAAAAGCGCTGGGGCGGCGCTTATAAGCTCGACTTTGCCTTCAGCGAAAGCACCTACGCGTTCACCCGGGTGGCTTATGACGAAGACCAATTCTCCGGCTTCGATTATCGCCTCTTTGGCGGCGCCGGCGCCGGCTATTTCCTCAAGAAAAGCGAGCCCCTAACCTGGAGCGTCGAAGGCGGCCCGGGTTACCGGTATGCGCCGATCGACGACACCCGCGAGATCGACCAGGAGTTCGCTCTTTACGCCGCAACTATCGGCAAATGGGTGATCCGCGAAGGTCTCACCTTCGATGAAAACGCCCGCGTCACCTGGACGAATTCAACGACAACGATGGAATCGACGACGTCCCTCACGGCTGACCTTTGGGGATCTGTGACGACGGGGCTGTCGCTTTATTATCGCTTTGAGACCAATCCGCCGTTCGGCCGGGTACAGACGGACACCGTCTTAAGCGCCACCATCGGCTACACATTTTAGGGCGTCGCGATCATTGCACGCGACTTAATTGAGCCGACGGCGTATCGACGCAGCGTGCCCCGGCAGACCTTCCGCATCGGCGAGGCGCGCGGCGGCGGGGCCGATTGCGCGCAAGCCTTCCGGCCCTGCGCCGACGAGTGTCGTTCGTTTCATGAATGAAAGAACCGATAAGCCCGAGGCGTAACGCGCCGCGCCAGACGTCGGCAGCACATGGTTCGGCCCCGCGATATAATCGCCAAGGGCCTCCGGCGTATAACGGCCAAGGAACACCGCGCCCGCGTTTCGGATTTTAGAAAGCAGCGCGTCCGGATCAGCGACAGCGAGCTCTAAGTGCTCCGGCGCGATGCGATCGATGAGCGCCGGCGCGTCACTAAGATTAGCAACGACAATCACGGCGGAATTATCCGCCCACGCCGCGCCCGTGATCTCTCTGCGGGAACTCGCCGCGATTTGATTGGCGGCGGCTTCACACACCCGATCGGCGAATGCCCGATCGTCGGTGATCAGAATGCTCTGCGACGACGGATCGTGCTCAGCCTGGCTTAATAAGTCGGCGGCGATCCAGTCGGGGTCGTTGTCGCCGTCGGCCACCACCAGAATTTCCGACGGGCCCGCGATGCTGTCGATGCCGACCGTTCCGAAAACTTGGCGTTTGGCTTCAGCGACATAGGCGTTGCCAGGGCCGACGATGACATCGACGGGCGCGAGCGGCCCTGCGCCATAGGCCATCGCGGCGATTGCTTGGGCTCCGCCGATGCGCCAAATCTCGTCGACGCCGGCGATCGACGCCGCCGTCAAAACTGCATCATTATCAAAACCGTCAGGTGTCGGAACACATAAGACAATGCGCGCGGCGCCGGCGACCTTCGCGGGGATCGCGTTCATTAATACGCTCGAGGGATAAGCCGCCCGACCGCCCGGCGCATAAAGGCCCGCGGCGGCGACCGCCGTCCACCGCCAGCCAAGCGTCAAACCCGCCTCGTCTTGATAGCGCTCGTCTTGGGGCATTTGTCGCTGGTGAAAGGCTTCAATGCGCGCCGCCGCTTGCCGCAGCGCCGCGGTGACGTCGGCGTCAAGCCGCACCGTTGCGGCATTGATCTCATCCGCCGTTACGCGCAGGCGCGTCACATCGGCGTCAAAACCGTCAAATTTCGTCGTATACCGACAAACCGCGTCCATGCCCTCGGCGCGCACGTCGGCGACGATGGCGCGCACCGCATCGCCGACATTTTCGGTCGTGGCGCGGCTCTCACGCGCCAATGCGTCAAAAGCGGCAGTGAAATCAGCCGCGTCGGCGTTAAGTCGTCTCACCATCGGTCTAGCCTTCGCCCGTTTGGGCCACATTTTTGTCTGCCGCGCCATGAGGCGCACCATGAGCCGCACCATGATCAGGCTTCGATCCCGTCGGCCAGGGCGCGGTTAAATCAGAAATTTGGGCGTTGACGCTCTCGACCACAAGACGAACAGCGCCGCCGCCGGCTAACTCAAGCATAATCACGCCGCCGCCATCATCTTTGGCCTCAAAAGCCACCGCCAGAATGTCGACGACGGCGTCTTTCGCGTCGAGCCGCACATTCATCTGCTGCACGGCTACAACGTCATCGAAATGAACGCCAGCGCGCACCCGCGCGAACGGTCCATTACGCCGGTCTATCGCGCACTCCCAGACGAAGCGATTGGCGACGAACGCAAAGCGGCGCCGCCCGGCGTCATGGGCGAAATCGCCTACCTTCGCGACGGCGTCTTGCAGCACCGCGGAGACGACCTGCAAGTCCTCTGCGTCCGCCGCAATAAGGCGCAAGGGTTTGTAGCTTTTTAGATCGGCCATGGTCTTTGCGACGGTCCCCTAACAGTCAGCCGACGCGAGCCCGCGCGCAGCCGCCGCACGGCGTATACCGCGCCCGCCAAGCCGTCAAACATCGCCGCTCTCATTAAGCGCTAACGCGTTCGATCAAGGCGCCGCATTGGCTTAGCTTTTTCTCTAAGCGCTCAAAGCCACGATCCAGGTGATAAACGCGATTGACGATGGTTTGACCTTCCGCGCCGAGCGCCGCCAGGACCAAGCTCATGGACGCGCGCAAATCCGTCGCCATCACCGGCGCGCCCTTTAAGCGGGGAACGCCGCGCACTGTCGCCGTTTGTCCGTTGACGGAGATGTCTGCGCCCAGCCGCGCCAGTTCCGGCGCATGCATATAGCGGTTTTCAAAAATCTGTTCTTTGATGGTCGAGACGCCCTCAGACGTCGCCATCAACGCCATAAACTGCGCTTGGAGATCCGTTGGAAAGCCCGGGAACGGCTGAGTGACGACATCCGTCGCCTGACAGCGCGGTCCTTCCCGCTTCACTTTTACGCCGCCCTCAACGTCTTCCAGGGAAAGACCTGTCTCTTGGAGAACGCCCACCGCCGCGCCAAGAAGATAGAGCCGCGCTCTTTTAAGAGTCAATTCCCCGCCAGCGACGCCGACCGCCATGGCGTAGGAGCCGATCTCCATCCGGTCCGGCAACACCGCATGGCGGGCGCCGGACAGGCGCGCGACGCCTTGAATGCGAATCTCTGGCGAGCCGTCGCCCTCAATGCGCGCGCCCATGGCCCTTAAGCAGTTGGCGATATCGACAATCTCCGGCTCACGCGCGGCATTCACCAGCACGGTCTCGCCCTTCGCCAGGCTCGCGGCCATCATTGAGTGTTCCGTCGCGCCGACCGACACGAACGGAAAATCGATCCGCGCGCCCTGCAATCCGGTCGGCGCGGCGGCGCGCACATAGCCCTCTTCCAGCTCGATATCAGCGCCCATCGCCGCCAGCGCCTTCAAGTGCAGATCAACCGGTCGCGCGCCGATGGCGCAACCGCCGGGCAGCGACACACGCGCCTCGCCTTCCCTCGCCAAAAGCGGCCCTAAGACGTTGAAAGAGGCGCGCATTTTACGAACAAGATCATATGGCGCCTCGGTCGAGCGCACATTCGCCATATGCAGCGTCATCGCGCCGTCGCCAGCGTCGTCGACGTCGACGCCCAATGTCTCCAGCAGCCGACGCAACATGGCGACGTCAGCCAGCGCCGGCACGTTTTCAAGGCGCAAGGCCTCGTCAGTGAGGATGGCGGCGACCATCACCTTGATAGCGGAGTTCTTCGCGCCGCTAATGGGCACGTCGCCAAAGAGCGGGCGTCCGCCGATTATCGCTAAGCTGTCCATCCTGGTGTCGTCGTCCTTCTCAAGCGCGCCTTATAACCGCAAGGGGGGTTGGTTGTTGCTTATAGCGATTTAATGGGTAGCGGCTTAATGGGGCTCTTTTTTGCCGGCTTTGCGGCGGCGCAAATTGGCCCGCAACGCCTCGGCGAGCCGCGCCTCGCGATCGTCGTTTGACGCAGTTTCAGACTTACCGGGCGCTTTTCCCCCAGCGGCTCCGGATTTTATATCCGCGTCATCAACCTGGTCGGCCGCTTTGGTTTTATCGTTCGTCATTATAGTGCGGTGATCGCATTCGCGGTGGTGCGCAGAATTGCTCGCGCCAATTCTTAAATGGTGCTGCCGGAGAGATTCGAACTCTCGACCTCTCCCTTACCAAGGGAGTGCTCTACCCCTGAGCTACGGCAGCGCCTCGCGCCCAAAAAGCGGCGCTTTAGCAAACGCGCTTCAATGCAGCGCGCGAAGCGAGCGGTGTATCAACGTTTCGCGCTTTTTCAAGTGGTTTCCAGAACGCACCGCCCTGTCCCAAGCTGACCGAGAAACCCCACCGAACGAAAGCGCTACGGCATCATTTTTTCGATCGGCGCCACGAGAATGGCGCTCGCCCCGAGCTTTTTAAGTTCTTCCAAAGTGCTCCAGAACACTTCCTCGCCGCACACCGTGTGAACCGCGACGTGATCGGGTCGCCCGGCGAGCTCCAAGATTGTCGGCGCCTCAGCGCCCGGCAACAACGCGGAGATTTTGTCGACCGCCTCTTTGGGGGCGTTCAGCATCACATACTTCGCATCCCGCGAGGCGACGACGCCGTCCATGCGCAAGAGCAAATTCTCCAGCGCCTTTTCTTTTTCTTCGGAAAACCCGCCGCCGCGCCGGATGAGCACAGCCTCAGAATTGTAGACGGTGTCGCTCGGCGCCAGTCCATGTGCGTCGAGCGTCGCGCCCGTCGAAACGATATCGCAGACCGCATCGGCGATTTTCAGCTGCGGCGCGACCTCGACAGAGCCGGTCATTGACACCATTTCCGCCTCAACGCTCTTGGTCCGTAGATACGCGTCCGTCAGCGCCGGATAGGACGTCGCCACGCGTTTGCCGGCGAAGGCGTCCGCATTAACCCCGCCCCAAGCTTTCGGGGCCGCCAACATCAATCGGCACCGTGCGAATCCAAGATCACGCACCTTCGTCGCCGCCCCGTCCGCGCCGCCGCCAAGGCGGTGCTCTTCATAGACATTGCCGCCGACAATGCCGATGTCGCAGACGCCGTCGTCAACGAAGGCCGGAATATCGTCATCACGCACCAGCAAGACGTCGAGCGGCAACTCCCGCGCGCGGCCGTAAAGATTGTCCCGCGCCCGGGAAATCGTCAGTCCGCATTTCTTCAGAAGATTAAATGTGCCGTCGGACAAACGACCGGACTTCTGCAAAGCCAGCCGCAAACGCTCCTCAGCCATTCTCTTCTCCTTTCTCAATCGCATTGATTTGCGTCGCCATACGCGACGCGTTTCGCCCAAAGCCGCCACGCGGCTTGTTTCGAAAGCGTTGGACAGATTTTTGGTTTAACTTGCAACCCTGCGAGCAATTCGCGACGTATGGAAGCACAAACGCGCGCCACGCCCGCCACCTTAAAAATCTCACAAAAAAGGCCGTTCCCCCATGTCGACGACGCCGACCGCCAATATGAACTATCGGTTTTCAGACGCCGAATTAGCGCTGCTCGCCGCCTATGGCGAACGCCGCAGCCACAAGGCCGGCGACATTCTTTTCGAACAGGGAGACGTCGAGCCGGACGTCCTTGTTTTGCTGAACGGCGGCCTCAACGTTTATTTGCGCGAGGACGGCGAAGAGCGACGCGTCGGTTGGTTAGAGCCCTCTCAATTCACCGGCGACGTTTCCATCATCACCGGCCAGCCGTCGCTCGTGTTCGCGCGCATGGAAGAAGACGGCGAAGTCTTGCATCTCTCAACCCCGGCGATCCGGCGCATTCTTGTTGAAAACTCCGAGCTATCGGACGTCTTCGTTTCGACCTTCACAGCACGGCGCGCGTGGGCCCGCAGCGAGGGCCGATCGAGCGTCGTCCTCGTGGGCCGAGCGCTTGATCGCGCCTCGTTCTCTTTGCGCGATCTCCTTTCTAAACACGACGTGCCGTTTTTATGGGCGGATATCGACGCCGACCCGCGCGCGACGAAAATCCTTGAACGTCTTGGGCTTTGCGCCGAGGACGCGCCCGTGCTCGTCGCCGGGCCGGACGACAATCCGGAAAGCCTTTTAGTGAAGCCGAGCATCGAAGAAGCCGGCCGACGGCTGGGGCTCGATCTCATCCCCGATAATGCGTGTGCGGACATCATTGTCGTCGGCGCCGGCCCCGCCGGTCTCGCCGCTTCCGTTTACGCCGCCTCCGAAGGGCTCAGCGTCGTCGCGCTCGATGCGTCAGCGCCCGGCGGCCAGGCCGGCACAAGCTCCAAGATTGAGAACTATCTCGGCTTCCCCACCGGCATTTCCGGCCAAGAGCTGGCGGACAGGGCGCGCTTGCAAGCGCAGAAATTCGGCGTCCGGATCGCCTCCCCCGTCAGCGCGCAATCCCTCAGCCGCGACGGTGACGACTACGCCCTTAAAACGACAGACGGGCGCACCTTGAAAAGTCGGGCGGTCGTCATCGCCTCCGGCGCCAATTATCGCCGCTTGCCGATAGAGAATATCGAAACCTATGAGGGTCGCGGCGTTTACTATGGCGCAACGGCGATGGAAGCGCAGATTTGCCAAGACGCATCGATCGCCATTGTCGGCGCAGGCAACTCCGCCGGACAAGGCGCAGTGTTCCTCTCAAAGACCGCTAAAGACGTGCACGTCCTTTATCGGCGCGCGGACATTCGCGAGACCATGTCCGACTATCTCGTGCGCCGCTTGGAAGAAACGCCGAACATTCACCTGCATCCGCAAACGGAAATCAAAGCGTTTCACGGCGACGATAATTTTCTGCAGTCCCTCACGGTGAAAACCGCCGGCGCCGAAACGCCGCTCGACGTTGCGTTCGTTTTTCTATTTATCGGTGCAGCGCCCTGCTCCGATTGGCTGGAAAGCGCCGTCGCGCGGGACGACAAAGGCTTTCTTAAAACCGGGCCCGACATCGCCAATCTCGAACTCGTACGCGCCGGCTGGGCGCTGGAGCGCATGCCCTCGCGTTATGAAACCTCTTGGCCGCGCGTGTTCGCCGTCGGCGATGTTCGCTCCGGGTCAGTGAAACGCGTCGCCTCAGGCGTCGGCGAAGGCTCGGTCGTCATCCAAGCCGTGCATCGCGCACTGTCGGACGATCCCGCAGCTTAGCCTCTCCGATCTATCAGGCGCCCAACATCAACAAATAAAGTCGCCGTGCGCGCCATTGCTCGCAAAGGATCGATTTCGTGCGCATGTGAATCTCTCCAGCTTAGTCGAAGAAGCGCGCCGATGGGCTTGTCAAAAGTCTAGAGAAACGCGATAACGCAAAACAGAACATTAGGAGAACACCTTGCCGAAGCCGACGCTGTCGTTCACCTGCCAATCCTGCGGCGCGGTCTATTCCAAATGGGCCGGACGCTGCGACGCCTGCGGGGAATGGAACTCCATCATTGAAGAAGTCGCCGAAGCGCCGCCAGGCGGCTTAGCGGCCGCGGGCAAGTCTTCGGCGAAAGCAAACCGGCTTGAATTCGCCAGCCTTGAGGGCGGCGGCGAGACCCCGCCGCGCTTTCAATCGGGCAATAGCGAGTTTGATCGGGCCTGTGGCGGCGGCATTGTGCCAGGCTCGGCGCTCCTCATCGGCGGCGATCCGGGCGTCGGTAAATCCACATTGTTATTGCAAATCGCCGCCGGCCTCGGCCGCAGCGGCTTGCCGATCGCCTATGTCTCCGGCGAGGAAGCGATCGGCCAAATCCGCTTACGCGCGCAACGCCTCGGCCTCGAAAAAGCGCCGGTGGCGCTGGCGGCAGCGACGTCCCTGCGCGATATCATGGCGACCTTGAAGGCGGAAAAACCCGCCGTCGTTATTATCGATTCTATCCAAACGCTGTGGTCGGACGCGCTTCCGGCGGCGCCCGGCACCGTAACGCAAGTGCGCGCCTGCGCCCAGGAGCTGATCCGCTTCGCCAAAACCCACGGCTCGACCGTCATCCTTGTCGGGCATGTCACCAAAGACGGGCAGCTCGCCGGACCGCGCGTCGTCGAACATATGGTCGACGCCGTTCTCTATTTTGAAAGCGAGCAAGGGCGCGCATTCAGATTGTTGCGCGCGGTGAAGAACCGTTTCGGGGCCGCCCATGAAATCGGCGTTTTCGAAATGACCGGCAAAGGCTTAGCGCCTGTCGCGAACCCATCGGCGTTGTTTCTCAGCGAAGGCGCTGAACCGTCCGCCGGCGCGGCGGTGTTCGCCGGCGTTGAAGGCACGCGCCCCCTTCTCGTTGAATTTCAAGCGCTTGTATCGCCCTCCTCGCTCGCGTCACCAAGACGTGCGGTCGTCGGCTGGGATAGCGCCCGCCTCTCAATGCTGCTTGCGGTTTTGGACGCCCGTTGCGGGCTAAATTTCGCAAAACACGACGTCTTCTTGAACGTCGCCGGCGGATTGCGGATTGGTGAACCAGCGGCCGATCTCGCGGCGGCGGCGGCGCTGTGCTCGTCGCTTTTTGACGAGCCCTTGCCGGCGGATTTGGTGTCGTTTGGAGAAGTCGCTCTCTCCGGGGCCGTCCGCCCCGTCAATCAAATCGATGCGCGCCTCGCCGAAGCGGCGAAGCTCGGTTTCGCGGCCGCCCTTGGTCCGGACAGCGGCGCCGGAACGACCGCCTTGCGCCTGATTTCCGCCGCATCGCTGCGCGATGTCGTCCGCTGGATCGAAACGCGGTCGAACCGCAGCGCTTCGCCGTCCAAAGCAAATGGGCGTAAACACGCCCAAGCCGCCGATGCTGCTTAAGAAAGGTTGCAAGGATCGTTGCTGAGCCCCCATGTATCATGCGCAATGCGCCCTTTCCCGCCTTACGGGTCTTGGCCTCAGAGCTGAAATAGTAGACGGTAGATTTAAGAGATAAGAACGAGAGTTTGGGGCTGACCGATGACAACGTTTGACGCCATTTTGCTGACAATGATTGTGCTGTCAGTGTTGTTCGCCGTAATCCGCGGCGGCCTCAAAGAGCTCACCACCCTTGTCTCATTGGGTTTGGCGGCCTTGACCGCTTACTTCCTGGCTGAACCCGCGGCCGCTTTAGCCGGCGGGGGGACGATTGCGCTGCTCGCCGCGGCTCTCGGCGTTATGGGCGTTGCGTTTGTCGGGTTCCAAGTAGTGACGGCCATTCTAGTGTCGCGCATCGCGTTACCGCCACGCGCCCGCCTCGCCGATCGGATTGGCGGCGGGCTCTTCGGTCTCGCGCGCTCCTTAGTGCTGATCGGGCTGGGCTTTCTGGGGTACGCTTACTATCTTGATGAAGAATATCGCCCTGCAGCTGTAAACGACGCCATGCTATTGCCAATTGCGAAAGGATCGGCAGCGTTTATTGAGGGGTTAGCGCCGGAGCGCGCACGTTTAGAAGGCGCAAACGGCGAGCAAGTGCAAAATTCTGCTGCGCAAAGTTCGGCTACCCAAAATTCGGATAAGCAAAGCATGACGCTGCAAGACGATGCCTACAACAGATCAGCGCGCGTCGGACTTGAAGAGCTTGTCTCAACGGTGACGACAGCAGAAGACGCCGGCGATTTGGCGGACGCGGCGGCGCATGGGCGTGCGGCGGCGGTGCGATAAAACATCGCGAAGGCTAGTAAATAGCCGCCTAAACAATTGCGGCTGAGGACGCCCGAAGTTATTGAAATGATTGAAAGACAAGTCGAGCGAGGGGGAGCGTTCGGCGGTAAAATGGTGCGCCTAATGGGGCCAAGGTAAAGCATGCGCGAGTTTTGTGGGCGGGCAGAGAGACAGAGCCCCAAATTCAAACGGCGTAAGCGTTCACCTTTGGGTCTCCGATTTTGGGTCTCCGAAGGAACAATAGCTGAGGAGCGAGAGCTTATGCAGACCCCCTCTCCCGACGACGACGCGTTATTCGCCCAAGAATCCAGCGTTCGAGACCTTAGCGTTAACCATACGTCGTCCAGCGGACTTTCATCAAATGACGCTCCTCTTCGGATTGACGCGTCAGCCTATTTGACCCCATCGGCGGTGGCGGACCGGTTAAGCGCCTTAGGCGAAGCGCGCCGGCGCGCCGCCTCAACCGCTGTAAACGCCGACAACAGCAGCGCCAGCTTTTTCCACCAAGATCGCACCCTAAAGGAAGAATGCGGCGTCTTCGGCGTCATCGGTGCGCCGGACTCAGCGGCGGTGACGGCCCTCGGCCTCCACGCCCTGCAACACCGTGGGCAGGAAGCCGCCGGCATCGCTAGCGTCGAAGGCGACCGATTTCACACCGAACGCCATCTCGGTCTCGTCTCTGAGCACTTCATCGGCGCCGAAGCGCTTGGCCGTCTGAAAGGCGACGCAGCGATCGGCCATACCCGCTATTCGACTACCGGCGAAACCGTGCTGCGCAATGTCCAACCGCTCTACGCCGATCTTGACCAAGGCGGCATCGCCATCGCCCATAACGGCAATCTGTCGAACGCAAGAGCGCTAAAAACATCCCTCGTCAAAGAGGGACGCATCTTCCAATCGACGTCGGATTCTGAGCTTTTTCTGCAATTAACCGCGCGCGCGCGGCGCGGTAATGTCGTCGATCGTTTCGTGGAAGGCCTTGGTGCCGTCGAAGGAGCCTACGCCCTTACCGCGCTGACGAAAGACGCCCTCATCGGCGCGCGCGACCCGATCGGCATTCGCCCGCTTATTCTCGGCCGGCTCAACGGCGCGCCGGTCCTCGCCTCGGAAACCTGCGCCCTTGAGGTCATCGGCGCGACCTTCGAGCGCGACATTCTCCCCGGCGAAGTGGTGATTTGCCATCGCGATGGAAACGTCGAAAGTCTGCGAACGACGCCGCACCGACCGGCCCGGTCATGCATCTTTGAACTGATTTATTTCGCGCGCCCGAACTCCATTGTCGACGGCAAAAGCGTTTACCAATTGCGCAAAGGCCTCGGCCGTCAATTGGCGCGCGAAGCGCCCGTCGACGCCGACATTATCTCGCCGATCCCCGAATCCGGCGTTCCCGCCGCCATCGGCTTCGCGCAAGAAGCGGGGCTCCCTTACGAAATGGCGCTCATCCGAAGCCACTTCGTAGGCCGAACATTTATCGAGCCGGAGCAACGCATCCGTGAAGCCGGCGTCGCCCGCAAGCATTCGCCGAACACCGGACTGATCGCCGGTAAGCGCGTCGTGCTTATCGATGATTCCATCGTTCGCGGCACGACATCACGCAAGATTGTCGCGATGATGAAAAACGCCGGCGCCAAGGAAGTACACCTGCGCGTCGCCTGCCCGCCCATTCAGCACCCCGACTATTACGGCATCAACACGCCGTCCCAGGACGAACTCATCGGCGCCAATATGTCGGTTGATGAGATGTGCAAAGACTTCGGCGCGGACAGCCTCGCCTTTTTGTCGCTTGACGGGCTTTATGAAGCGCTCGGCAAAGGCCCGCGCGACAAGGATGCGCCGGCCTTTACGGACCATTGCTTCACCGGCGACTATCCGACCCCGCTCACCGACCGCGACGAGAAAGAACGCAGCGCCATGATCACGCAATTGTCTTTCCTCGCCGAAACGAGTTGACCCAGGTAGCGTCACCCGACATCGATCTCAGCGCAGTTTAAGCCGATGCTCCTTTCTGCTCGTATATTGAATATGTAAAAGCGCAGCGGGTTTATCGCATCACCACAACGCGCCCCTCACGCGACCCGTAAAAGACTGTTATGACGCCGAAAGAAAAAGCACGGGAAGACTTCAAACGCGCGCTTCTACAAGCGACACGCGCCCTCTCCGCCAAGGCGGACATTGATGTCTCTTTTGGCGGCGACCAGGCCGCGGTCTCAGGCAATTCGGTGAAAATCCCGTTGCCGGCGCGGGTGATCGACAAAGCGAACGCCGCCGTATCGCGCGGCGAATCAGACGGCGCCGCCTTACGCCTCGCGCACCATGACCCCGCCGCGCACCTTCGCGCAACGCCGCCCGGCGTTGACGCGCGCGCCGTCTTCAATGCTTTAGAAAACGCCCGCATCGACGCCATCGGCGCCAGGGCGTTGAAAGGCGTCGGCGATAATCTCGCCGCCTCGCTCGAAAAACGCCTCGCCGAAAAAGGGCTCGATCGCCGCGATCCGGATACGCCGATCCCAGTCGCCGATATCGCCGCCTTGCTGTTGCGGCAAAGACTAACCGGCCGCGACCATCCGGAAGCGGCTGAGGGCGTTATGGCCGCCTATGCGAACGACATTGAGGCGAGCGCCGGCGCCTCGCTCGACGCCCTCGCAGCTGCGCACGACCTTAGCGACCAGGATGCGTTCGCCGCCCTCGCCCGCGCCGTCATCAAAGATCTTAATCTCGATGACGAAGACGGCAGCGAGCCCGGCGACGACGCTCAGGACAATGACGAAAGCGACAATGACGACGATGACGCGCCGAATGACGCGGAAGACGACGCCGTCGCCGAAATGCCAGAAGACAACCAGACAAGCGCCGGCGACGCGCCCGAAGGCGACGCCGACCTCAGCGATCAAGATTTTGAAGAAATTGATGATGAGTCCGACGGCGGCGCCGACAACGCCAATCTCTCTGCGCTTCGCTTTAATTTCGAGGGCGACAGCGGCGACGCTTATCGGGCGTATACGACGGAATTCGACGAGATCGCCCAAGCGATTGATCTGTGCAGCCCGGAAGAGTTGAACCAGTTACGCACGAGCCTCGACCGGCAATTAGAGAATTTTCATACGGTCGTCGCCCGGCTCGCGAACAAGCTGCAACGCAAGCTCCTGGCGCAACAAAACCGCAGCTGGGCGTTTGACCTCGACGAAGGCGTGCTGGACGCCGCCCGGCTGGCACGCGTCGTCGTCGACCCCATGCAACCGCTTTCCTTCAAACGAGAGCGCGAACAAGATTTCCGCGACACCGTCGTCACGCTCCTGATCGACAATTCCGGCTCCATGCGCGGCCGTCCGATTTCTATTGCGGCGGTTTGCGCGGACATCTTGGCGCGGACATTGGAGCGTTGCAGCGTCAAGGTTGAGATTGTCGGCTTTACGACGCGGGCTTGGAAAGGCGGCCGCTCGCGGGAAAAATGGGTCGCTGACGGACGACCCGCCAATCCGGGGCGCCTCAATGATATCCGCCATGTCATCTACAAATCGGCGGACACGCCTTGGCGGCGCGCGCGGACCGGCCTCGGCCTGATGATGAAAGAAGGCTTGCTGAAGGAGAACATTGACGGCGAAGCCTTGCAATGGGCCCATGGGCGGCTTCTTGGACGCCCCGAGGCGCGGCGCATTCTTATGGTGATATCGGACGGCGCGCCGGTTGACGACACCACATCGTCGGCGAATGGGGGCGCTTA
Source organism: Pseudomonadota bacterium (assembly GCA_039814575.1). Classification (GTDB taxonomy): domain Bacteria; phylum Pseudomonadota; class Alphaproteobacteria; order Caulobacterales; family Parvularculaceae; genus MED-G105. The sequence goes on from JBCCAY010000005.1 coordinate 146,861, forward strand.
TCTTGAGCGGCATTTGCGGGAAGTGATCGACATTATCGAAGCGCGCTCGCCGGTGGAGCTTCTGGCGATCGGCATCGGTCACGACGTGACCCGCTATTATCGACGCGCTTTAACAATTTTTGACGCCGAACAATTAGGCGGCGCCATGATCGATAAGCTCGCCGAGCTTTTCGATGAAGACGCCCAGAGAGGCCACCGCACCGTTCGCGCCGCGGAATAAATCGTCGCAGCAACCGGCGTCGTCCTACCCGAACAAGCATCATATGCCGCTCAAACTGTCGTCTGCGGCATCATAGGCGGTCGTTAACCAAACTCGTTTCCCTTTCGGGAACCGTTTTGCCCCTAAAATTCTCCTAAAACTGGAATGGGAGTTGCTTCCCAGAAAGCGCCGGCGGTTTGGAGGCATCCAAACGGCGGCTTTGGGAGTCTGCTGCGATGATTAAGAGCTTTCTGAAAAGCCGTCAGGGCAATATCGCCATGATGTTCGGCGCGTTTTGTATTCCGATGGTCGCCGCCGCCGGCCTCGGCATCGATTTCGCGCAATCGAGTTTTGCACGCACCCAGATCACAGAGGCCGCTGACGCCGCCGTCTTGTCAGCCGCGCGCGCCAAACTCAACGACAAAACGCTCAGCGACGCGGCTTTGTCGACGATCGCCCGCAAAACTTTCGACGCCAACGCCAGCAACATCGCCGGCTCCGCGATTGACACATTCGATCTCAAACCGGACGGCGATGGTTTCTCGGTAACGGTGACGGGCGGCTATGACACCATGTTCATGGGCGTTGTCGGCTATGACGAAATTCCGTTCGACGTGTTCGCTCAAGTGCAATCTGCGCCGCCGCGCGCGCTTGAAGCAGTGTTGGTGCTGGACAATACCGGCTCCATGTCCGGCGCGAAATTGACGACCCTCAAAGACGCGTCGCAAAAACTCATTGATGAAGTGATGACCGACGACTCCAACGTCAAAATCGGCGTTGTTCCGTTCTCGAATTATGTGAATGTCGGCCTATCACGCCGCCATGAAACATGGATTGACGTGCCCGCAGATAAGAGCGGGACGAACTATAATTGCTGGAACACCTATCCCGATAGAACGAAGACGAATTGCGAAACCGTCTCGAAAACCTGCTCAAGCACCAATGATGGCGTCAAAAAGACATGGCCCTGCACCAAGCAAGAATGCGACGTCAATAATGGCGATCCCGTAAAAAAATGCGCGAACCAAACATGGACGCAAAAGTGGAAAGGCTGCGTCGGCTCTCGCAATGCGCCGAACGACGTCAAAGATGAATACTATGCCGCTTCGCCCGTGCCTGGACTGTTAAACGTGAGTTGCGCGCAGGAGTTGCTTCCGCTCACCAGCGTTAAATCCAGCATCGAAAAAAAGCTGACGTCCATGAAAGCGTCTGGCGAGACGTACATTCCCGCCGGCCTCAGCTGGGGATTGCGCCTCATTTCAAGTCAGGAACCGTTCGCGGAAGGCGCCACCTATGAGGCAATAAAGTCAGACGGCGGCACAAAGGCGCTGATTTTAATGACCGATGGCGAAAACACAAAATCGTCGAAATATCCCAAACATGACGGATCGAACACATCGTCCGCCAACGCAAAAACTGAAGACTTGTGCAAAGAAGTAAAAGGCAAAGGCATCGAACTTTATACGATCGCGTTCGAAGTGACGGATAAAACGACTAGGAATTTATTAGGGAACTGCGCGACCTCTCCCGATTATTATTTCAATGCAGAGAACCCTGATAAGCTCGTCAAAGCGTTCGAAGAGATCGCGACAAGCCTTAAAGAGTTAGCGCTGACAAAGTAATCGCTGAGGGCTGGCGGCGTCAGTTTTTCAACAACGCTCAGCTGGATTTGCGCAAAAACGGCAGCATGCGCGCCAACACGTCATCCTGCTTGATGAGGTGATGCTGCAAGGCGGCGCCCACATGCACCAATAACAAACCCAAAATGCTGATCCCAGCCAGGCCGTGCATACCCGCCAACGCTTCAGCAATGCCCTCGCGGTTTTCAAATCCTGCAAAAAAGGGCAGATGCGGCCAAGGAATAACGCCGAACAACAATGTCGGCACGCTCTCAGCCAAGGGCGAGGCTGACACCACGGCCCAGCCGCCGAGCGGCACGCCGATCATCAAAGCATAAAAGACGATATGCGAAGCGCGCGCCGCCATCCGCTCCCAGTTCTCCATACCGTCAGGCAATGGCGGCGGACGATGCGCCAACCGCCACGCTAACCGAACAAGCGACAGGAAGAGAACGGTGATGCCAAAAGATTTATGGGCTTGGTAGAGCTCGAATTTCTCTGATCCGAGCGGCAGGCCGGCCATATACATACCACCGATAATCTGCCCCAGGATCATCGCAGCGATGATCCAATGGAGCGCAATAGCGACGGCGGTGTATCGATCGGCCTGAGTAGACATGAGTGCGAGCTTAGCCCTTTGGCTTCACGAATTCCACTTCGATGATCAGATCAACATCATCACCGATGAACGGCGCGTATTTACCGACGTCGAAGTCGGAGCGCTTGATCGCGCCCTTGGCTGAAAAGCCAAGCTTATACCCTTCAGCAAAATCGTCGTCAGCAGCGCGGTTGAGCGTGACGTCCAAGGATACCGGTTTCGTCACCCCTTTAACCGTTAAGTCGCCTGTCATGACACCCGTCGACTCGCCAGTCGTTTCAAGGCCAGTGCTGACAAACGTGATTTTCGGATGTTTCTCAACATTGAAAAAATCAGCGGCGCGGAGATGATCGTCAAAATCATCAACGCCGGAATCGATCGACGTCGCATCAATGTCGACGGTTACTTTTGATTGTTCAGGGTTCTCAGCGTTCCAATCGAGCTCAGCGTTCCACGAGCGCCAGCGCAAAAACGGACGGGAATAGCCCTGGTGGAGATAGCTGAAGGTGATGTAGGCGTGCCCAGGGTCGGACGCATAAACGCCCGATACAGCGGCGGAAGGGTCGACCGAATGATCATCGGCGGCGACCGGCGTGATCGACAGACTGACGGCGGCGAAGGCGGCGGCGAGCGGTGCGGCGAAGGCTTTTTTCATGGGGATCCCCTTCTGGAAACGATATTACCCACAAAGCTTAAAGCCTTCCGCCGCGGATTGGCGCCCGCCCGTCGTCCTTCAATCCTCACAATTTCGTTAGGCTTTCCCGTCGAAGCCGTTAAACGCCGTAACGCGTTATAAGACCGCCGAGGACGGGCCGCGCCCTTTCTTTTGGCGGCGTCGAGGCCGTGCCGATATAGATGAAACCGGCGAACTCTTCGCCCTCAGCCAATCGGAACGCAGCTTTCACGGCGTCGTCATAGGCGTACCATTCGGTTAGCCATTGCGAGGCAAAACCGTGCGCATTGGCGGCGATCAACATATTCTGGCAGACCGCGCCGACAGTGAGCATTTGCTCCCAAACGGGAATTTTGTGTTCGGGTTTTAAGCAGGAGACCACGGTGACGATCACCGGCGCCCTTAAGAAGCGCACGCGCTCTTTTTCAACGCGGTCCGGCGATGCGCCGGGCTCAGCAATCGCGAAGTTCTCAGCCAAAACGTCGCCGGCGGCGGCCCGTTCATCACCTTCTAAAAGAATGAAACGAAACGGCACGACGCGGCTATGGTCCGGCGCGCGCGCAGCGATGCGCAAAATCTGCTGCAGGGTTTCATGATCAGGACCAGGGCCGGTTAAGAAATCAGCCGCCGTCGAGCGTCGGCGCGCGAGCAGCTCCACCGTCTCAACGGATGGCTGGCAGGCGGGCGTCTCTTGGCCGAATTCCGGCGGATGGAAGATTGGCGTCATAGTCATAGCGGATGCTCTCGTCTTTATCTGGATCTAACACAGGGAGTTTGGTTGGGTGCGTCAATCTTCATTGAAGTAATCAGTGTAGCTCGCTCGGCTTGGGCGGGGCAAGCTAGCGCGTAAGGCGAAAACCCAGGGTCAAGACACGGCCTTCGCCGGGGAAATACCGCTCATCGCCGAAGGCAAAGTCAGCACGCTCCGCATAAAACGTATTGGCGACATTGCGAAGGGTGAGAAACGCCTCCGCCGCATTGGCGAACCGCCAGGCGCCCCTTACGTCGACGACATCATGGCCCGGATAAACAACGGAGTTTCCAGCGTCCATAAAATAGCGGCTCACATGACGCCATGAAACCTCCGCCGACACCGGCGCATCGACCGGCGCCCACAAAGCGCGCGCGCCCGCGAGCCATTTGGGGCTTGTGTCCACCGCATTACCAAAAGCGATCGTTTCGCTTGAGCGTGCAAGGTTCAAAACGGGCCGTTCAAAGCGATAGGTGTGACGCCCATAGGCGACATCCGCGCTAAGGCGCAAAGACGGACTAATGTCGATATCAAGGTCCGCCTCCCCGCCCACATGGCGCGTTTTTCCATCGGACACGTTGAAGCCGTCAGCGTCGCGGAAGAAGAAGTTTTTCTTCTCCATCGCATATCCGACGAGATGAAACGCCGCGGCCCCGATTCGGCCGCGCAAGCCCCCTTCGATCGACGAAATAGTTTCCGGCTCGGCCGGGTCCGTCGTTTGATTAATCTGCAAGCGGTACAAATCGGTCGTCTGCGGCGGCCGGGCGCCGCGGGCGTAGGCGATATAGGCCGCGATCGCGCCCGTCGAATAGGTGACGCTGGCCTTCGGACTAACCGTTAAGAAGTCATCCTTTCGATCGTCAGGGCGCAAAAACCGACCGACAACGCCGCTATCTGTGAGATTATCATAAGCATAACGGGTGTAATCAACGCGTACGGCGCTCGCCAGCGTCAGCCCTTCAGCGATCGAAACAGACGCGCCGGCGAACGGCGAAGCGCCAAGAGCGTTCACTTTGTAGTCATAGTGCAAACCTTGGGTGAACGAGAAAACGTCCGGGATCGATTGGAATTCCGTCAGAACGCCGCTTGTGCGCTCTAGATCGAGACCGCCATAGAGCGATACGCCGGGTGCGTCATAATAAACCGCAGACTGCGCGCCGACGCTCCAATGTCGGTTTTCCTCCAGGGCTTTGGACGGCAGGAAGTGCAGCAGAAAATCCATGTCCGTTAGACGGAAATAGGGCGTCACCGACAAAGAGAGACTATCTGATAAGGATGCGTTGATCTCAGAAGCAAGACGCACCGCGCGCGCGTCTCGAAACGCTTCAGGGTTCGGATTGCTCCGGCGCAAGACAGCGTCGAGATACGCCGCCTCGCCTTCGACAAAACCCGCTGTTTCTTGATTGAGGTTCGTTACGTAAAGGCTTGTCGTCGCATCGGCGCCCGCGACGCTATGGGTTTGCCGTACGGTTAGTTTTTGTTGGTCAACGCCGCTGTCGGCGCGAAAACCTGGATCGTCAAGCACAGACAATGCGGCGAAACCGGCGCCCAAACCGCCAAGTCCTTCGATGCGCCGCCAACCGATTTCGCCTGCGCCCTTGATGCGGCCGATCGTATCGCCGCTCATCGTTAAGCGCGCGCCGGTCGCGTCACTGGCGTCGCTAAAAGCTGCCCCCGGCGTCGGCGTTCGGACATCGATGACGCCATGAATAGCGTTCGCCCCATAGACGGCGCCCGACGGCCCGCGCACCACCTCCACCGCATCGGCGATTTCGGAATGCGCCTCGAAAAGACCGTTCACATTAGCGAATCCAGCGGCCCGAAGCGGTACGCCGTCTTGCAGAAACAAAAACGATCCCGCGCCGGCGCCGCCCGTGAGAACCGGCGAGCGGATCGCGGTTAAATGCTCTTGCCCACTGCCACGGTGAACGAAAACACCGGGCGCGCGCGCAAGAATTTCACTCGGGTGATCTGCGCCAAGACGATCAAGAACAGCACCGTCAATGCGGGAGACGCTTAGCGGCGCCGTCAAAGCGGCGCTTGCACGCCGCTCCGCAGTGACAACGATATCATCGACGCTTGACGGCTCAGCCAATGCGCCGCTTACCATCAGCGTGGAAACTGAAGTACTTACAGCGCTAACCGGGCGGGTCGCGAACGCCCCTCGCGCCCGCAATCGGCGGCGCTTCATGTAGAAAGCGCCTTGGCGCGGGCGGCCGCCGCGGCGAGCGCGTCGTCGGCGAGCGAGCGCAAGCCCGTTTCAGGGCGATCGAAAACATCGAGCGCCGCCGCCGTCGTGCCGCCGGGCGATGTCACCGCCGCGCGCAAGTCAGACGCGCGCCGACCATCAGCGCCGACAAGCGCGCCAGCGCCGCTAAGGGTCGCTTCAGCTAAGGCGCGCGCGGTTTCAGGGCGAAGACCGAGCTTTGCGCCAGCTTCTGTCATCGCTTCCGCTAACAAGAAGAAATAGGCCGGGCCCGATCCAGAAACGGCCGTAACCGCGTCGATATGCGCCTCATCCTCGACCCAAACACCGCGCCCGGTCGGCGCAATCAAAGCATCAATGATCGCCCGCTCTTGGTCGTTGACGCGGGGCGCGGCGTAAAGCCCTGTCACGCCGACGCCGATTTGCGCCGGTAAATTCGGCATCGCGCGAACAAAAGCCCGCGGCCCCAGTACGCTCTCTAAACTAGCGACGGAAAAGCCGGCCATGATCGAAAGGACCACAGCGCCGTCGGTCAGAGCGGCGTAGCGCGGCGCGACCTCGCGCGCTTTTTGTGGTTTCACCGCAAAGACAGCAACGTCAGATTTGATGCCGGCAGGGTCGGCGTTCAGGCTAAAACCGTTAGCATCCGCAAGCGCTGTTAGTGCGTCCGACGGCGCGGGGTCGAAGACGGCGACCTCTGAAGGCTCTGCAAGGCCGGCGTCCAACCAGGCGCGCAACATTGCCCCACCCATAGCGCCTGCGCCAATTAGTGAAATACGCACTTCCCGTCTCCTTATTGGTCGCGGGTAATCATGCCGTCATACCAAAAAGGACGTCCCCGCTCGGCCCGACACCATCGTCGATCAGTGGCGATCGATCAATGGCGACCGATTAATGGCGGCGGATCACCGGAGACGCGTTACAGAATTCGTTCAGTAACGCGCTTAAGCGCTTCCAACGGTGTCGAAGAGCGACGCCTCAAGTGCCTCTTCCGGGGTTTTGCCGCCCCAAACGAGGTAGTTGAACGCCGGGAAGAAGCGGTCAATCGCTTCGGAGGTGGCGCGAATAACAGCTTGCGCTTGCGCGGCGTCGAGAACGGATTCGTGAGGAAGAATGATCGCGTTTCGATAAACGATGGTCAGATCCTCCGACCATAAGTCAAAGTGCCCGATCCATAGACGCTCGTTCACCATCGCCACAAGACGGGCGGCGTCGTTTACGCGCGTTTCGGGAACTTTGATATCGAGCGGCGCTCCCATTTGGATCGTTGACACCTCTGGGCGCCAAGTGAACCAAACGCCGGCGTCACGCCATGCGCCGGGCATCGCCAGATGCAGCTCGGCATCGTCCACTCGCTCGGATTCCAGTTCGAGGAGCCCAGCGACCGTTTCAAGGGAGTCGAGGGGATCATCGGCGTGCGCGGGCCTTTCTAGGAGATCAATCGACATGGGCGTCCTTCTCACTGCTGACGCTGTCGATAGCGGGCCGAGTCGCGCCGCGCCGCAACGATTCGAACCGCGACATGGGGGAAAGCGGCGGATCGCCTTTTCCCCAATAGATTGCAGTCTACGACCTTACGCGTTTAATCGGCTGGCATGAGCGTCATGACCCCGTTTGGGGATTAGGCGTCAGAAGCGGCTTTCTCGAGCGCCTCGATCCGAGCCTTTAAAGCGTCGTTTTCCTCGCGCGCCGCCTCGGCCATGGTGCGAACGATTTCGAATTCATCGCGCGTCACCAAATCCATGTCAGACAGTAAGCGCTGCAACTGGCTGCGCATCACCGTCTCGGCTTCGCGGCGCACGCCGTCCGCTGCGCCGGCGGCGTCGGACATGGCTTTCGCCATCTGGTCAAAAATAGGGTTCTGGCTCTGCATAGATGACGTCCTTCTTGGCGCTAATGATTAGGTTTATCTAAAATAAGTCGCTCGGCGCGGGGCGCAACGCCCGCTTGCGGTCCTATAAGCCCATGGCGACACCAAGAAGGGCGAAGAAGCTAGCGACAGACCGGCGAAACCGCGCTACATGGCGATCGGCGCTAACTTGTGACGCGCCATTCGCCTTTAGAGCAACCCGCTTGAGTTCAGAAGCATGAGTGTCGCCTACCCCAATATCGATCCAATCGCCTTTTCCGTCTTCGGCTTGCCGATCCGTTGGTACGCTCTCGGCTATATCGGCGGGCTAACGCTCGGTTGGTGGTATTTGAGCCGACTGATGAAAAACCCCGGTATTTGGCCGAACGGAACGACGGGGCCACTCACCAAAACCCAGTTGGAAGACATCGTCTTTTGGGTGGCGATCGGCGTCATGGCCGGCGGGCGGATCGGCTATGTCCTCTTTTATGAGCCGAACCTTCTGATCGCCCCGTGGACGCCAATCGGCGCAAATATGCCGCCGGGCTTCATCAAGACGCTGATCGGCTGGTTGCCGATCCCGCCCGCCCTCACCTTGTGGAAGGGCGGCATGTCTTTTCACGGCGGACTGATCGGCGTCACGCTCGCCGGGTTTTTATTCTGCCGCAAGCACAAGCTGAACCCTTTAGAGGTCGGGGACCTCTTCGCGGCGGCCGCGCCCATCGGCATCTTCCTGGTGCGGATTGCGAACTTCATCAACGCCGAGCTTTATGGCCGTCCTTGGGACGGCCCCTGGGCGATGGTGTTTCCCACCGACCCCTTGCAGACACCGCGCCATCCGAGCCAACTCTATGAAGCCGCTCTTGAAGGCCTTGTATTATTCGCGATCATACGCATCGCCACCCATTCTTTCCGCACGCTGAAAACGCCAGGCGCGACGATTGGCGTCTTTCTCTTTGGGTATGCGTCGGCGCGCATTTTGGTTGAGAACTTCCGCGAGCCGGACGCGCATTTGCCGGACTTTCCGCTCGGGCTGACAATGGGCATGATGCTGTCGACGCCGATGGCGGCGCTTGGCGCCTGGCTTGTCTATCGGGCGCTTAAGGCCGCGCCACCGAAAACGACACCGGCGAAAACCACACCGGCGAAAACCAACTAAGCAATCGAGCTGAAACAAACGCACGCACCCATGGCCTCTTCCTCCGCCCAAAAGCAACGCAGCGCCCTTGAAGAACGCCTCCTCACGCTTATTCGCGCAAACGGACCGATTAGCGTCGCCGATTATATGGCGGACGCGCTTCTGCACCCCCATGACGGCTATTACACGTCGAAAGCGCCGATCGGCGCGCGCGGCGACTTCACCACCGCGCCTGAAATCAGCCAGATCTTCGGCGAACTTATCGGCCTTTGGCTCGTCCAATCTTGGATCGATATCGGCTCACCAAAATCGTTCAACCTAATTGAGTTAGGCCCCGGTCGCGGGGTCTTGATGGCGGATATCCTACGCGCCGCCGCCTTACGGCCTGAGTTTTTGAACGCCGCAAACATCTGCCTTGTGGAAACGTCAGGCCGCTTGCGCCACGAGCAACAAAAGCGCCTCAACGCGCGACGCACCGAGGCGACGCCGCCCGTCGATTGGGCCGACGATTTGGAAAGCGCGCCGGAAGGCCCGTGCCTCATCGTCGCTAATGAATTTTTTGATTGCCTGCCGGTACGTCAATTTGTTCGTATGGAGACTAACTGGCGCGAACGCATGGTCGGCGCAGTCGAAGAGAACGGCGACGACGGCCTCATCTTCACAACGGATAAGACGCCGCCCTTGGCGCAACTCCCGCTGCCCGACAAAACCACCGCAAAGCTCGGCGATATTTTCGAATATGGCGAAGCGCATGAGGCGGCGGCGGCGGCGATTGCTGACCGTCTACAGAGTAATGACGGGCGCGCGCTCATTATCGATTACGGCCATGTGCATTCGGGCTTCGGCGACACGCTGCAGGCGGTGCGCGACCACGCCCCCTGGCCGGTGCTTGATGCGCCAGGCGATGCGGACATCACCGCTCATGTGAATTTCGAGCGTATCTCGCGCGCGGCGTTTGATCGCGGCGCGGCCGTTTTTGGCCCCGTCGCGCAAGGCACGTTCCTTGATCGGCTTGGCCTCGCCATGCGCGTTGAGCGGTTATGCGCCGGAAAATCAGACGCTGAAGCAGAAGACATCCACGCTGGGGCTTTTAGGATCGCGGCCGCCTCGGAAATGGGCGAGATCTTCAAGGTCTTATGCCTGTCTACACCGGGCCTCGCGCCCCCCGCCGGGTTTGACGCATGACGGACGCAGTGCCGCCAGACGCAACGCCGCAAGACGCAACGCCGCCGTTTCTGACGGCTGACGCCTTAGAGTCGCCAGGCGTCGTCCATGGTTTCTTCGGGCGCGCCGGCGGCGTCTCAAAGCCTCCCTATGAAGGATTGAATACGGGGACGGGCTCGGCTGACGCGCCAGAGGCTGTCGCTGAGAACCGGCGTCGCTGTGCTGCGGCGCTTGACCTCCCGCTGAAACGCTTGCTCAGCGTTTACCAAGTTCACTCGCCAAACGTCGTCGCGGTCGACGGCCCTTGGCCCTCGGCGCCCGGCGGAGGTCTCATTCGCCCCGAAGCCGACGCACTTGTGACGAATAAAGAGAACTTGGCGCTTGGCGTGCTCGCCGCCGACTGTATGCCGGTGCTGATGGTCGACGCCGAAGCGCGCGTCATCGGCGCCGCGCACGCCGGCTGGCGCGGCGCGCTTGCGGGTGTTCTAGAAGCGACGGTACGCAAAATGACGGACCTTGGCGCCGATCCATCGCGCATTATCGCAGCCTTCGGACCGTGCCTACGCCAACCGCAATTCGAAGTCGGGCTCGATCTCGTCGACGCATTCACCGCTCCCTACCCCGAGGCGACGCGTTTCTTTCGCGCCGGCGCGCCCCCTGAGAAACGGCAGTTCGACTTGGTCGGCTTCGGCCATTGGCGCTTACGCGAGGCCGGTGTTCAGAAAATTGACGACGTCAATTGCTGCACATTGGCGCAACCGGACGCCTATTTCAGCTATCGCGCCTCGCGCCGCGCCGGCATTGAGGCGTATGGCCGCAACCTATCCGCAATCGCCTTGAAACCACACGCGGACGCCTAGCGCCGATCGGCTGTAATGATCGAAAAATACCGCTTGATAGGCCGTCAATAAATCGTCACAAATCGTCCGTGAACGGGGATCAGCGCGGGCCGCACGCAGCAAGGGGCGAACGGCGCGCGACGGTTATGTGACTGGGCAAAAGGGGTTCACAGCCAAACCATGAAATTGATTGCGGGCAATTCCAATCCGGGCCTTAGCGCGGACATCTCTCGTCGTTTAGCGACATCTGTCGCTAACGCCGAAATCAAGAAGTTCAAAGACGGCGAAGTCTTTGTTGAGATCCGAGAAAACGTTCGCGGCGAGGACGTCTTCGTCATCCAATCGACGTCAGAGCCGGCGAACGACCATTTGATGGAGCTGTTGATCGTCATCGACGCCCTCACCCGCGCGTCGGCGAGCCGCGTGACGGCGGTCATCCCCTATTTCGGCTACGCCCGCCAGGACCGGAAGGCCGGGCCGCGCACGCCGATCTCAGCGAAACTCGTCGCCAACCTCATTACGACGGCGGGCGCCGACCGAGTGCTGACAGTCGATCTCCACGCCGGACAGATCCAAGGGTTTTTCGATATCCCCACGGACAATCTGTTCGCCGTGAAAGAATTCGAACACCGAATTCGCGAAACCCATAATGGCGATATTAAAGACATCACCATCGTCTCGCCGGACGTCGGCGGCGTGGTGCGCGCACGCGGCCTCGCGAAGCGCCTAGACGGGCGCCCTCTCGCCATTGTCGACAAACGCCGCGAGCAGGCGGGCGTTTCGGAAGTCATGAACATTATCGGCGACGTCGACGGCCAACACTGCGTCTTGTTCGACGACATTGTCGATTCGGGCGGCACGTTATGCAACGCGGCGCGGGCCTTGAAGGAGCAAGGCGCCAAAAGCGTCTCGGCCTATGTGACGCACGGCGTTCTTTCCGACCAAGCCGAGCGCCGCATCATGGGGGAAGACGCGCTGAACCAATTGGTCGTCTCCGACAGTATCTATAACGGACCAGACGTCGACGCCTGCCCCAAAATTAGTCGCGTATCCATCGCCGGGCTGTTGGCCGAGGCGATCCGGCGGATCGCCAATGAAGAATCGGTTTCAAGCCTATTTGACTAACGGAGCGCGTAAAAAGCCAATGCGTTCCGACATCCCTAATAAGAGGAACGGAGCGCATGGCCAAAGCGGAATGGAACGGCGTGGTGATCGCCGAATCGGACGTTTACGAACTAGTTGAAGGCAATGTTTATTTCCCGCTGGCGAGCGTTAAGTCGGACGTCCTCGAAAAGACCGATCACACAACCCATTGTCCATGGAAAGGCGATGCATCGTATTTCACAATCGTCGTTGACGGTGCGCGCAATGAAAACGCCGCCTGGATCTATTCGGCGCCCTTCGAGAAAGCGGCGCAAATAAAAGACCATATCGCCTTTTGGAAAGGCGTTTCGGTAACCCGCTAATATTGAGCACAGCTTCGGTTTCCCGAAACGTTCACACGTAAACACACGTAAGAATCGCACGCCCTCGCATAGAGGCTTTCAGTGCTCGCGAAAGCGTTTCGTTGCGATGCAAACACGGCCCCGCCAGAGCCCTTGACCTTTGCACCGATTGTTTCATGCTGAAGCGCCAAAGTGAGAGGCGGTCCATGGCGACACGGCGTTCTTTATTGATCACAGGCGGCGCAGCGGTTCTCGTGGGCGGACTTGGCTTCGCCTGCTATCAAGAACTTCACTCGGATCTTTCGCCGGCGCGTGCGCCATGGGGAACAGCTGGAACGCGCCTTGGCGACCCGCGGCTCGACGCGCTAGCCTATGCGGTGCTCGCGCCCTCGCCGCATAATCGCCAACCCTGGCTTATCGATCTCGTCGACACGGACAAATTGGTCCTTTACTGCGACCGGACCCGCTTATTGCCGGAGACTGATCCTGAAAATCGGCAAATCGTCGTCGGCCTTGGCTGCTTCTTGGAAGTGTTGCGTCAGGCCGCCGCCGAGGATGGAGTTCGCCTTGAGACGACACTCTTCCCCGACGGCGCCGATGAAAAAGCGCTCGATGACCGGCCTATCGCAACGGTTTCTTTCATCCGTGAAGAAACCGAACGCGATCCGCTTTTCGCTTCTGTTTTTGAGCGGCGCACCAACCGTACACCGTTCGACCAAGCAAAGCCTGTCGGCGCAGATGTTCTCGCCGCACTTTCCGGAGCGTTACGGTCCGATGACGGCGCGTTTGGCTCCGTCGTCGCCCCCGACGCCGTCGCGGAGCTCAAGGCCCTTAACAAACGCGCCTGGAGCATCGAGGTTTCGACAGAAGCAACCCATGCGGAGAGTGTAAAGCTTACCCGCGTTGGCGAAAAAGCAGTGAACGCAAATCCGGACGGAATTTCGCTGGCCGGTCCCGCCATAGAAGCCTTTCGCCTCGCCGGTATGTTATCGCCGGAAAATCTCTACGGCCCTGACACGACGGCGTATAACCAGACGCTCTCGTTTTACGAAGGGCTCATCGACAGCGCCATGGCGTTCGCTTGGCTGACGACGCCCGACAATTCACGCCAATCGCAAATCAATGCCGGCGCCGGCTGGGTGCGCTTGCAATTGGAAGCGACGCGCCAAGGCCTCGCATTTCAGCCTTTGAGCCAGGCCTTGCAGGAATTCCCGGAAATGGCGGCGGAGTTTAAAAACATCCACGACTTTGTCGCCGCACGCAGCAACGACCAACAGCCGGGCCGCATTCAGGGGCTGTTCCGCCTCGGCTACGCCGCCGTGCCGCCCGCAGCGCCGCGCTGGCCGATGCAATCGCGTCTTATCGAGACCGCCGGCTAATTATCAACAAACATAAGCGCCGGCGTTTCTAACAGCGCTTTTATCTTCTGTATAAAGACGGCGATATCCCAACCGTCGATAATACGGTGATCGACGCTGGAGGAGAGGTTCATCATCTTACGCGGCGTAAACCGCTCGCCGTCCCAGTGCGGCAGGGTACGGATGCGATTAACGCCGACAATCGCCACTTCGGGACGATTGATCAACGGCGTCGTCGCAACGCCGCCAAGAGCGCCGAGCGAAGAGATGGTGATCGTCGAACCGGACAGATCCTCGCGTGCGCTGGCGCCGTCCCGCGCCGCATCAGCGAGGCGTGCAATTTCGGCGGCGCACTCCCATACCGACCGCGCTTCCGCGTGGCGCACGACAGGCACGACAAGACCATCGTCCGTTTGCGTTGCAACACCGACATGCACCGCGCTCGACTGGTGCAATACGCCCTTTGCGTCGTCATAGTGAGCGTTGAACTGCGGTTGCTCTTCGATGGCGCGCACCATCGCCTGCATTAAAAACGGCAAGAGCGTCAGTTTTTGTCGTCCCTCAGCGCGGGTCTCGTTCATCGTCGCCCGCAAGGCTTCAAGCGCCGTGACGTCGACTTCCTCAACATAAGAGATATGCGGAATACTAGAGGCGGCGAGCGCGATGTTCTCAGCGATCTTTCGACGCAAGCCAACAATCGGCACCGCTATCGTCCCCACCGACGCGGGCGCGTTACCCCTCGCCGCGTGATCGCCGTCGACCAAAGCTGCATCAAGGTCGCCATGGGTGACGCGCCCGGCAGGCCCCGTCCCTGCGACGCTCGCAAGGTCGACGCCAAGCGCGCGCGCGCGGGCGCGTACGGCCGGCGCGGCTAAAACCATAGCCGACGAACGCCCCGAGGAGGGTTTATCGCTTTCCACTGACGCCGCAGTGGACGCCGTGTTTGCCTCGGCAATTTCGACGGGCTCATCGGCGTCGTTCGCCGGCGCCGCCGCCGCCTGTTCATTTGCCGTCCCCGCCGTCTCAATACGGATTAAAGGCGCGCCGACGGCGATCGTTTCGCCAATCGCCCCGGCCAACCAGGTGACGACCCCGTCCACTGGCGCCGGCACTTCCACGGTCGCCTTGTCGGTCATGACCGACGCGACCGTCTCGTCTTCTTGGACGTTTGCGCCCTCTTCAACGAGCCATTCGACAATTTCCGCCTCAGCGACGCCCTCACCCACATCGGGTAGTTTTAAGACGTGAACGCCCATTACGCCGCCTCCATCGCTGCGCGCATCGCCGCCCCGACGCGTTTCGGCCCCGGAAAATAGTCCCACTCCTGGCGATGGGGATAGGGCGTATCCCAGCCAGTCACGCGCGAGACCGGCGCTTCGAGATGGTAGAAACAGTTTTCCATAACCACCGCCATCAATTCGGCGGAAAACCCGCACGTGCGTGTCGCCTCGTTCACGACGACACACCGACCGGTTTTCTTCACAGAGCGTTCAATGGCGTCGAGGTCCAATGGCAAGATCGTTCGTAGATCAATAATCTCAGCGTCAATGCCTTCATCGTCCGCCGCCGCAAGCGCCACATGCACCATCGTGCCATAGGTTAACACCGTGAGCGCCTCGCCTTCGCGGCGCACCGCCGCCTTTCCAAGCGGCGTTTTGTAATAGCCCTCTGGAACGTCCGCGAGATCATGACCTTTCCAAGGCTCAACGGCTTCTTCATGGCGACCATTGAACGGCCCGTTATAAAGGCGCTTCGGTTCCAACACGATGACCGGGTCGGCGTCTTCGATCGCCGCGATCAAAAGCCCCTTCGCGTCATGGGGGTTCGACGGAATGACCGTCTTCAAACCAGCGACATGCGCGAACAATGCTTCAGGGCTTTGAGAGTGGGTCTGGCCGCCGAAAATGCCCCCGCCGGTGGGCATTCGTAAGGTCATCGGCGTTGTGAAATCGCCATTGGACCGATAACGTATACGCGACGCCTCTTGGCTTAATTGCTCATAGCCCGGATAAATATAATCGGCGAATTGAATTTCAGCGCACGGCTTTACGCCATAAGCCGCCATACCCACCGCGGCGCCGATAATACCCGTTTCACTAATCGGCGTATCGAAGCAACGGCTCTTACCGTATTTTTCTTGCAGACCTTGGGTGCAGCGAAAAACACCGCCGAAATAGCCGACGTCTTGGCCGAAAACGACAACATCGTCATCGCGCCCCATGGAGACGTCCATGGCGTCTCGAATGGCTTCGATCATCGTCATGTCAGTCATTGTCGCGCTCCGCTTCATCGCGTTGGCGCGCCAAGTGCGGCGGGGTTTCCTCAAACAATCCGTCAAACATGCCCGAAACCGACGGACGCCGCCCGGACAATAACGTCCCATTGGCCTCCGCTTCTTTTTGCGCGGCCATGACTTTATCCGTCGCAGCCTGGCGCATCGCGTCAAGATCCGCAGCGTCAAGCGCGCCTTTGTTTAACAAATGCGTCTCCAATCGCTCAATGGGATCGCCGAGCGGCCATTTCTTGGATTCGCCTTTTGGTCTGTAGGCCGACGGGTCATCTGACGTCGAATGCGCGCCCGCACGGTAGGTGACATACTCGATTAAGGTTGGACCTAGGTTCGCCCGCGCCCGCGCCGCAGCCCATGAAGACACTGCGTGCACAGCAAGAAAGTCGTTGCCGTCAACGCGCAACGCGGGAATGCCGAAGGCTAACCCCCGTGCGGCGAAGGTTTGTCCACGCCCTTTCGCGATACCTTGATAGGTGGAGATCGCCCACTGATTGTTGACGATGTTCAAAATCACCGGCGGGCGATAGGTGGACGCAAAAACGAGCGCCGCATGGAAATCATTCTCCGCCGTCGAACCATCGCCAATCCATCCTGCAGCGATACGCGTGTCGCCTTTGATCGCCGAGGCCATCGCCCAGCCGACGGCTTGCATGAACTGCGTCGCCAAATTGCCCGACACCGTGAAAAACCCGTATTCCTTCGACGAATAGAGGATTGGCAGTTGGCGACCGCGTAGAGGATCGGCGCCATTGGAGTAGACCTGGTTCATCATGTCGGCGAGCGGATAACCGCCAGCGATCAAAAGGCCTTGTTGGCGATAGGTGGGGAAATTCATGTCGCCCGGCCGCAAAGCCCGCCGGAACGCCGTCGCCACCGCTTCCTCGCCGAGGCATTGCGCATAAAACGACGTTTTGCCTTGGCGTTGCGCGGCGAGCATGCGGGCGTCAAACGCCCGCACAGTCAACATGTCGTTAAGTCCTGCGATCAGTCCGGCGTCATCAAGTCCGCCAGCCCAAGGGCCGACGGCCTCGCCCTCAGCGTTCAAAACCCGAATGATCGAATAAGCGAGATCTGGGATGTCTTCCGCCTTGGCGTCAATCGGCGGCCTCGGGGCGCCGCCCGCGCGCGGAATCGGCACATTGTCGAAGTTCGGGGTGTCCCCTGGCCGGCATTCGGGCTCAGGAACATAAAGGCTAAGCGGTCCATCGGCAGGCGCCGCTGCGTCCTTCGCAGTAGGTTTAAGCGACGCGGTTTGGGGGGCGGACGGGCTGCTTAGCTCTTCATTAGACCGGCCCGGCGGACCATCTTCCCCGCCGGAAAAGGACGCTGACGTCCGCGCGCCGGAACTCGACATATTTGCCGTCCTTATTGATTACGTCGTCATTGATAACGTCGTCACTCACCAACGCATTCCACCGGCCAATGGTCCGGCCGATGGAGGCGCTGAAGACGCTATTAACGCCGTTTTTCTCTTAAGGAAGGGTCTACGACAGGCGCGCGCACGCTGGCAATGCACAGTCGACCACCAGCCCCGTGCCGTAACGATGAATCAGCGCGATTAATATGCTCTGGAGGCCGCTGTGGTCTCACCAAACAACAACAAAATGCGGCCGCAAAGCTCTGGTTTGGCCGAATATCGCCTTTCGCACCGAACTAAAATTTATTCTAAACCATGCCGCTTCAAGATCGTGTTTCGGCGCCGCACAAGAAGAAAAGCCAGGGCGTTTCAAGCGCCGCTGACACGCGCCGCCGCAAAATTCGAGAACCACGCCGCGATGCGCGCACCGGTTTAGTCGGCGATGTCGATACCAAGTCCCGGCGTTAACGTCTTCAAGACATCGCCATTGAAGTTCTCGAAATTCGTCAACCGCAGAATGACTATGACCAATTCTTCGCTTGGCGAGATGTAAGCGGCGTTGTCGCCAAGGCCTTGGGGATAATAAGCGTCCCGAGGCAACGCCAAATCACCCCTTTCATTGAGCCAGTGGGTGGCGCCGTAACTCCAGCGATGACGGTCCACGTCCGCGAACTCGCCGGTGCCCCACACCGGGCCCGGCGTGCGGGCGGCGTCGATGAAATCTTGGGAGACAATGCGTTCGCCATTCCACACGCCTTCGTTCAGATGCAAGACGCCATAGCGCGCCCAGTCGCGCGCCGTGCCGTAATCAAACCCCGTTAAATGAAAATTCCCATACGTATCGACCTCTGACACCATGCCGGACATGCCGATCTTGTTGTAAAGCTCCACATAGGGCCAGGTGAGATAGTCTTCCCCCCGTTCAGCGATTTTCTTTTTGATGATGTAGCCAAGCGCTTGCATGTCGCAATTATTGTATTTGTACCGCTCATTTGGCGCATGGGCATAAGGCGACAAAATAGCGTTTTGGACGACATCAATCGGCGCGGCGTAGATTATGTTGTGATCCGCATGGTCATTTGTGGCGCCGCGCACCAGCCATGGTTCATCATTACGCGTACAGGAGAGCCCCGCGCTCATGCGCATCAAATCAATAATTTTGATATTCTGGCGCGGGTCGTTTTCATGCACATACCAAGCGTCAACGGGCGCAGGATCGTCGAGCGAGAGCGCGCCAAGCGCATCGAGCCGCCCGATCAAAGCGCCTAAAATGCTTTTGCCCATCGACCAATTCAGCGTGGGCGTATCTTTCGTGACGCCCTTCGCATAACGTTCGATAATCGTTTCGCCCTTGTGCATAACAAGCATGGCGACGCCAAACTTATCCGGGTGCAATGCTTCTTCAATTGCAGCCTCTAAGAGCGTGCGGTCATACCCCGACGGCAACGGTCCGCCGCGGCTTAAAAGGTCGCCATCCTTAGGGAAAAGATCGTCGTCCGCCTTCTCGCGCGGAACCGTCACCGGATCAAAATACGCATGATCCAAATAGGGATTGAGGATGGCGCAGCCCTGATCACCGAAATACCGCGCCTTGCCCACATAAGGACCGCTTTGCAACTGCACGAGGCCGGTTTTTTCATCGACCGACACGCCCCCCACCGCTTCAGCAGCGCGCGCCATCGTCGCGGGATAATACTCCGACGGCACCGTATAAGCGGCATTTTCTGGATCGTCGGATGCAAACCATCCGGTTATCAGCGTTTCTTTCAACGTGTCGACGGGTATGCCGGTGATGAAGTGATCACCGCAAATCGCCTTCGCAGCGGAATTCAAAATCGTCTCCATCGTGGAGATGGGATATTCAACGCGTTCCGGCCGAAGCGACGGCGTTTGTGCGGGCTCGATGATCCGCCCCGCACGGTCGGTCCCGTCATGGCCTGGAGCATGGTGAGCGACCGCCGCCGCGTTGGCGAAAAACAATCCACCAGTCAGAATGCAGAAAATGCCGCGGTTAAAGAATGATCGCATCACTGGGGCTCCCGTTCCTTACATCGTTCTTTATTATAACGTCTCAAATAGATTGGCCCGATTTCGTGGGCGAACACTGTTTGTTACACCTTGTCGATGAAGGTCAATGTCGGCGTCCATTCCATTTTATCATCAAGCGGGAAGATCGGCCGCGACAGGCGTTTCCAATCAACCCGAGAAAAGTTTTGCGGGGTCAGGCCTGGCGTATCGAGTTCGTAAATGTCTTGCGGATCGACAAAGTCAAACGCCGCGCGGAAATGGCCGCGCGTCTTCAGAACAATAGAGCGGTAATCTTGAGCATTGAGGCCCAGCATTGCAAAGGCGCCTTCATCGACGATCTGTTCGTGTATGGCGTTGACAATCATATGAACGCCGTCGACGTCAATCGCCGCACACGGTCCAATGCCCGTCATGCTGCCTTTATCGATGCCCGTTTCAGCGCGGTATGCCCCCTCCGCAGAGAGACCAAGCACGCGCGCCGTGATCGCCCGCGTGTCGTTTTCGCCGGTTAGAACGGTGTCGATCACAGCCCCGACGCCAGCGGCGAAAGCCGCTTCGACGACAGCCGGATCAAAGAACGTTCCCATGGCGATGTTCTCAAATCCCCGCGCCCATAATTCGTTCAAAACAGTAAGGTTATTGCCGTTGGCGCCGCCGCCTGGATTGTCGCCAACGTCTGCAAAGATTGACGGCCGCGTCGTCTCAGCGATGATGCTCATCGCGTCGTCGACAGGCGTTAACGTCGGCACAAAGCGGCGGCGTTGCGCCCAGGCGAATGCTGCGATCTTCAAAGCAATATCACGCGCCGTATCCGGATCGTCGTCTGTTGCGACCAAAACCGCCATGCCTTGAAGTTCGCTGTCCGTCAGCGAGTATCCAGATAGGACGGAGATATCGAGCACGGACTCTGTCCCCAACGCATGACCATAGGCGATAATGTCCCCATAAGGCGTGCCGTCAGCCGTCAATTGCGTGACTTGCGGACATATCATTGGCACCCGCACAAAGGCGGTGACGGGTTTTATTTCCTTGGCCATCAAGCGATTTAACATCTCGCCAGCCAGTCGCCCACGCACTATTTCATCGGTATGCGGGTTTTCCAAGTGAGCAATATTGATGTCGCACGCGCTTAGCATTCGCTTTGAAACGTGCCCATGGAGATCGTGGTTGGCGACGATGGGAATGTCTTGTCCGACCGCCTCGCGCACCGCCTCCAGCAATGTGCCATCGGGATGCGGATCAACAACGCCCACAGAACCGCCATGGGCGTTGACATAGACGCCGTCAAGCGGGGCCGCCGCCTTCAGCGCCTCTTGAATGTCGGCGCAGAACGCCTGCATAAAACTGTCTTTTACGGGCCCTCGCGCGCCGCCCCAGGTCGCGACGACCGCAATCGGTTCCCAGGCGTCGCCGCCGGCGGAAAGCGCGCCGCCGATAAATCCGCCGATCTTGGGGCCGTCCGCCAGCGCCCTTCCTAAGTCTTTTGCATCAAGATAAAAATGTGAAAAGAACGCCTCTTCGCCAATCGGATCGGCCATCCCGTTCGATTCAGTGCCAAACTCAATAAACGCGATTCGCTTTCGAGCCGAGGCGGACGCCGTCTGTGGGGCGTTGGCGTCACCGACCTCGGACGGCGGGGTGCGCCCACACCCCGTCAGCGCAAAAACGGCGACGCTTCCCGTCGAAAATATCCGTCTCGTGATCATAACAATCCCCTTCTGGATTTTTGACGCAGAAACGCCGAGGAGCGAGCGATCGCTTGCGATCGCTCAGCCGGGCTGAAGCGATTAAGCCTCGCTGACAGCCGCGACGACACCGTCGGAAACTAACGCTTCGATGTCCGCGTCGGCATAACCAAGATCAGCGAGGACGCTGCGGGAATGTTCGCCTAGGATCGGCGCGCCGCGGTCAAATTCAGATGGCGTCTCAGAGAAGCGGATCGGCAGCCCGAGGGTTTTCACCTCGCCAAGGGCGCCGTGACGCACCGAACGCACCATGCCGCGCGCTTTGATCTGCTCGTCTTCAAGCATTTCCTTGACGTTATAGATCGGCCCCGTCGGCACGTTCGCGCCTTCCAAGGCTTCAATCCAATGGGCCTTCGGCTTTTTGATGAAAATCGCCGACAAGGTCTCAACGAGGACGTCGAGGTTCGCCACCCTTTGCGGATTCTCAGTAAACCGCGGATCGTCCGTGAGGTGCGGCGCGTCGATGGCTTTCACAAGGCGCAGCCAGTTCGCTTGGTTGGCGGCGCCGACCATGAACCATCCATCACTCGCCTCAAAGCCTTGATAGGGCGCGTCGAGCGGGTGCGCCGTGCCCATGGGCTTGGCGATCGATCCGTCAGCAAGGTAACTCGCCGCCGGCCACGTCATGAACGAGGCGGCCGCCTCAAGCAAGGAGGTGTCGACGCGCTGACCGAGGCCTGTGTTTTGGCGATTAATATACGCAGCGAGAATGCCCATCACCGCATAGAGACCCGCGCCAATATCCGCGACCGGCACGCCGGCTTTTACCGGCGGACGGCCTTCAGCTTCGCCCGTCACGCTCATAACGCCGCCCATGGCCTGGGCGACGACGTCATAGCCACCCTTATCCGAGTAAGGACCGGTGCGGCCATAGCCGGAAATCTCGCAGAAGATGAGGCCCGGATTGATCTTTTTCAGGTCTTCATAGCCAAGGCCCAAACGATCGAGCGCGCCTTTGCGGAAATTCTCAATCGTAATATCCGTCGTCTTAATGAGATCACGGACGATTTGCTTGCCCCGCTCCTCTTTAAGATTGACGGCGATGCCGCGCTTATTGCGGTTCAGCATCAAAAAGCCAGCCGCTTCTTCGCCCTGCCATGGCGGCGCCATACGCCGGCAGTCTTCGCCGTCGAGACGCTCCAGCTTGATGACGTCCGCGCCCATATCGGCGAGCGTGCGCCCGCAGGTCGGGCCGGCCATCACATGGGCGAGTTCGAGAACTTTAACGCCCGCAAGCGGGCCGTTTTGAACAAATCCGTCTGTCATAGCGCTTATTTCCCAACGAATTTCGGCTTCGTCTTCGACAAGAACGAACGATAGCCGATTTTGTAGTCTTCGGTTTCAAAGGCGAGATAGTGCTCGTCATGGTCTTCCTCCGTCAGCGGACGGGGGTCTTCGAGGCGGTTGAAAAACTTTTTGTGCCAACGATTGACGAGCGGCGGCCCTGCGGCAATGCGCGCCGCGGCGGCGTTCACTTCAGGCTCTAACCCGTCACGCGACGTGATGCGGGTCACGAGACCGCGTTCCTTCGCCTCTTCGGCGCCGACAATGCGCCCTTCCACCAAAAACTCAAACAAGGTGCGGCGATCGGTCGTGCGCCAGATAGGCAGCATTTCTTCGTACGCCATCGTTAGGCCGAGCCGATTAAGGGGTGCGCCAAAACGGCTGTCGTCGGAGCAAATCCGTAAATCGCACATCATGGCGATCTCTAGGCCGCCGCCAACGCAGGCGCCTTTAATCTGCCCGACGATCGGATGCAGACACGCCAGCATGGCGTTCCGCCCACGGTTCATATTCTCCGACAGGCGGCGCGCGTCTTCGGCGTTCGAGCGGTATTTCTCGAACTCCCCGATATCGTTGCCGGGACAAAACCCGCGATCGCCGCCGCCCTTCACAACGATGCAACGGACGCTGTCATCTTTGTTCAGCGCCTCCCAAGCGTCGCCCATTTGCACCCACATATCCCACGTCATCGCGTTCAGTTTTGTGGGATTGTTCAATGTGATGGTGACGATCTGATCGTCGTCCCGTTCGACGTCGATGCGTCCGGTTGACATGTCTATTATCTCCTGACTGTTCTTCAAAAAGCCTGCGCCGCCCAAAAACCGCCGAAAACCGCGAAAAACTAGAGGAAGCCGCAAGCAAAAAACACACTTTGGGTAGCTATGTATACCGAAAAGCGTTTAGTGTATACCCAATCCGGAATTGAAATGGGGGCTTTCTTGGCTGCCACACTTGACCTTATCAAAAAGCCGACGGCGCGGGGCGCGCCGCGCCCTTTACGATGCGTCACCCTAAAGGCGTTCGCAGGTCTTTTAGCCGTCTTCGGCGCGGCATGTGGGTCGCCCGCTCCTAGCAATGAGCGCGCGACGGCGGACGCGCGCTGCAGCGCTATCGAAATATTGGTGGGCTTCGGCATTGGCGGCGGCACGGATCTTTTCTCCCGCACGCTCGCTGGGGCGCTGCGCAAAGATCTCGGCGCGCCCGTACAAGTCGTCAACATCACGGGCGGCAGCGGCGTCAGCGCCTTTAGAGAATTGATGAAACGCCCCGCCAATGGCTGCACCCTCCTGGCGCTGACGTCTGACTATGTGGTGTTGCACACGCTGCAGCCGAAAGACGTTGACTTAAACCGCTTAGCGCCGCTCGCGAGGGCGCACACCGAATTGGGTCTCTTAAGCGGACGCGCCGACGGGCCCGCATCTTGGGACGCGCTAGTGGCTTTAGCGAAAGCCGAAGACCGGCGGCTTCTCATCGGCGGTGTTGGGGCGCGGTCGTTCGATCGCGCCGCCGTCGACATCACCTTAGCCGATGCCGGCATTGCATATCGGTACATTCCTTATAGCGGCGCCAAAGCGATGCAGACGGACCTCTTCGGGGGTCGGCTCGACGCCGTTTATGACGAATTCGGCGTCATGAAGCCCGTCTACGAAGCCGGCGCCGCGCGGCCCTTCATGGTTTTCAACGACGAACCAATCGCGCTCCTCCCCGACACCCCGACGGCGTCGGCCCTCGGATTAAACGTAGCGCCGTCGATATGGCGCGGCGTTGCAATGCATTGGGAAACGCCGGGCGCCGACATCGACCGCCTCGCCCTCGCCATTGGCCGCGCCCTACAAAGCGACAGCTATAAGACCTATGAAGCGCAACGCCGCCTCGACCTGATGCAAGGCGGATTAAGCGCGGCTGATTTCACGACGGCGCTCGCCTCCGACCAACGCGAATTCGCCGCGGTGCTGATTAAATGACGCGCACAAGACTTATAAGCGAGAAACCATGACCGCACGGTCTTCTTCTGACTTTCGCGACAGATGCCTCGGGTGGATAACGCTTCTCGGCGGCGTCGCAGGGCTTGTGTACGTCGCTACGGCGCAACGTTTTGACGCCTATCCCGAAGAGCTGACCTTCGTCTTTCCCGGAGCGCTCTTCCTCGCCCTTATTCCGGTTGGCGCTTTGCTAGCTTTCCGGCGTCAGGCCGGCGGCGCAGAAGCCAGCGCGGACACACTCAACGCCGACGCTGCGCCAAACGCCAGCGGGTTCGTTAAAGTCGCAGCGTTCACATGGGGCTACGCCGTTCTCATCGCGCTGATCGGCTTTCCCCCGGCGACTTTTCTGTTCCAAGCGGCCGTCATCGGACTGGTCTTCAACCACCGCAAAGCCCTTTGGCTGGTTGGCGCCCCGCTCGCCCTGACGATCGCCTTTACGTTGTTCTTCGACGGCGCGCTGTCAGTGCCTTTGCCCCGCGGCGTCGGCGTTTTCTACAGTTTCAACGCCCTCTTTATATAACCACCGGCTCGCATTCGATGTTCGACTTCACCGCCATCCTCATGAACCCCGCACTGCCAGTTTTGCTGGCGCTGATTACGGCCGGCGTCCTAACCGGCTTTGTGGTCGGCGCCATGCCAGGCTTCGACATTACGACGGGCGTCGCCCTCCTCCTACCACTGAGCTATCTCATGGGGCAGTCCGAGGCGCTCGCCTTTTTCACGGCGATGTACTGCGCCGGCGTCTTTGGCGGCTCGATCACCGCAATCCTTTTCCGCATTCCGGGCACGTCGGAATCGGTGATGAGCGCCGTGGAAGGACATCCCTTCACGGCCCGCGGCGAACCTGGCTTGGCGCTCGGCGTCGCCATCGTTTGCTCGGGCGTCGCCGGCGTCGCCGCGACGCTCGTTCTGATGACGGTGTCCCCTTTGCTCGCCGCCTTCGCCCTAGCCTTCGCGCCGGGCGACTATGCAGCGCTCGGATTATTAGGATGCGCGGCCGTCGTCTCAGCGAGCGGCGATCACGCCGCCAAAGGCCTCATCGCCATTCTTCTCGGCTTATTTCTATCGACCGTCGGCCCCGATCAAATCAGCGGCGATTTTCGCTTTACCGTCGCGCCTGCGCTGCAAGACGGGATCGGGCTTATCCCCGCCATCATCGGTCTCTTCGCCGTCGCGGACGTTTTTTGGCGTATTCTAACAAACGATATTCCAAGCGTTGATCGCGCGGCGCTGTCCCAGAAATGGCGCTTTCCGACCATCGGCTATTATTTAAAGCTGACCGGAACCGTCATTCGCGCCTGGACGATCGGGCTTTTCACCGGCGTCTTACCCGGCGCCGGGGCCTCCAGCGCGGCGTTCATCGCCCACAGCGCCGAAGCGCGCTTTAGCCGCAACGCCGACAAATTCGGATCTGGCGCGCCGGAAGCGCTCGCGGCGCCGGAGACAGCGAAAAACGCCGCCGCCGTCGGCTCTCTCATCCCGCTTCTCGCGCTCGGCATCCCTGGCAGCGGCACCGCGGCCGTCATTCTGGGCGCGTTCGAGATTCACAATCTGCAAGCCGGCCCCCTATTGTTCGCGCAAGAACCGGAACTGGTGCAAACCATATTCTTCGCCGCGATCATCGCGAACATCGCTTTCGTTCTGGCGAGCTTCGTCCTTATGCGCCCCATCGCCATGATGACGAGCCTGCCCTACCCGATCCTCGCAACGGGGATTTTAACGCTCGCCATCACGGGCGGGATCGCCACCGGCGGACTTTCCGGCGCCTATATTATGCTCGGCTTCGCCATGCTCGGCGTGGCGCTCAAATTCCTCGACATTCCAGCCGCGCCCGTCGTTTTGGGAATCGTCCTTGGACCAATCATCGAAGTGTATTTCCGGCGCGGCCTTCTCATGACGGACGGCGATGTCGGCGCCGTTTTCGCGTCGCCAATGTCGATTGGCCTCTTAAGCGTCGCAGCCCTCTTTCTCGCGCTGCCGGTTATTTCCCCTCTCCTCGCAAAGGGAACCAAGCCGATGCCGAAAGCCGAGAAATAACGCGCTTCGTCGCCCGGCGGGCCGCTGGAGCTGGCCGCCCCTCAAGTTTTAGCTAAAAAGAGCCCCCAAATAGATGGGAGGACAGACGGCGGAAAGTTGGATTATAATCCCGTTCAAACAAAAGGTTAACGAACGTGCCGAATCCGACAAAACGCCGCGCAGCGCGCGCTCCAGCCCATCTCGCCCAGGCAGCGGCGTCGCCCTTGAGCGACACTGGCGCTCCAAAGACCAGAGCGCGCGCCATTGAAGACGCTCTCGA
Source organism: Pseudomonadota bacterium (assembly GCA_039814575.1). GTDB lineage: Bacteria > Pseudomonadota > Alphaproteobacteria > Caulobacterales > Parvularculaceae > MED-G105. The sequence continues at coordinate 173,682 of JBCCAY010000005.1, forward strand.
ACATCAGATAATTTCCGGCGCGTTGCCGCCGGGGGCGCGCCTTAACGAAATCGACCTCGCGGAGAAATTCAGCGCCTCGCGGACGCCTGTCCGTGAAGCGCTGCAACGCCTTGCGTCAAAATCGCTCGTGACAATTGAATCCGGTCGCGGCGCATTTGTCGCGAAACCGGATGTGACGGCGCTTTTACAGATGTTTGAGGCCCTTTCCGAACTCGAGGGCGTGTGCGCGCGGCTCTGCGCACGGCGCATCACGTCCAAAGAGTTCAAAGAAATGGAACGCGTCCACGAAGGATATGCGGACGAAGCGAACTCCGACGATATCGTCGCCTATTACGACAAAAGCGTCGTCTTCCACGAGCTGGTGACGCACTATGCGAAGAACCAAGTGCTCGAGAAAATGTCGGCGGATCTCAACTTGAAGCTCGCCCCCTACCGCATCCAAACACTGGAGCACCCAAAGCGCATCGAAAAATCGATCGCCGAGCACACGCTTGTCTTAGATGCGATCAGACGCAATGACGAAAACGATGCGGAACAATTCATGCGCGCGCACACCGGCCTTGTGACCGACAATGCGATGCGGCTCATCCGTCTGCTCGATCAAAAGGCGGAACCGCCAAGCTGACACTAAAGCCTTAAGCGGCGTCTTTGCGGACCCAGCGCTGAATGGCGGCGTCGACTTCTGATTGCGTCACGGGCTTCGGAAGATAGTCGTCCACCCCGTCGCTTTCGAAGCGTTCGCGATCCCCCGTCATTGCGTGCGCCGTTATCGCAATAATCGGCGTGTACGGTGTTTTCGTCACCAACTCATGAGCGCGAATCGCCTTCGTCGCCTCCATGCCGTCCATCTCCGGCATCGACATATCCATGAGGATGATATCGTACTGTTGCTCGCGCGCTTTATTGTAGGCGATGCGGCCATTCTCCGCGAAATCAACGTGATAGGCAGCCCCATCAATCATGTTTTCCAGCACGAGCCGGTTCACGACATTGTCTTCGGCCACCAAAATACGCGCTCGGGACGTTGATACGTTCGAAGAGGCTGCAGTCGTCTCGCGATCCTTTTTAAGGTCGGCATCCTTTTGATCCTTTGAGACGTCGACCAGTTTGTGCGGCGCTAAGGCGCGCGCGACAGCCTGCGATAGGTGGCAGGTTCGAACCGGTTTCGTCAGAAATTCTTCGACCGCCAACGCCCGCAAACTTTTCGACAGTTCATCGCGATCAACGGAGGATACAATTACGACTTTCAAGGCGTTCGCATCATAATCCCGGCGCAGTCGGCGGACGAGTTCAAGGCCGTCCACATCCGGCATTTTTAAGTCGATGACCGCCAGATCAAAGCCGCGTCCCTCCGCGGTCGCTGCGCGACACGCTTCTACGGCCTCTTTACCGGATGCGACCGTACGGGTGACGGCGCCGAGCGCAACAAGCCGTTCCCCAAAGATTTCCCGGTTTATTTCCACATCATCAACGATCAATACGGATTTTCCCGCAACCGAAAGATCGTCACCGCCATCGGGCACGGCGTGTTCAGCATTATTGTTTTCCAGCCCCGTACTCTCGCCGAGCGGCATCTTCAACGAAATAGAAAACACCGAACCAACGCCGATCGTCGACTGCAAGGTGATGTCGCCGCCCATCGCCAATGCGAGACGGCGACAGATCGACAAACCAAGCCCGGTGCCGCCAAACGATCGCGTGGTCGATGTCTCGGCTTGGGCGAAGTCTTCAAAAACCAGGCCTTGTTTGTCTTCCGCAATACCGATCCCCGTGTCCGTCACGTCGACCTTAATCGCGGCCTCGCCATCTGAAACGGCGCCGGAAACATCAATTAAGACGCGGCCCTCATGGGTGAATTTAACGGCATTGCCGACAATGTTCGTGAGAATCTGCCGGAGCCGACCGACATCGCCGATGAGATTATTCGGCGTTCCGGGCCGGATGCGGATCATCAGTTCCAGGCCTTTCGCACGCGCCGTTACGCCGAGTAAATCTCCAACGTCCTCCACCGCTTCCTCTAAATTGAAGCGCACAGGATCGAGCTCAAGCTTCCCGGATTCGATCTTAGAAAAGTCGAGAATGTCATTGATGATCTTCAACAAGGCCGATCCCGACGAATAAATGGTGTCAGTGAATTGCGCTTGCTTGTTGGTCAACTCCGTGCGGCGCAAAAGCTCCGCCATGCCGAGCACGCCATTCATCGGCGTTCTGATTTCGTGGCTCATGTTTGCTAGAAACGCCGACTTCGCTACATTCGCCGCCTCAGCCGCGGCTTGTCCGTCACGCGCGCGTTTTTCAGAGGCGCGGAATTGCGCTGTGAGAAACTGCGTCGCCTTAAGAACAGATGCGAGGTGCCCTATATAAAGGGTCACGGTAAGAATCGTCAAAATAGCCGCCGTCCGCGCGACGCCCTGCTCGAAAATTATCGTATGCGCCGGCATACCATACAAATACACCGTATGCGGGATAATAGCGGCAAAAAATGTCGTACGCTCATGGTACATATGCATGGTCGCATGCAGCAGCGCGCCCGACGCCCACAGCACGCAAATCGGCCGATACGCCTCTTCGCCGTAGAACCATAATAACGGCGCCAACGCCGTGAAGGCGATGGACGCGATAAAAGTGCCGAGCGCCGCATCGCGTATAGATTTCCGAACCGGCGTCTCAGGGTTCGCTCGGCGTGCGGACCGCCATAAAAAGAGATCGATAACTTGGCTAATGAGCACCAAAGCGCAATACGCCGCCGATACGGATGGCGATACGGCAACATAGAGGATAAGCCCGCCGACGCCGCCAATCGTTAGGCGCGTGCGTAACTGGCGATGGCGCGACAACGCCGTCGTCTTTAAATGCTCGACGAAGGTCTCTTGATCAAACTCGTCGGACAAACAAACTCTCCCCACCCGCAAACGAGTTGAAGACAATAATTCGATTGTCCTAATCGAGTTTTAACTCGTAAAAAAAGCCTTAAATATAGCCGCGTCGCAGCGTCTACGATAGGTCGTTCGCAATCATATTCAGCAGCGCAGCGCCTCAATCTAAGGCCATTTAGCGGATTGGATGACGCTCCCCCACGCGTCGATCGGAGCCCGCACGCCAAGCCCCGCCATACCGCTGGGCGTCCTGCACCAAAAAAAATCCTACAAAACCGCAGCGGCCGGAGTTTAGACATACGAGGCTGTCGCCTTCGACCAGTCATCGGGGCCGAATCAGAAAACAGGTCACCGTAACGATATCCGCCGTCGCGCGCCGCGTTGCGAGCAACGACAAAGCCCCCCACCGTCCGCCAACGCATTGCACAGTTGGAAGGTTTGAACGTACCGTTTTGGATCGCCCGAGCGATGGCTTGTGGAAAGCGAGCGGTGTCAGATTCTTTGGTTTCGAGCGCCGCGCGCTAGCTGCCCTATGTTATCCCCCCTAACCCGTCAAACACCCCGGACACAAACGTCGCGTCGAAAGCCCCACCTAGAATTCGCATTTAAATACAGCAACTTAATCGAGGGGAAACGCCTCCACATCAATGTCCACGCTTACTTTGCGGGACTCTTCCCAGCCGACAATAAAGGACGAGCGTTCGCTCCGTCCCGCGTAAGCGTCCTGTCATACATTGATGTTGGCTTAAGGTTTGCGAGGTAGACACCATAAGACCAAGCGGCGGCGCCGCGGCGGGACGGATAAAGCCATTTTAGGTTCGACGCGCAAAGAAAGGCGCGCTCGCATTTTTTGGCTAGATTCACCTCCGCGGCTTTGCTATAGCGCGGTCTTCAAGGCGTTCCCCGATAGCTCAGTTGGTAGAGCAGCTGACTGTTAATCAGCGGGTCACTGGTTCGAGTCCAGTTCGGGGAGCCATTCACCATCAAAATTTGCATCGAATACAATTTTACTGCGCATAACCTGACGGCGCGTCGCAATCATTCGCCAAACTGCGCTGTGCGTATCGGGGCCGCCCACTAGGCGACAGCTGAAAACTGCTGTTGCGCGCCGCGCCGCCGCGAATGCCATTGGCTGCGTGTTCCTAGTTTCTTTTTAATGGAATTGAGGCGACTGAGATCGACGCCAATCATCACGCTCAACTTTTCAAAACGCGGCAAATGACGAAAAATATCGATAAAGACGATGCAATCAGCCTACGTGACAGACTATGAATGGGACGATATCGCAGAAGAAATTAGCCCAATTTGGAAACGTCCATTAGCGTGTCAAAAAAGAACTGCGTATCAATTGAAAATCTCGTATTCGGCTGGCGACCTGAACGTCCTATCCTGAGCGTGGCAAGTTTCCACGTTGAGGCCGGTGAGACCGTCTTCTTGCATGGCGCGAGCGGTTCGGGAAAGTCGACATTGCTCGGCCTTATTGCCGGCGTCTCCAAGGCCCAGCGCGGCGTGGTCGACGTCCTCGGGCATCCCCTTTCTAGACTCAGCGCCGCGAAGCGCGATCGCCTCCGCTCCGATGCATTCGGCGTCATATTCCAACAGTTCAATCTGGTGCCGTATCTTTCACTTATCGAGAATGTTCTTCTCCCCTGCCAATTCTCCCCGACGCGCGCCGCACGAACGGGCGCATCGCCCGCAGACCGCAACGCGGCGGCGGTTGAACTGCTCAGCCGTTTGGGCCTCGCAAAACAAGCGCAAGAAAGCGCTTCCGTCGCCGCCTTATCGGTCGGACAACAGCAACGCGTCGCCGCCGCACGAGCCATTATCGGCGCCCCGTCTTTGATCATCGCCGACGAGCCAACATCGGCCCTAGACGCCACAGCCCGCGACACATTTATTGAAACGCTGCTTGGCGAAGCGAAGCAGGCCAGTGTGATTTTCGTCAGCCATGATATTTCGCTCGCGGCGCACTTCGATCGGACTGTGTCGATGTCTCAGCTTAACCAGGCAATGGCTTCAGAGCTGAAGGAGACTTAAATGCCGCTTCTATCACTCGCCTGGAAAAGCGTAAGCGCCCGCACCGCCCCAACAGTCCTGACACTTATCGCAATCGCTTTTTCAACGGCGCTCGTGCTTGGCGTTGAGAAAATTCGAACCGGCGCGCGCTCCGGGTTCGAACAAACGGTCTCAGGCGCCGACCTCATTGTCGGCGCCCGTTCCGGTTCCGTGAACCTTTTGCTTTACGCCGTCTTTCGAATTGGCGAACCGACCACAAATGTTTCGTGGAAAAGTTATGAAACATTCGCTGAACGCGCCGACGTCGCCTGGACAATTCCCCTTGCGCTCGGCGACTCTCACGGCGGCTTCCGGGTACTCGGCACCACAGAAGCGTATTTTGACCATTATCAGCATGGTAACAAACAACCGCTTGCTTTTGCGGTCGGCGATCGTTTCCGCCAAACCCACGACGCGGTTCTCGGCGCCGAGGCGGCGCGAGAGCTTGGCTACCCTGTCGGCGCTGAGTTCACAATCAGTCACGGCATAAAGAGCGCGGCGTTCGCACAACACGCCGATCAGCCTTTTTCGGTCGTCGGCATACTGGCGCCATCAGGTACGCCGGTTGATCGCACAATCCATATCAGCCTAGCGGGGATGGATGCGATTCATGCGCGTTTCGTCGGCGGCGCGCCATCCGCAATAACGGCGTTTATCGTTGGACTAAAGAGTAAAGCCACGGTCCTTCGCTATCAGCGTGACGTCAACACGTATCGTGGCGAGGCCCTATCCGGAGTGATGCCGGGTGTCGCGTTGGCGCAATTATGGAGGGTCTTAAGGCCGGCGGAGCAAGCGCTGCGCGGCGTTTCATTTCTTGTGGTGGCCGCAGGACTAATGGGACTTCTCACAGCTCTTTTATCGACGCTGAACGAGCGACGGCGAGAAATCGCCGTGTTTCGAGCGGTTGGCGCGCGCAGTCGCGATGTACTGACACTCCTGGTGCTCGAATCCACTCTTGTGGCCGGGCTCGGCGCCGTTATTGGCGCTATCAGTTTGAACCTTGTCCTTGCAGGGTTTGGCGCCAATCTTGAGGCGATGATCGGCGCGCCACTTAGTCAGCTTTGGTTTTCCGCACGGGATGGAATCGTGGTTGCAGTTGTAGCATCAATCGGTTTTTTGTTGGGCTTTGTTCCAGGTTGGATCGCCTACCGACGTTCTTTAAATGACGGTCTAACGATCAGATGGTGAGAACGGCGTGAAGTTCATATACCTTATACTGGCTTTTTTATGCGGGCCGCTAAGCGCGGCGGGCGTCACGGCCGCCGAACCGCCGCGCACTATTAACTGGGAAGAGCTTATGCCAGACGGCGACACCGAAGAGCTCGAACGCCAGTACGAAGCGTACTACGCCAGCATAACACAAAAAATCGCAGGCCAATCATCGCAGAGCCTATTCGATGCAGGTGACGCCGGCGGATATGGCGGCATAGCAGAAGGCTCAGAGCTTGACGTCATGCCGCAATTGGGAACGTTCAATGTTGTTAAAGAGCTTGACGGCGCACATATTCGTATTCCCGGATTTGTATTGCCTTTTGAATATTCGGCGGACGGAAAAATCGAGGAATTTCTTTTAGTGCCCTACTTTGGGGCCTGTATTCATACGCCGCCACCCCCGCCAAACCAGATCGTCTACGTTGTCGCTGATAAGCCAGTGCCGCTTGGCGAACAATGGGAACCGATTTGGGCGACGGGCGTTCTTCGCGCGAAAAGCAACATCAACGACCTCGGCGACGCCGCATATACGCTCGAAATAAAATCTTGGGAGACCTATAAAGAATAAGCGCCGAGGAGGACACCGGCGCCCGTTTGACGAATACGATTGCGGAAACTCTATTCCCGCTCATGCGCCAACGTTATCACAAGCCTGAGGTCATACCTCACTTCACGGACCAAACGCTGACGCCAAGACGGCGTACGAAGCACTGACGGCGTTGTCGATCTGACCCCGGCGCCAAAACGGCGTTAGCGATTTCAATCCTTACATACCGGACCGATAGCGCATTTAGCAGCAGGCTGACGTACAGCGCCCTTCCCTATGGCTCGGCCTTCAAAATGAGCGTCGACAAGGTCCATAGGGGCGCCTATTGTACGACTTTCTTCTATAGGATATAGGTACACGCTCGACACCAATCTTGCAAGATGGAATGCAAACCACCTATTTTCCCTTTTTGTATGGTTTATTTTGAACGGGTTTCGTACGCAGAAATAATGACCGACCATTCCCTCAACATATTCGATAGCACTTTGGCCGGGCCGCCATCTTATAAGGTCCAAACTCAACAGACGGCCTTGGACCATCTGATTTTCACGAACTTCATGACGTCAACCGCCGCGCACGCTGCAATCCACTGCGGTCCAGCAGCATATATCGTTGGCGAGCGAAACATCGCATCGCCCAGGCGGCATGCTGAGCTAAAATCATACCCAAAAGGATCCAAAGCGGCATGACCATGCAAGCTTCAACTGAAGCAATAAAGACACCCGTCCCATTGTTTAGAAACGTAACGTGGGCTGTGTTCGGCTTGAGCGTTTTTGAACGCACATCCTACTTTACACTGAAGTTTCTTCTTATTTTGGTGCTCGCCGATCAGATGCGACTGGGCGATGCACGCGCCGCGTTGGTGATGGGCGCCGCTATTATGGTGAACTCCCTTGTTTATCCGCTGTCGGGGTTATTATCAGATCGTGTTGTAGGTTTGCGTTTTACATTGATGATGGGGCTTTGCCTTATCACTCCTGGGTATCTTCTTCTGTCTTTCATGATTGATTTCAATCCAAACGGGCCCAGTGACGTATTTAAAATCTCATCATTCCTGGGAACGCTCGCTGTTACATTGTGCGGCATCGGTATCGTGCGTTTAGCGGGCTTCAATATGGTGCGATGCACTCTTCCTGACGGCGATCACCGCAATGAACGTCTTTACGCCCTTTATTATTGGGTAGACACGATCGCCGCTCTACTCGGAACAATCACCGCTGGTACGCTGGCGCAAAAGTTTGGCTGGACTCCCGTTCTCGGAGGATTAGCTGCCGGAATGTTGGCATGTGGGATCGTTATCCACTTCAACAGGCGTCAGCTATACTTGCCGGACGAGACTAACATAAAGACACGTCGCCCAGCATTGGGAATCGCAATCACGGGATCATTGATCACCGGCGCTTTCGTTCTCCTAAACTTCCCAACCCTCGCGGGCCTCGCCATTCTCTTAATGGCGACAGGCATCGCCGTTTTCATCTATAGAAACAAACACGAATTTAAGTCGCCGAAGCACAGGGAATACCTTTACGCATTCTCAATCGTCACCATTTGCTCCGTACTTTTTGCAACAGTTCAAGAACAGCAATGGTCGTCGCTCGTTCTTTTTGCCGACCGCGTCGTCGATCGAACCGCGTTCGGCGTGACGCTGCACGCCTCTCATTTTCAAGCCATCGGTCCAATCATGCTGGTGCTCCTAACGCCAGTCGTCGCCGCCATGGCGGGCCGAAACCGATTAGCCACCAGCTCCGGACGGTTAAGCGCCCTTCTTAAAAAAATCACCCTCGCATTTCTGGTGATTTCAATGTGCTTTGGCGTTCTTTACGCATCAACGTTCTTCACGAACGCCGACAGTAAAGTGCACTTACTTTGGCTCGTCGCAGCTTTGATGCTGGCCGGACCGTCCGAACTCTTTATATTCCCCGCCGCTTACAACGCCGTCACGGAAAATGCGCCGCCAAAACTCGCCTCGACGATGTCAGGCCTTCATTTCACATGCTACGCGGCAGTTGGATACGCCAGCGGCCTTTTGGCGTCGCTTGCCGGACGCGTATCTCTTGACCAGGGGCTCGCGGCTGTTGTTCTAAATTATAGAGACTTCCTATTCCTTACGATTTTAATCGGTGGCGGCTTCATGCTGTTCGTGCTCGCATGCGCATACGTCATAAAGCTGCCAGCGATCGCAAAGACGCTTGATAATAGCTCAAACTAAGTAAGGATCGGACGTGCTCTCAAAAAGCAAGCGTCTTCAAATACGCTTTTTGTAAGCGTACAAATATCTATCGACACTTCACTTACAAGCCTTATCGAACGGCCCAATGATACAGGTTCGACTCCCGACGGCGATCTCGCGAATACGCTATTGCGGCTTTCAACGGCAGGACGGGCATGTTGTTGCAAACTTTGTGCAGCCACCCTTCCAATGCTCAGCCGATCAACGCCTCCGCATAAAACACAGTCGCTCCGTTCCTAGGTAAAGAATGCAGTAGCGAATGGCTGATCGCCTCGATCAACCATTCGCGCTCTCATGTAATTGAACAATCGCCTAAAGAGGAAGCGGCTTTCCGGAACGGCCAAACCCTATCGGGAATTGACCGCTATTTAGAATGCTGGCGACTTCACGTTCGCTATAACCGGCGTCACGTAATACCGCCTCTCGTTCTTCGCCGTAGTTCTCTATCGGCCGTCCCATACGCAGACCGAAATCACCACGAATCCATGCCGGCGCGAGAAGCTCAACGCGCGAGCCAAACGGATAATCGAAACTCGCAAACGCAAGCAACGCCGGATCAACCGCCGTCCCAGCGTTCTGGGGCTCAAGCCCCTCACGCACGTATGTCTGACGAATTTGTTCAAGCGTTTTCAGCCGATGACATGCGATACCCTGCGCGTTCAGGGCTGTCTCCCAATGCGCGCTGCCGAGCTTTGCAAACGCTTCTTCCAACCGCGCGGCGAATACCGCGTCATCTGCTTCATCAGCGGCGTCAACGCCCATCAGTGTCGCAAGCTTATGGCGATCACCCTCTAAAGTCCCAATAGCGACCCAACCATCCGACGATGGATATATGCGATTTCCGGCGTCCCAGCCGACGGCGGACTGTCCTGAAGGTTCGTCCCAGGCACCACGCCCCTTATAGTCATAACAGTAAGGAAGCTGAACATTCGCTGCGCTAGAGCTAAGCGACGCCCTCACCCAACTGCCAATATTCGTACTTTCTCGCTCGACAAGCGCCGTAATGACCGCCAATGCGGCAATATAACCGGTCGAGCTGTCAAGACAGGATGCTTCTCCGTGCAGAAGGTAATGCTCGTCTCGGACATTGTTGAACCGCCAAGACAAACCACTCGCGCCCTGCGCTAATTGGTCGTATCCGCGCCAATTTTGGCGTTCGCTCGGCGCTGGTCCGGAATAAGCGGAAACCTGGCATAATATAATCCGCTCATTGATGGATTTTAACTGCTCATAGGAAATCCCTAGTTTTTCGAGCATCTCGTCGGTGCCGTTGAAGAGAACAACATCAGCCGATTTTACGAGCCTTTCGAACGTTTCTTTGCCAAGCGACTCCTGAAGGTCGAACACAATGCTCCGTTTGCCGCGGTTCAAATCAACACCGGCGATACAAGGCGTATCGGGCGTATGACCCGGCTTGGGGCGATCGATTTTGATCACATCGGCGCCGCATTCAGCGAGCGTTCTTCCCCCGATGGGGCCAGCATAGACAATCGACAAATCAAGAACCCGAACCCCCGCCAACGGTCCTGCGTTTGACACGTCAGCGCCGTTCGATAGTGCGTCCGCGCCCCCATGCTCTTCTGTTCGCCGCGCCATTGCCGGGAGAGCAGCCGCGTCTAAACGTTCATGCGGTTTCGGAGCTTGTTGATAGGCGCCGCGGTTCGGCATGTGAAAAATACGGCCAGGCTGAAGCATAGGGCCATATTCTGGCGTCTCAACTTCACATACGATGCCCGATTGCCGCGTCCACTCAGCATTCACGAACTCTTCGGTATTATATTCCGCCGTAGCGGGAAGATGCGCTTCGGCGAATATTTTCTCCCACTCCGAAGACGGACGCTGAGCGAAGATCTCACGCAATTTGGCCGTTAATGCCTCACGTGTTGCAAGCGACCAATGCTCTGAATTATAGAGCACCGTGCCGTCGCAACCGATATCTTCATACGGATCGATGCGCCGTAATCCGAGATCAGCGACAAAGTCTTCAAGCCCAAGAACATCTACAAAACGGTCGATCTGCACCCAGTTCCCATCGCAGATAAACACAATGTATCGACCATCAGAACACTCATATTTTCGTGTGATCGGAGTTTGCCACTTCTTGAAAAGTTCAACTGCGGCTTCTTTGTTCCCACTGTCACGAAGCGCTTTAATCGCTTTTCCGACAGTTTCTGCAGGCGCTTCTGCAACAGTGTCATACCGCGCGGGCATCTCTGCAAAATCCATCGACATGACGCCGAACGGCGACATGCCCGCGGCAAACAAAGAAACTTCAACATGCGCCCCGCGACCGGTTTTTTTGGCGCGATAAAGACCGACCGTCGCCGCTATTGCAGCATCGATCGCCGCATAAAAAGAGGTCATCGGCATCGCCGTAAATACCGGATCGCCTTCCGCCACAATCTTTCTATAGGAATTATCCATATAAAAGCTCGTCGCAGCGCAAAGCGCGGTTTCTAAACCGCGCCAATTCGCACGAACAGGGTCGTCGCTTGGAAAGCCAGGGACAGACACATAAACCACGCGCGAGTTGATCTCTCGCGCCCATTCGGCCCCGAGCCCTAAGCGCGCCATAACGCCTGTTCGAAAGTTCTCAATAACGATATCGGCGGATGCAATGAGGTCTCGAGCGGCGCTTTGTCCCTCCTTTGATTTCAAATCAAGGACGACGCGTTTCTTTCCCCGGTTAAGGATAGAATCCTGTGGGCCGTCATAGACGGGCCCTTCAGGTGGATCGATATGAATCACCTCCGCGCCCTGATCTGCGAGGATCATCGCCGCCATAGGACCGGCGATATAGTGCCCAAAATCAATTACTCTAACGCCCTCAAGGGGCAATCGCTCGTCCATGTTTGCGTGCGTCATCGTTCTCACTTCACTCCTGTGAATTTAGTTATTGATTTCGTCAGATGGGATAGGTCGATAAAGCGCGTTGCCGCGGCTTTTATCTCTATACGGACTTCAAAGCGAGCGAACGCTGCAAGTAAACTACATATATATTCGTCAATGGAAACGATGCGTCTACTCGCATCACGAAGCACATCGCCGCTTCGCGGAAAACAATAATTATAGTGATTGGCGCAGGCTATATAGTCCCGCGGGTTACGAGGCGATCGATCACCTCGCAAAACTCTAAAGAGTTCTATTAAGTCGGTAAGTCAAAAAACAGACATCGCCATACTTCACCATCCATCGGGTTTAAAACAATCAACTTGTTTTTATTAGCGATCGGATCTTTGAACAACTCAGATCTATAAGCCGCACAAGATTCCTTCGGACCCGATGCTTTTTCCTATAGTATTTTTTTGCGTTGGCAAGATGACGACGCAAAAAAATGCGCCCAAGAAACATCGACAACGAATAATCTTGCGGCGCAGCACTCATCAGCACAACGCTTGAGGCAGTGCAAAAGATTCCCGCGAACAGAACAAACAACTGTTTTCCATCAGATATTTCCGCGTCCGCCTCAATAAACAACATGATTTTGGCAATCAGCGCTGCCCGCAATCGACGGTGCACCATAACCACGCGTTAAAGCGCAAAAGCCTACCTAAATTAAGGAACAATGCATACTGCGCGGAGCATTCTCGCTCGACTGCCGCTGCAGATACACTCCAATTATTGCACCACGCCAATTTTTCCATCGCTACAGAAACAAATGTCAAAATGGTGCATTTCAATTGGCAAAAACATACATTTGACGGCTAAAACGACCCAAACGCGCTTCTTTCTATCCTCACGGACAATGGCGAGTGACGCCTAATTTTTTCAACAACAGTGCTGAGCAATAATTTAGACACGACCTTTATGAGAGTGATATAGGCGACGGCATACTTTACTATAGTATATACCAATGCGCGGCCTTCTGATGCTGAGTCGATGCAAATTCCTTTGAAGACGAAATAAATCAAATGCTGACCATTCCCGTCGTGTAATTCAGTATACGGTTTATCCGCTTGAACGGCGCCGCCAAGCCACTAAACCGACAATTTGGTTCTGATCGACATATCGCGGTCAAAGCGCAATCAATGGTGAGCGATTGGCGAGACCTCTAAAAAAGAACAGCAAGCAATCAGTACAGAGCTTTATCCTTGTGGTGAAGGCTCCGAATTTGACCTTGATCTTTCAGCGGGGTAGCGCGCAAAACACGGTCGCTGATCAGCCAGTGGTTCGCCGGTTCTCTAACGGAACGACCGCATCCTGTTCTGATAGATACGATCGGGCGCCGTCGACCGTTAGCGGTTTCGCGATGAGATACCCTTGGGCGATATCGCACCCATTGGCGCGCAAGAATTCAAGTTGATCTTCTGTCTCGACGCCCTCGGCCACTGTTTCTAACTGCAACTCGCCGGCGAGCGCTAAGATTGCGCTGACAAGGCGCGTATCACTCGCGTCTTTGTGGATGTCGCTGACAAAAACACGATCAATCTTTATGAGATCGACGGGGAAGGATCGCAGATGCGAAAGCGAGGAAAAGCCGGTCCCAAAGTCGTCAAGCGCAATTTTAACGCCAAGCGTGCGTAGCTCTTGCAGCGTCGCCTCCACCCGCTCCGCGGCGCGACCGACAAGCGCCGTCTCGGTCAGTTCGATCTCGATCTCCTCGAACGGAACGCCATATTCACCGGCCATTTGCTTTAAACGCGAGACAAAATCAGCCGACCGCAACTCAAATGGCGATGCGTTTAACGCGATCATGCCCGCTGGGGCGGAGAGCGTGCGTAACTCGCTATGGGCCTCCAGTGCTTTATGCCAAATCATCTCGCTAAACTGGAACATTTTTCGAGAATCTTCGATAATAGGTATAAAGACCGATGGCGGTACGAACGTGCCGTCCACTTTCCAACGAACCAATGTCTCAAACCCACGATGGCCGCCGGATTCGATCAGGCGTTGGGGTTGCAAGGCTATGCTGAATTCATTGTTTTCCAAGCCATTGCGGACCATCGCCAACATCGCCTGTCGGGTCTGCAACTCGTCGGCGACATTGGAGTCGAAAAACGCCCACTGCCCTCGCCCATTGCGTTTGGCTTCATACATCGCGATGTCGGCGTTTTTCAGAAGTGTATCCGCGTCGTCGCCGTCGGTCGGGTAACGGGCGATACCAATCGAAAAAGAAGGGTCGACCGCCTGCCCCTTGACATCGACAACATCGCTCAAGTTTTCGTACAGGCGATCAGCAAATTGAACGCAGTCTTGCGTCGTCGGAAGATCGAAGACGATTAAAGCGAACTCATCACCGCCAAGGCGCGCAACGATGTCTTGGTTGCGGACTGACCTTTTTAAGCGGCGCGCAACTTCTTTCAATAATTCATCGCCGACGGAATGGCCAAGCGTGTCATTAATATCTTTGAAGTGATCCATATCCAGAAGAAGGACGGACGTATCTTTACGGTTCGCGACGATCGCTTCTTTCAGGCGTCGACTGAAGACGCTGCGGTTAAAAAGGCCCGTCAAGGAATCAGTTTGCGATAGCTCAATTAAGCCTTCTTCGGCGGTTTTTCTGTTGGTGATGTCATAGCGGATCGACACATATCGCAATGGGCGCCCTTTATTGTCGAGCACCGGCACAATGGTGGTGTCGACCCAGTAAAAGGTTCCATCCTGACGGCGGTTGCGAACCTCGCCATGCCACGTTCCGCCTTTGGCGATCGTCACCCACATTTCTTCGAAAAACTCACGCGGGTGATGGGCGGAGTTTACGATCGCATGGCTACGGCCCACAAGGTCATGGCGTGAATAACCGCTAATGCGGCAGAAATTATCGTTGACGAAGGAAATCCGGCCTTTGCGGTCGGCGACCGAAACAATCGCTTGGCGGTCTAACGCTTCGCGGTAAGCAGAAAGATCGAGACTGTCGTCGATAAGGTTGCGATCCGACGTAATGTCGCGCTCAACGGCGATAAAGTTCGTTAACTCGCCTTTTTCGTCGAATACCGGATTGATTTGCAGCTCAAGCAGATATTGGCGACCGCTCTTGCTATAGTTGACAATCTCAACACGGACGGATTCTCGCGCTTGCAGAGCTTCCCGTAGTTTTGCAACAGCTTGCGGCGACGTCTTCTCACCCTGAAGCATCTCGCCTGGCTTACAACCGATGACCTCGATTAATTGGTACTCGGTCAATCTTTCAAATGCGGGGTTCACCCATTCGATTAAACCGAGATGATCAGTGACAACAATAGCGTCATGGGTATGCGCGGCTACGAGTTTCGCGAATCGCGCGCCATGTAGAAAAAAGTCTTGGGTCGACATCTTGTTTGCCCCTGCGGCCTGATGCTCGGCGTAATCTCCCTATTTGAACCGACAACTATTAATTGATGCATAATTTCATAACTACCTATGGTATCGGCTCGCATTCGTCAGTCGGCTGTCAATCGTTTCTTAGTCTTTCTTTACTTCGGTTAAGATGGATTGCCGTTTTGGCGCGTGAAACGCCGAATAGGACTAAATCCACCGCGACGGCGCTGAACGTCCGTAATGGATGACGGTGATGCCGCGTTAAGAGAGCGCTGGGCGTCATTTTCTTTCGCAAGATGATCGCCCCCAAGGTCGCCAATGATCAATCGGCTCCGACTTGAGAGCGCCATTCTTTTAGCCTAAACCCCCAATAATATTCACCTCGCTATGGTATCCCGTCTTTTTTAAGGTATATCTTAAGTTTTTCAGCCACGAGGACAACAACGCTATGTCGGCCCCCATTTCCTTGACGCTTGATGAACCTTATTTGTTATTTGCTGGCGATGAAACGTCTGTAGCGCATGCAAAAACAGGATTAGGGTTGGCCGAGTGGGCGCCGGAACGTTGTCTTGGGCAGTGTCGGTTGAGCGCAGACGCCGTCGATTTCGGGCTCCGAGACGTCTCCATCGCCGAAGCGCGCGCGGCCGGCGCCAAGTCGCTCATCGTGGGAATTGCTCCCGATGGCGGTCGCTTACCCCCCAAATGGCGCGAGTCATTCCGTGCAGCCTTAGAGAACGGATTGGACGTCGTCAGCGGCCTTCACGACAAACTGAACGATGACGCCGAACTTCGTCAGCATGCCGAGCACTACAATAAAAGGTTGATCGACATCCGGACGCCGCCACAGAATATTCCCGTGGGCTCCGGCGCGAAACGATCGGGGCAACGCGTCCTGACCGTCGGCATGGATTGCTCCATTGGGAAAAAATACATGGCGCTCGCGCTGACGAAGGAAATGAAGACGCGCGGCGTCGACGTTGATTTTCGTGCGACTGGACAAACCGGCATTATGATCGCCGGCCAAGGCTTGCCGATTGACTCCGTCGTCAGCGACTTCGTCGCCGGCGCCGCGGAGCTGGTCTCGCCTGACGCTGCGACCGAGCATTGGGATATTATCGAAGGGCAAGGTTCGCTCTTCCACCCCTCCTACGCCGCCGTCACAATGGGCCTTGTCCATGGTTCGCAGCCGGATGCTATGGTTCTTTGTCACGAGCCAACACGTAAAACCATTATGGAGCATCCGAACCATGCAATCCCGCCGCTCGAAGAAGCGATGGACCTCTATGTTCGTCTGGCTCAACGAAACGCTCCGAACACGCATATCGCTGCAATCGGCTTGAACACGAGAGCGCTTGATGAAAACGACGCGTTAGCGGTGATCGCAGAAACACAAGATCGCTTCGGCCTTCCGTGTGCGGACCCCCTTAGAACCGGCGTTTCAGCAATCGTCGATGCATTGTTAGAAAACCGCTGACGCTCTCAATCGGGATGCATCATCCTCATTGGGTAAGGCAAACGATCTTCACAGCCCTAACAAAGCAGCAGACACTCATCCTAAATTGGTGGACACACCGATATATGAGTTTTTGTTATTGATTTCAGTTGAGTGCGCCGTTCCTAGACAAGGCTAGGATTGTTACTGCTGACCAGCGTGGGAATAGCGCAGGCGTTTTAGGTCGCCGCGCCTTCGAACCTGTTGCTCTGGAGATCGTCAGATGAAAAAGATTGTTGTGCTCGGCCTCGGAAAAGTAGGCGCTCTTGCGGGGGAGTTGCTGCATGACGCAGGCTTCGCGGTTCGCGGCGTCGATATGAAAGCAAACGCAGCACGGTTTTCCTTCCCCGTCGACGCTCTCGACGTCACGGATAAGAGCGCCTTGGCCGCGCTCTTTGAAGCGACAGACGCGGTATTGTCGTGCCTGCCCTATCATCTGAACATCGCCGTATCGGACGTCGCGCATAGCGCCGGCGTTCATTATTTCGACCTCACCGAAGATGTGCCGACGACCCAACACATCATTAAACTCAGCAAAACCGCGAAAGGTCTGATGGCCCCGCAATGCGGCCTCGCGCCCGGGTTTGTTGGGATTGTCGGCGCTGATCTTATTTCTCAATTCGATGCGTGCCGGCTTTGTAAGATGCGCGTCGGCGCCCTGCCCCAGAACCCGACAGGGCTAATGGGCTATGCCTTCACCTGGTCGCCGGAAGGCGTCGTCAATGAATATCTCAATGACTGCGAAGTCATCGAAGGCGGCGAGAGAAAGACCGTTTCGCCGATGGAATGGCGGGAGATTCTTTATATTGACGGCGTCAAACTAGAAGCGTTCACGACGTCCGGCGGTCTTGGCACGATGTGCGAAACCTATCTCGGGAAAGTCGACAATATTGACTACAAGACGATGCGCTATCCCGGACATATGGAGCTGATGAACTTCTTTTTCCATGAACTCCTCATGCGGGACCGCCGTAAGGAAGCTGGAGAAATTCTCGTCAATGCAAAGCCGCCTGTCGATGACGACGTTGTCTATGTGCACGTTTCCGCGGAAGGCGATATCGACGGGCGCCTTTCTCGGAAAGAATTCGTTCACGGATATAAACCCATCGAAATTGCAGGCCGTCGCCGCACGGCGATTTCTTGGACGACAGCCGCCTCTGTCGTCGCCGTTATTGAGATGGTTCGCGACGGCGCGTTGCCCCAGCAAGGGTTTTTGAAGCAAGAAGATATCTCTCTGGAGAAATTTCTTTCTACAAGAACAGGATCGCATTATCGATTCTAAGATACCAGTTTAATGGGTGAACTTAGAATACGTTCTGACGACAGATAGTATTTTGGTCTCCGACGGTGAAACCTGGTCGGCGCCAGGTGAAACCTTGTAGGCGAAATTTCAATGGAGGCCGAGTTCCGCGGAGGCTTTTACATACCTCCCGCAACAACATTTATTGCGCGTCCGTCTGAGCCTACGCCCGTGATCCAAGCGCCTAAGTTTCGCTGGATTTGCTGTTGTGAATTGGTCACAAAACACTAATGTGCCCCGCTGATGAAAACGTTTAACATCGAGGGGCATGAATGTCGGCGCAATCCCTAAAAAAAGAAGTCACGCTTCGCCAACTGTTTTTCCTGGCGTTCGGCTCCATCATCGGCGTCGGCTGGATAACGGTCATGGGGTCTTGGCTCAGCGACGCGGGCGCGTTCGGCGCGGCTTTGGCGTTTCTCGCAGGGTCCATCGTGATGGTTTTCGTGGCGCTTTGTTACGCCGAGCTGGCGACGCGGTTTCCCGCAGCGGGCGGAGAGATCGTCTACGCCTATGAGGTTTTCGGCCTCCACGCATCGTTCATCGTCGGCTGGTTGCTCGCCGTCGCTTACACCAGTGTCGTCATCTTTGAGCTGATTTCAGTGGGGTGGGTCTTCAGCGCCTTGTTTCCCAGCCTCACCGGACCAACGCTTTACACGGTCGCGGGCTCCGACGTCACGCTCGGCGGTTTAAGCTCCGGCATTATCGGCATGGCGCTGATCGCTTGGTTCAATATCCGCAGTGCGAAAAGCGCCGCCTCCTTGCAGGAAGCGCTTTCAATATTGCTTATTCTCGTCACCCTCGCCTTCTGCGTCCTGGCATTTATGCGAGGCGATGTGAATAACTTTCAACCGGCCTTCGTTCCGTCAACAGAAGGGCTTATTTGGCCGGGAATCATCGCCGTCTTCATAACGGCGCCGCTGTGGTTCGGCGGGTTTGACGCCATCCCCCAGGCGCTTGGCGAGAAGTCCGAAAGTGTATCGATGAAAGGCGTTCCTTTCGTCATGGTGCTGTCCATCTTGGCCGCCGCCTTGTTCTATGTCGCGGTGATCCTCGCCGCCAGCATATCGCTGCCACGGGCGGACTTGCTCGCCGCGGACCTTCCCGTCGCGGAAGCGATCACCGTCGCCTTCGGGTCGGATATCGGCGGCAAGCTTGTCTTGTTCGCAGGCCTGCTCGGCCTAATCACTGGCTGGAACTCCTTCACGTTTTGCGCCGCGAGGGTGATGTTCGCCCTTGGCCGCGCAAAGATCATCTTTTCCGTCTTCGGCGACCTAGACGAAAAACGTCGCACGCCTGTGAAAGCAATTCTCTTCGTATCTGGGGTCAGCATCATCGCCGGCTTCTTTGGCCGTAGCGCCATCTTGCCGATTGTCGACGCCGGCGCGTTCGCCTTTACGTCCGTTTACGTTGGCGTTTGCGGCGCCGCTCTTTGGCGCGCCGTTAAGCGGCCGAAAGAATCCGACGACACTCTCTTTAACACACCAGGCGGCTTTATCACCCGTGGTCTCGCCGTCGCCATGACCCTCGCCATCGCGATTTATGCTTTCTATCTTCCCTACCAAAGCGCCGACGGCCATTTCCCCGTTGAGTGGATGATCTTTCTCTTTGCGACGGCTCTTGGCGCGGTGCTGTACGTTATGGGCGCCGGCGCGCGGGGCAAAGTGAGCGCGCAAGAACGATCCGATTTATTGCTCACCGAAGCGAATTAACGCGCTCGGGCGCATATCGGATAAGAAGAAGATCGTCTGGGGCCGTCGAGACACCCCCTCTCGCTCGACGAACGCGCCGCCGCGCAACGTCCCTCTGGAGCAAACGACGAAGGACGCCGCCGGCCGGCGCTTTAGACTTTCACGCGCTCGTTTTTCGGATCGTAAAGCGCTTTCAAAGACGCCGTTGCTGGATAGTCGCGCCCAGCGACGCGAATTTCGACCTTACGGCTGGCGAGCCAATCCGCAGTGACGCCCTCTTCATGGTGCACATAGCCAAGCGCGACAGAGCCGCCGAGCGTGTGCCCGTACATGGCCGAATGGATGTGGCTGTTGATCTCACCGTCAATCACGATCAGCTCATCGTGATACAGCATCGGCTCCGGATCGTTCAGAAGGAACTGCACCAACCGTTTGTTGCGGGGTTTTTGTTCCTTGTACTCCAGCGCTTTATCACGACCGATGAACCCGCCGTCTTTTTTGAAGTCCAACGCAAAGCCGAGACCCGCTTCATACGAGTTCTCGTCGGTGCTGATGTCATGGCCCCACTCACGATAGGCCTTTTCCATCCGCAATGATTGCAAAGCGTGGTAGCCGCAATGGCGCAGATCGAACTTTTTACCGGCGTCAACCAAGGTGTCATAGACCGGCTGCATAAACGGCGTCGGAATATAAAGCTCCCAGCCAAGTTCGCCCATATAGGTCAGGCGCAGCGCTTTCACCGTCTGATAGCCGATGTGAATTTCCTGCATTGTGCCGAAAGGAAACGCCTCGGACGATAGATCAGCGTCCGTCACCGTGTTGAGCAATGCGCGCGCGTTTGGCCCTTGGATATTCAAGAAGCCCATCGCATCCGTGAGGTCTGTGATGAAACAATGCGCGTCGTCCGGGATATTGTTCTTAATCCAATAGAAAACGTGCGTGTACGTTACGGGGCCCGTCAACACCATGTAGCTGTCTTCGCTAAGCCGTGTAATCGTCGGGTCTGCTTCAATGCGACCCTGCTCGTTCAAGAACTGCGTATAAACGACCTTTCCGACTGGCACGTCGACGTCGCTGGTGGCGATGCGGTTCAGCACGCGCGTTGCGTCTTTGCCTTGTACAAGGAACTTCGAGAAAGAGCTTTGATCGAAGAGCCCCACATTCTCGCGAACAGCGCGATGCTCCTCGGCGCTGTACTCAAACCAGTTTTGCCGGCCATAGCTGTATTTATACTCAGGCGTCACGCCTTTGGGCGCGTACCAATTAGGCCGCTCCCACCCTGCCGTTTCACCAAAGCAAGCGCCTTGGGCGGCGATACGATCATGCAAAACGCTCTTCTTGACATTTCGCGCCGTCTCTCTCTGCAAGAAAGGCCAGTGCTCTCTGTAAGGAAGACCTAATGTCTCGACCGTTCGGTCGCGCAAGTAATTCGGATTGACTTGGAAGTCATGGCAGCGACGAATATCAACGTCAAAGATGTCCATCGGCGGATGACCGTTGACGATTTGGTGCGCCATCACCATGCCGGCGCCGCCGCTGGAGAGAATGCCGAGGGAGTTAAAGCCGGCCGCGACATAGTAGTTCTCAACGGTCGGCGCATGGCCCATGACATAACTGCGGTCGGGCGTGAAGCTCTCCGGACCGCAGAAGAACAGTTTAATGCCGGCATTTTCAGAAGCCGGTACGCGCTTCATGGAGCCTTCAATGATCGGCAACATCGCTTCCATGTCGCCTTCGAGCTCGTCGAAACAGAAATCCTTGGGGATGCCGTCGAGGCCCCAGGCCCTGCCCTTCGGCTCGAAATAGCCGATCATCAACTTGCCGGTTTCTTCGCGATAATAAGAATATCGCGCCGGGTCGCGCATAACCGGCAATTTGCCGTGAACGCCCTCCATTTCCTCAGTGATGAGATAATAGTGTTCAGCAGCCTGAAGCGGCACTTTAACACCGGACTTCGCGGCGAAGTCGCGCGCCCACATGCCCGTGCAGTTGACGACGATATCGCAATTGACAACGCCCTGATCGGTGTCGACGCCGACAACGCGTTTGTCTTTAATAATAACGTCATTGACGGTCACGTTTTCAAAGATTTGAGCGCCGCCGCTGCGCGCGCCTTTGGCGAGCGCTGTCGCGGTGTCGGTCGGATTGACCCGGCCGTCCTCGGGGAAGAAAAACCCTTGGATGATGTCGTCGACATTAGCCAGGGGCCACATTTCCTTGATTTCGCCGGGCGATAATTCGCGCGTCGGAATGCCGAAACGGGCGGCCAAATCGCAGGAACGACGCATCTCTTCTAGGCGCGCTTCATCGGAGGCGATTTGAATCGTGCCGACGGTTTTCAGTCCCGTTGGCTGACCGGTTTCCTCTTCAAGGCCGCGGAAAAGATCAATCGTGTATTTTGCGAGCTTGGTGGCGTTCTCCGTGCCCCGCATTGAGTTTACCAGGCCCGCGGCATGCCAGGTGGTGCCGCAGGTCAATTGACGGCGTTCCAACAAAATCGTGTCGGACCATCCCAGTTTCGCCAAATGATAGGCGACGCTGCAGCCAATAATGCCGCCGCCGATAATGACGACGCGCGCTTGCGTCGGAAGACTTTTTGCCATGTCGTAACCTCTTAGGACGGGGGGCGCTGTTTGGCGATCTCCCGCGCAATCCATCTAACATTTGCTAAGTCGCACTAAGGCGATCGTTTTCGGGCGCTATTGACGGATCGCCGCACCGCAGCATTCCTCGCTCGCTCACGAGCGGAATTCCCATCAAAGCCACACCATCAAAGCCACACTCGAGCCGTGTAGTATAACGTTTTATGTTTATCAAGGCCGACATCGCGCCGCGCCGAACGGGCTTGCGCCGCTATTCGCTAGACGCAACAGAGGGCTTGGAGTTTCGGCGCGTGGTTAGCGCCGCTAACGGGCTCGGCGCCTATAGCGCGCCCAAAATGCGGGCTGCGATGTCGTCAAAATAGGGTTGAAAATCGCCGGCGTCTGAAAACCCTAAACGAACGATGACAACGTCGCGCGAGGGGATGATCATCACCGTTTGCGAGAGCCAGCCAGAAAACATAAACGCGTCTTTTGGAACGCTTGGAAAAACGCCGGCCCTATTAAGCCAAACCTGGCCACCATACCCTTCATAAGCAGCGGACGGTTCCGCCATTAACTTGCGCCATCCGCGCGGCCATAAACGCTCCCCTTCCCACACGCCGTCTTGCAGAGCAAACTGCCCAAGGCGGGCCCAGTCCCGCGCCGTCGCGTAATCAAAGCCCGTTATGACGAAATTACCAAACGCGTCGGGCTCCAACACAAAGCTTCGTGCCCCAATTTTATCGAACAGCCTCTCCCGCGGCCACGCCAGATGGTCGCCGCCATCCGCTTGAACGCCTCTTTTTATAATGCTCATAAGCGCAAGGGTATTTGTATTACGATACTGAAACACCGAGCCTGGCTCATAGAGAAGCGGCTGCTTAATGACGAGCGCCTCCGTATTCTGTCCACGGAAATAAACGGATTCATGATCGTGCAGTTCCGTATAATAAAAACTGTCATCGGCGCTGGGGTTATGGAACTTCAGTCCGGCGGCCATATTCAAGAGATGCCTTGACGTAATGCGGCTACGCGGATCGCTGCGATGGCGCCAATCGGCGATCGGCGCCGGATCGTCTACATCAAGCCCCGTATCTTTTGCATAAATCCCAAAAAGAATAGCGGCGACGCTCTTTCCCATCGACCAACCGAGCAATGGCGTCGTTTCAGAAACGCCAGGCGCATAACGCTCGCCAACGATTTTTCCTTTATGCAGTACAATGACGGCGCGCGTGTTTTGTGGCGCGTCCCGGCCCGTGTCATTGAACGCCGCGTCGAGCGCGGTATCCATTTTGTCCGTATTCGCAGTGTCGCCAGAGGCGCCTTTGTCGCCCATGGGCCATGCAATATTGGCGGCGGGCGGCAATTGGGTTTTGACGTTGACAGGGCTGAACGCGGTGCGTTCCGCGCCGACGGGCAACAAGGTGCATCCAAGACCAGGCGTGTGAACCGCGGTATAATTCGGCGTCGCGCCGTAGATCTCACTCGCCGGCGCGCGCAACACCACCCTTTCCTGCTCCCGGTCGACAGACCATTGTGTCGTTTTCCAGTCATGGAAATAATACTCACGCCACTGAAGGTCTTCCGCGATCACCGCTTGCGGCGCGCGGCCCGAGACAAAGACCCCTGAGCACAAGAGTTGCGCGTGCAAGGCGATGGAATTGCGATACCGTTGCTCACGCAATTGTTCCTCGGTCGGCAATGCGGCCGCGACATATGTCGGACGATCAACGACGCCGAGATCAGTTTGAGCGTTCGCAACAGTCTGGGCGCCAAGCAATACGACTAGAAAGACCACAACATGGCGCAACGCCCAATGGCCGAAAAGGCAAAGGCTATTAACAGCCCAACCGCGATGGTGGACTGGGCGGTTCGATAGAACACGGTGATGCGCTGTCATATAGGGCGGCTTCCTCAAAGCAAATCGGCATACAATCGGAAGGTTCCTGTATACCGTCACTGGCCGCGGTTTCAAAATCGTCGAGTAGAAATTTCTCGCCGTTTTTCCTGTAATTTTTCCTGTAGTTTTTCTGGTCAGCCGCCAGCGCACTTAAAACAGCCGAACTCAAGAAACGATTGTTAGGAGAAAGACAGGCCGGCGGCGCAGAGAATAACGGCGACGGCGAAAATCCCGATAAGCGCGCTTGCGGCGCCGTGCATGTTAAGCTTGCGCAGAATAATGGCTGTCGCGCCGATAACGCCCAAAATAGCCGCAAAGCCGACCATTGCCGCAAAGGTCGCCATCACCGTTCGCTCCGCTAATGAGGTTATGAAGCGCTACGGCGGCGCGACACTCTACCTACACCACTGGACGCCACCGCAGCGGCGCCAGGACTAAGGGGCGCCAATGTCGGAATCAAAACAGAGACGTGTCAGTTTTGCGAATATGCGCACTCAGCGCGAACTGGGGAATAAAATAGGCGCACCGCTGAAATCCAAAAAGAAGGAGACGATGAGATCGAGAACCGAGCTAGCAGTACGCAGCGCCGCATGAGATTTCAGCGTCGGCCTCAAAAATCAGAGACCGCAACTTAAGGGCATCACCTTAAATCTTTCAGAGCGCGGACATGAGATGGGGCAAATAGGTCAAAAAGGCCATGCCGAAAAAAAGAACGCCGGCGACGATCAAAAGTCCTTTCGCCGCTTCTCCCGCCCCGAGCTGCCGCAATAGTCCCGCGACCATCGCCAACATGATGCCGAAGCTTGCAAGCCCCATTAAGGTTCCCATCAACGACGCCTCCGATCCAATTTGATCGCATGCGACGCCGTTTGGGCGCCGCACGCCATAAACGCGAAAGAAGCGGCTCCCCAACCACTCGTGTGATGTTATTACATTTTCACGACAGTGCTGTCGAGCATTGCGACGTTAAATCGCAAGACTTTTTTAACCTTGACGTCGCGACTCAGTATCCGCCCCGTAGGAGTGCAATAGATTGACCATTATTATCGGAATCGGCGGCGGGTATCGGGCGTCAACGCCCCAGGAAACCCTTCACCGTGTCTTAGGGCCGACGGCGTAAGCGCTGTCAAAGTACAGCAGCGGCGCACCCTGCTGTAGGTCAAAGCGAAGGACTTCGGCGATCAGCACAACATGATCCCCGGCCACATGCCGATCAATTATTTTGCAATCGAAACCAGCCATTCTTTCTTTAAGAACGGGACACCCTGTTTCCCAGGTTTCAAACTCGCTTGCGTCAAGACCGCGACCGCCGTGCTGAGCGAAGCGTTGCGAGACATCCTGCTGGTCGCTGCGCAACACACTGACAGCGTAGGACGGCGACGCCATAAATCGATCAAAAGTCGACGCGGATTTTTCGATGCTCCACAAAACGAGCGGCGGCGATAGGGAAACCGAAGCGAATGAATTCACCGTGATCGCCGTCGGCGCACCATCAGCGCCCAAGCACGATACTACTGTGACGCCTGTTGCGTATCGTCCAAAGGCGGTTTTTAGGGCGCGATGCGGATCGTCGCTCACCTATGGCTCCATTTTTGCCGACTATCGCCACGGGAAGTCGCGGCGATGTAATTTTGATCTTGTAATCGCTTGAAAAACATAAGACTTGTGCGCCTAGCACCAATCAACGGAAATAAAAAGCGCCGGATTGGCGCTGGGACAGGCGGTCGCGACCTTTAACGTTGCCGCATGGCTTCTTTCCAATGCCCCGATACGGCCGCGTTACGGACCGAAACGGGCGCGCTCTGTTAAACTTGAAAGGACTTCGCCGATCGCCCCGGTACTCGAAATGGCGACCGCCGCGCCCTGGCAAATGTGGGCGACCATTGTCGTTATTATCGCGACGGTCGTGGCCTTTGCGCTTGAGCGGTTTTCGATCGACCTCATTTCCGCCGCGTCGCTGTCGGCGCTTCTCATCCTTTTTACGCTGGCACCGATTGAAACGATCGGCGGCGACGGTCGTTTCGACCATGAAGACCTATTGCAAGGCTTCGCCAGCCCCGCCCTCTTCGCGATCATCGGCCTTCTGATTATCGGGCAAGGAATGTTCCAATCCGGAGCGCTGGAACATCCCACGGAACGCTTGCTACGGATGTATGGAGCGCGTCCCATCGTCACGACGGGCGCCGTCTTTCTGTTCGTAATGGTGATCAGCGCGTTTTTGAACAATACGCCCGTCGTCGTTATGTTCATCCCCATCATCGCAGCAATGGCCAGCCAAAGGAAGATTCCGGCGTCCCAGCTGATGATGCCGCTATCGTTTCTCTCAATATTCGGCGGCATGACGACGGTCATTGGGTCGTCGACGAACCTTCTCGCTGTTCAGTCTTACAAAGACACGGTGCCCGGCGGAACGATCGGCTTTTTCGAACTAACGCCAATCGGCCTCGTTTTAGCCGCGGCTGGCGTCGTTTATATGGCGACCCTTGGGTGCCGACTGCTGCCGCAACGCGTCAACCCTGACGAAGCCGCCGGCCGCGAACGGGACGGCAAGCAATTCATCGCGCAGTTGGAGCTACGGCGCGGCAATCCCCTGATCGGACGCTCATCGGTCGCCGGTTTTTTCCCGGATTTGCCAAACATGACGGTGCGCATGATTCAACGGCGCACAGAGGCGATTTTACCGCCCTTTGACGACGTCACGCTGACGTCCGGCGACGTCATCATTGTCGCCGCGACGCGCGCAGCGCTCACCAACGCCTTAAAAGCCCAGCCGGAGCTGCTTGACGGCGCCGCCTCCGAAATCGCGCTCGATGACGAGGAAGCGGAAGGCAAGCCGCGCCCGCAACTAACAATCGTCGAAGCGATCGTCGCGCCCGGCAGTCGAATGATCGGGCGGACGATCGGCCAAATCGGTTTCCACTATCAAACCCGCTGCGTCATCCTCGGCATTGAGCGGCGCAGCCGCATGATCCGAACCCAGATGAACACGCTGCGCCTGGAGGCCGGCGACGTCCTCTTAATCATGGGCGATATTGGCGATGTGCGAGCCTTACGCGCCGAGCGCGACATTCTGCTATTGGAAGGCTCCATGGAGGGCTTGCCGGACCCCCGCAACGCCCGCATCGCATCGCTTGTGTTCGCCGGCGTCGTGGCCGCAACCGCCACTGGCTTCGCCCCCATCGCCGTCTCCGCCATCGCAGGCGCCGCGACAATCGTGGCGTCCGGCTGCCTCAATGTACGCCAAGCCGCGCGCGCGATGGACCGCCGGATTTATCTACTAATTGGAGCCTCGCTCGCCATGGGCGCAGCGCTCCAACAAACCGGCGGCGCCAAGATTATCGGCGAGGCCGTGGCCGTGGGCGCCGGCGGGCTTGGACCGGTTTTTTTGATGTCGGCCTTCTTCATCACCTGCGCGGCGATCACCAATGTCTTGTCTAATAATGCAACTGCGGTATTGTTTGCGCCGATCGCCGTCAACACCGCTGTTAGTCTCGGGATCGACCCTCACATTTTAATTCTGACTGTGATATTCGGCGCCAATTGTTCGTTCGCCACACCGGTCGCCTATCAGACGAATTTGTTGGTGCTGACGCCGGGGCACTACACGTTCCGCGATTTCCTACGCGTCGGCGGCCCGCTGATAATTCTACTTTGGATTGTGTATACCGTCGTCGCGCCGATCTATTTCAAAAGCGTCGGCCTGTTGTGATCCCGCTGTTGTACTCCTCCAGTCGATCAACGAGGAGTTGACGCAACAATTGTCTTGTGTCCCCTTAGCGTCGGGAGCGTGCGCTTTACAATGGGGGCTCCGAAATGAGAACGATAGTTCGCAAGGCTGCAAACTCGGGTCTGTCCGTCGCATTGTCATTATTAGCGGGGTTGTCGTTAGCCGTTGTGTCGGCAGCCGGCGATGCGAACGCCAACCCGCCGATTGAAGCCTATGGGAATTTACCCTCGGCGCGGGCGATGACGCTGTCGCCGAGCGGCGACAAATACGCCTATCTCGCTCGAACGAACGAAGGCGAGAACACGCTGATGATTGTGGACGTCGCCAAAAAGGCGGTCACGCTCGGCAGCACGGGGGCACATAAGACCCGCAGGCTTTCCTTCATCGACGACCGTTATCTATCGGTCGACGCTTCGGCGACCACAAGATATTTTTCCAGCGGTAAATTTGAGTTCAGCGCTTCAGTCATTCTGGATACGAACGATAACGAATACCGTCAGCTCCTTAAAGGAACAAGCGGGCTCTACCCAGCGCAAAGCGGACTTGCGGGTTATATCGGCGTATACCCCGAAAAGGACGCCGTTTTTGTACCCGCTTTTATGGGGGATTCACGTGACAGCGGGCCAGCATTCAGTTTGTTATGGGCGCCGCTGAACACTGGGCGCGGACGCGTTTATTCCAAAGGTAATTCAGAAACGCGCGATTGGATGGTCTCAAGGGAAGGCGTTATTTTCGCACGCGAAGACCGCTATGATAAATCCAACAAATACCGGCTTTTAACGAAAGTTACGGGCAAATGGGAAACGCTTTACGAAACAACGTCGGATCTTTACCCCTTCACCCTTGTCGGCGTAACTCCCGATCATGACGGGTTGGTCCTTCTTAAGACAAGCGCCTATGACTTCATTGACGTTCTCACGTTCGACGGAAAACAATCGCGCCTCGCCTTGCGCGAGACCGAACGCGATATTTATAGTTTCTTAACAGATCAAAATCGAACAGTGCTCGGTCTGCGTTATGCGGGCTTGATGCCGTCCTATGAGTTTTTCGATCCGGCGCTCGATGCGGACATCCAAAGCTTACAATCGAATATGCAGGGGCTTGCTATCGACGTTCTCGATATCTCAGACGACAAACAAAAGGTCCTGGCTAAAATTTCCGGATCTGAGTTCGCGCCCGCCTATTTCTTGTTCGATCGAGAAAAAGGCCATCTAGGGCGCCTCGGCAATGCATATGACCAAATCAAAGACGGCGATGTGGGCGCGATCTTCGAAATCACCTATAAAGCGCGCGACGGCCATAAGATCCCCGCGATCGTCACGGCGCCGCCGGGCGAAATGCTCGGCGACCGCACCCTGCCCCTGATCGTGTTACCCCATGGCGGTCCGGAATCCCACGACGCGGTTGGATTTGATTGGATGGCGCAATATTTCGCCAATCGCGGCTATCTTGTCTTACAACCAAATTTCCGCGGATCGTCCGGCTTCGGACGACATCATGTGGAGGCGGCCTATGGCGAATGGGGTGGGATCATGCAAGACGACGTCACCGACGGTGTCGCGGCGTTCATTCGCCAAAAATGGGCCGATCCCGAACGAATTTGCATTGTCGGCGCAAGCTATGGCGGCTATGCGGCGCTCGCTGGGGGCGCTTTTACGCCGGACCTCTACAAATGCGTGGCCGCGATCGCGCCGGTCAGTGATTTGGCGCTTATGCTCGCCGGTGTACAAAGCGACAGCTCGGAGGGCACGAACAGCATCGCCTACAAGTACTGGACACGCTTCATCGGCGATCGGCGTGAAGACAAAGAAAAACTCGAGGCGGTCTCGCCAGCGAAACATGCGGCCGCATTCAAAGCGCCCGTTCTGTTAATTCACGGCATTAACGACACGATCGTCCCCTATCGGCAAAGCCGAGTCATGGAAAGCGCGCTTAAGAAAGCGGGCAAACGCGTGAAACTTGTACGCCAAAAGAAAGAAGACCATTGGCTCTCACTGAGCGAAAGCCGCCTGCAGGCTTTGCAGGAAATTGCCGCTTTCGTCGAAGAAACAATTGGCGACAATTAAGCGCCGCTTGGCCTGCTCATACGCCTCCAGTCTTAAGAAGACGTCGTAGCCTCGGCCGGTATGAAACTTGCTGCGCTCTAAGCGCGCGTTTCCGGCTTTCTTGTTAACCAAGATTGCCGGAACGATAAGGCGCGGCTAAGGTTTCGGTGATAGGACTTGACGATGCGTAATGAAGACGTCTCTCGCCGCCTCGGTTTCGATGCAGGCGAGTTTTACATCACCGCTCCCGCCCCTTGCCCCTATTTAGAAGGGCGCATGGAGCGCAAAGTGTTTTCCTACCTGTCCGGCCCGACGGCGCCGGCGATGAATTCCCTATTGTCGCAACGCGGTTTCCGGCGCTCACAGAACATTATTTATCTGCCGGCTTGCGAAGCGTGCGCCGCCTGCGCGCCGGTTCGGATTGTCACGGACGCCTTTGAAGTGACGTCGTCGCGCAAGCGTATTTTGAAGAAAAACGCCGATCTCATTCGACGCATTCGCCCGCCGAAAGCCACAAGCGAGCAATATTCTGTTCTCCGCGCCTATCTTGATGCACGCCACGCCGAAGGTGGCATGGCCGATATGACGGTCCTCGACTACGCCTCCATGGTGGAGGAAACCGCGGTCGATACGATGGTGATCGAATACGCCCTGCGCGACGAAGACGGAGAAGAAACGCTAATCGCCTGCGCCCTCACCGATCGTTTGGCTGACGGTCTGTCCATGGTCTACTCGTTCTTTGAACCGGATATGGCGAGCCGCAGCCTCGGCAATCACATGATCCTCGATCATGTATCGCTCGCCATGGAATGGAGCCTTCCTTACGTCTATCTGGGGTATTGGGTGAAAGGCTCGTCCAAGATGGACTACAAACAGAAATTCGGCCCATTGGAGCGGCTCACCGCCGCCGGCTGGGCGCCGATGCAGGGCTGATCGGCTTTTTTTCGATATTTCGTCCAAGATCGCATTTCGTTGACGGCGCGCCCTTGCCAAAGCGGCGCGATTTTCCGTTAAAAGGCGGATGGATCTCTTGACCAAAACACCGCGGGCCCGATGATCGACCGACGCAAGCTTTTAAGCGGCGGCGCCCTTGGCGGCGCAGCCCTCGCTGCGGGATGCGATTGCGGGGTCAGCCTCGATACGCCGCGCGCGCTCACCGGCAATATCGAACCGCGTGAGCTTAAAATGGTGACCACGTGGCCGAAGGATTTTCCCGGCCTCGGCTCTATGGCCGAGCGCACCGCGCGGTTCATCACCGAGATGAGCGGCGGGGCGTTGCGGGTGAAAGTCTTCGCCGCGGGCGAGCTTGTCAGCGCCTTTGAAAGCTTCGACGCCGTCTCCACCGGCGCGGCGGACCTTTATCACGGCGCCGAATATTATTGGGTAGGGAAATCCAAGGCCTATCCGTTCTTCACCGCTGTGCCGTTCGGCATGACGGCTGCGGAAATTATGGCGTGGACGGAGTTTGGCGGCGGTCAAGAATTATGGGACGCCCTCGCCGCGCCTTTTAACATCAAACCTTTCATCGCCGGCAACACCGGCCACCAAATGGGCGGCTGGTTCAAACGCCCAATTGAATCCCTTGACGATTTACGCGGCCGGAAAATCCGTATGCCGGGGATCGGCGGTGAAGTCCTACGCCGCGTCGGCGCCTCCGCGGTGGCGCTTTCTGGCGGCGAAATTTATCAAGCCCTACAATCCGGCGCAATTGACGGCACTGAGTGGGTGGGGCCCTGGAATGATCTTGCGTTCGGGTTCTATCGCGAGGCGAAATATTATTATTGGCCGGGCTTCCACGAACCGGGCGCCCAGCTCGCTGTTGGCGTTAATCTCAAACTTTGGGAAGGGCTTTCTTTGCAGGCGCGATCCATCATCGAAGGAGCGTGTCAGCGCGCCAATCATCTCTCAATCGCGGAATACGCGCACTTCAACTCCGTGGGCCTCAACCAATTGACCGAAGAACACGGTGTGGAGCTGCGCCGCATGCCCGATGACATCTGGGCGGCGCTCGCGGAAGAAACCAAAACCGTCCTAGAGGAGATCGCCGCCATCGGTCCTAAAGAAGCAGCGATATATGAAAGCTATCGCAGCGCCCTCGCCCGCTCTCAAAGCTGGGGAGCGATCTCCGAAGAAGCGTATATGAGCGCCAGGCGCACGGCCTTGTCTTTGTGAGCGGCAGGATATGACGCTTTCTCTCACCGGCGCCGATCTTTTCGCCATGGGCCTTGTCTGTCTCGCCGCAATCTTGCTGTTGCCCTTCGCTGCGCTTTTCGACCGGCGCGCCGCTCTCGTTTGGCTCCTCGCGATCATCGATGTTTTTTTGGGCGGCTACGCTTTTTCGATGGCGGCGGTTGATCTCTCAGAGCCGACACTTAATCCGTGGGCGTTAGGGGCGGTTCTTGTCGTTGTCGGCGGCGGCGTCGCGTTCGGCGTCCAACGGGTCACCGACCATCTCTCGGCAAGTTTTGAGAAAATCGCAAACGGCGCCGGAAAAGCGGTGTTCGCTTTCGTCATCTTGATGGCGCTCATACAATTCTCCGTTGTCGTCCTGCGGTATGTTTTCGGCGTCAACTCGATCGCCATCCAGGAGAGCGTCACCTATCTCCACGGCGCTGTCTTCCTCTTGGCGGCGGGCTATACGCTTCTTTCCAACGACCATGTGCGCGTCGACATCTTTTACGGTTCCGCCTCACCGAAACGCCGCGCCCACATCGACTTTCTCGGTACGTATTTCTTCTTGTTCCCGTTTTGCTTGATCACCCTGTGGGCGGCGGCGCCCTATGTGGCGAACTCTTGGTCGGTGCGCGAAGGCTCCACAGAACAGTCGGGCATCCAAGGAATTTTTCTTTTGAAAACCCTCATTCCTTTATTCGCGCTGCTTCTGACAGCCGCCGGGTTCACGGCAGCTACTCGCGCCGCTGGCGTTTTGCGAGAGCTCGATAACGCACCGAACGAGCCTCACGGAACCGCTCTCGATGAAGCTGGGAGCGATAGAGCCTAATGGAGTTTTTCGCCGAACATGGGATCTGCCTGTGCGCCGGCGCGGCGTGGCTTGACGTCGCTATGGTGGTCGTCCTCTGCGCGCTCATCCTCGCCGGTTATCCGGTGGCGTTTAGCCTCGCGGGCGTCGCCCTCATCTTCGCAGTCGTCGGACTATCTTTCGGCGTCTTCGACATCAGCTTCCTGCAGCCCTTTCCCCAAAGAGTGCATGGCGCGGTGATGAACACGACGCTGATCGCGGTGCCGATGTTCATTCTGATGGGCGTCATCCTCGAGAAGTCGAAAATCGCCGAGGAACTGCTCGACGAAATGGCGAAACTTTTCGGCAGTTTACGCGGCGGCCTCGGTATATCAGTGACGATTGTCGGCGCGCTCCTCGCCGCATCCACCGGTATTGTCGGCGCAACCGTGGTGACAATGGGCCTCCTCAGCCTACCGACGATGTTGCGACGCGGTTATGACCCCGCTTTCGCGTCAGGGTCGATCGCAGCGGCCGGCACGCTCGGGCAGATTATTCCGCCCTCGATTGTTTTGATCCTACTCGGCGACGTCATCTCCAACGCTTATCAAAAAGCGCAATTGGAACAGGGCGTCTTTGCGCCGGAAACGATCTCCGTCGGCGACTTGTTCGCCGGCGCGCTCTTCCCCGGCCTGATGCTGGTGGGGCTCTATCTTCTCTATCAGGTCTTCACCGCCGCGTTCCAACCAGCCAAAGCGCCCGCCATTCCCGCCGACGAGCTTGGCTCCCGCAAAGAAGTCTGGGCCGTGGCGATGAAAACCTTGCCGCCGCCGCTCTTACTAATCGTCGCTGTCTTAGGCTCGATCCTCGCCGGCGCGGCGACGCCAACCGAAGCGGCGAGCGTCGGCGCGATCGGCGCGCTTCTCATCGCCGGCGCCCGGCGTGCACCGGCCGAGGGAGGACTCGCTGCCAAAGCGCCCGTCTATGGGGCCACGGCCGCCCTCTTCATTTTGGTCGCGCTCACCAGCTTTCTAGATTTGCGCCTTGGCCGAACCGATGTCAGCGCGGCGGATCAAGCCGGCGTCATGCTAGCAGCGTTATGTTGCGTCGCCGTCGCCGTCGGTGTCGCCGCCAGCCTCTTCCGCCTCGCCAAAGACAACGCCTTGACGGCGATCACCGATCAAACCGTCCGGGTGACAACCATGGTCTTCGCGATCCTTATCGGCGCGGCGATGTTCTCGCTTGTATTCCGCGGCCTTGGCGGCGAGGAAACCGTGCAGGCGGCGCTAGAAGCGATCCCCGGCGGCCTCGTCGGGGCCGTTATCGGCGTCATGGCGATCATGTTTCTCCTCGGGTTTTTCCTCGACTTCATCGAAATCACCTTTGTCGTCGTACCGCTCGTGGCGCCGGCGCTTCTTAAAATGGGCGTCGACCCCGTCTGGCTCGGCGTGATGATGGCGATTAATCTGCAAACGTCATTTTTAACGCCGCCCTTTGGATTTGCGCTCTTTTACTTACGCGGCGTCGCGCCAGATACGGTGAAAACAGCGGACATCTACCGAGGCGCGATCCCATTTATCGGCTTGCAAATCGCAGCGCTCGCCGCGCTGACGGCGTTTCCAGCGATCGCCACATGGCTGCCGGGAGTCTTGTATGACTAAACGCCGTTCGGATGGACTTTAGACCGCGTAGATCAGTTTTAACGTCCTAATCGGCCAGGCAATCAACGAAAGATTGCACGCCGTCATTACAAGCGCTTTGTGCAGCCCGATAGCTCGATCACTCCTGTGTATGACGCCTTGTTTTGGCCATAGGCAACACCTAATTCTAGAGGGTGTTCACCTCTTAAGATCCAACGCGAAAGGACTGCTCAATGCCGATTACCGAAACGGAACTGGAACAGGCGCGCATCGCCTGGGGCGACGCGCTCGTGGCCATTGCAAAGGCCTATGAAGCGGACGGCATTGACGGCGCGCGCAGCGTCGCGGAGGGCGTATTGGACGCCGCCTATGGGTATAATCTCGGCCCGGTCTTGTTCAAACCGACTCTGGCGAGCGGCGAAAAAACTTTCCGCCCGACGCGCAAAGGCGCCCTTTCCTATTTCGTTGGTCATGACACGGACTTCCCGCTTGACGGCGGCTTCGGCATCAAAGGATGGCGCACCGTCTCATCGGAGACATCGGCCCACTTCATTGAAGGCGACGTCGCAATGTGGATGGGCTGGGTTACAATGACGGATAAAGACGGTCAGGTCACCAAAGTCGACAAAAGCTGGGGATACAAAAAAGACGCCGAAGGAACATTACGCATTGTGCTCCACCATTCGTCCCTGCCCTATCAGCCATAGAATAGTTGAATAATCGCTAGTTCAGCCCCTCGCGCGTAGACCCGCAAAATATGACGCGCGGGGGCATTCTAAAGTCTCTCGGGGGTTTCTACTTTTCGTCAGGTTTTCTTCAGGGAACGCCCAATAATCAAATCACTCAAGCATCGCCCTTCGATGGCGGCAACGCGTCCTCTAACAGACGCGCTCTAGCGTCGTTAATTTTCGCAGCAAGGTAATCCGACCCCCCACGATCGGGGTGGAGCTGGGCGATCAAACGGCGATGGGCGCTTTTTATTTCCTCCGCACTCGCCGTTTCGGGGACGCCAAGAACGCTGGCGGCCTCCTCACGCGTGAGTTTTCCAGGGCGCGCCGGCGAAGGGCTTGACTGTCCTAGGGTATCATCATCTTTCACAGTCCGTTCGCGCCAGACCTCTATCGCCGTCACGCCGCCGGCCGCGAGCAAAATCATCAACGCTAATGGGAAGAGTTTCGCCGCGAAGAGCGCGCCTGCAAGGCCAAACCAAGCGGCGGCCTTCAGAAGCGTCACGGTGCGCGCATCGCCGCCGCTGCCCGCGGCGCCGAACAAAAGCCAACCGGCGGCGAGAGCAGCGACAAAAAGGGCAAATGGTCCCAGAGCGGCCATGGACGCCTCAGCCATAGAACGCGGCGGGCGTTAAGACGAGCCCGATCGCGCGCAAAAACAATTGGCGTACGCTACCATGAATGGGGCTAGCAGCTAAGCCGCAGCCCGCCCCGAAGGAGATTTTTCGCCATCCGGTTCGCCATCTACGGCGTCACACCGAGGAAGGTTCAGCGTTGCGATTAATGAGCGAATCTCGATCCGCGCCGTCACATGGCTCATCGTGCTCAACCTGATCGGCGCGCCCTTGCCGCCGAGGTCAAGCAGCGTCAGGCCCTTGGGAAAGAGTTCGCGATATATAACGCGATCGCCAAAGCCCCGCGCGAGGCGAAAGCCAATACGTCCCGCGAGATCGTTCAGCTTCTCACCCATATGCTTTTTGTTGTTGGCGCGCGTCGCGGACAAGCGGTTGCGCATTACCACCCAATCAATACCGCCTGGCACGCCGGAGAGCGCCCGGTGCTTGCGCGCCTGCCACACCATTTCACTGTAAAGGCTCGGTCCGGTGACGACGCCCGTATCGGGGTCAAGCTTCGCCAAAAGGTCGAAATCGACAAAGCTGTCATTCAGCGGCGTGACGATCGTGTCGGCATGGGCGTGCGCCAGGCGTGAAAGATGGGTATCCGCCCCCGGACAATCGATCACAACGAAATCGCAATGGGCGAGCTGAGACAGCATGCCCGTAAACCGTTCTGTCTCTTCGCGCCACGCTTGTTCCCGACTATCGAGACTGGAGGGCTCAATCCGCGGCGTTTCGGGGAAAGGAAGATCAACTTCTTTCGCCTCGGCGAAGGCGCGTCGGTTCTCCATGTACCGATTGAGACTGCGCTGGCGCATATCAAGGTCAATCGCCGCAACGCGCCCGCCGCTTTTCATAAGAGCGACAATAATGTGCATGGCTGCGGTCGATTTGCCCGATCCGCCTTTTTCATTGCCGAGCACGATTACATGGGTCACGAGGCGCTCCGTCTATTTGCCGCCGCCTTCGTTTGGCGGCCCTGTCCACTCGCGCGACACCGCCCAGCGCCTATCGGCAGGGAGCCGTAGGAATTGAGCGATCGGCGTTAATCGCGCCGAAACCTAACCCTTACTAGCCTGCACGACGCGCCGGCATTTTCGCATCAAAGCTGCCGTGATTCTTAACAACGCCCGAAGGGTTTAGAATGTCGCTTCTCGCCTGGTTCGCCGTCCTTGTCGCGTTCTTTTTGACAGGCCCTTTAACGGGGCCCGCGAGCGCTGCGGCGATTGAGATCTCCGTTGCGCCCCTGCGCACGGTATTGACGGAAAAAGCCGATACCGCTCGGGTGCGGGTCTCAAATCCTTCGAATCGCATTCTGGAGCTGCGCGTCGGTTGGGTCGACCTCACCGCGCTGCCGGAAGGCTATGCGCCCGCGACGCCGGAGATGCGGCCGGGGCTCAGCGCCGCGCCCTATCTCACTGTTTCGCCGGCCTTTATGCGGCTAGAGCCGAGCGCGTCCGCTGACGTGGTGATTACGTTCGACGCCGCGCGCCTTACCGACAGCGCAGGCGCGCTCGCAGGGCTAACGCCGAACGCCCGCCACATCGAGCGCCGCTCGCATCTTCTATTCTCAACTGAAGCGGCGCGCACGCCCCTGCGCAAAGCGGGCGGCGGCCTCGAGGCGGATATCGGGCTCGGCGTCTCGATTCCGGTGCATGTGCGCGCCGATAAACGCCGCGGCTCAGATGACCGCGCGGCCGGT
This sequence comes from Pseudomonadota bacterium, assembly GCA_039814575.1. Classification (GTDB taxonomy): domain Bacteria; phylum Pseudomonadota; class Alphaproteobacteria; order Caulobacterales; family Parvularculaceae; genus MED-G105. Next base: position 211,219 of record JBCCAY010000005.1, read on the forward strand.
CGCGCGCGAAGTAAAGCGCAGATCGGCGCAACAGAACTCGCCCGCGACGAGGACGGCGCGTTGCGCGTTGATACGTCGATCGAACGCGACGGTCCCTATTCCGTTTACGGACGGCTGTCCGCAATTTTCGAAACGCCTGACGGAACAACGGAAATTCTGGGCCGCCAGGAAAACGTCACCGTACATATCGAAAACGAACGCCGTCTCTTTCGCGTGCCGCTGGGGCGCGAAGAGCTGCCAGCAGGCGTTCTCGTCCTCAAATATGAAGGGCGCGGCGAATACTCAGGGCGCCTTTTCGCCGAAAAACGTTTTGCAATTTCCGCCGCCGAATAACGCTGCGGAGGCTCTGTCGCGCCAATGATGGTTGGAAAGAAAGTCCATGGGGCCGAACGAGCGTTCGCTTCAGCTGGCCTCGCCGATCGCAAGTGTGCGGCCGCCGAAATCGACGACACGACAATATTGCTCTTTGACCTTAAGCGTCTCGCAAAGGGCTTTCGCCGTCGCTTCTGACGCGAACGCACCGCCGATCAGTCGCAACATGCGTCCCTTGCCTTCAATCATCACGGTCTCAAGACGCGGCTCTAACAGCCCAAGTTCATCCGGATAGCGCCGTTGCAAACGGCTCCACCCACGACGGGCATAGGCCTCGCGCTTATAAGAATCGAGATGCACGCCCCAAAGAACGCTTTGGGTCGCTATCCCGTCGGACTGCGCTTCGTTTTGAAAACTGGGTTCGGCCGAGGCGAAGGTGGGCTGCACCAGCCGCGGCGCAGTTTCTACGGGCAACGGCGCATCAGACTCGGAGACGTCGGCGCTTGGAGCGCTAATAACCGGCTCGGCCACCGGTTGCGGCGCTGGACCAATACCGCCGCCGCGTTGGTTCATCGCCGCCGCCGCAGCAGCCGCTTCAGCTTCGGCGACAGCCAACTCCGCGGCTTCTTCCACGGCGCCCAATTGCCGCTCAAGGGCGACGATTTTGCCCTTTAGAGTTTTGTTCTCTGACTTCAGCGCCGCCAACTTTGATTCCATCGCCGTCTGATCAGCGAACGTCCAGTTGACGTCATTAACGCTTTCGCCGGTGACCGACGCTGCTTCGCCGCCCGGCCCCGAGGCGCACCCCGCAACAAATAAAAGCCCGACAACGCCCAAAACGGCGCGCAAATTCACGCCCGAAGCCGAAGCGCCGTGGCTGAACATCTTGCAGTCAGCGTTCCTTTGGAGCATTAGCCTGTCGACCCTATAACTCAACGCCCGCGTCCCTTAGACACCATACATAATTGTAACCAATGGCGATAGCCGACCCTAAGAAACAATTACGCCTCGCCCGCACGCTCGTCGATTTGCGCGAAACCGTCGCAAAATGGCGCGCCGATGGCGAAACGATCGGTTTTGTGCCTACCATGGGCGCACTGCACGCTGGGCATTTGAGCCTTGTTGAGGCCGCTGCGCGCGCCGCTGATCGCGTTGTCGTCAGCATTTTTGTCAATCCATCGCAATTTGCGCCCCACGAAGACTTCGACGCCTATCCGCGAACCGAAGAGACCGACCTCGCGGCGCTGCATGCTTCGGCCTGTGCTTTGGCTTATTTGCCCGATGTTTCAACCATTTATCCAGAGGGGTTCCAGACAAGCATCAACGTCTCAGAGATCTCCAAGGGCCTGTGCGGCGCGACCCGCCCCCACTTTTTCGGCGGCGTTGCGACGGTCGTCTGCAAACTTTTGAATCAGTGCGCGCCGGATGTCGCCGTCTTCGGCGAGAAGGACTTCCAACAATTGCTGGTGATCCGGCGCATGGCGCGAGATCTCGACCTGCCTGTCGAGATTTTGGGCGCGCCGATCGTACGCGAAGACGATGGGCTGGCCCTGTCGTCGCGCAACGCCTATCTCGGCGAAAAAGACCGCGCGATTGCCGGTCAGCTCAATATGATATTAGCACACACGGCGGAGATGATCCTCTCCGGTGACGACGTCGCCACGGTGCTCAACGAAGCGCGAACAACGCTCTTGAACGCCGGGGTCGAAGCGGTCGACTATCTGGAACTCCGGCGCAATGACGATTTGACGCCTGTCTCTGCGCGCCCGCAAAAAGGCGAGGCCCGGCTTTTCTTGGCCGCTTATGTGGGCGGCGTACGACTGATTGATAATTGGCCTGTTGAGCGTCTTTAGCTTGACGCCGCGTTCATCATAACGCTGTGGACGGATCAATCAGCGACATTAGAGGGCCTGTCGCTGCAGGCGTCTTTTCAACAATTGTCAGAAACGCCGCCGCCGCCGTCGCTTTATCGACGCCGACAGCGACAAATAACAATATATCGCCGAAACCATCGCCGGTGAAATCGGCATGAGCGATTTCTTGCAGCGCCGCTTTTTGGCCGCCATTCGTTACTCGCCATGCGCCATTCGCCGGTGCGCCACGTACCGCCAACGCATCCGCCGCCGCGATTTTTTCTGTCGGCGCGGCCTGCGTGGCCGGCGCGGCAACGCCGTCGGTGATGCCCACCGGCCGTTGGCCGACAATGGCGGACACATCAGCGGCGGATAACCGTCCGCCCTCGAATAAACTGGCGTTCGGCGTTTTAGAATCCACCAGCATGCCAAGTGCGCCGCAGGATTTTACGAACGCCGCCTCACGCCGCATTTCCCGACTTGAAAAGGCGTACCACCCCTTCTCGCGATAATCCCGAAACGCCGCGCAGGTGCGCACCACCGCAACCGGCGCCAGATCATCGGTTGGGTGAGCGAGCGTCAGCACCACTTCTTCGCCGGAAGGACCGAGGACAGCCGCTTCTTGCAATGCGGAAAGCGTGGCGCGCGCATAGCAGCCACCACGCGCGCCTTTGACCAACGCCATATCGCCAATGAGACAGACCTCACTGCGGTCTTCAACGAGTTTCAGCGGCGTCTCGCCCGCCCCATGACCGTCTGTCATGAGCTGCGCGCCGCCGACGGCAGCAGCAGCCGCAGCGACGCCCATCGCCCCGATGCCGGCGACCCCCGCTTTCCCCGATTGGAATTTGGCGGTTTGGCCCGTGAATGCAGAGAGTAACGCCTTTAGCATTTACAATAATCCAAGCGCGGCAAGCTCTGCATGCAACGCCGCCTGCGCCCGCTCGTCCCCTTCTTCGCCGTCGCGCCCGGCCTTTTTGCCGCCCTTTCGGGTCTTGCGACGGACTCGCAAATCGCGCGGCGCATCTTCGACGCTTAAATAGCGCCACCCCTGAAACGCTTTGCGAGGGTGAGCTTCGGTCGGAATCAACGGCGGATCAAGCAAAATTGCGCATCGCTCAACGCCGTCCTTGCCGACGATCGGCCGTAGATCGAGGATTTTCTGGCGCACCAGAATAACGCCCTTTATGACCCAATAAAGCGCGCCGTCGTCCAGCACATCGTCGCGGCGGCGCGGAAACATGCGAGTGATATGGTCATGCACTTCGCCAAGGCCCGCAGCCTTGTTCTCCTCCACCCGGTAGTCCACCCAATCCTTTAAGTCATCGACCGTATTCGCGCCGACGCATAACTTTACGAGATGGATCGTCATAACGCTCCGCAAACGAATGAAAACTTAAACACGGCGCGATGCACGAGATGACGCACGAAACGATGCGCGCGGCAATATGTGAGGCAATGCGTTGTACGCACCCAAGAGCCCAGCTTGATTACTCGGCCGCGCTGAGACGCGCGATCTCCCGAGCGCGTTGGCGTTTCAGCTCATGGCGCGCAGTGCGTTTCACCAAGATATAAAGGATGAAATAGCTGATCGCGGCGCCGACGGCGGCAAGCCAAATCGGTGCATTTTCAAACAGCGCGTAATACTGCTTAGAAAGGCCCATTGTCGTTAACAGCGTCGGAAACTGTTGGCCTAGGAACAACGCGCCGCCAAGGCTCGTCAGTCCTAACGCCAAAAGACCGGCGAGCGCTGCGCCGATGGTGACGCCAAGGTCAGCGTGCTCTTCGGCTCTTGAAATGATCATTTTCGTTGGATCGCCGCCGAGCGCCTGCGTCGCAGAGAAGAGCGCACGGGCGCGCGCGGCTTTCTCTTCATTGGACATCGGAATATTGGACGCGTGGCGTTTGCGATCGAAGCTGACAACGGGCTTCGCTTTCAATTCGCGATCGGAGACGAAATCAAGTTCGCATTCAGCCGCCGGCATAATGTCCGATGTCGGCACCACAAGCGAGGCGTCCGTCGGCATTAAGAAAAGAGATTTCTCCGCCGCGCGACGGCGCACGAGACCGTCGAGCGTCACGACTTCGCCATTCACCCGCGCCTTGGTCCACATCTCCATGGCGTTGGCCGCGGCGAGTTTATCGCCCTCATTGAGCTTGCGCAGCGTCGTCGATCGCCGCCAATTGTCTTCGCCGATATTAAAGACGAGCGAGACCAGCGCATCATGTTCGTTCTGATTGAGCGGCGCGCGCACCGTGTCGGCAAGAAGCCTTTCAATTGGCGAGACGTCATCCCGCAGGAGGCGTTCAGCGTCATGCTCGGTGACGCTCATGCCGTGGCGGGCGGTGGACGTGTGGCCATAGCCGACTGTCCACTCCTCATTGGGCGTGTAATGGGCCGACATGCGTAAGCCCTCATAGCCCTTGATCAGATTAAGACCGGTGTCGCCTGTCCTCATGGTCACCCGTCTCTACCCCTCTTCACCGATACGCCCGCTAAGGCGGGCTCGCCGTGTTTTTTATACGCCGATTATCCGGCGCATTTTTGACGGCTACAGCGGCAGCCCCCGCCGCCAATCTGGATTCTCTGTAAAATTAGCACGTTGTTAACGATGTGTGTAGCCGGCAAACGCGCATCATGCAGGGCGTTTTCGCGGCGAAAATTCGGCTTCGGGGGGTCAAACGGCATCTATCGAGCGCTCTGCGTCCCGCCGCCCGTCGAATTTAATGTACCAAAGGGAGATGGATTCACCCCGCTGACGCCTTCTGGAACCGGTTAATTCAGGAGCTTATGGAAAATTCCGACACACGCGATACTGGCGTCGCTGCACGTGAATTCGCCGTTTCGCGTGCTTTCAGCGCCGCTTTCGCCTAGACTACGCCCGTCGGGCGCGTCGTTTTGCGGCTGCGAGAGACGCCCGCAGTCGCTTGGCACGATACTTGGTAGACCATAAGCGCGGCGGTTCGCTTCGCCCGTCGCAAGATGTAACAGGCGCCCGTCTTTTTTACGCATCGGGGGCCGATAGGCGGGGCGACTGGTTGGGTAGAGAACAATGTTTGGAAACGGATTGGCGAACATCATCGCCGCAGCGATTCTAGCCGGAGCGATCGTTTGGACCGGCGCCGGCGGAAAAGGCGGCGCAGCCGAAGCCTCCGACAAGGAGTTCGCGCAAATGTATGCGCGCGCGGTCGGCGACATTCGCAACGACATCGTTGTTAACTGCGGTTGCTGCGGCGACGAAGAGACGGGCGTTCGGAAGGCGCAAGCAGCGCCTTTTTAGGAGCCCGCCCCGTTCCACGCCGCGTAGCCGGTTATAATCCGGCTCCGGTGGGAACGCGGCGGGCGCCTCCAGCACCGCAACGCCTCGGCGCGCCGCCAAGCGTCTCGCAACCGGCGATCGTTCGCACGGCCGGCGTCTTTCCGCCCTTAGCGCCGATTATCGGGCCGAACTTGCCGCCGTTCATTCCGCCGGTGATTATTCCGCCCGTATTGCCGCCGACGGTGTGCGATCCGGAGACCGATCCTGAATGCACGAACGAACCACCGACAGAGCCGCCGTCGGAGCTATCCGAGCCTGGCCCCTTGCCTCTCATGATGCTGGCGTTGATGGCGATCGTCGTCGTCGCACGCCGCAGCCAAACGTCGGCTCTTTAAGAGCGTCGCTTTAAAGAAGGACGGCCGCGGCCAAACCGAGGAAGACAAAAAACCCCATAATGTCCGTGACGGTCGTCACAAAGACGGCGGAGGACACCGCCGGGTCTTGGCCCGCTCGCTGCAGCGCCACCGGAATAAGAATGCCCGCAAGCGCCGCGGCGATGAGATTAACGATCATGGCGACGCCGACGACGAGCCCCAATTGAACCGCGGCGTCATTGTCGCCGGTCGTCATCGCATACCAGACGGCCGCAAGCCCGCCCATAATCAGCGCAAAGAGCGCTCCGTTTAAAAGCCCGACTTTCGCCTCCCGCCAAACGATCCGCGCCGTATTGGAAGGCGTTAAGTCCTTCGTCGCGAGAGAGCGCACCGCCACCGTCAAGGTTTGCGTGCCCGCGTTGCCGCCCATGCTGGCGACGATCGGCATCAAAATGGCGAGCGCAACAATTTGCGATATCGCGCCGTCAAAGAGCGCAATAACGAACGACGCAAGGATCGCTGTCAAAAGATTGATCGCCAGCCAAGAGAACCGTGAACGGACCGTTTCGACGACGGTATCGGTAAGGCCAGTGTCGGCCTCGACGCCGGCGAGCGCCAGCATGTCCTCTTGCATCTCTTCATGGACGACTTCGACCACATCATCGACGGTGATCATGCCGACAAGCCGTCCGCTCTCATCAACGACCGGCGCGGAGATGAGATTGTACTGCTCGAACTTATAGCCGACGTCCTCCTGGTCCATGTCCACGGGGATCGTTCGGATCTCGTCTAAAAGAATATCCTCAATACGGGTGTCGCCGGTCGATTTTACCAAGGTCGATAAGCCGACGACGCCGATCGGCTTGAACGCCGGATCGACGACGAAAATGTCGTAAAACCGCTCGGGCAAATCATCGGACTCGCGCAGGCGGTCCATGATCTGCTCCACCGTCCAATAAGACGGCGCGGCGAAGACGTCCCGCTGCATCATGCGCCCGGCGGTTTCCTCGCCATAATCGAACGCCTGGTGCAAAGCGATCCGATCACTGACGGGCACGTCCGCGAGAATTTCCGCGCGCGTTTCCTCGTCAAGCTCTTCCAAGACGAAGGCGGCGTCGTCGGTCTCAAGCTCCGCGACGGCTTCGGCCACCGCCGCCGTCGGCAATGCTTTAACGATTTTTTCGGTGAGGTCAGCGTCCAACTCAGCGAGCACCGCCGCCGGTAGCGCCCCACCTAATAAGCCGATGAGCGCGATACGCTCTTCTTCACTTAGGAGCCCGATAAGGTCGGCGAAATCCGCCGGGTGCAGATCACCGCAGTACCCGGCGACGGCCTCCGCGTCATTTGCCGATAGGGCGTCGGTGACCTTGTCGACGAATGCCTCAGCGAGCGAGTGATCATCTTCAAGATAAGCCGCTTCGCCCTGGGTTTCATCTCCTGTTTCATTTTCAGCCGCAACAGACGCCTGTGCAGAAGCTGCTGCTCTCGGCATAGCTCCCATAGGCGCGTCAGCGCGTTCCTCGGACGCGCCGTCGGGGCGTTCGTTCATGGCGGCTGGGTCGGTCATGGGCCCACCAAACGGTCAAGCGAAATGAATTTTAAGGATCGCTCTTAAGCTAAGGAACGTTGGTTAATTATTCAACCTGCTGAACAGTTTAATCTTTGAAATTAATAACGCCGCTCATGATGACGGCGATAATAATCACCGACAAGACCGCGCTGACGCCGGTCGTTAACAGCGCCTTGCGTTTAATATCGGGATTAACCGGCGCGCCGGGATCAGCGCCAGCGACAGGCGCGGCGTCCTCCGCGGCGTCATCCGTGCCAGTGCGCTCGCTCTCGCTTTCAACGCCCATAGGCAAAACAGCGAAGAAAACGCACCACCAAACGATGACATAGACGACAATAGCCGCGCCGATATTCATGCCGCCTCCGTCAAACTTTATGCACGAGTACACGGACAATCGGGCGCTTGCCCCAAAGCTCCATCATGCGATTGCGCACGCCGCGCATGAGCGCCGTGCCGACGGCCTCGTCATCCCGCCGACGTCCGCCGGAGAGGAGGTAAAACGCATCTTCCGCCGCTTCAGCGAGCTGTGGCTCGATAAGCTCGCCGTCGACCGTCTCTTTCGGTGCGCCGAACGTCTCAACCATCGGCGTCGACGCTAATTCGCCGTCAGATTCGATCACCGCCGACACCAAGACAATGCCAGCGAAGCCGAGTTTTTTCCGCTCGCTGAGGGGCGAAGCGCCCATTGGCAAAAGGTTGCGTCCATCGAGCATCAATCGGCCTTCGGGGACTTCGTCGATGACCTCCGCCTCCCCCGGCGCGAGGCGGATCAAATCGCCATTGCGCGGCGCGAGGGCGTCTTTCACGCCAAGCTCAAGCGCGAACTCGGCATGACGCTCTAAGTGTCGCGCTTCACCATGCACAGGAATGGACAAAGCCGGCTTCGCCCAGTCGTACATTTGCTTCAGCTCGTCTTGGTTCGGGTGCCCTGAGACATGGATAAACGCGTCTTTCTCTGAGATGAGCGTAACGCCAAGATCAACGAGCGCGTTCTGCATGTCGAAGATCTCACGCTCATTGCCCGGAATAACCTTTGACGAGAAGATGACGGTGTCCCCTTCCCCAAGCTTAACGTCCTGATGCTCGTCGCGGGCGATGCGCGAGAGCGCCGCGCGCCGCTCCCCCTGACTGCCCGTGCACAAGAAAAGCACATGCTCGCGCGGAATATAGGCCGCTTCTTTGGGGTCGATGAAGGTGAGCCCATCGGGCAACAAACCGACATCGCGGGCGACGTCGGTTATGCGCAACATTGACCGCCCGAGAAGACATACCGACCGATCCGCCGCGCGCGGCTTCGCAAATGGAAACGACGCGGGAGAAATTCGAGGCGAAGGTGGTGACGGCGACGCGCCCCTTCTGCTCAGCGATGAGCGATGTCAGCGTGTCTTTCACGTGGCTCTCAGAGCCCGACTCTCCCGGCGAGAAGACATTTGTGGAATCGCAGACCATCGCGGCGATGCCCTCTTCGGCGAAGCTTTTAATCGCCGCCGCATCGGTTGTCGGGCCTATTGTCGGCGCCGGATCAATCTTCCAATCGCCCGTATGCAGAATATTTCCAAGAGACGTGCGGATGGCGACGCCGTTCGGCTCCGGGATGGAATGGGTGAGCGTTAGATATTCGAGGTTAAACGGCCCGAGGTCGAACCGCGCCCCCAAATCGATGACGCGAAGGTCGACATCGACGCCCGCCTCTAAAAGCTTTCCTTCAACAAGTTTCGCGGTGAACGGGGTTGCATAAAGCGGGCATTGCAGCTCCGGCGCTAAAAGCGCCGTCGCGCCGATATGGTCTTCATGGCCATGGGTTAAGAGCAATCCCAGAAGATTCTCCCGCTCCTCTAGGATGTAAGAGGGGTCGGGACATATCAGATCGATGCCCGGCGTCGCCAAGTCGCCGAACATGACGCCGCAATCGATCATGATCCACTGCCGGTCGCGGCGCGGACCGAACCCGTAAAGGTTCATATTCATGCCGATCTCGCCGGACCCGCCGAGCGGTAGAAATACGAGTTCGTCTTTCGCTGACGTTTTCGCCATTAAGTGTACTTAGTCTCCGTCAGCGGCCCGTCTTTTTCGGACCTTAAGGGGTGAAAATCTGAACGTCTGGGGTGAGCGCCAGGGACAAATGGCGTCGATCTTAGCCTTCGCAAAGTCCGCTCGTCGTTGCGCGCCGATAAACTTCCAACAAGCCGCGAATGGTTAAGTCCGTATCAAAATGATCGATTTTCTCAGTGGCGCCTTCAAAGAGGCTGGCGACGCCGCCCGTCGCCACTACAGTCAATTTCTCCGGGTACTCCGCTTTTATCCGGTCGACGACGCCCTCGATAAGGCCGATATAGCCCCAAAAGACGCCGGACTTCATCGCCCCAACCGTATCGACGCCGATCACCCGATCCGGTCTCTCAATCGCCACCCGCGGCAATTGCGCGGCCGCATCGTGTAGCGCTTGCATGGAGAGATTGATGCCCGGAGAAATAACCCCGCCCTCAAAGCCGCCATCGGCGCCAACCATGTCGAAATTCGTCGCCGTGCCAGAATCAACGATCACCAAAGGCCCGCCATATTTCGAGAAGCCGCCAACCGCGTTGACGAGGCGATCAGCGCCCGCTTCTGAAGGCTTCGGAATGCGCACCGGCACGCCGGGAATGGTGTCGGCCGTCACCACGAACGGCTCTTTATTGAAATAGCGCCGGGAGAGATTGCGCAAATGAAACAGCGACTGGGGCACCACATTGGAAATGATGCAGTCCGTCACATCGTCAAGAGCGAGCCCCGAAAGATGTAAAAGCTGAGAAAGCCAGACGGCGTATTCGTCGGCCGTGCGCGTCGTCGACGTCGACGTGCGCCATTTGGCGACGGGTTTCAGGCCGTCGAGATCGATCAGCGCGATCGCTGAATTGGTGTTGCCGACATCAATCGCAAGCAGCATGGGCTTTCTTCGAACTCCTGCACCGCCAATCCGCATGGCTTAGTGTACAAAGCTGCGGTCTACGGCTTAACGACCGATAAACGCCCCGTCGCGGCGCAATCGGTTCGCCTTCATAGCAGGTTTTTATTGCTTGTGGGCGCGAACGGCCGTCGCAGGGATGCATTCGTCCACGGGCACATTCTCAAAATAGAGCGACCCCGCTGAGTAAGACTGAACGCCGTCGTCCGTTTCCAAGACGAGCGCGCCGGTTTCATCGAGCCCGGCGAAGACCCCGCCAATCGTCGCGCGCCCCTTCGCGCTCACCCCAGCATCTTTCGAGGCAGTTGCGCCGGCGGGCTCAAAACACACCCGCTCACCGAGACCAAACGCTGACGTTAACCAAGCCGATCGTACAGGATCAAAGCCATGCTCGGCCCAGATGCTGCGCCAGACGCCGAACGCCTCATCGAACTCCGCCAATACCGCTTGTGGCGCCGGCGTCTTCCCGCCATCGGCCATCGCGTCAGCGAGCCGCGCTGTCTGCCGCCCTTCCGGGGACGGCGCATTGGCGAGATTGACCCCGAGGCCTAGGCACACAACAAACCCTGACGGCGTTTCTTTGAGTTCCAGCAAAAGGCCGGAGATCTTCCGCCCGCCTAAAAATACATCGTTCGGCCATTTCAACGCTACTGGCGCGCCAGGCGCGAAGCGCTCAAGAACAGCGTGCAGCGCGACAGCCGCGACAAACGACAGCTGAGCAAGAACGCCCGTATCGCCGCCGCTTTGAACGCCCGAAGGGAAGATGAACGTCGCCGCCAAATCGCCCGGCGCATGGGTCCAGGGCGCGCCACGCCGGCCATAGCCGGCGGTTTGCTCAAGGGCGGAAATCCATAACGGACCGGTTTCCCCGTCCGCGATGCGGCGGGCGGCTTCGGCGCTTGTTGAGTCAATACGGGTTAAGCTCTCAAGGCGCGCGCCGGATTTTAAATGAACCGCCACTGCCTAATGCCTCCCTCAGAAGAGCGCCGCAGCGGCCTTACCCGCGGCCGTCTGCAAGGGGGCGATCAACAGAAGCAACGCCGGAAACATCAAAAACGCTGACGCCGCAGCGGTCAGCCCCAAGCGGCCGCCCGGTTCTCGCTCGAACGCCGGCGCCGGGTCGGAGAACCACATGATCCAAATAACCCGCAGATAATAAAACGCCGCGACCGCGCTCATCAGAACGCCGACAATCGCAAGCCACACCATGCCGGCTTCAACGGCCGCGCCAAATACGAAGAGCTTACCAAAAAACCCGCCCGTCGGGGGAACGCCCGCCAGTGAGAAGAAGAGCACCGTAATAATCAGCGCAAGGCCGGTGTCGGTTTCCTTCAAGCCTGCAAGGTCGGCGATATTCTCCGTTAAGCCGCCGCGGCGACGCATGAGCAAAATGCAGGCGAAAACGCCAATCGTCATCGCCACATAAATCGCCATATAAATAAGAACGCCGCTAATGCCGTCGATCGTGCCCGCCGCAAGGCCGACAAGGGCGAAGCCCATATGTCCGATGGAAGAGTAAGCCATCAGGCGTTTGATATTGGTTTGAGCGATCGCGGAGAACGAGCCGACGGCCATGGAGGCGACGGCGATCATCGCGATGACAGGCCGCCAATCGGCGACGATTTCCGGGAACGGTCCAATCAGCGCCCGCGCCAACAGCGCCATCGCCGCGAATTTCGGCGCGGCGGCGAAAAACGCCGTCACCGGGGTCGGCGCGCCCTCATAGACATCCGGCGTCCACATATGAAACGGCGCGGCGGAGACTTTGAACGCCAGCCCAGAAATTAAGAAGACAAGGCCGACAACGAGCCCAGGCCCTGCGCCCTCGGATAAAACGCCGGCGATGGCGTCGAACGATGTAGAGCCGGTAAAGCCGTAGATGAGCGACGCGCCATAGAGCAACAATCCGGACGATAACGCGCCGAGCACGAAGTATTTAAGGCCTGCTTCTGTTGAGCGGCGACTGTCCCGGTTAAACGCAGCGAGGATGTAGAGCGCCAAGCTCTGGGTCTCGACGCCCATATAAAGCGCGATGAGGTCATTCGCCGAAACCATCAGCGCCATGCCGAACGACGCTAAGACAATGAGGACGGAATATTCGAAGCGCGCGAGACAATCGCCGCCAAGATAACGATCCGACAGGATGATCGCGAACGCCGCGGCGGCGAAAATCGTGATCTTCGAAAAGCTTGAGAACGCGTCGAGGCGGAAAGCTCCGCCAAAAAGCTCCGATTCCGCGCCGCCGCCGGCCGCGACCATCATCAACGCGAAAACCAAAAGCGCGATCGAGATGAGCGAAATCAGTCCCGCGGATTTATCGCCTTGAAAGACGCCGAAGATAAGCAACGCCATGGCGCCGAGCGCGAGGAAAAGCTCCGGTAGGATGAGCGTCAGGACATCAATAAGGCCCATTAGTGGTCCCCTCCCGTGGCGCCCGCCTCAGCAGCCGACGCGGCCTCCAGCACAGCGGCGGGATCAGCGCCGCCAGCAAGCAAAGAGGCGTCAAAGGTATTCATGAGTATGTCGACGGACGGCGCGAACACCGAAAGGGCCGGATGCGGATAAACGCCGAGGTAGAGCGCGAAGGCCATCAACACAGTCAGCATGATCAATTCGCGGTTGTTCACGTCTTCAATCGCCATCAGCGAATCTTTCTCAAGCTTGCCGTACATCACCTTACGGAAAAGCCTAAGCGCGTAAGCGGCCGATAAAATGACGCCGAAGGCGGCGAAGAACGCCACCCACGGGTTCACTTTGAACGCGCCGGCCATGGTCAGAAACTCGCCGATGAACCCGGAAACGCCGGGCAGCCCCACATTGCCCATGGTGAAGAAGAGGAACAGGAACGCGTAAAACGGCATACGGTGAACGAGCCCGCCATAGGCGGCGATTTCGCGCGTATGCATGCGGTCGTAAACCACGCCGACGCACAAAAAGAGCGCGCCGGAGATAAAGCCGTGGGACACCATCTGGAAGAGCGCGCCTTCAATGCCCTGCTTGGTGCCGGTGAAGATGCCCATGGTCACAAAGCCCATATGGGCGACGGACGAATAAGCGATGAGCTTCTTCATATCCTCCTGGGCGAGCGCCACGAGGGACGTGTAGATGATGGCGACAATCGACAGCGCGTAGACAAACGGCGCGAAGTCGGCGCTCGCCTCGGGGAACATCGGCAGCGAGAAGCGTAAAAAGCCGTAGCCGCCCATTTTCAGCAGGATGGCCGCAAGGATCACCGAGCCCGCCGTCGGCGCCTGCACGTGGGCGTCCGGCAGCCAGGTGTGCACCGGCCACATGGGCATTTTCACCGCGAACGACGCGAAGAAGGCGAGCCAGAGCCACGTCTGCGCACTTTCGGGGAAGCGCGTCGCCTGTAGCGTCGGAACGTCGGTCGTGCCGGTCTGTCCGTACATCCACAAAATGGCGACAAGCATCAAGACCGAACCGATAAAGGTGTAGAGGAAGAACTTAATCGCGGCGTAGACCCGGCTGTCCATGACATAGCCGGCGAACTCTTTTTTGCCCGTGGAGCCCCACACGCCGATGATCAAGAACATCGGGATGAGGCTGCCCTCGAAGAACAGATAGAAGACAACGAGATCAAGCGCGCAGAAGACGCCGATCACAAGCGTCTCCATCACCAGGAAGGCGATCATGTAATCGCCGACGCGCTTATTGATCGAGGTCCAAGAGGCCCAAATGCAAATCGGGAAGAAAAACGTCGTCAGCAGAACAAACAAAACCGAGACGCCGTCGACGCCCATTTTATAGTTCACGCCGGAGCCAAGCCACGCCATCTCCTCGACCAGCTGATAGCCGCCGTTCGAGGGGTCGTAATAGGCCAAATAAACAAAGATCGAGACGAAGAAGACCGCGACCGTCGTAAAGAGCGCAATGCGCCGCGCGGTTTGGTCGACAAGCGCCTGCTCAGACGCTGCAACGCCGCCGCGATCGTCTTTCTTCGCCCAAGCGCGGCTTAAGCCGATAAAGACGGCGCCGGCGAGCGGCAGGAACGTCAACAGGCTCAGCCAGGGAATGAAAAGCGGCTCGTTCATTGGCCGCCTCCCGTCCGCATCAGGACATAGGTCATCAAGACGGCGACCCCGATCAGCATCGCGAAGGCGTAGTGATACATATAGCCCGACTGGATTTTAACGAGGCGCTTGGCGCTCGCCGCCACGGTCGAGGCGACGCCGTCCGGCCCAAGCCCGTCAATGACGCGCCCGTCGCCCTGCTTCCAAAGGAACTTGCCGACGGCGAGCGCCGGCTTGACGATAATCGCGTCATAGATCTCGTCGAAATACCATTTGTTCTTGAGAAACGCGTAGATCATGCCGCCCTCACGTAAGAGACCAGGCCGCAATGGATCAGAAGAGAGATAGTGCTTCGCCGCCGCCAACGTGCCGGTCAGCATGGCGAGGAACGGCGCCCATAGAACCCAATTGGGCACATGGTGGTGCCCGCCGTGATCATGCGCGCCATGGTCATCTGCGGCATGTTCTTTGGCGTCACGATGCCCATCATCAGCATGGGCTTTATCGCCATGATCGTCTGCCGCGTGGCTGTCGCCCGCATGGTCGTCGCTCGTATGGTCATCACTATGAGACTCATCACCATGGGATGCTTCTGCGTGAGACGCTTCTCCGTGCGCGGCGTAAATCGCGCCGTTCCAGAAGGCCTCTTGGTTGCCGCCGACAAATTGCGGGTAGAACGCCATGCCCGCCACAAGCGCGCCGAGCGCCAACGGCGCCAGCGGCGCAAGCATCGTCGAAGGCACTTCATGGGGGTGTTTGCGCACATGTTCCGGCGCGCGGCTCGGCCCCCAGAAGGTTAGGAAGATCAACCGCCACGAATAGAACGCGGTGAACACCGCCGCGACGAGCCCCAATGCAAAGGCCATATAGCCGAACGCCCTGCCCGCTTCGCCGGCGAGATAAGCGCTTTCCAAAATCATGTCTTTGGAGACAAAGCCGGCTGTTCCGACCGGCGCACCGAAGAGCTTCAAGCCCGGCACGCCGACGCCGGTGATGGCGATGGTGCCGATCAGCATAAAGATGTGCGTCAGCGGCAAGAGCGAGCCGACGCCGCCCATTTTCTTGATATCCTGCTCATGGTGCATGCCGATTATGACAGCGCCGGAGCCGAGGAACAAAAGCGCTTTGAAGAAAGCGTGCGTGAACAGGTGGAACATCGCCGCGCCATAAGCGCCGACGCCCGCCGCGAAGAACATATAACCGAGCTGCGAGCACGTGGAGTAAGCGACGACCTTTTTGATGTCGTCCTGCAAGAGACCGACGGTCGCCGCGAAGAACGCCGTGATGGCGCCGACAAAGGTCACCATGGCGGCGGCGTCCGGCGCATTCTCGTAGATTGCGGAACAGCGGCACACCAAAAAGACGCCGGCGGTGACCATGGTCGCAGCGTGGATAAGCGCGGAGACCGGCGTAGGGCCTTCCATCGCGTCCGGGAGCCAAGTGTGCAGGAAGAACTGCGCCGACTTACCCATCGCACCGATGAACAAGAGAACGCCCATCACCGTCAGCGCGTGATACTCGCCGCCGAAAATATTCAGCGTCAGATCCAAAATCGGCGTCGCCGATTGCGCCATGAACGGCGTCACCGCGGCATTGTTCACGATCGCCGAGAAGACGTCGTCAAAGCGCGCCGAGCCGAACACATAGAAGACGCAAAGAATGCCGAGCAAGAAACCGAAATCGCCGACGCGGTTGACGACGAAGGCTTTGATGGCGGCGTCATTCGCCGACTTCTTCTTGTACCAAAAACCGATCAGCAAATAGGAGGCGACGCCCACGCCTTCCCAGCCGAAGAAGAGCTGCAGGAAGTTATCCGCCGTCACCAGCATCAACATGGCGAAGGTGAAGAGCGAAAGATAAGCGAAAAAACGCGGCTGCTCGCCGTAATCCTTCATATAGCCCATGGAATAAACATGGACGAGAAGCGACACCGAATTGACGACGACAAGCATGGTCGCGGACAGCGTGTCGAGGCGCACGGCCCAATCGGCGACGAAGT
This sequence comes from Pseudomonadota bacterium, assembly GCA_039814575.1. Taxonomy (GTDB): domain Bacteria; phylum Pseudomonadota; class Alphaproteobacteria; order Caulobacterales; family Parvularculaceae; genus MED-G105. Next base: position 227,562 of record JBCCAY010000005.1, read on the forward strand.
CACCGGACGTGATCCAGTTGAAGAGAATAATGGTCCGAGCGTGACCACCAAGCGCCACGTCAAAAAACAAGATCCACGAATAAATCGCAGCGAGGCCGACGAGCGAGGCGGTTAAAACTTCCGACGCCTTCGCCCCGGCGACGCGCGAGACCGGCATGGACAACAGCGCCCCGAAGAGCGGCAAGAGAACAACGAATGGCTCCATGGGGCGGGTCTCAGTTCTTCATGAAATTGGCGTCTTCGACGGAGATGTCTCCGCGATTTCGGAAATAGGCGACGAGGATGGCGAGGCCGACGGCGGCTTCGGCTGCGGCGACGGTCAGCACCATGAACGCAAAGACTTGGCCCGTAAGGTCGCCGAGGAATTGCGAGAACGCGACGAAATTGATGTTCACCGACAGAAGCATCAATTCGATCGACATCAGAATAACGATGACGTTTTTCCGATTGAGAAAGATGCCCGCCATGCCGACCGCGAAAAGGATCGCGCCGAGGGAGAGATAATGTCCTAGTCCGATCTCAGCCATGCTGATTGTCGATCCTCAATTAGATTGCCCAACTAGATACCCAATTAGATACCCTGCCCCGTCGGGACTTTCTTGATTTCCACCGCATCGGCGCGACGGCGCGCCACCTGATCGGCCGGGTCTTGCTTGCGAACGCCCTCGCGCGTGCGGAACGTCAAAACAATCGCGCCAACCATCGCCACCAACAGAATGACGCCGGCGATTTGGAAGTAGTGGATGTAGTCGGTGTAAAGAACGAGGCCGAGCGCTTCGATATTGTTCGGCCCCGCAGGATCGCTCACCGTCTCGCCCGCCGTGGGGATCGGGTGCGCCCGCGCTAACTCTTCATCGCTCGGCAGCGCCCACGCGCCAAGCACCATGACAAGCTCCACGACGATCACCGCAGCAACCGCCCCGCCCACCGGCACATATTGCAGGAAACCCTGCTTCAGCTCGACGAAATCGACGTCGAGCATCATCACCACAAAGAGGAATAAGACCGCGACGGCGCCCACATAAACGACCACCAAGAGCATCGCGAGATACTCCGCGCCCATCAAAACAAAGAGGCCGGCGGCGCCGATGAAGGCGCTGATCAGGAACATCACCGAGAACACAGGGTTGCGCGCCGACACCACCATCACCGCCGACGCGACGACGACGAACGAGAAGACGTAAAACATGAAGGCGGCGAAGGTCATGGGGCGTTAGCCTGTGCGTCGATCGGGCTCCGGAAAAAAGAACCCTCAAAAAGCCCTAAACGTCGGGCGTTGCGGCGGTTTGTAGACTGGTCCTTTTGCATTTGCAAAGCCGGACCGACCCACAAGAAACAAGTAAAACAAGGCGTTCGTCGCCCTATCGGTACGGGGCGTCGAGCTCCAAATTCTTGGCGATCTCACGCTCCCAACGGTCGCCGTTCTCTAAGAGCTTGTCCTTGTCATAGAAAAGCTCTTCGCGGGTCTCCGTCGCGAACTCAAAATTCGGGCCTTCGACAATCGCATCCACCGGACACGCTTCCTGACAGAAACCGCAATAGATGCATTTCGTCATGTCGATGTCGTAGCGGGTCGTGCGCCGCGAACCGTCGTCACGCGGTTCGGCCTCAATCGTGATCGCCTGGGCCGGGCACACCGCCTCGCAGAGTTTGCACGCGATGCAGCGCTCTTCGCCGTTCGGGTAACGCCGCAAGGCATGTTCGCCGCGGAAGCGTGGGCTCAACGGCCCCTTCTCGAACGGATAATTGATCGTCGCTTTGGGGCGGAAATAATACTTCATCGCCAAGCCGAATGCTTTGACGAAGTCTTTCAGCATAAATCCTTGAAGGGCCTGCGCGATGCGAGACATGGCTCAGGTCCTCCAGCTTTGGAAATGATCGGCGACGCCAGGGAACATCAACAAAACGCCGGCGACCAACACGACCCAGACAAGCGACAAAGGCAACAAGATCTTCCAGCCGATGCGCATCAGCTGGTCATAGCGGTAGCGCGGGACGATCGCCTTCACCATTGCGAACATGAAGAAGAAGAAGAGGACCTTAAGGCCGAACCACAGCACCGGCACGTTTTCGAGCCACGGCGCCCAGGCCGTCGGCACCGGCGAATGCCAGCCGCCGAAGAATAACAGCGTCAACATCGCGCACATAAGGACGATATTGGCGAGCTCGCCAATCATGAACATCAAGAAGAGCGTCGAGGAGTATTCAACCTGATAGCCGGCGACGAGCTCCGATTCCGCTTCAGGAAGGTCGAAGGGCGGCCGGTTCGTCTCTGCTAACGCCGAGATGAAAAACACGACAAACATCGGGAACAGCGGAATGAAATGCCAATTGAGCATCCCCATGCCGCGGTTCTGGCTTTCGACAATATCAGAGAGGTTGAGCGAGCCGACGAGCAGCAAAACGGTGATGATGACGAAGCCGATGGAGACCTCATAGGAAACCATCTGGGCCGCCGATCGCAGCGAGCCGAGAAATGGGTATTTCGAGTTCGACGCCCAGCCGCCAATGATGATGCCGTAAACGCCGAGCGAGGAGATCGCGAAGAGATAGAGAATGCCGACATTAATGTCCGCGCCGACCAATCCCGGCCCTACTGGGATCACCGCCCAGCCCACAAGCGCCAGAACGAATGTCAGGATCGGCGCAAGGATAAAGAGCGCTTTGTTGGCGCCGGCGGGAATAATGACTTCTTTGAAGACGAACTTAAAAAGATCCGCGAACGACTGCAGCAAGCCGAAGGGGCCGACGACATTCGGGCCTTTGCGCATCTGCACCGCGGCCCAGACCTTGCGGTCGAAATACATCAGGAACGCTTGCGCGACGAGCAGCGTCAAAAGAACGGCGAGCGCCTGCAAGGTCGTCGGAATGAGCCAGGCGAGCCACCCGGCGTCCGTCGGCCTGGTGGAAAGGAAAGTCCAAAGGTCAGCCATGTTTCATCTCGGCCGCTAGAATATCGGCCGAGCCCTTTGCGGCCCGTGGTTGCGTCAGGCCTGTCGTCTTGTGCGGTGCTTTAATGCGGAACGCGCGCGCCGTCACGTCTTTTCGACCACTAAACGCTTGCGCCGCTTAGTCGCGCCGCAAACGTCGGCCGCGCATCGAAAAACACAAGTTATTTTATGCGGATTTTGGCGAACATGCCGCCGGTTTTTTGAACCTCGTCCGGTTCGCCGTAAACGTCCACCGAGCCCATGCCGGAAACCGCGACATCGACGCTCTCATCGGCGAAGACTGCCGCATCGCCGACGCCGGAGACAGAAAGATCGGCGGCGCGGCACACAAGGTCACGGCCGTTGAAATCGCCAACGCCGGAGATCGCGGCGCGGAGATTGCCGCACGTCCCGCCTATTCGCACATCGCCGACGCCGGAGAGCTTGGCCGTGAAGGCGTCCGCGGCGACGCCCTTAACATCGGCGTTCACGACACCGGCGACGGCGAGCCCGGTAAGCGCCGGCAATGTCACCGTCGCGGTGACGGATTGACGATTGGAAATCGCGTTCGCGGCCTCGTCTTGATCAAGAATGAGCGCCCCGTCGGCAACGCTGACCTCGACAAACGACATTTCACGGGCCGGACCAGACAGCGTCACGCCGAATTCGGGACCGACTTCAACGTTCAGGGTGTAAACGCCGGCGGCTTTCACCGCATTGAAATCACGCAGATCAAAGGTCTGCGTCACCTGCCCATTGTCGACATTCGCAGCTTGGACGTCTTCTGAGGGGTCGTCTTGCGCGTCACCGCTCACATCTGGCGTGGCTTCCGCGTCATCATTGGCCACCGGCGCAGCGTCAGCGTTCTCGAAAACGCGATCCACTAGATCGGTTTCGGCGACGGCCGAGGCGCCGAGTTGATTGAACAGCAAAAGGCCCGCGACCCAACCAGCAGAAACGATGCGTGCGTTAGGCATAACCCCTCCAATACTAAACTATGAGAAGCTTACACCACTCCTGCCGGGAGCGAAACAAAGCCCAATGAACCTAAACCCCCTAACGAATAGGCCGCGATCGCGCCCTATTCCGCGGCGATCTTGTCAGCGCCCGCCGCAGCCGCCGCGCATTCAGCCATCGTCTGCGAGGCCCGCGCAATCGGGTTCGTCATGTAATAGTTCGCTACAGCCGGCTTAAACGGCGCGTCGGAGACCGCCCCGCCCGTCTCTAAGACGGATAAGTCGAGAGGCGCCGCGCCGCTCGGGCCTTCATCGATGCGTCCGAGCGCCGGCGCGTCAGCGATCATTGCTTGGCGCAGCGCGAACAAATCGTCATAGGGCAGCGTTTTGCCGATCCGCGCCGACAGCGCCCGCAAAACCGCCCAGTCCTCGCGCGCGTCGCCGAACGGGAAGTGCGCCCGGCGCGCGTGCTGCACACGGCCTTCGGTGTTCACATAGGCGCCGTTCTGTTCCGTATACGCCGCACTTGGGAATATCACGTCGGCGGTTTTTGCGCCGGCGTCGCCATGGTGGCCTTGGTAAATCACGAACGCGCCGCCAAGGGTACGGGCGTCAAATTCATCACAGCCGAGATTGTAAACAACGTCAATCTCGCGCTCTTGAGCGCCCTTCAAAATGCCGGCGAAGTCACGGCTATCTGGGCCCGGCGTAAAGCCGAGATCAAGCGCGCCGACGCGCGCCGCAGCCGTATGCAGAACATTGAAGCCGTTCCAACCGTCACGGACCAGATTAACCGACTGACCAAGGCGGGCGATTTCGGACAAGACGGCCGCGCCGTCCTCCCGCGCAATGGCGCCCATGCCGACAATCACCATCGGACGCTCGGCGCCCTTCAGTATTTCAAACGCCGTCGCCAAGTCTTTCGGCCCGGCGCCGAGATGCGCATATTCGAAGGTTAAGTCGTGCGCTTCGCCGACCAAGCCGATCCGTACATTGAGATTATTCAGCCAAACTTTGCGCAATCGCGCGTTTAAGATCGGCGCTTCGGCGCGCGGGTTCGAGCCAATGATGAGAATGGCGTCGGCCTCTTCAACGCCGGCGATGCCGGAGTTAAAGAGATAGGTTTCACGCGGCAGCGCCGCGCCGTCTTTACCTAAACCAAGGTGGGCGCCGTCTTGGCGACAATCCGTGTGCGGCGTGCCGATCGCCGTCATCAAGTCTTTTAGGGCTTTTACCGCCTCTAGCGACACGAGATCACCGGCGATCGCCGCTGTGCGATCAGCGGGCGCGGCGCTTAACCGTTCGGCGGCGACGGCGAGCGCTTCTTCCCAGCGCACCGGCGTCAGCTTGCCGTCTTTACGAACATAAGGCTTATCCAAGCGCTGACGCTTGAGCCCGTCCCAGATGAAGCGGGATTTATCCGCAATCCACTCTTCGTTCACATCCTCATGGAGACGCGGCAAGATGCGCATGACGTCCCGGCCTCGGCTGTCGATGCGAATATTTGACCCCACCGCATCCATCACGTCGACGGATTCAGTTTTCGTCAGCTCCCAGGGGCGTGCGTTGAACGCGTAAGGCTTAGACGTCAGCGCGCCGACGGGACACACATCGATGAGATTACCCGTCAGCTCACTCGCCACAGCCTTTTCGAGATAGGTGGTGATCTCCGCGTTCTCGCCGCGATTGACGAGGCCCATATCGTCGACGCCCGCGACTTCGGTGGCGAAGCGAACACAGCGGGTGCATTGGATGCAGCGGGTCATGATCGTTTTGATCAACGGGCCCATATGTTTTTCTTCGACGGCGCGCTTGTTCTCTTCATAGCGCGTGCCGTCGCGGCCATAGGCCATCGCTTGGTCTTGTAGGTCGCACTCCCCGCCCTGGTCGCAGATTGGGCAATCGAGCGGATGGTTGATGAGCAAAAACTCCATCACCCCTTCGCGGGCCTTTTTCACCATTGGCGTGTTGGTGAAGAGTTCGGGCGGCGCGCCTTCCGGGCCGGGGCGCAAATCACGAACGTTTTGCGCGCAGGACGCAACGGGCTTTGGCGGTCCGCCCTTCACCTCGATGAGGCACATGCGGCAATTGCCCGCCACCGACAGGCGCTCGTGATAACAAAACCGGGGGATCTCTTCGCCCGCCATTTCGCACGCTTGCAGGAGCGTAATGTCTGAAGGCGCTTCGATTTCGCGACCGTTTACTTTGATCAGGCGGGCGTCAGTCATGGTTGGTTGCGGGCCTCTAATCTCATCTAATCTCGCGGGAGCTGCTAAACCAACGGCTCAGTCGGTCGCAGACCTCATCCTCAATCATTTGAGCACGCGTTTAGCGCCTTTCGCGGCAATGCGCCAGGCGGCGACGGTGTTTGACGCGTGATCTCGAAGATGAAGGACCGAATGCCGCAATTTCGCTGACAAAAAGCGAACGACGAAGGCGCGCTGCAGCATCGCAGCGTTAGATTGAATCAAGATTCATGCTTCTAAGCGCCGGAACCGATCTAATGCTAATCCAATACGGGTTATCTGGCGCTCTAGCGTTTTTTCGCCATGATCCATTCAGCGTCAGCATGGTCGCCCACCATAAAGACGTGGTCCATGATCTTCTCGAAGCCATTGCGCTGGTAAATATTTTGCGCCGTTTTGTTTTCTGAAAAGACGCACAGATAAAGCTGATCGAAATTCTCTTTGAGCCAACCCATGATCTCGGCCATTAGTCGCCGGCCGACGCCCCGCCCCTGATGGGCTGCAGACAAATACATGTGCACAAGCTCGCCGGAATTGGGCGGCATGTCGGGAACCGGCAAGGTGCACGGCCCCGCGAGCCCATAGCCGATCGCCGCGCCATCGCACTCCACGAGCCAGACGCAAAAGCGGTCATCCGACAAATAGGGCTCAAAATAGGCTTCGTTGCGGTTTTCGCTCAGAAACGTCGCCAGATCTTTGTCGCTATAAATATGCCCGAACGTTTCGACATATGTCGTCGTTCCAATCGACGCGAGGGCGGCGACGTCGCCAGCTTCGGCCCGTCGCACAAAGATATCGGTATCATTCATCCTCGCACACTAGAGAAAAACGGCACTTTCCCCAATAGAGCGCCTTAAAAAAAATCGGCGCGCTCCTGAGGAACGCGCCGACTAAGCGATTTACTCAGCCTTAGATAAGGCCGAAATTAGATGGATTCTTTAAGGTCTTTCGCGACCCGAAAAGCCACTTTTTTGCTGGCCTTAATGCGAATGCTCTCGCCGGTCGCCGGATTGCGGCCCATGCGCGCCGGACGGTGACGCACTTGGAAAATGCCAAGACCGGAAAGGCGGATCTTCTCGCCTTTTCTAAGCTTGTCGCCGATCGTCTCGATGAAATCACCGAGAATCATCTCGGCGTCTTTTTTCGACATCTCGTGCTCTTCAGCCATATCGGCGGCGATATGCTTCAATGTCGTCACTGCAGGCGCCTTTTTAGCGGCTGCGCGCTTCTTCGTTGTTTTCTTCGCGGCGCGCTTCGCCGGGGCCTTTTTAGCCGCTGTCTTGCGCGTCGCCTTCTTTGCGGTGGTTTTCTTTGCGGCGGTTTTGCGCGTGGCCGCGGTCTTCCGCTTAGTCGTTTTCTTCGCTGTTTTTCGTGCCGGAGCCATGGATTTTCCTCGCTGACAAAAGCTCTTCGTTCCTCGTGAAAATCACGAGATTCGCTTCATTACAATACAAAAAATGCGCCCGAAGGCGCATTTTTATGCTGTTTTAAAGGGTTTCTTACTCGGCGGCGGCCACCGCGACGTGCGGTCTGTCGTTGCGATAAGCGTTGATGCGCTCTTCGATCTCGGGGCGGAAATGGCGAATAAGCCCTTGAATCGGCCATGCTGCGGCGTCGCCAAGGGCGCAAATCGTATGCCCTTCAACCTGTCCCGCAACGTCAAGAAGCTTATCGATTTCCTCCGTAGTCGAATCACCAATCGACATGCGTTCAAGCACGCGCCACATCCAGCCCGTCCCCTCCCGGCACGGCGTGCATTGGCCGCAACTCTCATGTTTATAGAAATAAGAAATGCGGGAGATCGCTTTGACGATGTCCGTCGACTTATCCATGACGATCACCGCAGCCGTGCCAAGCCCCGATTTCACGTCCCTCAAGGCGTCGAAATCCATCAACACGTCATCACAGATTTCCCGCGGCAAGAGCGGTACGGACGACCCACCAGGGATGACCGCTTTCAGATTGTCCCAACCACCGACAACACCGCCGCAATGCGTCTCAAGGAGCGTTTTCAGCGGGATCGACATCTCCTCTTCCACGTTACACGGACGGTTTACATGACCGGATATGCAAAACACTTTGGTGCCGGCGTTATTCTCTCGCCCGAACGATTTGAACCAATCCGCGCCGCGACGAATGATTGTCGGCGCCACCGCGATCGATTCTACGTTATTGACCGTAGTCGGACAGCCATAAAGCCCAGCGCCCGCCGGGAACGGCGGCTTCAACCGAGGCTGGCCCTTTTTACCTTCTAAGCTTTCAAGGAGCGCGGTCTCCTCGCCGCAGATATAAGCGCCGGCGCCATGGTGCACATAAACGTCAAAATCCCAGCCCGAACCAGCGGCGTTCTTCCCGACAAGGCCCGCTTCATAGGCTTCGTCGATCGCCGCTTGCAGGCGTTCGCGTTCAAGGACGTATTCACCACGGATATAGATGTAACAGGCATGCGCCTTCATCGCGTACGACGCCACCAAACAGCCCTCAATAAAGAGATGCGGGTCGTGACGCATAATCTCGCGGTCTTTACAGGTGCCGGGTTCGGACTCATCGGCGTTGACGACGAGATAATGCGGCCGGTCTTGCACCTCTTTCGGCATGAAGGACCATTTCAGCCCCGTCGGGAAACCCGCTCCGCCGCGGCCGCGCAAGCCAGAATCCTTAACCTGCTGAATAATCCAATCCTGCCCCATGCGGATGATGTCCGCCGTGCCGTTCCAAGCGCCGCGCTGACGCGCGCCTTCCAAACGCCAATCGTGAAGGCCGTAGAGGTTCGTGAAAATTCTGTCTTTATCTTGGAGCATTGCTGCCTCGATCGCTTGAGTTTTTAAATAGCCAAACGAAATGACCCGCGGCCAACATCAGGATAAGGAGAACAATAAATATACTTTGTTGTTCAAAGTTCATGCGGTCCGTTATTAAGACCGTTAAACCTCCGGTAACAGCTGGCATCAGCCCAAATCGAAACATAAATCCGGTAGATTTTTTCGAAGAACCATTATTCTCATCTTTTAAAGCCAAACTGTCAGTCGCACTGTCTTCCTGCTTCGTGGCCATAAGTGATATTCCTACTCCGCCTCGGCTGGATCCGCATTCGGTAGCGCTCCGAAACGCCAATCGTGAAGGCCGTAGAGGTTTGTGAAAATTCTGTCTTTATCTTGGAGCATCTTTATTCGCCCTTCGCCCGTACGGGAAACAATCGCAGCGTCTGAACCGCCGTCGCGATCGCCTCGTCAGCGTCGTTGTAAAGCGTTGCGTCAACGAACGCCGTTGAATTCGTCATATGCTTCACCCGCGCTTCGCCGACGAAACGACCGGGCTTGGCGGGCCTTAGAAACTGCGTGTGGAGATCCACGGAGGCCGGCGTTTTCTTGCCGTTCAGCAAGACGAACATCATTGATCCCATGACATCGTCCAACATCGCCGTCAGCATGCCGCCTTGCACATTGCCGGAGGGGTTCAACATCTGGTCGTTCGAAGAAAATGCTACGCGCATCGACTGCGCGTCGCGGTCGACCGACAAAAACTCATAGCCGAGAAACACCGCTGACGAAGGCGGCCCGCTCAAATCAAGCGCCGTGCCCGTCGGGGCGTCAGCCGGATTTTCGGTCTCCGCCATGAACCGCCCTACTCCGCTGGCGCTGGGTCAGCGTTCGGCAGTGCCCCGATCGGCTTGGCGCGGCTGCCGTCGAACAATGTCGGGTCGAGAAGCGTCGTGTTGTCGCCTTCGGGGTCGGACGTATGCCGGCGTGGATTCGCTGTGCCGATTTTCACTTTTTCGCCGCGGCCGAGCTTGGCGAGCAGTTCTTCGAAGATCTCCGGCGTCAGGTCTTCGTAATAATGGTCGCTCTCTTTGGTGGAGACCTGGATCATCGGCGCGTTACAGCAGGCCCCGAGGCACTCCACTTCGAGCCAAGAGAACTTGCCGTCATCGGTAACGGTGCTTTCCGGCCCAATGACCTTTTTGCACACTTCCCGGAGGTCTTGTGCGCCGCGCAACATGCACGGCGTCGTACCGCATACTTGCACGAAGAAATCGCCCACGGGCGCCAAATTGAACATGGTGTAGAAGCTTGCGACTTCGTAGACGCGAATGTACGGCATCGCCAATTGGTCGGCGATCGTCTCCATCATCGGGATAGAGATCCAGCCCTCTTGCTTTTGCCCACGCCAGAGAAAGGGAATGACGCAAGACGCCTGGCGGTCGTCAGGGTATTTCTTGATCTGCGCCGCACACCAGTCAGCGTTTTCGCTCGTCCATTGGAAAGCGTCGGGCTGGTATTTTGCGGGTCGTCTTACGGCCATGGCGGAAGCATCCTGTCTTAATTCGCCGACTGTCCTAAGCCGGGTCGGACGCAAACGCCACGCGTCCGATTATCTCGGGGGTTTCCTAGCCCGGTTTGGCCGTTTGTAAAGGCGGGAGGCGCTTGCAAAGACGGGATTACGGTGCCCATGCCGCCCATCGCCCTTCAACATCAGTCGATCAATCGGGCATCGCCGCGGTCTCATCATTCACGCCGTCGCCCGTCGCCACCGCTCCGCCCAGCGCCAATAACTGCTTTTCCGCTGTTTCTATCGTCTTGCGCAATTGGGCGCGGCGAAAGGCTTTGATGGATCGGCCAAGGAACGGCAATCGCCCTGCAACGCCGCGCCTTAAGGAAAACATAGTCAAAAACACGAGGATTCCCCCGAGCGCCGCAAACTCCGGCGGCGTTTCAGCGCTCATCAAGACAGCGCGCATGGGCAAAATGATGAAAGCGATGACGAGACCGATCAAAACCCCGTAAACGGCGGCGCCGCCAAGCACCGAAAAGAAGCCGACATCGCGGTGGCGCGCCCGCAACGTCGCCGCGGCGTAGAGAGTGAAAACGCTCATGATGAAGGCGACGACCGCGCCTTCGAAGACGTAAGGCGCGCCGAATGTCGGCATGGCGTAGGGATCAAGGTCTATCTGCATGGGCTGGGCTATAGCATGGGCCGCTAAGGCGGGCGATATCGGCCTATTGCTTGAAGTGGGAACCACCCTCGTCTTTCGCCATCCTTCGAGACGCGACCCTATCGGCTCGCTCCTCAGGATGGGGGCTTGAGATCGTTTTGGCTATTATGCGCCGCATCGACGAACCCTCATCCTGAGGAGGGCGCGGCAGCGCCCATCTCGAAGGATCACAACGGGCTCCGACCACCGACATTCAAGCGATATCAATCCCATTGATCGCTGCCGCGTCCTGGAAACAGCCGAAGCACAACTCCTCGACCAGCTCCTCCTCCTGGGCGTAGAACTCTTCTTCGGACAGATCGTTGCAGGCGGCGCAAATGGCCTGGAATTCCCCATCGGGGTTGTTCCAGAAGAACCCGCGCGGCTCTCCGTCTTTCAACGTCTCAATAATATGGACGCAGACAAAGGTCCGAGGCTGTTCGCCATGGGTGCCGCATTTGATTTTGGTCATGGTGCCTGATCGCGCGTTTTTAGGCTGAAAGCAACCTTCGTTAAGGTGGGGGCGAACAGCACAACAGCGATCGAACAAAGCCCCCACATCACCATTAACCAAAACGAACCGCCAATGGGATCGGTGCGGAACACCAAATCTAGATTGCTGATCACGCGATTGAACGCGCGGAAAACACTGGAAATCGCAACGAATTCAATAAAAACGAAAAGCAAAAAAGTGTGAAAGCTCCAGCGCCCGCGCGACCAATTATCGGTTTTAGACGCCGCCAAGTACATAAATGCAAACGCAAGCGCGATGCTAAGTGCAACAAACGCTTCTTTGAATGGGCTTTGCATGTAGTCGCAAATGAAGGACGACCAAGCGCCTGCGACATTCGACAATGCGAAGAAAAAGAAAGCTAGACGAAGCATGTCGCGTATATACTAAGCAGCGGAGCTTTCCGTGCATGACATCGATTACACCTCGCCGCGGATCAATGGTATACAGAACGAACGGACGCCGTCTGATTTTGCTTCCACAGCTCTTAGCGTATCTAGTATAAGCCGATAATCTTCGTCGCCGGGTCCAGAATTACGAATAAAAAACGCGCCATACGTATCCCTTAGAGGCCATACGAAAAATAAGTTGAGTGGTTTCAGCGGTTTATGATTCTCTTTGTTTGCTTAGAACACGGAGTATCACGATGCCTTGGACTGAAACCACTCGACCAGATTATGACCGGCGTTCTTTGCGGTATGCA
>JBCCAY010000004.1:0-243829 GCA_039814575.1 Pseudomonadota bacterium
CTTGCATACCGCAAAGAACGCCGGTCATAATCTGGTCGAGTGGTTTCAGTCCAAGGCATCGTGATACTCCGTGTTCTAAGCAAACAAAGAGAATCATAAACCGCTGAAACCACTCAACTTATTTTTCGTATGGCCTCTCAGAGATGAGGCAGTGAGTATACGCAAAGAACGAGAAACGGAGCGCGGTCACCTCGAATTTGCACAAGGCAAGTTGCAGGCGAAAACCATCGAATCGGACCTCACTTTCGATCCTGATACGTTCGAAGCGGAGATTAAAAGATACTTGGTGCTTCAGAATTCATTCAATGAACTGCGCGAGAAAGTCCGAATGGAGATCCGCGAACTTCAGGCAAAAAGAACTCGATTGTATCAAGAAAAGACACTTGCAGCATCTACGCTCAAAGAGCTCGAAGCGGATGTTGCCTATTTAAAGAAGATCGACACATCTGAGATTGTTTGCCCTACTTGCAATACGACTCACGAAACTAGTTTTGCAAATACCCTGCGTCTTTCAGGTGATGCAGAGACTTGCCGGTCTTACCTCACCGGCACATTAGAAGAAATCGACAAGCTTACGCGGAAAATAGAAACAAAAACTCAGACCTTACAACAACACGATCGTGAGATTTCTGAGATAAATGCGATTCTTGGAGAACGAAGAGGAAAGCTAACCCTTAGAGAAATGCTTGAGCACGAGAGTCGCCGTATTGCGACAGTCAGATTAGAGGACGAAAAAGCTCAGATCGACGTCAAAATCGGCAAGATTGACGAAGACGTCCGTGCCGCCGAGGCAGATATGAAACAGTTCAGTAGCCAAGCTAGAAAAAAAGAAATCATCGACTTCTATCAAACGAAACTGCGAACGTTTTGCGCGGATCTAAATGTTCAATCACCACCTGACAATATGTTCGAAAAACTCCGGCCTACAGTCAGCGACACGGGCAGCGAGCTGCCGCGCTTACTGCTGGCCTACCAGTACGCCATTTTGCATACAGTTGCTCAATACTCATCGGCGATAATAGCACCTATAGTTTTCGATACAGCACAGCACCAAGATCAAGATGAAACTAACATTAATGCAATGATTAAGTTTGCTTTTAAGAAAAGACCAGAAAACACCCAATTCATTTTTGGCACGGTAAGTCTTCACAAATTCAAACATTCAGGGGCCTACGTTTTAGCAAATGTTCAGGGGCACCTCCTAAAGCCAGAGCAGTATCAAGAAGCCAGAAGTGCGATTGCCCCATTTGTTGAACAAATGTTCAGCGACCAGATTGAGCGATCTTAAACATCTAGGCTAGAAACTACTCAGCAGGCATATCCCTAACTTTTCTCAATCTTGATGACCATTTTTGTCTTCTGGGCTTCTTCAATGCCCGGTTCTGCGCGCATTTCTGCCTTGGAGATTTGAAAGTCAAAAGGCAAAACTGGAGATTAAACGCCATGCGCCGGAGTTTGAAGCAGTTGATCTAAGGGATATGGCGCATATTCACGCTCAAATCACAATGCGCCTCAGTATTCCTCATCCGCTCAGGTACTGAGGAGTGATAATGAACAGTATGAAAAATGACGTAAGCTGCACGAATCCAGTGTTTGCAGGAGTTATTGCCGCATGCTCATTATTATGGCAATCGATAGCGCGTCTTTTATCCGAAATGGATAAGACGTAAGCCTATGATTTCGTTTAATTTGATTGATATGGAAATCGTTTTTGTCCCCTCTCCTTTTTTCTCATCGATGGAAATCGAGCGAGTTGCGTGCTCGTCTCTTTAAATTGTTGTCTTATTCCTCTGGAAGACCCGCCGGAGGCTGGTCTTGAAGCAAAGCGACATTCCTCCGGTGCCGACACTTATCTATGCATCGTCGCGCGCAACGGAAGTCAAGGAAAATAGGAGCTACTGCACCGCATTTTCCTTGACGGAGTGAGCACGGTGATATGATTCAATAGGAGACAAGGTCTTTCCTCCTAGATCCGAAAAAAGGTTTGAGCGGCGATATGAGCGTAAAGAATCAGAAGTCGAATAATCTTTGGACGTTTGTCGTTGATTATGATAGCGGCACATTTTTAAGTCAGTTTTTTGACGAGACTCTGTCGGGAGCGATTGAGCAATACAACGCTGCAGATCCTTCAGAACGAAACGCCACCCCGATCAATGATGATACCGTTAGAATAACGGGTTTGAAGAATGTTTGGTGCGTAACTGGACTTTCGGAAAGTGATCGACTTATCACAGCACACATTATTCGTACAGAAACATGATATTGGAATACACCGGTTCTATTTCTGTGATACCTTCACCCGCCGCACATTAATCGCAGCCGTATCAAGCCGGTTTTTGATATGAGCGGCGTAGTATTGCTCAATCATGTCAACGCTTGTGCGACAGTTTTTGGCGATTTGGTAAATGTCTGCGCCTTCCATAAGCCGCAAGCAGATATAGGTGTGTCGAAGGCTGTACGCTGTGCGGCGCTGCCCGTCGCGATCAAATTTGAGCCCCTCCTCTTCTAAGACGGTGTTCAACAGGCCAGCGTGATTGGTTGGAAAAACCCTATCGTCCAAATTGGGGCTGTTGCGTCTCAATAAGCGTTGGAACGGCCGAACAGCGCCATTTGTGCTTTTGCAAAAGCCTGTGCCGCGTTTGCCGCGCACATCGATTTCAAGAATGGTCTCGCCTGTCTGCTCGTCGTCGACGATAGCAACGTCACGGTATTCAAGGCGGTTCGCCTCGTCCGGACGAAGGCCAGTATTGGCCATGAAGAGCACGTAATCATGGAGTTGTTCGCTGGCCCAGCGAAAACGCTCTTTTTTTGGATTTTTAGCGCGACGGCGCGTCGCTTCATATAGCTTTTTGTATTCCTCGGGCGTGAACCACGCCCGCCGCTGGAGCTTCCCAGCGGTTTTGTAGGGCATCGACAAATCGGGCAAATGTCGCAGCCATCCGTGGCGGATGGCTGTTTTTAAAACTTGCCGGACCACAACAATTTCCTGATGCAGGGTCGTGCGCGATGGTGGTTTCGTCTCCGCATCCTCTTTTCGCAAGGGGTGCTGCACTTGATGTTCATGCCGATACAAACGGTATTCTTGGACTAAGCCGGCGGTCACTTGTGACACGCCTTTCGCGCCAAAGAACGGCAGCAAATATAGAGTGAGCTGGCGCTTCATATTGGCGACGTATTTCGGGCTGCGGTCCCCGCCGGTGATCACTTCATATTCTCTGACGAATTGCTCGGCGGCTTCAGCAAATGTTTTCTCGGTGACCGGCGCGCCCATTTTGAGCTTGCCGCGCAATCCAAGATACCAGTCCTCGGCAAAGTCTTTCGCTTTGCCGAGGCTCTCTTCTTTCGAACTCGCGCGCACCTTCTTGCCATTCAAAAACGTCTCGCATTGCCAGTACCGGCTTTGCTTGCGTTTGAAGATATGAACGCGGCCGTCAAAGAGCGTGTGCTTGTCGGACATAATATGTTCCGTATTGAAACAGGTCATGAACAAACGAAAAGTGCGCCACAACTGCGCCACACCATTTTTCGCAATTTTAAAGCCAAAACGTGAACAAACCGTTCGGCCCAAATCGCTCTAATTATAAGGAAAAACAAGGGTTTGGTAATGGTGCGGACGGCCGGACTTGAACCGGCACGATCTTACGATCGACAGATTTTAAGTCTGTTGTGTCTACCAATTCCACCACGTCCGCAAGGATCGGCGCGCCCATAGGGCGAACAGAGGATCTGTGGATAGCGAACGCTGCGCCGCGCATCAAGCCAATCGCGCTACGACGGCGCATAAAATCTGATCAGCACTCGACGACGTTCACCGCAAGGCCGCCCTCGCTCGTCTCTTTATACTTGCTTGACATGTCGAGACCCGTTTGGCGCATTGTCTCAATTACCTGATCAAGGGAAACCTTAGCGTCCTCAGAGGCCCGTAGAGCGAGGCGCGCGGCATTGACCGCCTTCACTGCGCCGATGGCGTTGCGCTCAATACAAGGAATCTGCACGAGGCCGCCGACGGGATCACACGTCAAACCAAGATTGTGCTCCATGCCGATTTCCGCCGCGCGCTCAATCTGCTCGGGCGTCCCGCCCCATACCGCGGCGAGCCCCCCGGCCGCCATAGAGCAGGCGACGCCGACCTCCCCCTGGCATCCCATTTCAGCGCCAGAGATTGACGCACGCTGCTTATAGAGAATGCCAATCGCGCCCGCCGTCAGCAAAAAGGTTCGCGCCGCATCATGGCCCGCGCCCTCTTCTTCGGTGCAGTAATGGCGCATCACGGCTGGAATAATGCCGGCAGCGCCGTTTGTCGGCGCCGTTACGACGCGCCCGCCAGCGGCGTTTTCTTCGTTCACCGCCATCGCGTAAACATTGAGGGTGTCGAACAAGCTTTCTCGTTCATTGGAGAACGGCGCCTCGCTGAGCTTTGCAAACAAATCCGGCGCGCGGCGCCGCACTTTCAGCCCGCCTGGCAGAATGCCGTCCGTCGCGAGGCCGCGATCAATGCACGCCCGCATCGCCGCCCAAATCGCATCAAGACCCGCGAGCGTTTCTGGCCGCGACCGCTTTGCGTCTTCGTTCTCGAGCATCAACTCGGCAATCTGCAGCCCCTTCGCCTTGCAGCGCGCCAAAAGCTCGGCCGCGGAGCCAAATTGATGGGGACCGTGGGACGCGGTTTCAATCAAATCATCCTTGGCCGGCGTGGAGAGTTGTTTCTCCGTCGCGATGAACCCGCCGCCTACGGAGTAATAAGTTTGCTCCGACAGCCGGTTTCCATCGGCGTCATAGGCCTCAAGGCGCATGCCGTTTGGATGGAGGCTAGGAATAATATCGCCCCGCAGATCTAAGTCGCGGCTCATGTCGAACGCGATCTCAGGCCCTCGGGAGAGCGGCAAACGTCCAGTTTTCTGGACGGCCTCGAACGCGGCCGCCGCCGCATCGGGGTCGGTGGTTTCCGGCGCGAACCCAAGCAAGCCAAAAATCGTCGCGCGATCCGTGCCGTGGCCGATGCCAGTCAAAGCAAGCGAACCTTGCAGCTCGATTTTGATGCGCGCCGTTTTGTCCAACAGCTGGTTCGCGGTGAGGTGCTCCAAAAATCGGAGCGACACACGCATGGGCCCGACAGTATGAGAACTCGACGGGCCGACGCCGATTTTAAAGATGTCCAAAACGCTAAGCACGAGGGGCTCTCTCCGGCGTCAACACGGCACGGCAATCAAGCGCCGCGCGATAATATGCTCCCTCTAGACTAAAATAGCGCGATTGCGAAGATCGTCGGACAGCGCAGTTGACCGAGCGATGCAGTCGGCGATACCGAATCCATCATGCGTTTCCCCTCAGAACTATCGCGCGGCGTTTTAGAACGCCGGTACAAGCGCTTCCTGGCCGATATCACCCTCGAAAACGGCGAGGA
This sequence comes from Pseudomonadota bacterium, assembly GCA_039814575.1. Classification (GTDB taxonomy): domain Bacteria; phylum Pseudomonadota; class Alphaproteobacteria; order Caulobacterales; family Parvularculaceae; genus MED-G105. Next base: position 5,405 of record JBCCAY010000004.1, read on the forward strand.
GATCACCGGGCACTGCCCGAACCCCGGATCAATGTTAGGCGTTGCGCCCGAAGGCGCGCCGGCTTGGGTGTCGTTGAGCCCGTCAAAGACCCGGAAACTCCCCTACACGCTTGAGCTCGTTAAAGTGGATGGCGGCCTTGTGGCCATCAACACCAACAATCCCAACAAGATTGGCGCTGAAGCCATTGAAGCAGGTCTGATCCCAGAGTTAACGGGCTATGAGACCCTGAAACGCGAAGTGAAATATGGCGAGAACAGCCGCATCGATATCTTGCTGTCGGGCGGGCGGCGCGATCGACCGGCCTATGTGGAAATAAAAAACGTCCACCTGATGCGCGCGCCGGGACTCGCCGAATTTCCGGACAGCGTCACCAAGCGGGGCGCGAAACACCTGGTGGAGCTCGCCAACCAAAAGGCCGCAGGGGACCGGGCGGTGATGCTGTTCATCGTCCAAAGGACAGATTGCCGCTCTCTCGCCCCTGCGGACGACCTTGATCCGGAATACGGACGCGCTTTGCGCGCCGCGGTCGCAGCCGGGGTTGAAGTCCTGTGCTACGATTGCGAGGTAACAACAAATGAAGTGCGGCTAAGACGGCCGCTGCCTGTTACGCTATAAAGAAGTAACGTTCGCAAATGGATATGCGCCTGTCGCCCGGGCGCGCTGGAGACCCGATGCAGTATGCCGAGGCCGATGCGGCCGATCTCAAAAAGACCGGACAAATCAAAATTCACGGGCCTGAGGCCTTTGAAGGGATGCGTGTCGCCGGCCGCCTGGCGGCGGAATGTCTGGATTTGCTCACGAGTGAAGTTAAGCCCGGCGTGTCCACCGAGGCGCTCGACACGCTGGTGCGCGAATACGTTCTCGATAACGGCGCGGTGTCAGCGACCATCGGCTATCGCGGCTATCGCCACGCCACCTGCATCTCGCTGAACCATGTGATTTGCCACGGCATCCCATCGCAAAAGACGCTGAAGAACGGCGACATCCTGAATATTGACGTCACCGTCATTGTCGACGGCTGGCACGGCGACACGAGCCGCATGTTCATCGCCGGCGAACCCAAGGTCAAAGCGCGCCGGCTTATTGATACGACATACGACTCGCTGATGGCGGCGATCGCCATCGTCAAACCGGGCACGACCTTGCGCGATATCGGCCGCGCCATTCAGACCTTAAGCGAATCGCAAGGCTTTTCCGTCGTCCATGATTTTTGCGGCCATGGCCTCGGCCGGCTGTTCCATGACGCGCCGAACGTCGTTCACTATGCGGAATATCGCGATCGCTTTATTGGCGTGCAGCGCGCGCCGGAAACAGAATTGCGCCCTGGCATGTTCTTCACGATTGAACCGATGATCAATGAAGGCAAACCGGATGTGAAACTGCTGAAAGACGGTTGGACGGCGGTGACGCGTGACAAGTCCCTGTCGGCGCAGTTCGAACATTCAATCGGCGTCACGGAAGACGGCTGCGAGATATTCACAAAATCTCCGAAAGGCCTCGATCGGCCGCCTTACGCCTGATGCGCAGTCTGAAAGACGATAAGCCAGTCGGCGACAGCGCGCCGGCCGCAGGATCGGCGTCTGAAGACAATCATGCCGCCGGGCATCGCGATCGTCTGCGCACGCGCTATAGGAAGGTCGGCGTTGACGGTTGCCAGGACTATGAACTGCTTGAGCTAATTCTCTTCCGAGCCATTCCGCGCCGCGACGTCAAACCGCTAGCGAAAGAACTGATCGCCAAGTTTGGCGGGTTCAGCGAAACGCTTGGCGCGCCCATCGAACGTCTGACGGAGATAAAGGGGGTGTCCCTCACAGTTGCGACGGAACTTAAGATTGTGCAAGCTGCGGCGATAAAACTCGCCCAAGAGCGCGTCCTTGACCGACCCGTTATCTCTTCCTGGCAAGACCTCCTCGCCTATTGCCGGGCGGCGATGGCCGATGAGAAGACGGAGATGTTCCGCATTCTTTTCCTCGATAAGAAAAATATTCTGATTGCAGATGAAGTGCAGCAACGCGGCACTGTTGATCACACGCCGGTTTACCCCCGCGAGGTCATTAAGCGCGCTTTGGAGCTCTCAGCGTCAGCGATCATTCTGGTGCACAATCACCCCTCCGGCGATCCGACGCCGTCGCGGGCGGACATCAATATGACGGATCAAATCGTCAAAGCCGGCGCGCCGCTCAATATACGCGTTCATGACCATTTGGTGATCGGCCATAAACGCGAGGCGAGCTTCAAGCACTTAGGTCTTTTGTAATAAGGCGCAGTCCGCCATCTAAATGTGCGGCAACAACAAACGCTGCGCGCGCCATTGCTCGACGATCCGATCGACGAACGCCTTGTCATCAAGGCACACCGACCACCCATCCGTGAAGCTGGCGGTGAGGCTGCGCGGCACGAATTCGCGCGGCACTTTATCGAAGCGGATACGCGTCGGCAGGGCGACGCCCTCCCCGATGGCGATCGCCTCACCGAGCCCCAAGGACGGCAAACAGGACAATAAACTGGTGGCCGCGTCGGGAACGGCCGCTTTCAGCGCCTCTTGGTCCGCCTGGTTGGCGAGACGCATCGCGAAGATTGTGTTGCACTGAGACAAAATCGTCGGGTCAAGCTCCGTCGGCCGCTGCGTCAGCACGAAGAGAGAAACGCCGGTCTTGCGCCCTTCCTTGGCGATGCGAATGAGCGATTTGCGCGTCGGGGCGAACCCCTCATCGCTCGCCGCCGGCGCAAACCGGTGGGCGTCTTCCACGACAAGCGCGATCGGCGCGGCCCCATGGCTCCATAGTCCGAATTCAAAGGCGATCCGGCCAATGACGGACACGACGACCTGAACGACCTCGGACGGCAAACCGCCAAGTTCGATGACGCTTACTGGCGCGCCGTCAACGGGTATACGGAACAATTGCCCGAGAAACTCCGCCATCGTATCCTGAACCGTCAAACCACCGAACATAAAGTTATAACGGGCGTCTTGGCTGATAAGTTGCAGCCGCGTTTTCAGTCGTTTAAACGGCGCCGTCGACCGGGTTGCGTCAAGTCCGCCGAGCGAACGGTCTACAAGCGACAAGAGATCGGAAACCCGATACGGCGTCGGCGTATCGACGGTGACCGCGTTCGGATCAGCACGGCGGTCGGCGAGCAGCCGTGCGCCGATTTTCGTGGAAGACAGATTCATTTTTCGGGCGGCCGGGATCAGCTCCGCAAGGATTTGAATCTCCTCCTCGCAGTCACGCCGGCCCGGATAGAGAATTTCCACAAGTTCTTCAAAAGTCAGTAACCAGAAGGGCAGCGACAGGCTTGTCGGGTCAAAGACCATCGCCTTGTCGCCGAAGCAGTTCGCATACTCGTTATGCGGATCGAGAACAACAATATGGGCGTGGGGATAGCGCTCCAGCACCGACGACAAAACCAACGTCGCGGCGCAAGATTTTCCGGCGCCGGTGGTGCCGACAATGGCGCAATGGCGAGAGAAAAGCTCATTAACAGAAACATTCGCGGGGATCGCCGCGTCTTGTTTCACAACGCCGACGCGAATGCTGGCGCCGGCGTTTGACGTAAAGAGCGCTGTCAGCTCCTCCCGCGACGCCACATAAGCCGGGTCTCCGAGGGTTGGAAACGCCGAGACGCCGCGCCGGAAGCGCCCCGGCGCGCTGGCGTTCGGCTTGGAGAATTCGCCAATCAACTCGATTTCAATCAGCGACTGACCGGCAATGCTTGCCGCTGACGATGGGGCGCGCATCGCCGACACGAGCCCTAAGACCACGCTGCGACCGGCATCGATTGCGATGATCGCGCCGATCTGTGGGCGGAGTTCTCGGTCGACGCCGCTGGCTTCGGCGTTCAAAAGCACCAATGCGTGCGAGCCCGTGACGGAGACGATTTCGCCTATTTGACGCCCCTCTCGACGCGCCGGATTGGCGCTCGGTTTCTTCGACGTCGCCGTTGCGCCGGGCGCGCGTTGTTCAGTTTTTTGCTGTGGCTGAGCCATTATTCTTTACTCCGATGACCGTCCGGCGTCGATACTGCTTTGGCGTGGGCTGGTTTGGCGTGGGCTGCTTTGATATGGAAAGTGCGCCGTGACGAGCGCGCCTTGTCCTTCGCGACTTTTGAGGGAAAACGCACCGCCGAGTTCAATGACGCAGCGGTCCGCCAGCAAGATGCGAATAAGCCACGCCGGATCGCCGTCGCTCGCGTCGCCCTCGCCTACATCCTGCAATCGAAAAATCCGCGCCGGGCCAAGCGTCGCATCAGCGAGCTTTGTGCGGCGGGCCTCAAACTGCTCGCGATCGATCGCCGGCCCATAATCGCGGACGGCCACGTCAACGCCGCTTTCAGTCGCTTGCGCACGGACAAAAACTGTTTCACCCGAGTTTGCACGCTCAATCGCAGCGTCAATCAGTGCGCCTAAAGCGATGTCGACACAATCGTCCGGCGCCTGAACGATGAGGTCGTCACTGTCGGTCTTGTTTTCCAAAGTGATGTTTTTCCGCGCCGCGGCTTCGGAGCGGCCTTCAACAGTTTTCATCAGAAGGGCCGATACGTCGCTCGATGTCGTAGAGCTCCAGTTCGCAGCATCAAGTGACGCCATTTGCATCAGCAGCGTTAGATCCGTCAGCAACCGATCCGCGGACTGCATGACGTAACCGGCATACTCAGAACGCGTCTCTTCGGAGAGCTTGAGATCGGCCGCGTCGCTCAACATGGTCGCGAAACCATTAATTGCGTTTAGCGGCGAGCGCAGACGATGCCCGGCGCGCAGGAACTCCGCGGCGACGCGGCTGGCGTCAAATGCGTCTTCTCGGCCGCCTTCGCGAGCGTCTTCTGGTCGCACGGCAGGATCGACGGGCCCGCCGTGCGCGGACGCCGCTAAATCGTTTTCGACAGATAAATAGTCGGCGATGAGATCGCCTGACGCCGCCAATCCGCTGAATGCGCGCATGCCGCTTCCTTACGTTCGCAGCCGCGATCGTACGAAAGGAAGCGCTAAAACGCCGTTAACCAGTCGTGTCAGACTGGCGCAATTGGACGATAAATCGATGGTTAACGACGTCTTATTCGGCGGATTCTTTTGCGACGATATCAGGTTTTGATTTCGCCGCCGGATCTGGCTTTGGCGCAAACGCAAGCGCCACATCACCTTCAGCAAGCACAACCGGCGCTTCGGCCGACGCAACAAGAAGCTCCCCCTTGCGCACCGCAAGCACCAAGAAGCCTTCCTCGCCAAGATCCTCGAAATACCGCTCCGGCGGATACTCCGCCGATAATTTGGTGCGTTGGAAGGTCCAACCACCATAAATATGGCGCTGCAGCACATCGAGCGGAACCGCGTCATGGAGAAAAGTGCGCCCCTGCAGCGTGTAGGACAATGCTCGGCGATCTTCCTCGCCTTTGCCGCGTGCGTTCACCTGATAAATCGCCGCCCGCCCCATTTCCGGCGCTAAGTCGGTGCAGACGAGCGCATTGTGCGCCTCATCGCCGCTGACGGCTAAAAGCACCCCGAACCGGTTGAGATCGACGTGGTGCTCAGTGACTTCCGAGAGAAGCTCGCCATAATAGGTGGGGACATTGGCGAGACGCGCCGGCCGTAAGCGTCGCCAACTGGCGTCAGCGATGACGACGGGGATCTCCATCTCAACGAGCTTTTCTGCAAAAGCCGTCGACCAGTTAGAGGCGCCGCTGATCAAAACGCCAGGACGCCGGGTCGAGGTCAGCCCCAACAGCCGCGCCAGCGGGCCAATCGTGAACCCGTGCAAAACGACTGTCGCGAACACCATGGCGAAGGCGAGCGGTATGAGTTTCTCCGCGGATTCAATCTGTAGGAGCAACCCATCATGCGCGCCCGGCGCTGCGTTGGCTAATTGTCCTGAAAAATGTGCGGCCATCGCCGCGCCAAAAAACGACGTCACGGCGACGGCGACAATGCCGCGCGGCGCGATCCACGCCACTAACAATCGCTCTTTAAAGGACAAGTCGGCGCCAATCGTGGAAATGAACACTGCTAAAGGCCGTACAAAGAACAGCATGGCGAGGATCAGCAACAGCGCCCTGCCGTCGATGGCGCCGATCGTGCTCCAGGTGAGGTTCGCCGTCAGAATGATAAAAACGCCGGAGACCAGAAGGATCGCGACATTCTCTTTGAAAAGGCGCAAATCATTGATGCTGGCGATGCGCGCATTCGCCATGGTGACGCCCATGGCCGTCACCGCGACAAGTCCCGATTCTTCCTGAAGAAGGTTCGCGACTTCAAAACAAACCAGAACGACGACCAACAACACTGGCGGCTTTAGATATTCCGGCGCCCAGCCGCGGCGAAACACCAGCGCCATGGCGCGTCCCAACAAAAAGCCCCAGCCGGCGGCGAGTATCGAGCCAATAATCAGCGCCCATACGACATCGCTCGGCGAATGAGCGCCAGCCCCGGTGAGGTCAATCGTCACGATCTCATAGGCGAAGACGGCGAACAGCGCGCCAAGGGGATCATTGACGATGCCCTCCCATTTCAGAAGCGCCGCCGGCCGCTGCTGGAGTTTTGCTTGGCGCAAGAGCGGGATAATCACCGTTGGTCCCGTCACCACCATGACGCCGGAAAAGAGGATCGCCGCTTCCCAGGTGAGCCCGCCCACATAGCGCGCCGCCAGCGCCCCAAAGCCCCACGCCAAGGGCGCGCCCGGCAGCACCAAGCGCCGAACGCCGCGGCCAAAGTCTTTGATTTCAGAAAAATTAAGGGTCAGCCCGCCTTCGAACAGAATGACAGCGACCGCGACGCCGATTATCGGGCGATAGAAATCGCCGAACAAGGTCTCCATGGGAGCCGCCGACGCCGTCGACGCGTCATATCCCGCCGGCCATAGAAAACCGGTGACGGGCCCGGCGACAACGCCGGCGATAGACATCAAAACAATGCCGGGCAGATTGAAGCGCCAAGCAAGCCATTGGGCGCCGACGCCTAAAACGCCGATCACCGCAAATGCGACAATGAGATTTTCCATGGCAACCGTATAAGCCGGCCCGCGGAAATCACCTAGCGGACGATGACCTTCGGACGTTTTTGAGGCCAAGTCCGTTTGTGGCGAATCCTTCGGCAGATGTCGATGTAGGCGCGTCGCTGCAGATTAAGCAGACCAAACAGACACGGCCTTATTTGTTCTTGAAGGCGGGTTTACGTTTTTCAACGAAGGCCGCCATGCCTTCGGTTTGATCTTCAAAAGCAAACGCTGAATGGAAAAGGCGCCGTTCAAACCGCACGCCTTCACTTAACGTCGTCTCATAGGCGCGGTCGACGGCTTCTTTCGTCAACATCACTACCGGCCGCGAGAAAGACGCGATTTTCTTCGCAGTTTTAATGGCCTCTTCGCGTAATTCGCCGGCGGGTACGATCCGCGAGACAAGACCGCAACGCTCCGCTTCCTCAGCATCCATTAAGCGCCCGGTGAGGCATAGCTCCATCGCTTTGGATTTACCGACAAACCGGGTGAGCCGCTGAGTGCCGCCAGCGCCGGGAAGAATGCCGAGGGTAACCTCCGGTTGGCCGAACTTGGCCGTATCCGCGGCGAGAATAAAATCGCACATCATCGCCAACTCACAGCCGCCGCCGAGCGCATAGCCCGCAACAGCGGCAATGGTCGGCGTGCGCACTTGCGCCGTCGCCTCCCAGTTATTCGTAATCAAATCGTCCGTATAGGCCTCAACATAGCTCTTATCGGCTAATTCCGTAATATCCGCGCCGGCAGCGAACGCCTTGTCGGACCCGGTGATGACGATGCAGCCGATCGTAGGGTCTTTATCAAACCCTGTCAGCGCTTCGGTTAATTCGTCCATTAACTGACTGTTGAAAGCGTTCAATGCGTCGGGTCGGTTCAGCGTCACGACGCCGACGCCATTGTCGGTCTCTGTCAAAATGCACTGGAACGACATTACTTCACCTCATGCTTGAAGTCGGACGCCATAGATGCGCCATCCGGCGGGCTAGGGTCTCGCCGGACGCAAGCCATAAGTCAACACTCGTTCTAAATCCTTTCCGATCCCAGCGAGCACGGCCGAGCGTACGGAATCACGTAAAAACAACGGCTTAAGGCGTCCCCGCAATATCATTTCAGACCGCGCCGCTGTCTTTTATTCGTTAACGTCAGCGATCAGGATGACGCTTAGCGATCGCTTATCGCCAGCACGTCCCGCTGATCGTGCCCAGTATAGCGCGACAACGGCCGAATGAGCTTGTTGTCGGCCAATTGCTCCATCACATGCGCCGTCCAGCCGGTGATTCGACTGACAACAAAGATCGGCGTGTACATCGGCACTTCAAAGCCCATGAGGTAATAGGCCGGGCCGGCGGGGAAATCGAGATTGGGGTGGATCGCCTTCTCCGCGACCATGGTCTCGTCCAGCGCTTTGCTGATTTCCCAGAATTTTCTCGCTTCTTCAGTGTCGATGACATCGACCATTTTGCGATAGGCCTCTGTCATCGTCGGCACCCGGCTATCGCCAGAACGATAGACGCGGTGCCCGAAGCCCATGATTTTGCGTTTTTCTTTGAGCGCCGTCAGCATCCAATCACGCGCTTTGTCGGGCGAACCGACTTCTTCCAGCATATACATGACTGCTTCATTCGCGCCGCCATGCAACGGACCTTTAAGCGATCCGATCGCGCCGGTTACGGCCGAGTAGATGTCGGACGTCGAAGAGGCGATTGTCCGGGCCGTGAAGGTTGATGCATTAAATGAATGCTCCGCGTAAAGCGTCATCGACACGTCGAAGCATTTGACGATCTCCGGCGCCGGTACACCGCCAAAGCACATATGGAAAAAATTCTCAGAGAACGCTAGGTCCTCGGTTGGGGCGATCGGCTCCTTACCGTTCCGTAAGCGGAAGTCAGCAGCGACAATCTGCGGAATTTTCGCATACATCCGGATTGCTTTGTCATAGAGACCGTCAGGAGAGGAATCATCGGTCGAGTTATCCTCTTGCCCAAGATAAGACAGCGCTGTGCGCAGCGTATCCATCGGATGGGCTTTTTTGTTGAACGACCGCATGACGTTCAAAAGGTCGTCGGAGAGGCCGCGTTCCTTTTTCTCAAGGGCGTTGAACGCGTCGAGCGAAGCCGCATTAGGCAGTTCGCCGTTCCAGATGAGATAAGCGACTTCCTCAAATCGGCACGCGGCGGCGAGATCTTGGACTTTATAGCCGCGATAGGTGAGCGAATTGATCTCCGGCATCACCTTTGAAATCGCCGTATCATCGGCGAGCACGCCGGCAAGGCCGTATTTCACTTCTTCCGTCATCGCACTTCTCCTTCCGGGTCGATTCTCTCGCGGGCGAACGATTTGTTCGCCCTGCTTTTCTGTCAGGGGACAACGCATCAGCGCCCAATAAGCGCCGACGTCACTGTCTTATCAGGTCATCGGCGTGTCGCCGACTTGAAAGTTGAATATTCCGTCATCGAACTTATTATAATCTTGGTAACGCAGCAGATCATATAGGTCGCGGCGGTGTTGCATGTCGTCAAGAACGCCGTTCTGGTCGCCATCCGCCAAAATCGCGTCGAGGCCGCGATCGCACGCGCCCATCGCCAAGCGCAGCGTGGTGACCGGGTAAATCACCACATTAAAGCCGAGGGCTTCGAGCTCTTTCTTGTTGAGCAGTCGGCTTTTCCCAAACTCTGTCATATTGGCCAAAATCGGAACGCTGATCGCCTTGCGAACGGCTTCGAATTCCTGTTCGGACTTCATCGCCTCGGGGAAAATCATATCCGCGCCAGCGTCCACATAGGCCTTCATCCGATCAATCGACGCCTCCAGCCCCTCTATGGCGCGCGCGTCAGAGCGTGCGATCAAAACGAAATTCGGATCGCGTTTCGCCTCAGCCGCCGCACGAACACGTTGAACCATTATCTCTGTGGGAACGATTTCTTTGCCGTCAAGATGGCCGCATCGTTTGGGCATCACTTGGTCTTCAACATGACAACCGGAGAGCCCCGCCTCCTCCATCATCATAATCGTCCGCGCCGCGGCCATAGGTTCACCAAAGCCGGTGTCAATGTCGATAAAAGAGGGTAGATCACTAACGCGGGCGATTTGCCGACCGCGTTCCACAAACTCCGTCATGGTCGCAAGGCCGATATCCGGCAAACACAAATCAGCGGCCATCACAGCGCCGGAAATGTAAACGCCGTCAAAGCCCTTTCGTTCGATTAGTTGTGCGCATAACGGATTGAACGCTCCTGGAAACTGCAAGAGCTTTCCAGACGCAAGCCCGGCGCGAAAGTCCGCCCGCTTTTCAGCGGCTGATTTTTCAGTGAACAACATAAGCGCAGGCTTTCTTTATTACCCCGTTCCGACCGACGGCGACGCGGCGAACAACACCACGCCGCCGTTTCGGCCAAGCGGCTAGCTCCCCATGCAGAAGAAATTCAATTTGTTGCCGTCGAGATCGCGCACATAGCCGCATGTAAAAGCGCCGTCCATCCGTGGACCCGGTTCGCCCTCGCACGTTGCGCCGAGCGAGCGGGCCTTGTCATAGAGCGTTTTCACTTGCTCAGGGTTTGACGCACCGATCGCAACCATCGTTCCATTGCCAACACTCGCTTCGCCGCCGTCATAAGGTTTGACGATGGCGAACATCGGCGCGCCGGGCGCTGTGCTGTAGGCGACGAACCGGTCCATATCGAAGGCGACGCCGGCGCCCAATTCGCTGAGAAGCTCGCCATAGAACTCTTTTGCGCGCGCCATGTCGTTGGTGCCGAGGGTGGTGTAGGCTAGCATGTTTGTCTCCTGAATTTGGTCATGCGTTTGGCGCGTCCTTGCGCGCCGCTAAAAGATCCCCGCCGCGTCGTTTTCCACGAGATACCCAGCCGGGGCGACGGGATTGAGCGCCTTAAGCTCTCCAGACGTCAAGTCTGGTAAACGCTGCACTAAGTCAAGAAACCGTGCGCTTTCCGCCGAGTCCAAGATCTCATCCGTTAGGGTTTTGAATTTATTGATATATTCCGGGCGCGTGAACGGCCGCGCGCCAGCGGGATGCGCATTGGCGACACCGAGTTCATCCTCGATGACCGAGCCGTCGTCCATGGTGATAACAACCCGCGCACCGAACGCTTTCTTATTCGGGTCTGGATCGTGATAGCGCTCGGTCCAGGCGGGGTCTTCGATGGTCGAGATTTTATGCCAGAGACGAACGGTGTCCGCCTGTTGCGCCCGTTCCGGCGCGTACGATTTAACATGGTGCCAAGCGCCGTCCTGTAGGGCGACAGCGAAAATGTACATGATCGAATGGTCGAGGGTTTCGCGGCTGGCGTGGGGGTCCATTTTTTGCGGATCGCCGGACCCCGTTCCGATGACGTAATGGGTGTGGTGGGAGGTGTGCAGAATAATCGATTTCACTTTATCGAAATCGTCGATTTTTTGCCCCATACGGAACGCCAAATCGATAAGCGCTTGGCTCTGATACTCCGCGGAGTGTTCTTTGGTGTACGTCTCTAAAATTGCGCGCTTGGTTTCGCCAGGCCCCGGCAGCGGCACATGATAAGTCGGCTCATAAGGGCTGTCGCCGCGATCGCGCGCCGTGCGTCCATTCAAAATGAAGGAGATGACGGAATCTTCACCCTCATAAATGGGACTTGGCGCGCCCTCGCCGCGCATGCACCGGTCGACCGCCTCGATCGCCAGCTTGCCCGCATAGGCCGGCGCGAAGGCCTTCCAAGTGGAGATCTCCCCCTTACGGGATTGCCGTGTCGTCACGGTGGTATGCAGTCCCTGCTGCACGGCCTGATAGATGATCTCAGTCGGCAGACCCAACAGCGCGCCTACGCCCGCCGATGCCGACGGACCAATATGGGCGATATGGTCGATTTTATGCTCGTGTAGGCAAATGCCTTTCACGAGATTGACTTGGATTTCATAACCCGTTGCGATTCCACGAATAAGGTCGGCGCCGTTACGACCGCATTGCTGCGCCACCGCTAGGATCGGCGGGATATTGTCGCCGGGGTGGGAATAGTCCGCCGCTAAAAACGTGTCATGATAATCAAGTTCGCGCACCGCCGTGCCGTTCGCCCAGGCCGCCCATTCAGCGCACACCGTCATGTCAGCCGGCGCGCCGAAAAGCGTTGCGCCGCCGGAGCGCGCATGGGCGATCGCCATAGCGCGCGCTGACTTGATGGGCCCGCGATTTAACGAAGCGATAGCGACTGATGCATTGTCGATAATCCGATTAATGATCATATCAACGACCGCGGCCTCCACCGGCGCGTCGTCCGTGGCGACCGCTGCGATCTTCCACGCTAATTGCTCTTCGCGCAGCAGGACGTCTTTTGATCGATGAGCGCTCACGGCGTGGGTGATCATAACTCGCTTCCTTTACTATCCATCTTTTGTTCGTTTCAAAACAGCGCCATCGACCGCAGAGCGGAAGACAACGCACCACCGGCGGCGCGGGCGTCGCTCGGATAGAGCTGTTCGCTGCGAATTAGTTAGAAACGACCACCCTGCGACGGCCGCGGCATTCCGACGCGACCTTTATAGAATCTTGATAAAATATGGAAAGCGTCATTTCGCCTCCGGAAAACTAATTATTGACAAAAAGGAATAAACCTGACGCGCATCAAGAAAAGAAGACGAGCTTCACGACGATAGCGCCGAGCGCCGCAAGAAAAACTTTCTTGATAAAGCCTGCGCCCTTATCGATCGCCGCCGCCGTTCCGAGCCATCCGCCAATTGCATTGCCAATCGCAAGCGCCGCGCCCGCCGCCCAAAAGATCGGCACATTCGCCGCGAAAATGACCAACGCCACAATCGATATAATCAATACAATGAACACTTTATGCATCGCCGTGCGCACCAAATCGACGCCCATGACACGAAAAAGAATTGGCGTCAGCAGAAACCCGACGCCGATTTGAATAAGACCGCCCCAAAACCCGGCGCCAATCATTAATAGATACCCGAGGACTAAGCGCTTCGGCGCGCTTGGCGCGTCGCGCTCATCGCTCGCCCCGCCGCGGTCGGTCGCCATCAACACCATGACGCCGATCATCGTCGCAGCGACAAGACGGTTGAACCAGACGCCCTCCAGACCGACGCCGAGGCTCGCGCCGGCGGCGGCGCCAATCCCCGCGGCGGCCGCGAGCCCTGCTGACAAACGAAAATCCGCATACCCCTTACGGGCGAAAGCAACGACCGAGACGACGTTCTGCGCCAACACGGCGACGCGATTGGTGCCGTTGGCGATAGGCCCCGGCACGCCCAAGAACAACATCGCCGGAACGGTGAGCAACGATCCGCCGCCCGCCAATACATTGATCCAGCCGGCCCCAACGCCGGCGACGGTCAATAGCGCCAATTCAAGCGGTCCGAAGGCGAACGACTCCACGACGCTATCCAAGGCCGATTGCGCGCAAGCGCTGTTGCAGAAATTCGCCGGCGGTGATGTCGTCATATTTTGCGCCGTCGCCCTCACAGCTTTTAAGGCAGCTCAATATGGCGTCACTGCGGGCGTGCATAAAGAACGGCATGGAGTAACGGGAAACATTCGGACCTGTAGGATTGACGACGCGATGGGTAGTCGCCGGAATAACGTCATTCGTCAGCCGGGCGAGCATATCGCCGGCATCGACGATGATCCGATCCGGCGGCGCCTCGACGGGCAACCATTCGCCCTCCCGCGTTAAAAGTTGCAGCCCCGCCCCGTTCGCCGCGACGAGCAAGGTGATAAGATTGATATCTTCATGGGCTGCGGCGCGCACCGCGCGGGGGTCGGCGCCCTCCGGCGTCGGCGGATAATGCAAAAGGCGTAAAATCGAATCGCCGCCCTCGGTCATGCGCGTGAAATACTCAGCATCGACGCCGAGCATCGGCGCCAATGCCGACAACATGACGCCGCCCGCCCGCTCCAATTCGTCATAGAGCTGACGGAAAACCGGTTTGAACGCTGCCGGCGCGTCCGGCCAGATGTTCTCACGGCCCTCAAGCCCAGCGGCGGCGGCGCTGTTCGCTTCCCGGCCCACATGCCAAAACTCTTTAAGGTCGGCGACGGCGGCGTCTTTCGCGTGCTCGCGCCCAAACGGCGTATAGCCGCGCTGTCCGTCTGAGCCGACGATATAGCGGCGTTTTTCGGCGTCCGACGTCGCGAAGAACTCAGCGACGACGGAGTACGCTTCATCGAGCAGCGCCGTTGAAACGCCGTGGTCGCGCAAGATGATGAAGCCGAAGGCCTTCAGACCTGCGAACAAATGTTGCGCGAAGCTATCGCGACACATTTGATCGCCGTCAGTAAAATCCAAAAGAGATAATTCGGGTACGTTCATTAATTCAGTCATCCATTAAGTACATTGGATAGTCGACCGCGCAGACACGCTTCCTAGCGTGTAGACGCCTCACTATTAGTCAGTTCGATGGATCACGAAAAGCATGGCGTAGCAAGAACCTTAAAATGATTGTCGTCACAACACTTACACTCATAAAAAACGCGAAAACTGTCGTCGCCGGCATCGCTGCGTAATCGCCGTCTAAAGCTGGGGCTGCTGTTATTGCAACGGAGACACCGGCGGCAACGATACCGCACGCCACATAACTGGGCGCCTCTCCAACAGCACGACAGGCGGATAGAATGGCGCCGACGACCAGCGCGTATAAGCCTCCGATCGGATAGGCGAACATGACGACTAAGGGAAACACCTTAACAAGCGCATAGAGGTCTCGCAGGTGATTATCGCCCACCCATTGCCCAACGCCATTCGTAAGAAACTCGTAAAAAGCCGATATGACAAACCATAAAACCCCCAGGAAATAAACGAGGACACCCCCGATCGGCGGCCCTATAAGAATCATCACGACAAAGATCAAGGCGGACTTAGATAAGTCCCGGGCCTTTGCAGTATTCCCACGTCTAACCAAGATTAACCGTCGCCTCTGTCAACAATCTGGAATGGTCGCTGTACTTTTGGTCGCCGGCCTACGCGATCAACGCGACGAGAAACGCCACTTCAATAAGAACCGTCAGCGGCAAACGAACGGCTAAATACCAGGCGGGCGCGCCGGAGCCGCGCCGCGTGGCGCCGAGGTCATCAATCAACAAAGCGAGCAGCAACGCCATGATCGCCGGCAGCTTCCAATCTGTCGGACCGGGGACGAAAAGCGGCATCGCGAAAAAGAACGGCAGCGCCGCGCCGAGCAGACTACGAAAGGTCGGCCCCTCAGCGCGCATCACCGCAACGCCCCAACGCACGCCGCCGAAAAAGATGATCAGCGCTGCGCCGTAAAGCGCCATCAAAGCGCGCCATTCTTCGGAGCGGGCGGGGTCGGCGACAATCGCCAGGGCGGCCGCGATCAACGGGGCGGCCGCCACATAAGACAGGAACAACGCCGCCGGCGTCGCCCGTCCCTCAATGGAAGCGCCTTGCCTCACCGCTTCGCTCGCCATGCGCTTGCGCCGCGGCGCGCGCATGGCGACATCAGCAAAAACGTCATTATCGATTTTTAGGGCGCGAGCCATGGGGGCATCCTCCTAGCGCGAACGATCGCCGCCCGAAGCAGACGGCCGTTTCAAAAACGGTTTCAAGAACTCAATGACTTTCGATCCCATACGGAGCAGCGCGATCAACGTGTCCGGCGGCACGTCTTTCATTTGATCGTACCAATCGTCCACCAGGTCGATCAGCGTCTTCAGCTCTTCGAGCCGCTGCGTGGCCGGCCCGGACGCCGCTGGGTCGTCGCCCATCTCAGCCAGACAACTCGACAACACATCGCGGGCGGGATCGATTTCGAGCGCTTTGCGGCGCTCAACAATGCGCGCCGCGCTCGCCCAGATGTCGTCGAGCGCTTCGAAATGGTCGCGCCGATCGCCCTTCACCGGCGCACGGACGATCAGCCCCCAGTTCTGAAGCTCTTTTAGGGAATTCGAGACGTTCGAGCGCGCGATCGAAAGGCTGGCCGCGATCTCTTCGGCGTTCAGCGGACGCGAACTCGCCAATAGAAGCGCATGGATCTGCGCCACGGATCGATTGACACCCCAGCGACCGCCCATATCGCCCCAATGGAGGACAAACCGCTCCATAGCCGGGCTCATAACTGTATTATTCGTTCTTTCTGTCATGACAGAAATTTACGACGTAATTTTGCGAAATCAATAGCCCATCCCGCTGGAACGTCGTCCCAAGCTGGTTGATGGGCGATTTCCCACGATTATTCTTCGGCGGCGCGCCAAAAACTTGCGTCCCACGAAAATTGCTGATAGCGGTGCGAGAAAGCTTTGAGGGAATAATCCCACGATGTCGGATCTCAGCGCCCTTATCGACCGCGCCGAACAATACGCCAGGCGTGAAAACCTCTCCCTGTCGACGGTTTCACGCAAACTATTGAACGACGGCAAAGGCATCGCGCGCCTAAAAGCGGGCGGACAATGCACGCTGAAGACATTGAACGCCGCCTTAGAGCGGCTTTCGGCGCTCGAAACAGGGTCCGAAACAAACGCCAAAGCCGCTGACAAAAGCAGCGATATGACCGATAAAAAGGAGCCGCCAATGGATATCCGCCAAGACGGGACCGCGCCCACGACAAAAGCCGGCGCGGCAAATCCGCTGACCGATCCCCTCGCCGATCCCCTCACCATGACGCATTTGGACCGGCTGGAAGCGGAAGCCATCCACATCATGCGTGAAGTCGCGGCCGAAGCGGAAAATCCGGTCATGCTCTATTCCGTGGGCAAGGACTCATCGGTAATGCTGCGCTTGGCGATGAAGGCGTTCTATCCGTCCGTTCCACCCTTCCCGATCATGCATGTGGACACGACTTGGAAGTTCCGCGAGATGATCCGGTTCCGCGACGAAACGGCGAAGAAGCTCGGCCTCAATCTCATCGTCAACATTAATGAAGACGGCGTGCGCCAGGGCGTCGGTCCGTTCACGCACGGATCACAGATCCACACCGACATCATGAAGACCCAATCGCTCAAGCAAGCGCTCGATAAGCATAAGTTTGACGCCGCTTTCGGCGGGGCGCGCCGCGATGAAGAGAAATCCCGCGCCAAGGAGCGCATCTTCTCATTCCGGGCCGCCGGCCATCGCTGGGACCCGAAAAATCAGCGTCCAGAGCTTTGGAATATCTACAACACCCGCATCCATAAGGGCGAATCAATCCGCGTCTTCCCCCTCTCCAATTGGACGGAGCTCGACATCTGGCAATATATTTACCGGGAAGACATCGAAATTCCGGACCTTTATTTCGCGGCGAAGCGCCCCGTCGTCGAACGCGACGGCGTTCTCATCATGGTCGACGACGAGCGTATGCCGCTTGAGCCCGGCGAAACGCCAACAGAAGAGATGGTCCGCTTCCGCACGCTCGGCTGTTATCCGTTGACGGGCGCGGTGCGCTCCCAAGCGACGACACTGCCAGAAATCATCCAGGAAACACTACTAACGACGACGTCCGAACGCCAGGGTCGGGTCATCGACCATGACCAATCCGCGTCCATGGAGAAGAAAAAACAAGAGGGATATTTCTAATGGCCCACGCAAACGCCCTCGCCGATAAAGACATTATCGCCTATCTCGACAATCATGAGCGCAAATCTATGTTGCGCTTCATCACCTGCGGCAGCGTTGATGACGGCAAGTCGACGCTCATCGGTCGCCTTCTCTATGACTCAAAGCTTCTTTATGAAGATCAAATCGAAACGCTGAAAGCCGATTCCCAAAAAGTCGGCACCCAAGGCGGAAAAATCGATTTCGCGCTTCTCGTCGACGGCCTCGCCGCTGAACGCGAGCAAGGCATCACCATCGACGTCGCCTATCGGTTTTTCTCAACCGAGAAACGCAAATTCATTGTCGCCGATACGCCGGGCCATGAACAATACACCCGCAATATGGCGACCGGCGCTTCGACCGCCGATCTCGCCGTCATCCTGATTGATGCGCGCCAAGGGGTTTTAACCCAAACCCGCCGCCACAGCTTTATCGCATCGCTTCTCGGCATCGACCATATCGTTCTCGCCGTGAATAAAATGGACCTCGTCGATTATGACCAAACGCGGTTTGACGAGATCGAAGTGGAATACCGAGCCTTCGCTGAGAAGCTGAACTTCAAGTCGATTGTCTGCATCCCAATGTCGGCGCTCGAAGGCGACAATATCGCGACGAAGAGCGCAAACACGCGCTGGCACAACGGCCCGGCGCTGTTGCCTTATCTCGAAACCGTAAAAGTCGGCGTCGACAATCAGACCGCGCCGTTCCGCATGCCCGTGCAATGGGTCAACCGTCCCAATCTCGATTTCCGCGGCTTCTCCGGCACGATCGCGTCCGGCGTCATCAATCCGGGCGACGACATCGTCGTCGTTCCTTCCGGTAAGCGCTCGAAAGTCGCGTCCATCGTCGGCGAAACCCGCGACGGGACGTCGTTCGAGACCGCCGGCCCCAACCGCGCCGTCACGATCACCCTCGAAGACGAGATCGACATTAGCCGCGGCGATATGATGTGCGCCGGCGACGCGCCTTGTCAGCAAACCGACCAAATTGCCGCCCAGGTGATTTGGATGCACGACGAACCGATGTTGCCCGGCCGCCAGTATCTATTGAAAACGGCGAATAAAATCACACCAGCGACGGTTACTGACCTTAAATACAAAACGAACGTCAACACGCTGGATGAGCAGTCGGGCAAGACCCTTGAGCTGAACGAGATCGGCTTTTGCAATCTGTCGTTGAGCCAACCCATCGCGTTCGACCCATATGATGAAAACCGGGCGACGGGCTCGTTCGTTCTGATTGACCGTCAGAGCAATACGACGGTCGCAGCGGGAATGATCGCGTTCTCGCTGCGACGGGCGCAAAACGTCCATTGGCAAGACCTTGATATTGACAAGAAGGCTCGATCCGCCATCAAGCACCAACGCCCGTGCGTTCTTTGGTTCACAGGTCTTTCCGGCGCCGGCAAATCAACAGTCGCCAATCTCGTTGAAAAGCGCCTCACCGATTTAGGCCGCCACACCTATACGCTGGACGGCGACAATGTCCGCCACGGACTTAACAAAGACCTCGGCTTTACCGATGCGGATCGGGTTGAGAACATTCGCCGGGTCGGCGAGACCTCGAAGCTTATGGTGGACGCAGGCCTCTTTGTCCTGGTGTCGTTCATTTCACCGTTCAACAGCGAACGGCGGATGGCCCGTGAGCTTGTGGAAGATGGCGAGTTTATCGAGGTCTATATCTCCACGCCCCTTGACGTCTGTGAAGATAGAGACGTGAAAGGCCTCTACGCTAAGGCGCGGCGCGGGGAAATTAAGAATTTCACCGGCATCGACAGCGACTACGAGCCGCCGGAAGCCCCGGAATTAACCATCGACACCTCCAAAGAGTCCGCCGAGGAAGCCGCGACGACCATCGTCGCCTATCTCGAACAAAAAGGATATTTAACGGCCTAAAGCCGCCAAAGCGGATTGCGCCAAGGACGCCGCGCGGGCAAGCTACAGCCTATGGGCGACAAGAGCTGTCGGTGGCGTTTGAGGCTTTTTGATGGGCGAAGTTAATAAGAGGTCGGCGGACGCCGCCGCACCAGAAAAAGGCTGTGTCGGCGGCGCCAGTGCAGGGAAAACGAGCGGTGATGGCGCCGCACTATTCGCACAAACCGTCAAAACCGCGCGCGCGGCGATTGATGCGCGCCTCGACACGCTCTTCCACGAAGCGCGAGAGCCTGCGCGCCTTACATGCGCCATTCGACATGGCCTTTTATCGCCCGGAAAGCGGCTTCGGCCCCTTATTACTGTCCTCGCCGGGCGCCAATTCGGCGCCCCTATCGAACGCACCCTAGACGCCGCGTGCGCCGTGGAAATGGTGCATGCCGCCTCGCTCATTATGGACGACCTTCCCGCCATGGATAACGCCCGCATGCGTCGCGGCGCCGTCGCGACCCACGTCGTCTTCGGCGAAGGCACCGGCATGTTGGCGACCATCGGCCTGATGAACGAAGCGTTTCGAATCATCGCCGAAACACCCGGCGCAGAGGCGGATCGCCGGTTACGGGCGCTGTCCCACCTCACGGCTGCGATTGGACCCGACGGCCTCGCCGGCGGTCAGGAAAAAGACATTATGTGCGGCGGCCCCGCGGCCGGCGACCACACGATCGCCGAAATGGAGCATCGCCACCAGCAAAAGACCGGCTCACTCTTTTCAGCCGCGGCCGCCATGGGCGCGGAGCTCGCCAACGCTGACGAGGCTGGCGTCGCCGCCATGATCGATTACGGAAGCGCCCTTGGTCTCGCTTACCAAGCCTTCGATGACGTAATGGACGCCTCGGCGAGCGAAAGCGACATCGGCAAAGACGTCAAACAAGACGAAGGCAAATCAACGGTGGTGACGATTTTAGGCGAAGACGGCGCGAGCGCCGCCGGTCATCGCTGGATCGAACGCGCCGTTAATATCGCTGAGGCCGCCGGCGCCGATAACGCTGAAAGCCGCGAAGACGCGCCATTGGCGCTCTTCGCCAAAGCGGTCGCCAGCAAATTTAAAGACAGCAGAGCCTAAGCGCTGAAGAGTTCTCCGTTCATGACCGCCCTCGCCTTCATCGCTATTGTCATCGCCTTCGTTTTCATCATGGAAGGCGTCGCCTGGCTGATGCATCGCTATGTGATGCATGGCTTTTTG
The DNA here is from genome assembly GCA_039814575.1 of Pseudomonadota bacterium. GTDB lineage: Bacteria > Pseudomonadota > Alphaproteobacteria > Caulobacterales > Parvularculaceae > MED-G105. Next base: position 26,029 of record JBCCAY010000004.1, read on the forward strand.
TGGTCGGTGCACAAATCACACCACGAACCGACAGAAGGACCATTTGAACTGAACGATATTTTCGGCGTCGTGTTCGCGCTGCCGTCAATCGCGTTGATTTACTACGGCTATCGTTATTCAGCGCCAGCGCTCGCCGCGGGCGTCGGCATATTCGTGTACGGTGTTGTTTACTTCCTCTTCCACGACATTCTTGTGCATCGGCGCATCGATCTCGGCCTGCGGCCCAAAAAAGGCTTTCTCGCACGGGTTCTACAAGCCCACCGCCTCCATCACGCCGTGGAGTCGAAAGACGGGTGCGTGTCATTCGGGTTTATTCTCGCCCCCTCACCGAAACGCCTAAAACAAATGCTGAAAGCAACCGAGACGGCGAAGATGCGCGCTGCGAAGGGCGTTTAACCCGCCTCGCCTGCGACCACCTTGCCCGCGAGACGCGCACGACGCAGCGCCGGTAAACGCCACCACGGAACGCCCGGATGGTCGTGGTGTTCTTCATGATAGCCAAAATGATAGCACGATAAGAACGACATCCATTCGGGCACATCGATCGTGCGCGCATTATGGGCGTGAGTGTGCCCGCCGGGCGGCGTTTTGTGGGGCAGATAAACCCCGAACACAAAAAGCTGCACGGCCGATGTCCATGCAGGCACAGCGAAAAACATCAGCATACTCACATAAGAGCCGCTGATCGCCCATGCGGCGCCCACATGCAAATACATGAGCAACAGGTTTCGCCAGGAATAGTATTTGACGATAAACGACCACAGCCACGGCGCGGGTTTTTCATCGACGCCGACGGCATAATCAGGGTCGTCCGCCGTCACCGGCGCGCGGTGATGCGCATGGTGATTGTCGCGCATCTTTTTCCAAAGAAATCCGCCATAGAGAAAAATCGCCGCCGCGCCGATGGCGTCATTAATACGCCGCCGGCCGGGCGCGAGACTGCCATGCATCGCGTCATGCGCCGTGATGAACAGTCCCACATTCAAGAAATTCTGGATCAGTATGTGCGGGATCGCCGAGACGCCTAAAGGATCGCCATAGCGTAACGCATAGACGAGATGCCCCATCCACGCCGCAATAACGACGAAAGCGATGATGACGCCGCGCCATTCATAAGGTGCGTTATAAGTCGTTCGAGCAACTACCATTGGTCCAGCTTACCGGGCGCGGGCGCCGCTCGCAATTCGACTAAGGCGCCCATCAGAAACATTGATGCGAAAACTTGAGCGCGCGCAAAAAATGGAGCCGGCGTCTGGGGAGAGACGCCGGCTCCGCACCGCGGTGTTTGGCTGAGGTTCTTGTCTTTCGAAGGGCCGTCGCGAGGCGATTCGACTAGAACTCCTGCCACCCATCGCCGGCGCCCCTGTCCGCGCCGGCGGCGGTTCCTTCGGCCGTCGCATAAGCGGCGACCTTGTCTTGTTGCTCCAAAACCGTCGTTGACGATTTCGGTGGGGCTTTGTCCGTTGTCGGCGCCGCGCTCGTCGGCGGTGACGCGTCTCGGTCTTCTTCTGAACGCCGTTTCAAACGCAGATCGACCGAGCCGCCCACATCGAAATGGGTGATCTTCTCGGTCAGCTCTTCAGAGTCTTGGGTTAGTCGGTGGCTCGCCATCGTGGATTGCTCAACCATTGACGCGTTTTGTTGCGTCACCCGATCCATTTCGTTAACGGCGTTGTTCACCTCGGTGAGGCTCGTTGATTGCTCAGCCGCCGCCGAGGTGATGTTGGCCACGAGCTTGGTCACTTCTTCAACCCGATTGACGATCTCGCTCAACGCGCCGCCTGCGCGGCCGACAAGGTCGACGCCGGAGTCCACCTGCCGCGAGCTGTCGGAGATGAGCGCTTTGATTTCTTTCGCCGCATCAGACGAGCGTTGCGCAAGCCCCCGCACTTCTTGAGCGACGACGGCGAAGCCTTTGCCCGCGTCGCCTGCCCGCGCCGCTTCAACACCGGCGTTCAGGGCCAGTAAATTCGTTTGGAAAGCAATATCGTCGATGACGCCGATAATCTGCGTAATCTGACTGGAGGATTTTTCGATTTCGCCCATCGCCGAGACGGCTTGCGTCACGACTTCGCTGCTTTGTTGCGCTTCTTTGCGGGTTTCCGCGACAACAACGTTGACTTCTTTGGCGCCTTCCGCGGTCTGCGCAACCGTTGCGGTAATCTCATCAAGCGCGGCGGCCGTTTCTTCCAGCGTCGCTGCTTGCTTTTCCGTCCGAAGCGATAAGTTGTCCGCAGACGTTGCAATTTCGCCAGCGCCCATTTTAATGCCGTACGCCGTTTCAGCGATCATTTCGATGATGTCACGCAGCGTCTGAACCGTATCATTGAAGTCACGGCGGAGCTGCTCATATTCCGGCGTAAAGGGCTTATCGAGTTGCTTGCGCAAGTCACCGGAGGCGAGCGCGTTCAAGCCCGACTTAAGCTCATTCACAACGAGTTCTTGAGAATCGGCCTGGGCCTGACGCTCTTCAGACGCCGTTTTTAGTTTTTCAACGGCTGAGTTGAAGTCAACGCGCAGCATCTCATAATCAGAGGCGAACGGATCTTCGATCGGCTGCGAAAAGTCGCCCGCCGCCAGGCGATTTAGCCCGGAGGCCAGCGCTTCGACCACCTTCGCCTGCTCGCGTTCACGCTCTAGACGGGTTTCTTCGGCCGCAATGCGTTCGTTTTCAGCCTCAGTAACTTCCGTCGCGAGCTTTAGAACTTTAAACGGTTTACCGTTACGATCGAGGACCGGATTATAGGCCGCCTGAATCCATACCTCACGCCCGCCTTTCCCCCGACGTTTATACTTTTTCGCTTCATATTCCCCGCGGCCCAATCTCTCCCAAAACTCGAAATACTCTTTGCTTGTTGCATATTCCGGATCGACGAATATGCGGTGGTGCTTGCCTTTGATTTCATCGAGGCTGTAACCCATCGTGCGCAGAAAGTTCTTATTGGCGTTGACCACCATACCATCGAGGGTGAATTCGATCACCGCCTGGGAACGATCAAGCGCGCCCAACATGCTGGCGTTCACCCGCTGCTCGGTGATGTTCGCCCATTCAAGAACATTGCCGATATAATCGCCTTTAGCATCGAAAACGCCCGATACATTAAGGGCGAACTGCAATTCTCCGACGGCGATGTCCGTCCGAAACGGCAAGCGTTTCGGATCATTTAAAAGCTGACGTTGATGCGCTGGATTTTTGTGAAATTGGTCGATATTTGCGCCGATAATCCGTTCAGGATCGAAATTCGGCCAGGCTTCGCGAAATTCTGCGGAATTTTCTTTGAGAAGCGCGCGCGTCGACTCATTCACGTAAATGACATTGAAATCGCGATCGACCATCATCATGGCGCTCGACGACCCGCCGAACGCGGCGCTTTTGAAAGCGGCCTCGCCGCGAGCTTCCGCTTGCTGGGTGACATCGAAGCCGACGGCGACGACATGGGCCTTGCGCCCCTTTTGCGGCCTCAAAGGCAGAAACACGCCGCGAAACCAGACAACGCCCTCGTCGCCGCGACGCAATCGACACTCGATTTGCTGGGGTTGGCCTTTGTTTAGAGCGTTCCAAAACTCCGGCGTTTTAGCGGCGCTATCGTCCTCTGGCGCGAGAATCGCGCGAAAACGGCGCTCTTTTACGTCCTCTACGGTATATCCCGTCAGTTCCAAGAATAACTCGTTTGCAGAGACAATTCCGCCGTCAGGCTTAAATTCAAGGCACGCAAAGCCTTTTTTCACTGAGCGGAATTTGCGCGCGTTCTCGCATAAACTCTTGAATGCGTTGACCGGCATGGCGTCCCCCGAACTTCCGTGAGCTGTAAAAGTGATATTCAACGGAGGGCATTTAAACAGACTTAGGTAAACAAGCCCTTGACCAATGGACCAGGGTCTACGTTCCGATCGATATTAACGAATGGGTAAGCTTTTAGGGGCTCGCAGAACCTCACCACAACAGACCCATCAGAGAACAAGCCCGGCGTCAGCACGTCTCCAGCGCCTTCAGCGCCAAATTTTGAGGAAAGTAAGCTGGTCCGACGGCACGCGATGTTTCGACGGCGGACTGACGAAGGGATTTTCGTATTTCATGCGTTAGCGGACAATCCGACGACGGCCCGAGTGGTGCGCGGTTTTAAAACGCTTACTGCACCCCCGATCAGCTCGCTAATCGGCGCGGGCGCATCCACAATCCCGCGCGCGCGCTTGGCGGCGCGTTCTTCAAAAAGATCGACGCCGGCGCGCCGGTGGCGATCCCTGCGAGGGCTAGCATCATTTTGCGACGCTTAGCAACATAGACGCGGCCGCGCCACGCCTCAGGGCCGCCCGCACGCAATCGCGCGCCGATCGCCCGATAGATATTACGCGCCGCTGCAATCGCCGCCGCCGCGCGGGTCGGCAAGCGCCGCACGCCCTCTGTTGCGGATTCATAATAGGCGTCCGCCACGCGCAATTGGCGCACTGCAGCGCGCCAAACCGCATCCTTATTTTCTGGGCTCAGAAGAACCGACGGTTCCGCTGACAGTCCTTCCTCGGCAAGAACGTCTTGAGGCAAATAAACACGGCCGGCAGCCGCATCATCCATAATATCGCGGCAAATATTCGTAAGCTGAAAAGCAAGGCCCAGATCACAGGCACGATCGAGCGTTTCCACATCGTCACGATCGACGCCCATGACAATCGCCATCATCACGCCAACCACGCCGGCGACGCCATAGCAATAGGTCAATAAATCGTCCATAGACAGATAAAGTCGCGGCGTTACATCATGGGCGAACCCGTCCAACAAGTCCAACGGATAGGAATCCGGCAACCGGTGCTTTAGCGCGACATGGCGGAACGCTTCAAAGGCCGGCTCCGTGCAAGGCCCGCCATTCAGGGCGTCACGGGTCATCGATTTCAGCCCATCAAGCCGCCGTGCGCGTTCGGCGGGCGTCATCGCCGCGTCGGGCGCATCGGCGCCCAGCGTTTGACCGTCAATGACATCGTCGCAATAACGGCACCACGCATAGAGCATTTGCGCATCATCGCGCATTGGCGCGTCAAAAAAGTGCGAGGCGAGCGCAAAACTCTTAGACCCGTCAGCGATCGCGGCGCGGCTATAGTCCTTCAGCGCATCAGACGGCGGTGCGTTCATAGTCACAAACTGTATCAAGCCCGCACCGGAAAGCGTCTTTATTCTGCGGCGATCGCGTTTGGATCAGCATCGTTCGATCCAAGATTAAAATCTTCACGCATTAGCCCCGCCGTCGCTTTCGCCGAACCGACAACGCCTGGGATGCCCGCGCCCGGATGGGTGCCGGCGCCGACAAAATAGAGATTAGCGATTTTGTCGTCGCGATTATGAATGCGGAAGTAAGCCGACTGCGTCAGGATCGGCTCAATCGAAAACGCCGACCCCAAATGGGCGTTCAGCTCGGTTTCAAAGTCGGCAGGCGTGAAGATATGACAGGTCACCATGTCTTCGCGGAGCCCCGGGATATACCGCTCCTCTAAATACTTAAGAATGCGGTCGCGGTATTTCGGTCCTTCTACGGACCAATCAATCTTCGCTTTGGCGAGGTTCGGCACCGGCGAGAGAACATAATAGGCGTCGCACCCTTCCGGTGCGAGACCGGGGTCCGTCGCCGTCGGTCGATGCAGGTAAAGAGAGAAGTCGTCAGGCAGGTCGGGCCCTGAGAAGATTTCCGAAATTAGTTCGCGATAACGTGGCCCAAACAGAATTGAGTGATGCGCGAGATCGGGGTGCTGCCGTTTAAGGCCAAAATAAACGACGAAGAGCGAGTTTGAAAAACGCTTGCTTTTTATCCGCGGCGCAAAACTGCGCCCCCGCTCCGACCCCTTCAAGAGCCGCTCATAGGTGTGAACGATATCGGCGTTCGAGCCGACGGCGTCGAAGTCTTCCCGGGCGCCGCCTTCCATAACGACGCCTTTGACGCGATCGCCCTCAACGGCGATTTCGGAGATCGGCGTGTTCAAGCGAACCTCACCGCCGAGATCTTTAAAGAGTTTTACAAGCCCTTGCACCAAAGCGCCGGTGCCGCCGCGCGGAAACCAAACGCCCCATTTGCGTTCAAGCGCATGAATAAGCGCGTAGACCGACGAGGTTTTAAACGGATCGCCGCCGACAAGCAGGGTGTGGAAACTAAACGCCTGGCGTAATTGCGGATCTTTGACGAAATCCGACAAGCGCGAATAGACGCTGCGATAGCTCTGCAATTTGGCGAGCTGCGGCGCGGCGCGGACCATCGACCAAAAGTTTAAGAACGGCACGGCGCCGAGTTTCTGATAGCCCTCATAATAGAGCTCCTCAGAATAGCGATGGAAGCGTTGATAGCCTTCCGCGTCGCCATGATTCTTGGCGCGGATCTGCTCCAGAAGCCCCTCTTCGTCCTGGCAGTAGTCGAAGGAGTATCCGTCTTCCCACAAAAGCCGATAGAACGGGTCGACGCGCAGAAGCTCCACATAATCGGAAAGCTTGCGGCCCGACAGCGCGAACAGCTCTTCAAGCGCGGTCGGATCGGTGATCACCGTCGGCCCAGCGTCAAACTTAAAGCCGTCGCGCTCATAGACATAGGCGCGCCCGCCAGGGCGATCGCGCTTTTCAAACAGCACCGTTTTAAATCCAGCGGACTGCAAGCGTACGGCGAGCGCCAATCCACCAAATCCAGACCCGATAACCGCGGCTTTCGTCATACTTTTCTCGCTTGTCCACGCCCTTGCCGGCTCGCAGGTATGTTCGCCCCGCGCTCCACTAGGCTATAAGAAACATATCGTATTTACGCCAGTGGGCGCGCGTCTGATCAGCAGCCGCGGCATTTTGCGAGCGAATATCAGCCTTTAGCGCCAACCTGCCTAGCTGACAGGCCGATCGGCCGGCTTTATTCTCCCACAGCATAAGAGTGGCGTAAAACGCGCCTTCGTCCAATCTAGAAGGCCTCAAAAAGCGGCATGTCGGCGTACTTTAGCGAGTTTCTCCCCACTTACATCCAGATGACGCTGTTTATTTGGGCGCGATATTTCGTGATCGCCGGCGTTTTCTACGCCGGCCTTTGGCTGCGCCCCGCGGAGAAAGTCGCCGCCGGCCGTCTCGCCAAAAAAGCGCCGGAACGCGCGATCGTTCTCCACGAAGTTAAAATGTCTGTCATCTCGTCAGCGATCTACGCGGTTCCCGGCGCGATCGTATTTATGGCGTGGCGCAGCGGCGGTACGGCGATCTATAGCGATATTGTCGGCGTCAGCGGCTGGCTCTATGTGGCGGCGAGCGTCGTTTTCTATCTCTTTTTGCACGACACCTATTTCTATTGGACGCACCGGGCGATGCATCACCCAAAGCTTTTTCGCGCAACCCACCTCACCCATCACCGATCGAAACAGCCGACGCCCTGGGCGGCGTTTTCTTTCCACCCCTGGGAGGCGGCGATCTCCGCCTGGCTCTTGCCCTTGGCGACTTTTTTCGTGCCGATCCATGAGGGCGCCGTTTTGTTTCTGCTGGTCCTGATGACCTATTGCAGCGTCGCGAATCATTCCGGTTGGGAAATCTTGCCCCGCGCCATAACCGAAGGCCCGTTCGGCCGATTTTTCGTGACCGCCCGGCATCACAATGTCCACCACACGGATTACAAAGCGAACTACGCCCTCTATTTTCGATTTTGGGATTATGTTTGCGGGACCGATCGCGGACTGGCGCCCGTTCTCGATGGGCCGCTTATCGCCCCAAAGAAAAGGGCGGTCTCCGCTTAGGGCCTAATCGGATACTTCTAATCGCTAGCAATTTTATCGCACTGCCGCCCGAGATCCAAAAGTTCTGGTTCCGCAGCGCGCGCTCGTCGCCTATAGTGCGCGCCCGCTCACCAATAAGCGTCCTTGCGCGACGCCGAACCAGCGGATTCTAAAGGCCGTCGGACATCTAAGCCCGGCGTCGCATCCATCCTCGAGGACCTTCGATGACTGACCTATTTCCCGTTCCCGACGCTTTCGCCGCTAACGCGCTTGTTGACGACGACCGTCGCCAAGCCCTTGCTGACGCCGCGGCGCGCGATCCGGAGAGTTATTGGTCGGCCGTCGGCAAACGGCTCGATTGGTCGCGCCCGTTCTCCAAAGTGAAAGACGTCTCCTTCGCGAAAGACGATTTCCGCATCAAATGGTTTGAAGACGGGCAATTGAACGTCTCCGTCAATTGCATCGATCGCCACTTAGAATCGCGCGGCGACCAAACCGCGATCCTCTGGGAAGGCGACGATCCGGCCGATGACGCCCACATCACCTATCGCACATTGCACGCCGAAGTGTGTCGCATGGCGAACATCCTGAAAGCGCGCGACGTAAAAAAAGGCGACCGCGTCGTCATTTACATGCCGATGATCCCGGAAGCCGCCTACGCGATGCTCGCCTGCGCGCGCATCGGCGCGGTGCATTCGGTCGTCTTTGGCGGATTTTCGCCGGACGCGCTCGCTAGTCGCATCGAAGACTGCGGCGCGAAAGCCGTTATCACCGCGGATGAAGGCGTGCGCGGCGGCAAGGCCGTTCCTTTGAAGAAGAATGTCGACGAAGCGCTCTCCAAAACCAATGACGCGCGCCTGGTGCTGGTCGTGAAACGCACCGGCGGCGATATTGAATGGTCGGCGGGCCGCGATCTTTGGTGGCATGAAGCACGCGAGGACGTCGCGCCGGAGTGCGATCCGGAAGTGATGGACGCCGAAGACCCGCTTTTTATTCTTTATACGTCAGGCTCGACCGGCAAACCAAAGGGCGTTCTGCACACGTCCGGCGGCTATCTCGCTTACGCCGCGCACACCCATGAACTCGTCTTCGACCACCGCGACGGCGACATTTACTGGTGCACAGCGGATGTCGGCTGGGTGACGGGGCACTCCTATATTGTCTACGGCCCCCTCGCGAACGGCGCGACGACGCTGATGTTCGAGGGCGTACCGACCTACCCCGATGCATCGCGCTTTTGGAAAGTCTGCGAAAAGCACAAAGTGACGCTCTTTTATACGGCGCCGACGGCGATCCGCGCGCTGATGCGCGAAGGCGATGCGCCCGTTCAGTCGGCGGACTTATCGAGCCTGAGATTGCTGGGCTCAGTCGGCGAACCGATCAACCCGGAAGCCTGGCTGTGGTATCACCGCACTGTCGGCGGCGGGCGGTGCCCCATCGTCGACACTTGGTGGCAAACAGAAACCGGCGGCGTCCTCATTTCCGCCTTGCCTGGCGCTGTCGCTTTGAAGCCGGGCTCCGCGACCCTGCCCTTGCCGGGCGTTAATCCGGCGCTCGTCGACAATGAGGGCAACGTGCTCGAAGGCGCGACCAGCGGCAATCTCATCCTCACCGATTCCTGGCCCGGACAAATGCGCACCGTCTATGGCGATCATGAGCGCTTTATCGAGACGTATTTCTCCACCTATCCCGGCAATTACTTCACCGGCGACGGGGCGCGTCGGGACGAGGACGGATATTATTGGATCACCGGGCGGGTCGACGACGTCTTGAACGTTTCCGGCCACCGCATGGGCACGGCCGAAATCGAAAGCGCGCTTGTCGCCCATGAAAACGTGGCTGAAGCCGCCGTCGTCGGCTACCCGCACGACGTCAAAGGCCAAGGCATTTACTGCTATGTGACGCCGATGGAAGGCGCTGTCGCCGACGCCGCGCTGGAGAAAACCTTGAGCGATTGGGTGCGCAAAGAAATCGGCCCCATCGCCAAGCCGGACCATATTCAGTTCGCGTCGGGCCTGCCGAAAACGCGTTCCGGCAAAATTATGCGCCGTATTTTGCGGAAAATCGCCGAGAACGATTATGGCAGCCTCGGCGACACCTCGACGCTCGCCGACCCCGGCGTTGTCGACGTTTTGATTGATGGGCGGAAGAACCGGAAAACCCGGTTCTTCTATCCAATGTAGCTATTTCTTCCGAGCCACGACAAAGTGGTTCCGAGGAGACTCCGGATAATCGCCGGTCTCCAGAATCTCAAAGCCGGCGTCGGCGATGATGTCCTCAAGCTCGGACGCTTTTAAGAACCGAACAAACGGCGCCTGACCGAAAAACCGCATGATAGGAATGATAATTCCGTAAACGCCCGGCTTGTCGTTAAGGCATACGGACTTTGAAATGAAGTAGCCGCCTGGTTTGATAAGATCTGCGATCCCGCGAACGGCCTCTTCCAAGCCGTCAATCAAATGCAAGAGACTGAAGGCGATAACCGCATCGTAAGCGCCCGGCGCGCCAAGCGCCGCATCGCCGACGCCGGCCGTGACGAAGGACACATTCTCCGCCCCCGCCGCTTCCGCTTTACGCTGACCAATAGCCATCATGTTTTCTGCGATGTCGCTCGCGGTGTAGCGCGCCACATTCGGCGCTAATTTAAACGCCGTCGTGCCCGTGCCGGCGCCGAGTTCTAAGACGACGTCGTCTGCGTTCAGCCTTGCGCGCGTCAAATCTAAGGTTTGCTTATAGGCGGCTTCGTCTTTTACAGGCTTCGCCGCGTACTTCTCTGCGATCTTGTTCCAGAAGCGTGCGGACTCAAAAGGTAAACGTGACATAAACACTACCCTCCATAGATATTGTCGCCAGGTAAAAGCCATCGAAGCGCCCGAGTAAACCCAATTGGAAATGTTGTTAGGTGAGTACCGCCTTCAAGTATCTCATCTCGCACAATCAAATTCTCATAGCCGCGCGATCTTAGTCGGTTCGCAAATTCCGTTTGCTGACCGACCATATCATAACGGCCGCCATTGATTGTAGGCGTTTCCGTCTCACCAATCGCAAAATAGACGCGGCCCTGTAGCTGCTTGCCTGCTTTAGCCGCCCACGCCTCAAACTCGAACATAACTTTATTGTTATGCCAAAGTGACGGGCTCGTCAGAATGTAGTCGTGGAAGAGACCAGGCTCCTCAAGCAGTGCATAGGCGCCAAAAAGGCCGCCATAGCTTTGGCCGGCAATCATTCTTCGATCCGTATCAGACCGATAATTGCTATCAATGAATGGAATCACTTCGTCTCGGAAAAACGTGAGATAATCACGTGCGCCGCCATGTACGAGCTTGGCTCCAGCGACCTTTGTCGGCGTGAGGTCTCTGGCGCGGCTTTCACGGGCATCTTCCCCATTTGCGTATGACACCCCTACAAGAACAGCTTTCTCGTAGCCACCAAAGTTAAATGGAGCTCGCGTGACGCCTACCGCAGTCTCCCAACAGTAACCTGCATCGTTCAGGTAAATAACGGGATAGCGAACCTCCGCATTTTCCTTCGCATAATATCCTGGTGGAAACTTAATAAACAAATCGTAAGAGCGTCCCAACGTTTCGGATTTGATCGTCTGAACCTCACTGTCACTGATTTCATATGATGAACCGTCAGCTTTTTCAGCATACGCTTGCGCAAACAAAAAAAGCGTCCCGAAGATCAGAGAAACAAAAATGGGCCCTAATCTAAAGGCGGCGCTTATTTGCATTCCCGCTAACTCCTTAATCATTATTCGGCCTAATCGTTTCACAATGCGTGCGTCCTAACACGTCGCCCCCGCTGCAATGCAATAATGCAGCGTTAAGGTGCCTCAAAAATGCGACTAAGCGCGATACTAAGGAAAGAGCCGCGTTTTGCGGACTATATCCGCGTCGTCTCGATCAGCCGATCGGCGCCGCGATCCCGCAAGGCCAACGCCACCGTTCGTCCGAGCGCGCGCGGCTCGTCGGCCGGGCCTTCGGCTTCTTCTTCGATCAGTTCCGAACCGTCGAGGCTCATCACTGACGCTTTCAAATGCATTGTCGCGCCGTCGAGGCGCGCGTGGCCGGCGATTGGCGAGTTGCAATGACCGTCGAGCACCCACAGAACTTCGCGCTCGGCTTCCGCACAGAGGCGCGTCTCTTGATCGTCGATCAGCGCCAAGGCGGCGCGCGCCGCCCAGCCACGCTCCGGCGCTTCGACGGCGACGATGCCCTGGCCAATGGCGGGCAACATCTCTTCGGGCGTAAAGCGGTAGTCGATGCGCTCGGCGCGACCGATCCGGTGCAGGCCGATTTCCGCGACGACGATGGCGTCCGCCGGGCCAACCTCGCCGCCGTCGGGGAGCTTCTGCATGGCGCCGGCGTCGAGTTTATCGATGCGCGTATCGGCGGCGCCGCGATAATGGATAATCTCCGCCTGCGGATAAAGGCGCTGTAAATAGGCGGCGCGGCGTACCGCGTTGGTGCCGATTTTAAGGCCCGCCGCCTTGGTTTCCAGGAATGTCGAAAGTTCAAGCCCCGGCCGCAAGACAAGCGCGTCCGCGACAGCGTCCCGCTTCAGCATCGCCGCGATGACGAGGTGCGGAGTTTCTTCGTTGCCCGGCATGTCTTTCAGAGAATGCATGGCGCAATCAAGCTCGCCGCCGAGCATCGCCGCGCGAATGTCGCCGACGAACGCGCCGCCCTTGCCGCCATGGCGGTCAAGGCGGCTGACTTGGTCGAGATCGCCGACAGGTTTGCGGCGAATGACTTGCGGGTCGAGGGAAGCGTCGGCCGACTTCAGAAGCCGTGCGACTTCTTCGGTCTGGGCGATCGCCATGGTGCTGGAACGGGTGCCAATTCTCATGACGCTCTTATGTCAAAGTTCATGGCATGGGTCGAGCGCAAGGCTTCGGCCAAAAGGATTTTTAGTCCGTCCTAACGCCCTTAATCTTTGCTGATGCCGCGGCGGATGGACAAAACGCCCGTGCGAGAGACTTCCGACCGGCCGAGCGGCTCCATCAAATCGATGAAGGCGTTGATTTTATCGCGCGAGCCGGTGATCTCGAAAATAAACGAGGAATGGGTGATGTCCACCGCGCGCGCCCGGAAGATCTCGGCCATGCGCATCGCCTCGACGCGATTGTCGCCCTCGCCGACGACTTTGATGAGCGCCAATTCCCGCTGCAGGGCGTCTTCCTCGCGGGTGACGTCGCTGACCCGGCGCACCGGCACGAGCCGGCCGAGTTGGGATTTGATCTGGTCGATCTTGCTCGGCTCGCCCGACGTCACGACCGTGATGCGCGAATAATGCTTCGCCTCATCGGTCTCCGCGACAGTGAGGCTCTCAATATTATAGCCGCGCGCGGAGAAGAGGCCGACGACCCGGGCGAGAACGCCCGGTTCATTATCGACGATGATCGCAAGAATGCACTCCGCGGCCTTCTCAGCGGCCTTGGTGACCGGATAAACGGATTGGGAGGGATGGAGCGTCATACGAGTTTGCGGCCCTCTGAATCGATTTCTTCACCGGTGACCGCGCCGCCGAGCAGCATTTCATTATGCGCCGCGCCCGACGGGATCATCGGGAAGACGTTTTCTTCCTGCGTCACCCGGCAGTCGAAGAGCACCGGCTTCGGCGTCTCGAGCATCTCTTTGATCTTCGCGTCGAGTTCGCCCGGCTTTTCCGCGCGGATGCCGACGCCGCCATAGGCTTCGGCAAGCTTTACGAAATCCGGCAGAGCTTCGGAGTATGACTGCGCGTAGCGGCCATCGTGCAAAAGCTCTTGCCACTGACGAACCATGCCGAGATAGGCGTTGTTCAAGATAAAGATCTTCACCGGCAGATTGTATTGAACCGCCGTTGAAAACTCTTGCATCGTCATTTGAACCGAGCCGTCACCGGCGACGTCGATGACGAGCGCATCAGGGTGCGCCACCTGCACGCCGACCGCCGCCGGCAGGCCATAGCCCATAGTGCCAAGGCCGCCCGAAGTCATCCACCGGTTCGGCTCTTCAAAGTCGATGAACTGCGCCGCCCACATTTGGTGTTGGCCGACTTCCGTCGTGACGTAGACGTCCTTTCGGTGCTTCGTCAGCGCATTCAAGCGCTCAAGGGCGTATTGCGGTTTAATGACGGTGTCGGAATTCTCATAGGAGAAGCATTTCCGGCCACGCCAATCTTTAATCCGTCCCCACCAGTCTTGCAGACGGGCGGCGTCGTATTTTTCTTGCGCCTCGCGCGAGCGCCATTCGGCGGCCAGCGCGTCAATGACATCGCCCGCGTCGCCGATAATGCCGACATCGACAAAGACGTTCTTATTGATCGACGACGGATCAATATCGATATGGATCTTCCGCGAGTTCGGCGAAAACGCATCGAGGCGGCCCGTCACGCGGTCGTCGAAGCGCGCGCCGATATTGATCATCAGATCGCAATCATGCATGGCGTTGTTCGCCTCAAGGCTGCCATGCATCCCCAACATTCCGAGCCATTGCGGATCGGCCGCTGGAAACGCGCCAAGCCCCATTAGGGTCGACGTGACAGGAAAGCCGGTCAGTTTCGCAAGATCGCGAACGCCAGCGCTCGCCGACGGGCCGGCGTTGATGACGCCGCCGCCGGTGTAAAAGATCGGCCGGCGCGCATGGCGCATGAGGTCGACGGCCTCTTCGATTTGCCGCGCATTCAGCGGAGGCGGCGTCATGGTCGAGCGCTTGCGCGCTTCGGCCGCCGGCGTATAGGGCGCTTCCTCGAACTGAACGTCTTTTGGAATGTCGATGAGAACAGGGCCCGGCCGACCGGTCATCGCCACATGAAACGCCTCATGGACGATGCTCGGCAAACCTTGGGTCGTGGTCGCCAGGTAATTATGCTTGGTGCACGCACGGGTGATGCCGACCGTGTCGCACTCCTGGAAGGCGTCCGTCCCGATCAGTTTGCGGGCGACCTGGCCCGTGATGCAAATGATCGGAATGGAATCAAGCAGGGCATCCGTCAGGCCGGTGACGGCGTTGGTCGCGCCGGGCCCGGACGTTACAAGAACGACGCCCGGCTTGCCGGTGGAGCGCGCATAGCCCTCGGCCATGTGAACCGCGCCCTGCTCATGACGCACGAGGATGTGGCGAATGCTGTCGCGGCGGTCGAGCGCATCGTAAATCGGCAGCACCGCGCCGCCCGGATAGCCGAAAATCACATCGACGCCCTGCTCTTCCAGCGCATCGAGGAGAAGTTCCGCCCCCGGTTTCACGAGCGGTTTACCGCCCGCGCCAACCGTTTCCGAGTTTTGCTTTGTGTCCGCCGTATTCAGCGTTCCGTCCGCCGCGCTCATCAGCCTACTCCGTTTTGGAATTGTCGCCTTTCAACCAAGACATACGTCCGCGAAGCTCCGATCCGATCTTTTCAATCGGATGGTTGAGATCCGCTTCCAGCATTTTGTTGTAACGCACTTTGCCCGTTTGGTTTTCAAGGATCCAGTTCTGGGCGAAGGTGCCGTCTTGAATGTCTTTCAAGACAGCGCGCATGCGCTCTTTCGCCGTGTCGTCAATGACGCGCGGTCCAGAAACGAGATCGCCATAGATCGCCGTTTCGGAAATGAACTCGTGCATTTTTGCAAGGCCGCCTTCGTAAAGAAGATCGACAATGAGTTTCAGCTCATGAAGACACTCATAGTAAGCGACTTCCGGCGCATAGCCGGCTTCGGTGAGCGTTTCAAAGCCCGCAAGAACAAGCTCCGTCGCGCCGCCGCACAGGACAGCTTGCTCGCCGAAAAGGTCCGTCTCCGTCTCTTCGCGGAACGTCGTCTCGATGGCGCCGGCCGTGGTGCCGCCGATGAGGCGCGCATAGGACATTGCCCGATCGCGGGCTTTGCCGGTCGCGTCTTGATGGACAGCAAAGATGCACGGCACGCCGCGGCCGCGCTCATATTCGCGGCGGACGAGATCGCCCGGGCCTTTCGGCGCAACCATGATGACGTCGACGTCGGCCGGCGGCTGGACACGATCATAAAGAATGGTGAAACCGTGCGCGAACGAGAGCGCGTCGCCGGCTTTCAGGCCGGGGGCGATTTCGTTTTTGAAGATCTCTTCGTGGGACATGTCCGGCGTCAAGATGGCGATGACGTTCGCAGCTTCAGCCGCATCGCGCACTGTAGCGGTCGCGAGGCCGTCGGCTTTGGCTTGCTTGTCGCCCTTGCCGCCCGGACGGACGCCGACAATGACGTCGCAGCCGGAATTATGCAGGTTGAGCGCGTGGGCGCGGCCCTGGCTGCCATACCCAATAATGGCGACCTTGCCTTGCTTCAGGACGCTCGGATCCGCGTCGTCGTCAGTGAAAATCCGCATGTCGTCTCTCCTATCGAACCATTGCGATCTAATAAAAAAACCCGCTGCCTTTTCGGGAGCGGGTCGGCTGTTCTTTGCGTTTTCAGCGCCCTAGCGCTCCGCAGCCTCACCCGTCCCGCTCACCACCACCACAGGGGCGACAGTGGGGACGTTAATAAGGAGGAGCACCACGACGGACGGTTCGCAATCGCTCGCGCCCGCTAACAGTCCGCCATTCATGTTTTGCGCGCCGTAAAGCATGCTGAACTGTCTTTCTAAAGGCGCCGACGGCTGACCATATAACCCATCCGTCTCGCCACGGCGCATATAAGCCGGGGAGATAGGTAAAAACAACCCGGATCAGCGCGAAATCCTCGTATATTCCGGATTTGCGCCTTGTGGGCGGCCCGAAGGGCGATCTTGTCACACCGCACCGGTGAAATCATGCCGGTCGTCGTCTCCCGCTAACGGCTCGTCGCATGGCGCCTTTCTTTTTTACTCGTTCAAAATCAAAGGTTTCGGCATATTCGTGTGCCGAGGTGTCATTCTTGCGGGGAGACAGGCGTTCTCCTAGCGACGTGCCGAACACCGGGACGGCAAAAGCCGCGCCGGTAACTTGTTTTCAAGTAGGAACTGAGCGGAACTACAATGCAATAGAACAGGGAGAACGGATGGGCGCTAGGTATTGCGATGAGGTTGGCGATCCTACTCTATATCGGTTTCTCCCTCATCAGCATCGCTATGGCGCAACCGAACGCCGCCGCCGCAACAACGGATCCAATTGAAACGCCAGCAACAATTGAGATCGCACCATCGACGCGCACGCTTCCGGGATTGGAAGCCTTTTTCGACGGCGCCGTCGGCGCGCTGCTCAAGGCGAACGACGTACCTGGGGTAACGATTTCCGTCGTTTATGACGGCGAGATCGCCTTCGTGAAAGGCTATGGATACGCCGACGTCGCGCGCGTGAAGCCCGTCAGCGGTGATACGACGCTCTTCCGAGCAGCGTCGATTTCTAAAACCTTCACCTGGACGGCGGTAATGCAGCTCGTCGAGCAAGGTAAACTTGATCTCGATACCGATGTTAATGAATACCTCACGCAATTCCAAATTCCAGAGACGTACAGCAAGCCAGTCACCCTCCGACATATCTTAAGCCATACCGCCGGATTTGAGGACGGCATGATCGGCTATTTCTTTAGACGACGGGAAAAAGACCTGCTTTCCCTGCCCGTCGCTTTAGAACGCTTCATGCCCGCGCGCGTTAGAGCGCCCGGAACATATTACGCTTATTCGAATTGGGCCACATCGCTGGCGGGGCTTGTTATCGCCAACCAGTCGGGTGTCGATTTCGATCAGTATATGGAAGAAAATATCTTCGAACCGCTCAGCATGAGCCATTCCACCTTTCGCGAGCCCGTTCCAGCAGCCATTGCGGATGGACAGTCAGCGAACTTTCAACGCGAACAAGGCGATTATGTCGACGATGGCTTTGAGTATATCCACGATTTCGGCCCGGCCCCGGCATTTCGACGACCGCACAAGACATGGCGAAATTCATGCTGGCGCACCTCGATGACGGCGCCTATGGCGGCGGGCGTATCCTAACGCCGGAAACAACACGGCGCATGCGCGCGCCGCTGTACCGCACTCATGACGGTCTCTCCGCAATATTACATGGCTTTCGAGAAGAAGAAAAAAATGGCCGGTTCGGCTATGGCCATCGCGGTTCCACGACCTATTTCAAGTCCGATATGGTGCTTTTACCAGAGGAAGGCGTCGGCCTATTCGCGTCGACGAACTCGGGTGACGGCTTTTCAGTCGTCAACCCTTTGTTTAAAGCGTTTTTCGATCAGTACTTTCCAAGTGCCAACAGCAATGCGCATCCTGCACCTGAAAACCCTAAAACTCCCGGCGGCGCCGATGCTAGTTCGCTGAGCCGCTATACCGGCGCTTACCGGTCGACCCGTCGCTCATACACAAAATGGGAAAAGCCATCGTCGTATTTAGCGGCGATACAGTAGTAAGCGTGGCCCCGCGCGGTGGATTGCTCATTACCTGGCCGGGTTCAACGCCACAACGTTTCGTAGAGAAATCGGACGGCGTGTTTCAAACTGTCGACGACAATGATGGCCTAAAAATAGCCTTCGGCGTCGATAAAAAAAACACGATCACGCACCTGTTTACGGGGCGTTCAGTAAACGAAAAACTTAAGTTCTTTGAACGCGCGCAAACGCATCAGGCGATCCTCGGCGCCGGCCTCGTAGCGATGATTAGCCTTATCGCCGGAACACTTTGGGGCTTTCCGAAATGGTTGCAAATGGGGGGCGGCGAAAAATCAGCGCGCGCTGCGTTGTTTTTTGCGTCAGTTCTCAATGTCGCTTTTTTCGCGATGTTTGCATCGGCGATTCCAAGCAACGAAAAGGAATTGGTTTTCACCGGAATACCCAACCTTCCAGTATTATTGACCATGCCAGTGATTGGCGCCGCGCTCGCAGTGTTCGCAGCCGTCATGGCGGCGCCAGCATGGTTGAACGGGTATTGGTCACTGTTCGGCAGAGTACGCTACACCGCTTTCGTCGCATTACTGCCGATCTTCGCGTGGAGCTTGAACGATCTGCACCTGTTTGGGCCTTGGTACGTTTAAAGGTCAGCGCGGCTTCGCCAGCCTCGCTCGGGGTCGGCGAAGCGCCTTACGGCCGAACGGCGAAATCGCTGCGCACAAGGTTCCGATAGGTGGTGAGTTCCCGCACGCCCACCGGACCGCGCGCGTGCAACTTGCCCGTCGCGATGCCGATCTCCGCGCCGAGGCCGAACTCGCCGCCGTCTGCAAACTGGGTGGAGGCGTTGTGCATCACGATGGCGCTGTCGACATCAGCGAGAAACCGCTCCGCGGCTGCCTCGTCTTCCGCGACAATGGCGTCCGTATGGCCGGACCCATATTGAGCGATATGGGCCGTGGCGCCGTCAACGCCGTCGACAAGGCCGACTGTCAAGATCGCGTCGAGATATTCCGTTCCCCAATCGCCTTCCGAAGCGTCGGCGACGTTGGCGTCAATCGCCTGCACCCCTGCATCGCCGCGCAATTCACATCCCTTTTCACGCAAAGCGGCGAGGATCGGGGGCGCGGTTTCCGCTGCGGTCGCTTTGTCAAACAACAGAGTCTCCATGGCGCCGCAAATTCCCGTACGGCGCATTTTCGCGTTGACCGCAATCTCGCGCGCCTTCTCTGGATCGGCAGAGGCGTCCACATAGACATGGCAAACGCCGTCGAGATGGCTCAAGACCGGCACGCGCGCTTCAGTTTGCACCCGCGCTACAAGAGACTTGCCGCCACGCGGCACGACAAGGTCCACCGCGCCGTCGAGGCCAGACAACAATTCGCCGACCGCCGCACGATCGCTTGTTTCGACGATTTGAACAGCGTCTTCGGGCAGTCCAGCCGCGCATAAACCTTCGACAAACGCCGCATGCAGCGCCATCGCCGTTTTCAAACAATCCGATCCCCCACGGAGGATCGCCGCGCTGCCCGCTTTCAAGCAAATGGCGGCGGCGTCGACGGTGACGTTCGGCCGGCTCTCATAGATGATGCCGACAACGCCGATGGGCGCACGCACGCGCTCAATGCTGAGGCCGTTCGGCCGCTCCCACCCCTCGATCACCTCGCCCACAGGGTCGTTTTGGGCGGCGATATCGCGCAAGGCCTGGCAAATGCCGTCGATGCGCGCTTCATTCAACAACATCCGGTCAAGGAACGACTTGGCGAGACCGTTCGCTTCGCCAGCGCGCATCTCCTCAGTGTTCACGTCCAGAATGCCCGCGCGCCCCGCGTCAATCGCCTCCGCGGCTTTCAACAGGGCTTCATCTTTTTGCTCGGACGTTGCCCGCGCAACGATCGAGGCAGCGGCTTTCGCCCTCTCGCCAACGCCAGCGAGCAATCCCTCCTCGCTTATCGCCGCCTGCGTCATTTTCTGTTGTGTTGCGGATTGCCCCATTGCACCGTCCATCACCGCCATCTCCTCACATTTCGCCGAAACCGACGCTTATTTGTTCAGCACCAAATTATCACGGTCAATCGCCGCAGCGCGCCGTCGAACGCCCAATATCTCGCGCACCGCATCGGAGCGTTTGCCGGCGATGAGCCGCATATCCTGGACATCATAGGCGCTAAGACCGCGCCCTAGAACGGCGTCGTCAGGGCCGACGACCTCAATGACGTCGCCGCGCTCAAAGACGCCGTCAACGCTTTTGACGCCAGCCGGTAGCAGGCTCGCCCCCTTTTCTAGCGCAGCGACAGCGCCGGCGTCCACGCCAAGGGAGCCGGCGGGCTTTTGCAGGTTACGTATCCACGTCTTTCGGGCCGCTTCCTTATCGGCGGCGGGAAGAAAAAGCGTCGATCGTCCGCCGTCCATCAGCGCTTTGATCGGTCGCTCACCGCGCCCTGGCGCGATGATGGTCGCGCACCCCGATGCGCCGGCGATGCGGGCCGCAGCGATCTTGGTCACCATCCCGCCGGACCCGACTGAGGCGGTTTTGTTCGGCCCTTCAGCCATCGCCTCGATGTCCGCCGTAATGCTCTCAACAACAGGAATATGGCGCGCGCGATCATCCGATTGCGGATTGCCGGAATAAAGACCGTCAATGTCGGACAGAATTAAAAGCGCATCCGCGGCGGCCAACTGCGCTGCGTGCGCCGCAAGCCGGTCATTATCGCCATAGCGGATTTCATTCGTCGCCACGGTATCGTTCTCATTAACGACCGGAATGACCCCGAGATCAAGAAGCGCGCCGATCGTCGCGCGCGCATTAACATAACGACGGCGATTCTCAGTGTCCGCAAGCGTCAAAAGGATTTGCGCCACCGATAGCTCATAGCCGCCGAACGCCGCGCCCCATCCATTAATCAGTAGGGTTTGCCCCGCCGCGGAGGCCGCCTGACTTTGATCAAGACGCAATGTCCCTTTGAGGCCTAGTTGCTTGCGACCAAGGGCGACGGCGCCGGACGTGACGATGACGATTTCCGCGCCGCGCCCGCGTAAAGCGGCGACGTCGTCTGCGACGCTCGCCAACCATTGCGTATTCAACGACAGGTCATCGTTCACCAGAAGCGACGAGCCGACTTTTACGACAATGCGCCTAGCGGCGGAAAGGGCGTTTGCTGACGTTCGTTCCTCGGTCATATCCACGGACAAGCATGTTGGCGGGTTCAATTAAAGCGCGCCCGTCTTATCACCGTCTAAGCGGGTGACGTCAAATATCGCTTGAAATGGCGCACGGCGCGCCGTCACCGACAAACGCGCTCCTCTATAGGGAGGCGACCTTTACGCCGACCGGCCGCGTCCGCGTCGGTACGCGCCAAGATCGCCAAGGACGCTTTCAACGGTAGGAACTCGCCCAGCGCCGCGACCGCGCGCAGCGATGACTTGGCCATTTTCCATTTGGATGCGAATGGCGTTCGCCTCACCGCGCAGGCGCGATAAAAACGGGTCATCGTCGACTTGTTCATAGGCGACTTTGACCTTAACGCGCCCATCCGTTTGCGGACGAATACGCGTCACCTGGCGCCATGCGCCGCCCGCGGCGACGAGCGAGGCGCCTTTCTCCGCATCAAGCCCTTCGATCTCGAAGTCAATTTTGTTGAGCCCGACGCCATAGGCTTCATAGGCGAGGATCGCCGCTTTCGCCCGCGCATCATCGCCGGAAAGGTCCGCGCTCGGATCTGCTTCTGCAAAGCCCGCGTCCTGAGCGGCTTTCAGCGCCACCTCGAAAGCGGCGCCCTTTTGCAACTCCGACAGGATGAAGTTGACGGTGCCGTTCAGCACCGCGTCGATTGACGCCACAGCGCCGCGCGCGCCGGCGGACGCGGCCGATTCCACCATGGGCGCGCCGCCGCCGACAGCCGCGCCATAGGCGAGGTGCGCGCCTTTATCTTTCGCCAACGCACGTGCGCCCGGCAAATCCTCCGCCACCGCCTGTTTGTTTGCGGAAATAACGCTGACGCCTTGTTCCAACGCGGCGCGCATCAGCTCAGCGCCGGCGGCGCCGCTAGACATAAGATCAATAACAATGTCCGGCTTAGCCGCCAAAAACGCAGCTGGATCAGTCGTCAACAGCGACGCATCAAAAGCGCTGTTTCGGGGCTTATTCGGATTATGCACCAATAAAGAGGCGATTTCATAATGGCCAGGATCAGCGAGCAAGCGGAGCGCCGCCCCCTCGCCGACAATACCGAGCCCCGCGACGCCGACGCGCACCGGGCGTTTGTCAGCGACCGGCTGCAACGGGCCGTCTTCATTCGATATGCGCACGCCGGAGGGCGCGCCAAGGGCCGTAATCTGCACGGTCAAATTGTTGTCGACGGCGTATTGCAGCGCCTTTTCTTGAACCAATGCATTGCCGTGGCGCGCCGCCGTCGCCGGGCTGATTTGATCATAAACGCGCGGGTCGGCGTCATCGCCTTCCGCGCGCACGCCGAGGCCTTCAAAGACGCCGGGGATGTTTTTAAAGAGCGTGGCGCTGTCCGAGCCAAGAGCGGACGCCACCATCATCGCCGAAAGATCTGACCCGCCGCGTCCGAGCAAGACCGGCGCGCCGTCATCATCGATCGCCACATAACCCGGCGCGACGACGATATCATGGCTCTTCAGCGCCTCGAGCACAGCCTCCGGCGCATGACCGACCGGCTCAGCATTGTCGAAGGGGCCGCGCGCGCGCAATCCCAACTGCCTTGCGTCGAGCGGCGCAGCGTCAAGGCCGGTGCGATCACACGCCACCGCCAACAAGGAGACGGCGCGCGCTTCGCCAACGCTAATCAAGCCAACGGCATGGCGCGATAAAAAGCCGGGCCCGAACAGCAGCGCCTCATCATAGAGACGGTCCGTCTCACCGGCGAAAGCGGAGACGATGGCGACGACTTTGCGGCCGGCGCGCACATGGCGGTACAGCTCTGTCACGACGGAGGGTAAGTCGTCCTTGCTCCGCAAGACGGATGAACCAAATTTCAGGACGACAGGCGCCTCGCTCGAAGGCGCGGCGTCTACAACCGCGTGGACCATGTTCACTTATCCTCTGTACGCACCGCGCGCCTTCACGCCGCCGCTCTTTTTGTTCAAGAGCGGCTTTACGCGGTGAGCGTCAAACATTCAACGCCGACAGTTTAGTAAGATGCTAGACGGCCGCCAGTTTACGCTCAGCGAAATGCGATGCGTTCGCCGGTTCAGCCGCGATTTGAGCGTCGGAAGAGGAAACCTCAAGCGCTGCATCGATGTCGGCCAGCAGATCGACCTCATGCTCCAAGCCAACGGAGAAGCGCACCAAGCGATCCGAAATGCCGGCCTCAGCACGCGCCTCCGGCGGCATCGCTGCATGGGTCATGAGCGCCGGGCAGCAAACCAAGCTTTCGAAGCCGCCAAGGGATTCCGCGATCGTGAAGAGATTCAGCGACCGCAAGAACGCTTTCGCGTCGACACCCTCGGCGAAATCAACGCTCAACATGGCGCCGAACCCTCTTTGTTGGCGCGCGGCGATCTCGTGTCCCGGATGGGATGCTAGTCCCGGATAGTAGACCCGCTCAACGCGCGGATCGGCGGCGAGCTTCTCAGCGACGGCGCCGGCGCTCGCTTGCTGGCGCTCAAGGCGCGCAAACAAGGTGCGCACGCCGCGCAAGGTCAAATAGCTGTCGAACGGGCTGCCCGTGACGCCGGTGCAGTTGGCCCACCAGGCGAGTTCTTCCGCAAGCGCCGGATCTTTCGCGATAGCCGCGCCGCCGACGACGTCGCTGTGGCCGTTGATATATTTCGTCGTCGAATGCACGACGATGTCGCAGCCGAGCGTCAATGGATTTTGCAATGCCGGCGACAAGAACGTGTTGTCGGCCACCGTGATGGCGCCGACAGCTTTGGCCCGCGCGACGACGTCTTCAACATCCGTGATGCGTAAAAGCGGATTGCTCGGCGTCTCGATATAGACAAGCTTCGGATTGCGCGCGAAGGCGGCCGCCAAGGCTTCCGGGTCGGTCTGGTCGATAAACGCCAGTTCGAAATCACCGCGCGCAGCCCGGTGGCTTAAAAGACGATAAGTGCCGCCATAACAATCGTGCGGCGCAATGATAAGCTCGCCCGGCTTAACGAAGTTCGTGGGCAGATTAACCGCCGCCATGCCCGTCGCCGCGACAACGCCGCCGGCGCCGTCTTCAAGCTCAGCCAGCGTATCTTCTAATTGACGGCGCGTCGGGTTGCCGGAGCGGGCGTAATCGAAGGCCGGCTTCTCATCCACATCGTCCCACGCATAGGTCGCCGACAGAAAGAGCGGCGGCGCGACGGATCGGTTCGTATGCGCGGCGCCAACAGCGGCGCTCGCGCAAATGGTTTGGCCGTTGCGAGCGCTATTTTGGACGTTAGCAGGCCGAAGATGCGTTTTTTTCGTCATTAGACCGTACCCTCAAGAAAGGTGGACAAAGCAGGATTGATAAGGCTCGCCTCTTTCAAAAAGGCGTCATGGCCGTAGCGCGAATGCAAAGTTCTGAATTCCGCTGCCGGGCCGATCGCTTTCGCCAAGGCTTTGGCGTCTTCAAAAGCGATCAGTTGATCTTCAGGCGACGCGATGATCAGCGTCGGCTTATCGAGGCGCGCGCCGTCAAAGTCATGGGCGTCGATCGCCGCCGACAATGTCTGATAGCGCGCCGCACCCATAACGCCGGCGAACTTCGCGCCGTGGTGATCGAGATAGCTTTCGACCGCGCCCGGCTCGACGAAGCGCTCATTGAACTCCTCCGGCGTGCGATAGGTGGTCATGGCGAGTTCGCGGGCGATGGCGATCGCCTCTTGCTCTTGGCCGGTTTCAAGGCCGAGCGAAATAATCCGTCTTTGGGTGCGCCGCCACGCACGCCCCACCGGCGTCGGGCGATGGGAGGCGCACAAAAGAGCGATCCGCTCAACGAATTCAGGATACGCCGCCGCAAGCTCTAGCCCCACCATGCCGCCAAACGAACCGCCGACGATCGCATGCAGACGTTCAATGCCGGACTGCGTCAGCGCATGGTGAAAGAGTTCGGCATAATCAATCGGGTGCAGATCGATCGCCTTGGTCGGCGCCTGCGGGAAGAAATCGGCGCTGACGACCCGAAAACGGCTGGTGTCGACGCCGCGTCCGGGGCCGACGACTTCGCGCCACCATCCGGGCTCAACCTGATCAAGGGAGGCGTCAAACGCCGCGCGGGTTGCAGAAATACCGCCAAGAACAAAAACGACCGGACCGTCTTTGGGGCCGGCGGCGCGCAACTGGATGCCGGCGGCGCGATCTTGCGCCTCTAAAGTGTCGCCGCTGCGCGCGGTCCAACCATCGGGGAACGGAACGCTCCAGTCTTCAGCAGCGGCAGCGCCGGCGGAGTCATAAGACGGTCGACGGCGCTCCACCGGGACGCCGGCAGACACCGCCAAATAAGGTCCGCTCAGGCGATCGGCCGCTTCGCTTACAGCGTTTTCAGCACTATGATCATCAAATGCACGCGTCATCGTCCGCTCCGTTAGAGCGCCGAATGAATGCCTGCCGATGTAAGACGATTTGGTGAGAAAGCGCGTGTAAGATACATTACACTTGTGGCGACTAAACGCTTCGCCGATCCGCTTCCTTCGCTTTAGCTTCGTCTTATAAAGCGCCGGCAAGCTGAAGGTTCAAATCGGCGCGTTGGAAAGGCTTATAGGAGCAGGCGTCCGTGCTTGTCAATCAAAATTAACAAGAATGCCTCTATCAGCGGAAAACCCTAAAAAAACAAACCCTTGGCAACTCTAAGAGTATCCAAACGAGCCTATCGCATTAAGACGGCGTTCACGATAAGCGCATGGCATATAAGACGTTGCATCGTTCCTGACTGATACAGGCGCGGGTAAGTCCTAGAAAAACAAGGCCGGCCTCGAGGGCGATCGACGGACGTCAATGCAGCTTGCTATTACCGCTCCGCGGCCATTCGTCGAAACATCTGATCATAGCGCGCCAACATGACCTCCTGGGAGAAGGCCGTTTCGACCTTCTCGCGGTTCAACGCCCCAAGACGGCAGCGAGTCGCTTTCTCCGCCGCTAGCTTTTGCATCGCCGCCGTCAACGCATCCGCCTCGTTCAACGACACGACAAAAGGCGCATTCTCGTCCGCAACCATTTCGCGGATGTCGCCAACGTCGGTCGCGACCACTGGCAAGCCGCACGCCATCGCCTCCAAGACCGTCAGCGGCATTTGCTCCGTATCTGAACTAAGGGCGAAGATATCGCAGTCTTGATAGAAGCGCGCCGGGTCTTCCAAATGACCGATCAGTCGAACGGCGCCTTCGGCCCCGTGCGTCTTAATAAGCGCCTCAAGGGCCTCGCGCTCTCCACCCTCCCCGGCGATATGCAATTGCGCGTTCGGCAGATCAGCGGCGATGAAGGCTTCTATCAAGCGCGCAAAATTCTTTTCAGGACGCAACGCGCCGACCGCGCCAACGGTCAAAGGACCGCTTTTAAACGGCGCCGCGGGTTGAAACCGCACAACATCAATGCCGTTCGGAACGTAAGCGACGTTTTGCGCTTTCAACGACCATGTGGTGGTCGCCGACTCCCACAGGGTTTTTGAGGGCGCGATGACGGACGCACCTCTCAGCAGTAATTTCCGCGCCCAAACACGTCGACCAATTTGCCGATCAACTGTTTCTTCCGGACCAAAACCATCTTCGAAATGAAGGTGCGGCCAGCGCCCGCCGAAACGCCGTTCCGCCCACAGAGCTGCGACGGCTTCAATGCTGCCCCAATTATAGGTGCATACGAGGTTCGGTTCGACCTCGCGAATAAGCGCGCGTAATCGCGATATATTGCCGAGATCAAACGCGCTGTTTTTGGTAATCTCAACGGGCTTTATCGCATAGCGGTTCTTCAAGATGGTCTGCGCGTCATAGCGCCCATCCATCGCCGAGATGGTATGGGCGTATCCCTCCAGATTGTTCACCAGTTGCGCCAAACGGCGCTGGGGCCCGCCGACGGCGAAGGTGGAGAAAATATGCAGTATCTTGAGCATTCAAACGGCCGTCTCGCCTAGCGTTTATGGACTTTTATCGCTTTATCGACAAAGATCGAACGATCCGCGACCGGCCGCCAATCCAGAACGTCCTTTTCGAAACTGATGTCAAACTGGCTCGCCATGCCGCGCGAACGCAAATCGCGCATAGAAGGGAACGGCGCGCGCCGGCCGGAGACTTGCTTAATCAGCCATTTGACGATTTCGCCAACCTGCTGCGCCATTAGAAACTGCGGCCGGAACCGCAAAGGCCGCCCTGTTTCGTCGCCGAGCGTTTGCGTATATTCGTGAGCGGATAACCGTACGTCGCCGATGAGATTAAACGACTGACCAATGACACGGGCGCTTTCCGCCCCAAACGCCGCTTGGTAGAGCGCGTCCGCGACATCCTCCACCAGAACGAACGGCAAAGGATTGCGCCCCTTGTTCCAGCCGAGGCAATAGCGTTCGCGATTGTAGAGCCCAACGCCGCTATGGAAGGGCGACGTTCCCTCCCCGACGACGACGCCCGGACGGAAAAGCGCCAAAGGAAGCGCGTTCTCCCTCTGCATAGAGAATAACATATGCTCCGTCGCCACTTTGGCGCGGGCATAGTCGCCGCGTTCTTCCGGCACCGCATCCGGCGGCGTCGCATGGGTGATGGTCGCGGACGGCTCGCCAAGATAAAGCGCGGCGATCGAGCTGACATGCAATAAGCGTTCAGCTTTGTGTTCAAGCGCGACATCGGCGACCGCTTTAGCGCTGCCGACCATGGCGTCGCGAATTTCTTCGTAATTTGCGCCGCCGCCGCCATGGGCGAGGTTGATAATGACGGGGATGTCTTTCAGGGCTTCGGATAAGAAAGCCTTATCGGACGCAGAACCTTTCGCGACAACGATGTTCTCATGAGAAAAGGCCGATGACAGATTATTGGTGTTGCGGGCAATCGCTAAAACCTTACGCCCCGATTGCGCAATCTTGCGTGTCAAAGGTGCACCAATGAAGCCGGTACCGCCGATCACCGCGCAATCGAACTTAACCGCGCCTGGCGTATAGGCTTGCGGCGTCGCCGGCGTCGATAAAGCCGGCGCATGACGGACGATGTCTTCACACAATCCGACGAGACGCGCGCCCCGTGCGCCGTCTAAATCCGCCTTATCGAAATCCGACCGTCCCTCGTCAAGGGATTGATAAAAGTTCTGTATACTGCCGCGCATGCTGCGAAAGAACGGGTCGTTACGCTTCTTTAGGCCCGTCTGCGCCGCCAGATAGGCCGTCGCTTCGGCGAGCGCCTCTCCGGCTTGTCCCATTCCAGCGGCAAGTCCCGTCCGCAAATGCTCCACCGGCTCCAGCCAGGCGCCGCTGCTGCTCGCAACGACGCGATTGGAAAGGTAATCCGCCTCAAGACGGCCGTCATCGCCATAAAGGCTAATGGACCAATCATGATAGGTGTCGCCCAAAGAGAACTGCATCTGCACAGGGCCCTTGGAGGACGAAAAACTAAGTGACCAGCTCGTCACCAATTCAATGCCGTCCGCGACGGCGCGTTTCGCGCCGGGGATCGCCGCCTCCAAGGTCAACGGACCCATAAGATCGTCAAGCTGACTTAATGGATGCACCGCCTGTTCCAGCAGCAGCGTTAAGGGCGAGGAGAACATCCAATGACCGAATTGCCGAACGGAGAGTTGCCGCAAGGGCATAATATAGCGGCACTGGGCTTGGCGGACGAGGCCGATGCGGTTCGCGTTGACCGCCTTACGCATTTTCTCCTGGGCCGGATGAAAAATGAAATTCTGATTGGTGCGCAACGGCGTTTGCGTTTCCAGCGCCCGCGCAAGGAGGTCATCGCATTCGCTGTTATTCACGCCCATCGGCTTTTCGACGAGCACCGCCTTGCCGGCTTCCAAAAGCGGCAAACACGTCGAATGGTGCGCCGGCGGCGGGGTCAGCACGTGTACGGCGTCAACGCGCGCGTCGTCGGCGACGGCCTCAAGGCTGTCATAGCGCTCCGTCGCGCCGAAACGCTCCGCGAACGCCGCCGCCCGCCCGGCGCTTACGTCGAAAACGCCGAACAGCGAGACGTCGGGCATCTCCGCCACCGCTTCGGCGTGCGCTTCAGCGATATTGCCGGTTCCGATGAAGACCGTTTTTTTGACAGCGCTCTTAGGCATTCAGCCGCTCACTCACTCACAACAACAGACGGCAAAACTTGTGGGCTTTGACGGCCGAAACAAAACCGAAGGAAGGGCGCGCACCGCTAGACGACGCGCCCGATTAAGAATGGCTTAATCCGATTAAAATTGGATTGATTGGGACGCAAGCGGCGAGCGCGTTTTTGGAAAGACGGGCCATCGACGCTTGACGCTCAGCTGCTCGCATCATCCATTCCCACAGCGCAGCCAGAAAAGGAGGCGACCATGCCCAAGATTAAAAACCCTGACGCCCTCCCGTCCTTTCGAGGTGATGTCGAAACGGCGTAAGGGCTTCCCGTCCGAAACGCGGGTTAAGCGCGGCTATCGCACCATCAAAGGCGGCGAGATTGAACTCGTCGAAAAACTGGGACGCAACGATCCCTGCCCCTGCGGCAGCGGCCGGTCCTTTCAAGAAATGCTGCCTGAAATCCGGCAAATATGACGGCGCAAATCGCGGAGACTACTTTTAGGTAGTCGAGCGGAAGGCGGCGGTTAGGCGACATCGGAAACCATCGAAATGGCCGAATTCCGAAGCGCTTCAGCCTCGCGTCGACTGAAGCGATAGCGCCTGAATAAATATGAAACGCCCGCAGATTGTTCTGTGGGCGTTTCTTTTTTGTGGAGCAGATAGGCTGGGGTTGTAAACAGCATCAGCCCCTTGCCATCCTTCGAGACGCCGCTCCGCGACTCCTCAGGATGAGGGGCATGGCCTAACATCCGACACCTCATCCTGAGGAGCAGTCCATCAGGACTGCGTCTCGAAGGATGGCGACAGAAAAGAACGCCTACCGAGCAAAACAACGGAGCCTCACTCAGCCGGCTACGACGACAAATCCGCAATCCACCCTTCGAGTTTCTCTACCATATGCGGCATGCCGATTTCACGATAAAGCGCCAAAGCCCGCTCCCACTTCTCTCTCGCCCCAAATAAATCGCCTTGCTCTTCATCAAGCGCGCCAAGATTGGCGAGCTGGTTAGCCATCAAATCCTTGCGACCAAGCTCTTCATTCAGTGTCAAACTACGCTGGTGATAATCCTTAGCGACTGAAAGGTCGCCGCGCATCCGAGCGATCACACCAAGGTTGCCGAGCGCAGCCGCCGTCCCCTCATTGAGGCCCAATTCTTCATATAGCGCTAAACTGCGCAGGTGATGATCCTCAGCGACTGAGAGGTCGCCGCGCATCCGAGCGATCACACCAAGATTGCCGAGCGTGGCCGCTGTCCCCTCATTGAGGCCTGACTCTTCATTCAGCGCCAAACTCCGCTGGTGATAACCCTCTGCAGCTGAAAGGTCGCCGCGCGCCTGAGCGGTCAAACCAAGATTGCCGAGCGCGGCCGCGATCCCCTCCTGACGGCCAAGCTCTTGGTTCAGCGCCAAACTTCGCTGGTGATAATCTTCTGCGGCAGAATAGTCGCCGCGCACGTCAGCGATCACACCAAGATTACCAAGCGCAATGGCTT
Source organism: Pseudomonadota bacterium (assembly GCA_039814575.1). Classification (GTDB taxonomy): domain Bacteria; phylum Pseudomonadota; class Alphaproteobacteria; order Caulobacterales; family Parvularculaceae; genus MED-G105. The sequence goes on from JBCCAY010000004.1 coordinate 56,712, forward strand.
GCAGCGTTTTGTCCGAAGACTGATTGCCAAGCGAAAGTACCCGTTCACAAGCGGCCTGAGCGCGTGCGAGGTCGCCTGTGCGCCTTAGCAAGTTACCCAGCTGGTTATGCGCTTCTGCGTCATTTGGATCGCACCCGATAGCCCGTTCATAACTCTCGATTGCCTTTGCTGTGAAGGCGTTAAACGCCATCGCCCCGCGCGCTTTCCATCGGGCGCAGGGGACTTCCGACTCCTCCTCGGCGAGGCGCGCTAATAGATCAAGCGCTTCTTCCGTCTTGCCTTGCGCGTCTAGCGCTGCCGCCTCCCGCTCGCGCGCATCATTCGATGTGGCGAGGCTCACAAAGTCTCGGACATATTCGGAGGCAGGGTCGGCACCTTCGGGCAGCTCGTCCGATGGCGGCGGCGGGTTTTCATAGCGCTCGCCGGCCAACGCTAAACCTAAGCTGCAGGCATCTTCAGCTGATATCGTCCCATCCGCGACCCGATCAATGAGCACAGTCCGGTAATCCGATGGCCCTGAACTCGGCTGTGAACTTTTCAGGTCGGGTGCTTGAGCGGGTGGTGAAGGCTGTTGGTGTCGTTTCTTCCACCAATCAATTAATTCGATATTGGACTTCGTGCGATCAGCGAACTTAGAGAACGACCAGTAAAAACCATACAGCAACCCAGCTATGGTCGTCAGCGTCGAAAGGGCGACAACGACTGGCGGCATATTCTGAGTGAGGCTCGCGGCCGGACCGGCGAATTGCGAAAACAAGGTCAATAAAGGGCTCCCAAAAAGACGAGCTACAAATTATGTCTAAGTCCCGTGTCGCCGCAACCTATCCGCGTCACCGCAGCAACAACGCACCCCCTTCCCTTCGCCGCAATTCGCCCTATCTTTCCCCCATGCCTGCAAAGTCCGCCTCTCCCCGCCGTAAGAAACCCGCCGCGCAACCGGTGACGCCCGCCAATGAGCTCACCCCCGGCGGGTTCTCCGAGGCGGTCGCGACCTATCACGACACCCATGCACCGAAACTGTGGACGCCGCATCGCCCGGAGCGCCCGGAAACGGCGAAGACCCTGTCGCGGCCCTTGCGCGTTGTCTCCGCCTATGAGCCCGCCGGTGACCAAGTCGCCGCCATCCCCGAACTGTCGGGCGGGCTTAATGACGGCGAGTTCGATCAAGTCCTCCTCGGGGCGACAGGCACGGGCAAGACCTTCACCATGGCGAAGATCATCGAGGCGCAGCAGCGCCCCGCCCTCATCCTTGCCCACAACAAGACGCTCGCTGCCCAGCTCTATGGCGAGTTCAAAGCCTTCTTCCCGGACAACGCGGTCGAGTATTTTGTCTCGTACTACGACTATTACCAGCCGGAAGCGTATGTTCCGCGTACGGACACGTATATTGAGAAAGAAAGCTCGATCAATGAGCAGATCGACCGGATGCGCCACGCCGCGACGCGGGCCCTCTTAGAGCGCGACGACGTCGTCATCGTCGCGTCGGTGTCGTGCATTTACGGCATTGGCTCGGTGGAGACCTATACGGCGATGACGTTTTCGCTGCATGCCGGGCAAGAGATTGAGCGCAAGCAGCTCCTCGCCGACCTCGTCGCCCTGCAGTATCGCCGCAATGACGCCGCCTTCGCGCGCGGCACGTTCCGGGCGCGCGGCGACATTATTGAGATTTTCCCCGCCCACTATGAAGACCGCGCCTGGCGCGTCTCTATGTTTGGCGACGAGATTGAGGCGATTACGGAGTTTGATCCCCTCACGGGACAAAAGTCCGGTGAGTTGGAACAGGTGACGATCTACGCCAACAGCCACTATGTGACGCCGCGCCCGACCCTCAACCAAGCGATTGAGAAAATTCAACGCGAGATGGAAGAGGTCATCCCGAAAATGAAAGAGGAGGGAAAACTCCTCGAGGCGCAGCGCCTGCAACAGCGCGTCGAATTCGACATTGAGATGATGCAGGCGACAGGCTCTTGCAACGGCATTGAGAATTACTCCCGCTATCTCACCGGCCGCAAGCCGGGCGAGCCGCCGCCGACCCTTTTTGAATATTTGCCGGAGAACGCGCTCTTGTTCGTCGACGAGAGCCACCAGACGGTGCCGCAGATCGGCGCGATGTTCCGCGGCGACTTCAACCGTAAACGGACATTAGCGGAGTACGGCTTCCGCCTGCCCTCCTGCATGGACAATCGACCGTTGAAATTCGAGGAGTGGGAGAAGATGCGCCCGGCGACGGTGCACGTCTCCGCAACGCCGGGCCCGTGGGAATTGGAACGCACCGGCGGCGTTTTCACCGAGCAGGTCATTCGTCCGACGGGGCTTATCGATCCCGAAATCGAAATTCGTCCCGTGACGGGCGAGAAGGCCAACCAGGTCGACGACGTCATCGAAGAGTGCAAGCAGGTCGCGAAAGACGGCGGGCGTGTTCTCGTCACGACGCTGACGAAACGCATGGCCGAAGACCTCACCGAATATATGCATGAGCAAGGGGTGCGCGTGCGTTATATGCACTCCGATGTGGAGACGCTGGAACGGATAGAGATTATCCGCGATCTCCGGCTTGGGGCGTTTGACGTACTCGTGGGCATCAATCTCTTGCGCGAAGGCCTCGATATTCCGGAGTGCCGTCTCGTCGCCATTCTTGACGCCGACAAGGAAGGGTTTTTGCGGTCAGAAACGTCGCTCGTGCAGACGATCGGCCGGGCGGCGCGCAATGTCGACGGACGGGTTATTCTTTACGCCGACCAAATGACCGGCTCTATGGAGCGCGCGATCGCCGAAACCGAACGCCGGCGCGAGAAACAAACAGCGCACAATGAGGCCAACGGCATTACGCCGAAGACAGTGCAAGCGAAAATCGCTGAAATCGCCACGTCCGATGATGAAGGTGCGAAGGCGGCCGCGGGTCAAACATTCGTAGGTCACCGCGGCGTGCGCGCCGCGCAACCGGCCAACGCCGACGCTGCAGCAGGGCTTGGCGAAGACGGCGGCAGCTATGACGACGGCGCGCCCATAGGCGGCAATTTGCGCGCGGTCATTGATGGCCTTGAGAAAGATATGCGCGAAGCGGCCGCCGACCTTGAGTTTGAGACGGCCGCCCGCCTGCGGGATGAAATCAAGCGTCTACAAGAGACCGAACTCGCGATCGCCGACGACCCCCTCGCCCGCCAGTCCGAAATTGAGGCGAAAGTCTCCGCCTCATCGAAGGGGCGAATTTCGAAGTCGGAAGGCACCGTTTCGAACATCCTGTCGAAACCAAAAGGCGCGAAAGCGCGGCGCCGGCGGCGGTGAAAACGACCAGTGCGCTTCTTAGCGGTTGACGCTCATCACCTCATAGATTCGCGGCATCGCGGTTTGTCCGCCACGGGTCGTCCATTTTGCGTCGACGTAGAAGTTCGACGCCGTCTCAGAAAACATGGCGTTCAGAAGTACTTGCTCGAAGCCGTTAAGGTTGCTTCCGATAGAGACTAATTCACCATTTTCATCCGTTTCAATACTATTGAGGAAACGGCGGCCGTTATTGAGATAGCCCGCCGTAAACTCAAGCCGCCCCATCCGCTTGCCGGTATTGGCGTTCAACGCTTACGGGAAACCGAAACCGCCGCTGCGCGAACACTGGCCAGGCTCCGGATTGCCTCCGTCAATACCCTCAAAGTCGAGCGTGACGACGTAAGATTGCTGCGCAGGGTCAGAGAAACTCGGCACATAAACGCGTCCCTTAAACGGTCCGCGACAAGAAATGCGGGCGACGCGGTCGCGCTCGGCGGTTGTCGCTGCTTCCGTCTGTCCACTAACCGGCGGCGGCGTTACGGAAGGACGCGTGGTGACAACGGCGCCGGCGCGCGGGGTCATGGTCACCACGCGCGCCTTGCATGCATCAATGGCTGGGCGCCAGTTACCCTGTTGCGCCAACTGATTTCTGAAACAGCTGATCGTCGCTGACGCGTTCGTGCTACCCTGGCAAAGATCGAGCGCATTGTTGGGATTCCAGGTCGTGCCGCTGCCATAGTTCACCTTGCCGGACATCACCGTTTGGAAGCACTGGCCGGGCTGCGTGGAGGTCTCCGCGCCGCTGCACAGTTTATTCAATTGTTCATTGGTCCACGATCGATCGTTCCGGCCGTCCCAAGCAATATTGCCCTGAACAGCGGCGCGGCAGGTCGTCTGTTGCGCGGCGGCAGGTGCAATAGCGAGCATCAAAGCCGTAAGCGCGCCAACAGCGGCTGTTGCAGCAAAAGATATGTTCACAGACTTAATGGGCGACATTGCTTCTCTCCCCGTTCAACGAGCGCTACCCTAGATCCATATTTAAATCGCCAGATCTTATCGAATATCCTCTAACCGTGGCGGCATGGTGCAGGAGGCGGCGAACCAACCATCATCGTCACGGTCAACTTCACCCCAGGTGCGCGGATCGCAATCTTCATCAATTCCGTAGACGTCGCACACCTCTACATTGCCGGGATACCGGTTTGGATTGTTGTCGTCGCAATCATCGCCGCCGCACGCGGCGTCTTGCGATCCGTCACCGTCGGCGTCAGCGCATTCAACGCCGCACCGATCAGTGTTTTCATTACACTGCCCCGCTGCGGAACCGCACGGGTTCGTCGCTCTGACGCAACCAGAAACCACATATTGCGGACGCCGAATAGTCGTCGCATTGGGATCGCCAGGCAAACAGCGTTCCAGGCCGTTGCAAAACAATCCGTCATCGCATGGATTACGCTGCCCCTGCGCCTGCAACGTCCCACAAGAAACGGGTAGATCAACAGCCCCCGACGGCGCCGTAACCAAAGCGACAAACGCCCATAAGGCAGCCGCGAACGCTGTCGCCCGCACCAGCCCCCTTCGCCAAGACGCCGCCCGCTTAAGGAGTGTTTGTTGATATGTCGCTCGTTGCTGGGTCAATGTCGATATGCGCGTCATCATCACCCCCTAATTGCAGCCATTGATCGGCGTACGGCTTGAATCATTGTCATCGCAGTCGCCGCCGCGCAGCGCCACGCCGGCCGGAGCCGTTCCAACGAGACAGATGTCCAACCGACGCGCATCGGAGCCGAAACCATCGCCGTCGCGGTCTTCATAAACGTGGATCGTAACTCCTTCATCGACAGCGCCGTCGCAATTGTCGTCGACGCCGTCGCACACTTCGGGAACAGCCGGGTTCACATTAGTTTTGGTGTCATCGCAATCGCGATAGCGGTTAGGAATACGATCTTGGTCATTGCGATCAGCGAGGATTCTTGCAATCCGGGCGTCGCTCGCTGCAGTGCGCTCAAGCGCTTCGCGTCGCCGCTGCACCTCTGCAAGGCGCGCCGCGCGCGTATTGAAATCGGCGCTTGCAGCGGCCTGTAATTGTTGTCGGCGCTCCGTTTGCAGACGGTCGAACGTTCCAGCGGCCGGACCGCTCAACAGGGGTGAGCCTGGCGTCGTGACCCGACCGGAAATACTCGGCGTTGTGCCTGGAGATGTGGTTGAAGGCAATGCCCCCGATCGCGGCGAGACCCTGCGAGGGTTCACCGTCGCCATAATCACCGTTCCTTCTTTCTGGCAGGTGGGAATCGCTTGCTGCCAATTCCGGCCATTGCCTAATTCCCGTCGAAAACAATCAATATTGGTGCGCGCGTTTCTCGACCCCTTTGCAGAGGTTGATGGCGTTGTTCCACTGCCATTTAGTTCCGCCGCCCCAATTCACACGGCCGGACATTACTTCTTCGAAACACTTCGCTGGTTCGGTGGAATTCTCAGCACCCGCACAAAGCCAATCGACGTTTGAAGGGTTCCATTGGCGTTGATCGCCGCCGTCCCACGCAATCTTTCCTTGTACGGCGTTAAAACACACGCGCGAGGGGGACGACTGCGCCGAGACGGTATTTGGAAATGTCACAAAAATAGCAAAAAACGCAATAATTGCGCCATATCTAGGGTGTCGGACTCTACAAAGCGCTGATTTCAAGGTGCGAGCGCCGCTCACGCTGCGCTGCAAATAATCCAACGTCATCGTGTCTCTCCCCTCGCCAATTCCTTCGCCAGTTTTGTCGCGCGAAACAACGGTAACGAAATAAAACATCCGCCAGAGAAAAAGTAAACGGAACGACAAAGCGTATCCGAGCTTGCATACAATCAAACCAATAAGACCACTCAAAAAAAGGGACGGCCGCGCGCGCGATCGCCGAGACTTTCCGTTCTATGATCAAAGGTCTTAACCGACGACATGCGCAAAGATTGCGGCTTCCCTATGCGGGGAAAGAAAGCGCCGCCCCGACCAGAAAGGCAGGGCCGGCGCTTCTTATTGGTTAGTTCACGTTGAACCAAGCATTGGGATCGACGGCTTGCGGCGCTGCGATCACCCCCACGCTACGAAAAGCGGCGAGAATCGCAGCGCGATCAACACCGGAAATCGCATCGTTCTTCCGGCCCAACGCTTCATAAACGACCCAGCCAATAATTGGCATACGTCGTAGCTCTACAATCGCTACGCCTTGCTCGTTTTGCGATACGCCGTAGCGATAGAAATACGACTCACCAATCAGCACCTGGTTAAGATAATTGCGAATACAGTTATCGAACTCAAGCGCCGCCCTTTTTAGCGCCGCGTAGGACGTTAGCGGTGTAAGCCGCCCCTCATCGCCGGCGACGAGCGCCTCAATCGGCGGTTCGGGAAACGGCGCGTGTTCCAAATGACGGCGCACCCAGTCTTCTGTGTCAACGCCTTGGCTCTTAGCAATCGAATGGTGTATCCGGCGATCATCAAGATCAGTTCTGATCCGGCGAACAAAGTCGATTGCAAAACGCACTTCGGCGAAGTGCTTGTTCCGCACGATTTTTTGGACAGCATTTGACCGGAACCCTTTCGGCAGACGCGACAGCGTCAGCACATCCCGCCGGGTGATGCGCACAGCATGACGCAGGGTTTTGCGCGCTTGGCCGTCGGCCATGAGCGCCGTCAGACGCCGATAGGTCGCCGGCCGCCAAACGCCGCCGCCGAATTTTGGAGCAACGTTGACGAGCGCCCTGGCGATGGCGTCATCGAGCGTCGGATCACAGGCGCACAAAAGCGTCACCCGCGAGAGCACGCCATAACTCCGCGCGAACGCCGCTAAATGATCGGGGTCGCTTGCCCGCGCGCCCATCAGCGCAGCGCACAACGCCAAAAAGTGTTGCTCAGTCCGCGGAACGCTAAGGACGGTGCGCGCAAAGTCGGGCCGTGTCCGCGCGACCGCGAGCACCATAGGCGTTAGCCAACCATAAACACCGCGCGCTGGGTTAGTCGCATCAACAAGGAATGCGTCAGCGCCGTTAGACGGCGCGTGTCTAAACTGAAACGTCATTGAACACTCTCAAAACTCACGCGCCGCAAGCGGGCGACAAGCGCAAAGACGCGCTCACAACCGCGGCGGTTAAGTTCTTTCTCAGGATTTTTGAAGTTCCCCGACACCACGACTGAACACGCGTAAGAAGGCGTTTGTCGGGAGGTGTTTAGGGGAAGCGTTTGTTGCGCGATCGTATAATCTATCGCGCCGGACTGGATAACCAGCGCTGCTAGATCGCGTTCAACCAATCTAATGTGCGCTCTTTCATCCATGTCTCCTTACAAAATGGTCTTCGAACGTATAGGCGAGAAAAAGCGTTTGCGTGCAATACAACGCACTGGCCATTTCTTTTCACTGGGCGGCGTGCTTGCGGTCTTGTTTAATAAGATGCAAGCGATTTTTTTCAATACCGCGTCACATCATACCAAATAGCGCCGTCACGCGGAACAAGCTTATCCGGAAACGGACAATGCACGCGATAAAAGCAATCAGCCTTCAATACTCCAGCTTGTAGAGCAACGCTAAATTCACTTCACCAGTGAAGGAGCGCGGCTATGACACGAAGACGCCCACTGAATACGAGCAGAACAAACCGTCGCCACAGCGCCAGATTTGCCGGCGTGGCGGTCGCCGGCATTGCTACACTGTGGTCTGTCGCCGCGAATGCTGACACTGGCGGCGATGAGCGCAACCGTTTCGCAGTTGGCTTATATGGCGGCGCGCTGGGGCTCGGCGGCGACATTCAAGCGCGCACGACCGACTGGCTTGTTCTTCGCGCGGGCGGCCACTGGTTCGATATCAGCATTGATGAAGAATATGACGGCGTCGATTACGACGGCGATGTCGGTTTGTCGAACGCCTTTTTAACGGCTGACTTTCATCCTTTTACCAATGGATGGTTTATCTCCGCCGGGCTTGTTCTAGGGGCAAAGACAATCGACTTGTCAGCGACACCCGCGGCGCCGGTTGAAATCGGCGATCAAATATTCACGCCGGAACAAGTCGGCGTCTTAACCGGCGCCATCAGCGCCAACGACGCCGCGCCGTTTATTGGTCTCGGCTTCGACAACGCCGTCACGAGCGACAATCGCATCGGCTGGTCATTTCTTGTGGGCGCAGCGTTCACGGGCGAGTCCGACGTGGCGCTCACGGCAACGGACGGTCTCTTGGCGGACGATCCAAACTTTCAAGCCCAACTCGCGCTGGAGGAAGACAATTTGCGCGAGGACGTCGACGATTACAGCGTCTATCCAGTGGCGCGTTTGGGCGTGACGTTAGGGTTTTAACAGCCCCAACCGAACAAAACGCCTAGACTTACATGAAATCCGCCTAGCGGAGATAAGCGCGAACGCGCGTTTAAGCCATAAACATCAAACGACGCCTTAAACCGCAGGCGCCGTTTGCTGTAAGTCGTTGCACAGAACGGTCTTTAGAACCGAATTCGCAAACCCGCTTCCGCCATCGACGCGCGGTTTTCGACCTCAAAGTCTGCATCGAAAAGGCTCGCCTCGATGCCGACGTCATTGGTGGCGCGATAGCGGTAACCAAGAACAACGTCCGCCCGGGGAGCGACCGTATAAGCAAAACCGACCATCGCTTGATAGGCGAACTCCGTAGACCCGTCGTCGATAATGCCGACGGCGGACGGCGAATAATTGACGTCAGCGAAGCCAATACCAATGCCGCCGCCGATATAAGGTTTTAAAGGCCCCGCCATCCCGAATTCATAGAGCACGTTCGCCATGACAAAGATGGTGTCGATCTGACCCTGGCCGTCGGCCACGAGATCAGCGACGCTGACGCCTAAATTGGCGGGCGCTCCAGATACGAGAACGCCGGCGTCTTCCGCTGACAGATCAATCCCTGCGGCCGACACGCCCGTATGGGTTTCAACGCCGACATTTTGATAGGCGACTTCAATCTCGGCGCGAAACGGGCCGTAATATTTACCGATCGCCCCTGAGACCGCGTAACCTGTGTCGAACTCCGTATTCCAACCAACGGGCGTTCCGTCAGGCAAAACGGTGCCGGCGGAAATCGCCGTACCCGGCCCAGTTGAAAAAGCGCCGTCGAATGCGCCGATATTGTCAGAATCGTTTTGAAAGACGAGCGCTCCGGTTACGAGGACGTAAGGATCGCCTGCATGGGCGGCTGTAGCGCCCAGCGTCGTCGACACAGCGACGATCAATGCAATCTTAGAGGTTTGAGTACGCATGAAAAGCTCCCAGCATTGCGCTCCGCAGACCAAAAAGCGGAGATATTTGGGGAACGTTCAGCGTCTTAAAATAGTTCATGGGCGAGCGATCACGACTACGTGAGAAAATCCGCTCGCGCTTTGCACAATTTTTTGGCCGCCTGGCGGTGAAGCGTCCGTATTAGGATTTTCGCGCGAAAACAAAGTCCGCGGCGCCGCGTAATGGATCGGCGGCGGAGCCGAACTGCGACAAGCGGTCTTTGGCGCGGGCGACCAGATCGCGGGCTTTATCGCGCGCGCCTTCGGGGCCAAGAATTTTCACGAACGTCGCTTTGTCCATGTCCGTGTCTTGGCCGATCGGTTTGCCGAGCGCCTCGGCGTCGCCGAACATGTCCAACAAGTCATCGACGATTTGGAACGCCAAACCGAGGTCTTCGGCGTACGCCGTAAGATCGGCGATCGCCGTCTCGTCCGCCTCTCCGACAACGCCGCCGGCGCGCGCGGAGAACCGAATAAGGGCGCCTGTCTTCAAACGCTGCAATTCTTCGATTTGTTCGATCGAAAAATCCTTTTGTTCGGCGTAGATGTCGATCATCTGGCCGCCGACCATGCCGGCCTTGCCGGACGCGTGCGCAAGATCCGCCGCGATCCGACACCGAACATCGCCCGAGGGATGCGTTGCAGGATCGGCCAGGATTTCAAACGCCTGTGTCAGTAACGCGTCGCCAGCGAGAATCGCCGTCGCGTCGTCAAAAGCTTTATGGACGGACGGTCGCCCGCGGCGCAGATCGGAATCATCCATCGCCGGCAAATCGTCATGAATCAAGCTGTAGCAATGAATCATCTCAACAGCGCAGCCGACACGAACGGCGCGATCGCGCGGCGCATCAAAGATGTCAGCGGCGGCAATGACGAGAAACGGGCGCAACCGCTTGCCGCCGTCGAGCGCACCATGGCGCATCGCGTCAATCACGCGCCCTAACGGCCCTGAAGCGGTCGGGAGAAATGCGTCGAGGGCTTCTTCGACAAGATCGGCGGTGTTGCGGATGGCGGCGTTAAAGTCAGTCATGGGCGGGCCCTTACCCGAAACCTCAGCGCTAAGAAAGACTGATAAAAAGACGGGCGGTAAATTTTAATAGAAAACGCCAATCAGCGATGCATCGCTAAACGCCGTCGCCGCGCGAGAACACCCGAGTGAGGAAACCGATCTTTTCCAAGAACCCGCGCTTCTTGCCCCCATCAAATGCGTCGCCGACGCTCGGCGCGTGACGGTCCGCCCCCATAAACCGATCGAGCACGTCCGCAAGCGGCGTATGCTCATCATTTGGCGCGTGGTTTTGAGCAAAGGTTCGCACAGCGCTGAACTGCGTCGCCGGATGGGAATCGGCGAGCGAGCCGCCGGTTACGCCTTGCAAGGTGACGATGAGATCGCGTCGCCAAGCGTCGAGAACCAGCGCGAACGCGCCGTCGTTAAACTCGCCGGACGCCAAAACCCCGCCAATGAGAAAGAGATCGCCGCCCGCGTCGCGCGCAACGACGCTGATATGGAGGTTTCTGTTGATCCCCTCCTCAGCTGTTTCCGTGAGCGGGAACGAGGTGAAGCGCGCTACGAAGCCGACTTCCGCGATGTCCTTAGTTTTTGTGCCGAGCGTAGAAGCGTGCACCAGCACGATCGCAAAGCGGATATCGTTTTCGACAGCGCCGTAAAGACTGTACCCCGCCTCCTCGCCGAGCATTTCCAAATCGCCATAGCGGTCTTCGAGCACTTTCAGAATTTTCGCCTTAGGCCAGACGCTTCTGGGTTCTTCGCCATCGTCAAACCCTAATCGTCCCACCTTCTCCGGCGCTGTACCCTGGCCGCCCGCGAACGCCCGCCGCGCCATGCCAAAAATCGTCGTCATAATCCCGCCCCTCACTACACCCACACAGGCTTTATCGGGCCTTTACTGGGCCCTTACAGCGCCGCTTGACGGGCATGAACCCCGCCGCCAAATCGCCCGTCGGTAAAGGCTAGCGAAAAACTTCGCGCGCGGCGATAGGCCTTGCACAGCTTGTCAGAATCGCACGCTGACAAACGGCGAAACCTGCAAAATGAAAGAAAACTTGATCAATCCACCAGCCGATCTGATTTTGCGCCGCAACAAAATCGCGGTATAAAGCTGACCAAAATAGGTGTAGTTCGGCCCGTCCCCGGCGTGTTGTGGCTTTGCTGCCCTCGCCTCGAGGGATGTTTTTTGTTAGTCGAGCAATATACGAAGATCGCCTTTGCTATCGCGTCGCCCAACCAACAGGCTGTTTTGGGCCTAACCGCTGGGCGACGGAGTGATTGGGCGGCGGCGTCCTCTGAAAGGGTTACCGAGCATGGTCGAGACAGTGGCACCGAACGATGCTGACAATTCGACGCTGAAAGAACCGATCGAAGTCGTTCTGGCGCAACCGCGCGGGTTTTGCGCCGGCGTCGAACGGGCGATCGACATTGTCGAGCGCGCCTTGGAAAAATATGGCGCGCCGGTCTATGTGCGCCACGAGATTGTTCACAACAAACGCGTCGTCGACACCCTGAAGGCGCGCGGCGCCATTTTCGTTGAGGAAATCGACGAAATCCCTGAAGGCGCAGTGACAATCTTCTCCGCCCACGGCGTATCGCAAAAAGTTGAAGACGGCGCGGGCCTTCGCGACCTCGACGTGATTGACGCCACCTGCCCGCTCGTCACGAAAGTGCACAAAGAAGGCCGGCGCTATGCGGCGAAGGGCTTCGACATTGTGCTCATCGGCCACCTCGGCCACCCAGAGGTTGAGGGCACGCTCGGACAAATTCCAGGAACGGTCCACGTTATCTCCGAGCCCCACGACGTCGAGACGTTAGAGGTCGCCGATCCTGAGCGCGTCTCATTCGTCACCCAGACGACCCTGTCGGTGAACGACACCAAAGACGTCATCGCCGCCCTGAAAAAGCGCTTTCCGAAGATTATCGGCCCAGACACGCGCGACATTTGTTACGCCACGCAAAATCGCCAAACGGCGGTGATCGAACTGTCGAAAAAAGTCGATTTGCTGCTCGTGGTCGGCGCCCATAACTCTTCGAACTCGAACCGTTTGCGGGAGATCGGTGAGAATTTCGGGCTTCCGAGCTATCTCATCGAGGACGCGGACGCATTTGACGCCGCTTGGTTGAAAGACGTTCGTAAAGTCGGCGTGACGGCCGGCGCCTCAGCGCCGGAAACCCTCGTTAAAGAGACAATTGAGCGGTTGCGCGCCTATCGGGATGTGACTGTTTCGACCCTCGACGGCGTAGAAGAAAACGTGCACTTCAAACTGCCGCAGGAATTGTCCGACGTTCCCCGACCGAAATCCATGGATGTTTGGTCGATCGAGAACGCCTAACCGCTTAAAACGGCGGATGACGCCGCAAGACTGTTATCTGATTACGGAGTAGAGAATGTCCGTTTCGCTGCATCAACAAGCCCGTGTCGGCGCTTATGTGATGAAACAAAAGATCTTGGGACGCGAGAAGTATCCGCTCGTTCTGTTCCTGGAGCCCTTGTTCAGGTGCAATCTCGCTTGCCCGGGCTGTGGCAAAATCGACTATCCGGCGCCGATTCTGAACAAACGTTTGTCGGTCAAGGAATGCCTCGACGCGGTTGACGAATGCGGGGCGCCCGTTGTCGCCGTCCCCGGCGGCGAGCCTTTGATCCACAAAGAGATTGGCGAGATCGTCGAGGGGATTGTTAAGCGTAAGAAATTCGTCTCGCTGTGCACCAACGCGCTGCTCCTGGAAAAGAAGCTCGACCTCTTTAAGCCGTCGCCGTTTCTCTTTTTCTCTGTCCACCTCGACGGCCTCGAAGAAGAACATGATCTAGCGGTCGATCAAAAAGGCACGTTTAAAATCGCCGTCAAAGCGATCAAAGCCGCCCAAGAACGCGGCTTCCAAGTGAACGTCAACGCGACGATCTTCGACAATATGACGGCGGAAATGGTCGCCGATTACCTCGATTTCGCCACCGATCTCGGCGTCAATATCTCGATCTCGCCTGGTTACGCGTATGAGCGCGCGGAAGACCAAGAGAGCTTCCTATCACGCAAGAAAACCAAGCAGCTCTTCCGCGACATCTTCAAGATTGGCAAAGAGCGCGGGCGTCAATGGAACCTGTCGCACTCAACGCTCTTCTTAGACTTTCTCGCCGGCAACCAGGAATATCAGTGCACGCCGTGGGGCTCGCCGACGCGTAATGTGTTTGGCTGGCAGAAGCCCTGCTATCTCCTCGGCGAGGGCTATGTCGATACCTTCAAAGAGCTGATGGAGACCACCGAGTGGGACCAGTACGGCACTGGTAAGTACGAAAAATGCGCCAACTGCATGGCCCATTGCGGTTATGAACCGACGGCGGCCATGGATGCGGTGAAGAACCCGCTGAAACTCTTCAAGCTTTCCAGCATGTTCAAAATTAAAACCGAAGGCCCGATGGCGCCGGAGATCAATCTCTCCAATGCGAGACCGGCCGTCGACGTACACGAACAAATCGTCGAAGAAGAGATGTCAAAGATCGAGGCGGAGAAAAAGGTCCGCAAAGAGCCCGCCAAGGCGGTTGCGTAAGGTCTTTGTCGCGATGGCGGAATAGCCGCCAAGCTCCATCAATGCCGGGAATTGCGCCGGCGCCAGGATGCACTTTCCGAGCGTCGCCAAGACCTTCGTCGACCCGTCTGGCGCAACGGCGTTCATCGCCGCTGGCGGGAGCGCGGCCGACGCAGGATCAGCGATTGCGCGTGCGGCGAGAAACGGCACGCCGGCGCGCAGAGCGGCCGCCGCGGCGCCGGCGCTTTCCATATCAACCGCGACCGCACCGGTGCGCGCGAAAATTCGGGATTTTTCATCCGCTGTCTGAATTATCTTCGAGGCTCCATAGATTGGCCGAACGATTTCTGACGCGGTGACGAGCTGAGCGGGATTATGAATATCGCCGTCATCGGTTTTCACCACATGCGCCAGAACAAAAGCGCCCGGCGCTAAAGACGGATCAAGACCGCCCGAAACGCCGATGCTGAGAATGGCCGCAGCGCCAGCGTCAGCAAAATCCATCGCAATACGTTCAGCGCGCGCCGCATCAGCGCCCGAGACCCCAATCTGGAGCTTTTGCCGAGTTGAAGCGTCGGTGGCCGCGCGCACGGCGGCCGCCTCCGACTTCAGTCCACAGACAATCCCGATAAATTGCGTCACGCGGCGCGGGCTCCGGCATTGCGTTCGAGAATGAGCTTAGCCGCCCGGTCGCCGGACCGGATCGAGCCCTCGATCGTCGCCGGCACGCCGGTGTCGGTGTGATCGCCGGCGAGCGTGACATTTGTCCATTTCGTCTCAGGTGCTAAGCGTTTCGACGCGCCTTCCGGGCTTTGGTCCGGCGTCGCGCGCCGCTCGCGGATGACGCGCACCGCTTCATAGGGCGCATCGCCGAGGCCGAGAGCAATTTGGGTTTCCCGCCACATGGCGTCCGCGGCTTGCTTGTTGGGGACATCGTCCATGCCGATTGCATGGGAGGCGGAGGTGGTGAGGCTGATGACGTCGTCGCGCACGAAACACCATTGGGCGTCGGACGAGACCATACCGATAAACGGCGCGCCGCGCAGATGTTCGACGGGAACGTCGCGGCCGAAGCGATAGTGCACGTTCAAGATCGACGCATTGTCTTCTGGCGGATCAAATGAGGGTATAAGTTGCTTTAGGCGCGATGGCGGCACGGCGATGACGACTTCATCGTCAACGCCGAGGTCGATCGCCTCCCCGTCGCCGAAACCAAGCGCCGCCGCGCGACCGTTTTCAAACCGGATGGCGCGCAAGAGCGCGTTAAAACGAACCTCCGCGTCGGATTTGCGTAAAAACGCCACAGCGGGATCGACAAAGGCGGGACCGAGCCCACGCTTCGCCGCTAGAGGCCGCGATGCGCCGCCACCGAGCAGAAACGTTTCCCGAATGACGGACCACAAAAGCTTCGCCTGCCCGAAAGCCGGCGTCGTGTTAAGGACAGCGAGGGTCAAAGGCTCCCAAAATGTCGTATAAAGAATGTTATCCTTATCGACGATGTCATCGACGGTCTTGTCCGCGCTAGCGAAGACAATGGCACCAGCTTTGACATAGTCCATCACTTTCGAGCCCGGCACACGCCATTGTTCGTCGAACACCCAAAACGGAATGAAGCCTTCATTGATGCGGATCACCCAGCGCGCGCCGGACTTAACGTCAACGAACGGGTATTGCGCGAACTCCGGTCCCGTGAGCGCGTCTTCAGAACCGATCCGTTCCAAGAACGATAAGGCGGACTTATTGCCCGACATGATGAGGTGATTGCCATTGTCGATATCGCGCTCCAGCGTGCGGTCATAAAACGACCGGCACCGGCCGCCGGCATGGCCCGCCCCTTCATAGAGCGTCACCGCGCGCCCCGCCTCCACAAGGCGAACCGCCGCGGCGAGCCCGGAAAGACCCGCCCCGATGACATGCACGCGGCCCCTCATGATGACGTTAACGCCCTCGGTGGAAACAGCGCGTAACGGGCCGCAATCGCGATTTTTCGGGCTTTGGAAAGCTCAACGGGCTCGCCTGCGCGATCCCATCCGCGATGCTGCATTTTAAGGAGATATGCTTCGTATGCGCCCATCATCAAAAGCGCCGGCTTAATGGTGCGCCAATCAAGGTTCGGAAGTTCAGCGCGCGCCGCTGCGAATTTCTCCGCCGCCAGGGCGCCAAGGTCTTCCGCCACACGGGGCAGCCCAGCAGCGCCGACGATTTTCTCAGGCGTCGTCGGCGCGTCGTACTTCTCTAACAATTCCTTAGGCAGATAAAGTCGGCCGATGAGCGCATCCTCTGCGACGTCGCGGAGAATATTCGTCAATTGCAGGGCGTCACCAAGAGCGAGCGCAAAGCGGTCCGACACTTCACCAGGCGGCGCGTCGAAAGCAGGCATGGATAAAAGCCCAACGGCGCCCGCGACCCGCCGCGTGTAAGCAAGGAGCGTTTCCATCGATGGGGCCACAACCGGCCCCCGCGCGTCCATCTCCATGCCTTCGATCATCATGATGAATTCATTCTTAGGCAGACGATAGGCGGCGACCGGTTCAAGCAGCGCAAGGCCGGCCGGGAACTCCGGAACACCCGCATAGAGCCGATCGATCTCCTGCCGCCAAGCGGCGAGGCGCGTAAGGCGTTCATCTTGCGTTAGGCCGTCATCGTCGGCGATGTCATCGACTTCGCGGCAAAAGGCATAAATGGCGTGCATCGCCTGGCGCCGAAGCTTTGGCAAGATGGCCATGCCGGCGGCGAAAGAGGTTCCGGACTTCTTGACCGCCGCGCTCGCATGGGCGCGCGCGGCGTCTAAATCAATTGATTGATCAGCCGCCGCACCAGAAACGGGCCCGGAAACAGTCCCAGAAGCGCTCATGGCGATCGCTCCGTAGGCGCAGGGCTTCCAACGCCCTTCGCGGCGAAGAAGCCGGCTATGGCGCCCATCACGCCGGCCTTAGCAAAATCAAGTTTCGTTAAAGCGACACGCGTCGCGAGCGGATCGCCGGTACGCAAGATGGCGATTAAGCGCGCCGCCAAGCGCACAATAACCGCGCTTTCCATCGCCAGTGATCGACTTTTAAGGGCGCCCGGTAACTTGCGCGCGTCGTCCATCAAAGCCTCGCACCCATCGAGCATTCGGTCCATAACGGCGCGCAAGGCCGGCGACGCCGCAGCGGCGTCGAGGTCTTCAATGCGGCCGCCCGCCTCGGCGAGCCAGGGCTCGATAACATAGACCCGGTCAAGGGAGCGACGATCATCGCCGCAATCTTGCAAGTGGTTGGTGATTTGCAAAACGGTGCACAAGGCGTCGGAATATCGGTAGCCGGACGGGTCTTCACCATGGAGATCGAGGAGATAGCGGCCAACGGGGTTCGCTGACTTCGCACAATAACCGAGAAGTTCCTCCCAGCTGGCGTAGCGTTGCTTTTTGCAGTCTTGCACGAACGCGGCCACGAGATCCGAACCGTGAACACTCGGCACATTGGTCGCCTCCATGCTCTCCCTTAGGGCGTGGGCTTTGGCGTATTCCGGCCCATAGCCGGGCGCGCCGGTGAGCGCGGCGTCCATGCCTTCGAGGCGACGAATTTTCTCGCCAGATGCGAGTTCCTCATCGTCGGCGATATCGTCGATCGCCCGCGCGAACGCGTAGTAAGTCGCCACGTGGGGCCGCAGGGCCTTTGGCAGCAAAAACGAGCCGACGGGAAAATTCTCGTCCTTCGCGCCTTTGCCCGACGGCTTCTCCACCGCCTCAACACTTGTCGGCGACGCGCCGACAGCGCTCGCGGCTGGCGCTTGCGGCGCCGTTTCTGGCAGGGACGCACCGGTCATCAACAAAGGGCCTTCACCATCGCTTCACATAAGAAGCGCCGAAGGGGTGATGTAGGCGTTTTTCGCGCTTGCGGCAATCGGCCGACTGCGGCAGGTCGGGGAGATGGATCTCTCGCTCCTCATCGCCGGCGGCGTCCTCGCGGCCTGGGCCTATCTCGCGCTTGGTCGAGATTTTTACTGGCTGAGCGCCGAACGCCTGCCGCCAGCGCCAGAACCGGCCGCGTGGCCCGCCGTGGCGGCGGTCATCCCCGCGCGCGACGAAGCGGAAACCATCACTGATGTGGTCGCGGCCCATGCCCGCGCTCGTTATGACGGCGCGTTTTCGATCACCGTCGTCAACGATGCATCAAGCGACGAAACCGCCGCGCTCGCACGAGCGGCCGGCGCAGGCGAGCGCGCTGCCAACGTCATCGCCGCGCCCGCTCTGCCGGAAGGATGGAAGGGCAAGCTGAACGCCGTCGCCGCCGGGGTGGCGACATTCGAAACTGAGGCCGGCCGACCGAAATACTACTTGCTGACAGACGCAGATATTGTTCTCGGCGAGAGCACGTTGAAACGCCTCGTCGCGCACGCAGAAGCCAATGACCTCGCCCTCGCCTCGCTGATGGCCCGGCTCGACGCGCGCGGGGTTTGGGGCGGGCTTCTCATTCCCGCCTTCGTCTATTTCTTTCAGCAGCTCTATCCGTTTCCGGCGGTCAACAATCCGGCGCGAAGAACCGCCGCGGCGGCCGGCGGATGCATGTTGGTGCGCGCCGACGCCCTCGCCGAGACCGGCGGCGTCGCGGCCATCAAAAACGCGCTCATCGACGATTGCGCCCTCGCCCAACTCCTCAAAAACACCGGTCGGCGGCGCAAGATTTGGCTTGGCCTTGCATTGGACGACGATGCGGTAAGCCTCAGGGACAATCGTTCACTGCGCTCAATTTGGACCATGGTGGCGCGCTCGGCGTTCGCACAGTTGAACCATTCATGGATGCTCCTCGCCGGCGCCGTTCTCGGCATGACGCTCCTTTATCTCGCGCCACCATCGTTGATTTTCTTTGGTCTAACGGCGGAGAAACCTGCACTAGCGGCCGTCGCCGGCGGCGCCTATTTGGCGATGGCCTTCACCTATTTCCCGACCATCAGATATTACCGTCAGCACCCGGTGTTTTCCTTCGTCCTGCCCGTCGCCGGCGTCTTCTACATGCTGATGACGATATCGTCGGCGCTAAACCACGCAAGCGGGCGTGGCGGCGCATGGAAAGGCCGTACTTACTCCGACTGATTTACGGAATGAGTTTAGAGCCCCGCGCCCAATCGAGCATTTCCCGAAGCGCCGGTTCGAACGGCCCTGCCCGCCAGTTAAGCTCTTCAGCCGCTTTTGAGGCGTTGAACGCGACGCGACGTCCGGCCAACCGAACGCCGGTTAAGGGCGCTGTGGGCGGTTTGCCCGTCACCCGCGCGACGACGTGCGTATCGACGGCGCCGACAGCAAGCGCCAAAATATAGGGAAGTTGCGCCTTTGGCGTCGCGACGCCCGTCAACCGCGTGATGGTTTCTAAGAGCTCAGCCATTGGCACGTTCTCGCCAGCAAGCAGATATCGCTCGCCCGATCGCCCCTTTGCCGCAGCAGCCATAAACCCGGCGGCGAGATCATCTAGGGAAACGAAATTCAGCATACAATCAATCGACGCCGGCGTCTTTTTGTTGACGAAATCGAGGATCATCTTGGTCGGCGGCGTTAAGCCCTCATCGCCGGCCCCCAGCGGTTCCGTTGGATGGACGATGACAGCGTCGAGCCCTTTATCGACCGCTTGCATCACCGCCGCTTCCGCGAGAACTTTGGACCGGGGGTAAGCGCCGAGCGCCCCATCGACCGCGATCGCCGAGGCTTCGCTAGCTGCCGACGGCCCCAGAGGCGTTCGTACGCCGACAAGCGTTGTCGCACTTGAGCAGTGCACGAACCGCTTAACGCCAGCGGACGCCGCCGCGCCAAGCATCACGCGTGTTCCTTGATGGTTGACGGCGTCGAAGTCTTCAGGGTTACGCCGCCACAGGTCGGCAAGGCCAGCGAGGTGATAAACCGTCTCAACATCTGCAACGGCCGCCGCCGCTCTATCGACGTCGCTTATTGAACCGACGAGAAACTCATCGACGTCGGTTTTTGGTTTTACGAGATCGAGAACGCGGACGCGACGGCCAGCAGCGCGGAGCGCTGAAACCAAGCGCCGCCCGACAAAACCGGCGCCGCCGGTGACGAGATCTATGGGGGCATCCGTCAATTTTTCTCAGGGCCGCTCTTTTGACAAACGAGCAAACCGGCGTCCGTCGCCGATCCAGCGACCAACCAATCATCACTGGTAACGCCGACGCTGGCGCCAGAGAACAATGCGCCTTTCGGGTCATCGAATAAAAGGCTTATGGTTTTGCTGTCAGCCCCGACGCGCACCAATCGCGACGGCGCGCGGCCTAGCCCCAATTTCCGCGCCAGACCAATCGCCATAAGCGAGGGATGCACAGCCGCAACAAACCCACCATCGGCAAGCGGCGAGATATTGTCCGGACCGCCGGGAAGCGACAGCCGGCCGGTTTCGCGCGCGCCTTTATCGGTCGGCATGAAAAACCGAACAGCGCTTTCGCGCGTCGCAGCGAGAACCAAGGCACCGTCAGCGAGCTTTGTTAATCCGTTTGCGAACTTAATATCTCGAACAAGCGCGTCCTCTTTCAATGATCCGTTAGGGGCGCCGGCAAAGACGATACCGCCGCGTTTTAAGCCGAAAACATCTTCAAGCCCAGCGCGCCACCCACAAGCGCCGTGATCGTGGGAGACAAGCGCGCTGCCCGATTGCACGACAAGATCGTTCGCCGCACAGTGAAGCGGCGCGCCGCCGCCGACAAATGTCGCGCCGTCAACGCCGACCCGTTCCAAGCGCGCCGACCGCCGCCATCGGCCGCGGTCTCCATCGCGATGATAGGGACGATTGACGAAAGCGATCTCCCCAGACGCAGCATCGAAATCAAGCCCGTGGGGCCTGACGCCGCCGGCGAAGGCATCCGCCTCGAAAAATGGTCTGGCGGCGATTTGGCGTTCGTCAGCATTCAGAAGATCGCTCAACGCGACGGCGTAAACGCCGCCTTGCGGCACGGCGTCTGCGCCGCGTGCGGCGGCTTTTTCCGCCGCGCGTCGATCATAGGCGGAAACGATTAACCGGCCGCGCGCTTCGTCGAGCGCCATGTCTTCGGCGCCGACAATAGACGCGCCTGAGCGCGTATCGACGAGGCTCGCGCGCCGACACTCAGCGGCGCTATAGAGCGGCGTCGCGTCATCCATCGATTTGGCGCACGCCGTGAGCGCCATACACACGGCCGCGACGCCAAGAACGCCGCGTGAACGTCGCCGGAGACCTTTAAGTAAGTGCCGCATGGTTCTAAGTCGCCCCGCTTTACCGATAGCCTAAACACCTGAGCGCCCGGCGAAAAGCCCCTTAGGGCACGCCGGGCTGTAGCCCCGCGTCACGCGCCGCGCACGCCGCGTCGACGGCTTTTCGCATCACCGTTGGGAACGGCGCCTCAGCGGGATCAACCCAGCTTTGCGCTCCGCTGCGCCGCCACCCTTTCGGCGCCTGGGCGATGGCGACGGTGAGATCGAGATGGAAATGCGTAAATGTATGGCGGATAGCGTGCGCCTCACGCCAATCAGCCGGCGCCGGCGGACAGGGCGGCGATTTTTCTTCTGACCATTCCGTACCCGGAAGGCCGAGCATGCCCCCGAGAAGCCCGTCGTCTGGGCGGCGTTCTGCAAGGATGTCACCCCTGGCGTTGAACAGCGCGTAAGCAACGCCTTGGCGCAAAGGCTTCGCCGCTTTTGGGGGTTTAACGGGGAAACGCTCCGGCTCACCTTCATGCGCCGCGGTGCAATGAGCGCGAACCGGGCACAAAAGGCAGGACGGCGCGCGCGGCGTGCAAACGCCGGCGCCGAGATCCATAAGCGCTTGCGCGAAGTCGCCGCTGCGCTTGTTCGGCCACAGCGTCGCCATCGCCGCTTTTATTTCCGCTTTCGCCTGTTTCAGGGGCGTGGCGATAGAAAAAACGCGGGCGGCGACACGTTCGATGTTGCCGTCGACGACGATGGCCTTGCGATCAAAGGCGATGGCCGCGATGGCGGCGGCCGTATAAGCGCCGACGCCCGGAAGCTTTAGGAGTTCTTCCTCCGTATCCGGAAAGCGTCCGCCATAATCAGAAGCGACGACCCGCGCGCATTTGTGCAGATTGCGGGCGCGCGCGTAATACCCAAGGCCCGCCCATTCGCCGAGGACGTCGTCTGTCTCCGCCAACGCCAGGGCGGCGATATCCGGCCAGCGGGTTAGAAACCGCTGAAAGCGCGGCGCGACCGTCTGCACGGTCGTTTGCTGCAACATGATTTCAGACAACCACACCCGGTAAGGCTCAGGCGACTGGCCCCGCGCGCGCGCGTCCGGCCCAACGCGCCAAGGCAACGCGCGCGCGTTTTCATCATACCAGGAGAGCAAGTCTGTGGAGAAAACCGTCTTAGGCATCAGCGCCTTGTAAAAGGAGCCGCTCTCTCGAAAAAGACCGTACGGCGCCGCGCCCATCGGAAAAACACGCCGACAGGGCCGGCTCACTTTGCCGGGCGGCACAGACCGCGCTAAGATCTTTAAAGCTAGACGCATCTTAAACGGACGATGATGAAGCCCGATTCCAAACGCGCATTGCTTATAAAAGCTGAGATCCAAGGTCTGCAGCGCCGGGACACGAAACCGGTCCGCCGCGCCGCGCCCCAGGCCGGCGCTAAGGCGGGTTTGATCGTAGCGAAAATCGCCCAGAAAACCCGTTTCGCCGATCCGGGGCTCGTCAACGCCTGGTCGTCCATCGTCGGCCGGGAGATCGCGGGTCTATGCCGGCCGGGCAAGATCAGCGGCAGGCGTTCTGACCGAACGTTCGAAGTTCATGTCGCCGGCGGCGCCGCGGCGACGGCGGTCGGCTTCGAGAAGGCGACAATCATAGACAAGCTCAACGCCTATTACGGACCGGGCTCGGTCGGCCGACTTCATATCCGCCAAACCGCCGCAACGCGGGGCGATGATGATCGTCAGACTCAAAAGCCGATGTCCGTTGAACCAGCGCAAAGCCGGGAAACACCGCCGAGCTCGAAGCAAGGCGAAACCAATTCGCGCAAACCCGCCGGCGGGTTAAGCCGCTTTAGAGGCGTTTAGCCCACATAAATTTCTGTTTGGCGCTTTTGTCTGGCGCGACCGCGGCGAAGCCACTAGTTTGCCGACGATACACAATGAGCGCGGGGGGCGCTCAAACCAAACAATCAATTTAGGTGACGTCCATGATTAATCTGTCCCGCTTCGGCTTTGTCGGCGTAGCAGCGCTCCTCCTTGCGGCTTGTGGCTCAGCCGACTCCAGCAGCGGATCAGAAACCGACAGCGCAGCCTCCTCATCCTCGGATACGACGCCGTCTGCCGACGCTGACAAGCAATCGACCGCCTCGGTGGCGATTTCAGATAGCGACATGATCCTCGGAAGCGCCGACGCGCCGGTCACCATCATCGAGTACGCCTCTTTGACGTGCCCCGCGTGCGCCAGTTTCCACATAGGCGTCTTTCCTCAAATCAAAGAGAAATTCGTCGACACCGGCCAAGTACGGTTCGTTTTTCGAGAATTTCCAACGCCGCCTTTCGATTTTTCTTTGATCGGCTCGGTGTTGTCGCGCTGCGCGGCGGAAAAGACGGGCTCCGACGGATACTTCCTCATGATCGGCTCCCTCTTCAAAACCCAGCGCGCCTGGATTCATGGCGAAGACCCGAAATTGGAGCTTTTGAAGATCGCCAGCCAAGCCGGCATGGATGAAGCAGCGTTCGACACTTGCCTTCAAGACCGCCAGGATCTCGTTGATCTAGTTAGAGGAAATGCCGAAGCGGCCAGCGAAGAATACAATATCACCGGCACGCCGACCTTAATCCTCGATGATAAGAAGCTTACCTATCGCTCTGCTGAAGAACTAGAAAACAAGATTCAAGCGGCCGTGGATGCAGCCGGCGGCGCGTCCAGCGACGAGCCTACCGACGGATAATCTCGAGCAACGAGCGGCGCCGCGCTCGCCGATTGCGCGTTGAGTTTCTCTCACCGCGGCCCCGGCGTCGCGGCGAAGCGACGCCCTTATTAGCGCCGAATTTAATGAATTGTTCCATGATCCTAGCGTTGATTGACGCTAGGATCCTTTAACTGCACCAAGAATCGGCGCGCCGTCGTCAGCATGGGCCGATCCGGCGCCAAGCCCTGTGGAAAGAGCTTTCAGGACTTCGGCGTTGATAAAATTGCGGCCGAATAAGAATCGCCGATGAGTCGGGCAGCGATAGACGGAACTGTCGGCGTTGCTGCCTTAGTGAAAGTTGCAGCCTTAGAGTAAATTGAGAGGACCGTCGCGTACTGGGATAATGGTCATTCGGGGACTTTAGACAGACGTGAAATTCACTAATCTTCGCTTGATCGGCTTTAAGTCGTTTGTCGACACCACCGACCTCGATATTCGCGAGGGCCTCACCGGTATTGTCGGCCCGAACGGCTGCGGTAAATCCAACCTTTTAGAGGCGCTCCGCTGGGTGATGGGCGCAACATCCGCGAAGGCCTTGCGCGGCGGCGGCATGTCGGACGTCGTCTTCGCCGGCTCGGCCATGCGCCCGGCCCGCAATTGGGCGGAAGTCGTTCTAACGCTCGATAACTCCGACCGTTCAGCGCCCGCTGAATATAACGAACACGCCGTCCTCGAAGTCTCGCGCCGCATCGTCAAACACGAAGACGGGGCGCAATCGATCTATCGGATCAATTCCAAAGAGGTCCGCGCCAAAGACGTTCAGCTTCTCTTCGCTGACGCCTCCACCGGCGCGAACTCGCCGGCGCTGGTGCGCCAAGGACAGATCTCCGAACTCATCAACGCCAAGCCGCAAAACCGCCGGCGCTTGCTGGAAGAAGCCGCCGGCGTCACCGGTCTGCACTCCCGCCGCCACGAAGCGGAGTTGCGCTTGCGGGCGGGCGAGCAAAACCTTTCGCGCCTTGAAGACGTCACCGGCGAGTTGGAAAGCCAGAAGACGACCCTACAACGCCAAGCGCGCCAGGCGACCCGCTATAAGAACGTTTCCCGCGATATTCGCCGCACCGAGGCGGGCGTTGCTTTCTTACGCTGGAGCGAAGCGGTGGCGGCCCGCGACGAAACCGCATCCGCGTTTGAAGAAGCCGCGCACCTTGTAGAAGAAACCGCGCGCGCGGCTGCGGCGGCGGGCGTTGCCCAAACAGACGCTCGCGAGAAGCTGGAGCCCTTGCGCCAGAAAGAAGCGGAAACCGCCGCCGGTCTCCATCGCTTAACGGTGGCCCGCGAAGGCCTCGACGCCGAGGCGGCGCGCGCGGCGAACGAACTGCAAAAGCTGAACGCCGACATTGAAAGTTCGAGCAAGGACAAGTCTCGCGAAACGGAACTGCGCGATGACGCCGCTGAAGCGATCGCAGCCCTCGAACGGGAAACGACAGGCCTCGCCGAACGCGACGCCTCGGAAAAGACCCGCATCGCCAATGCGGAGACCACCGCGACAGAGACGGCGACGGCGCTCGAAGAAGCGCAGCAGCGTTTTGAAGAGAAAAACGCTCAGAATGCGGAAATAGAAGCGGAACGCCGCGCCCTCGGCGCGGCGGCAGACGCGGCGCGTCGCCGGCTTGAAAAAATCGAGCGAAATGTTGAAACGCTGATTAATGAGCGCACCGGCTTGGCGCCATCGGACGAGCAGGCAGAAGCCCTCGCCAATGCGACGAATGCTCTGCAAGAGAGCGAAGCGACGCTCGTCGATGCGGACAGCGGCTTCCACGCCGCCGAGGCCGATCGCGCTGCGGCGGAAGAAAACGAACGCCGCCTCGCCCGCCCCAAAGAAGAAACGGCGAAAGCCTACGCCGAGCTAAAAGCGGAAGGCGACGCCCTGCAGCGGGTTCTCGACGCCCAAAGCGACGGCGATTGGCCGGGGGTTATTGAATCCGTCGAAGCGACCGCCGGGTATGAAACCGCCCTCGCCGCCGCGCTTGGCGATGATTTGGACGCCGCGCTCGACACCGCGGCACCCGCCCACTGGTCGCCGCCTTCGCTCGCCTCTCCTGTTGAGCCGAGCGTCGCGGCGCTGCCGACGGGCGCTGCGCCTTTGTCGCGGTTTGTCCGGGCACCGAAAGAATTGGCGCGCCGCCTCGCCATGGTGGGCGTTGTCGACGGCGCCCTCGGCGCGCGCTTAGCGCCGCTCTTAAAGCCCGGACAAAGACTGGTTTCCCCCCAAGGGGACCTGTGGCGTTGGGACGGCTTTGTCAAACGCGCCGAAGCCAAGACCGCCGCCGCCATCCGCCTGGAACAACGCAATCGTCTCGCAGCGCTGGAGATTGATCGCGCACGCGCCGAAGAACGCGCAAACGAAACCGCCGCGGCGCATGCCGAAGCCTTGACGCTCCTGCAAAATACACAAGCGCGCGAGCGCGAAACGCGCGGCCTCTTAGGCGCGGCGCGCAAGGCCGTCGATACGGCGCGCCAAGATCTCGCCAGGCTCGAGAAAGCCCGCGAACGCGCGACGGCGCGCTTATCAGCCATCGCCGACAATCTCGAAAACGCCGCTGGGGAAAAAACCGAAACCGAACACTCCATCAGCACGCTGACGGAGAAAACCGCGCAATTACCGGACGCCGCGGTTGGCGCTGCGGCATTGTTGGAAGCGCGCGAAGCGCTTGGAACCGCCCGCGCCGCCGACACAGAAGCGCGCGCCGCATTCCGCGATTTGACCCGCGATGCAGAAATGCGCGCTGGGCGCCGCCAAGAACTCGCCCGCGAGATCGGCGTTTGGAAAACCCGCAGCGAAACCGCGATCACACGGATCGCCGATCTCGATTCGCGCCTCGCTGATCTAAACGCCGCCCGCGCCGAAGCTGAAGCTGCGCCGGTGCGGATCGAAGAAAAACGCAAAGCGCTCCTTGACCAATTAGGCGCAGCGGAAATAGCGCGCACCGAAGCCGCCGACGCCCTCGCCGCCGCGACGAACGCCGCGCAGGAAGCAGATCAAACCGCGCGGGCCGCTGAGACGGCCGCCGGCGAAGCCCGCGAAGGGCGCGCGCGCCTTGAGGCGCAATCGGAAAGCGCGCTGGCGCGGGTAGAAGAGACCGCCGCCCTCGCACGGGAAACTTGCGAATGCACGCCGGAAGAGTTGCCCGCGATCGCTGAGTTCAAAGACGGCGCCCCACTGCCTGAGCGCGACGATTTAGAACGCAAGCTGGAACGCTATAAGCGCGAACGCGAAAATCTCGGCGGCGTTAATCTGCGCGCGGATGAAGAACTCGGCGAAGTCTCCGAACGGCTTGAGGAGATCGCGTCGGAACGCGAAGACTGTGAAGCGGCGATCCGCAAACTGCGCGCCGCTATCGGCAGCATTAACCGCGAAGCGCGTGAACGTCTGAAAGCGGCCTTTGAGACAGTGAACAGCAATTTCTCGCGCCTCTTCACCCGTCTCTTTAATGGCGGCCAGGCTGAACTCCGGATGATCGAGTCGGAAGACGTCCTCGAAGCAGGTCTTGAGATATTCGCTTCACCACCCGGTAAAAAGCTTGCCTCCATGTCGCTGATGTCCGGCGGCGAGCAAGCCCTAACGGCGACGGCACTGATCTTCGCGGTATTCATGGCCAACCCGGCGCCGGTTTGCGTGCTCGACGAGGTCGACGCGCCGCTCGATGATGCGAATACGGAGCGGTTCTGTCGTCTGCTTCGGCAAATGGCGACAGAAACGCAGACGCGTTTCTTGGTCATCACCCACCACGCGCTCAGCATGTCGCGAATGGATCGCCTGTTCGGCGTTACGATGATGGAACGCGGCGTCAGCCAGCTTGTCTCTGTCGACTTGAACGCGGCGGAAGATCTGATCGCAGCGGAATAAGCGCAATCAGCCCCTGCGATGGGCTTGCGTGGGGCCGCAAATAAGCCGTCTGCGGCGACTCACTTTTGACAATTTTTCCGCTCGCGACAGAAAATGCTGACGCGGAGTTTTGTCGCCAACGATATTACCAAACAAAAACAGCGCGTTAGCGGATAAAAACCATGCTTGACGCTGCAATGCGGCAGAGCTAATGTCCGCGCGATTTTCAAGGAGCGCAGCGTTCGGCTCGCGTTCTTCTCAAGACCATGCGTTCATCGCGCCGCGCCTGCGGCTTCACGCAAGGCCTAACCCTCGCCGGCTGATCGTAAGAAAGGTTTAGGCGGGATGGGCGCTCGTGGGTCAAGGACGAGGAAACGAGGGCGCAAGAACAAAAAATGGCGAGCGACACCGACAAGAACACCCCGCCGTCTTTACGCGACTTCTCTGACCGCCTTGACGCGAAAACCCGCGCCACGGCCGAACGCGAACAAGCCAAAGACAGAAAAGACGGCCAGGGCCAAGCGCTGGGACAGGGCATGCGCCTCGCCTCAGAGCTGCTGGCCGCGACGCTTGTCGGACTTGGCATTGGCCTTGGGATCGACCGACTGACCGGCCTTCCGCCTTTGGGGCTTTTGGCCGGCCTCTTTATCGGTTTCAGCGCGGGCCTCAGGAACGCGATGCGATCGATGGCGCTAAAGGGGGCTGATAAAGCGAACGCCGACAAAGGGAATGCGAATGCAACCCCCGCCTCACACGCGGCGGACACGAAAAAGTACGGCGACGAGGCGACGCATTAGCGCCGAATCGGTTGCTTAAAATCGCGCCGAGTGCTGAAAGACGGCGCAAGAAGATTAATGGCGATGGGGCGTATGCTCCCTGGCCGCCCGTCAAACGCCCCATGAAGCGTGACGGAACGAGACAACAAAGAAGACGACGCAGATGATTCGATTTTACGCCGCCGGCCCTATGGAGCAATTCGAGATCCATTCTTTGGTGCCTCTGACGCTCGGGTCCATCGACGTCTCTTTCACGAATTCGAGCTTGTGGATGTTCATCGCCTTTGGCGTGGCGGTTCTCTTCTTCGCCGCAGCGACGCGCTCGCGCGCGCTTATTCCGGGCCGCCTGCAGTCCGTCGCCGAACTCACCTATGACTTCGTCGCCGACATGGTGCGTGGCGCCATCGGCCCGGAAGGCATGAAGTTCTTCCCCTTCGTCTTCACGCTCTTCATCTATATTTTATTGGCGAACTTACTCGGCCTGTTTCCGTCGATCCCAGGCGTCACCCACACCTTCACGACGACGAGCCATATCGCCGTCACCTTAGGTCTCGCTCTGCTGACGATCAGCATCGTCATCATTTACGGTTTCATGAAAAACGGCCTCGGCTTTTTGAAGCTCTTCGTGCCGTCAGGCGTGCCCGGCTGGCTGTTGCCGCTGATCGTGTTGATCGAGTTCGTCTCGTTCCTCTCGCGGCCTTTGAGCCTCGCCATTCGTCTCTTCGCGAACATGCTCGCGGGACACATCATTCTGAAAGTGTTCGCCGGGTTTATCATTTCGCTGCTCAGCGCCGGCGGCGTTGTCAGCGCGATTGCGATCTTTCCGTTCCTCGGCACGGTGGCGATCACTCTCCTGGAATTTTTGGTGGCGTTCCTGCAGGCCTATGTGTTCGCAATCCTCACCTGCATCTACCTCAATGATGCAGAGAATGTGGGGCATCACTAATACTGAGACGGACACGACAATCAGTTTCTTTTACGACCCATTGCAGCGGACGGGCCCGCGGCAAACTTAAGGGGACCCGGCCCGAAGACTTGACGTGATTAACAAGAAATGGACTTGACGAGCATGACCCCAGAAGCAGCAAAACTCATCGGCGCCGGCATTGCGGCTCTCCCCCTCGCCGGCGCAGGCGTGGGCCTTGGCCTTATCTTCGGCAACTTCCTATCCGGCGCGTTCCGTAATCCTTCAGCCGCGGCCGCAAACCAGCAGACCCTCCTCCTCGCGTTCGCACTGACGGAATTCACCGGTCTTCTGGGCTTCGTTGTCGCTATGCTTATTCTCTTCGTCTTCTAAGAGACGAAAGAACGACACGACTTTCGGCGCGAGGCTGGACGGGAATCCGCCCCCCTTACACAAGATCCTTGGCGGGCCAACGGTCTTTGGTCAGAACGCATTCAACCTCGCGCAGACAAAGCTATACCAATGCCCGTCCCGGCGCTAAGGCGGACGGCGTATTGGCGCTAGTAGCGTACCGATAACTTTCGCGAACCACGAAGAGAGGCCGCTTATGACAGCGCCGTCTATCCTTCTCCTTGCGGCCGACGCCGCGGCCGAGACATCCGCGAGCGGCGGCTTGCCGCAAATGGATTTTTCGACGTATCCGAGCCAGTTCTTTTGGCTCGCGATTACGTTCGGCGTTCTTTATTGGCTGATGTCATCGGTAATTTTGCCGCGTCTCGGCGGCGCCATTGAAGAACGACGTGATCGGATCGCTGACGATCTCGACCATGCGGCTGACTTTAAACGTCAAGCCGAAGAGGCCGAGCGCACCTATAACGCCGCCCTCGCCGACGCGCGCGCGAAAGCGCAAGCCATCGCCGCAGAAACGCGCGGCAGCGTCGAGGCAGAGATCGCCGAGATGCAAACCGCCGCCGACGCCAAAGCCGCCCAGCAGATCGCCGACGCTGAGGAACGCATCAACGCGATGAAGCAAGATGCGACAGCGAAAGTGCGCGAAGCAGCCGGCGACGTTGCGAAAACAATCGTCGCTCAACTCATCGATGAAACACCGACAGACGACGTCGTCTCGGCCGCGATCACCCGCGTTGCAGCGGACTAAGGGGACTTTAGCAGATGACCGTCCTTTCTTCTTTGTTCTTGCTTGCCGCTGACGCCACCGCTAACGCCGCCCATGGGGTGCCTGAGCCGCTGTGGAAAGACACATCCCTTTGGGTGAGCCTCGGCTTCCTCGTCGTCATCGGCCTTTTCGCCTATATGGGCGTGCACAAATCAATCGCCTCGGCGCTTGATAAGCGCGCGCAAGATATCGCCGACGAACTCGACGAAGCCCGTAAGCTGCGCGAGGAAGCGCAAGAAATTCTCGCTCAATATCAACGCCGCCAACGCGAAGCTGAAGAAGAAGCGAACGCGATCGTCGAACAAGCCAAACGCGACGCCAAACGGCTCGCAACCGCCATGCGCGAGAAACTCGACGAACAAATCGCTCGCCGCGCCAAGTCAGCAGAAGAGAAAATCGCCCGCGCCGAATCGCAGGCGCTCGCAGAAGTACGCAGCCAAACCGTCGACGTCGCCATCGAGGCGACCCGCGATATTATCCGTAGCCGTATGGACCAAAGCGCCCATGCGGCGCTCGCGGAAAAAGCCGTCGATGAATTAAAAACGCGCCTGCACTAAATCGTTTCCGGCTGAGGCAGGCGACAAATCGACGTTTTCCGGAAACGAATAAGAACGAACAATTGACGCCGAACCGTCCTATTGCCGTATAAAAGGAACAACCTTTAAAGCGGCGCCGAACGGGCGCGATGGTTCAATTCATCCTATAATTGAGAGCACGAAAGCGCTTTTAGATATAAACCGTGGATGCTCTTAGTTAGAGCGCATGCCTTTATCCTTAAGATACCCTTGCATTTCTCCCATCCGATTACAGAGGATGTCGAGCGGTATTGAAAGGCCGTCGCTTTGCACGATCCGCACATGGTAGCGCTTTAAGTCGCGCGCATGCGCAGCCCCACACGAATGGGCGATCATGGCGACGCCGGCCCGTACGCGCTCCACATAATTCGCCACATGCGGCGCTTTCGCCGACGGGCTTAAGCCCTCCTGCAGGTGCTTTTTGTGAGTTGTAACCCCGGTCGGACAATTGTTCGAATGACAGCGAAGCGCTTGAATGCAACCGATCGCGAACATAAAGCCGCGCCCGACATTGACGCAGTCAGCGCCAGCGCAATACGCCCAAGCGACTTCCGCAGGCGTCGCGAGTTTGCCGGACGCGATGATCTTGATGCGGTCTTTCAGTCCTCGGCGCTCGAGGATGTCCACGAGCATCGGTAAGGCGAAGCGCAAGGGCAAGCCCACATTGTCGATCAAAGACATCGGCGCTGCGCCAGTGCCGCCGTCGCCGCCGTCAAGCGTGATGAAATCCGGCGCCGCCTCACGCCCTCTTCGCTCAATGGCGTCACATAATTCATCGACCCAGCCATAGGCGCCGATCACCGTCTTAAACCCGGTCGGCTTACCAGATACCGTTCGCACACGAATGATAAAGTCTAAAAGCTCTTCAACATTATCGATTTCAGGGTGTCGGTTTGGCGACAAGGAGGCTTCACCCTCTGGAATGCCACGTATCTCAGCAATATCGGCCGTTACTTTATCGCCGGGAAGAATGCCGCCCTTGCCGGGCTTTGCGCCCTGCGCAAGTTTCACCTCGATCATCTTAACTTGCGGGTTCTCGGCGAGCGCCGCCAATTTGGCGTCGTCAAGCGCGCCATCGTCAGTGCGAACGCCGTATTTCGCAGTGCCGATTTGGAAAACGACGTCATTGCCGCCCTCTAAATGATAGGGCGACAAACCGCCTTCGCCGGTATTCAACCAGCACTTTGCAAGCCCGGCGCCGCGTGAGAGCGCCTTAATCGCCGGTTTTGACAACGAACCATAGCTCATCGCAGAAATATTGATGATTGACGCCGCTTCATAGGGGTGCGCCGTATGGGGACCAAACAGAACCGGCGGCGGATCGCGCACCTCGTCTTTCAGTCTTGGAAAAGCGCAATTCACAAAGATCGGCGTCCCGACGATCCCGAGATTGCGTGTCGACCCAAAGGGCTGCGTGTTGCTTTCGCCTTTCGCGGACTTGTAGATCCATTCGCGCTCCGCGCGGTTGAACGGCATTTCTTCTCGGTCGAGAGCGAAAAAGTACTGCCGGAAAAACTCGCCAAGCCGCGTAAAGAGCTCGCGAAAACGCCCAATCACCGGATAGTTATGTCGGACAGCGTCTTTCGTCTGCAGGCTGTCGATGAAAAAGAGCGCAACAATCGTGATTAGGATGAGCCCGACGAGAAAGACAAATATTGACGATAAGAGCTGAACCCCGTCGGTCGCCAAAGTCATTGTTAAGTCCATAGGGCCTCTCGCCTAACCAGCTAACTGCCGAGGAGCCTAAAGCAATTCTGACGCAAATTGATACCAACCTCGCGCGGGCCGCGCATCCGCAAGCATCACCGATCTAATGCGGCGTTTTTTGCCGAACAAACGACGGGGCATTAGACGCAAAAAACGGCGCCCGAAAATCGAGCGCCGTTTTTTCTGTTCTATAACCTACGGTCGGGAGCCAGCGGGTCGGACTGTTATTCCGCCGCAGCGGCCTGAACCGACGGCGACCACGTCAAAACCGGCTTGCGCGCGGCAGCCGTCTCGTCGAGACGCTTACGCGGCGCCAATTGCGGCGCCGCTTTAAAGGCCTCGCTTTCACCCGCCTTCGCTCGCCGCGCCAATGAGAGGAGCGTATCGCAGAACTTGTCGAGTTCCGCTTTTGATTCGGACTCCGTCGGTTCGATCAACATCGCGCCATGAACGACGAGCGGGAAATACATCGTCATAGGATGATATCCCTCATCGATCATCGCCTTGGCGAAATCGATCGTCTCAACGCCGGTATCCTTCAAGAAGCTGTCGTCGAAGAGCGCTTCATGCATGCAGAAGCCGTCAAACGCCGGCGACATCTCGGTTTTCAGGCGGGCCAACACATAATTGGCGTTGAGAACGGCGTCCTCAGCCGCGCGCTGCAATCCGTCAGCGCCATGGCTCAACATGTATGACAGGGCGCGGACGAACATGCCCATCTGTCCATGAAACGCGGTCATCCGACCAAACGCCGCATGTCCCTCGCCGTCCGTCGCCGCGGCCGCTGCTTCATCTTCAACGAGGGTGAAGTGATCGCCCTTTTTCACAACAAACGGCACCGGCGCATAGGGCGCCAAGGCTTCGGACAAAACGGTCGGGCCGGAGCCCGGCCCGCCGCCGCCATGGGGTGTAGAAAACGTCTTGTGCAGATTTATATGCATCGCGTCGACGCCGAGATCGCCAGGGCGCGCTTTGCCCATGATCGCGTTGAAGTTCGCGCCGTCGCAATAGAAATAGCCGCCCGCCGCATGCACAGCGTCGGCGATTGCACGGATATCGCGTTCGAAAAGACCGCAAGTGTTCGGGTTCGTCACCATAATGCCGGCGACATCGGGGCCGAGCTTGGCCTTCAAGGCCTCTAAGTCGACACGGCCCTCGGCGTTCGCGGGGATAGCGTCAACTTTAAACCCGCACTGTGCCGCCGTCGCTGGGTTCGTTCCGTGCGCTGACTCAGGCGCTAACACGCGCACCCGCGTATCCGCTTCGCCGCGCGCGACAATCGCCGCTTTGATGGCCGTCATGCCGCATAATTCGCCATGGGCGCCGGCTTTGGGGGACATCGCCACGGCCGGCATACCGGTGAGTTCTTTCAACCAACCGGCGAGCGTGTCGATCAGCTCCAACGCGCCCTGCACCGTCGATTCCGGTTGCAGCGGGTGAATATCGCCGAAGCCAGGCAGGCGCGCCATTTTTTCATTGAGGCGCGGATTATGTTTCATGGTGCACGAGCCGAGCGGAAACGGCCCCATGTCAATCGCATAGTTTTTTTGCGAAAGACGCACGAAATGGCGCATCGTCTCAGGTTCAGAAAGCCCGGGCAGGCCGATATCGGCGTTGCGTTCCAGCCCGCCGAGGCGGTTCGCGCCTGATGTCGCCGGGGCGAAATCAACGCCAGTTTTGCCGAAGGCGTCTTTTTCGAAGATCAAGCTCTCTTCGATTTGCAAACCCTTATTGCCGCTGAAGGTTTCAACGGCGGCGCTCTTCTCGCGCCCCGTATCGTTCGCGACGCTGCGCGTGGGGCGACCTTGGGAATTCATCGTCATGAGAGCACCTCTTTCAATGCGGCCGCATAAGCCTCGATATCCGTATCTGTTACACATTCCGTCGCGGCGACAATCAGCAGGTTCTCCGCCTCCGGAACATCCGGCAGAAGCCGCGACGCTGGCACGCCGGCGATAATGTCTTTCGCCGCTAAAGCTTCCACGACCTCGGCGGCGGGCTTCGGTAGACGCAGCGTGAACTCGTTGAAATACGCCTTCGTCAAAACCTCAACGCCAGGCACCGCGCCGAGCGCATCGGCCGCTTTGCACGCCGCCTCATGGTTCATCGCGGCGACGCCGCGAAGGCCGGCTTCGCCGAGCAAGGTCATGTGCACAGTGAAGGCCAATGCGCATAATCCGGAATTGGTGCAGATGTTCGACGTCGCTTTGTCCCGCCGAATGTGTTGCTCGCGCGTCGAGAGGGTCAACACGAAGCCGCGCTCACCGTCAGCGTCTTCAGCAAGACCGCACAGCCGGCCCGGCATCGAGCGCACATATTTCTGGCGCGTCGCGAACAACCCAACATAAGGGCCGCCGAAATTTAGTCCGTTGCCGATCGATTGACCTTCGCCGACGACAATGTCCGCGCCCATAGCGCCCGGGCTTTCGACGGCGCCAAGGGACATCACTTCAGTGACCACCGCGATCAAAAGCGCGCCCTTCTCATGAGCCGCCGCAGCGATGGGCCGTAAATCGCGTAAGTTGCCGAAAACGTCCGGCGTTTGAACGATGACGCAAGACGTTCCGTCATCGATCTGCGCCGCGAGATCTTCTTCAGCCGCGACGTCGATCGGATTGATCACCACTTGATCGCCGATCAATTCGGAGTTTGTGCGGGTGACGGAAGCATACTGCGCGTGAACGCCGCCGGAAATGAGGACCTTTTTCTTCCTGGTGACGCGGCGGGCCATCAAGGCCGCTTCAGCGCACGCCGTAGAGCCGTCATACATGGAGGCGTTCGCCACATCCATGCCTGTTAGCGCGGCAACCTGCGTCTGAAACTCGAAGAGATATTGCAACGTGCCTTGAGCGATTTCGGGTTGATACGGCGTATACGCCGTTAAAAACTCGGATCGCTGAATGATATGGTCCACCGTTGAGGGCACATGGTGCTTGTAGGCCCCCGCCCCAACAAAAAACGGCCCGGCCGAGGCTGCGCGATTTTTCGACGCCATGCCGCCGAGAACGCGCTCAACCTCAAGTTCGCTCTTATGCGCCGGCAAATCCAATGTCGGGTTGAGAAAGTCAGAGGGCACATCTTCGAACAAGGTGTTGACGCCCGGCGCGCCGACGACGTTCAGCATTTGCTGACGATCGGCGTCAGATAAGGGTAAATACCGCATGGCCTACAACGTCTCCAAATATTCTTTGTACTGTTGTTCATCCATCAAGCCGTCGAGCTCACTTGTGTTCGTGA
Organism: Pseudomonadota bacterium; assembly: GCA_039814575.1. Classification (GTDB taxonomy): domain Bacteria; phylum Pseudomonadota; class Alphaproteobacteria; order Caulobacterales; family Parvularculaceae; genus MED-G105. The sequence continues at coordinate 92,901 of JBCCAY010000004.1, forward strand.
GTTTCAGCTTGACGAACCACGCCGCGCCGGCGGGGTCTTCGTTCACTTTGCCGGGTTCGTCGGTAATGGCGCTGTTCGCTTCGACAACTTCGCCGGACACCGGCGCATAAACGTCGGAAGCCGCCTTAACGGATTCCACGACAGCCATGTCTCCATCTTTATCAAATGAGGCGCCCACCTCGGGAAGCTCAACGAAAACGACGTCGCCTAATTGTTCAGCCGCATGCGGCGTAATGCCAATCGTCGCGACATCTCCCTCAATCAGGAGCCATTCGTGCTCTTTTGTGAATTTCTTCGTCATTTAAGGCTCCTATCCTCTGTAATAGGTGTGGGGAACAAATGGCATCGGAACAATCCGTGCCGGTATCGTCTTGCCACGCACAAGAAGGCCGATCTCAGCGCCGTCTTCAGCTTTGGCGCCGTCGACATAGCCCATGGCGACCGGCCCTTCGGCGCTCGGCCCGAAACCGCCAGACGTTATGACGCCAATCTCGGTTCCGGCAGCATCGACAATTTTGACGCCTTCGCGCGCCGGCGCGCGGCCCTCCGGCTTAACGCCGACGCGCAGTCTGGCGGGGCCTTCGGCGAGTTCTTTTTGAATGCGATCAGCGCCGGGAAATCCGCCTTCGGTGCGGCGGCGCTTGCCGATCGCGAATCCGATATTGCCTTCGATCGGCGACGTCGTCTCATCAAGGTCATGCCCATAAAGACAAAGGCCCGCTTCCAGGCGCAAACTGTCGCGCGCGCCGAGGCCGATCAACGCAACGTCAGAATCGTCTAGGAGCGTGTTCGCAAGGCTTTCCGCGCGCGCCGCCGGAACTGACAACTCAAAGCCGTCTTCCCCGGTATAGCCGCAACGCGAGACATAAACGTCGTCGCCCTCATAGGCGCCGACCGTCATGGTCATGAACTTCTGAGCCGCCGCGCCAGGGAACAGACGATCGACGATGCCGGCCGCTTTCGGGCCTTGTAAGGCGATCAGCGCTCTGTCCTCAGCAATCTCTAGCCGTGCGACATCGCCTAGTTTTTCATTCAGCAATGCAAAATCATCGTCTTTACACGCCGCATTGACGACTAAGAACAAAGAACCATCATTGTCCGTCGGACGCGTCGTCATGAAGTCGTCAAGGATGCCGCCGTCTTCATTAAGGAAGACGCTGTAGCGGACGCCGCCCGGCTTTAGCTTTTGGAACTCCGCCGGCGCAAGCGTCTCTAAAGCGGCGGCGAGCGCTTTGTGCGCCGCGTCGCCAGTGAGGCTTTCGTCTTTCAACCGCAACCAAGCCTGGCCCATGTGAGAGACATCGAACAGCCCGGCCGCAGCGCGCGTGTGCAAGTGTTCCTTTAAAACACCATCCGGATACTGAATCGGCATGTCATAGCCGGCGAAAGGCGCCGTCTTTGCGCCGCGGGCGAGATGCAAATTATAGAGCGGCGTACGCTTCAAAGCGGAGGACGCTTCGTCGGTCGACGTCGTATTCGACGCGAGATTTGAGGCTGCGGCTGTTTCGGTCACTAAGGGCTCCCATGCGCTAAGGTCGGTGAAGACCCGCACCGATGCGGCATGCATCGAGCGATCATTCATCGACCCCGGCTGTCATGGGACCTGAGAGATTCGCGAAGACCTCGTCGAAATTCGACTTTCGCCGAAAATAGACTAAAGCGTCGCTTACTCCTTCGGTGCGGCGTCAATCGCCGCTTTCCAGCCCTTCTTCTTGCGCGCGGTCCCTTTTGCCTGAGAGTTTCCGGGGCGGTTGCTCCTTCGGCGCCGACTTCATCCTTAAGGGGTGTCCCGAAAGACTGTCCCTAAGGGAGGCCGATCTCTCCCGCATGCGCAAGCGGTGAGTATGTCACCGCGCCGGCAAAATAAGTATTCACATCGCCTTGTCAAATGATTCCTTTTTTCGGGACGGGGATTCTTCCGCCAACAGACGCTCATCGCCCGCCGAAACCCTTAGGTGACGCCACTTCTTCAGAAATTGTTAAGGATAATCGGCGCCCGTTTTTTAGCGCCCCGTTAAGACGCCACGCCGGCGCAGCCAGCACCGCAGCCTCTCGCCAAGATAAAAAACAACAAGACATTTCAATCTTGGGCTGCAGGTCAATCTTAACCACAGCGTCACCGTCAGCGCAGAAGCGTGCTCCACGCCGCTGACAGTGATTCAAACCATGAGAGCAGCGATAAATTAAGCCGTAAGCCGATCAGAATCTGATACCGACGGCATCGTTTCACGCACCAAGGCGAGCCGCGAGGCTTCGACGCGTTCAGCCAACCGAACCGCCTCAGCCGCATCGTCCCCTGAAATCCGAACGCCAGTACGTTGGCGTACGGCGTTTAAGAACCAAGAAACGCTAATGCCGAGCGGGTCTTGAATCGATTGCACGGCGTCAGGGCGAACGGAACCGGCGGGACAGCTCGATTGAATCCGGCGTTCGATAAAATCAAACTCGATGACGCCGTCATCATAGACAGCGCGCATAAACCGCTCTCGTTTGTCGCAACGACGGCTTGCGAGGAACGAAGCAGACGCTCCTCCCACAAAGTCCAACGTTGCGGCGACGTCATGGTCATCGCCTGCGGCGCTCGCGCGACGTAAATCACTGCCGATAAGATAGGCGGCGAGATCTAAATCATGGATCATCAAATCGAAAACGACGGATACGTCCTCGCCCCGACCGCTCGCCGGGCCGCAGCGCGTAAATTCTAAATGATGCGGACGAACATTGCGGGCGAACAAACCGATGGCGTCGAGCACGACACGTTCCTGGTGGCCCACTTGCAGCACAACGCCCTGGCGAGACGCCGCCTGGCTCAGCGCTTCAGCATGATCCGCGCGAAGCGCGAGCGGCTTCTCCATATAGACGTGGCGGCCGCGCTCGATCGCGTGCATCCCCAACGGAAAATGAACGTCCGCCGGCGCGGCGATCGTCAACGCATCCACTGCGTCGAGAAAATCGTCATAGGATGAAAAGCTGCGCGCGCCATGGGCCTCAGCCAATCCCGCCGCACGATCGTGATCGGGATCGAAAACCGCAACGATATCAGCGTCATGCGACGCCGCATACTTTTGCGCGTGAAAGCCGCCAAATACGCCGGCTCCTACAATGCCGGTCTTAAGCATGCGCGCTGCTCTCAATATCTTTAAACACGTAGCCCCGCTTCACTCTAAAAGAGCGCTCCCCTTAACGTCGCGTCCCAACGACGAATAATTGCAGTGGTCCCACCCCTAAGAAACGTCCTCGCAAACGCTTCACCCAGAGTGTTTATACACGTGCGTCACAGCAAAAAGGTATAAACACGGGTTCAAACAATATTTCACCCTATTTCAAGAATCGCGTTTGCCGCGACTCGCTCAGTAAATACACCTGATCACGCGACCGTACGGATCTGTCGATTATTGGTCATTGCTCCTTAGCGAAGCCAATCGTTCCGAAAGGATGAAGGCGAGCTCCAACACTTGGCTCGCGTTTAGACGCGGATCGCAATGGGTGTGGTAGCGCGATCCAAGGTCTGCTTCCGTCACTTCATCGCTGCCGCCGAGGCATTCGGTAACGTTTTGTCCCGTCATCTCGAAATGCACACCGCCCGGATAAGCCCCTTCGGCGCGACAGACCGCGAAAAAGTCATTGATCTCCGACAGAATGGCGTCGACACGCCGGGTTTTGAAGCCAACATCGGTCTTAATTGTATTGCCATGCATCGGATCGCTCGACCAAACAACGTTACGGCCCTCTTTCAAGACGGCGCGCACGAGCGGGGGCAATCCTTCCGCAACCTTCTCAGCGCCGAAGCGTGAGATCAGAACAATCCGTCCCGCCTCATTGCCCGGATTGAGGATATCCAGAAGCCGCATCAACTCGTCCGGCGGCAAGCTTGGGCCGCATTTCACGCCAATCGGATTTTCGACGCCACGGCAGAACTCCACATGGGCGCCGTCGGGTTGGCGCGTGCGGTCGCCGATCCAAATCATGTGCGCGGAGGTGTCGTACCAACGCCCCGTCGTCGAATCGACGCGGGTCAAGGCCTGCTCAAAGCCGAGCAGCAACGCCTCGTGGCTCGTGAAAAATTCGGTCTCGCGCAACGCTTGAACGTGGTCGCCCGTGACGCCGCATGCGGTCATGAAACGTAGCGCATCGGAAATTTTATCGGCGAGAGCGCGATACTGGTCGCTTTGCTTATCGCCGGCGACAAACGCGAGGTTCCAATCATGGACGTTTTGCAGATCGGCATAGCCGCCGCGAGCGAACGCGCGAATCAGGTTCAGCGTCGCCGCCGCTTGGCCGTACGCCTTGAGCAAACGCTGGGGATCAGGCGCGCGCGCCTCAGCCGAAAACTCCATGCCGTTAATATTGTCGCCGCGATAGCTCGGCAATGTCACGTCGCCCTTGGTTTCTGTCGGAGACGAGCGTGGTTTTGCGAACTGCCCGGCGATACGACCGACTTTCACGACCGGTTTTGACGCCCCGAACGTCAACGCAACGGCCATCTGCAAAAGGACGCGGAACGTGTCGCGAATATTGTTCGGGTGAAACTCTTTAAAGCTCTCCGCGCAATCGCCGCCTTGAAGAAGAAACGCATCGCCGCGCGAGACATCAGCGAGTTTCTCGCGCAACTTACGGACCTCGCCAGCGAAAACGAGCGGCGGATACCCGGCCAACTCTTTTTCGACGGCCGCCAGCGCCTCAGCGTCGGGGTAATCTTCCGGTATGTGCTTCGCTGGGCGCGCACGCCAAGCATCCGGCGTCCAAGCCTGGCTAAGATTATTCGCGTGCGCGGCGGGATCGCTCATTTTCTCGGTACCTGTCTCAAGCCCTGTCGAGGGCGAATTTCACTTGTCGCGTGCGTACTTAGCGAGGAGAAGCGCCGCCGGCAATGGACCCAGGCGATGGATATGGGGAAAACACGCGCCGCCGCTGCGTCCAGATGTGTGCGGCGACTTCGAACGCGTCCGATCAGCGCCGCCGGCGATCGGTATTTAAGAATGACCGCCCTGCCCGGCATCCACGAAAAAGCCCGCGCTCCAACAGGAACGCGGGCATTATCAGTCGGCGTCTAAGGGTGTGGGTGGGTCAGACTCGCGACTGAAAAACTCTAGATCGTCGCCAATTTAGGCTTTGACCTCGATGTCAACGACTTCGCCGCGGCGGATTTTGCACTCCGCTTCAAGCGTGTCGCCGCCGTCGACGACCGGCGCCAGCTCAAGCGAAAGCCGCTTCAGACCGCCGCCGCGCACGCCTTTAAACCGTGGCTCATAGTCCGACGTGTTGACTTCGCCGCCCTCATCCAGGGCCGCCAAACACATGGCGATTTGATCAGACGTGCCCGCCGAGGCAGGGCCCGCAACCACTAAACCACTGGCTAACGCTGCAATTACAATAGCTTTTTTCATGATCCGTCTCTCCGATTGAAAGTCTTTGCTCACCTAATGAAACCATTCATAACACAACACCAAACCGTTTACTACTTTTTTTTAAAGTATTTTTTATATTTTTTGCACTGGAAAGCTCTGTTAGGTTGTCGGGAAGTTCCTAAATCGGTTCCAAACGACGCATTTGGACCGGTTTAAGGCGCAACCATGAACCGTTAAGAGATCCTGAAGCGACGGCAATGTCGGGGAAACGACCTAGAAAGAAGGCGATGCTAGTCGACGTTTAAGAGCCGGACCGAATTTGAAAACAACGACCAGGCAGGCGCGCATCGCATGAGACGAAAGGGCGAGAATGGCGAGAACTTATAACCAAGAATGCGTCTTGGCGTACGCGCTCGACCTACTCGGCGAACGCTGGACCCTGCTGATCTTCCGAGAGTTGTTCCTCGGCCCTGTGCGCTTTGGCGACTTACATGCCGCCTTGCCAGGGATCGGCACCAACCTTCTCAGCAAACGCCTGAAGGAACTTGAGGAAGCCGGGCTCGTTATCTCCGCGACGCCAGAAGCGCGCAGTAAATACCGCCTCACCGATAAGGGTGAAGATTTGCGGCCGATGATGCGCGAGTTCATGTTTTGGGCGGCTGAGTATTTTATGAAGCGGCCGGAACCTTCCGCGGCGAAGGACTGCATTTTCTCCAACGACTTACGTCCAGATTCTGTCGCGCTCGCCATCGAGATGTTCCAAAACAAACGCGTTCTTGAATTCTCGAACTATGTCTTGCGTCTGAAGATCGACGATAATCCTTACACATTCTATTTCATGAACGGCGAAATGACGGCGAAACGCGGCGACGACGCACCGGCGATCGCATCTATTGAGTCCGACGTTGAAACGCTGATGCGGGCTTTACGCGGCGAGCTTTATATTAATGACACGGTTGCGCGTTCGACCGTGTCCGGCGATGAGCAAACGATAGAACATTTTGTCGTCGGCCTAACGCCGGGCGCCAGCGTCGCCTTCGAAGTATCCGAGTTGATCAAAGCGGCCCGCAAAGAGCATCGCCCCGAACGGGTCAAGGCGCGCGAAACAACAACCGCCTAGGCCAGAAACGCTTGGACTGAAACGCTTAGGCTCATGCTTAGGCTGAAGGGCGTTAGCGCTTAAGACGTCAGCGCTAACGCTGCTTTGGCTAACGCGTCGGCAAAGGCGGCAATGCTGTCGCCCGATCGGCGTCTAAATATCGCGCGGACGTCGGCGTTACGCCGCCACGATCAAATTCAAACACCAGTGGATTGCCGGTCGGAATCTCTACCGAGACGATTTCCTCGTCGCTCACGCCCATCAGCAACTTTACGAGCGCCCTTAAGGAATTGCCGTGGGCGGCGATAATCAGCGATTGCCCGTCTTCCACGCGCGGCGCGATCGCCTCCGCCCAATATTGCGAAACGCGATCAAGGGTCGTCTTCAACGACTCCGATTGCGGAATGTTGCTTTCAGATAGCGCGGCATAACGCCGATCTTTTGCGGGATCATGCTCACTGTTCGGGCCCATAGGCGGCGGCGGCGTATCGAAGGAACGCCGCCAAATTTTCACTTGATCGGACCCGTGCTTCTCAGCGGTCTCAGATTTGTTCAGCCCCGTGAGCGCCCCATAATGGCGCTCGTTCAAACGCCAATCTTTGGTGACGGGAAGCCACAGAAGGTCGACCTCCTCCAACGCTAAGTTCAGGGTGCGGATCGCGCGCGACTGCAGCGAGGTGAAGGCCGCGTCAAAGGGAATGTCAGCCTCTTTAAAGAGCCGCCCGGCCCGGCGCGCCTCTTCGACGCCCACCTCGGTGAGATCGACGTCGACCCACCCGGTGAAACGGTTTTGCTTATTCCATTCGCTTTGCCCATGGCGAAGCAGCGCCAATGTCGTCATGACGGGTCGTCTCCTCGATCGTCGGATAGTTGCTTAAAGGCCAGCGTCTTAAGCGTCGGCCGCGTCTTTGGCTAGAGGCTAGTCGCTGAGGCGCCGGGGGTTAGGGACGCAGTGGAGAAACTCACGCCGCTTTCGTCAAAAGCCGTTTGACGCCGCGAGCGGCCTGGCGAATGCGCTGCTCGTTTTCAACCAGCGCGATCCGCACGAAGCCTTCGCCATGCTCGCCAAAGCCGACGCCTGGCGCGACCGCGACGTCCGCCTCCTCCATCAAACGCTTGGCGAAGGCGACAGAGCCCATCGCTGCAAAATCCGGCGGGATCGGCGCCCAAGTGAACATCGACGCCGATGGGCTCGGCACGCGCCAGCCGGCGCGGTCGAAACTCTCAACGAGCACGTCCCGGCGCGCCTTGTACGTCGCCCGAATGTCGTCAACGCAGTTTTGCGGGCCATCGAGCGCCGCGGACGCCGCGACCTGGATCGGCGTATAACCGCCATAATCGAGATAAGACTTCACCCGCGCCAGCGCGGCGATGAGGCGTTCATTGCCCACCGCCATACCGACCCGCCAGCCGGCCATGGCATAGGTCTTCGACAGCGAACCAACTTCCACCGCAACATCGCGCGCGCCAGGGACTTCGAATATCGACGGCGGCGGATCGCCTTCAAAGAAAATCTCGGAATAGGCGAGATCTGACAGGATCCAAACGTCATGCTTTTTCGCGAGCGCCACCGCGTCGCGGTAAAACTCTAAATCCACGGTCTGCGCCGTCGGGTTCGAGGGGTAGTTCAACACCATCACCGACGGCTTCGGGCGTGTGTGCGTGAACGCCTCAGAAAGCCCCGAAAGATAACCTTCCGGCGTCGGCGCGGCGACGGCGCGAATGACGCCGCCGGCAATGATGAAGCCATAGGCGTGGATCGGATAAGCGGGGTTCGGCGCGAGGATGACGTCGCCCGGCGCGGTGATCGCCTGAGCGAGATTGGCGAACCCCTCTTTTGAACCGAGCGTCGCGACGATTTCCCGATCTGGGTCCATTTTGACATTGAAGCGGCGCTCATAATACCGGGATATCGCCCTTCTAAGACCGATAATTCCTCTCGACACAGAATACCCATTGACGCGCGGCTTGGCCGACGTCTCAACCAGCTTATCGACAATATGCTGGGGCGTCGGCATATCCGGATTGCCCATGCCGAAATCGATGATGTCTCGCCCATCAGCGCGCAGGCGCTTTTTGAGGGCGTTCACGTCCTCAAAAACGTAAGGCGGCAGACGCTCAATACGATAAAAGTCTTTCGTCGACGGCATGGGGAAGCAGGCCTTCTAATCTTCGGTTATCAAAAGGGCGGAGCGGCGAACGGCGATCATGTCCTTATGGCCGACGGCGATACAATCCGGCGATCCGAGAGAAACGCTAGATCATTTGCACCGCAGGCGCAAAATATCTCATATTTTCTAGTTCAGTTTTCAGCCGATAATGCACTTAAAAGTGATCGCCGACACCGCGGAGATACCGATCAATGACGGATATCAAGAAATATCAGCCTCATCACCTCGATCACGTTCTCACGATAACGCGTGATGCTTTTGGGCCGGTGTATTCAAAGCTCAAAGAAGACATTCCAAGCTACGTCTATGACGCTTTTTATCCAAACGGATGTATGACGCGAAAATTGGCCGCCGTCGAAGAGATGTGCGAAAACGACGAAATCTCGATGTGGGTCGCAATCACGGACAGCTCGATATCGGGCTTTGTTGGTCTCAGTATCCAAGCGGCTGACTCGATGGGTGAAATCTACATTCTTGCGGTCCATCCAGACTTCCAGAAGCGTAACATTGGAACTGACCTTATGGAATTTGCTTTTGACGAAATGCGCCGTTTGGGGCTCAGCATCGCCATGGTCCAAACAGGTGATGCGCGCGGACACGAACCATCACGCGCGGCATATTCAAAAGTTGGCTTTGAACGATATCCCGTCGCCCGATATTTTAAGAAGCTGTAAGCGATCAATTTGCGAAAGCGTCGGGAATCAAAAAGTCAAATATCGTTAGTCGAATTACCGCTGACAATTATATACTTAATCAAAAATTTACGGGCGCCGCCGATTGCTATAACCGCGCTCCGTCTCCGCTCCGAAGCTCTATCACAGAAAGCCGACATATGCCCCGCGCCGCTTTTTTCTCACTAAGGGTTTTCATTGTCACGGGCCTCGCCTTAGCGAGCCTTGCAGCCTGTAGCGGAGGCGATAGGAACAAGACACTGCCCGCCGGGGTTACACTCGTTGAGCGCAGCGGAATGGACGCCGGCGACATCGCCATCCCGTTTGAAAAATATCAGCTAGAGAACGGCCTCACGGTCATTCTGCATGAGGATCATTCCGATCCGCTGGTGCATGTGGACCTCACCTATCATGTGGGCTCGGCGCGCGAAGAAATCGGCCGGTCAGGCTTTGCGCACTTTTTCGAGCACATGATGTTTCAAGGCTCACAGCACGTCGCCGATGAAGAGCATTTTAAACTCATCACCGAAGGCGGCGGCACGCTGAACGGCACCACCAACACCGACCGCACCAACTATTATCAGACCGCGCCGAACAATCAGCTAGAACGCATTCTTTGGCTGGAAGCGGACCGCATGGGCTTTCTGTTGCCGGCGGTGACCCAAAAGAAATTCGAAGTGCAGCGCAGCACCGTCAAAAACGAGCGCGCCCAGCGCTATGAAAACCGCCCCTATGGACTTCTCGTCGAACGTGTCGATGAAGCGCTTTATCCTGTCGGGCACCCCTATTCATGGCAAACCATCGGCTATGTCGAAGATCTCGACCGCGTCGGCGTCGATGATTTGAAAGCGTTCTTTTTACGCTGGTACGGGCCGAACAACGCCGTTTTGACGGTCGGCGGCGATTTCGACCGGGACCAAACGCTGCAATGGGTCGTGAAATATTTCGGCTCCATTCCGAGAGGTCCGGACGTTGCGAAACCAGAGAAGCCAGCAACGGGACTAGACGCCGATCGGCACCTTTCCATGGAGGACGATGTCTCCCTGCCCCTCCTCTATAGGGCGATCCCAACCGTGCATGTGATGCATGAGGACGAAGCGCCGCTCGACGTTTTAATGTCGATCATCGGCGCCGGCGAAACCTCTCTGCTTTATAAGAACCTCGTCAAAAACGGCCTCGCGGTCGAAGCTTCTGCCGGCCATGGGTGTCAGGAACTCTCCTGCACATTTTCCGTCTACGCCCTACCGAATCCGGCGAAGGGCGCGAACCTTACCGATTTGAACCAGGTCATCATCGACACCTTCGCAGAATTCGAAGAGCGCGGCGTCGAGGACGACGATCTAACGAGGGTCAAAGCGAGCATCGTATCGTCGAAAATTTTCGGCCTGGAAAGCGTTTCCGGCAAGGTCCGCCAACTCGCCTATTATGAGACCTTTTTCGACGCGCCCGGCATGATCGCCAAGGACGTCGCCCGCTATGAGAATGTCACCAAGGCGGACGTGATGCGCGCCTATCGCACGCATATCAAAGACAAAGCCGCCGTCGTGATGAGCGTCTTGCCGAAGGGCGCGAACCTACCCGCCGCGGTGCCGGACGATTGGGACCGCCCCGCGCGAGACCTCGACGCCGGGGGCGTCCTGCTCACAGAAGCGGACTTGCAAGAGCGCGTTCCAGAAGATGACTTCGATCGCAGCACGCCGCCATCGCCCGGCCCTGCGCCGACAACAGCGCCGCCGGCGATCTGGCGGGGAGCGCTGGAAAACGGCGCCGCCGTCATCGGCGCGGTGAACGACGAAGCGCCGACGACGACGGTGCTCGTGCGCATGAAAGTCGGCCAACGCGACGAACCCTTAGCGAAGCTCGGTCTCGCTAGGTTGACGACGGCCATGCTGAACGAGTCGACGCAAACCTCGTCGACGGAAGATCTCAGCAATCGGCTGCAGAAGCTCGGATCGCAATCAGGCGTCAGCGCCGGCGACGATTACACGGTTCTCTCCATCCGAACACTGACAGATAATCTTGATGAAACGATTGCAATCGCCGCGGAGCAACTCTTTACGCCGAAATTCGACGCGGACGACTTTGCGCGGGTGAAATCGCAAATCCGTGAATCCCTAGAGCAGAGCAAGAAAGAAGCCGGCTCCCTCGCCAATAATGCACGACGACTTTTGCTGTATGGCGCAGACAACGCCTTCGCGCACGACAATCGCGGTACGATCGAAACCTTAGAAGCCATCTCCCTTGAGGATGTTCAACGCTTCTACGTTGACCAAATAAAGACAAGCGAAGCGGAATTCGTCGTTGTTTCCAACCTTGATGAAAACGCGGTGCGCCCACGCTTAGCGCCGTTAACGCAATGGCGTTCAACAGACACGGCACGCCAGGCGATTGCGCCGTTTCCGGACGTTCAAGCGCAGACAATTTACCTGCTCGATAAGCCCGAAGCCGCCCAGTCGGAAATCCGCATCGCGACACGCGCCTTGCCCTATGACGCGACAGGACCCTTCTATCACGCGACAATTATGAACTTCGCCCTTGGCGGCAATTTCAATAGCCGCATCAACACCAATCTGCGTGAGGACAAGGGCTATACTTATGGGGCGCGATCAAGTTTCGGCGGCGTCGAATATGCTGGCGCTTATGTGGCGTCGGCGAGCGTGCGCACAGACGCAACGCGCGCCTCGGTCACTGAGTTTTTCAAAGAGATCGGCAACTATGCCGCAACGGGCGTCACGCCTGAGGAGTTGGCGTTCACCAAGAGCGCCCTCCTGCAAAGAAAAGCCCTGTCCTATGAAACGCCGCTCGCGAAGGCTGGCTATTTGTCGAACATCCTTAGCTACGATCTCGACCCCGCCTATGGCGCAGAGCAAGACGCCATTCTGCTCGCCATGGACGAAAAGGCGCTGAACGCCATCGCCAAAGAACGCCTTGATCTCACCGACATGGCGACGGTGATTGTCGGCGACAGCGCCAAAATCGAGCCGGATCTCGCCACGCTGGGGCTGCCGATCGTCAAGATCGACGCCGGCGCGAAGCCGCTCGCGGCCGGCGAATAGCGGCGCGGTCGCACGGCACGCTATTTCGCTTGGCGGAGACGATCATCGCTGTTAAAAGCGCCGCTCGGTGATCTTGCGCGACCTGTTTTGGAGCGCTGAACAGGTCGCGGAGGCCCAAGCGCCGCCTTAGCTCAGTTGGTTAGAGCGCCGGATTGTGGATCCGGAGGTCTCTGGTTCGAACCCAGAAGGCGGTACCATCCTTTTCCCAACATTTAGCTCTAATAGCGTGGTCAACCGATCCGCGCTGGCTGTCATACCAAGACCATGGCCGCGAACCGCACCAACAGCCGCACCGCGACATAGAGAATAAGTGCGGCCGTCAACCGCTTCACCCAAATCGGCCGAAGCCCTGACGTCGACAGCCACGACCCAATTTGCCCGCCGACCAAAACGGTTGGAATAAGCGGCCAGTACGGCGTTGCTAACGACAAGAGCCCGATGTCCGAGAGTTTTGCTAATTGTCCGAACGCGCCGGAAAGCGAGTTCAACAAAATAAAAAGGCTGCAAGCCGCCGCGATCACCCGGGGCGATCCGAAATTCAGGAAGTAGAGCACGGGCGCTAAAAATATGCCGCCGCCAATCCCCACGAGCCCGGCGAGGAAGCCGATGCCCGCGCCGGCGCCAAGCGAGACGGCGAGCGGCGTTCTTGCCCGCGTAGAGATCGCGACAGATCGCTCGCTCTGCAACAATAGTTGCACCCCGGCGACGAGGAGCGCCGCGCCTAAAAGAAAAACGAACGCCGTCTCGGGGATGGGCAGGCGCCCGCCAATCCATGCAGCCGGAATAGATGTCGCAAGAAACGGCGCCAATGGCCGCAACGGCGTTTCGCCAATTCTTGCGAACCGCCACACGCCGCCGCTGACAACGACGACATTACAGGCGAGCGCAATCAGCGGCAGGACGCGATAGTCCGTTCCGGAGAGCGCTAACAGCGCATTATAGGTGGAGCCGCCCCCGAACCCGACGCTCGCATAGAGCGCGGCCGTAACGAAAAACAGCAATACCAAAAGGGCGGACATTACCGCCTTTCTATCACGTTCATCATATCACGTCTGGTGCGTCACGCCCGTCGCGAAACGCCGGCGCCGCAACGAGAAATGCGGACGGCCCCTTAAGGCACATCCGCCATGATCGCCTGCAGACGATCATGGGGAATGCCATAGACCGTGTAGCCTTGCGCAGACGCCATGGTCTCCCCCGCAACGAGAGAATTAATAATCGCTTCCTCGGTGGCGTAAGCGACGGCCCGGTAAAGGTCCGTGATAAGGTACGGCCCAAGCATTTTGACCTTCAACTCGCCTTTCGCCGGGCTTGGGTGACGATGGGCGGTGGAGAACGCCAAAAAGATATCGCCGGACCCCGTGTCGCCTGTGCCGCCCGTGCGGGCGACGCCGACCGACGCGCGCTTCGCCATTTCATTCAATTGTTTCGGCAGCAACGGGGCGTCCGTTGCGATAATGACGATAATCGAGCCCTCACGGACATTTGTGCGATCGATCTGCGCCGGTAGAGACGATACAACGGTCGGCATGCGATCGGTGAGTTCACGCCCAACAGAAACGCCGGAGACCATCAGCTGCTCTCTGCGGCCGAAATTCGATTGCACAAAGACCCCGACAGTGTAGCGCTTGCCGTCGATCTCCACGACGCGCGACGCCGTGCCGGCGCCGCATTTAAAGTCAAAGCATTTCATCGGCGTGCCGCCGCCGACATTGCCTTCAGTCACCGGCCCCGTCTTTGCGCCCTCCAACGCGGCGAAGACGTCTTCGGCTAATAATTGCTCTTTTGACGGATCATTTAACCGATCATAGGTTTCGCCGACGGTCAGCAAGACTTGGTCGAGAAAAGCGTCGACATCGTCTCGATGGCGCCGCCGGAGCCATTCAACCGTCGACGCATAGACGGTTCCAAGAGACGTCGTTCCCGTTAAGGCGATCGGGCCAAAGAGCAGTCCCGTGCCGTTGATAAGATGCGAGCCGGTAAGCTCACCGACGCCGTTCAACGCGAACTGCGACGCGAACACGCCTTCGCGCGGCGCGTCCTTGCCCAATGGAAATATCGCCGTTACGCCGGTTCGCGCGCCGCCCGCCCCTGGTGGGTCAATTTTCGTGAAATGGCCGACCTCAACGCCTTTAACGTCGGTGATGGCGTTGAGTTTGCCTGGCTCGCCCTGAAATTCAACGCCAAGATCGCGCGCGCGGACAGGGTCGGCGGCGACCGCTGACGACGTTCCTGCAGCGGCTAATGCAGCGCCGAACACGACGCCGGCAAACGCACGAACAAATCCGCCGGCGAAGGACGCTTTTCTTGAGCGGCTAACAAACATATCAATTCACCTCATTTCCCAAAAATCGAAACTGGTCTAAGCGCCGCAGCGGCTGCTAGGCGCACCTCCCAAAGATCAGCGCATGATATCAGGGAGCACACAATGTTCGACAGCGGCCGCCGGTCTCATTCTTTAATGCTATACCCCGTGAACTATCCACGCGGCGAGGAAAACGGCGGATCTGGTCGTCCTCTTAAGACCGGCGCCCTAACGCCCTTTTCCGGATCAAGCCGGCCGTTTGCGTAACCGCCGACGAGAAGACGCGCCAGCAATAGTCCGAGCACACCGAATAGGACGCCGCCGAGCGCTTGTCCGATGAGAACGCCGGACGCGCCGCCCCATTCAGCGCCGAACGCCACGAAGGGAATAACGCCAAGCGTATTGCGCCCCCAATTGAGACCCGTAGACCAAATTGGCCGCTGCAAATTGTTAAAAGCAGCATTTGCGATAAATAACATGCCGTTGAAGTAAAATAACGGTGCGACGACGAGCGCAAACCAAAAGATGATCCGCCGTCCCTCATCGGCGAGGCCGAACGCGGACGCTGCGAACCCATTCAGAAGCAAGACGGCGCCCCAAGAGGCTATGGTGTAAACGCCGGCGAATTGTAATGCGCGCGTAATGGTTTGACCGACGCGCTCGAACTTCCGAGCGCCGAAGTTCTGGCCGATGATCGGACCGACAGCGCCCGATAAAGCGAACACCACGCAAAACGCGATGGGAACGAGCCGGCCAATGACCGCATACGCCGCCACGGCTGAATCGCCGAAACCGGCGATCGCCCGCGTGACGACGCCATTGCCGACGGGCGTTGCGATATTGGTGAGGATCGCCGGCGCAGCGATGGCGATGATCATCGACAAATGGCTCAAAAGCGCCGGCGTTCGGTAAGGCGCGAAACCGCCATAATGGCGATAAACGGCCAGCATCGCCGCGATCGCCATGGCGAAGCGCGACGCGACCGATGCGTACGCCGCCCCATCGAGACCAAGCCCAAAGGTGAAAATCAGTAATGGGTCGAGAACCGCGTTTACGCCGCCGGACCAAAACGTCACCATCATCGCCCGGCGCGCATCGCCATGGGCGCGCAATAAAGACGACGCCATAATGCCGACAGCGCCCGCGGGCGTCGATGGCAGCACGATCTGCAAGTACCGAACGGCATAGTCGTGGGTGACGCCCTCTGCGCCGAGCATGGTCAGGATCGGCCCGGCATACACCCAAGACAGAGCGGATATGATCGTCGTTGCGATAACGCCGAAGACCATCACCGACGTCGCCACGGATCGCGCCTCTTCGGCCTCGCCGCGCCCAAGCCGCGGCGCGACAAGCGCGCCCATCGCGATCGCCAGGCCGATGGTGACCGAGATCAAGAAGAAGATGACGGTGCCGGCGAAGCCAACCGCCGCGGCGAGCGCTTCTTGCCCCAACAGCGAGATAAAATAGAGGTCAGCGAAATCGACGAGAAAGATCGCCAAGAGGCCGATGCTCGCCGACATGGACATGACGACCACGTGGCGCATTAAGTCGCCTTCGAGAAATTTCGCTGTGGCCACGCACCGCCCCTTATTGATCGCCGTCTATCGCCGCGCCGCATTTTCCGCCAAACGAAGGCGCTGCGCGGCGACGCAAAAGCGGCCCTTATAGCCTATTCCCATCGAACAGCAGCGTCGTTCGCCCCGCCTATCGCGCTTGTGAAGAGCGCAGCGGACGCCGAACTTCAGTCTTGCAACCGCAAAACCGTCACGGGATCGCCAATCGCCGCGCCCGGCGCCTTTGCGGGACGACGAATCAGCACGTCCGCCGCTGCGAAAGGGGTGATGAGAGAACTATCCTGGCGTTCATCGGCAATGGCGCTGAGCGCTCCCTGAGACGTCTCCAAGCGACCGCGCAGGAAACTCTCGCGCGGACCGTTCGCCGCTAAGGGCGCGCCCGCCGTAACCTCCATCCATCGGCTCGCCACCAGGCCAGCGCCAAGCAGACAATCAATCAGAGGACGGAGAAAGAGGTAAGCGCAAACAAAAGCGGACGCCGGATTGCCAGGTAGACCGACGAATAGAGGGCCGTCTTGCACCCGCCCATGCCAGCACGGCTTGCCGGGGCGAATGGCGACCTTCTCAAAGAAGATCTCCGCGCCGAGCGACCGCGCCGCGGGTTTTATAAGGTCGAAATCACCAACCGAAGCGCCGCCGATCGTCACGATGACGTCGCTTTGCTCGAACGCCGCGCCTAATGCTTTTTCAACAGCGCTCTGGTCATCGGGCAGGATCGCCGCGCGCGCGCCCTGCGCGCCCCACGTCTCGGCGAGCCCCGCGACGCCATAGGCGCCGGAATTGACGATGGCGGTCGGCCCTAATGCCCCGCCAGGCTCGACCAATTCATCACCGGACGCGAAGACCGTGACACGCGGCTGGCGTCGTACACGGAGCACCGCCTGGTTCGCCGCGGCGGCGAGCGCCACGTCAATCGCCGACAAAACACGGCCCGCTTTAAGCACGGCTTCGCCGGCGTCAAAATCAATGCCGCGCGCGCGGATATGTCGGCCGGCGGCCTCGCGGCCCTCCCCTGCAACGACGTCGCCGTCACGAGTTACATCCTCCTGGATGACTATGAGATCAGCGCCGTCCGGGACAGGAGCGCCGGTGAAAATCCGCGCCGCGCCGCCCTTCGGCAAGACGCCCTCAAAAGCGCCGCCGGCCGGAATTTCACCCGCAAGCGTCAGCCGCCACGGGCCGTCGGAAAGATCGGCATGGCGCACGGCGTATCCGTCCATCGCCGACACCGCCGCCGGCGGCAATGCATGATCCGCGATAACGTCATCCACCAACGCCCGCGCGCGCGCGGCGTCCACCGAAATTGTCTCAGCGGCTAGAGGCGCGAGGCCTTTAAGAGACAAAGCAAGCGCGTCGTCATAGGCAAGCAATCCGCTCACGATTGACCGTCTCCGTCAGCATCAGAGACAGAACCGGCGTCCCCATCACGCCGCCAAGCGCCGCTCTTGCCGCCGTCTTTTTCCCAAAGGCCGATATCGGTAATTTCCATCGTGCGGTCGACCGCCTTGGCCATGTCGTAAATCGTGAGGCACGCGACGGAGACCGCCGTCAACGCCTCCATCTCAACGCCGGTTTGACCGCTTGTCTTCGCCACCGCTTCAACCCTAAGGCCCGGCAAAGCATCATCCGGTTCAATCCGTAGACGAATTGATGATAAGGGCAAGGGGTGACAAAGCGGAATGAGATCGGCGGTGCGTTTCGCCCCCATAACCCCGGCAAGCTCGGCGATGCTGACGACATCGCCCTTCTTAATATCAGCGGCGCGGATGAGCGCCAACGTCTCCGCCGCCATGCGCACGCCGCCGCGGGCGAGCGCGCGCCGCGCGGTTTCGGGCTTATCAGAAACATCGACCATGGCCGCGCGGCCATCCGCGTCGAAATGCGTGAGTTTATCCGACCCCATCGTTTACGCCTCGTTCAAACGCGGCATCAGCTCCACGAGATTGCAAGGGCGATGGCGGCTGTCCAATTGATAGGAGATGACCTTGTCCCACCCATCTTTGACGGCGCCGTTTGAGCCCGGCAGGCAAAAAATGAACGTGCCGCCCGCGAGCCCCGCGCAGGCCCGCGACTGCAAGGTGGAAAGCCCGACGCTTTGAAAGCTCACCTGGTGAAAGATCACCGAGAACCCCTCAATCGCTTTTTCGAAAAGCGGTTCGACCGCTTCCGGCGTTACGTCGCGGCCCGTAAGCCCCGTGCCGCCGGTGGAGATAACGGCGTCCACGGAAGGATCATCAATCCACGCTTGCACGACAGCGCGAATGCCGTCGCGATCATCGGGGGTGATGCGGCGATCCGCTAAGACATGCCCCGCCGTTTCGATACGCTCGGCGAGCACGGCGCCGGACGTGTCAGAGTCCAAATCCCGTGTGTCGGAGACGGTCAACACGGCGATCCGCACCGGTTTGAACTCTAGACTCTCGTTAATGCCGTGCATGGTGTCTCCTATTGTAACTGATCAGAACGCGCGCAGTACGCTTGGCGCACTCAGAGAATGCGGGGTCTTACTAAAGACCTTATGCCTTATCCCAGCGTGATTTGTCTCGCTTGTCTTCGGCGCCCGGCTCGATCCAAACGTCGCCGTCCTCCCGGCGCTCTTTTTTCCAGAAGGGGGCCTCGGACTTTAGATAATCCATCAGATAATCCGCCGCCTCAAACGCCGCGCGGCGGTGGGCGGCGGCGGTGGCGACAAAAACGATTGGCTCGCCCGGCACCATCGCGCCGACGCGATGGACGATCGTGAGATCCTGGAGCGGCCAGCGCTGCAACGCGGTTTCACAAAATGCGGCGATGCGCTTTTCCGTGAAACCTGGAAAATGCTGCAAATCGAGCCCTAACACCGTTCGATCGGCATCCGCAGCGCGCACAAGACCAGAAAACGACACGATAGCCCCCGCGCCCGCTGCTTTCGCTTGAAACTGCGCCAGTTCGTCGCCCGGCGCAAAGGGCGTCTCTATAATCCGTATACGGCTTGATACATCCATGGGCGCGCACCGCCTAGCCGCCGCTGAGAGCGGACATGAAGGCGATCTCGTCACGGTCCGTCAGCGTTTGAACGCCGCGGACAATCTCCTGATTCACAACCACCGCCGCGCCGGGTCGCGCCATCTCTTCAGCGAACCGAGCATTTTCGGAAGAGAGCCAGTCGATCAACGTCGCCGTGTCCGTGACGCCAGCCGGCAGGGGCATATCACCGCTTGCTGCAAGGTCGGAGAACCGACCGAAATAATGAATGACCGCCATTACTCGATTACACCTAAAAATGACGCCTATCCGCCCGTCACCGACATGTGCCGCGGCACGGCCGGCGCCGCGCCCCGACGGTCAATGACGAAATCATGTCCCTTCGGCTTGCGGGTGATCGCTTCGTCAATCGCCGCCATCAACGGCGCATCGTCGGATGGATGGGCCCGCAGCACCGCCCTAAGGTCAGCAGCGTCTTCCTGACCAAGGCACATATAGAGTTTGCCCGTACACGTCAGACGCACGCGATTGCACGCTTCACAAAAATTATGGCTCAAAGGCGTGATGAAGCCGAGCCGGCCGCCGGTCTCTTCAACGCGCACATACCGCGCCGGACCGCCGGTTTGATCCGGCAAGTCCGTTAATGACCAACGCCTCTCCAAATCACGCCGAACATCCGTCAGCGGCGTATACTGATCGTAACGATCATCCTCGATCTCGCCCATGGGCATGGCTTCGATGACGGTGAAGTCCATGCCGCGCGCATGGGCCCAGGCGATCATGTCCGGCAGATCGCTGAGATTATCGTGCTTGAGGGCGACGGTGTTAATCTTCACCGAAAGGCCTGCGTCCTGCGCGGCGTCTAAGCCTTCCAACACTTGCGACAGGCGCCCGCGCCGGGTGATCCGACTGAAAACATCTGGGTCGAGACTATCGATGGAGACATTGACGCGGCGCACGCCCGCCCGCGCCAGCCGGTCGGCCGATGGGGCGAGCTGCGTGCCGTTGGTGGTGAGGGTCAACTCTTCCAAGGCGCCGGCGCGCAAGTGCCGGGACAGCGCGTCGATCAGCGACAGGATATCTTTGCGCACCAGCGGCTCGCCGCCGGTTATCCGCAATTTGCGCACGCCCTTCGTTATGAACGCGCTGGCCAAACGATCAAGCTCTTCAAAGCTAAGGAGGTCCCGCTTCGGCAAGAATGTCATGTTCTCGGCCATGCAATAGGTGCAGCGCAAATCGCACCGATCTGTCACGGACAGCCGTAAGTAAGTGATCGCCCGCCCGAAAGGGTCGATAAGGCCGGCGCGGCTCGAAGCGGCGTCGCTGCGCGACGGCGTATGGCCGATCGGACGGTATCCAGGATTACGATATAGGGTGTGCACGCTCACTGCCGTAAGTTAGGCGATAATCAGCCTTAATTGCAAAAATTTGGACCTGCATAGCGACCGTTCCGAGAAAATTTAGTCGAAGCTTCACCGAACCGTCATTGCAAAACGGACATTGCAAAACGGACGGGCGACTACCTATAATTCCTCGAAAACGGGAGGTGGGAACATGGTCCATTCAAACGAACAGTCTACAGCCGTGCAGACGTCAGGCACACAGTCCCCGGCCACGCAGCCGACGGTCACAATGTCGCGGCGCGAATTGCTGAGCGGTCTCGCCTCTGGATCTGTTGTGGCGTTCTCCGGCGCGGCGCTGTCGGGGTGCACGACCAATGAAGCGCTCGGCCGTCGGCAATTGCTGCTCGTCTCGGATGCACAATTAGCGCAACTTTCTCAGCAATCGTGGCAGCAAGCGCTGCAACAAAACCGCCAAACCTCGGACCCGGCGCTGCGGCGGCGGGTGTCGCGGGTAGGCGATCGCATAGTACAAGCCGCTGACCGCCGGTTCCCGGGACAGAACCTCACCCAAAACAATTGGGAGTTCGCCGTCTTCGAAGACGACACCGTCAACGCCTGGGTGATGCCGGGCGGCAAGGTCGGCTTCCACACCGGCATCTTAGACATCATGGAAAACGACGATCAGATCGCCACAGTGATGGGGCACGAGGCCGGTCACGTGGTCGGTCGCCACGCGGCGGAGCGGTATTCCCAGCAAATGGCGGCGCAAGGCGGCTTATCTATCGCCAATGTAGCGCTCGCCAATTCTAACGTAAGAAACGCTGGGATGATCGCCGGCATTCTCGGCGCGGGCGTCAGTTTCGGCGTCATTCTGCCCTATTCGCGCAAGCACGAGTATGAAGCGGACCGCCTCGGCGCGGACTTCATGGTCGGCAGCAATTATCGGGCGAACGAGGCGGTGCGGTTCTGGGATACGATGACCAGCCGTTCCGGACAGCGCCCGGCCGAGTTCATGTCGACACACCCGTCGGACACCAACCGCATCACCGCGATGCGCTCCTACATTTCAAGCCAAGGCTACGTGTAAAAATAGGGTGCCTTAAGAAGCGCTTGTCGTTGAAGATTTTGGGCGTCCTAAAAGGCGTCCAAAAGCTGATCACGCGATAACGACAACGCGAAGACAACACGTGTGCGCTTTCTAGAGCACTGGGCATTATGGCTGAACCAGTCCTATGCTCTAGAGTCTTTGCTTTGAGCGCCTGAACCGACCTTATCCTGATCCAATATGAACGCCCGGCGCTCTAGTCGGCGTCTAAGGCTCGAGTTCGGAATCCCAGTAAAGGAAGTCCTGCCAACTCTCATGGAGGTAGTTCGGCGGGAAGGCGCGTCCGCGTTCGTTTAACTCGAACATGGTCGGCTTCATCGGCGTGCGCGCGGGAAACATTTTCGCGTCCTTCGGCATCCGCCCGCCTTTGCGCAAATTACAGGGGCTGCACGCCGCAACGATGTTCTCCCACGTCGTGCGACCGCCGCGCGAGCGCGGAATGACGTGGTCAAAGGTCAGAAGATCTTTGTCCTGACAACCACAATACTGGCAAGTGAAGCCGTCGCGCAAAAACACGTTAAATCGCGTGAACGCCGGCGATCGTGAATGGGTCACATAAGTCTTCAACGACACGACCGAGGGCAGCTTCATATGGAAACTGGGGCTGCGCACCACGCGATCGTATTCGGCGACTACCTCCACCCGATCGAGGAAAACGGCTTTCAACGCGTCCTGCCACGACCATAACGACAGCGGAAAATAGCTGAGGGGCCGGAAATCGGCGTTTAGGACGAGCGCCGGACACCCGTCAGGCGCTTGTGAAATAACCTCAGGCATGGGAACCCACCAAATTTTGAAAAAAGAAGCTCTCTTCAAGCCGTTGTGGGTGACTTGAACACCTCGCCTTTAGGGCGAAAACACATGGGGCGCATTCGCCCCTTTTATGCTCGTTACGATACCTGAACGCAGAGCCTCCTTTTATGGATATGGCGCGTTATTGACCGTCTTGCAAATTTCTATCCGATTCCCTGTGACATTTGTTTGACACTCGAACCGATTTTTCAGGCGTTATATAGGCCGCCGGCCCTTAATGTGAGCGTAATAGGTCCAGAGAATATGGGCGGCGAGCCCGCGATAAGGCGCGAAATCAGCCGCTCGAGCGTCGAGTTCGCCCTGAGTTAAGGGACCTGAACTCCTTACAGCCTCGCGGGCATGGTTAAACGCCGCCTTCAACGCGACATCGGAAGGCGGCCAAATGTCGATGCGGCCATCGCAAAACAAAAGATAGATCGACGCCGTCCAGGGGCCGACGCCCTTGATCGCTTGAAGATGGGCGCTCGCTTCATCGTCGGAAAGCGTCGCCAAGGCGTCGAATGAAAACGCCCCGCTGTTCAGCGTTTCCGCAAGACCGACGACATAGCCGGCTTTCGGACGGGAAAGCCCCTGCGCTCGCAATCCATCGACGCCCGCCGCGATGATCGCTTGAGGGTCGGCGACGTCAAGCGCGCTATTAATCCGCCCCCAAATCGCTTGCGCGCTCGGTACGGCGACTTGCTGCTCGACAATGACGCGGAACAAGCCCTCCAGACCGCCCGTGCGTTGTCGGATGACCGGGGCGCCAATCAAGTCTAGTGCTAATTTGAGCGCTGGGTGGTTCGCCGCAAGCGCGCGACAGGCGTCGCTGACGTTGCCGAAGACGTTCAGCGCACCGTCGATCTGCGCCGCGTCGCCCTGCGACTCGCCGTCTTGCGCACTACCACCCGGAGAGGCGGCGCGCTTAGAACGAGTTTTCTTCAAGGAGAAGGCGCTCGTTCTGATCAAGCTCAACGACGAAGCGGTGCGCTGCATATTCGCCCGTGGTGACGCCGCTCTCAGCGATCGCCTGGAGCGGATCGAGGAATGGCGTTTCGTCAGCGTCAATGGAGCCGGGCGCCGCGCGTCGCCGCAAACCCTCGCGGGAGATCGCCAAAAGATCGAGCGAAATATCGCGGATCGTCCGCCCCTCAATCATCGCCTTCAAGCCGAGACGCGCTGCGTCAATGCGCGCCGCTTCCCGGGTTTCCCGCGACCAGTTCTTGGCGAGGTGCCATGCTGCATTCAGAGCGTCGGCATCGTAGAGAAGACCAACCCAAAAAGCCGGCAGCGCGCAAATCCGCCCCCAAGGGCCCGAATCAGCACCCCGCATCTCTAAGAACTGCTTTAGCCGAACTTCGGGAAATGTGGTTGAGAGATGGTCCTCCCAATCGGCGATCGTCGGCTTTTCGCCCGGCGCCGCCGGTAAGCGGCCGTCTAGGAAATCTCGGAATGATTGTCCCGAGGCGTCGAGATAGCGATTGTCACGGCGGACGAAATACATCGGCACGTCAAGCATATAATCGGCGTACCGCTCATAGCCGAAACCATCTTCGAAAACGAAATCAAGAAGGCCGGTGCGATCGGGATCGGTGTCGGTCCAAATGTGCGCGCGCCAAGACGCGAAGCCCGTGGCGGCGCGCTCCAAAAGCGAAGAATTAGCGAAGAGCGCCGTTGCAATCGGCTGCAGCGCCAGCGCGGTGCGGAACTTCAGCGCCATGTCCGTTTCATCGCTGTAATCGAGGTTCACCTGCACCGTACACGTACGATGCATCATATCGAGCCCGAGGTCGCCCCGTTTCGGCATATAGGCGCGCATGATGTCGTAGCGCGACTTCGGCATTTTCGGCATGTCGTCGCGCTTCCAAGTGGGCGTAACGCCCATGCCGAGAAACGAAATGCCCATGGGCTCAGCGACGGCTTTCACAGCATCCAAATGGCGATGCACTTCCGCGCAGGTTTGATGGACATTGTCGAGCGGCGCGCCGGAAAGCTCAACCTGACCGCCAGGCTCGAGGGAGACCGAGGCCCCCTCGCCTTTTAAGCCGATCGGCCGGCCGTCTTCGGCGATAATCGCCCAGCCAGTTTTTTCGGCCAATGCTTCCAAGACAGCGCGCACACCGTTCGGCCCGTCATACCCGACCGGCTGCAGGGTCTCGCGGCAATAAATGAACTTCTCGTGCTCTGTGCCGAGACGCCAGGCGCTTTTCGGCTTTTCACCAGCGGCAAGATACGCCGCAAGGTCAGCGGAGCTCTCAATGAGCGGCGAAGAGGAAGTATCGACCATGGCAGCGCCCAGCAAGCCGCCAAAGGGCGGCCTCTCTAAAAGTCCTATCGAAAATCAAGGCGATGCTGGTAGCCGGAAGGCGCCGCGCCGCCAAGCCTTATTTTCACTGGGCGCCGATATCGTGACCAGCCGCCGGGCCATTCGGTCCTGTCCAATCGCCGCAGATGGATTGCCAAAGAGCTATAGCGGAGAAGGCCGCCGTGTCGGCGCGCAGAATTCTGGGGCCAAGCGTGACCGGAAGCACGTTTGGGAGCGCGCGTAGCTTCGAGCGTTCCTCGGACGTAAAACCGCCTTCAGGACCGATCAGGATCGTCGCAGACATCGGCTTGCCCTCAAGCGCGGAAGCCTGCAACGCTTTCAGCATCGGCTGGGCGCGTCCATTGGGCCCGCCCCATTCGGCGGTCGGGTCGTCACCGGCTTCATCGCAAAAGATAAGCGGCCGTTTAGGTTCGAAGGCTTCCAAAAAACGCGCGAGTTTGACGGGATCGTCGACATCCGGGACGCACAACCGGCCCGATTGTTCCGCCGCCTCACGGGCGATCGACGCTAATCGATCGGTTCTTACGCGCTCAGAGTTGGTGCGCGCGGTGATGACGGGCATGAAACCCGAAACACCGAGTTCCACCCCCTTTTGCACAATCGCGTCCACCGCTTGCCGTTTCACCGGCGCGAACGCCAGCACGAGATCGGGCGCAGCGCTTTGTGGGCGCGTTTGCGCTTCGATACGGGCCGACGCCCGCTTTTTCGCAATCTCTTCAAGGACGGCGCTAAACTCGCCATCAACGCCGTTGAACAGCAATAGCGGCGCGCCGACCTCGCGGCGTAAAACATCCCGCAGATAGTGCGCCTGATCGGCGGAAAGCGGCGCCGACGCCCTGGCGGCGAGCGGCATATCAACGAAAAGGCGTGGGATCATGGGGCTCGGTCGTTCTCTCGCTAAATGCAACGTAACGGACGTCCCGCCGCACAGAGCACCGCTTTCACAGACGCGAACGTCAGGGTACAAGCGCTGGCTATGACGAGACCCGCCGATCCCCTTACCACGCCTGACGCCGCGCCGGCCAATTGGGTCGAACAATCAGCGCCGCAGGCCGCGAAACCCTATTTGCGGTTAATGCGCGCCGACCGGCCCGCCGGAACCTGGCTGTTGCTCATCCCGTGTCTGTGGGGCGCCGGCCTCGCCTTAGCGATGGGCAGCGACGCGAGCGCCTGGAGCCAAGCGGCTTGGCACGGCGTCCTGTTCGCGATCGGCGCTTTTGTGATGCGTGGCGCGGGATGCGCCTATAACGACATCGTCGACCGGGATTTCGACGCCCAAGTAACGCGCACCGCGTTGCGCCCCATTCCATCGGGACAAATCTCGGTGCGGCACGCTTGGATCTTTCTAATCGGCCTATCTCTCGTCGGCTTTCTGGTTCTCGTCCAGTTTAACCGAACGACGATCGGCGTCGGTTTGGCCTCGCTCGCCCTTGTCGCAGCCTATCCCTTCATGAAGCGCATCACCTGGTGGCCCCAGGCATGGCTCGGGATCACATTCAATTGGGGAGCGCTTGTGGGCTTCGCCGCAGCGACCGGCGGGCTCGACGTCAGCGCCCTCCTCATCTATGCCGCCGGGATCTTCTGGACCCTCGGCTATGACACCATCTACGCCTGGCAGGATATTGAGGACGACGCCCTCATCGGCGTTAAATCCTCCGCCAGGCGGCTCGGTGACAGAACCCGTCCGGCGCTCTACGGCTTTTACGGCGCGACGCTCGGCCTTTTCGCGATGGCGGGCTTGGCGTGCGGCGCCTCAGCGCTCTTTTTCATCGCGCTGGCGGCTCCGGCAGCGCATTTCCTTTGGCAAATTCGCGCTTTTCGGCCGAACGACCCACCCCTGGCGTTGAAACTGTTCAAATCCAACCGGGACGCCGGCCTACTGCTTCTCGCGACCTTGTTATTGGAAGCGGCGCGCGCCGGCGCTTAGATCAACGCTATCGCTGTTTCATGCAACAGCCTGTTGATTGAGGAGACCCGTCCATGCAGCCAGCGCGTAAAAACACCGAACACCGCCGTGCCGTCCTCTTAGGCGTCGGCCTGTCGCCGCTTTTACTCGCTGCAACCGCCAACGCCAAAAAGGGAAAAACGACTGTGAAAAACCCTGACCCGTCAACCATTCCAGATTACGACGCTTGGCAATTGTCCGAGGAGGAATGGCGCGAGCGTTTGTCGCCGGAGGCGTTCGCCGTCATGCGCAAGGAAGGCACAGAACGCGCCTTCACAAGTCCATTGAACGACGAAAAGCGCGAGGGCATTTACGCCTGCGCCGGGTGCGGTTTTGAACTTTTCTCCTCTGATATGAAGTTTGACTCCGGCACCGGCTGGCCGTCCTTTTTCGACGTCATTCCGGGCGCAATAGGCACCAAGACCGATTTCAAACTTCTCTATCCGCGAACGGAATACCATTGCGCGCGCTGCGGCGGCCACCAGGGGCATGTCTTCAAAGACGGACCGAAACCGACGGGCTTGCGTTACTGCAATAACGGCGTCGCGCTCACCTTCCGGCCCTTCACGACAGAGACATAACAACCTCTAAAGCGCTCATCAGCATTTGACGAAAGCGGCCGACGCCAGCGATAGAAGCCCTTCAACGCTTCAATCGGCGTCGCTCTTTGTTTGTGACGCTTTTCAGGGACGCTTTCAGTATGCAGAACGCCGAACAAACCTATATCTCCGCAACCAAGGATTTCTCAGCGCTTATTGAGGCGCTTATCGACACGGTGACGCCGTTCGCCCTAAGCGCCGTCGGCGCGCTCTTCGTCCTCCTCGCCGGGTTATGGGTCGCGGGCCGCATTCGCGCAGTGGTTCGAAAAATGCTGTCGCGCTCCGGCCGTGTCGACGCGACGCTCTCCGGCTTTCTCTCAAGCCTTGTCTATTACGGCCTCGTCGCTCTCGTCGCGATTACGACGCTTGGCGTCTTCGGCGTACCGACGACGAGCTTCGCCGCCGTCATTGGCGCCGCCGGTCTCGCGATTGGTCTCGCGCTGCAAGGCACGCTGAGCCACGTCGCGTCCGGCGTTATGCTGCTCGCCTTTCGGCCTTTCAAAATAGACGATTACGTGGAGACAGCCGGCCATGAAGGGACCGTGAAAGAGGTGAGCCTCTTCACCACGGTGCTGGCCACCGTCGACAATAAGAAGGTCATCATTCCGAACGGCGAGGTCTGGGCCGGCTCGATCGTCAATTACTCAGCATTCGACGAACGCCGTGTCGATCTCGTCTTCGGCGTATCCTATGATGATGATTTGAACGCCGCGCAGCGCGTTATCAGTGACGCCGTCGCCGCCGAGACGCGCATTTTACGCGATCCGGAACCGACAATTGAAGTCGACACCCTGAACGACAGCTCCGTCGACATCATCTGTCGGGTGTGGGTGGCGCGGTCGGATTACTTCCCAGTGAAATGGGCGCTCACCAAAGACGTCAAAGAACGCCTCGACGCCGCGGGCGTTTCAATCCCGTTCCCCACACGAACAATCGTCTCCGCTGCGCCGGCGTCCGAACAAGCCTAGCGCCGCATTCCATTTCAATCGGAATGCGGGTCTAGGCGCGGCGCTTTCGAGCGTTACGGGTTTAAGGCGTTGAGGATTGGGTCGTCCGCAACCGGGGCCGCCGGCGTCACCGGTTCGGACGCATCCGCGATCGATCCGGCATCGATGGATGCAACGGGGGATGCAACGGACGCGGCAATTTCTGAACCAGTAGAAGGAGCGTTCTGTCCTGCTGCAGCGACCGAGCGCGGCGCGACGGTGGCTTTCAGCGTCGGGGTGCCCGGGAACGATCCCGAACCGGCGGCCTCGACCTCATCGACGGCATTTGATCGATCAGCGACGGGCTCGCTCACGGCGTTGCGCGATGTGCGGCTCGCGCGGGACGCCTCAGATGAGGCGCGAGCCGATTCGCGCTCCCTCCGTACACTGCTTGGCTGCGAGCGGCGCGCCGTCGCAACCGCCTTGTTCGTATTCGCGGTCGTTATTGTTTCGCCAAACCCGATCGGCAATGTTGCAAGGACAGCGCCTTTGGCGACGTGGTATATCACCACCGTTTGACCGTCTTCGCCATCCACAAGAATCGCAAGGCGTTCGCCGTCGAGACCGACGGACTGGGCGACGCCGTCAACCGGAACGGCGATCTTAAAGCCCTCAAGTTGCGCCGAGGCTAGGACCGGCGATCCGTCCTCGGCGACGGGGGCTTGCGCGACGCGTTCCACGGCTTGTTGTCGGTAGGCGGCTTCGGCGGCGGCCCGTTGGGCTTGCACGCCGACAGCGCCGCCTTCTTCCGGATCGCCAAAAACAAATGTTGCAAGGATCAGCACCAAGAGAAACACGAACGGAACGCTGGCGGTCGCGACGAGCATGTTGCGAACGAAAACGGACCGCTCGCCGTCAACGGCGCCGCCAAGCTGGGACATCACAAAGTCGCGCAGGTCTTCAGGCTCATCAAAGCCGGCGCGGGCATCACGGTCATCGGCCTCCGCTTCGCTATCGCCTGGCCGGGCATGCGGCGCATCGCGCTCACGTCGTGGGGCTTCAGCATCAGCGTCGCCATGGTCGCCGGAGAAAGCCTCTTGCGACGTCGCGGCGTCCGCTTCGTCCAAATCATCTGCAAAAACAAACCCCTCTCCGCCGCGGCGATCATCGTCGTCCGCGTCGCTGTCGCGATCGTTCCGCTCGAACAGATTGGTGTCGTCGGCCTTGCGCGCCTCGCGATCCGTATCCGGACGGCGGGTTTCATCCTGTGAGGCGCCCGTCATATCGGGTTTTTGTTTCTCGGCCATGAGCTTTTCCTCGCCTTACGCCGCGCCGCCGGAAAGCCGCTTGACGATCGGCCCGTTTGACAGCTTGGCGGCTCCTGTGGGATGCCGCGCGGCCATGACCGAAGATGACGCCGTCGCCGCCAACCGCCCTAGCCCCGAACACGATCCCGCGCCGCCGCGACAGGACGCGCCGGTTGAGATTGTCGTTAACGAACAAGATAACGGGGTAAGGCTTGATAAATGGTTGTCGCACCGCCTGGAGGGGCTGACGCGCTCACGGCTGAAAGCCCTCATCGAAAAGGGCGCGCTCACACGCGACGATACAGGGTTCACCGATCCGTCTTGGCGAATCCGCACCGGCGAGCGCTATGTGCTGACGCCGCCGCCCGTCGTTGCGGCCGTCCCAAAACCGGAAGCGATCCCGCTCGATGTCCAATATGAAGACGATGACCTCATCGTCGTTAACAAACCGGCCGGGCTCGTCGTTCACCCCGCCGCGGGCAATTGGACCGGCACACTTGTCAATGCGCTCATCGCGCATTGCGGCGAGACGCTGTCCGGCATTGGCGGCGTGGCGCGCCCCGGCATCGTTCATCGCCTCGACAAAGACACATCGGGCCTCTTAGTGGCCGCCAAGAACGACGCCGCGCATCTGTGGTTGACCACCGCCTTCGCCGCCCATGACATTGAGCGCGCCTATGAAGCGGTTTGCATCGGCGCGCCACGGCCCTCCGTCGGAACCATCGATGCCCCAATCGGTCGGCTCGGCGGCGACCGCAAAAAAATGGGCGTGGTTCGACCGCGCGCCAAGCAAATCCGCGCTCAATGGGAAGCCGACGCCGTCGCCGGCCTTGACGAAGAGGAAGCGGCCTCTGGCTCGGACGGAACGCCGCCCGGCGCGAAACACGCCGTAACGCACTACAAAACCCTCGCCGTCTTTGGTCGCGGACGCGCCAAACTCGCCGGCGACGCCCTCGCGGCGCATGTGGAATGCCGGTTGGAAACAGGCCGCACTCATCAAATTCGCGTGCATATGAGCCATTTGGGCCATCCCTTACTCGGTGACCCGCTCTATGGGCGCGGTCCCGGCCTATCGGGCCTGAAACCCGGCGACGAGGCGGCGGATCAGGCGATCGCCGCGCTGTCGCGCTTTAAACGCCAAGCACTGCACGCGCGCGTTTTAGGGTTCGACCACCCGACGACCGGCGAGGAGATGCGGTTCGAAGCCGAGCCGCCGGAAGATTTCCAAGACCTCACAAACGCCTTAAAAGCGCTTTAGGCGCACTCTGTTCTCTTTTTGTTTGCCTTTTCTACCAATAAGACGGGCGCTCACACCCTTTCGTGAGACGGCGTGAGCCTTATTTGCGGGGAATGGACCTGTTGACGCACGCCGATCCGGCGTAAAGTCAGCGCCGTACCCTAATTAACCCTGGAAATTTTGAAGACGACGCCCATATCAAGTCATGTGCGTCGCCGACAGGGACGCGCACCGCTTGTTCTCGCCTCACTTTGGGAGACGTCATTATGTCTAAGGACCTTGTCACCGCCCCGGCTCTGACGCCGGAAGGCTCTTTATCTCGATATCTTTCGGAAATCCGGAAATTTCCGATGCTCGAGAAAGATCAAGAATACATGCTCGCCAAGCGCTTCTCCGAGCATGAAGACACCGAAGCTGCGCAACAACTCATCACCAGCCATTTGCGGCTCGTCGCCAAAATAGCCATGGGCTATCGCGGCTACGGTCTGCCGATCGGCGAGGTTATCTCCGAAGGCAATGTCGGCCTGATGCAAGCGGTGAAACGCTTTGACGCCGAGAAGGGCTTCCGCCTCGCTACGTACGCCATGTGGTGGATCCGCGCATCGATTCAAGAATACATCTTGCGTTCGTGGAGCCTTGTGAAGATCGGCACCACCGCCGCGCAGAAAAAGCTCTTCTTCAATTTGCGCAAGATTAAAGGCCAGATCGACGCCGTCGAAGAAGGCGATCTGCGTCCGGAGCAAGTTGAACATATCGCCACCAAACTCGGCGTCAGCGAAGACGATGTCGTCTCCATGAACCGACGCATGTCCGGCGGCGAAGCTTCGTTGAACGCCCCCCTCGGCAAAGGCGAAGAAGGCGGCGGCGAATGGCAAGATTGGCTCGTTGACGACAACGCCGTCGACGCAGAGCAAAAGCTCGCCCATGACGATGAATACGAAATGCGCATGGGGCTGCTGCGGAACGCGCTAGGCGATCTCAATGAGCGTGAGCAGCACATTCTGAACGAACGCCGCCTGAAAGATAATCCGGCGACGTTAGAAGAGCTGAGCAAGGTCTATAATGTCTCGCGGGAGCGCATTCGACAGATTGAAGTGCGGGCGTTTGAAAAGCTGCAAAAAGCGATGAAACGCATGGAGCGGGAAACCCGCGCGCACACGATCGACGCCGCGGCTGCGCCGGCTTAAGCGACAAAGCGTAAGCGACAATACGGGTTAGCGCGGACTACATTCGGCCGTCGGCGCTTCTCAACACACTTTTGTGATCCGCCCGCAATGCGAATTGCGGGCGGATTTTTTCGTGGGCTTATCGACAAGAGATCCGCCTCAATGCGCGGGGCCGTAAAATTTAACGATGCTCGTTAGGCGTCCATGCACGCACGCCGCATAGTTTTCGTCGCGAATTTTTCGAAGGCCGCCCATGAAAAACATTCGATTTGTCGTTCTTTGCGTCTTTCTCGCCGCCGCCTCCTGCGCCTCGGCGCTCGCGCCGCGGGTCAACACTGAAGCCGACGCGCTGCGCCCCGGTAATTACGAATTGGACACCGAACACGCAGCGCTTCTCTTCAAAGTGGGCCATCTCGGCTTCTCCAGTTATGTGGGGCGCTTTGAGCGGTTCGACGTCTCCTTGCAATTTGACGAAAATGATCCCACCGCCGCGCGCGTTGACGCGCTCATCGATATGACGAGCCTCAATGTCGCGAACCCGTCATTTTCGAAAACCTTGCAAGGGCCCGATTGGTTCGACGCCGAGCAATTTCCGGACGCGCGCTTTCGCTCCACAGGGATAGAAGTCACCGGCGACAACACCGGCGTTTTGACCGGCGATTTCACGATGCACGGCGTCACGAAACCGATCACCATGGACGTTATTTTCAACGGCGGCGGCTATGATGTCTTGCGCGGCGCGTATATCCTCGGCATGTCGGCGACAGCGAAAGTGAAACGCAGCGAGTTTGGCGTCAGCAAGTTTCGACCGCTCGTGCGCGACACAGTGAAGATCGAAATCGAGGCGGAGTTTATGCGTCGAGGCGACGCTGAACTTCCAGCTGACGATACTAATATGGGTACAGAACAATCATGAAACGAGCCATTCGTACAATCGCTTCGGCGACGGCGTTACTAGCGACCGCCGCGCTCGCACATGGCTGCGGCGAAAAAGCCGCGAGCGCAGCGGCGTCAGGTGACGCCACGGCGGCAACGCCAAATACGTCGTCGATCGCGCCATCAGAGGTCGCAGCAGCGTCCGCTGAAGCCGCACCATCAGGAAACACGGAAAACGCGGGGTATTCGGCCTGGGCGATCGACTACGCCGCGAGCGCGATAAAATTCACCGGCACGCAAACCGGCGATGCGTTCACCGGCGCATTTGAAAAATGGACTGCGACCGTCGTTCTTGATCCAAATGATTTGGAAAACGCCTCCATCAAAGCCGTGATCGACCTCGCCTCCGCCAAAACCGGCGATACGCAACGTGATCGCGCCTTACCGGGCGCTGATTGGTTTGACGTCAAAAGCGCGGCCGAAGCGACGTTCACGTCGACGTCAATCGCAGCGACGGCGGACGGCGGCTACGCCGCGATAGGCGCGCTCTCAATAAAAGGCGCATCAAAAGACATCACCCTGCCCTTCACCCTAACGATCGATGGCGATACGGCGACGGCCGAAGCGGCGACGAGCCTCCTCCGCACCGACTTCAATGTCGGCCAAGGCGAGTTCGCGGAAGGCAAATGGGTGGGCCTCGATGTCGGCGTTGCGATCTCAATCGCCGCCGCTCGTTCCTAACACGCTCTCCACCCAGGCAGGCACAATCGATGCGGCGGGCCCGTAGCGCGCGTCAGAAAAGGCCGCCGCGTTTTCTGACGGTTCCAAATTCAATTCCGTACAAGGAACGCCGAAGGCGCGCGCTTCATGAACAAACCCCGCCGCCGGATAGACCGAGCCTGACGTGCCGATCGACACGAACAAGTCCGCGTAAGCGAGCGCATCGGCGATCGCCTCCATATAGCGCGGCATTTCCCCGAACCAGACCACATTGGGCCGCATCGCCCCGGCTAATCCGCACGCTGGGCAAACCGTCTCTATGGATAAGTCTTCCCGCCAATCATGCACTGCGCCGCAGCCGGAAACGCCGTCCGGTCCCGGCCCGCAACGAGCTTCGCGCAAGGCGCCGTGCATTTTCAGAACAGCTTTCGAGCCGGCGCGTTCGTGCAAATCATCGACGTTTTGAGTGACGAGGGTCAGCGCGCCGTCCCGCTCTTTGAGAGCGCTTTCCAACGCAACTAAAGCATAGTGAGCCGGGTTTGGCTCGACATTGGCAAGCCCCGCTCGGCGGGAATTGTAAAAACTATGCACCAGCATCGGATCGGCCGCGAACCCTTCGGGCGTCGCCACATCGCGGTAATCGTATTTTGCCCAAACCCCATCCGGGTCGCGAAAGGTGGCGACGCCTGAATCGGCGGAGACGCCAGCGCCAGTTAAAACGACGATATTCTTCCACCGCGACATAATACTCTCCTCCGCTCAAGGATTAACGCCAGCGCCAATCCTCGCTAGGACGGCCACTAGCGATAGTGTTATACCGCATTGCGTGCGGCGAACGAAAACCCTAGTTTTGTCGAATGCCCCGCGTCCTTTGTGTTTGCCTTGGAAACATCTGCCGCTCGCCGGCGGCGGAAGGCGTTCTGCGGGCGAAAGCCGGCGAACGTCGTATGAAACTCGACATCGACTCCGCTGGCACCGGCGCATGGCATGTGGGCGCGCCGCCGGACAAACGGATGATCGCCGCCGCCGCGGCGCGTGGGCTCGACATTAGCGGCCAGCGCGCCCGCCAAGTGGATCTTGCCGATTTCTATGAGTTCGATTTCATTCTCGCCATGGACAGCTCTAACTACGCTGACCTGAAAGACATGGCGCCGCCAAACAAAGAATGCGCACTGCATCTCTTCTTAGAGTTTGCAAAAGGCGACACGCTGGAAACGCCCGACCCTTATTATGGCGGCGCAGAAGGGTTCGACCATGTGCTTGATCTGGTCGAACGCGGCGCAGCGGGATTTCTTAATTTTCTTGAACGGCGCTAATTGGTCGCCAGCGCGTAATCGCGCAGGATCTCATAGCGCGCGCCCGCGCTCCCCAAATAAGACGCATAGAGATGAAATTCACCGACGGCGATCGGCGCGCTCTGGAACAACGCCGCCCCGCTGCGCCATCGCTCGGTCTCGTCGACCGAAGCGCCTTTCAAGTAGGCGAGCGTCACATGGGACGTGAATTTTCGCGCCTCAATGTCAGCGCCGGCCCGGCGCAGCGCCGTCTCCACTTTTTCCTGCAGGGAATCAAGATCTGGATTTGCTCTGACGCCCGCCCAAAGCGCGTGGGGCCGGCGCCGCCCGAAGACGCCCGCGCCGTCAAGCGTCAGCTCGAACGATGGCGCGGTTATATCGCTTAACGCAGCGTCATAGTCCGCCAATTGTCTAGTGTCGGCGTCGCCGATAAACGCCAAGGTCAGGTGGAAGTTCTCCGGATCGACCCACCGCGCCCCGCGCACGCCTGTTTGCAAACGCTCCAGATGCGGCCGAACCGCGTCCGGAACCGAGAAAGCAACGAACGTACGGGTCGTCATGGCGCAGTTATATCTTCTTCTATGGCATCTTCCTCGTTGACATCGTCCGCTATGGCGTCTTTTTCTGCCGCATCTGCATTATCGGAAACGACGGGCGTCCAATAGAGTGTCCGTGGACAAACAAAACCGAGACAGCCCTTTAGCTTTAAACGGCCGTCATCCTCCACGTCGATTTTGACGCCGTACCAGATCATTTTGTCCTCATCCAAGGACTCATCGACGGCGTTGATTTTGCCGCCGCGAAACTTTCCCTCGCCCTGGTCCTCAAGCCCCGTGACCATTGTAAACCCGACCATGGGCTGGCCGTCAGGCATGGTTTGCGGATTGCTCGGGTCCGCCGGATCGACAACGCGCACGACGGTGCCGCAACTAAGCGCGATATCATCTTTGCAGGGATGGAATTTAACGTCGAGTGTGCCGGACTGCGTGTCGTCGACGCTAGAGCGCCCCGTGTTATAGACGCCGGACAAAGTTTCAGCATGAGCAAGACCGCTTATGCCCCAAGCGAAAACAAGCGACGCCGCGCCCGCTGTACTAACCGTTATCGCCCGCACAATCTTTCTCCTTCGCACGTTGTTATTTGACGCCAACCGTACGACGCCGCGACTGGCCTTCACAAGCGGGCTTCCCATAAGATGCCCTCTATGAAGAAAATGCTCTGCCTTGGATACGGCTACACCGCCAAACGCCTCGCCCCCCGTCTCATCAAGGAGGGGTGGCGGATCGCCGGCACGACGCGCTCACCGGAAAAGGCCGGCTCGATAGCCGCGGAAGGTATCGAGCCCGTGCTATGGCGCGGCGCCACGCTTGACGGGAACACTCAAGAGAACGCCCTCACGCAGGCCACATTCGATGGGGCGAACGCCGTGCTCGTTTCAACGGGCCCTTCAGAAAACGGCTGCCCGGCGCTCGCCGCTGCGGAAGCAGCTCTAGCGGAGCGCGCGAGTTTGAGCGACAGGCCACTGCAATGGATCGGCTATCTCTCCTCCAACGGGGTTTACGGGAATCATGACGGCGCATGGGTGGATGAAAATACGCCGCCGGCGCCCACCGGCGCGCGCGGGAAACGCCGCCTCGCCGCGGAGAACGTCTGGCGCGCCTTTGCTGACACTCACAATCTGCCGCTGGTGATTTTCCGCCTGCCGGGCATTTACGGCCCGGGCCGGTCAGCGTTCGATCGTCTACGGTCGGGCGACGCCACCCGCATGGTGAAGCCAGGCCAAGTTTTCAGCCGCGCCCATGTGGACGACATCGCGACGGCCGTAAAAGCGAGCCTTGAGGCCCCAAGCGCCGGCGCATTGTATAATGTCGCCGATGATGAGCCGGCGCCGCCCCAGGACGTCACCGCCTATGCGGCACAGCTCCTCGGCATAGAGCCGCCGCCGGAAACGCCGCTCGATGAGACGCAAATATCGCCAATGGCGAAAAGTTTTTGGGCGGATAATAAGCGCGTTTCCAACGCCTTAATGAAAAGCGCGCTTGGCGTTCAGCTCGCCTATCCCAGCTTTCGCGAAGGCCTGAAAGCCATTCAAGACGAGGAAGCGAACGGCAATTCGCCATAAATAGACCCGCACGCGCGATCGACCTGCCGCTGATATAAAGAATTCCTTATATGTCCCTTGGCGCTGGCGGCGACCATTGATATATGAGCGGGATGTTTCGCCCATGACGCGCGCGGGCTCGCCGCGCCGCCGTCCCACTGAAAGCACCGCCATGACAGCCCCAGCGCACCACGACTATCACGTCAAAGACCTCTCCCTCGCCGATTGGGGCCGCACGGAAATCGACATCGCGGAAACCGAGATGCCGGGCCTGATGGCGACGCGCGAAGAGTACGGCGCCGCCCAGCCCCTAAAGGGCGCGCGCATCGCCGGCTCCCTGCACATGACGATACAAACCGCGGTTTTAATCGAAACCCTGCAGGCGCTCGGCGCGGAAGTCCGCTGGTGCTCGTGCAATATCTATTCAACGCAGGACCACGCCGCCGCCGCGATCGCCGCGAGCGGCACGCCGGTCTTCGCGTTCAAAGGCGAGACGCTGGAAGAATATTGGGATCTCGCCGATCGCATCTTCGAATGGCCGAACGGCGAGACCGCCAATATGATCCTCGATGACGGCGGCGACGCGACGCTTCTCATTCTTCTCGGCGCGGAAGCGGAGAAAGATCCGTCCGTTCTCGATAATCCGAGCAATGAGGAAGAAGAGGCGCTCTTCTCCACGATCAAGCGCCGCCTCGCCAAACAGCCGGATTTCTACTCGAAAGTAAAAGCCAACATTCAAGGCGTCACCGAAGAAACCACCACCGGCGTCTTACGCCTTTACCAACGCCAAAAAGCCGGCACGCTTCCCTTCCCGGCGATCAATGTCAACGACTCCGTCACCAAGTCGAAATTCGACAACAAATACGGCTGTAAAGAATCCCTCGTCGACGGTATTCGTCGGGGAACGGACGTTATGATGGCCGGCAAGATCGCCGTCGTCGCGGGCTATGGCGACGTCGGCAAAGGCTCCGCGGCGTCATTGAGCGGCGCGGGCGCGCGGGTCATCGTCACGGAAGTCGACCCCATCTGCGCCCTGCAAGCGGCGATGGACGGCTATGAAGTCCTCACCATGGAAGAAGCTGCGCCGCGCGCCGACATCGTCATCACCGCGACCGGCAACAAAGACGTCCTCACCGTCGACCATATGCGCGCGCTCAAAGACATGGCGATCGTCGGCAATATCGGCCACTTCGACAATGAAATTCAGGTCGAGGGCCTCCGCAATTTCAAATGGACGAACGTCAAAGACCAAGTGGATATGATCACCTATCCCGACGGCAAACGCATGCTGCTGTTGAGCCAAGGCCGGCTGTTAAACCTTGGCAACGCCACGGGCCATCCGAGCTTTGTGATGTCCGCTTCGTTCACCAACCAAACGCTCGCGCAAATCGAGCTGTGGACCAAGGGCGATCAGTACAACAACGAAGTCTATGTGCTGCCGAAGCACCTCGACGAAAAAGTTGCGGCCCTGCACCTCGCAAAAGTCGGCGCGTTTCTGTCCAAGCTCACCAATGACCAAGCCGACTATATCGGCGTCGACATCGCTGGCCCGTTTAAGACCGACCAATATCGGTACTAGGCTTTAGTGCCCGCCCGTCAGGAGCGTCTTCATGGTCCGCATCGAGACTGACCGGCTGCTTCTGCGGGATATCGACATCGAAAAAGACTTCGCGCCGTTTTGCGAAATGATGGCGGATGAGGATACTGTCCGCTTCATTGGCGGTCAGACGATGACGCCCGTTCAAACCTGGCGGGCCATCGCGATGCTTATTGGCCATCAGGCGATTCATGGCTACGGTTTCTACTCTGTCATCGAGAAAGCGAGCGGCGCGTGGGTCGGCCGCGTCGGACATTGGAACCCTTATGGTTGGTATGCGCCGGAAGTGGGCTGGACTATCCACCCGGCGTTCACCGGTAAAGGCTTCGCCTCAGAAGCCGGCGCCGCCTGCACACGCTACGCCTTCGAGACGCTCGGTTGGGACCGGGTCATCCATGTCATTCACAGTAAAAACATCGCTAGCATAAAAACCGCTGAAAAGATCGGTTCACGGAAAATCGATGAGATAAACGGCGTTCCCGGCCTTATTGATGATCTCTGTTTTGTCTACGGTCAGAACCGCACGGGCGGAAACGGCGCGCCTGAATAAACATCGCCCTAAAGTTGCCGATAATAACGCGCTCACCCCACGCCTAGCTTTTTGCCGTCGGATCGGCGATGCTCCGACAAATAGCAGAAGCTAGGGGGAAGTCATGTTGCGCTTATTCGTTGCAATTCCAATTGCGGCACTCGTTACGCTTGCATTGTTCTTATTCATGCAAAGCATGATTGACCAAGAGCCCGAGCTCAGCCAGCCGCGCGTCATTCCAGAAATCGTCATAACGGCTAAACCCCCTGAACCAATAGGCATTACACCTGAGCCGGTCGACATTCCTGAACCGCCTGCGCCGCCGGTCATTGACGAGAAGATGACGGTTGATCCGCCAACCGGCGTCACCTCGCCTGGTCCGGGACCAGTCGAGCCGCCGCCGGACGGCCTTACTATCATCGGATCTCCTGGTGGGGGCAACGCGATCGTGACGATAGCGCCGCAATTTCCTGAGCGCTGCAAATCTCGCAGCGCAAACGCCGCTGTGATCGTCGAATTCGACGTCAGCGAGACGGGCGAAGTCGTCAATCCACGGATTATCGCCTCAGATGATTCCTGTTTTGATCGGGAAGTCTTGCGCACCATTTTGCGATGGAAATTCGCTCCAGAAGTCGAAAACGGAAAGCCGGTGGCTCAACGCGGGCTTCGCCGCGTGTTCCGCTTCCAACTCGAAGACTAAGCCGCGTCACGACAAAACAACCTGCCGCGCTGGGGCGGCGGCAAGAGATAAATTGGGGGATAGGCCCATGGGGTTTAGGGCGCTTATCGGCGGGCTCGCCATCTCCGCGTTCATTTGCGGCAGCGCATTGGCTCAACTGGCGGGACAAACTTCCGACGCCGCCCCCAGCATAACGAACGCTGCCCCTGGACCCTCCCGGCAAATACTGCTCGGCGTCGCTTCCGTCGGCGTCGTGCTTTTGATGGGCCTCGTCATTCGGGCGATCTTCACCTCGCCGCGCATGGGCCGCTCATCGCTCTTCAATCGCCTCTTTGTCGTTGTCGCCACGACATCCGCCTTTTTTTCCGGCGTGTCTTCAGCCATCGGTTTCGGCCTCATCACCTCGCAAGAGAACGACGACTTTTTCCGCAACGCCGTCTTGCCGCCGGCCTTCGGCGTCTTTGTCTTCTTCCTTGCCGTGACGATTTGGGTCGGCGGCGCAGAGTTCGTGCGTCACCGGGATTGGTTTCGTGGGGCTGGCCGCGGCTTCGTTTCCGACATGGCGTTCTTTGTGGAGC
Source organism: Pseudomonadota bacterium (assembly GCA_039814575.1). Lineage (GTDB taxonomy): Bacteria > Pseudomonadota > Alphaproteobacteria > Caulobacterales > Parvularculaceae > MED-G105. The sequence continues at coordinate 133,210 of JBCCAY010000004.1, forward strand.
GCGCGATCAAACTTTTCGTGGTCATTCCCGTTCTGGCGATCATCTTGTTTTTCGTCTCCACCTGGACGACCGTCGTCGGCATTGGCGGCGTCGACGCGGTGCGCCACACTTACAATTTCGAACTGCAGCGCCTGCAATCGGAATGCGCCGGGATTACCGCCCACCGCCAGAAAGATTTTCTCTTCTTAGAAGACTTACGCCTCGCCGTCGGCGACGTGGCCCGCGTCGCCCGCAATGAAGCCGAACGCGGCTCGCAAACGGGCGCAGCCGGCCGCGGCGCTGTCGCCGCTTACTTCTCTGGCGTTGCTGAATGGCTCGCAGGGTTAGAGCAATCCGTTTCAGGGCTCATCAGCGCCCCCGACCCCTCCGGCGCCGACCCTTACGACCCCGCGATTTGCCCGAGCGTCGCAGAAGACCTCGCCGGCGCCCTCGCCTCCAACGCTTTTGACAATTACGATCTATGGGCGCGGGACTTTGAAAGCGGCTATGACGATTTCGCCGTCGTTCTCAATCGTTGGCGGCGCGACCGGCGCATCGAAACGCTTCTCGAACAACAATTGTCGAGCTTTGAACGCGCGAACCCGAAACCAGTGCGCGCCAGCGCGGCGCAAGAAGCGGCCATCAATCGCTATACGGATGAAGTTGAAAGCGCTTTGCGCAGCCTTATCCGCAAACAAAAAGCCGCCAAGCCGCCCGCGCCCCTTGCATCCGCCAACGAGCTATCGCCGGAGCGCGGTCTCAGCGTATTCGTCGACTGGCTTGAAAGAGATGACGACGTTGCAGGGGATGCTGAAGAAAAGCGCGTCTCCCGCACGGCAAAGGTCGTTTATAAAGAAGAACGCATCGCCGGGCTCTCAACGATCACGCCGCGCGATGCAGTGCTGAAAAACGCTAATATCTTTTCTGATATCTGGGCGCTCGCCATCGCTTGGGATTATGCGAGTTATATTTTGATGCTCGCATTCTTGTTCTTCCCAAGCGCCGAGCGCGCCATGGCGTACAAAGACGACTAACGACAACATCAAGCGTTTCGAACTCCTAATCGACAAATACCGTCCGCACTTTTGAGCTATGGTCGATGGGGCGCAAAGACGACGATAGACTTCATACAACATCGCGTTAGCCCCTTCCTCGCCAGTGTTACGTGCAAACGTGCGCCTATAGGGAAACGACAGTTGGTGTGAAGAAGGTCCAAAGCGATGATGAAGAAACCTGAAGTTAAAGCCTTTTTCGCGGCCGTTCTCGCCATCATTGGCGCCGCCAACGCAGACGCTCGCAACACAAAATCAACCCTAGAAAAGAGCGCGTGCCCGACTGAAGCTTTACAAGTTGTTGACGCCGTTTGTTACACCGCGGACCTGCCTGAAGATCATAAAGCGCCGGATGGCGCGCGCGTCCAAATTCCCGTCGCCGTGCTTAAGGGCGACAACGAAGGCGCGCCGCTATTTTACTTTCCGGGTTATCCCGGTGAATCCGTACTCGGATATCTTGACGACATCAAAACGCTCCGAGACGGCGCCGGCGGACGCGATCTTGTTTTATTTGATTATCGCGGTTCCCATCGCGCCTCGCCAAGCCTCGATTGCGATCTAAGCTTGGGACGCCTCAGCGCCTATGACAATATTTTTTCACCAGTGGTTTACGACACAGCGGAAGCGCAGACACGCTTCAAAAAGCTAACCGATTACTTCGAAACCTGTCATGCGGACCTAAAATCAAGCGGCGTCGCCTTCGAACACTATAACGATTACGGCGTCGCCCACGATGTTGAGGCGATCCGGAAAGCGCTTGGTTACAAAAAGATTCATGTTGCAGGACATTCCGCAGGCGGCGGAACGATCCTTACGCAGGCCCGGTACTTTCCAAGTTCAGTCGCGTCCATCATTGCAGAATCCCCTTGGCCCACTTGGACGCGAAACCGCGCCATGATCGATGAATTTTACGCAGCACGGGAACACTATCTTCAAAAGCTTGCGCCGTTCGTGGGCGAACGGTTACAGGGCCGCATTTTTTCAATACTTGATCTCGACAAAGCGCGCCGCGCCTTAGACGCCATGCCTTATATGCTGAACGCTGGCGAGGAGACACATCGTTTTGATGGCGCAGGACTATTTCACCGCCTATATGTTCAGCCGCCGAAGGACTACAAAGCGTTAGCCGCTCTACTCGCCGCGATCGCGGACGGCGATCGTTCCGGGCTAAGAGCATTCATCGGTGAGCCGACAGGAACGCCGGGCGCGCAAGAAGGGCCCGCCCCTTATGGTCTTTATCTTTCCTGGATTTGCGGCGACATGGGCGCTGATAAGTTAAGCAAAACCGAAACCCGTGCGATGGTGCAGGCCGAACCCGCCCTATTGGGCTTTGAAGTGGGACTGGCGTGCCCTTGGTGGGACACTGAAGGCGACGTGCCGCCGGAACACAACAGCGCGCCGGTATTGGACATCCCTGTCCTCGTCGTCACCGGCGAACGCGATGCGTGTTGCGGCCGCCGAATGGCGGATGAACTTCGCACCATCAGCCCCGTGGTTCAAACGGCTGAGATTAAAGGGCGCGGACACCGCGTCCTTGGCGAATGCCGCAGTGCGCTCGTCCGACAGTTCCTGGACAATCCTGCAAGTCCAATCGATAAAAGCTGCACACGGAAATAAAGATGCAAGCGTAAGCGGCGTTAAGGACGCGTCTCGTGATGATAAGAAGTTCGTACTCGCAAAATGAGGTTTCTATGTCGGCGATGTTTTCAAGAATAGCTGCAAGCGCGGTCGCTCTAACGCTAATGTCCGGCGCTTTTTTGTCTAGCGTGGCGCACGCGCGACCGGCGAAAGCAACGTTAGAAGCGAGCGTTTGTCCCACTGATGCGCTTCGGGCCTTAGAGGCCAAATGCTACACGGCGGATCTTCCCGAGGACCATGATGCGCCCCGAGGCAAGCGGATCTCTGTTCCCGTCGCTGTCCTCAAAGGCGACAAAAAAGCCGCGCCGCTCTTTTTCTTTCCCGGAGGACCAGGCAGTTCGGCCCTTGACCGCGAAGAACGTTTGCGGGTTTTGAAAGACGGGGCCGACGGGCGCGACCTCGTGGTCTTCGCCTATCGCGGCGGCCGCGGCGCCGCGCCGGAGCTTGACTGCGATCCTAGCTATCGGCGCCTTAGCGCCTATTATCGGAAGTTTACGCCGATCGTTCATGGCCCAGGCTCGCCCGTTGAACGACTTGCTCAGATCGGCGCCTATTACGAAGCATGCCATCAGCGGCTTAAAGAACAAGGCGTCGATATTGCACAATATACGGAATACAATATCGCCTTCGACATCGACGCCATTCGCAAGGCCCTTGGATATAAAGCCATTCACGTCGCGGGCCATTCCGCCGGCGGCGGCGCCGTCTTGACCCAGGCGCGCCTTTTTCCAGAAGCCGTCGCCTCGGTGATCGCCGAAGCGCCATGGCCTGTCTGGACGCGAAATCGCGCGCCGATCGATGAACTCGCACCATCGCGTATCCTCTATACCCGCCTGCTCTCCCCCTATATCGGACAACGTTTTGGCGAGCACACGTTTTCAGCGTTCGACCTCGACCGCGCGCAGGACGTTCTCGACGCAGAACCAGTGGTGTTAACGTTCGGCTCACAAACTATTCGTTTTGACGGCGCCGCCCTGATGCACCGTCTTTATGTAGACTTGCCGCAGGATCTTGAAGGGTTGGCGGGGCTTTTAACATCTGTCGCCAATGGCGATCGCTCAGGCCTTGAAGCGTTTATCGGCGTGCCCAATTCGGTTCCCATTGAACAGGGAGACACGCCATGGGGCCTCTATCTCTCTATTGTTTGCGGCGACATGGGCGCCGACAAGCTGACCAAAACCGAGATCATCGCGATGGTGGAGAAAGAACCGGCATTGCTCGGCTTCGAGCCGACTTTAGCCTGCCCTTGGTGGGAGACGAGCGGCGATGTTCCGGCGTCCCAAAATCGTCCGCCCTCGCTGAAAATGCCGGTCCTCGTCATTACCGGCGAACGAGATACGTGCTGCGGACGCAGGGTCGCCGACGAACTTCGCCTTGTCAGCCCATCGGTGCAGACAGCGGACTTAGCGGGTCGCGGACATAGCACTTTCGGTGGATGTCGAAACACGCTTGTCCGACAATTCCTGGATAATCCGGCGAAACCGCTCGATAAAAGCTGTACGCAGAAGTAAATCCGCATTCGGACGGCGAACGCGCGAACCCAGAGCCCGCCTATACAGGCATCGCTTTACCCACCCTCACGTTTCGGCCATTGACCGAACAGCGTGAGGCTCATCGGGATAAGGAACAAGAGCAGCAAAACGTGCGTGTATACCGCATGGATTTGTGAGTGATTACTGACGACCTCCCACCAGATGAAGGGCGAGGCGGCGATCAGCGCAAAGGCTGGCGCGTTTTTTACGACGGCGCGCGCAGCCTCACGGCGGTGTTTTTTCGCGAGCGGCGCAATAACAAAGACCCCGATGATAGCCGCGCCCCAAAGCGCTTTAAACGCCTCAAAGTTCTCCGCAATGCCAGCGCCCGGCCAGAGTTTCACCGATTCATAATCGCCGCGTAGTCGGAAAAGGATCATCTCCCAAACGACCTGCCATGTCTCCGGCCCGAGAACGAGATAAGCCACGAGAAACTTCACCGCCCAGAAGCCGCCATACCCCGCGCCCCAAAAAGCGCATAGCAGCAAAAACAGCGCCGTCTGTTCTATCGCAGTTTGAGCGGGACTGAACCGCCGACGATAAAGAAAATAGACAAGCGCTGGGAACATCGCCGTGAAAAGCGGAACCGTCAACCAATCGCAATAGGCCGTCAGACATCCAATAATAAAGAAGGCCAGCAAGGGCGGCGGCGCGCTCGCGGCTTTAACGCGCGCACCGGACACCACGAACGCGCCGCCCAGCGCGATCATCCAACTGACCGCTTTTGTCCAAAGCATCATAAAGCCGGCGTAATTCACAAAGAAAAACGGTAGGAAAAAAGCCAGCGCAAAGCCCGGACTGAAATCGCGATAGAAACGCCGCGCCAATAAGAAGAACAAGAGCAACATGGCGTTAAACGTGAACATGCGTATGTCGCGATAGGGAAACACCGTCAGCAGCGGACGAGAGACGACGGCGTATCCATGCCAATACCGGAAATAGTCCATCGCGCGCGGGCGTTTCGTATCAGGCGTTTCAAGCTGCTTCAAAAACCGCTCGCAGCCGATAATCACGGGCGCGCGGACGGCGTATTCGGCCCATGTTTCCCCCTCATTGCGCGGCGTTAACGCGAAACTCATGCCCAGGCATTCTGTACCGACGTCTATCTTACGGCCATTAAACGCCGGCGGACGGCCGTATTGAAACACCTCGCGATCGGTATGCAGATTTTTGACGATCGGTCCATTGTCCAGCGAAACGGCAAAGACAACGAGACCAAACCCGATTGCTGCAAAAATTGGCGTTAGACCGATTGCGATGAGCGCCTTCACGCCCGCATGGCGCCAATCAATACCAAACATCCGCAAGCGTCCTCAGCCTTCAAGCTTTGAGAAATCAGCCACGGCGCCCGTCGCGGCGACAAACCGATTGAGAAGCGCCAAGCGGTTCTCCCGTAACGCCGGATCGTCAGCATTGACGATCACCGTCTCAAAGAAGGCGTCTAACGGCGCCCGCAACGCCGCCAGCGCGGCCATCGCGGCTTCAAAGTCTTCGTTTGCACATGCTTTTTCAGCCGTGTCGCCGGCCACGCCAAGCGCCGCAAAAACGGCTTTTTCAGGGGGCTCGACAAGCGCGTCGGCGCTGACCGCATCGGCCGGCGGCAACGCGCCTTTCTTGGCTTCCGCCTTCAGGATATTCGCCGCGCGCTTGAACGCCGCGGCCAAGTTTTCGCCGTCGCCCGTCTCCAAGAAGGCGTCGAGCGCGCTTAGTCGGGCGACGATTTCAACGAGATCATCGCGCAGCGCGCCGTTCGCATCGGTTCGCACAGCGTCAATTCGGTCATGGCGCCGGCCGGCGTCGCGCAAATAGACTTTGAGGCGGTCATGGAAAAAGTCGAGGATATCGCCCGGCGCTCGCGGTAATGGCAAACGCGCGCCCGTTTCTAAAATGATCCGTATGACGCCGAGCGCTGCCCGGCGCAGTGCGAAGGGATCACTGGAGCCCGTCGGCTTCTTGTCGATCGACCAAAACGCCGTCAGCGTATCGAGTTTATCGGCGAGCGCGACAGCCGCGGAGACCCGTTGCACCGGCGCCGCCTCATCTTGACCTTGCGGTTTATAATGGTCGCGCACCGCGTCGGCGACCGCTTCGTCTTCGCCCTGGGCCAAGGCGTAGTACCGCCCCATTACCCCTTGCAGTTCGGGAAACTCCCCCACCATGCCGGAAACAAGGTCAGCCTTCGCGAGTCGGGCGGCTTTCTTTGTCTGACTAGGGTCAGCGCCGAGCAGCGGCGCAATCTCGCCCGCCTTTGCCGCCACGCGTTCGACTTTGTCGCCAATCGAGCCCAATCCTTCGAAGAAGGTGACGGCGTTGAGATCGTCAATACGCTCCGTAAGCGGTGTTTTCAGATCTTGATTGTAAAGATACCATCCGTCGGAGAGCCGCGCCGTCAAAACCCGCTCATAGCCAGCGCGCATTGCGACGCCGCCGTCGGGCGCTTCTAAGTTGGCGACAAAAACGAACCGATTAGCGAGCCGTCCCGTCGCGGGATCTCGCACGGAGAAATATTTCTGATGCCCGCGCATGGAAGCGGTTAAGACTTCATCGGGAAGCGCGAGGAATTTCTCATCGAATACGCCGATCATGACGATCGGCCATTCGGCGAGGCCCGCCACTTCCCGCAGCAAGCCTTGGTCTTCGACAAGTTCAAGCCCTTGCGCCTCACACAGGGTGCGCGCTTCGGCGGCGATAAGCGCCGCGCGCGCGTCGCCGTCGAGCATCACTTTCGCGCTGCGCAGCGCGGTCTCATAGGCCTCGAAGCCGCGCGCCTGGATCGGGTCGTTCGCCATGAAGCGATGACCGCGCGTTGCATCGCCGGCGTCTATTCCGTCAACGGACAAGGGCACGATTTCATTATCAAAGACGCAAAGAATTGAGGTTAAGGGCCGCACCCATTTCAAATCGCCCTCGCCCCAGCGCATGGATTTCGGCCACGAAAATCCGCGTATAATCTCAGGGACGAACTCGGCGATGAGATCAGCTGTGGCGCGTCCTTTGCGCTCAATGACGGCGACATAAAACGCGCCTTTTTTATCTTCACGCGTCGCGCACTCGTCGACGGAGGAAAGACCGGCGGATTTCAAGAAACCCTGTAAAGCTTTTTCCGGCGCGCCGACGCGCGGGCCTTTCTTTTCTTCGCTGACATCTGGTTGGCGGGAGGGAACGCCGCTGGCGACGAGCGTCAAACGACGCGGGCCTGCAAACGCCTTCACGCCTTCCGGCAGGAAGCCGGCGCCGATCAAGCGGTCGTACACCGCTTTTTCCAGATCAGCGGCGGCGCGCGCCTGCATGCGCGCCGGGATTTCTTCGGACAATAATTCAAGCAAGAGTTCAGGCATGGTCGGCGGCTTTCAGAGCAATACGGGTTTCAAAGTCGATCGGCGATGATCGTGGCATGCAGCTTTTTAGGTTCATCATTTGGCGCGCGTGCGCACTTGCGTCGCAGCGATGCGGACGGCGAGTTTGTTCTTTGCGGTGAAGAAGTCCGCCTCAACATTGACGAGCGACCGAGAGATGTTAACGACCCGCGCTTCAATACGCGCGGAAGGCTTCGTCACTGGGCGGAAGAATTGCGTATCCAAACGCCCGGTGCGGAACCGGTCGTCGACGTCGCTGAGCGCCGTCATCGCCACCACCGCAGCGACATGATCAGCGACAGCAGCGATGTGCCCGCCGAATGTAAAGCCGTCGCCGACAATGTATCGATCGTCGATTGTCCACGAGAAGTTCGCCTGCCCCCAATCCCAGTCGTCAAGCCGCACGTCGCCGAGCCGGTCGCGCACCCAATCAAAAAACGGCGACGTTTCATTCTTATAGTCGTTCAAAATACCGGCATGGCGTTCGCTCGTCGCACGAGCGCTGTTGCTATTGCTATTGCCGCTGGCAGCCGCCTTCGCCCCGTCCGCAGCGCCAATGCTGACGCCGCTATCGGTGACGCCGTCAACGCTTTCGCCTTCTTTCGCCATGGGTCTCGCCTTACTTTCAAATGAGGGCTTTGTCTCGTCGCAACGCTGTTAAAGCGCCGCCAAGGCGCTTCACGACAGTCAGCAAACGTCTCTTTACTTCAACACAGCAAGCACGATAGCGCCGACAATCCAACCGAAAAACAGATGCACGCCGTCGATCACCAACAACATGGGAGACTCGCCAGGGACATAAATCGGGTCATACGCCATCAAGGGCAGTCCAAAGAACGCCCACACCGCTACGGCCGTCAGGACAGCGCACATAATATCCGAAACGCCGCGCCACTTCAGAATGGTCGCAAGGCCGGTCATTTGCAAAACCGTGATCAAAAACGCCGGCGCCAACCACCCCATACCCGCCGCTTCGACGTCTGCTTCGCTGACGCCTTGCAGGCTCATCCACAGCTCGGAGAAAATCGCTCCATAGACGGCGTAGCCCACCATAAAAAACGCAACCGACGCGACCAGCACGCCAACAACGTTAAGACCGAAAATCCGCGGCATCACGCCTCTCCCTCTCTTTGCTCACCTACAGATAAGCAGCAAAACGCGTCACTGCTTAGACCTCGGCATAGTCGACAACGCCCGCTCCGGCGACGCGCCCTTGCGGACTTTTCAACCAGGCGCCGCAACACGCCTTCGCCAGCGTCCGAATACGGAGAATATAGGACTGGCGTTCCGCGACGGAAATCACGCCGCGCGCATCGAGCAAATTGAAAAGGTGCGAAGCCTTAATGCACTGATCATAAGCCGGAAGGGCGTAGGCGACGCCGCGCTCTTCACCGGCGTCGATGACCGCCTGACAGGCCTTCTCGGCGGCGCGAAACTGCTCAAACAGAACACCCGTATCCGCCAGTTCAAAGTTGTAAGCGGAGAATTCGACTTCCTGCTGGTGAAAGACGTCGCCATAGGTGACGCCGGCGCCGTTGTAATCGAGGTCAAATCCGTTATCGACGCCTTGGACATACATGGCGAGGCGCTCTAACCCATAGGTGATTTCGCCGGTCACCGGTCGACAGTCATAGCCGCCCACTTGCTGGAAGTAGGTGAATTGCGTGACTTCCATTCCGTCGCACCAAACCTCCCAACCGAGCCCCCAGGCGCCGAGCGTCGGGCTCTCCCAATCGTCTTCCACAAAGCGTATGTCGTGCACGGAACGGTCGACGCCAATCGCGTCGAGCGAGGCCAAATAAAGGTCTTGGATATTGTCCGGCGACGGCTTCAACGCCACCTGGAATTGGTAATAGTGCTGAAAGCGATTGGGGTTCGCGCCATAGCGCCCATCCGTTGGGCGACGGCACGGCTGCACATAGGCTGAGCGCCACGGCTTAGGGCCAAGCGCGCGCAAGGTCGTCGCGGGGTGGAAGGTGCCGGCGCCCATCTCCAAATCATAAGGCTGGATGATCACGCACCCCTGATCCGCCCAATATTGCTGCAGGGTGAGAATGAGGCCTTGAAAAGAGGGTTTAGCGGCGGCGGTCACGAGATATCAGGCCCTTACTTTGTCGCGCCATCGGCCGGAACCAACGCGCTCGGCATCGCCTGCGGGCATGGGGCTCCGCAGGTTTTAAAGAATTGCTTGACGCTTAAGCGAGGCGTCCGATCGGGGTCAAGGCGCCCAGACGGAGAAGCAGCCGAGAACAACACTGACGCGCCGTCCGCGCGGCGCAAGTTTCGACCAGCGCGGCGGCTAAAGGCGACGCATCGCGGCGACAATGCGGTCCGATTCCTCCATGGGCGGCAGGGCGTTTAACGCGTCTTGGAAGAACCGCTCGGCCGTGGCGGCGTCGCCGCGGCCGGCTGCGATGAGCGCCCGCCCCACCAGCGCGCGGTAATTATCCGGCGTATAAGCCAGCAATCGCTCAAAATCGGCGTCCGCCGAGGCCGTTTCGCCGCCCGCCGCTTTACAGAACCCAACATCGACCATCGCCTCAAGCGCCCACGCGTCGGCGAGTAAGCGCGCACGCGCCTCATCGCAGGCGTCGGCGTCAATTGACATGCCGAGAATGTCCGCCGCCTCAGTCTTTATATCCGCAAGCTTCGCTGTCGTTTCAACGAACAACGCCTCATAGTCTGAAGCGGCCTCATCGCTCGAATCGGGAACAACAATGTCGGCGCTCGGTTCTGATCGACGCGCAGTCTTTACACCTGCTGACTGGATTGCGCTTGGCCGTTGCTGCGGTGTCTCTTTGACCGGATCACCAATGGGATCAACCATGGGCTTAGGAGAGACGGCGGGAACGGGGTCAGGAGAAAATGGCGCCGCGGCGGGCGGTTCGAGACGGGTTGTCGCGACGGGCGCAACAGCCGGGGCGATAGCGGGCGCCGAAACGGCGGCGTTTTTTTGCGACCCGTCCAATTGCTCAGACGGAGATTTTTCGTCCGCCAGGCTTTGCGGGGCGTTAGCGGCGGCATTGGGCGTTGCGGCTCCCTCGGGGTTCACCGCAGCTTCCGACACTTTGGGCGCGCCGAGGCGTCCTGGCGGATTAAATGAAAAGCCGACATCGGGCGTTTCGCGAATGCCGGGAGCAATCGCGGCGCCCAGATAAGGCGGACCATCCCGCGTCGCAATCTGCGCCAGTTGTGCTTCGGCTTTTACACGCTCAGCGATTCGCGGCGCCGGCGGCGCGGCGGCTGGCGCCAGCTTCTCCCCGCTTTCAGACGGCGCCGATGAAACGACGCGCGCGGAGCGCTGTTGGTTTTTCTGGGGCTGTAAATCGACCGGCGCCGATCGCGCCTGGCGTTGGGGCGTCGAACGAGCGCTGACGGACCTATCCACCCCGCCATCGTCCCCTGCATCGGCGCTATTCGCTGGAGCGGCCGGCACAGACGTGACTTGAAAGTCGAGGCATGTCGCCGGCCCCTGCCCGGCGCGGCACCTGCGCACCGTTGACGCGACAAACCGGTCCTCCGTATCGAGAAGGATGAGACTGGCGTCGCCGACGGCTTCCAAAACCAAAAGATTGGCGTGTTTGCTGCGATCCGTAAGATCGAGCCGCAAATCGGCGTCAACGCCCTCAAGAAGATACCCCCCGTCGGGGCGCTTTGTAATCGCGCAAGGGCGGCGGCACACAAACGCGAGACGCATCAGATCATCGGTTTCGCCGAGCTGTACATCCTGCAACGCATTGTTGCGCACAATCGGGATCGGCGCCTCAGCAGCGGCCGGCATGTCGGCACTTGCGTTAACGCCGGTACTTAAGTCAGCGTTAGCAGCCGATGCGGCGGCGGACGTTTCAACCGGTTTGTTTTCAACGACCGGTTCTTCAGCTGCGGATTTCGCAGGTTGTTCTAAAGCGGGTTGCGGCGACACCTGACTTTTAGGCTTGTCAGCTGGCGCAGGTTCATTGTCCGCCCCCCCGTCAGCAATGTCGGTTGGGACGGGGTCGCCAGCGGGCGAAGCTGGCGTTTCTGGCGCCGGCTGCGCCGGTGTTTCAAGGCGTTCCGGGGCGGCGAACTGTTCTTGCAAAAGTTTCGCGTCTCGGACGACGAGCGGCTCGTCTTTGCTGGCGTCAGTGCTAGGCTCGGACGCGGGCGCCTGAGCCGCGGCCGCCGACGCCAGCAAAACCGAGAACGCACCAACGCCCGCAGCGACCCCCCTCGTGGTCAAACCACACGCCGCGTTTTTCACCGCACGACCGGGAACGCACGCGAAAGGGGACACAAAAAAGGCCGAGGACACCGTCCTCTCCTCACTTGCATCACGCCTCAGCGGGTCCAATAGCCGAAAGATCGCCACGTTGCGTCGCCAGATCCCAAATCGATAGCCAATTTCGCACTTTTCGAGGAGTCGAAGAAGCCGTCAAAGCCAAAGCGCCAATATCGGCGCTTAATTCTTGAAAATAGAGGTAAAAACCGGTTCGCTCCCCCGCTAAAGTCCTTTTAGCGTAATTCGCTATCCCCGCGGCGGCGTAAGCCCCGTCCCCGCGCCTCACGACAAGGCGTATCCTGGCGTCATGGACCGGCATTGATGGAAAAGAGCACCCTCACGAGACATGCCGCCCAAAGCGATACGTTTTCGCCAGAACAGCGCAGCGCCATTATGCGGAGCGTTAAGAGCGCCAACACCAAACCCGAAGTCAGATTGCGCCGCGCGCTGCACCGGCGCGGGCTTCGCTATCGATTAAATGTTCGCCATCTTCCCGGCTCCCCGGACCTCGTTTTCCCGCGATATCGCGCGGTTATTTTCGTCCATGGCTGCTTCTGGCACGGCCATGACTGCCCGCGCGGAGCACGCCAACCGAAAAACAACGCCGAGTATTGGCGGGCGAAAATCCAGCGCAACAAAGACCGCGACGCCAGCGTTTTAGCGGCGCTCGCCGACCTCGGCTGGCGAACGAAAGTATCCTGGGAGTGCGAACAACGCCGCCTGGACGAACTCGCCGACGCTCTCGCAAATTGGGTCCGCAACGGCGCGTAAGCCCCTCGATTGTCAGCGTTCTTTGCAGGTTAAGCGCACTCGATTTAAGGCGATTTGCGTCTTTGTCGTTTAAGTCTGCGAAAGGGCCCTCTGCCTATTGTCCCGCTTCGACGTCGAAATGATTTCGAACGGACAATGCGGACAATGCCCTTCATTTCTTACCTTTCCGAAGCTCGACCAGCGCAGCGCATCACGCGAGGCGTCCGCGCATCGACTATTATAAAAACGCTTAGCGCCGTCGCCGGTCTCGCCCTCGCGGGATGCTCGGACGGCGGCGGCGACGCCGAAAGCGGCATTGCAGGCTCGTCTTTGAATTGGCCGACCGAAGAGCAAGCCGGCCAATTTCTCGTTCAATCGACCTTTGGCCCATCGGGCAATGAGACAACATCATTAGTTGATCAGGGAATTTCTTCCTGGTTGCTGGCCGAGTTTGAAAAGCCGGAATCTTTCTTCACGGCGCGCGTCCGATCACGGCAAATAACCGAAGACCGCGAGGACCGAAGCGCGCCGTCCGATGTTTTTTGGGAGTCCGCCGTCGTTGGGGAAGACCAATTACGACTGCGCATGGCCTACGCCCTGTCGCAAATTCTCGTCGTTTCAAACGCCAATGGCTCGCCGCTTCAAAACGAACCTCTGGCTTTGGCTTTTTACATGGACATTCTAACGCGCAACGCCTTTGGCAACTATCGCGACTTACTCGAGGAGGTCACTTATTCGCCGGCGATGGCGATGTATCTGACGTATTTACGCAATCGCAAAGCAAATCCGTCATCCGGCAGCGTGCCGGACGAAAACTATGCGCGTGAAATCATGCAGTTGTTTACGATCGGCCTTGTCGAGCTCGGCCGCGACGGATTGCCGGCGCCAGGCGCGCAAGAAACCTACACGAATGAAGACGTCGTAGGACTAGCGAAGGTCTTCACGGGCTTAAGTCATGATGGCGGCTTTTGGGGCGGCGACGCTGTCGATGGATGGGAGTATGAGCGTCTCGTTGTGTACCCGGAACATCACTCAGAAGCCGAAAAGTCTTTTCTCGGCTTAACGATTCCTGCAGGAACAGGCCCAGAGGAGAGTATCGACCGAGCGCTTGATCAGCTTGTGAACCATCCCAATACCGGCCCCTTCATTGCGCGCCAACTCATTCAACGTCTTGTCACAAGCAACCCGCAGCCGGCCTATGTGGAACGCGTCGCGACCGCTTTTGAAACGGGGGAAACGCGGCTGCCGAACGACACGATTGTGGGCGACGGGCGACGCGGCGATTTACGCGCAACAATCGCTGCAATCCTCATCGATCCGCAGGCCCGCCAGGATCCGTCAAGCGTTCCTGATGATTTCGGCAAAGTGCGCGAACCAGTTTTACGGTTTATCCACTGGGCGCGAGCCTTCAATGTCGACTCAGCCCGTGCGCAAGAGGAACGGTTCCTCGACGACACATCGGACGTCGATCGCCTCGGCCAACACCCCTTTCGTTCAAGATCAGTTTTTAATTTTTATCGCCCAGGCTATGTGGCGCCGGGAACGCAAAGCGGCGGCGCCGGTCTCAGCGGTCCTGAGCTTCAAATCACCAATGAATCCACCGTTGTCGGCTATATCAACACAATGACGCAGTTCGTGCGTGACGATACACCGAATGAATCCGGAGCATCCGGCGCAGCTTTTCGACCGAACTACGCACCAGAGCTTGAACTTGCAGACGATCCGCAAGCGCTTGTCAATCAGTTAAACCGCAAATTGACATACGGCCGTATGCGCGCCGCCACACGCGAACGTATCATTAGTGTGCTGAACGAAATACCAATCAGATCAGACCGGGCTGACGAAGACCGTGAAACGCGCGTCCAAACAGCCGTGTTAATGGCTGTGACAAGTCCCGCCTTCATTGTTCAACAGTAGATTTACGGGGAACCGGCCAATGCGCAGCATGTCGCGACGCAATTTTCTGAAAGCCGCCAGCGCGGGCGGCGTTGTCGCCGGATCGGGTCTAGCGACGACGCTTGGCGGTTTCGCCGCACGCGCCGCGGACACCTCTGGATACAGAGCGCTCGTTTGCGTGTTCCTAAAAGGCGGGCTCGATTGCCATGATACGCTTTTTCCTTACGATACAAGCTCTTATAATCAGTATACTAATATTCGTCCGACATTGCTGTCGAGCTACCAAGCAATGGACGGTGGATCGACCCGCGAGCGAGCACGGCTATTGGAGCTTAACCCCCTCAACGCCGCAGATTATGGCAGCCGCGCGTTCGCCTTGCCAGAAGAGTTCTCAGGCATTCATAACCTCTTTGAGTCGGGACACGCGAGCATCGCCTCCAATGTCGGACCGCTTATCCGACCGATGGACAGAAACACCTACAACACAAGCAGCAGCGATCGTCCCTCGAAGCTTTTCTCCCACAATGATCAGCAATCAACCTGGATGGCGCTTGCCCCCGAGGGTGTTCGTTTTGGCTGGGGCGGACGTTTCGCCGACGCCGCGCTCGGATCGAACGCGAACGCCAACCCTGTTTTCACGTCGATCTCGGTGTCCGGCAATGAGGTTTTTCTATCGGGCGAAACGGCGTTTCAATATCAACTCGACAGCAAGGGCGCGCAAGTCGTCAACGCGCTCGAAAACGCAAATCTACTGGGTTCTGGCCGCGATTCTTCGCTAGCGCTTTCGCTTTTAGACGAGCATTTGCGTGACGGCGCATCGGGATCGTTATTCCAACAAGACGTCGCGTCCGTCACCGCCCGAGCGATCGACTCTAACGCCCTTTTCAATGACACGCTTGAAGCCGCAGCGCCTCTTGCGACGGCGTTTCCCAACAGCGGCCTCGGTTCAAAACTCAGCAGGGTCGCAAAAGCGATCGCGGCGCGAGGCCCTCTCGGCGCCAGTCGACAAGTTTTCTATGTCGACACCGGTGGTTTTGATACGCACTCGAACCAAGCGCGCTCTCTACCGGGACTGCAAAGACAGATCGACGAGGCGGTCTCTGCATTCTACGCCGCAACCGAGGAGCTTGGCGTGGAAAACGACGTCACGCTTTTCACCGCTTCAGATTTCGGCCGTACGCTCATCATCAATGGGGACGGAACCGATCACGGCTGGGGCGGACACCATCTTATTGTCGGCGGCGCGGTGAACGGGCAGCGGATATTTGGCGACGTGCCGCCGCCCACGGTTGATCACAGTCAGGATTCTGGACGCGGTCGGCTTATACCAACAATGTCGGTGGAACAATTCGCAGCGCCGCTCGGCCGTTGGTTCGGGCTTTCCGAAGGCGAACTTCTGACGGCCCTGCCCCGTTTATCGAACTTCAGTTCCGCGCCGCTTATCGTCTAAAATCAATCATCAGCGATCATCGCCCCCAATGACAATCGCGACAGCGCACCCTTATTCTCGCAAAGCGAGAACAATAAGCAGAACTATCGCTAAAGTTGGTGGCGCAAGCTCTGGTTGATCAACATCATACTGAAGTGTGCGCGGCGGCGCGTTACGCGTTTTGGTAGAACAAAGCGTGAAAAGACGGTCGCTGCGCCCTTTGAATGGATTGTCACCCCGGGGGATCGCTTGCACCATAGAGCGAACGATCGCCGTCGTCTAAGACCGACGGCGAGCGCTGTTTTATTCGGCGCGATTGCAGTCTTCATCAGCTTTTGGGGTCGCTACGCTGAAGCAGCGCCTTGGCCGCAGGCGCCTGGTGACGGATTTGTTGAAACGCGGTCGGACTATTTCACCAGCACCGACGCCTTTGGTCGGTTCGAGCGCTTCGACGGCGCGATTTACGGTGAATATGGGCTATTTCCCTCTTTAATGGTCGGCGGCAAAGCGATCTACGGAACCAGCCGACAGATTTCACAAACATCGCAGCGCAGCGCTTCGGGCGTGTCGGAAATTGAGGGGTTCGTTCAATACACGGTGCATTGGGGCGACTGGGATGTCGTATCCGTTAGAGCCGCAGGGATTAGGCCCGCAAGCTTGTCCGCCGGCGTCAGACCGGAGATCGCGGCCGACGGCGTCGATGTCGACGTTAGGGCGCTTTACGGCC
The DNA here is from genome assembly GCA_039814575.1 of Pseudomonadota bacterium. GTDB lineage: Bacteria > Pseudomonadota > Alphaproteobacteria > Caulobacterales > Parvularculaceae > MED-G105. The sequence continues at coordinate 149,827 of JBCCAY010000004.1, forward strand.
GAACTTTGCGCGACTTTCCGCATAAAATTTTCATCACCGCTGAAACGGCTCTGCGAAAAAGGCTCGGCGACGCGGCCGATGAAGTGCGCCTAGACGCTGGGCTCGGCTATGAGCCGGCGAACAATTGGCTTTTCCTGCTGGAAACGCAATCAACCCTCTCTCTACGGAATAACCAACCCGGAGCAGCAGATTTCGACGTCTTAAAAGTGCAGCCGTCCATCGTTTGGGCGTTTTCAGACTGCTGTTCGCTGCGCGTCGGCGGCGTGATCGAAGCGACCGCACGGAACTTAACGCCGGGCGCCGGCGGTTTTCTCGCTCTCTGGTCCTTCTTTTGACCCAGTCAAACACCAATCGCCGAATGATGATCTCTCACCAAGCTGACACCCAAGCGCACCTTTCAGCGGAGGCCGACGATCGTCAGACACCGGTCTCCAGCGCGGCGGCGGACTTAGAAGGCCTCAACGTTTTCGCAAGACTGGGTCGTTTCCCGATCGGTGACGACGTCTTCGGTGTCGCGCGAGAGTTACGATGCCTCTACTCCGACAAGAACAGTCCGTCGCCGACGGAAAAAGCAGCGCTCGGCAAGAACGCGCAGCACACACCCCTACGTGAAACAAAACTCGTCTCCAGGCGAACCTTTAGTGAGGCGTTACAGCGGCGCTATCAAGAAAAGGCCAATGATGAAGCCGTGAGCGGTCTTCATCGAACGGCGCCGGCCGCTTCGGCGAAACACTTAATGTCGACCGGCCAGTGGATTGTCGCTATTGCGATACTCGCCTCTTTACTGGTCGGTTTAGCGATCGCGCCGATCGCGGCTCTTATAACGCTCAACGCGGCGGCGACGCTCTATCTCGTTGGCGCGATACTCTTCCGACTTTATCTGGCGTGGTCGGTTGTTGACCACAAACTCGACGGCGATGCGCCGGCAATCCCCGCTGACGCCGACCTCCCGACAGTCACGATTTTATTGCCGCTCTACCGAGAAACGCGAAGTTTACCGATCCTCGCCGACTCGATCAGCGCGCTCGATTACCCGAAAGAAAAGTTAGACATTAAACTTATTCTCGAGGCGGATGATCGCGGCACGCTTAAAGAAGCGGAGAGGCTCGGCCTCGATCAACAGTTCGATTTCATCATCGTGCCCCCTGGCGCCCCGCAAACAAAACCGAAGGCGTGTAATTACGCCCTCGCTTTTTCACGGGGCGCGCTTACGGTCATTTATGACGCCGAAGACACGCCGGAGCCGGATCAGCTTAAAAAGGCCGCCGCCGCCTTCGCATCGGGGCCGGAGGACATGGTCTGCGTGCAAGCGCGGCTTAATTATTACAACGCCGATGAGAACTGGCTGACGCGGCTCTTCGCGCTTGAATACGCCCTGTGGTTCGACAGCCTATTGCCGGCCTTGCATAAAATGGATGCGCCGATACCGCTTGGCGGTACATCGAACATTTTCATCACCGAGAAACTGCGCGAACTCGGCGGCTGGGACCCTTATAACGTCACTGAAGACGCCGATCTCGGTTTGCGCATCGCCCGCCGCGGGTTTCGCACGGGGCTTATTGACTCAACGACTCTAGAAGAAGCGAACTGCAAAACCCCGAACTGGCTGCGTCAACGCTCTCGCTGGATGAAGGGGTACATCCAAACGTGGTTCGTCAATATGCGCGAGCCGAGCGCGATGTCCGGCAAAGGCGGGCTCGGTGGGTTTTTGTCCACCCATATGTTTATCGGCGGCACCGTCTTCAGCGCCCTGATCAACCCTATATTGTGGGCGGTCTTCGCTTATTGGCTGGCGACGCGCTCCGAAGGCGTCAACGCGCTTTTTCCCGAACCATTGATGACGCTCAATCTGTTCGCGCTTCTCTTCGGCAATGCATTGTTCATCTATCTCGCAATGCTCGCGCCACTAAAACGGGGATGGCCGGCATTGTCGCCGGCGGCGCTTCTAGCGCCGATCTATTGGTGGCTCACCTCCATCGCCGCCTACAAAGCCGTGTGGCAGCTCATAACGCGGCCCTGGTTTTGGGAGAAAACCCGCCACGGCGTCAGCGCCGCGTCGGACGCAAAACGCCGCGCCGCGATTGCACGCGTTCGCGCGGCCAATGGCGTCATCAAAAGCGACGCTGCATGACCCTCGTCGACGGACTTTCCTGGCTCAACGCACACGAGCATATACTTGGTTCCGTGCGCCTCGCCGGCGGCGTTTATTTGTTGGCGTACGGCCTCTTCGTTCTTGCGCAAGACGCCTCGCCGCGCGCCTTTGTCCGTAGCGGTCTTAGCATCGCCGCAGCGTGCGTGGCGGCGCCCATCGGGCCGTTCATCGCCGTCGCAACGATTACAAGCCTTACGGCCCTATCTTGGCGCGGTGGGTTTCGCAATCTGCAAGGACGCTTCGTCGTCCTATGGACGCCGGCATTGTTCTTGTTCATCGCAGAAATATATCTGCGGTGGCTGTTCCAAACCGATGCATTCTTCTTGCACGCCCTGAACGCGTCGCGGACCACATCCGATATACCGCCCATCATATTCGCCGCAGCGGCGCCCTTAGCGATGGCCCCGCTGCTGGAGAAAGAGGGCCTGCGCCGGATCGATATCACCGCGACGGCTCTCGTCATGGGCGGCGCTGCGGCGTTCTACGCCCTCTGGGCGCCGGCCTCGGTTATTATTCTCGTCATGACGAGCATTGCGCTAGCGCGCGCCGTTACCAGCTCAGCGCCGTTCACAATCGCGTCGCTGACGCTTTTGTGTGGCGCGGGGACCGCTTATCTAACGACAGCGACAGAGATGGCGCTTTGACCACGCCCGCGCGCGTGTTAGCTCTGCCGGCCCGAAAGGCTGATCCATGACTGCTGAACCGTCCATTCTAGATAACCGCCCGTTCCGCAAAATGAACGGCCTCGGCAATGATTTCATCATTGTCGATTTGCGTGGACAAAAAGATCGCCCAACAGCGGAGGCCGTCACCAACGTCAGCAATCGGGCGACCGGGATCGGGTGCGACCAATTTATCGCGATTACCGACGGTCCTGCCGACAGCGGGGCCGCTAAAAAAGACACGAACGACACTGGCCGCGCCTTCATGGATATTTGGAACGTTGACGGATCAAAAGCCGGCGCTTGCGGCAACGCCGCCCGGTGCGTTGCGCTGATCCTGATGGACGAACAGGGAAGCGACGACATCGTCTTCGATACGCCGTCTGGCCCCCTAACAGGACGACGCGTGACGGAAGGCCCCCGCGCCGGCGCGATAACCGTCGACATGGGGCCGCCACGATTTGAATGGGATGCGATCCCGCTGTCTGAGCCGGCGGAAGACACGCGCTTTGTCGATGTCAAACTCGGCCCCATCGACGCACCGGTGCTGTGGGGGCCATCAGCGCTTTCCATGGGCAATCCGCACTGCGTGTTCTTCGTTGAGGATGCTGAAGCCCAAGCGCTCGATCGGTTCGGCCCGCTCGTAGAGCACCACCCGCTCTTTCCCGAGGGCGTTAATGTCAGCGTCGCGGAAGCGGTGTCGTCAGAACAAATCCGCCTTAGGGTTTGGGAACGCGGCGTCGGCATCACCAAAGCCTGCGGAACAGCGGCGTGCGCGACGCTCGTCGCGGCGAACCGTCGCCGCCTCACCGGACGATCAGCGGAAATCGTCCTCGACGGCGGATCGCTTTGGATCGAATGGGTGGAAAACGATCACGTCCTGATGACCGGACCAACAGAACTTGAATTCGAAGGCGTTCTTGACGTTTCAGCGCCTACGTCACGCTGAGGCTAAGACCGATCTCAACGCCGCAGCCCAGCCATTGAGAAGATCTTCACGCGTCGCTTGCGGCATCGACGGCTCAAAGCGGCGATCGACAGCACGAAGCGCCGCTATCTCATCAAGCGAATCGTAAACGCCCGCGCCCAGTCCGGCGAGGAGCGCGGCGCCTAACGCCGTCGTTTCAAACACGGTCGGCCGCTCAACCGTTCGATCGGCGACATCGGCGAGAAACTGCATCAGCCAATCGTTCGCCGCCATGCCCCCATCGACTTTCAAGACGGAGACGGCCGCCCCGTCTCTCGCAATGGCGCCCAAAAGATCCGCCGTCTGATAAGCCGCCGCTTCAAGGGCCGCGCGTACAATCTCAGCCCGTCCGGCGCCGCGCGTCAGCCCGACAAGCGCGCCGCGCGCCGAACTTGACCAATGGGGCGCACCAAGGCCGACAAACGCGGGCACCATGTAAACGCCGCCGGTCGATGAAATGTCGCGGGCTAAGGCCTCGGTTTCTTCCGCGCTCGTCACAAGGCCTAACTCATCGCGTAGCCATTGCACGGCGGCGCCGGCGACGAAAATCGACCCTTCGAGCGCATAATAGGTCTTTCCTTTAAGCCGTCGAGAAATCGTCGTTAGCAGCCGATTCTTCGACGCGACGGGGGTTTCTCCCGTCTCGGCCAAAACGAAACAGCCCGTGCCATAGGTGCTTTTGATGTCGCCGGCCGCGAAACAGGCCTGCCCGGCCGCCGCAGCTTGCTGATCGCCGACCATGGCGCGGATAGGGATGGCCCGGCCGAAATGCGCCGGCGTCGTTTCGCCAAAGTCATCGGCTGTGTCGAACACGCTCGGCGTCATGGCAAGAGGTACGCGAAACGCCTCCAGCAACTCCGCATCCCATTCATTCGTATGGATATTGAAAAGACTCGTGCGCGCCGCATTTGTGGCGTCCGTTGCGTGCACGCCGTCCGTCAAACGCGCTAGCAAAAACGCGTCCACCGTTCCGAACGCAAGGTCGCCGGCTTCCGCGGCGGCCCGCGCGCCGTCCACGTGGTCCAAGAGCCACGCAATCTTGGTCGCGGAGAAATAAGGGTCGAGCAACAGGCCCGTCTTCGCCGCGACGGTTGGTTCAAGTCCTGCCCGTTTCAACTGTTCGCAGACGTCGCTGGTGCGCCGGTCCTGCCAAACAATGGCGTTGGCGATTGGTTTTAATGTGCGGCGATCCCAGACAATCGTCGTTTCGCGTTGATTGGCGACGCCGAGAGCGGCGATGCGCCCGCCTTTCGCCTCAGCTTCGACGACCGCCTTTTGCGCCGTTTTGAGGCTTGTCGTCCAAATCGCTTCCGGGTCGTGTTCGACCCAGCCAGGCTGTGGATAGACTTGCGGAAACTCCGATTGCGCGGCGGCGACGATGCGTCCGGCGCGGTCAAAAACCACCGCGCGGCTCGACGTCGTGCCTTGATCCATCGCTAGCAATAAAGGATCCATCGGGCCGTCTCCTTCCAGAACGCCATGCGGAACGGCATCCAGAACACCGTTCAGGCCATTCACGGCGCTCCGTCGACGGAACGCCTTTCAGGAGATAAACCGCGCCGTCTTAAGGATCGCCCGCTCGATGCTGTTCGGCGCGCCTTGTAAGCGCCAAAGTCCGAACAACGCCACAGCATAAAACCCTGCACCGAGAGAAACATCAATGGCGAGGCGCACGACGGGGCTCAAAGACGGCATGAATGCGAGCAGCGGCTTCACCGCCAGAAAATAGGTTGCAAGGGCCAGAAGTGCGATGATCGATCGCCGTAAACGCCAAAGCGGTTCGAGCGGGTTAGCGCGCGCGATGACCGCATACAGCGCACCATTGAACGCGGCGTGCAAAACCCCAAGCCCGACGAGGGACCAAACCGCGCCCATCAATCCATAAGTAATGCTCGCCCAGATGAAAATCGGCATTCGGATCAAGAAAAAAGTCGTTTCGCGGATAAAGACCGCGCGCGTCTTACCAAGCGCCACAGCGTATTCCTGCACAGAAGAATAAACCGCGATGAGACCGATAAGACCGCCATAGAGAGAAATGATCGGGGCGGCGTCGGCCCATTGCGCGCCTAAGAGGACACTGACCATGTCCTCGGCGACAAACGCGCATCCGACGGCGGCCGGCAGCGCCACAATGCCGAGCGCTTCAACGCCGCGTAAGAACGCTTCGCGCACGGCGCGAGGATCATCTTGCAGCGACGACAAGCCCGGATAAAGCGCTTTGGCGATGGGTTGGGCGATCTCCGATCCCGGCAACCAGGCAAGCTGCGTACCCATATAATAAAGCCCCGTGGGGATCGGTCCTAAGATACGCCCTAAGAACAGCGCATCGATTTTATTGTTCAGGGCCGCCATAAAGCTGACGCCCGTGAGCCATCCGGTAAAACCGATCAAATCCCGAAACGCCGCGAGACTGATACGCGGAAGATAGGGCCGGAAGGCGTAGGAAACGATGAGCCGCGCCGTAGCGCCGGCGGCAAGGCCGGCGACAATCGCCCAATAGCTCTTGAACACAAGAGCGATCGCGATCGAAGCAATGACGGCAGCGACTTTATCAATGAGATTGACATAGACCTCTTTTGAAAAGTCGAGATCGCGCTGAAACTCATGGAGCTTTGGATTGAACAAAGACTGCAACAGCGCCACTGCGCCCATGCCGAGAAAGATCCGTCCGACACGCTCATCTTCATAAAATGCGCCAGCCCCAGCCGCGGCTGCCCATAAAATGGCCATGACGAGAAGGCCCCGCAAGAGCGACAGCGTAAACAGGGTATCAAGCTCACGACGATCGGCTTGACGATACCGCACCACCGCCTGCGCAACGCCAATATCGGAGATGTTTTGCAAGAGTTGCGTCACCGTGACGCCGATCGCGACGACGCCAAAATCATCAGGGGTCAGTAAACGCGCAATGATCAGTGTATTAATGAGGCCGATCATCCGAACGATGACGCCGCCGCCGCCAATCCACGCCGCGCCCCGGGCGACTTTGCCGCCGACATCGTCAAAGCCGCCGCCAAAGCCATCGCCAACGGCATCGTCAGAACCATCGCCAGATCCGGCGCCCGATCCGTCAATAGGCGTCTTATCTGGCGAGATCCCGCTCACGCAGAAACGCCCCTCCGCGCGGCCATCCAAGTATCGATCTGAGCGAAGAGGGCCTCTTGGCTGGCCAGGGTCGTATAAGTGTGATCGCTCTCACCGTTAACGTCGACAGTCAACCGATCGCCAAAATCGAACGTTTTAAAAGTGTCGAGGAAATGGCTGGGTTTGGTTAGGAGCTCGGCGACGAAATTTGTATAGAGAATATAGATATCGACGCCCGACTGCGCGAGTTTCTGAAGGTTCCGTCCGAACTCGTCACGCGGCGGGTGAACGCGGTCATTGCCCTCCAGCGCTAGGGCTTCCTCTTCTGGCGTTTGTGACGTCGGCATGGACGCGACCACCTCGGCGGCGGCGTCCGGCGCCGCAGCGGGCTCGGCTTTTTCGCCGCCGGTAAGGCGCGCAAGCGCCCGCCCCCATCGCGCGGGGTCGGTGGCTTTCTCGATAAGCCGATCCGCTCGCGCCCGCGGCGATCCGTACGCGTAAGGGTCTAAAAGAATGAGTCCACGAATGCGCGCATCGGTGAGCGCCGCGCGATAACCATCGTCAGCGCCCGAACACAAGCCCGCTAAGACAACACGGTCGACGCCAGCGTCTTGCAGCAGATCGAGCGCGGCCGCAACGTCCTTTAAAGCCTGCGCCTCGTGGGACACACCAGCGGTCGCACGAGCGCTGTCGCCAAGACCGCTTAAGTCAAACCGCAGGCTCGGGCCATCAAAGCGCCGCGCCAATTTGACGTTGAGACGATGCGGGCCAATGCGATGCACGATCCCGGCGTTCAACAACAGAAGACCCGTTTCACCAGCGCCGCCTTTGAGAACGCCGGATAGGCGATTATCCTCGCCGAAAGAGACAACGCGTTCGGTCATCGCCAGGCCCCTATCGCATCGACAATCTGATCTATCATGAGCGTCGGCACGGAATAGGCGTTCATCGCGTCATCCGAATTCCAAGGCGCGTCCGCTGTCGGCGGCAAAATCGCGACGTTCTTGGCAGCCTCTGTAAACGTCGCCTCAAGCGCCGCACTGTCAGCGCCGACAGCCGGCGCGACGGTCAGACGGCGCAAGCTCGTATTTTCTAACGCCCCCGCGGCCGAATACGCCTCCAGCTCGCTGCGCAGCGTTTCGGAAACAGGGAATCCAAGATACTCCGTCACTGCCCCCTCATTCACTCCGGTGTCGGACAGCAGGTTCACCTGCAGGTTGGCTTTTTGCGTCGCGCGCATCTGCGCGAGGTACGCTGGGCCGTCGGTCACTGGTTCCCACGCCAAAACGCCGGCGAGTCCGCGCGGGCGCTCTTCGGCAGCAAGAACCGCTGCCGCCGCGCCCAAGCGCAAGCCAATCCACACGATGCGTGGCGCTAAAGACATGTCGGAGAGTTCTTGGTGGGCCTCGAGAACATCGTTCGCCATGCCGGCGAGGCGGACGGTTTCACACGCTCCCGCGGAATCACCCGAACCGGCATAATCAAATCGCAAAACCGGTGACCCCCGTCGCGCCAAGCGATCGGCTAAAACCGTCATCGGCTTAAAGGCGCGCACCGCCTCCTCGCCGAATGGCGCGCAAAGCACGATCGCCGGTCGCGCGCGATCTTGAGCAGCGACGGCGTAATAATAGCCATAAAGCGGCGCACTGGCGTCGCCGAAGAAAAACGCGGTCACAGCGTTTACACTCCCGCAGAAGGCCCCAACTCTCCGCAAAAACGGGAGAGTGTTAACTGTTTCATAGACTGCTTCTGATTGCCTTCGTCCATAGACGTTTTGACCATTGCCCGATAGCGCTTAATCAACACCGCGCTAGCGATTACCGAGCCTTGCACTCCTCATGCCGCCTTCCTCGTCGTCCATTGTTTTAAAGTGCCTCTTGCCTCGGCCAATGGCGCGCCTGCGGTTCCTTGCAGCGCCTTTCGCCGGCGCCGGCGCCGCGGTTTTTCACGACCTAGCGCGCGCTTTACCGGATTGGATCGAGGTCTGGGCGTTGCAAGCGCCGGGCCGCGAAGAGCAGTTAAGCGAGCCGGCGTTTACAGAATGGCCGGCGTTCGAAAACGCATTGGCCGCCACCCTGTCGGACTGGCCGGCAACGCCCACCGCACTCTATGGGCACAGCCTCGGCGCATTAACCGCATTGTCAGCGGCGCGTTTTCTTACGGCGAAAGGTCGCAATGTAAACCATGTTTTCCTTGCCGCCCGGCCAGCGCCGAAAGCGCAGTCCGATAGTCCGTTCAGCGCCCCGCCAGCGGACAATGAAGCGTTAATCCGGTGGTTGGAGACGCGCTTTGGCGCAGGTCCGGCCTCGCTGTCCGACCCCGCCGTCGCCGCGGTCGTAGGCCCGACTTTGCGGGCCGATCTCACCCTCCTGCAATCCTTTGAAACACCGCCGACGGGCGCCCTCGCTTGCCCCGTCACCGCAATCATCGGCGCGCGAGACCCCTCGATGGACGCCGCGTCAGCTGCAGCATGGGCCGACGTGACGACCGGGACATTCAGCGTCGCTGCAATAGAAGCCGGCCATTATTTTCTGACGACCAATGCAGAGCCCCTCGCAAAATTCATCACCGACGAACTATCTGCGCCCTAAATCGCGTCGCTGGCGTTCGCTAATTGCTCAAGCGTTTCGAAGATAACCGAGCGCGGCGATATGCGTCGCCCGGTTCGGTCCTTGACAATCGCCGCCATGCGCGCAGCCAATAGTGACTGACCGCCAAGGTCAAAGAAATTGTCGGTCACTGACACCGTCTCTACGGGGAGCATTTCCCGCCAAATATCCGCGATCGCTTGCTCGATGTCGTTACGCGGTGCAATGTGCTCGCGCGGCGCGCCAGCCGCGGCGGCGAGTTCCGGCAAAGCGTTGCGGTTAATTTTGCCGTTATTCGTCATCGGTACGGCGTCAATCTCGATGAACATTTGCGGCAGCATATAGGCGGGCAAACGTTGACGCAGAGCGCGTCGCAACGTGCTGGAAACAATCGCCGCCCCCGGCGCCCCCTTAATAAAGGCGACAAGCGCCGGTTCTCCAGCCGCATCGCGACGCACCGCTGCGACGACCTTCGTGATCTCCGGCAACTGATCGAGAGCGTTTTCAATCTCGCCGAGTTCAATACGATGTCCACGGACCTTTACCTGATCATCAAGACGCCCAAGGATTTCATAGTCACCGTCATGACGTCGCCGCGCCAAGTCACCGGTGCGGTAAAGACGTCCCTCCAGACCGTTTGACGTGACGCTGTAGGGGTCGGAAACAAACCGCTCCGCCGTCAACGCGTCACGCCCGAGATATCCGAGCGCCACGCCGGCGCCGCCGATGAAGAGTTCCCCCGGTACGCCGTCCGGCGTTAACGCGCCGAACGCGTCGACGATATAAAACGTGGTATTCGCGATCGGCGTCCCAACGGTGACATCATCGACATCAGTAATTTCTCTGCAAGCAGACCATATCGTCGTTTCCGTTGGGCCGTACATATTCCAAAGCGCGCCCACTTTCGGCTTTAACGCCTTGGCCAAAGCCGGCGGCAACGGTTCACCGCCGCAGAGAGCCTTCAAGGCCGGCGCCCCTTCCCACCCGCCGTCAAGCAACAATCGCCATGTGGAGGGCGTTGCTTGCATCACGCTTGGACGCGCATCATCCATAAGGTCGGCGAGCGCGAACGGATCAGCGGCGTCTTCTTCATCAGCGAGAATAACAACGCCGCCCGCCGTCAGCGGCGATAATATTTCAAGGATCGAGATATCAAACGCTAACGTGGTGACGGCCAACAGCCGGTCTTCGGCTCCGAACCCCGGCGTCTCGGTCATGGATGCGATGAAATTAAAGAGAGGCCCGTGCGCGTTTTCAACGCCTTTCGGATTGCCCGTGGAGCCTGACGTGTAGATAACATAAGCGCGTTCAGACGGATCAAAGGGACGATTATATCCATCATCTAAAGACGATTTTTTAATCGCTGTCTCAGCGCTGATGTCGTCAAGAAAGACGTTAAGCGTATCCGTCCCATCAAGCGCGACGCGCTTCGCCGTATCGCGTTCTGTAAGAATAGCGCGAGCGCCGGAATCTTCGACCATGTAGTGAAGACGATCGCGCGGATAGGCGGGGTCAAGGGGCAAATAAGCCGCGCCGATACGCCAAAGCGCAAGAACGCCCGCGATCATATCCGCTGAGCGCGTCGTCATTAGGCCGACAATATCGCCGGCCCCCAAGCCAAGGTCGCAGAGCGCCGCGGCAATCGACTGTGCACGGTCTAAAAGCGCGCCATAACTCGTCGTCTTTCCATCAGCGATAACCGCCTCAGAGTCGAGCCGGTCGGCGGCCGACGCCGTAATCCATTGATCCACTCGCAGCGGCGCGCCAAAGTCTCGCCGCGTGGCGCCGTCGCGTTCTTTTTGACGGTCAATGTCAGCCTCGCCCGCCATCGGCAGATCCCGCAAAATCTGTGTGGAATCCATAATCGCCGCTTGAAGAAACGTCTCGAAGCTTCGCGCGATTGATGCGGCTTGCTCCGCGGAAAATAACGACGCGGCGTAGATAAGATCACAGCGGGCCGTATCACCTTCTTCGGTGACCGAGAGCGCCAGCTCAGCGGTTGCAATCCGAGCGCTTAAGTGGATCGGCGATAATCGCGCCGCGCCAAGACGCGTCGGTCGTTCCGAAGCGTCCTGATAACTGAACATAACTTGCGCCAAAACTGGCCGACCAGGGTCGCGATCGACCTCGAGACGTTCAAAGAGCGCTTCAACCGGCGTATCGCCATGGGGCAAGGCGGCAGCGAGTTGCATTCGCGCAGCCTCTATGACGGCGTCCACGGCATCATTGAACGATACCGGCGTACGCAGATAAAGCGTGTTAGCAAAGCACCCGATCGCCGCCTCACGACCGTCTCCGCCACGCAGCAGCACCGGCGCGCCGATTACAAAATCGTCATTGCCCGCCAATCTCGCAACGAACGACCGCCATATGGCGTAAAGCGCCATAAAAGGCGTGGCGCGGTGCTTAACTGCAAGCGCCTTGATTTCGTTCAACGTCTCGTTCGCTAGCTGGAACGTCGTCCAATCGCCGACAAAATCATACCCTTGCGGTCGTTTTTTATCCGTAGGGAGACCGATAGGTTTCGGCGTCGGCGTCAGGCTTTCAGCCCAATACTCAACCGCCGCCGCAAGATCCGCGGCGTTCGCTGTCTCGCCTGCGCGCTCATCCGCCGCTTGCGCGATGAAAGACGGCGCCGCAGCGAGGGGTGACGGTGCGCTGCTTGTCCTCGCCTCATAGCAAGCGACGAGGTCGGCCAAAAATACGTCAAAGGAGATCCCGTCCCAAATCACATGGTGGGGCATGAAAAACAAAATGTGATTGTCGTCGGCGATCCGCAGCAGATGCGCCCGATACGCCGGCCCCTGGCCAAGATCGATCTCCTCATGCGCTAGCGCATCGAGCCGTTTAACAATTTCCTCTGTGCCGGGATTTGAAGACATATCTTCAAACATGAGACGCCAAGCGCCGTCACGGTTGAGCGGGTCATCGATCGCTTTTTGCAACGGCGTACCCTTCTCGGCCCGCACCACAATTCGCATCGCGTCATGGCGCGTAACGACATCATCAAAAGCGTCAATAAGCGCTGAGACGTCTAGCGCTCCGTCAACGTGCCACGCTGCTGGGAGGTTGTAGAGGCCTGGCTTCTCTTCCAGAAGATCATGCGCCCAAATACGTTCTTGCAATGCTGATAGCGGCCCCCAATCATCGCGCCTCACAGGCGTAGACGTCATCGTTTCCGCCGTTGCAACCTCGGCGCGGCGCGCAATTGCAATCAGCGCAGCCTTATGCGTTTTGATGGCTGCAGCGAGTTCATCAGTCATGGCGCCTCGCGGCATTTGAACTTTTATGCGGTCGTCTTCAAAGCGTATACGAGCGCCCGCCGCCTGCAAACGGGCGAACACAGTCTCAGCCGACTCGATTCGCATATCATCCATCACTAGAACTCATACTCATCGAAAACGGAGCTCGCATCCTTTGCAGCATCCGCGTTCGTCTCGGACAACGCGGCGATACGTTCAGCGAGCGAACGCACATGGTCCGCATCAAACACGTCGCGCAGTTGCAAAGCCGGCGCATAGTCTTTGCGCAAACGGGTAAGCGCCCGAACGGCATGTAGCGACCGCCCACCAAGATCAAAGAAGTTGTCAAACGCCCCGACCCGCCGAGCGCCGGTCAAGGCTTGGAATATCGCCGCGATAGCCGTTTCAATCGGTCCGTTCGGCGCTTCAAAGGGCGTCTCATCCCCCTTAAACGCCGTCTCGGGCCCTAATTCGACGGACGGTCGCGTCACCTCTGCAACAGCCTTTAAATCATCGCCGATCGCACGGCTGTCCCCAGCACACCCCTCGTCAAGAACTTGGCGATAGGCCGCCGTCCATTCCCTGATCGTCTCTGCATCGTAAAGGTCCGTCGCAAAATCCCAATCGATGGAGAGTGCCGCAAGATCCTCACGCACATTCAAAAACAGCTCGTACTGGGTCGCGCGCCGAGGGTTTTCTTTGGCGCGCACCGTCGCCTCGCCCATGCGCCGGCCTCCAAAGAACCGCGAATAGTTGAACACCGCCTGTACGATGGGCGGACGGCTGCGTTCACGCGGCGCCTGCAGCGCGCGGGCCAAATCGCCAAGCGCTACAGGCAAATGGTCATGGGCGTCCAACATCGCTTCTTGCACACTGACCGCTAAACTCGCCAATGTCTGTGTAGGATCGACCGTCACTCTTAACGGCGCCATGGAAACACAACATCCAACCGCGTTGACGCCCGCAGCCGCTTGTCCCGCCTGCGGCGCTCCGACGATGACGGTATTGTCGCCCGATAGTTTAGAAAGTAGCGCAATGTAAGCCGCCGTCGCCACACTCGCCGTACTAACGCCGTTCGCCGCCGCATAGGCGCGAAGCCGCTTTAATGATGCTTCATCAAAAGACGTTTGCACTGTAGCGCCGCCATATCGACGAAGGTCCGTATGGGGGCGATCTGTCGGTAAGCGGATCGGCGTTGGCGGCGTTTTGAAGACTGATCGCCAATAGGCTTCGTTCTCAGATGACCGACCCTCAGCTTGAGTTGCGTGCACAAAAGCGCGGTAAGGCGCGATGCTGGGTCGGTCGGCGACGTCACCGTTCTCGCTTTCTGAAGCCAGCTCCTCTTCATAACGCGCGATTATGTCACTCACAAACAGGTCGGCGGAGTAACCGTCGAAAACCAAATGGCTCGCATAAACAACGAGCAAGCGCCGATCCGGCTCAAGATTAATAAGATGCAAGCGCACCAACGGCCCCGTAGCGAGATCGAAAGCGCGCCCCGCTTCACCCACGAAGAACGCCTCTAGCGCCTTCGTTTGCGCCTCTCCCGTCTCCCCTTGGAGGTCAATGTGATTGACGCCAATCGTAATCGAGGGCTCAATCGTTTGGTGCTCACCATCTCGATCAAAAACCGTTTTAAACGCTTCAATCGCATTCGCAGAGTCAGCCATGGCGGCGGTAAGGCGCGCGTCGTCGATGGGGCCAACAATCTCCATCGTGTCGGATTCAACAAAGGCGCACGCGGCCTTATCGCTCATTTGCGAGGCGATCCACATCTCGCGTTGGGTTGTCGTCAACGGGAATGAGCGTTTTTGAAGAGCAGGTTTCGCACTGGCCGGCGTTGGCAGCAAACCATCCGCCTGCATGGAAAGCACCGCTTCTTTAGCCGCGGCGATGACAGCGTCGACGTCTTCATCAGTATGCGCTGCCGTCATATATGACGGGAAGCCTTCCAGGATGTGCACGCCCTTTTCACGCAAGTGATAGAAAAAGAGCGTTCCAAGATCTCCTTCGCCGGCGGTGCGGAAGAACATTTGCGATGCAAAGTGGGCAACTTCAAATTTAACGCCGCGCTCTTGGAAGAAAGCGTTCAAGCTCTCAGCAAGGCGCGTCGTTTTGGCGTTGACGCCGGCCTGCAAGGCTGGGCCTGACGCCTTCATGTACGATAAAGCCGCATGCGCCGCCGCGATCGCCAGAGGATGGCGCACGAAGGTTCCGGCGAAAAACGTCACGCCCGCCGTCGGTTGCGAGGCGTCGCCGAAGCGCCATTGTCCGCCGTCAAACGTATCCATAAATTCAGCGTCGCCAGCAATAGCGCCAATCGGCATGCCGCCGCCGATAACTTTGCCGTAGGTCGCCAAATCGGCGCGGACGTCAAAATACGCCTGAGCGCCGCCGGGGCCAGTGCGGAACCCGGTTATGACCTCATCAAACAACAGAACAACGCCGCGCTCTTTCGTCAGTTGACGAAGTTTCTGCAAGAACGCCTTCGGTTGAAACTCCGGTCGACGGCTTTGGATCGGTTCGACCATGACAATCGCGATGTCGTCGACATTGTCTTCAATAGCTTTCAGCGCCGAGGCTTCGCCATATTCCAAGACCATGACGTTTTCGACCGATGCAGTCGGCACGCCCGGCGCCATGGGGCGCGTTTTGCGCCCCTTCGCGGTTGGCGCGCGGCTATAGAGCACCTCGTCGAAATTACCGTGATAACTGCCGGCGAACGCGACGATCTTGTCCCGGCCGGTCACCGTCCGAGCGACGCGAATCGCGGCTTGCACGGCTTCAGAGCCTGTGTTCACCCACGACACCCGCGCCATGCCCGTCAGCTCGCAAAAAAGCCGCGCCGCCTCTCCCGCAAGCGGCGTTTGCGGCCCGACTTCAAACCCCTCATCAAGTTGGCGTTTCAGAGCGTCAACAATGAACGGCGCGCGATGGCCGAAAAAGTTCGGACCAAAACCATTTAAGAGATCGACATATTGATTGCCGTCAATGTCCCACAAATGCGCGCCGAGGGATTTTTCGACAACAAGCGGATAAACCATCTCTTTCCACAGAGGATTAAACCCAGCCGCCGTGCGTGGATCGGCGAAAAACGCCCTATGGTCGTCGGTCTGCACCTTCGATTTAGCCGTCTTATTGTTGTAGCGGTTGATAAGGTCGTCGATATGCTCCTGTTGCAGGGGCGTTAGTGCAGCATCCGCGGCGACGACCGACGGACCGAAACCGGTGAGCGGCGTCGCCGACGCCTCACCGTCGACAAGTGCGTCACCATCCGGTTTATTCGATTGAGCGCCCGCAATCTCGGTGAGCGAAGGCGTCGACGGCGCTGATTGTTCCTCTTTATGCAGCTTTTCCATCGCTAACGCCGTGGAAGTCGATAGAGGCCGTCCCGTCAGCAAAGCGACCTGTTGCTGCATCAACTCTAACTGCTGTGCAAAAACGGCGGCCATGCCCTCCATTGCCGCGGGGCGCGCACCGTTGGTGTTGAGCGTCGGCGCCGACGATGCGGCGACGAGCGGCGCACTCGGCGCTGCGCCAGGCATACTTTCTTGACTAATCCCATCATCGGCCTTTTCCGGCGGCGCAGCGGGCACGGCATCAGGCGACGCGGCCGCGTCTAAGCTAGCCGCGAGCGCAGAAACCGTCGTCGTCTTTTCGATCAGCTGACGGAAGGTCGTCTTAACGCCGAACTCTTTTTGCACGGCCGCCGCAAACTGGGTGAGGAACAATGAATCAAACCCGAGCGCCAAAAACCCAGCATCAGGCGCGATATCAGCCGGCGCGTAGCCCGATAGATCGGCGGCCAACTCAGTTATTTCATTAATGTAACGGTCTTTACGGTCCATACTTCGCCCCTTCGGCGCCCTATCGTCCCATTGCTTTTAATTGCGCGGCGATCACATCTAATTGCCGGCGCACGATGGTCTCCACATTGCTCTCGCCCGTCGACGGCGAAACCGGGCCCGGCGCGTTTTCCCCTTGGGCGGGCGACGCCATAGCTTGGTCAGCTACGCCTCGCGCAGCCGGTTCTTTCGGATCAATCCAATGACGCTGACGCTCGAACGGATAGGTCGGCAGCGCTGTTTTCTTCGCTGTTCCCGTATCAAAGATCGACCAATCAAGATCAGCACCTTCCGTCCACAGATCGCCTGCGGCTTGTAACAGCCCCGTCCAGGCGTCGCCCTCAGCCCCAGCGTTCCCGCAAGAGACAATTGACGGCGCGTCGCCGCCAAGGGTTTGACGGATCATGCCCGACAACGCCGCGCCAGGGCCGAGATCAACAAAAATCCGGTCTTCTTTGGACGCAGACGTCGCGGCATCGGCGAATAGAACCGGTTTACGGATCTGGTTCGACCAATAGGCCGGCTCGGCGAAGACAGACCCATCTTCTAATCGACCGCTCGCCGTGGAGATGATGTTTCGTTCAGCAGGGGCTAAATCAGCGCCGACCAAATAATCGGCGAACGCCGTCGCCGCGTCGTCCATCATCGGCGAATGGAACGCATGGGATGTTTTTAAGGCCGTCGCGCTAACGCCATCAGCATCGAGCGTCGCGGCGAACGCATCAATATCTTCCGTCAGACCACTGATGACCGTCACATTGGGGCTATTCACAGCCGCGATTGCGAGCATCGGCGGTAGGCGTCGACCAATTTCCTCCGCTGGATGACGTAATGCCAACATCGTTCCAGGCGCCATCGCCTGCATCAACCGTCCACGCGCTGCAACAAAGCGCGCGCCGTCTTCAAGGGAGAAAACACCAGACGCAGCGGCTGCGGCGAACTCGCCGATACTATGCCCAATCAAGGCGTCGGCCTTCAGCCCCCAATGCTCCAAAAGCCGAATGAGCCCCGAGTGATAAGCGTAGAGCGCTGGCTGAGCGCGTGCAGTTTGCGCCAACGCCGCACCGGCGGCGGTCTCGTCCAAGGCGCTCGTCTCCGGCGTCCATAAGAGCAAGTCGCGCAGATCTTCGCCGAACTCAGGGTCGGCTCGCAACGTATCAGCGACCACATCAATCACTTCACGGAACACCGGTTCACCGTCATAAAGCGCCCGCGCCATGCCAGGGCGTTGGGCGCCCTGCCCTGGAATGACAAACACCAATTCCGGCGAGGATGATTTCGGCGAAATAGACCGTATGACGGCCTTAAACCCCTCTGCCGCCTGTTCCGATGTTCGCGCGACGACCGCTGCTCGATGGGTGAAAGCGGAACGCCCCATCTGCAATGTGTGAGCAGCATCCGTAAGCGCATCATCGGCAATGGAAGAAAAATGCGCGCTGAGGCGTTCAGCCTGTCGGAACAAACCGTCTTCCGTTTTAGCGGAAATGGGCAAGATGACTGGCGCGTGCGAACTGGAGCGGCCTGATGGCGTAACCGACGAAGCGGATATCGGCGCTTCTTCGACGACAATATGGGCGTTCGTGCCGCCGACGCCGAATGACGAGACGCCGGCGCGCCGCGGAACGCCGGCGCTTGTCCACGGCGTAAGCGCGGTGTTTACATAAAACGGCGTTTCCGCGAAATTGATCTTCGGATTCGGATTAGAGAAATTTATCTGTGGCGGGAGCACTTTTTCATGCAACGCCAACGACGTTTTAATGAGACCGATCGCCCCGGACGCCACATCGAGATGGCCGAGATTGGCTTTCACCGAGCCTATTGCACAATAGTTTGTGTCCTCGGTGTCGCGTCGATATGCCTTTGTCAGACCACCAATCTCAATCGGATCGCCAAGCGGCGTCGCCGTGCCATGGGCCTCCACAAGACCGATCGAACGCGCGGGAATATCAGCCATCTCAAGCGCCAGCGCGATAACTTCCGCCTGCCCCTCAACGCTCGGCGCGGTATAGCTGACCTTATCGCCGCCGTCATTATTCGTCGCATAACCGCGAATAACAGCATAAATCGTGTCCCGATCGGCAATCGCGTCTTCAAGCCGCTTCAACACCAAGACAGCGGCGCCGTTGCTAAAGACCGTGCCGGCCGCCTTCTCATCGAACGTCCGGCACCGTCCATCGGGCGACAACATGCTGCCTTCTTTATAGAAATAGCCTTTCTTCTGGGGCAGGACGATCGTGACGCCCCCAGCGAGCGCAGCATCGCAAGCGTAACTTTCAAGCGCCTGACAGGCGGTTGCGATCGCCACCAGCGACGTTGAACAGGCCGTCTGCAAGGTCATGGCCGGCCCGCGCAAGCCCAGTTTGAAAGCGACGCGCGTGGCGAGGTAATCCTTGTCGTTGCCAAGCTCCGTTTGCAGCGATCCCACTTGGATCGACTCGACGAGATTGGCCCGAAATTGTTCATCAGAGCACAGATTCCAGAGGACGTAGGTGTCCATATAGCAGCCGGCGTAAACGCCCACTGCGCCTGGATAACGCGCCGGATCAAGGCCCGCCGTCTCCAAAGCCTCCCAACACATTTCCAGAAACACCCGGTGCTGAGGGTCCATCAGTGCGGCTTCTTTCGGCAAATAACCGAAAAAACGGGCGTCGAACTTATCGACGTCGTCAAGCATACCCTTGGCGCAGACATAGTCCGGCCCATCGGCGCCGTCGATCGGGATTTCTAACGCGTCCGGTGAAAAACGCGTCACAGAATCGCGGCCGGCTTTAATGTTCTCCCAAAATGTCGCGACATCCGGCGCGCCAGGAAACCGCCCGGCCATGCCGACTATCGCAACGCCCGGTCGCGCTTCTGCGCCGTCAACGCCGCCCTGGTTTTGATAAGGTCCATCATGCTGCTCACTCATGCGCCCGCTCCCCCGTTACGCACGCCACTCCGCACCGCCGCACGCGACGGCGCGGGACGTCGCCGCACAGCGCGCATTTTCTCGCCGCGCCATCCGACGCGATCGCGGTTTTCTTGTTGATCGCTTTTCTCATCCGTCGCCTGTAGCATCGACAAATGCTCCGCTAACGTCTTAATCGAGCCAAACTGGAAGAGGTCCGCAAGATTGAGGTGTCGACGCAGATCGCTCGGCAAAGCCGCAAAGATACGCGCCAGATGAATGGATTTGCCGCCAAGGTCTTGAAACCGATCGCTGACGCCGACGCGATCAATATGCAGAACATCCGTCCATATCTCGCTGAGCAGGCGTTCAATGTCTGACTTTGGAGCGACATACCCGCCAAGAGCATCCGGGCGAGAACGCACGGCGCCGCGGGCTGCTGTGACAATCGCCGCCCCCGTCGTTAGAGTTTCCGCAATCCGCTGATGATCGGCGCGCCCGACGCGCGCTGTCCTATCATTTGTTGACGCCGCGTTTTTAGGTGATGCGCTTTCTGACGAGTTGGGCGCGGATCCGCCGAGCGCAAGGTCGCGCGCCGGATCAAAGGTGAGAGCGGCGGCGGCTTCTATATCGAGCGTAGCAACGCCGTCTTCCGTCGGCTGAACGCCTGTGACGTGACGCACAAACGCCAAATAGGGCGTATTGCGCGGACCGATCACAAAGGGCAAACGCAGTGTCCGCGCGCCCGTTTTCTTCCCTGATTGCGCAAGGTCGGCGAGCATTGCATGTTCAACGCCGCGCCCGAGCGCGCGGCAACTCAATGTGCACAAATCCACAGCGACATCATCGCCAGTGCGCTGCGCCGTGATCGATCCGACAACGCCGTAATCGCCAAATTTGTCTTTCACGGAAACAATCTTCGTGAAGCGGTTAGGCATATCGATTTCTGTACGGAACGCTGCTTCGTCGCGTCGCTCCAAAGTGGCATTAAATTGGTTTGTCCGCAGCGCCATTTGCGCTAATCGCGGCGCATCGTCCGCGACCGCGTCACGAATGGTGATATCTAACGCCAATTCGTCAAAAAAAGACGTTAAAGACGTCGCGTCCGCCATCGCGGCCGATCTCGCTTGTTCATCTCTATAGCGTGCGACGCGCTGGCGATCAGCTTCAGTCGTCGGCGCACGATCGAGAACCCATAAATGATCAGCGAAACAATCCGCAGCGCTCGCTTCCATTGGTGCACGAACGACTGTGACGCTTGGCAAAGCGGCGGACATAGCGGCGCACTCCACCGGATTATCATCAATAAAGACGATACTCTCATGGGCGACGGCATAGGCTTGCGCCAATTCGGCCAAATGTTCGCTCTTCGCCGTCCAATCGGCGCGGATCGCTAGGAAATCACCCGCCCGCAGGGGAAAATCGGTGCGTTCCGCTAGCAAGCGATCAATGTCCGCGCGGTCATTTTTCGTCAGGAGACAGAGGATAGCGCCATCGCGCACGGCATCAGACAGGCGACTTTGCAAGGCGCGCTTGCCAGGCGAAAGGCCGACGCCGCTGACGCCGTCTTCGCCGAGGACGCCGTCCCAAAGCGTATTGTCGCCATCGACGGCGATAAGTTTCACCGGTGGGCGCAACGCCGCTGCGCGCCAACGGGCGATCAATGCGCCCATAGCGGCCATAGCCTCGCGGCGGAAGGGAAGGTTGGCGGCGGCGGCGGCTATAGGATCAAACGGTTCGGTGACTCGGTAGGTTTTTAAAGCCGGCCCTAGGTCGCGCACCGTGAACGACGGGTGATCGTGAGCGAAAGCGCGTAACCGATCGTTCGCGGGGGCGTACCGGTCCGGCGACGTTTCGACCTCCGGACATACGATAATCAGTGTCGGTCGAGCGTCCGCAGCGGAACCAAGCGCAGCCATCAAACGAGTCGCAGCGGCCTCGACGGGCTCCACGTCGCCTTCAGCGGCGAGATCACACCAGCGAAAAGCAATAACCCTTCCAGCATCGGCCTGTCGCAAGACGCTACGTGGGTCGAGCAGCTGCGGCAAAACCTGCGCAAACGGCGCGGCGACTAAACGAAAGGGCGCGTTCAGAACCTCGACCCAAAACGGCGCCGCGTCGATCACGGGGTCAATCGTAAAACTCGCGGCGACAATCGTCTCCGGCGACGACGCGGATGCGGCCTCGCCACCGTCGCCGTTCGCCGAAGGGTCAGCGACAGTCGCCGAAGAATTGGATAGCGGCGGTCCCACCACAGCGCGCATCTCCCAAGCCTCAGCGCTTTTGGCTGTTTGGCCGGCGCGGGGCTACGGATTTTCAAGAACAAACAATAGAATTGCAGAACCTTATTAATATTCGGTCATAGCGCGCCGGCAATGGCGGTAAGCGAAATTGCGACATCGATTACGGTCGGATTAACCAATAGGCGTCGCATCGCAATCGGAATCTCTAGCATCAATTGTAGTGAAGAAACCGCAATCGCTTTATCGGGGCATCCTGCGCAAGGGTTACAATTGCAGTGACGTCGATCGGAAAGGTCGCAAGGCTCCAGGAGGTGTCTTGCGCCGCACCTTCGAACGCAACCAAGGGCGGCGCGGCGATGACATCGGTTTCGCCGGCCAGCCGCGATAAATCGACAGATATTTCGCTAAGGCGATCGGAAATCCCCTCACCTGTCGCCTTGAGCAAAGCCTCTTTCGCGGTCCATCCGCAGTAAAACAAGCGAACGCGTTCAGCCTCGGAAACGGCCGCCAGCGCGCTGCGCTCGGTCGGTGCAAAATGGCTGTCCGTGGTCACCTGCAGGTCGGGCGCATCGCCCACCTTCTCTAAGTCGACGCCGAGACGCCGGCGCCCCTCGTCGCCACAGCCAAACGCGGCGACAGCTAATCCGCCCGATCGCGAAAAGCTCACCGCTATATCAGCGCCCTCAACCATCGGCTGGCCATTTTCGCGATAGCCTAAAACGGCGCGACGGGACTCTTTGCCAAGCCCCGCGCCATCCCCTGCACTATACAGTGAGACGAGTTGCCGAAACGCCTGCCGACCGGCGACAAAGCGGGCGCGATCCTTTTTAAAAACAAAGCGTTGCGCGCGACTTTGCTCTTCAACGCCTAAAGCGCTCGTTGGCGTTCCAGCCGGTTCAGGCGCATCAAGGCGAATAAGCCAAATATCGGCAGCACCCGGCGCCGGAGGCGCCATTTCCCCCAATTCGCCAAGCCGTTCCCATTGCGGCGCGCCGCCCCAAAACTGACCGCCGCCCCGGTTCATCGCGGGTCATACGATGGCGCGACGCGGCCTAAAGCGTCGAACGAAGGGTCTAAGCCGCCCGCGGCGTTATCCAAAACTGGCTCAATCAAAGAGCGCACCAGAAAATCAACGACGGGCGCGACGACGCCGTCGCCTAGTAAACGATAGGCGTCGGCGGTTTTCGCCGGCAGCCGATAATCCTCCGGCAATCCCATGAGACGCGCTGCTTCACGGGGGGTGAGAAGGCGCGAGCGGATACGATCGGGCTCAACGCTCAATATTGTCTGGCGACTGGAGCCGCCGGCCGGCGTCCGCAAACAGCCCGCCAAGCCGTCAAAGCGCACTTCCGCCCTTTGGACGCGTCCACCATCCGGGCTAGAGCGCATACGGCGGAACACCGTTCCGACGCTCGGCCGGCCCCGCGCTTTGGATTGACGCCGCGCCTCGGCGATCTTCTTGCGATGGCGCTCATCCATGAGATCGAGAAGCCGAACAGTTTTTTCCGACGACGCCCATCGAACATCACTTTGCGCTTCAACGATATCTTCTAAATTCTTGTTTCTATTTGGGAATGATGGAAGTTTCCAATTTATCAGCGAACCTTCCGTCGTTATCACACCGCCCTTCTGAAAGACGGCGCCGACATCATCTAAAAACGGTTTTTTGACCGTTAGCGCCTCCGGGACACAGACAGACTTATTGATCGCAACAACGAACAGTCGCTGACGCGATTGCGGCGTGAAGTGCGAGGCATCGAGCAAAACAGCCCCGACACGATAACCAAGGCCACACATCGCTTCGGCCAGCAGGACAAGATCGCGGCCGCCGCGCCGCGTCGCGGCCCCGGCGACATTTTCAAGAACGATCGTTTTGGGCGCCCGGCCGTCGTCAACGAGGCGCGCCATCAGGCGTTCAAAAGCCCAAAAGGTTCCGGACCGCGGGCCGCTAAGCCCCGCCCCGCCGCCGGCCAGAGACAGGTCCTGACAGGGGAACGACGCCCAACACAGATCGACGGCGCCGCCCGTACCCCATGATGGCGGAAGATCCTTGATCGTTAGGTCTTCGACAGGGCAAAGCCTAAAAGGCGCATCTTTATGGTTGGCGCGAAACGTTTCGGCTTTTTTCTCATCGATGTCATTGGCGAAGCAGCAGCGCCAGGCCCCCATTCCAGCCAAGGCGGTCGACACCATGCCGCCGCCGGCAAAGAACTCATAATAGGTGCGTTCCGGTGCGCGATCGGCCCTTCGAGCGCTCTTGGAAAAACCAGAAACCGGTCCGGCTATAGGCTGTGTCATGTGTCTCTTTCGACAAGGTGCGATCCGATCACCCGACAATAATCAGGGAGTCGAGCCGGACACCATACGCCGCTTCGGCGTTTTGTAACCGGTCTCGAACGTCACGGAACGGCTCTTCGACCAACCGAGCGCCTCGACCTTTTCGCCGCCCGTTACCTGTCCTCATTGCGAGCGCCGATGATCGTTAGAGATACGAACCGCCATGCCGCCAACCGATGCGCCCTTCCGCCAGATACGAAGACGCCGCCGATGCGACGCTTCCAGCGCAACATCGACGGCGAATAGTGTTTCGAATTTTTAGACCGGTCTCTAATAGGGCCGTGCAAACCCGTTCGCGACGCCCCACTCAAACCAACTGTCGACAGCCGTTCCCGTCAACAGAATGCCAATGCCGCCGGTGATTGGGCACAGGATCGCAAACCACCAAGCCCAGCGGTGAATAGACTCCATCGTTGCGTTGAAGCCCATCGTCCAGCGCCAGAACAACGCCGCGCGCTCAGACGCCGTGCCGCGATCATAGATCTGCTCAATTTCGCGCTCGCCGCCATAGCGACCGACAGCGAGGATCGTCGCGCCGTGCATCGCGAAGAGAAGCGCCGACCCATAGAGGAACACGATCGACAGCATGTGGAACGGATTATAGAAAAGGTTTCCGTATACCAATGATAGATTATTGGTCCATTCCAAATGAGAGAAGATGCCGAACGGCACCGCCTCGCTCCACGAGCCCATAGCGACAGGACGCAAGAAGCCGCAAACGAGGTAGAGCCAAATCGCCGCGGCGAACGCCCAACAGATGTGCGTGCCCATGCCGAGTTGAATGGCCCGGCGGTAGGAGCGCACCCACCACAGAATGATCGAGACGGTGAGGAAGAAGCCGGCCATCACCCACCAGCCGCCTTCGCTGAGCGGCGGGAACGGGTTCAACCCATATTCCGGTCCTGGCGGGTCAAGCGACAACCAGGGTAGTAAGCCGATGAACTTCACCGGATTCCAATCGACGCTCGCCCACATGTGCAAGCCGATAATCTCAACCGCGATCAGACCGAACAACAATGAGAAGACGCCGGACCAGCCAAGATAAATCGGTCCCAATTGGGCGTCGCCGATCTTACCGGCCCAATAGCTGACGCCGGTGATGAGTTCACGTTCATCGCCCTTCGGCAGCGCAACGCCGAGATCGACATGCCCACGCACCTGCGTCTGGGTGAGGATATTTTGATAATCCGCCATTAGCCTATTCCTTGGTCACGCCAAATCGGCACGTTTTTCCAGAAATCCCACCAATCGACCCATGAACCTTCATAGATCGGGCCGCTGATGAAAATACAAACAGCGCTCCAGAAGCCGGCGTTCAGCGCCAGGAACAATCCAAGCCGGTGAATGCCGAGAGTGCCGATCGAATAGCCGATGAAATCGCGGAAAAACGCGTTTTCATGCTCCGGCGTTTTGACGACTTGTCCGCCGCCGGGGTTCGTCGCGGAAAGAACGAGCCCGCCATGCAGCGCCAGCGCCAACGTCGTCGTGAAGAAGAACGTAATGGCGATCATATGCGCCGGGTTATAGTGGAAGTTTCCGTACGTATAACCGGTGATATAGACCCAATCGAGATGGCTCATAATGCCGTAAGGAAAGCCATGCCCCCAGGCGCCCATGAAAAACGGCCTGAAGACCACCAGCGTTACATAGGCAAAAACCGCGACGCTGAACGCAATCGGCACATGCAGCCCCATGCCGAGCTTCCGGCTGATCTCAACCTCTCGCAAAATCCAAGAAACAAAAGCGCCGACCGCGCAAATCGTCGTGACTTGCCACAGACCGCCTTTATCCAGCGGCGCCAACGCTAATCCATAACTAACATCCGGCGGATCTATACTGATCAGCCAGGGGTTCCACGTATCGCCCATCGAGGCGCCGAGAAGAATAAGCGCCGTGCCGATGACGGCGAAAAAAGCCGCCGTTACGCCGAAGAAGCCGACATAAAACGGACCGACCCAAAAATCGAAAAGATCGCCGCCAATCAAGGTCCCGCCGGCAATCCGATATTTTCGTTCGAAACTTAACAACGCCATGCCAGATCGCCTTTCCGTCTGTCCTAAGCAATTCGTTTTTTAATCTAGTATTCAAATCAACGAAACGGCCAATGCATGCCGTCCGTATCAAGACTGCACGTCATCGGAAGATGAGAGCGGGCGCGCCGTCAATAACGCGTCCGCCCTCGGATTTTCGCTAGCTGACCCGAAAGGCCGGCTCAACGAGTTCGACAGCCGCAGCGTCGGTCGACGGCGCGGTTTCAAACCAGTTGTAACGCGGGGAGCTCAACAACACGAAGTGGATGAACACCGCTAACGCGAAAAGAAAAGCAAACATTCCGATCATCGCCCGACGCGGATCGAACATCATCCATAGTCTCCACATGAACGATTCTCCCTACGTCAAAAAGGTCGTGAGCGGAGCGAGCATGGCAGCGGACGATGTAACGACCGGCTCCCAACCTGCTTCTCCAGGAATCCAAGGTCTCCACGCCCATACAAGCAAGTGCGCGACCAGCGCAATGCCCGTAAAGACAGCAAAGTTAAACATGAAGAACCTATGGAAGGCTTGCGCCTCTGACGCGGTCAATCCTGACATTGACCCCGCCGTAGGACTTGTGTCACTCGCCATTGGCATTTCTCCTTTTATTTACCAATGTACTTCGCCGCGATTAACCCCGCGGCAGGGGCCTTTCAACAACGCCGAAACGCCGCCGAAACTCGTCCGTCAACGCCCCATAAAGACCCAAGGCACGACCCGTCGCGTATCTTCCACCGCCCGTTCAAAGACGGAAAGGCGCGCGCCTGTGCGCGCCGGACGAAACGCGCCGATCATCGCCGCAAGCAGCGAGAACGGATAAATCAACGCGAAATAAAGCCGGTACTCAAAACGCTCTTGGGGCCGACGATCGATTGGACCATCGCTTGGCATGTGAACCATGTCGCTCTCCCTCGTTTTTGTCCCACAGACCGCGACGCAAGGGGTTGCGCCGCCGCTCCGCTTTAAGCTGCGGCGCCGCTTCGGCTCCCCGCCTCATGCGCCTCGATGTCCGCGCGTTCGACATGCGTCGCGCCCCGACTGCGCGTCGCCGCCTCGATCGCGTCCCGCAACTCTTTGGCTGCGGATATTCTCGTTAAAACAGGGTATGAAGCGACGCGGCTTTCGAGCGCCTCGATCGCCTCGTCCGTCCATTGCAGGGCGCTTAACGCGCGCGCATGAGTCGGCGCGGCGTCGTCAAGTTTCTCTGCTGACGGAAGAATATGAAACAGCGCGTCAAAAAGGCCGTTGCAGTATTCCTGCAAGACATAGCTTGCACCGGAATAGCCCATCATCGGCGTGCCGGTATGGCGACGAATCACAGCGCCGGGAAAAGACGCAGGGATGTAAACCGAGCGCGCACCGCTTGCAGACAAATACATGCGCTCGTTAAAGCTGCCGAACACAACAAAAGGTGGATTATCACCGATCGCTGCTTTGACGGCGTCATTATCGGGTTTAACGCCGGCACGCCGGGAAACGGCGAACGCGCACGGCAACCCGAGATCGTCTTCTAAGTAAGCGCGCAAACCGCGGGCGTAGGTCTCATTGGCGACGACACCGAAGTTCGCCGTGCCGAAGAAATCTTGCGTCACCGACCGCCAAAGATCCCATAGAGGCTTCAACGTGGTGTGCTTTTCTTTTTCGATGAAGGGTTCCGGGTCCAGGCCGAGTTCAGCGCCGAGGGCGCGCAGAAACTTCGTCGTCGAGTGAAGGCCGATCGGCGCCTGGAAATAAGGCTGCCCCAGCGCTTCACACAAAGACCGGCCGAACTCTCGATAAAGACAAATGTTCGCGTCCGCATCGATCAGACGCTTCGTTTCAGAGATATGGGCGCCTAAAGGAAACGCCAAGTTGACCTCAGCGCCGAGCCCTTCGACCAACCGAATGACTTCCGCCAAGTCGGACGGCATGTTGAACATGCCATAGGATGGGCCGATGATATTGACGGTCGGCTTAGCATCGTCGGCGCGCGCCTTACGCCGCGGGTCACGGCCTTTGGTCTGGCCATACTCCGTCCACAGCCATAGAAGCGCGCGATCGGCGCTTTGCCATTGGTCTTCGTCAATGGTGCGCGGCAAGAAACGTTGAATATTGGCGCCTTCAGGCGTGACGCCGCCGCCGATCATCTCCGCGATCGACCCCGTAACCACGACCGCAGGCAAGTCCGGATCGAGCACCTCGCGCGCCCGGCGCATGGCGTTTTCCGTGCCGTGCTGGCCGAGTTCTTCTTCGCCAAGTCCCGTTACAACGATGGGCAATTCGTGCGGCGGCAAGGCGTCCGTATAGTGAAGGACGGAGGTGACGGGCAAATTCTCGCAGCCCACCGGGCCGTCGATCACCACTTGCAAACCCTTAATGGCGGTGAAGACGTAAACGGCGCCCCAATAGCCGCCAGCGCGATCATGATCCTGAATCAGCATCCTACCGGCGCCTCCAGGTTCGCATCGCGTTTTTCTTTGAGAGCGCGTTTGCGTGCTTGCTTCTTACGGAAATCAGCAAAGTCGTTCGGTGTATCGCGCCAGACGCCCGCTGTATCGCCTGAGCCGACGCCTTCGAAAAAATTCCGCATGGAATCGAAACGGTCTTTGCCGGCAATAGCAGCGTTAACGACCTGCGCCAAGGAGCCAGCGCCTGCAGGCCCCATCAGCGGCCGCGCAGAAATCAAATTCGTGAAGTAAAGCCCCGGCGTCCCCGACTGCTTCGCCTTCTGCACGACCGGCGTCGTGCCAATCGCAAGATCCGGCTTGAACTCATAAAACGCCGCGAGGTCTTGCTCGAGCGACGCACGGAAGGCGACTTTAACGCCTCGGGCCTCCAGCCATTGCGCATCGTGTGCGGAATAAGGCGTCGCCGGACAGGCGGATCCCACATAGCGTACGTCTGCGCCGCTCTCCACTAAGAGACGCGCCACCAACAGCTCCGAACCTTCATAGCCGGAAAGCGTGATTCGCCCTTTAATCGGCGTCGCACCGAGAGCGCCGGCGATCGCCGGGAGTATGGCGTTTTTCGCGCCATTGATTTTTGACGCCGACACGCCGCAGGCTTCGCCAATCGAGGCAAGCCATTCCGCCGTGCCGTCGAGCCCTACGGGCGCAGAGCCGACTACGGGACGGCCGGCCGCCTTCAGCTCACGGATTGACGCGGTATAAAACGGATGGATCGCGCCCACAACGGCGCAGTCAAGCGCGGTGTAAAGCTCGCGCCATTCGCGCGTCGGCACTGTCGCGCCGACAGCTAGCCCCATCGGCTCTAAGAGGCGACCGATAATCATCGGATCGCCAGGGAACATCTCGCCGAGCAGCGTTACTTTCGGCAGTTCAGATTGATCGCCCTCGGCCCGCTGAACGGGTCCCGCCGCTGCTTCTTGGCGGGCGTAGGCGAGCATCGCGCCGGCGAGCACGTCCTTCGCTTCAGCATGAGTCGGAACGCCGAAACCCGGCACATCGATGCCGATGATCCGTACGCCGTTCACCGTTTCCGGCAACAACCGTAATGGTACGCCCGACGCCGTCGGAACACACAGATTAGTGACGACGATCGCGTCATACTTTTCTGGATCGGCGGTTGCGAAAACCGCCTCACGGATGTCTTCGAACAATTTGCCGGTGACGAGCGATTCGGAATCAAACGGCACATAGCCGACGCTGCGCTTCGCGCCATAAAAGTGCGAGGTAAATGTCAGACCGTAAACGCAGCAAGCCGACCCTGAGAGAATTGTCGCCGTGCGCCGCATGCGCAAACCGACCCGCAACGACCCGAACGCCGGACACATGCTTTGCGGTTGATCGTGCGGGCCTTTCGGATAATCGGCCTCGAGACGATTGATCAGCTCATGGTTCTGGTTCGACGTCGCGGCTGCACGCAACGCCTCAGCGCCGCTATGGCAGCCAAGGCCGTCAGCAGCCGTGACGGTCTCATCCGCCGCCGGCTCCTGCCTCGCTTCCCCCACTGTATCGAGCGCCTCGGTCACGAAATTCAAACCTCGTCGTAAACAACTTCTAGGGATTTGCTTTGTGCGGTGGTTGGCCCGCACAGATCGTCCAGCGTCGCCGGCTGCAAAACGACGTCGGCGCCGGTTTCTTTTGCCGCAAAGAGGCCAAGCAGCCCCTCTTGGGAAAGCGGCGTCGGGCGCACCGGCGGCGCAGACGCCACATTGGCGGCGAGCGCATCGAACATCGGGCCCCATTGGCCGCCCGGCTCACCGACAATTTGGTAATTGGCGCTTTTGCGGCGGATATCGTCATCGGCAGGGATCGCCGACAACACCGGAATGCCCGCCGCGTCAGCGAAGCTCGCCGCCTCGCCTGTGCCGTCGTCTTTATTGATGACCATGCCGGCGACGCCGACATTGCCGCCAAGCTTACGGAAATATTCCACCGCCGAGCAAACATTGTTTGCGACGTATAAAGACTGAAGATCATTCGATGCGACGACGATCACCTTCTGGCACATGTCCCGCGCGATCGGCAGACCAAAGCCGCCGCAAACGACGTCGCCTAAGAAATCCAACAGGACATAATCGAAGTCCCAGTCATGGAAACCGAGCTTCTCCAGGAGTTCAAAGCCATGAATGATGCCGCGTCCGCCGCAACCGCGTCCGACTTCGGGGCCGCCGAGCTCCATCGCGAAAACGCCGTCGCGTTTAAAGCAGACATCGCCGATGCCGACTTCTTCGCCGGCGTTCTTTTTACGCGTCGAGGTTTCAATAATTGTTGGGCACGCGCGACCGTTAAACAAAAGCGACGTCGTATCGCTTTTCGGATCGCAGCCGATCAACAGGACTTTCTTGCCCTGCTGCGCCATCATGTAGCTGAGATTGGCGAGCGTGAAGCTCTTGCCGATACCGCCCTTGCCGTAGATCGCGATGATCTGCGTTTCTTTTTTGGCCGGCTGGCCATCTGTCGAACCGTCAGCGGCGCTCGGCTCAACGCTGTCACTATGCACGTCGTTCGGCTCGCCGTCGCCGGGCTCGGAACGTCCGTACTCTTCCGCATCGCGCAACATGTCGGTCATGCGGACGCCCTCCAATCCAAAATCATTTTTAAACAAGCGGGGTCGGAGAACGCTGTTTTGTAAGCGTTCTCCGCCTCGGCCGACGGCGCATGGTGGGTGATGAGTCCGTCCAGGGAGAATGCGCCGTCATGGGCCGATTTCGCCACTGCGGCGAGGTCGCTGTCGCGCCACTCCGCAGCAATGCGAAACCGCATCTCTTTCATGAAAGCAGGAGCAAAACTGAACGATACGCGACCAGGATAGAACCCCGCCAACACGATCTCAGCGCCTGGCGCAGCGTGCGCGACCAGGCGATCCAGCAAGTCAGCGTCGCCGCTGACGTCGTAAATTGAAGAATAATCCGATCGACCGTCTTCATCGGGATCAATCACCGGATAGGCGCAGCCGTCCCAGCGTTCCGGATCGATCTCCCAAACAACTGGCGCCGGCGCACCCGCGGCCAGCGTCAAGCGCGCGAGCAAGCGCCCAAAGACGCCATGACCAATGATAAGATCCGGCGGTTTGCCCGCCTCGATCGCGTGATAGGCCGTCGCCGCCAACGCCAACAAAACGCCGTTCGCCGGATTGTCGAAATTAATCGGCGCAACACGGGACGCCGGCGCAATGAGCCTCGACGCGGCGCCGCCAAAAAGGCCGCGCGCCTCGCGGTAACAAGACGCGCCCGGAACAAAGACCCATTGATCTTGCAACTCAGCACGGCGACCTGCGTCGACAACCTTGCCGACGGTTTCATAGCCCGGCACCAAGGGATAGCTGAGCCCCGGAAACGGCGGCATGTCGCCGGACCAAAAAAGCCGCTCCGTGCCGGTGCTGACGCCGGAATAGGCCGTGTCGATAACAACGTCGTCCGGACCCGGCTCATTCAGGGCGACCGTCTCCACTTTTGCTTCGCATTTGCCCGAAAACATAACGGCCGCAGCCCGCAAATCCTGCGCTGTGAAAGCAGCGGCGGTCGATTCGCGATCAATCACACTTTCGCCAGGGTGGCGATCAGCGGCGCATTCTGCGTCAGGGGCAAAGGGGGGCGAGTCGGCGCTCATTCGATGTAAGTTAAAGTTGACAGTATATACTGTCAATTCAAATAGACGAATATGTGGGCTAAATTGTCGCACCCAAGGTGCAAAACGTCATTTTGCGACGAGAACGCTTGTCAAAAGCGGTTGACGCGTCGAAAGCGACCGCGTTTCGGAAAATCCCGCCGCCTGAACGACGTCTTTTAGCATCGAAAAAGAGCGCGGACGGCCGCTGCCCATGGCCCAGAGATAGAAGCCGAAATAGGCATCCCCCATGGCGCGGGCGCCGGGCGTTTCAGCCATCGGCTCTGCGATTAAAAGGACGCCGCCGGGTGCCAGCGCTTTGCGCGCCGACGCCAACAAAGAGGCGACAGCGGCGTCGTCATGGTCATGCAGCACACGAACGAATGATATGACGTCATGGCCGGTCGGCAGCGTGTCGGCGAAGAAATCCCCGCCGATGGCGCGGGCGCGATCGCCCAAGCCGGCGTCCGCGAACCGCGCCGTCGCCCGCGCAGCAACGGCCGGCAAGTCAAAAACTGCGACCGATAAGTCCGGCGCTTTTAACGCCGCCGCCGTTGCAAACGCCCCCGCCCCGCCGCCGACATCCAACAGTTTACGTCGACCGCGAAAAGAAAACGCCTCAAGAACGTCGCGCGCGATAAACTCTTGCGTCGCCGCCATTAACTCCGAATAGGGCGCTGTCGCCGCATCTTCGATGTCCTCGCCGGCGCCCTCTCCCGCCGCTGAAGAGCGGGCGTACGCCCAATAGGCGCTGAGGCGCGTGTCCTGACGTCCACCGCGCAACAACGCCACGGGATCGCTAAGGTCGTTATAGAGAAGTCGGTGGTGACGGATCATCGCGAAAACAGAGCGATTCCCGAGTAGCGCGGCGCCTTGCGGACCAAGAGCGATCACCGCGCCACGGCGCCGCTCTAACAACCCGAGCGCGACAGCGCCGCTGACAAGACGTTCGGCGGCGTCAGAGGGTAAATTCGTCGCGCGCGCGATATCATCCAGGCGACGCGGCCGCTCTTCCAACAGATCAAAGACGCCGAGCTCGACACAGGCCAGCAATATCTGCGTGTGAACAAACCCCGTACACATATTGAAAAGCGCGCCCGCCCGGGCGCGCGTAATCGGCGCGGTCAAAGGAAATGATGACGCCCATTCATGGAAATCGGGATTCGCAAACAGACGATTGCGAGCGTCGGCAATACGCTCGCGAAGTGCGGCAACGACATCTTTAGCACGCGACAAAACCCGCGCGCCGCTGATCGGCGTGTTGCGAACTTCCCCTTGGGACATCGATTCGTTGATCACCCGCCGCGCTCCGTCAAGCGCGGCGCTCGCGCGCCTCACGCTGCACAACAAAGGCCCGAAGGCGTTCGGCCTGCCCTTCGACGAGACGCCGTAATTCATCAGCGCCAGGACTTAAAGGAATAGCGCGGACCGCGTCATCGATCAGGTCGTTCAATTGCTCAATCGCGCCCTCTAAACCAAAATAATGCACTGAATTCGGCCGCCCATTGCGGCTGTCAGCGCCGGCGGGCTTGCCCGTTTCTTCCTCTGAGGACAAAACATCGCAAATGTCATCGGCCACTTGATAGGCCTCGCCGAGACGTGCGCCGAGATTGCCCCAATGGTCCGGCTCGTCGTCGACGGCGACGGCGCCGGCCCGGCAAGCGGCGACAAACAGCGCCCCCGTTTTCGAGCGATGATAGGCGCGCAAATCAATGTGTTTTTCGCTTTCCCACGCTTGCCCAGCGACAATACCCGCCGGCGGCCCCGCCGAATCGGCAAGGAGGCGGGAAAGCGCCACGTACTTCTCCGGTGTCTCGCCGGTGAAATGTAAAAGCGCGCGAAACGCCATGACGATCAAAGCGTCGCCCGTCAGCACGGCGAGCGGTTCGCCATAAGCACAGTGGACGGAAGGGGCGCCGCGCCGGGTTTCGGCATTATCGAAACAGGGCAAGTCATCATGCACCAGCGACGCGCAGTGCAATAATTCAATGGCGACACCGGCGCCCAGCGCCGCTTTCATATTGGCGTTGGGCGCAGCAGCGCAGGCGACCGCCATACACAAATGCGGCCTTACGCGAGCGCCGCCAGCGAACACCGCATGACGGAGGGCAAGCGACAGACGGCGCGGCGCGTGGACGCTTTCACTGCCGCCGAGCTGCGCGGCGACGACGGCCCACTCAAGTCCCGATTCGATTTGTTCGGCTGAATTCACCGCTGCGCCTCCAGAACGTAAGGTTGCACTGACAGTTTGTTCTGTCAATTTGAAAAGACAAGCCTATGATTGAGTCGGGTATCGAGGCACGCAAATGGCGTCACGAAAAATAGAAAAGCCGCGGATTGTGATTATTGGCGCAGGCGTCGGCGGCCTCGCCGCGGCGGCGGTTCTCGCGCCGCGCGCTGACGTGACCGTCTTGGAACGCGGTGACGGCCCTGGCGGTAAAATCCGCGCGATCACGATTGATAACCAGCCGATTGATTCCGGCCCGACCGTCATGACGCTGCGCGAGATTTTCGATGACATCTTTCAAGCGGCCGGCGCGCGTCTTGACGATTATATCGATCTGGAGCCCGTCGACGTTTTGTCGAGGAACTTCTGGCCGTCGAGCTCGCCCCTTGATCTTTATGCGGATATAGAACGCACAGCCGAAGCAATCGCCGCCTTTTCATCGCGGGCGGAGGCGGATCGCTATCGGGCCTTTGCAAAAGACGCAGAACGCGCTTGGACGACGCTCTATCAACCGTTTATGCGCCAAGAGAACCCCAGCTTTCTCGGTCTCATGGCCCGCGCCGGCCCGTTCGCCCTGTCGAAGCTTGATCCTTACACCTCTCTATGGCGGGCCCTAAGCAAAAAATTTAAAGACGACCGTCTGCGGCAGCTCTTTGCACGGTATGCGACCTATTGCGGGTCATCGCCCTTTGAAGCATCGGCGACATTAATGCTGATCGCCCATGTTGAGCGAATGGGCGTTTACGCTCCCGTCGGCGGCATGGCGGCGTTAGCAAAAGCGCTCGAGGCTTTGGCGGAGGCCAACGGCGCTGCGTTTCAATATAATACGGACGTGACACGCATCCTCTATAATGACGGCGCCCCCGCTGGCGTCGAAACGGCGGACGGCCGCGTCATCAAGGGCGGCGCTGTTATTTTTAACGGTGACGTCGCAGCCTTACCGAAGACTTTCGAGAACGACGCGACGACCTCTATCGCGGTCTTCAGCAACGAAGCATCCGACGATAGCGATTTTAGAAAAGATAGCGCCGCGCTGCGCAGCCAATCGGCCATGACATGGTCATTTCTGGGACGCGCCGGCGGCGCGCCTTTGTCTTTGCATAACGTCTTTTTCTCGGACGACTACAAAGCTGAGTTCGACGATGTCTTTAAGCGGCGTCAGCCGCCATCGGCCCCGACAGTCTATCTGCACGCGCCGGACCGCAGTGCGCTCGCGGCGGCGCGTGCCTCTTCCGAAACAGCTCATCTTTATACTGAACGTTTCTTCTGTCTTATTAATGCGCCGGCTGACGGCGACACACGCACTTTCCCGCAAGAGGAGATTGACCAATGCCAGATGCGGACATTCGCACAGCTGAAGCGCTGCGGCGTGAGCCTGCAAACGACCCCGCAGAAAACGGCGACGCAAACGCCGACGGACTTCGCGGCTCGGTTCCCGGCGACGGGCGGCGCCCTCTTCGGGACGCCGAACCATGGGTGGCGGGCGGCCTTCCAGCGCCGGGGCGTCAAAACCCGCCGCCAGGGCCTTTATTGCGCGGGCGGCAGCGTTCATCCGGGTTCCGGCGCGCCCATGGCGGCGCTCTCCGGCCTCATGGCCGCGCAGACGATTACCAAGGATTACGCTTTGACCTAAACGTCGCGCCCGGCGGTTACGCTTGGTGGTATGTGGACGCCTTAAGCGATGACGGCGCGTTTGGGCTCACCATGATCGCTTTTGTCGGCAGCGTCTTTTCGCCCTATTACGCGTGGTCCGGACGAAAACGCCCGGAGAATCACTGTTCGCTCAACGTCGCGTTATACGGCCCCCGCGCCGCGCGCTGGACAATGACGGAACGCAGCAGCGCGCGCGTCTCGCGTATGCCGTCTGTCTTTTCCCTCAATAAAAGCGCATTGTCGTGGGAGAACGGCCTCCTGCGCATCAATGTTGACGAAATCGCCGCACCGCTTCCCCTGCCGATGCGCGGGGAAATCCGTATTCATACTGACAGCCTTGGCGACGGCGTCTTTTATATTGACGATCAGGGGCGCCATCGCTGGCGCCCGATGGCGCCGTTCTCCCGCGTTGAGGTCGATTTCAAAGATCCCAACATCAGCTGGTCCGGTCACGGATATTTTGACGCCAATGACGGCGACGAACCGCTGGAAGACGCTTTTGAATATTGGGACTGGTCGCGGACGATCCTCGGTGATGAACGCACGGCGATCCTCTATAATACCGATATGCGCAATGGCGAATCACGCAGCGCCGCGCTCTTAGTGAACCGAAACGGCGACATCAAAGATTTTGAAACGCCTGACGCCGCGCCCCTGCCCCCAACGCCGATCTGGCGCATCAAACGCCGCACCCGCTCGGAGGGCGACGCTCAGATTGTCAGAACGCTTGAAGATACGCCGTTCTACAGCCGGTCCGTGGTCGAAAGTCGATTGTTTGGCGAAGACCGACACGCGATTCATGAATCGCTCGTCGGCCCGCGGCTGCGCAACCCAGTCGTCAAATGTCTCTTACCTTTCCGTATGCCGCGGATTGGTTAGGGGCATAGTCAGCACGGCCTAATCAAAAATCGCGCGCCACAAGCAATACGGATCAAATGATGTAGCGTTGGGGGCCGTCAAGGGCGCGTCACACTTTGGCCGGGGGTGCGTCCGGCGCACCACGGGGGTCAGCAGTGGGCTCAAGAGTGGGCTTTGCAACCGACGTCGCTGGCGCGTCGTCATCGGGAGCATGCGCACGGGTTCGTGTTCGCCAAATAAAGGCACCGACAATTAACAGAACAAGCGGCGTGCTGACGGCGATGACCGTTTCCGGCGTGATCCCCGACTGCTTGCCCACGACGCCTTTCACAAAATAGGCGAGAAGACCGATGATATAATAACTGATTGCGGCGATCGACAGTCCTTCAACGGTCTGTTGCAACTTAAGCTGCAATTCGGCGCGCCGGTTCATGCTTTCCAAAACGGCCTGATTTTGTTTCTCCAAGGATAAATCGACACGCGTGGACAAAAGTTGGGCTGCCCGGTCAACGCGTTCCGAAAGCGTTTGTTGGCGTCTTGCGACGGAACGACACGTGTTCAGCGCTGGCTCTAACCGGCGTTCGGTGAACTCCTGAAACGTTTGCATTCCGACGATCCGTTCCTCACGGAGTTCACGGATTCGGCTTTTCACGATGTCGTAGTAAGCATTGCCGGCCGTGAAGCGGTATTGCCCCCTTATCATACCTTTCTCAATATTCGCTTGCAGCTGCGTCAAGCGCTCCAAAAGCAGCGGCTCTTCGGTTTCCGCCGCTTCGGTCATAGCTGTGGTGATTTCAGCGAGCTCATTCTCTGACACAGTAAGCTGCGGGCTCAACTCTTGAGCGATCGGCAACGCCAGAAGCGCCATGATGCGATAGGTCTCAATCTCTAAAAGCCGCTGAACAATGCGCCCTGCATGCCAGGGCGTCATCGTCCGGTTTTGCACCAAGAACCGACTGAACCCGTCGCTATGCACCCGAAAGTCCGTCATCGCCGTCGCCGAGCCGCCGGTGATCGTCGAACCAATAACGGCGTTGTCGTCAAAAAACCGTTCCGATACAGAATTCTGATCTTGCCCATTGGGCAGCTCGTCGACCAATACGGCGTTGGCGGCGGCGATCACGCGCCCCGGCAAGGAAGCGACCCAATCCGCCGGCGCAGCCTCAATCGCGGCCGTTTCAAAAGGCTCTTCGCCATTTGATTTGGTGACAAACGTGTAACGTGTGAACTCGGTATGACGCTCCCAGATCAATTTAAAGCCGCCGAGCATCACATTGTAATGCTTGGCGCCAATGCCTGGCGGCGTGGCGCCGAACTGCTTTGTAAGCTCGACGACAATCTCTCGGTCTTGTTCGCGATAGGGCCAATTCGTGGTGAGCGCGATACAGGTGAGATTAACCGATGGGGTCAGCGGTTCCGGCGGACGCGCATGGACCTCATTGCTCAGCATAAAGCGCTGTTTATGGTTAATCGGCAGTCTCATTCGTATCGCCCCTTATCCGCCGAGACGGATTTTCTTAGCGTCGGGTCACTGTATCCAGAGCCCCAGCCCCAAATGCGCAGAAGATTTTTACATTATTTAGCTCCTGGCGTTTGTTTTACGCTGAAAGGCGCCGGCTGGGCCAATTTGACGGATAAAAGTCTTAAGCGTCGAGTTTACCTCAGCCGGACGCGAACTCCTCAATGAGTGCGGCGACCCGCGCCGGCGCCTCCTCATGCGCCAGATGACCGAGGCCCGGCAGAACCTTACTAATCGCTGTTTTTGTTTCGCTTGCGAGCCGGACTGCGTCCACCGGCGGAACAGCTTTGTCATCCGCGCCCGCCGCATAAAGGACAGGGACAGAAACCTCTCCTAGCCGACGCTCAATCGCCGCCAAACGCCAATGGGCCATCATGGCCAGCGCCCCGTTTATGTGGCCAGGCGCGCGCAACAATTGGGCGTAACGGTCCACCGTCTCTTGCGGCGGCTTTGAACCCGTTCCAGACAAAAGCCGCTTGATACGTTGGGGATCGCGGGCGCTTTCCGCAAAGAAAAGCGCCGCTAAGGGATTATAATAAAGTGATTTCGCCATTAGCGGAAACAAAACGCCGGCGGCGCCGGAAAACGGCCGCAAGGCGCCGTTCAGACTAATCATAAAATTAGGACGTAGACCGTTATCGAGTATCATCTGTATAAGAATTGCTGCGCCGGATGAATGACCGATAGCGATTTCTGGCGCGATCTCTAAACGCTTCAAAAGTGACGCAAGATTGGCGCCGACCGCGCGCAGGGAAATCTCGGCCGGCTTGAGCGGCCTGGTGAACCCGTGTCCCGGTAAATCAATCATCACAAGACGGAAATGATCTGCAAGAAGCGGGGCAAGCGGCGCCCATGAATGGGTCGACGCGGCGGTTCCGTGCAATAAAAGAACGCTCGGTCCCTCGCCGACGGTTTGGACATGCCAATCAAAAAAGCCGTCGCGGACAAAGGTGCTATTGTCGCGGTAGGGCCAATTACGGCCCTCTTTATTCCAATCCGGCCGTCTGAGAGCGGACCAAAACATTCGCTGCTTATTCCCCTTGTTCGCCGTCGTCGACGGCCTATCGCCTGCATCGCTGATAAACAGCGTTACTGGCGCGCGCGTTTGACCGACTGCGTTTCTCGTCCGACGATTGCCGCTAGTTTACGACTATCCGCATATGGCAAGGGCGTGTAATCCGCTCCGAGAGCGGCGCTTAAGTCTTTCGCGCGCGGGCTCGGGCGCGCACCGGTATCGAAAAACAGAACGCTCGCCCCGTCGGCGGCGATCCGACGGGCTGCACGCTTCTCATCAGCGGCAGCGGCGTCGCGCCCCGGTGCGCCGGATAAATCGATATTGCCGCGTCCATCAGATAAAATGACAATCATTGGGGTACGGCCTTTTTCTGTTTCAGCTTCCGCGAGGCGGCCGGCCTCCAACAAGGCGGAAGCGAGCGGCGTGCCGCCGCCGCCAGGCGCGCCAGCGAGCGAGCGGCGCGCCCGCACCAGCGACCGTGTAGGCTCCAGCAGCATTTCCGCCGCGCGTCCACGAAACGCAACGACACTCACCCAATCGCGGCGCGCATAACAATCCTGCAGAAGTCGCTCCACGGCGCCTTTCGCTTCGGCGAGACGTCCGAGCGCAGCAGACCCCGACGCATCGACGACAAAAATCACCGACGCTGCGGCTTTCTGTTCGTACGTCTTTATACGAATATCTGAGGGATAAACGCGAATGGGCTGCGGCGCGAGCGGCGCGGGGCGGAGTTTTCGCCAGGGCGCTGCGGCGCGCAAGGTCGCAAGAAGATCGAGCCGTCCTCCACCGCGGGAATCGCCAGGGCGCGCGCCTTTTGGCCGGCCACTTGTTTTCGACCGCCCCGCCGCGCCGCCGCGACCGGCGGCGCGCAACCGTCGCATTCGACGTCGATCAAGATCGCCTGCCTGCGAAAAGGCGACTGTGCCGGCGCGCGCCGCGGCGACGATTAGATCCGATACCTCGTCGGGCGTCGGATTCTGCAGCGCATCGTCGGGCGGCGTTTGCGAGGCGTCGCTCTGACTATCAAGCGGTTGCGATGCGTCAGATTGATTTTGAGATTGATCTCTAGAAGGAATATTGTCGGAATTGTCCGGCGCCGTCTCAGCCGGCGGCTCTGGCGCCTCAGTCTCATCTGATGTGGGAGACGCGGTTGCGCGCAACGCATAAACAAGATCGCACGCCGCCGCAGCATCGACTGCTTCAATGGCTTCAGCGCCACGCAACGCCGCCAACGCGCGGGCTGCGCGCAATACAAAAAAATGCGCGCGCGGACTTGGCGCACCAAGCGCTGGCCCCGCCGCCGCGATGGCTTTTTCGATATCCGGTGACGGACTTATGCGCGTTAGGCGCTCTCTGGCCGCCGCCACATCTGCGCCGGTCAGATCAAACGGTTTTGCCTCCCTGACGGAAACGGGCGCTAAATCAATCGCAAAAGCCAACCGTTCACGGAGCAGTGTCGGCGCCGTTTCGTCGGGGCCAACGCCCTCATCAGAGAGGACGAGACAAAAACGCGCGGGCTCGGCTTTAGAAAATCCATCGCGCTCAACGCGGATCACGCCCTCATCAAGGGCGCTCGCCAATATGCCCGCGGTCGATGGGGGCAAACGTTCCGCCATCTTAATGGTAAGGACGCCGCCATCGGCTTCAGCGAGAACCCCGCGGCGCAAGACCGGCGCCCCCTTGGCAAGCGTCGCCGCAAGATCGAGACCCCCGGCAAGTCGCTCAATGTCAGCGTGCGCCGGGGCCGATTTCATCGACGCGTCTTCAGTCCAAAGACGGTGTAGTTCTTGACGCCAAACATCGCGCACAGGGCCCGGAAACGCCCGTAACCAAATCCCGCCAAGCCCGCCCGGATCGACCGTTAGCGCGGCGGCCATACGTTCAGCGCGACGCCAAACTGCGGCGCCAATGTCAGCACTGTCACTCGGGTGAGAGCCCACCGACGTGTCAACGCCTGATCCGACGCCCGGGGTCACGCCCACTTGTCGGCCAATTAATCCGTTCACGGGGTGAGGGTCTCTTCAATGGCGCGTTCAACGCGAACGGACGCGTCCGTGTCATCAAGCGGATCCTTGCGTAATCGATGCCGCAACGCCGCCGGCGCAATCGCGCGAAGGTGACCAAGCTCAACGGTTTTATCGCCCTCAAGCGCCGCTTTCGCTCGCGCGGCGCGCATCAAAGTAAGCTCCGCCCGAAGACCGTCCGTGCCCAAGGCGATGCAAAGTGTCGCCGCTTTCTCCAAAACTGAATCTGGCGTTTCGACATCGCTTAAGCCGGCGCGTGCTTCAACGAGACGGCGCGCGATTTCAGCGTCGCGCCCAGCCCATTCAGCGGCAAACCCCTCACGGTCTTGCTCGAAGGCGTCGCGGCGGCGGACGATGTCCATACGGTCGGCAAGATCGGTAGGCGTGCGAACGTCAACGGCGAGACCAAACCGATCCAGCAATTGCGGCCGCAACTCCCCCTCTTCGGGATTGCCGCTGCCCACAAGCACAAACCGCGCTGGATGGCGCACGCTGAGGCCGTCGCGCTCAACGATATTTTCGCCCGACGCAGCAACGTCGAGCAAGATATCGACTAAATGATCCTCAAGCAGATTAACTTCGTCGATGTAGAGAAAGCCGTTGTCGGCGTCGGCAAGAAGCCCTGGCTGAAATTT
The DNA here is from genome assembly GCA_039814575.1 of Pseudomonadota bacterium. Lineage (GTDB taxonomy): Bacteria > Pseudomonadota > Alphaproteobacteria > Caulobacterales > Parvularculaceae > MED-G105. The sequence continues at coordinate 191,849 of JBCCAY010000004.1, forward strand.
CTTCTCGCCCTGGACGAGCGCCGCTTCAAGATCGAGAGCGCCGACAATACGATCCTCGGTCGCGCCCAGGGGCAAATCAACGACAGCGGCGTCTTTTTCCGGCAGCAACGCTGCAAGCGCGCGAATTGCCGTGGACTTGCCAGCGCCGCGATCGCCAAACGCCAAGACGCCGCCGATAGAGCGATCGATAGCGGCGAGAAGCAACGCTTCGCGCAAATCGTCTTGGCCAACAATCGCTGAAAATGGAAAAGCCGTCACCGTCTAACCTTTGAAGGGGCCGCCCAAGCGTTGACGGGCGGCGCGCAGAGATATCGGCTTTAAGCGACAACCGGAAAAATGGTTCGCAATCGCGCGCTGCGCCGTTCACAGACGGTACGAAAAAAGCCGCTGGAGATCCAGCGGCTTTCTTCATGATTTGGCCATCAAGATCAGATCCTTAGGATTGATCTTTCAAGTAGGCGATAACATCAGCCCGATCTTGTTCGCTCGGCAGACCAGGGAAAATCATCTTCGTGCCCGGAATATACTCCTGCGGCTTCTCAAGATACTCAAAGAGAACGGATTCTTCCCAAACGATGCCGGAGTTTTTGTTCGCGTCGGAATACTTGTAACCCGCAACAGAGCCGGCCTCCCGACCGACAATGCCGTAGAGGGACGGCCCAACGCGGTTTTGACCTTCTTTCACGGCGTGGCACGACATGCATTTAGCAAAGACGCGGCGCCCTTTGGCGGCATCGCCGGTGAGCGCTGCATACGCTGCGTTCACCACGCCGCCCTCGGTTCCATCACTCACCGCCGTCTCAACAGCAGCAGCAGCCGCGTCGGCTGTATCAGCCGCCACAGTTTTCGCTTCTTCAACAGCGGAGCCCGTGACGTTCGCGACTTTCGCCGCAGCATTATCAGCGGCGCCGGTCGTTGCGTCAGCCGCTGCCACAACGACAGCACCCGCGGCAGCAACGGTTGCGTCAGCCGCGTTTGTAGCTGCATCGACAGCGCCAGAGGCGGCGTCAGACGCTGCGTCTGCAGCATCGCTTGCGGCGTTTTCTGCGGCGTCGACAACCGACTGTCCAGCATCGCCGGCAGCGTCAACGGCGGTGTCAATTGACGATCCAACCGCGTCGGCCGCGTCCGCCGCCGTGTCGGTTACGGTGTCAGCCGCTGACTGCGCGGCGTCAGCAGCAGCGTTAGCGACGTCGCCAGCCGCCGTCGCAGCATTGTCGGCCGCTTCTGAGATTGACGCCGCCGCGATATCCATCGCGTCACCAGATGATGCTTCGCTCGATTCGCCGCCGCCGCAGGCCGTCAGCAGCGCCGTGACGGAAACGAGCATCGTCCCGCGAAAACCTTGCCTTTTAAGTGTCGTCATGAATACCACGTCTCCCATTGTTAACCGACTGATTTTGGTCGGTGTTAGCCTAATACTATTTGTCGAATTTACGCCGCGCGCGCGTTTATCGGATCACCAACGCGCCCGCCGCGCTACGGCGCTCAGGCGCGCCTTGCAAAACATTAACGCAACCGCTGTGTTTTTCGGATGATCCCTCCCCTCAACGCCACAAGAATGATCAAACTGGTGTGCGTCGCAAAACCAACCAAGAGCGGCGCTTGCAGAGACATCATATCTGTCGCCCCCGCGACCGACGCCCGCAATGCTACGAAGATGGCCGCGCCGGACGCTAGAAAAAGAAACAAGGGCGCAATCAACTGCACGCCGCCACGCGCCCACAACACGATGCTCAAAAGCAAAAACTCAGCAACCAGCCCAATCAAAATAAAATCGATGAATTGGGGCGTAACGATGAGTGCGTCCATCATCCCAAGCCTCCTAAACCTCCGGCAAAGGGCGGGTTAAGACGTACGACCTCCATGTTGAGATACCCTGCGAAACTCACCCAAGCGAGATAAGGCGTCAACAATAAGGCCGAGACCCGCGCGAAAGGCGCAAGAAACGCGATCAACGCCGCGACCGACAGCCATAAAAGCGTTAACTCCATCAGCGCCCAATCGGGTCTTTGCATGGCGAAGAAAAGCGCCGACCATCCCACGTTCAATCCGGCGTTCGCCAAAAACAAAACCGTCACCCAGCGCCGCCGCGACGGCGTTTGCGCTGTACGCCATCCGTACACCGCTGAAAATACGACCAAAATATAAATAATGGTCCAGACCGGGCCGAACACCCAATCCGGTGGGTTCAGCGTGGACTTTTCCAAAGCCCGATACCAGGGGCCGATGGTCGTCAGCGAACCGCCAGCGAAACTAACGGAGAGCGCTGCTGCTCCGGCGACCAAAAACGGGCGCACACCCGCCGCGCGATCACTCGATGGTTGCGGCGAAGACGACATGGCGCGCACGCTCGAGGTCCGCCTACCGACTAACCGACGCAAGGCCCAGCAAATGGGCCATGTCTTTCATGAAAATTCGAAAGTGCGCGGCCGGTTTAGCGCGCACCAGGCGTTTGTTCATATAGGCGTCCCAGGTCAGCGACTGCACGTCTTCGTCGCGGCAAATGTTGACAAAGCGCTCGCGCCTTTTGTCATTGCGGTACCAAAAATGTTGCATGACGCCCAAAATGAAAAACACCTTGCCGTGCTCTTTCATGTAGCGCTTGCGGGCCGCGGCGAGCGCTTTGACGTCGCCGGTTTCAAGCATGGCGTCGATTGCTTCCGCAGCCGTACGCCCGCCGAGCATCGCATAATAAATACCCTCCCCCGACGCCGGCGCCACGCACCCGGCGGCGTCACCGGCGAGAATGACGTCGCGGCCATTGTCCCACCGCTTGCGGGGCTTTAGCGGGATAGGTGCGCCTTCGCGGCGAACCGTCGCTTCATCATCAAGAGCGGCGTGGGCGCGAAGATCAGCGACAGCGCCGCGCAAGGAAAACCCTTTTTGCGCGCTGCCAACCCCAACGCTCGTCGTCTCGCCATGGGGAAAAATCCACGCGTAAAAATCAGGTGACAGACGCCCTTGATAATAGATGTCGCAACGCGATCCATCGAACTTCGCTTCACGCGCCGTGCTGTTGTCGGGCGCGCTGTTGTAAGGCGCCGGCGACTTGATGATTTCATGATAGGCGAAAACCGATGTGGGCATCGGCTCATCGGGCATCGCTTGTTGCGCCACTTTCGAACGCGCGCCGTCGGCGCCGACCACGGTGCGCGCCTGAACACGTGTCACCGGACGTTTCGACGCCGGCGTCCCTTGACCGCTATCGGCTTTGGCGGCGTCAGCAACTTCAGACGGATGGAATGAAATTATCGCAGCGCCTTCTTCGTCGCGCTCCAGCGCGATAAACTCTCCACACTGACGTTCAGCGCCGGCCGCTTCGGCGCGTGCGCGCAGCCATTCGTCAAAATGCTCGCGGTCGACCATGCCGACCCAGCCGCCATTGATCGGCATATCCACCTCAGCGCCCTTCGGGGACACCATGCGCGCGGACCGCGCCCGCGCCACAATGAGGCTGTCGGGAATGTCGAAATCACGGATAAGCCGCGGCGGAATCGCGCCGCCGCAAGGTTTGATGCGGCCGCCGCGTTCAAGCAGCAACACCTTGCGTCCCCGCGTCGCGAGGTCGTGAGCGGCTGTGGCGCCCGCAGGACCGCCGCCAACGACGACAGCGTCATAGACCTCTAAAGATCCGTCGACAGTAAAAGCGACAGTCATAGACTTCTCCCTCGTCAGGCATTCGTTCGATCGGACAAACGCAAACGACCTCGGCCCTTTCGCCGAACAACAATCGCAAGCCCCCGGCAAACGCGGAGCTTATTCAGCCGGCACTTGATCGCCGGCCGGCATCATCGGCAGTGTCATACCGTCCGCCTGCGTACGACCAACGCGTCCGGCTAGATATGCCGCCACCCAGAAAACTAAGCCCTCAACAGCGAAGACAATTGCAAAAGCGCCGCCAGGTTCGCCGAGCGCGACACGGGCCACATCGACGGCCGCCGCGCCAAGAAAACCGCCAAGCCCGAACGCCACCGCCTGCGCCGCGCCCCACAGCCCCATGCGCGTTCCTTCGCGCGCTTTCGGGCCGGCGCTCGCCAAGGTCATCATCGAACCAATTGCGGCCACCGCGAACGCGCCATTGGAAAGGCCAAGGAAAAATACGGACGGCTTCAAAGGCCAGGCGGGACCGATAAGGGCGCCGAGCGCCAGCATCAGAAGCGCAAGGCCCGAGGCGACGCACCCGGCCATGGTCCAGCGGCGCATGAAGCCAGCTTTTGATTTGCCGACGAGCGTGCCGACGACGGCCGTTACGATCATGCCGATCAACACGCCGCCATTTTGGACGCCGGAGAGTTTGGTCGATTCGCCCGGCGTCAGCCCGTAGATAATGCCGGCGAAGGGCTCCAGAATAAGATCTTGAGCGCTATAGGCTAGCATTGAAACAAAAACAAAAATAGTGAACCGGCGCGCTTGATCATCCGCCCACACCTCTTTCAAGGCGGTGCGAAAAGCTGATTCGCCCGTTGTCGACGGCGCATCGGCTGTCGCAACGACGGGTGAAACGTGCGCCCGTCCCTCAACGCCCCAAATCGCGAGGGCGCTCGCGAAGAGCGCAACCCCCGCAACGCCGGCCGTCACCATTACAAGGCGTTGCATGGAAAACGGATCAAGCATCGCGCCGGCGACGCCCGCTGTCAGCACAAACCCAAAGATCATCATGATCCAGACGATCGCCGCCGCCGCCGCTTTGCGAGACGGCGCCGTGCGCATCGCAAGGAGCGCCAATAGATTCGTTCCTGCAGCGCCGACCCCAACGCCGATAAGCGTGAACGCCGCAGCCGCGGCGACAATGCCGAGCACTGGCGCACTCGCCATCAATGCTGCTGCGGCGGCGGCCGCGATCGCGCCAACGCCTAAAACGCCAACGCCCCCGACAATCCATGGCGCGCGCCGTCCGCCGCGGTCAGCGCCATAGCCCCAGCGCGGACGCGTCATCTGCACCGCGTAATGCCAGCCCACAAGCGCGCCCGGCAGCACCGCCGGCAACGCGAGCTCGACCACCATCACACGGTTAAGCGTCGACGTGGTGAGAACAATGATGGCGCCAAGCGCCATTTGAACAACGCCAAGACGCACGACACCGAGCCAACCAAACGGCGCTCGTTCTTCGGCCTTCAAGGCCTCGGAGGCGCCCGAGGAGTGTTCCGCCATTGCAACGCTCATACGCCGGCTCCGTTACTCACCATATAAAGGGATCGCACAGCGAACGCTGCGACCATCATTCCGGATACAAATAAAGTAACGCCGGTGGCGTTATACCACGGCGCTTTCCCGCGCGGGTCGCGCAACAAGGTGGGCATCAACGCTATTTGCGCCGCGATAACCGCGAGAAGCGCCGCGCCATGAACTGGCGCGTCGGCCGTCAGCAGCCATAGGGCGACAATGATTTGGGGGGCGATCATGACGCCGCACGCGACCTGCGCCGCGCGGCGGGGGCCGAGCTGAACCGGCAAAGAGCGCACGCCAAAGCGCGTGTCGCCTTCGATCGCTTTAAAGTCATTAAGGGTCATGATGCCATGCGCCCCAATCGAATAGAGCACTGCTAGCCCGACGATCGGCCAGCCGGGAAAAGCGCCGAGCATCACCGCAGCGCCGGTGAACCAAGCGACGCCTTCATAGGAGAACCCCACGGCCGTCGGTCCGAGCCACCCATCCGTCTTCAATCGAAAAGGCGGCGCGCTGTACATCCAGGCGAGCGCCGTGGCGACAATGCTGGCGCCGAACGCCCACGGGCCGAGCGCAGCGCCCAAGAGCATGGTCGCGCCGCTCCAGAAAAGCGCGATGTAAAATCCCCAGCGTCCAGGCAAACGCCCCGATGGTATCGGTCTTTGCGGCTCGTTGATCGCGTCCACATGTCGGTCGAACCAATCATTGACCGCTTGGCTCGCGGCGCACGCAAATGGGCCCGCCAGAACAACGCCCGCAGCCACAAAAAGCAGTCGATCGCCAAGCGCCGCGCCGGACGAGACGGCCCCGCAAGCAAACGCCCACATCGGCGCGAACCACGTCACCGGCTTGAAAAACTCAAGCACGGTGGACAGGCTCGGGGCCCGGCGGATGGGAATCGATAAATCCGTGTGCGACACGCCGAAGAGCGTACCGACCGCACCTCAACGCGTCAATTTAAATTGACGCGAAGACTGTCTATAATAATTGACGCCAAGCACCCGCGCGCGGCTTATTTGTCGTCGTCAATGCCGAACCGTTTGAGTTTGGAATAGAGGCCTTGCCGGCTCAGCCCAAGGATCTCGGCGGCCGATGCGCGGTTATCGTCCGCAATCTCCAAGGCTGCATCGATGCAAAGCCGTTCGATCAAGTCGGTCGACTCGCGCACGATTTCCTTCAGCGGCAAACGGCCTACGAGACCCGTCACTTCATCTACGGAATTGGGCAGTTCCGCGCCTAAGTCCGCCCCCGATTGGAGACGTCGGGACGTGTTGCGAATCGCAAATCCAAACGCCGTGTCGCCTTCCAAGGGCGCCGCGATGGCCGAGACTTCCACCTCTGCATCGGCCCCGAAGCGATCACGCACAACGGTGGCGAAATTCCGAACGACGCCGTAACTCTTAAGGTTCGACACCAACATATTCAGTTCCGTCGCCGATCTGCCGAGCCAATTGGATAACTGATCGCCGATCGTTTGGCGTTCGTCGACGATTTGAACCATCTCCAAAAACGCCGGATTGACCGACAAAACCCGCAAATTCGACGTCGTCACCACAAGACCATCGGGTAAGCGATCGATTATCTCCAACAATCTCGGCGGCGCAGCGTCGACCGCCGATCGCGACGTCGCCACCTCATCCACGATACGAACAATCACGTAAGCCGCGTTATCCTGCTGAAACGCCGACGCCGACAAATGACGCTCAATGCCGTCAGCCGTTTTTATCCCATTCGTTTGCGCTTCCCCGGCGGCAAGCGCGCGTTCGATGACCTGATCAAAAGCCTTTGCGCTTTCCCGCGCGGCAAGGTTCAATACGGGCGCGTTGACAACATCGCCCGACTTAACCTGGAGAAGCGCCGTCGCTGCGGGGTTAATCTCCTGAACCGTGCCGTCCGAGGCGTCGACAATCACCACAGCATCGGACATCGCATTGAACAAATGCCGATACCGCGTCTCGGAATGCCGCAGACGCGCATACTCTCGTTCTAACTCTTGGTGGGTTTTGACGAGCCTTTGTTGAAGGGTCGCGACGGAGCGCAGCTCACGGCCAAGCGCCAAAATGACGTTCTCTTTGCCGGCGCTCACCGTCGTGTAATTGACGGGAATATCGACGCCTTTCGACGAGGGATGATTGACCTGCCGCCATCGAGAAGCGCTGTTTTCCGCCGCTAATAGATCGTCGATCTTCGCTTGCGATTCCACCGTAACGGTTTCACGCCACGCCTTACCGCGCCAACTCGTCTGATAGCCTTCCCGAAGGAGGTCGCGATTGGACACGGCCAAATCTTTGATGACGCCGTTATCAATCACCAAGGCGATGTCGACGCCCGACGAGATGAGATGCGCCGTCATCGCCGGATCGAGGCCGGCGAGAAAACGCTTCGGGCTCTTAAACGCAACGGCGCTTTGACCGGATGGAACCGGTGAATCCATCTTGACCCCACTAATACCCGGCGGGCGATATCGCCTTCAGTGTGATTCTCTTAAATTGCCTCATTGTCAGCTTCCAACAATGTCAGCGTCCAATGGGGTCGGCATCTAATAGCGCGCCGGCCGCCGACGGCGCATCGCGCGCGTCTCGCGACCATCCTTCGGCCCCCAAAGCTCCAACGAGCCCTGAGTTCTGATTGAACGCTCGCCCCCCGACAAGCACCTTCAAATCGCGATTCTTCGACGCCGATCTATAGCTGTCGATCTCCGCTTTTGCATCATCGAGCGAAAAATCGTTTGACGCCGACAAACCGAGAATATCGAAGTGTTGTTCGCTCAAACTTTTAGCGATCGCCTCGACGCCGGCGCCCGGCGCCGCCAATGTCCGCCAGCCCTCGCGGCGAAAGACTTCAGCGACGGTGCACAAACCGAAGATGTGTTGGTCCTCGCCAAGTGTCGCCAGCAAGATACGCCGGCCGTCGCGCTCGAACGGAATCGCTTTGGGGATTTGCCATTGGCGCTCGCGCAAGACCTCGTGGAGATTGCACAGGCCGATGGTGACGCGCGCCATATCGGTTTCGTCGGTTTCCCACATTTCACCGAGGCGCACCGCCGTTCCGCCCATCAGATCGAGCATCACGTCATTCGCTGAAACCCCGCGATCAACAAGGCTTCGGACGAAGTCAACGGCGGACCCGCTGATGTCTTCAAGAATCAATTGCTCAAAATACTCGCGATCCGTCGGCAGGATTTGTTGAAATACGGAGAATTCTTCAGATGCCGCGACCGCATCACGCACCCGGTGCGCCAATAATAAGCGCGGCGCCAATTCCGAAGCGATGAGCGTATTAATTGAAGCCGCCGAGATATCCGAGTCAGAAGAGATGTCGCCGATTTCTGCGTCCAGCGCCGCTGTAGATCGGGTCGAGGGCCTTGACGGCATGGCGCCGCTTTCGCTTGGATCGCCTTCTCGCCGCTCGCTCATCGGTTCGCCTTTCCGCCCGACAATCGAGCGATGTTAAAGCTATCTGCCTATAAAAAGAGCAACCAACCTCTTTAGAGCTCCGACATGTTGCCGGGGTATTTACGGAAGAACAAACAGAAACAAGGCGTTCTTCGATCGTCTTTTTCGTCGTCGGCCAATTTTGCCGCCAGTTTGCCGCCAGTCAGCATCACCTTAGGACACTTTCACCTTCGACCGGCATTACCTTCGACCAGGTTCACCGCCGGTTCTGTCCGTCGGATTCAAAAGCCGCCCAACAACTAAACCCAAGTACTAACTTCGCTGCAGCCTTCCGATCCGACGAGAAGTCCGTCGGACGTAAACATGTCCACGGCCGCCGATATCTAGGGTTCTCAAATCAGTAGGACGAAGCCGCGCCGATTTGTTGACCTGGCTCAATGACAAGTAGCGCAACGTGCGCGACACTTCACCACGTAACACCAGCGACGTTTAGTGCGCAACAGCGCAAGCGACAATTGAACAACAATTGCGTCTGCGCGTTTCGCAACTTTGATAATGACCAAGCCCCGCCAAGGTGTCAATTTATTTAGACGTCAATTTATGTTGACACTCTCAAATCGCCTGATGTACCGTATGCGAAGAGTTCTTTGGGGAGAAACGGCGCGCCCTACGGGACTCTGTTGCCACGCCGGTTGCGCGTTTTGAGCCGACACGCATCACGACTTCAAAACGGGCGCCGACCCGCAAATACGGCCAAGATATTGGTCGACAAGGATAGACGGCGACAGAGGACGCCGGCGATCGGCGACGACAGGCAAGGAAAATCATCAGCGGCAAGTGGAACCATCCACCAGAAACTGACAGCCATACACACGGCGACGAGGGTCTGGACACGGTGACATTTTAAGACAGGCGCACTCTGAAACGGTTACGCCCTTGAAACGCTTGAACCACGCCGCCCAAGCTCGATCGCTGTATAACGCCGTCAATCGTCTCCTATCCTTGCTGTTCGGCAAAGACTGATTTTGAATGCTTTATACGGAGCAACAAAGAGCGCGTCGGGATCGTTCGCCTTGGACGGTCGTTCAGGCGGTTTTGGCGCCGCTGCAATTCATTGTCTTTATCGCGAGCGTCTATTTTGTCGTGCGCTATTTGATGACGGGCGACGGATATTTTGAAGCGACGGCGTCGGTCCTTCTGAAGACCGGCGTCCTCTACACAATCATGATCACGGGCGCCGTTTGGGAGAAAGACGTCTTCGGGCAATATCTTTTCGCACCGGCTTTCTATTGGGAAGACATGGTCTCGATGGCGGTGCTAGCGCTGCATACCGCCTACCTAGCGTCCGTTTTAGGAAGTTGGCTGTCGCCAACAGGTCAGATGGTTTTAGCGCTCCTGGCGTACGCCGCTTACCTTATTAATGCTGGCCAGTTCGTCCTGAAGCTGCGCCAAGCGCGCCTGGAACAAACCCGCCTCGCGAAAACGCGTCCCGACTTTTCTGAAGCGAGCGCGGCCCTATGACAGCGCTCGATCTCAAACGTCCAGAACGGCGGACCGAAAGTAATTGCGCGGCTGCTGACGCACGCACGGCGCCGGTGCTGCGAGAACGCGGGCAACGGGAAGTTTTTTGCGGACTGACGGGCGTCATCTGGCTGCATCGAAAAATGCCCGACGCCTTCTTCTTGATCGTCGGTTCACGCACTTGTGCACATCTCATGCAGTCGGCGGCGGGCGTGATGATTTTCGCCGAACCGCGATTCGCCACGGCGATTCTCGAAGAACGCGACCTCGCCGGGCTCGCCGACGCCAATGAAGAGTTGGATCGCACGGTGGCGCAGTTACTGGAGCGTCGGCCGAACATTAAGCGCTTGTTCCTCGTCGGCTCCTGCCCTTCGGAAGTCATAAAGCTGGATCTCTCCCGCGCCGCCATGCGCCTGTCCGAACGCTATGCGCCGCAAGTGTCGATCTACAATTATTCCGGCAGCGGCATTGAAACGACCTTCACCCAAGGCGAAGACGCCTGCCTCGCTGCGCTCGTCCCATCGCTCGACTATGATCCGACTGCGGAACGCAACCTCGTTGTCGTCGGATCGCTCGCCGATATTGTTGAAGATCAATTCTCTCGTCTGTTCAAAGCCTTAGGCATCGGTCCGGTCCATTTCCTCCCCTCGCGCAATGCAGAGGACGCGCCGAAAATCGGACCCAAAACACAGTTCTTGCTCGCGCAGCCGTTTTTACGCGACACCGCCGCCGCCCTCGAAGATCGCGGCGCAACGCACATTCCTGCGCTCTTTCCCCTCGGCGTTGAAGGAACGACGGGATGGTTTAAAGCCGCCGCCGCAGTATGGGGCGTCTCCGATGCATTGGTCGACAGCGTCCTGGCGCCGGCGCAAGCGCGCGGACGACAAGCGCTGTCAAAAGCGAGACCTGCGCTCGAAGGAAAAAGCGTCTTCTTCTTTCCCGACTCACAGTTAGAAGCGCCGCTCGCGCGGTTCTTGTCGCGCGAACTCGGCATGCGCCTCGACGAAGTCGGCGTGCCTTACCTTCACCGCGCGCATCTCGACGCCGAACTACAGCGCTTGCCCGCCGATGCGGCGCTTAGCGAAGGCCAGGACGTGGACAAACAATTGGACCGCTGCCGCACAATGCGTCCGGACATCACCGTATGCGGGCTCGGTCTCGCGAATCCGCTGGAGGCGGAAGGTCTCGCCACCAAATGGTCGATCGAGCTTGTCTTCTCGCCGATCCACGGCTTCGACCAATGCGGCGACTTAGCTGAACTCTTCACCCGCCCCCTCGCCCGGCGAGAAAGGCTCGCCGTTTAATGCGTCTCGCGGTTTGGACATATGAAGGCCCGCCCCATGTGGGCGCGATGCGAATCGCAACGGCGATGAAAGACACCCACTTCGTCTTGCACGCGCCACAAGGCGACACCTACGCCGATTTGCTCTTTACAATGATCGAGCGCCGTGACCATCGCCCGCCCGTCACCTATACCACGTTCGAAGCGCGCGACCTCGGCAGCGACACGGCGGCATTGTTCAAACAATCGGTCCATGAGGCCTATGAGCGCTTCAAACCGAAAGCGATGTTGGTCGGCGCATCGTGTACGGCGGAACTCCTGCAAGACGACCCCGGCGGGCTCGCCGCAGCGCTCGACCTGCCCGTGCCCGTCATCCCCCTCGACCTTCCCTCCTATCAGCGAAAAGAAAATTGGGGCGCGTCGGAAACCTTCTATCAAATCGTCCGACGCCTCGCGGGCGGCGCTCAAACCGCGGCGAATCAGCCGCCGAAAACGCGGCCTTCCTGCAATATCCTAGGCCCGACGGCGCTCGGCTTCCGCCATCGCGACGACGTCAAAGAAATCTCGATGTTGCTGGCGTCAGTCGGCGTCGACGTGAATGTCGTCGCACCGTTGAACGCCGGGCCAGACGACATCGCGCGTCTCGGCGCGGCGGACTTTAACGTCGTTCTGTACCCGGAGATCGCTGAAACAGCGGCGCGCTGGCTGAAGAAAACCTTCAACCAGCCTTACACGACGACGTGCCCGCTTGGCGTCACCGGCACGCGCGCCTTCTTAGAAGAAATCCGCTCGTTCGCGCCGACGGTTAATGCAATCGATACCCCACGCTCGAACATGCCATGGTGGTCGCGTTCTATTGATTCCAACTACCTCACCGGCAAGCGGGTTTTTGTTTTTGGCGAAGGCGCCCGCGCTGTCGCTGCAGCCCGCGTCGCCCGCGACGAGCTGGCGTTCAATGTCGTCGGTCTTGGCTGTTACAACCGCGAGGCCGCCAGAGACGTGCGCGCCGCCGCAGAAGAGTTCGACGTCGAGGCACTGATCACGGATGATTACCTCGCCGTCGAAGAGCGCATCGAAGCATTGCAGCCGGAACTTATCCTCGGCACCCAGATGGAACGGCATATCGCGAAACGTCTCGGCCTCGCCTGCGCCGTCATTTCCGCGCCAGTGCATGTGCAGGACTACCCTGCGCGTTACTCGCCACAATTGGGTCCGGAAGGCGCGAACGTCCTTTTCGACACTTGGGTGCATCCCCTTGTTATGGGGCTTGAGGAACATCTTCTTGGCATGTTCCGCGACGATTTTGAGTTTTCCGACGCCGCCGGCCCGTCGCACCTCGCAGCGACACCCGCCCCCGCCAATGACGTCACCGCGAGCGATGCTGCGGTCGAAGCCGATACGACGGCAACGCCGAACAACACCGTTACGGACATCGCCGCGTGGACAGCCGACGCAGAAAAGGAACTAAAGAAAATCCCTTTCTTTGTGCGCGGCAAAGCCAGGCGCAATACGGAGCAATTCGCAAACGATCGCGGCCTTAGCGCCATCACCATCGACACACTCTACGAAGCGAAGGCCCATTATGGACGGTGAAGCTCGCATCACGCCGGCGATCGAGATCGCCGCGCCCGGCGGGCCACCGCCGGTGCGGGTGGTCGTCCTAACGATGGACGCGCGCCTTGGTGTCTTAGCCGCGAACGCTGAAGCAGCGCTGCGTCGCCGCGCGCCTAATTTGACATTAAGCCTGCACGCGGCGTCGGCTTGGGAAAATGATCCGTCAGCGGCCGACCGCGCCATCGAAGACATCAAGCGCGCCGACATTATCGTCACGGCACTTTTGTTCCTCGACCACCAGATCGCGCCAGTGCTGCCCGCCCTAAAAGCCCGCGCCGACGTCTGCGACGCCTTTGTCGGCTGCTTGTCGACGCCCGACATCGTCAAGCTGACGCGGCTTGGCAAGTTTTCCATGGACAAGCCGGCGACCGGCCCATTGGCGCTTTTAAAGCGGCTGCGGGGCGGCGGACGCGACCCCAGCAAGGCCGGCGCGCACCAAGCGAAAATGCTGCGGCGCCTACCCAAGATTCTGAAATTCGTTCCGGGGACGGCGCAGGACGTGCGCGCCTATTTCCTCACCATGCAATACTGGCTGGCGGGATCGGAAAAGAACATTGAGAACATGATCGCCGCCCTCGTCGATCGTTATGCTGCCGGTCCTCGAGAGATTTATCGCGGCGCAATGGCCCCGGAAGACCCGATCGAATATCCGGAAACGGGGCTCTATCATCCGCGGATGAAGCCGGCTGTCGGCGAAGACCTACAAGCCCTGCCCCTCCCGGCCGGCATTGAGGCGTCCTCCGCCAATACAGATAGCACCGATCAAACGCCGACGATCGGCCTATTGATCATGCGTTCTTATGTATTGTCCGGAGACGCCGATCACTATGACGGCGTCGTCGCCGCCTTCGAAGCGAAAGGGATGCGCGTTATCCCCGCCTTCGCTAGCGGTCTCGACGCGCGCCCGGCGATCGAAAAATTCTTCTTTGAAAATGGCGTTCGCACGGTGGACGCCGTCGTCTCCCTCACCGGCTTTTCGCTTGTCGGCGGCCCCGCCTATAACGACGCCGGCGCAGCCGAAGCGGTCTTGCGCGCGCTTGACGTGCCTTACATCGCCGCGCAAGCGCTGGAATTTCAGTCCCTCAATGAATGGGGCGCCGGGGTGCGCGGCCTCTCGCCGGTGGAAGCGACAATGATGGTCGCCCTCCCCGAACTCGACGGCGCTACGGGGCCCATCGTTTTCGGCGGCCGCGTCAACACCGAGGTCTGCGGCGGATGCCGTCGCGCCTGTCGTTTCCAAGACGGTGGAGAAGGCCCGCAAATGCGCTCCTGCCCGGAACGCGCGGATATGTTGGCGGCACGCGTCGAGGCGCTCGTCCGTTTACGGAAAAGACAAGAGCGTGATCGCCGTGTTGCGATCATTCTTTACAACTTCCCGCCGAACAGCGGCGCCACCGGCACGGCGGCGCATTTGTCGGTGTTTGAATCGCTGCACAATCTTCTGAAAGCCATGGCCGCTGACGGCTATGACGTCACGGTTCCTGAAAGCGTCGAAGCGTTACGCGCGGCGGTTCTGTCCGGCGCCGGCGAGAAAGATCCAACGGCGGCGATCCTATCGGACGCCAATGTTCATGACCGTGTCTCGGCGAACGACCATGTGCGCCGAGAGACGCGGCTTTCAGAAATCGAAGCGGAATGGGGCCCGGCCCCCGGTCGTCACCAGTCGGACGGGCGCGCGATCGATATTCTGGGCGCCGCGTTCGGAAACATTTTCGTCGGCGTGCAGCCGAGTTTCGGCTATGAAGGCGACCCCATGCGCCTCCTCTTCGAAGGCGGTTTCGCGCCGACCCATGCTTTCTCGGCGTTTTACCGCTATGTGCGCGAGGACTTCGGGGCCGATGCCGTTCTGCACTTTGGCACCCATGGCGCGCTTGAATTCATGCCGGGCAAGCAATCGGGCTTATCAGGCGATTGCTGGTCGGACTATCTGATTGGTTCAGCGCCGAACTTCTATTTCTATGCCGCCAACAATCCATCGGAAGCGGCGATCGCTAAGCGCCGGTCAGCGGCGACGACCATCAGCTATCTGACGCCGGCCGTCACGAAAGCCGAGCTCTACAAAGGTCTTGCAAACCTCAAAGCCACCATCGATCGGCGCCGGGCAACGCCCCCCGAACAGAAGGACATGCGCGAGCGCCTCGCCAAGCTCGCCCAGACCGAAGCAGCGGCGTTGTCGCTCGCCGAAGCAGAGCCGGAATGGTCGGACACCGACGTCGAGGCGAACATCGATGCTCTGCAAGAGCAACTCTTCGAATACGAACAAACGCTCATTCCCCATGGATTGCACGTGGCGGGACGCGCGCCGTCGGAACAAGAACGCCGCGACCTCTTAACCGCGTCGTTGCCGCCCGCGCTATCCGAAGCGACCGGCGCTGCGCTTGTTGAAGACGTGTTGGCGGGAACGGCTTCGACCGACCTTCTGCGAAAAGTCAAAAAGTCAGACGCCGACCCCATCGCCTTAGAAGCGGTGACGACCCTCACCAAAATCAATGACGGCCTCTTAGCGCAAACGGAAATCCCCGGACTGCTCGCCGCTCTCAATGGCGGATATGTGCCGCCGGCGCCGGGCGGCGACGTCTTACGCAATCCTGACGTCTTGCCGACGGGTCGCAATATTCACGGCTTCGACCCGTTCCGTATGCCGAGCGCCTTCGCGGTCGCCGACGGCGCGCGCCAAGCGGAACGGCTGATCGCCCGGCACCAAAAAGACGGGGTATCGCTGCCGGAAACCGTCGCCATCGTCCTCTGGGGAACCGACAACCTCAAAAGCGAAGGCGCGCAAATCGCACAAGCCCTCGCCCTTATGGGCGCGAAACCGCGTTACGACGCATTCGGCCGTCTCGCCGGCGCCGAATTGGCGCCGCTTAACGAACTCGATCGCCCACGGATCGACGTCGTCGTTACTCTGTCCGGCATCTTCCGCGATCTTCTGCCGATGCAAACGCGGATGCTCGCCGAAGCGGCCCAGCTCGCCGCCGCCGCGGATGAGCCCGAACATTTGAACTTCGTGCGCAAACACGCCCTCGCCTATCAAAAAGCCCATGGCTGCGATCTCGACACTGCGGCCTTGCGCGTCTTCTCCAACGCCGACGGCGCCTATGGCGCCAATGTCAATCAATTGGTCGACGCCGGCGCTTTCATGGAAGACGAAGAGCTCGGCGACGCTTACAAAAAACGCAAATGCTTCGCCTACGGCGTCAGCGGCGCGCCCATGCAACATGCGGCGCTCCTCGACACCATCTTAGCGGACGTCGACGTCGCCTATCAGAACTTGGAATCGGTCGATCTCGGCGTCACCACGATTGACCATTATTTTGATACGCTGGGCGGCATCTCGCGCGCCGTTAAAACCGCCAAGGGCGAAGACGCCGCGGTTTATATCGGCGATCAAACCCAAAGCGACGGCGTCGTACGCACCCTGAACGAGCAAGTGGCGCTGGAAACGCGCACGCGCACCCTCAATCCAAAATGGTATGAGGGCATGCTGAATCATGGCTATGAAGGCGTGCGCCAGATCGAGGCGCAAGTCACTAACACTATGGGCTGGTCGGCGACGACAGCGGCTGTCGCGCCCTGGGTCTATCAAGAAATCAGCGAGACATTCGTTCTCGACAAAGACCTTCGCGACCGCTTGGCCGCGCTCAATCCGAAATCCTGCGCGCGGGTCGCGAACCGCCTCATCGAAGCGTCGGACCGCAATTACTGGACGCCCGACGAAGAAACCCTCGAGGCGCTCCGCCGCGCCGGTGAAGAACTCGAAGACCGCCTCGAAGGCGTCTTTCCGCCCTCTGAAGGAGCCGTCTTATGACGCTACTCGATATTAATGGCACGACGCGTGAAGACGGCGAAGGCAGCGTTCAAGTCGCCCTCGATCCGCGCATGGAAATCGAAACGGCGAAAGTCTTCGCCGTTTACGGCAAAGGCGGCATCGGCAAGTCGACGACGTCGTCAAACTTGTCCGCAGCGTTCTCCAAGCTCGGCAAACGGGTCATGCAAATCGGCTGCGACCCAAAGCATGATTCCACGTTCACATTGACGAAGCGCTTAGCGCCGACGGTGATCGACGTTCTCGAAAGCGTTGATTTCCACAGCGAAGAATTACGCCCGGAAGACTTCGTCTTCGAAGGGTACAACGGCGTCATGTGCGTTGAAGCCGGCGGACCGCCGGCCGGCACTGGCTGCGGCGGCTATGTGGTCGGACAGACAGTCAAGCTCCTAAAAGAGCACCACCTGTTGGAAGAGACCGACGTCGTTATCTTCGACGTTCTCGGCGACGTCGTTTGCGGCGGCTTCGCCTCTCCTCTTCAGCATGCGGAGCGCGCCGTCATTGTCACAGCGAACGATTTTGATTCGATCTTCGCAATGAACCGCATTGTTGCGGCGATCCAAGCGAAAGCGAAAAACTATGACGTGCGCCTCGGCGGCGTCATCGCTAACCGCTCCGCGGCAACGGACGAAATCGACCGCTTTAACGACGAGATCGGCCTAAAGCGCCTGGCGCACTTCCCGGACCTCGACGTCATTCGTCGGTCGCGACTGAAAAAATCAACGCTCTTCGAAATGCCGCCCTCGCCAGAACTTGAAGCCGTGCAGAACGAATACTTGAAGCTCGCCGCGTCGCTGTGGGCGGGAACGGAACCCCTGAGCGCGGTCCCCATGAAGGACCGCGAGATTTTCGACTTTTTGGGATTTGATTGATGACAGCATCCGCCAGCTACATCGCCAAACGCGGCCAGTTAGAGGCCTATTTTGACCGCACTGCCGCCGACGCCTGGGCGCGGCTGACGTCCGATGCCCCTGTCAGCGGCATCCGGGCGACGGTACGCGCCGGTCGCGACGCCATGCGCGATACGATTTTAAACGCTCTGCCAACGGACCTTTCCGGCGCTCGGCTCTTAGACGCCGGCTGCGGCCCCGGCCAATTGGCGCTCGAAGCGGCGCGTCGCGGCGCGGACGTCGTCGCCGTCGACCTCTCATCGACGTTACTCGACTTGGCGCGCGAGCGCGTCGCGTCGGAGAATTTAAGCGGCAGCGTCGATTTTCGCGTCGGCGACATGTTTGACGAGGGCCTCGGCTCATTTGACTATGTGGTGGCGATGGATTCGCTCATCCACTACGCCCTGCGGGATATGGTGGACACGCTGGCGCAGTTCGCAAACCGGACCGACCGGAAAGTCATCGCCACCTTCGCCCCCAAAACGCCGCTTCTAACGGTGATGCACGCCGTCGGCGGCCTCTTCCCGAAAGGCGATCGCGCGCCGGCCATTCAGCCGGCGACGGAACGCTTGCTGCGCGCGCGCCTCGAAGAACGCTTGAGCCCGCGGGGCTGGCGCGTCGACGCGTCTAACCGCGTCGGCTCCGGCTTTTACATCTCGCAAACCATGGAATTGGCCAAAGAACCGAAACGGAGTTGATCTAGCGCAAATCGCCATCGCCTATGACCGATAAAAAACCGCATATGTCGTCCGCTTGGATGAATTTCAGCAAAGCGCTTCTCCCGTTCGCCGACGCGGCGAGCGACCGCTTGCCTTTGGCGCGACTCTTACGCTTGTCGCTGTTCCAAGTCTCCGTCGGCATGGCGGCGGTGTTGCTTACAGGTGCAATAAACCGCGTGATGATCGTCGAATTGTCGGTGCCGGCCGGGCTCGTGGCGGCGATGGTCGCCCTGCCGCTTGTCTTTGCGCCCTTGCGCGCTTTGATCGGCCACCGCTCGGACACCCATCGTTCCGTTCTCGGATGGCGCCGCGGGCCTTACATTTGGATGGGCTCGATGCTGCAATATGGCGGCTTCGCCGTCATGCCGTTCGCGCTGCTTGTTTTATCAGACACCGCGCTCAACCTCCCCTGGCTCGGCCAAGCGAGCGCCGCGCTCGCCTTTCTTATGGTCGGCGCCGGCATGCACACCGTGCAAACCGCCGGTCTCGCCCTCGCCACGGACATTGCTCCTGAAGACAGCCGGCCACGCGTGGTCGCGCTTCTTTATGTCATGCTGCTCGTCGGCATGGGCGCTAGCGCTTTAGTCTTCGGTGTTTTGTTGCAGGACTTCTCACCGAAACGCCTCATTCAAGTCATTCAAGGCGCCGCTGTCGTGACCATCGTTCTGAACGTTATCGCCCTTTGGAAACAAGAAGCGCGCGATACAACACTGACCGATCCCACCCGCCCGCGCGAAGCCTTCCGCAACGCCTGGGCGCGTTTTGCAACAGAGCCGGGCGCGAAACGCCTCCTCGCTGGCGTCGGTGCAGGCGCAGCGGCCTTCGGCATGCAAGATGTGCTGCTTGAACCTTATGGCGGCGAAGTCTTAGCTTTATCCGTAAGCCAAACAACCTTGCTCACGGGTCTTTTCGCCGGCGGCATGCTGATCGGTTTTGCGCTCGCGGCCCGGCGTCTCGCAAAGGGCGCAGAGCCCCACCGCCTCGCTGGTTTCGGCGCGATTATCGGCGTCGTTGGTTTTTCAGCGATCGTTTTTGCAGACCCCTTCGCCTCGGGGCTATTGTTCCGGATCGGCGTCGTCGCGATCGGCGTCGGCAACGGCCTCTTCTCGGTGTCAACACTCACCGCCCTGATGGGCTTGGCTAAAAACGGCAATGCCGGCATCGCGCTCGGTGCCTGGGGCGCGGTGCAAGCGACCTCGGCCGGCGCTGCTATCGCCACCGGCGGCGCCCTGCGCGACGTCATTGGCCGCCTCGCCATGGCCGGCGATCTTGGCCCAGCGCTTGAGCGCGTCTCGACCGGTTATGGCGCCGTCTATCATATCGAGATTTTACTCTTATTCGTCAGCATGGCGATTATTGGTCCGTTGGCGCGGTTGTCCCTCGACGACGCGCCTTCGTCCTCCCGTCCGCGCGGCGTGCCTGCATTCCCAAGCTAGTTCTTATGATTTTAACGCCTACAACAAAGGAGAAACGATCATGATATTCGGCGGCGAATTCATCACCGGCGTCGACCTAGTCGACGTTTGCCTATGGCTCTTTGTGACATTCTTTTTCGGCCTGGTCTTTTACCTACAACAAGAAAGCCGGCGCGAAGGCTATCCGCTGGAAGCAGACACGACCGGCAAATTAGAACCGTCCGGCGTCGTTTGGTTCCCGGAGAAAAAGACCTTCAACCTGCCCCACGGACAAGAGCCTGTCTCTGTTCCCCACGGCCCGCGCGATACGCGCGACCTCGCCTTGAAACGCACCGCCGTTTGGCCGGGTGCGCCGTTCAAACCCACCGGCGATCCTATGCTCGACGGCGTCGGCCCTGGTTCCTATGCGGAACGTCAAGACATCCCCGACGTCACGGATGACGGGCGTCCACGCATCGTGCCGTTCCGCCTTGGGGACGGCTTCGACGTAGCGTCGAAAGACCTTGACCCGCGCGGCCTTCCCGTGGTCGGCGCCGACGGGGTCCAAGGCGGCGTCGTCACTGATCTTTGGATCGACCGGTCCGAAGCCATCATCCGCTATATGGAAGTCAATGTGGGAACGGCTGATGCGCCCCGTTCCGCGCTATTGCCAGTCCCGTTCGCGAATATCGACAAGGGCAAACGCCAAGTGAGCGTCGCCGCCATCCTTGGCGGACAGTTCGCAAAGGCGCCGGCGACGAAAGCGGCGGACCAAATCACGCGACTTGAAGAAGACAAGATTTGCGGCTTTTACGGCGGCGGCACGCTCTATGCGACGCCGATGCGCGCTGAGCCGCTTCTCTAAACACTGATCGAAAGGCGACGGCGATGCCCCTATTACACGACGAAGAAGACGGCCCCACCGAACCAGTTCCCGGCTTGCCCGCGCAACTGCCGGACGGCGAAACCGTCGTGTGGCGCGGCCAGCCCGACGCCCTGGGGCTCGCCGTCCACGCCTTTCACATCCGCTTTGTCGCGCTTTACTTCGTGACCGCGGCGGCTGTGAAAGGCTCTATGGCAGGAAGCGTTTCCGAGGCTCTCACCGCTGCGACGCCGATGCTCCTCGCGGGCGCGGCGGTTACCGCCATTCTGCTCGTGATCGCTTGGGCCATGGCGCGGGCGGCGATTTTCACGATCACCAATAAACGGATCATCTTCCGCTCCGGCGTCGCTATTCCAAAATACGTCAATCTTCCGTTTACCGACATTGAAAGCGCCGATCTCAGAAAGCGTCAACAGACGGGCGATATCGCTATCAGAACGACGGCGGAGCGCCGCGCGCCGTTTCTCCATCTGTGGCCGTTTGTCCGCCCCCTGCAATTGCGCCGTACGACGCCTTTGATGCGCGCTTTGCCCGACGCCGACAGCGCGGCGAAAGCGCTCGGCAACGCGATCAAGGCCGCCGCGCCCGATAAGGTGATGCTGGCGAGCGACCAGAAAACCACGCGCCATCCGAATTCAACCACGCCGCCGCGCACCAAGGCAAAAACGTCGACGCAACCAAGCGCGCCTTTGTCAGCGGCCGCGCAGACCTAACGCGCCACACGATCGAGATAGCACAGAAGACGACGAGACCATGATGAAACAGAATTCTGAAAAAGGGCGACGCACGCCACGCATGCCGCAAACGCCTGCAAACGGCAAACGCGATTACCGTCGCGCCGAGGGCCGTTTTCTCATGGTGGCCGGCGCCCTCGCCGTTTTCAGCTTCGGCGTCGCGGTTTTTACACTAACAACTGACATCGGCGCACAACAGATAACGGACCGTCACATGACGGACAGTCTCGCTATAAATATCAGCGATCGTCCCGACGGCGCCGTGCTGCTTAGCGACGCCGCCTCCGGCGAGACGCTTTGGATTTATGAAAGCGGCGACGGCGCCTTTGCGCGATCGGCGATGCGCGCGCTCGCATTTTCCCGGCGCGCCCAAGGAGCCGGCCCTGAAGCGCCGATGCTGCTTGAACGCAGCGACACGGGCGCGGTGTTCTTAAGCGATCCCGTCACCGAGAAATCCATTCCCTTAAGCGCGTTCGGCGATGAGAACGCGCAACAATTCGCCGTCATATTCGAACAAACGGAGGCGAGCGCCCAATGACTGACCTATCCCTCTTTCGAAAGACAATCCCGACGGCGTGCACCGTCACGGTTCTCTACACGGACCAAACGCTTGAGGCTCATGTGGAGCTCGACGACGATCTCTTGCCGACCGCGGGCGATCGCATCACGGTCGAAGGCGCGCCGGTCTCTGTTGATTTCGGCGAGACGCTCCATTTTCGCCGCGCCGCGCGTCTCGTGCGCGGTTCGATTTTTGATAAGCTCTATGTGCGGTTCCAATCGCTCTTTGAGCTGACCGAGCTTTATGAAGTTAGTTTCTCAACCGGGAGATTCCGATGAGCGCAACCGCCGTTTCAACCGCCCCTTTAACCCCAGCCGATCTCGGCGTCGACGCCTATGACACCACGGGCGAAGCCGTCAAAACGACGATGTTGTCGCCGCGGTTTTACACGACCGACTTCAAAGCGATGGACGCCATCGACGTGTCGGGCGTGCGTGCCGAATGGGATGCGCTGATCGCAGAACTCGCCAGCGACCCGAACAATGGTCATTTCAAACGCACGGCTGAGTTCGACAATATTCTGCATACGCTGCCGAAAGACTTGCGCGATGAATTCGTAGACTTTCTGGTCAGCTCGCTGACCGCGGAATTCTCCGGTTGCGTGCTTTATAAAGAGATTGTTCGCCACGTAGAAAATCCGGACATCAAAGCGCTCTTTAAATATATGAGCCGCGACGAAGCGCGCCATGCGGGCTTCATTAACTTCGTCCTGCGCGATTTCGGCATCGGCGTCGATCTCGGTTTTTTGACGAAGACGAAGAAATACACCTTCTTTAAGCCGAAATATATCTTCTATAGCGTCTACCTGTCCGAGAAGATCGGCTATGCGCGCTACATCACCATCTATCGCCAACTGGAGAAGCATCCGGAATTACGGTTCCACCCGATCTTCAAATGGTTCAAAGAGTGGTGTAATGATGAATTCCGCCATGGTGAAGCCTTCGCCCTCCTGATGAAGGCCGACCCGAAACTCTTGCGCGGCGGCAATCTCTTATGGATTCGCTTCTTCTTACTGGCGGTTTTCGCAACCATGTATATCCGCGATCACCGTCGGCTTGTTTTCCATAAGGCGCTCGGTCTCGATCCGAAGGAATACGATTATCAAGTGTTCAAGACGACGACGGAAATCGCGCGGCAGATCTTCCCTGTGGAAATCGACCTCGACAATCCCGTGTTCCGTGAACGCTTAGAAGATCTCCGTCTAATCGCCGACAAGATGGAGGCGCTCAGCCAGAAAAAAGGCGTCTGGGCAAAGATTAAACTCGCCGGTCTCGGCGCACGCGCTGGCGCGGCCTTTTTCTCTCTATACGTCCTGCGCCCAAAGAAAAACGCTCTTCCCACACAGGTCCGTTTGCAACCTGTTTGGTAGCGCCCCGCAAGGGATCGTTAGGAACTGAAAGACGCTCACTATGGCCGCCATGACCGCCCCATTTTTGATTGCCTCGCTCCTTTGGTGGGCGAGCACGG
This sequence comes from Pseudomonadota bacterium, assembly GCA_039814575.1. Lineage (GTDB taxonomy): Bacteria > Pseudomonadota > Alphaproteobacteria > Caulobacterales > Parvularculaceae > MED-G105. Next base: position 215,302 of record JBCCAY010000004.1, read on the forward strand.
GGGCTGTGCTATGGCTGGTGCGACGGTCGCCTGCGACCTACAAACAGACGGCCTGGGCGCTTACGGCGCTCGCGCTTGCCGCCATGCTTGGGCTTGTCGTGTTGCGCGGAGAGACAAGCGTCGCGGCGGCCTATGGCGGTTTCGCCATTGGGCTCGTCCTATGGGCCTGGCATGAAGCGATGTTCCTTTTGGGCTTTGTCAGCGGCTCGCGCCGCGCGCCCTGCCCGAAGGGACTGCCGACCTTGTCTCGGTTCTTGGCGTCAACGCAGGCGGTGATTCATCACGAGATCGGCATTGCTGTTCACGCCGTCGTCATCGCGCTCTTAAGTTGGGGAGCGGACAATCAATTCGCCGCGCTGACCTTTTTCCTTCTTTGGGTTATGCGACTCAGCGCCAAGCTCGTCGTCTTTTTCGGCGCGCCGAACGTTTCAGCGACCTTTTTGCCGGGCCACTTGCAGTATCTCGACAGCTACTTCAACCGTAATCGGAATATGACTGTTTTCGCGATTGCGTTTACTTTAGCAGTGACCATAACGGGCGTCGCGATTTCGACAGCGCTGCAAATGCCCGCCTACTCATTTTCGTTTATCGGCTATAGCCTTCTCGCCAGCCTCGCCGGGCTCGCCGCAATTGAGCACCTGGCGCTGGTGCTTCCCTTACCAGACGCGGCTCTTTGGTCGTGGCTTATCAAACACCCCACAAAGACGCCGGAAGAAACAATCGGCGCGGAATGGAGACGCGTATGAATTACGAACGATATTTTGAGGACCGGCTCTCCGGTCTTCAGGAGGAAGGCAATTATCGCGTCTTCGCCGACATTGAACGCCGCAACGGCGCTTTTCCGCGCGCAGCGTTTCACGGGGACGAGGGCCCAGACGAGGTGACCGTGTGGTGCTCCAATGACTATCTCGGCATGGGACAGCACCCAAAAGTCTTGGACGCCATGCACGGCGCGATCGACAAATGCGGCGCTGGCGCAGGCGGTACACGGAATATCTCGGGCACCAATCATCACCATGTCCTACTTGAGCGCGAACTCGCCGATCTGCACGGTAAGGAATCAGCGCTTTTATTCACGTCGGGCTATATCTCCAATTGGGCCACGTTAAGCACGCTCGCAGCGCAGATCCCTGATTGCGTCGTCTTTTCCGACGCTTTGAACCACGCATCGATGATTGAAGGCATTCGCCATAGCCGCTGCGCCAAACAGGTTTTCAAACATAACGACCCAGAAGACTTGAACCGCCGGCTGAGCGCCGCCGACCCGACCTTGCCAAAACTCGTCGCTTTTGAATCTGTCTATTCCATGGATGGCGACATCGCGCCGATCAAAGAGATCTGCGACGTCGCCGACGCCCACAACGCCATGACGTTCTTGGATGAAGTGCACGCTGTCGGCCTATACGGACCGCGCGGCGGCGGCGTCGCTGAGCGCGAAGGGCTGATGGACCGCCTGACGGTCATCGAAGGCACCCTCGGCAAAGCCTATGGCGTTGTCGGCGGGTATATCGCCGCCTCGACGGCGCTCTGCGATTTTATTCGCAGCTTCGCTTCGGGCTTTATCTTCACCACAGCGTTGCCGCCGGCCGTCGCTGCCGCAGCCTGCGCCAGCGTGCGCCACTTGAAAGAAAGCGACACGGAGCGGCGCGAACAACATGAACGCGTCGCCGAAGTGCGCCGACGCCTCCGCGGTATCGGCATACCAACGCTGGAGAACCCTAGCCACATCGTCCCCGTAATGGTCGGCGATCCTGTAAAGTGTAAATGGATTAGCGATTGGCTAATGGCCAATCATGGCATTTATGTTCAGCCCATCAATTATCCGACAGTGCCGAAGGGAACGGAGCGGCTCCGCATCACACCCTCGCCTGTCCACTCCCGCAGCGACATTGACCATTTGGTGGAAGCGCTCAGCGAAATCTGGTCGCAATGCCAATTGGCGCGCGCCGTCGCGTAAAAACGACAGGGAACATCGAAGTCGAAATCAGGGCATTGTCCATTTAAGGGCGACGCCCTTCTTTTGACTCAAACGACGTAGCCAATTTCAATCATCGACAACAAAGCCCGCCAGAACATGAGACCGACGCGTATGAACCAGCGCGTTCTGGATCGCCACAATGGGAAAGCGTTCCTCAAACGCGTCGGCGTCTCTGACGACAAAGAGCTCCTAGCAGTCAACCTCAGTTTCGCAGCTGTGGTTCATGACATTGCGTGTCCGGAGTTGAAAGAAAGGGCGCAATGTCGCCCACAACGTCAGGCCAGCCGTTCCAGACACCAAGAAACCGAACCGTTTGATTATCGTATAAGTAAATAAAGTCGTTTAGCGGCGCCGATCGAGGCTTCTCATTGGCGAAACTAAATCGTGTACCCATCAACTGGCAAAAGCTGCCCTGTAATTCTTGATGCTGATGATGTCGACAACCAATAAGCGGCGTCTGCGATGTCTGACGCCTCGCAAAAACCGTTCAGCGCCGCCTCGGCTTCCGCTTCCTTTCGGACCTCATCGTAAGACTTACCCGACGCCGCCGCTTCAGCATGCATAACGCGCTCCATGCGAGGACCAGCCACCGCGCCTGGCGCGATCGCGTTCACACGGATTTTTGCCGATGCAAACTCATGCGCGAGCGATTTCGTTAGACCGATGATCGCCCACTTTGCAGTGATGTAGGGCGCACGATCAAGGCAACTACGCAACACCACACTAGAGGATAAGTTCACGATTGAGCCGCCGCCGGCGGACGCCATTCGTTTGAAAGCGCGAGCGGCACAGAGAAAAGCCGCATCAACATTGACGGCGAAACAAGCGCGCCAATCCTCAATAGTGATCTCCTGTGCGGCCGCCACCGGACCAGCCGTGCCAGCGTTATTGATCAAAACGTCGAGGCCGCCAAGTTTTTCGTCAACATCTGCAAACAGACGATCAATCGACGCAGCGTCGCCAATATCGGTTACGCTTGTCGTTGCGGACGGGTTCGACTTTTGAAACGCGTCCAACGCTTCCGGCGCGATATCGCAAACATGCACGCGCGCACCTTCGCTTAAAAACTTCTCGGCGATCGCCGCGCCGATACCTGAACCGCCGCCCGTCACCAGAACGCGTTGCGACTGAACGTTTTGATTACTCGAAGTAGTGCCCATTATTCGGCTCCCTAAGACCGCGCCGGGCGGTGTCGCTTTAAAATGCTTATCGTCAAGTTCGTTCGGGCCGCGGCCCCGTCAACGAAACGGCGCGCGCTTGATTGGGAAGCGCCGCTGCTTCATCCGCCGACAACGCCAACCCTTGGAGCTTTTCGTACATATGCTGGGGAAACGGCGCGACACGCCGCGATTCGAAGTCCACGCTTAAAATCAGTTCTTCAGCCACGGCTGACACCCAACCTTCCTCAGCGTGCCGCAACTCGTGACGGAGAACGAGCTTCTTATCCGATACGGCGAGGACGAATGAATGACAGACCAGTGGATCGCCAAGATTGGCTTCATTGAGAAACGTAACATGGTAATCGCCCGTAAACGTCGTACTGCCGCTTGCAAGGTAATCGTCACTATCGGTGCCGAGCTGCTCGCAGAGTCGATCCGTCGCTTCAATGAAAATCTGAAAATAGCGACTGAAGTTCACATGGTCGTTTTCGTCGATCCAGTCTGGCTTAACGGTTATTGGCGTTATAATAGGCAACTTGATCGCATTTTCCGTCATTATACGGCCTTTCCTCCCTAAGCGCCGGCCACCATCAGTGCAGGCGGAAAAACGGCGTCGCACGCATTAAGCGCATGACGCCGCTGTTTCTCGTTGGTCTTAGCTGCGTGCAGGCAAGCCAAGGCGTTCGCGCGCCTCAGCCGGTGTCGCTAAGGTGTACCCTAAGCGGTCAATAATCTCAGCCGCGTTGCGCACGAGATCTTCATTATCGGCCAATACGCCTTTGCGCAGATAAATATTGTCTTCGAGACCAACACGGACATTGCCGCCCATAATGGCCGTCGCCGCCACCATCGGCATTTCCGTACGTCCGCATCCAAACGCCGCCCAAACGGCGTCATGCGGTAAACGCGCGGTCATGGCTTGCAGCGTCATCTGATCGGCCGGCGCGGCATAGCCAGTGCCAAGACAGATTTGGAAGAGAGGCGGGCCGTCAATGACACCTTCGCGAATGAGGCGTAACGCGACTTCAATATGGCCAAACTCGAAACACTCAAGCTCAGGTTTGACGCCGGCGTCGCGCATGGCCTCGGCCATGGCTTTTGCTTCATCGGGATGAATGACGTAGATATCGTCATCGCCGCCCACCACACCAACGTCGAGCGAGGCGATGTCGGGCTTCAATTCGACGATGTGGCGCACACGTTCTTGGGCGCTACGCACCGTCGACGCTTCAGCGTCTATACGCGGCGGGTCTGAACGCGTCAAAACGAGGTCGCCATCCATACCGCCGGTAAAATTGATCAGCACGTCTTTATTTGCGGCGCGGATCTGCTCCATCACCCGCCCATAAAGCTCAATGTCATTGCATGGCACGCCGGTTTCCGGCTCACGGACATGGATATGGGTCACGGCAGCGCCGGCTTCCGCCGCCGCCAGACACGCTTCGGCGATTTCATTTGGCGATTTCGGAATTCGTGGGTGCTTCGCCAGAACGGACGCATCGCCGCCGGTGACAGCGCAAGTGAGGATGATTGGTTGCATGGTCGTCTACCTTGTCGTCTACCTAATTTATGGGTCTTTTCAGGACGTCAGCCGTCCCGGAGGGCCTTCCGCGCTTTCGTAATCGCGTAACGCGCCTAGCCCACTCTTCGTCGCGCCGCCCGTTGCTTTTCCGTGCTTTGTCGAAACCATAGCCAAGGAATTCTTTGCTTTCGCGCCTTAGACTGAAGGCACAGCACGCCTTCCAAACCCTCGGCGACGCTTTTCAAAGCAATGCGTCCCTGCGCAATGGCGCTACATTAACAATCAAGGACCTATTTTGAGGTCTCAAAATTGCCGCTTTGCCTCGCTTCATTGTCCTTGCGAGACAAGATTGTCAAGATCGTCAGCACGAAAAAGCTTAAAACAAGGGGCACGACGTACGTTTCGCTAGTCGCGTCTGCAGAATCAACTGCTCGCACTTGCGGAAATTTCGGGGCCTCTAAATCAAAGCGCCGCTCGCAATCTCACTGATTAATCATATTATATATTTATGCAATCTGCATTTCTTATATTAGTTTTATTATTATATAAGATATTTTTTTAATATAAGACAGCATACATGGTCTACAGGATGAAGGTATTTTCGCACTGAACATCAAGAACAGCTGACGCCACCCAATTTGGCGCTAATCACCTTTTAGGTTAATTGCGCCACACCACGCCGCCGGGAACGCTCACGCCGTTCGACTCAACCACTGCTAGAACCGCGCAAGCATCACAGAGCTATTGGCGAGTTGGGCGTTTCTCATGGTTTGAACGTCGATCAGCGTTGCACCGCATTAATACTATAAAGAAGGAGATCCCACGCCTCGCAACGACGGACCCCCCGCCGGTCGACGGGACCCGCGCTGGTCAATGTCAACATTGACGTAACCTGACAAAAATAGCTCAATACCAAAACGGTCCTCAGGCCTGAGGCCGCCGCTATCTTTGCAAGGATGTTCTCGAATGCGCACCATTCAGTCTAAAGTGCTCACTTTCTTGATGTGGGCTGCGTTAGCGCTTACGCCGAACGCCGCCTTTTCTGACACGCCAGAGGCGCAATCAATCGCGGCGTTCGTTGATGAAACGCTCGGCGCCTTCAGCGACCAAGACGGTGTTTTGGGTTTAACGTTGGCGGTCGTCTCGCCGAACGAGGGGACAATACTCCGCGGCGTCGGGACTGCCGACGTTCGATCCGGCGAACCTGTCGATCCCGAAAAGCACCTTTTCCAAATCGCATCCTTGTCGAAGACCTTTGTCGGCGTCGCTATTATGCAGCTGGCCGAACAAGGGCTGGTCGATATAGACGCAGATATCAGAACATACCTACCGAATCTTCCAATCTCTGAGACCTTCAATGAACCCATCCGTGTTCGCGACTTACTGGCCCACAGAACCGGCTTTGAGATTTCTCAAAGCGGGCTTTGGCACATGACGCCTGAGGGCGTTCCAACGCTCTCGGAGTACATCCAAGATTATGCACCGCAGCGCGTTTGGCGACCAGGCGAGCTTACGGCGTATTCAAACTATGGGTATTCACTAGCGGGCAGGATTGTCGAAGTCGCGTCTGGAATGCCGTTTCAGGACTATCTTGAAGCGAAGATCTTCCTACCGCTCAACATGACGTCGACAACAGCACGCACGCCGGAAGACATCGGTCGCGGCGTCATGAGGGCTGAGCTTCAGAAGCGTTTGACGCCGGGCCATCGCAGCCTCGCCGCCGGCGCAGCGCATCGAGGGTTTGTTTACACGCCAAGCGCGCCGGCGGCCGGCGTCGTTACGACGGCAAAGGATATGGCCCTTTATATGAAAGCTCACCTCAATGACGGGGCGGGCGAAACAGCGCGCATCATGCTGCCGGAAACCGCAAAAAAGATGCGCGCCCGTGTTTACACCGATCGCCCCTTTGAGCCGGACTTTGCGCACGGTATTGAAGTTCGTCCGTATGGCGATGTTAAAGTCGTCGAGCACGAAGGCGACATGATTTACACCATGAGCCTTATGGCGATAGCGCCAGACGCCGGCATCGGCGTTTTCGTGTCCATCAACACGTCAGACGGTACGGAGATGAACCGCGAAATCACGACGGAGATCATACAATTCGCCACGGCGTTGGTCGAAAAGTCTAACCCTGCACGCAATCAAATAAAGGACGCCGCTCCCATGGACGCCCCCCCCTAGATGCGGCAACCAAAAGCGATAGCGATTCTTTCGCCCCCATCCCGGCGTTCAAAGGCGCGTTTATCGAGGGCGGCAGAAGTCATACGACGTGGGAGAAAGTCGCTTTAATCGAGCAAGGCTTTCGCACCGTTACGTTTGATGAAAACGGAAATTTGAGCATTGACGCAGAGCCGTATCGACGCGTTTCACAGAACGTCTTCATTGGAAACGAGTACGAAGAGGCGGTGTCGTTTTATTTTGACGACGCGATGCGCCCGATCTGGGGGCACGCCAACGGCTATTCTATCACACCGGCCGACATGACCTCAGACCCCAGACTTTTTATGGGCGCATTGATTGGCGGGGCGGTCGCATCGCTCATGGGCGCTGCGATGATCGCGGCCGGTCCGTGGCGAAGATCAGCATTTCCCAATCGGTTCTTAACTTGGACAACCCACGCCCTGTTGCTAGTCGGAAGCGCGACAGTGTTGACGTTTGCTGCAATGATAGCGTTTTTCGTCACCGCACTGCCTGACTCAATCTTTGGTCAGCCCCAACTTTTGACCAAAGTCTTTGGCGTTGTCAGTATCGGCTTTGCCGCCAGCGCCGCGGCGGCCGTGCTCGCGCTTCCCCTTGCGCTTATCGATGGACGGATTTCTTGGGTGAGCCGCCTGACCCTTATTGCCGCGACGGCGGCGTACGCGTTTTTGGGCGTCCAACTCTATTGGTGGAACCAAATCGGCTTCAACTATATTCCAAACTAAACCGGCACGCCAAAAGCTAGGACCGGCGCTAACCCGAAACTTTACTACCGCTTTGGAGGTGGTAGGCCCGGAGAGACTTGAACTCCCAAACAATCCGTTATGAGCGACTACGCTCCGATAATGGGTCTGACGTCATCGCAAAAGCCATGCGGAACTGGCTGTTGCGGCTTAGCGTTGAAACGTTGCTCATCGAGCCAGGCTCACTATGGGAGAACGGATACAATGAAAGCTTCGATCGAAAACTCACAGACGAGCTGCTCAATGGTGAAACCCTCTCCACACTCAAGGAAGCTAAAGTGCTCATCGAACGATGGAGGCGTTTCTACAACACCGAACGTCCGCATTCGGCCCTTGGCTATCGGCCGCCCACGCCAAAAGCAAGTTTGCCCCAAGAGGCCCGGCTGGCCTACGCTATGGGACGGGTCAGTCTAGCGCGCCTAACAGAAACCAGGGAATAACGCTAAAAATGGACCACTAGGATGCACCCGGTCACCTATTGTAAAAGTACTATCCTGCTGGTTAGCTTAAAGAGTTGTCCTACGGTGCAGGCCGTAGCCAACACTGGTCGTTTTCCTTCGCCTAATCACTGCGAACCCGGCCGTGTTGTTACAAACTCAACTCGTTTTGGGCATGTAGACTTCACGATTCGCTGGACGTAGATGCCTGGCGTGTGGATGATGTCGGGGTCGAGTGTCCCTACGGGGACGATCTCCTCAACCTCAGCAATACATACTTTTCCTGTTGCGGCCATCATCGGGTTAAAATTTCGGGCAGTTTTACGGTACACTAAGTTGCCCGCCGTATCAGCCTTCTCGGCTCGTACAAGCGCTAGATCAGCGACAATGCCGCGTTCTAAAATATAGGTCTCACCACTGAACTCTTTATGTTCTTTCCCTTCGGCGACCAATGTGCCGACGCCGGTGCGGGTGTAAAAGCCCGGTATCCCTGCCCCGCCCGCCCGCAGGCGCTCTGACATTGTTCCTTGGGGGGAAAATTCTAATTCGACATCACCGTCAAGATAGGCTTTCTCGAAGGTTTTATTATTGCCCACATAAGATGAGATCATTTTCCGAATTTGGCCATTGGCAATCAGACGGCCAAGGCCAATACCATCAACGCCGGCATTGTTGGAAACAACCGTCAGGTTTTTGACCCCAGACGCTTCAAGGGCGTTGATAAGGCTCTCAGGCATACCGCATAAACCAAACCCGCCACATACCACAAGCATGCCGTCCCGAGCGACGTCGATAACGGCCGCCTCCGGCGATCTATGAACTTTCGAGACCATCTTGCACCATTCTTACTATATTCTTTCGATACACTTTTGGCGTCGGCTATGGCCGTTCCAACAAAAGCGCGATACCTTGGCCAACACCGATACACATCGTACACAGCGCGTATCTTCCACCACGACGTTTGAGCTCACGCGCAGCAGTTATCGCCAGGCGCGCGCCGCTCATCCCCAAGGGGTGACCAAGGGCGATGGCGCCGCCGTTCGGGTTCACATGCTCTGCATCGTCCGGTACGTTGAGTTGGCGAAGAACCGCAAGCGCCTGGCTGGCGAACGCTTCATTCAACTCAATAACATCCATATCCTCAATGGAAAGATTTGCATGCTGAAGGGCTTTCTTGGTTGCCGGAGCGGGGCCCATCCCCATAATGCGCGGTGGGACGCCCGCGGTCGCCATGCCGATGACGCGCGCGACCGGCTCCAACTGGTTTGCGGTAACAGCACCCTCAGAAGCAAGCAGCATCGCCGCCGCCCCATCATTAACGCCCGAGGCGTTACCAGCGGTGACCGTGCCATTTTGCCGAAAGGGCGCCTTAAGACGATTTAAGGTTTCCAAACTTGTATCCGCGCGGGGATGTTCATCCTTATCAAGAATGAGCGGGTCGCCCTTCCGCTGCGGGATTTCGACGGGGATTATTTCCTCCGCACGGCGCGCTTGTCCTTCGGCTGCACGTTGTTGTGATCGTAAAGCAAACGCGTCTTGATCCTCCCGCGAGACGTCAAACTCCACAGCAACATTTTCTGCAGTTTCCGGCATCGAGTCGACGCCATAGCGCTCTTCCATCAGCTTATTGACGAAGCGCCAACCAATTGTCGTGTCATATATCTCAGCATCGCGTGAGAAGGGTTTGTCCGCCTTGCCCATAACAAAGGGCGCTCTGCTCATGGATTCTACACCGCCAGCGATGACAAGATTTAATTCGCAGCTCGCGATGGCCCGTGCCGCCGTCCCGACTGCGTCAAGTCCGGACCCGCACAGACGATTAATGGTCATAGCTGGAACCGTTTCCGGCAAACCGGACAAAAGCGACGCCATGCGCGCAACATTACGGTTGTCTTCACCGGCCTGATTAGCACAACCGAGAATGACCTCGTCTACCATGCTTAGGTCAAGATGCTGATTTCGCCGCACAAGTTCCGTGATTGGCAAAGCGGCAAGACCGTCAGCGCGAACGCTTGAGAGAGCTCCGCCATAGCGACCGATGGGTGTACGAATTGTATCACATATGTAAACAGGAGCGTTTAACATGTCGGATAACGCCCCTCCCAGGCAGCCTGAATGACATCGCGGACGCCAGCTCGCTCCAAGGGCCTTGGATTCCAATAAGGGTTTTCAAATGTGATCTCGACAGCACGGTCAATCCCGTCCTCCGGCATGCCAAGCTCTCGTAGTGAGACGGGCGCGCCGGAGCTAGCGACAAGATCATATATGACCGCGCCCGGCCTCTCGTCGCCGACAGCGCGACGAAGCCGCTTCATCGTTGGCTCCACCGCTGGCGCATTGTATGCTAAAGCTTGGGGCAGTATGACGGCATGAGTTTCCGCATGGGGAAGATCGAAAGACCCGCCGAGGACATGGCAAAGCTTATGGTGGAGCGCGACCCCGCCGGATCCCAAACAGATCGCACACAGCCAAGCGCCATATAACGCATCATGCCGTGCGCCCCGATCATTTGGGCTTTTGAGAATAGTAGGAAGCGCCCGCATCAAAGCCGCGATCCCCTCCTCTGCCATCAGACTTAAAACCGGATTGGCGTTTTGCGCATACATGGCCTCAACAGCATGAGCGATGGCGTTCACACCACTTGTCACACTCATCTTGACGGGAAGGCCCAGGGTTAGATCCACGTCATAAAGGACAGTTTCGGGCAGGACACTCAGCGTTCGTTGTGTCGTTTTCTTACCGCCTTCCGTTTGGCCGATGATCGTTGTCATTTCAGAGCCGGCATAAGTCGTAGGCAAAACAAGTTGAGGCGCGTCATTACGTAAAGCGATCGCCTTGCCAAGGCCAATGGTGGAACCTCCGCCAACGGCAATGACGCCATCCGCCCGCGCTTCCGCGTAAGCAGCCATTGCCTTGTCTGTGACATTTACTGGCGTGTGCATTGCAGCTTCAGAAAACAGCCCAACAGCCCGCTTTCCAAGGACGGTCTGTACACGCTCTCCAAGGTCGCGTTGCGCTAGCGTGGTCAGAACAAGGGCGCGCTCAATACTCAAAGCGCCAACCTCGTCCATTAATTGACCTATTTTGCCAGCTCCGAAAACAACGCGTGACGGTAATCCGGTGTAGACAAAGCTGTCCATAACAGCACCTGTTCCTGTTGTGGCTGGATTCTAGTGGTCAGCCGCCAATATTGAAGTATAAAGCGTCTCAACTAGTCAAAACAAAATTATAGTCGATGAAGTAAAACGAGTTGTCATAGCCGTAGCGTTCTATCTCCTTCGGATCATCGATCCTGGAATAGTCAACGATCAGCTCTTCCTTCACGCCAAAAACAGCGTCTGTCGCCAGGTACGGATCATTTCTATCGAAAAGATGAGTTATGAGACGGTCATAACCTTCAGCCTCAATCATAAAATGAAGGTGTGACGGGCGCCAAGGATGACGACCTAAAGCGTCAAGCAGTTTGCCCACAGGGCCATCATTTGGAATTGAGTAGTATTTCGGGATAACGCCTTTGAACCAATAGCGGCCTTCGTCATCCGTCTTGAAGCACCCACGCAGATTATATGCCGGCTGGACCTCTTCTTGTTGGACATCGTAAAAACCATCTTCGTTTGCCTGCCAAACATTGATGGTCGCCCCAACAATGGGATCACCATCAACATTCAGCACACGTGATTGAACGACCAGAGGCTCGCCTTTGCCATCAAGACAAATATCGCTACCATGGTCGAGCACCGGCGCTCCTTCCCGGAAGAAAGGGCCAAGCACCGTTGACTGAGTGGCCCCGCTCGGCTTGCGGTTGACAATTGCATCCACCAACATCGAAACACCAAGAACATCCGATAACAGAATGAACTCCTGACGCCAATCGTTGCACATATGGCCCGTGTCGGTGAGAAACTGGATCATCGCCATCCACTCTTCTTGAGTAGGTTCCATCTCCTTTACCGCAGCGTGAAGATGCTTCACCATGATGTTTGCACAATCCGCTAACCGCTGGTTTCCCGCAGTTGCATTACGCGCAATCACCACATCAGCGGAATTACCCTCCGTCAACGTCATGAGATCTATTTCTTTCGTCATAGCACTCTCTATCTAAGACCTATACAAGGCTTCACCGAGTTTAGTTTTTCTGGCGTCCTTCGATACCGGTGAGGGATATCTTAGACTTTCCCGCAGCAACGATTTTCATCCGCTCTTGATCTTCACGCTGCTTTTCACGGTCCGTACGCTGCCACGTTTCCTTCATCAGGGTCGCAAACGGGGAGTTTACTTCCAAAAAAACTCTCCTGCGGACATCCGAATAGTCACTGAACTCCTTCAATGGATCAGCCCCTTGCCCAAGACGCTCAAAAGCCTGGAGCAGGTGATCCACATCCTGCAAGCCGCCGGTAAGACCCCTACCGCCACAAGGATTACATAAGTGAGCAGAGTCACCAGCCAAAATCACCCGATCAATGAAAAAGGTGGGGCAACAGCGTTCATGGACGCGATAAGGCGCCCAACTATCAACTTCATACAGATCATCTGTAGGCATAATTGACTTGTAATGCTTCGGAATAGCTGCTTCCCAGGACTCCATCGTCCCATTCGCGTCTTCCCCAAATGTTACACGCCACAGATCATCACGAGTAATGCGGGACACGAGGCCCCAATCATCACCATTGCAAATCATATGCACGTTCGCCCAACCATGCTTTTCGAAATCATAATGAACATTGGTGGTGATGAAACGGTCAGGCCAGGTAAATCCTTCTACCTCCAAACCTAGTATGTCGCGTACGGTGCTAGAGGCGCCGTCTGCGCCGATAACCCAATCAGCGTGCAAAAGCTCGACGCCGGACGGGGTCTCACATTTGACGGTTGCGCCGTTAACGCCCTGGTCGATAGCGGTAACTCTATGATCAAATCGAACGTCAGACTGGCTGTGCTTAAGGAACGCGTCCATAGCAAACGAACCGAGCACCTCCTGACCGAAATGGATGTTATATGGATAGACGCGGTTCGGTTCCGCCTGCTTGGTGTAGATTGGCAAAACAAGATCATCAGCCGGCCACACCCAATTAATACGGCCACACCGGACACCCACTTCTTCTGCCTTATCGACGATCCCTAGACGCTCTAATAACTGCAGGGTGGGATCCATATAAGTCTGGGCACGCGGGCTGTCATTTAACTCCTTGTCTTTATCCAACACTATAACACGTAAGTTTTGTTGTGCTAACCCAAGGGCTGTGATCAGGCCCACAGGCCCAGCTCCAACGACAATTACGTCTGCTTTGTTCGACATCATTTACTACTTTCCTCAACTTCTAGAACTAACTCCTAGACGCCTACGCGCGTAAAATAGGCAGCCACATCGTTTAGCACTGCAGGTTGTTCAAGCATGACGAAATGCCCCGCATTACCGATCAACATATGCTCCGCACCGGGAAGCGCCTTAAGCCATCGATCAAGATAAGCTGCTGGAACCATACGGTCTTCCTTACCCCAATAGATTTTAACTGAGTTCTTAATCCGGCGGAGCCATCGCTCCATATTAGGGTGCCCCATCCCGAAAGGACGTGCTAGTAAGGCCTCGGCCTTAGCGTCACGCGCACGATCGATATCAAAGACAGCTTCGTCTGGTGCGGCTTCCCCACCGGGGAAAAAGCGTTCCGCAACAGATACATTATGAGCAAGGTAAGCCGGAAATTCACTGAGCGGAATATCTCCTAGATCCGGACAAGGAATAGACTCTATTTCCAAGCCAGCTGGCGCTGCAAGTACAATCGAGCCAAGGTGCTCGCCATAAAAAATAGCCAACTCGGCCGCCAACCAGCCGCCCATGGAAAAGCCGAAAAGGTGAGGCCTCTCCAATCCAATTGCCTCAATAAAGTCCATATAATGGACAATTAGATCCTGCGCACCAAGCAACCCATCGCCATCTTGCCCTGGCCCGTAGCCCGGATGGTAAGGAACAATGACGCGGAATCGGTCTGTTAGTGACTCTAGGAATGAAAAGCCTTCTAAAGTCGCCGCGCCGTGTAAATAGACAATAGGATGTCCCTGGCCGGCAACCATATAAGCAGTCTTTACGCCGCACACATCTATAGTCGCAAGAGTGTCACTCAGCATTTGCAGCCTCCAATCTGACAGCAAGGGGACACAAATCGCGCCAGCAAAATGAACCCGTTATCGAAACTCATGAACTTGAATACCGCCTCCAAAAAGCGACCCATTTTTACACGGCGCAAGAAAGGCAACGCTATCAATAAATGGAGACACGCATTTTCTGAAAGCAACTTTTTGCTTTCAGAACAAGGTAGCAATTGATGGGTGACTATTCTCTTTTCGACTTCATCCTACTTACGGAAGCCTTAGTCGAGTGCCAATTCCACACGTGGGTTTTCAGGGGTCCCCTCCCCCCCATCGGCCGCCAACACCGTACCCGTCACAAAAGACGACTCATCGCTTGCCAGGAATAAACAGCACGCAGCAATCTCTTCAGGCGTTCCAACTCGCTTTAACGCCATTTGCACACGCAAGGCCTCAAACTCCTCTTCCATCGTGGTGCCGTTTTGGGCAGCGGCGTCCCGCATTTCTTGTTCACTCATCGGCGTGCGGATCCAGCCCGGCGCAACAGAGTTCGCACGTACGCCGTCCGGACCAAAAGCGTGCGCAATAGATTGGGTCAATGAAACCAGAGCCGCTTTGCTTGCTGAGTAGGCGGCAATCATGGGCGCTATACGAAACGCAGCAACAGACGCGATATTGACTATCGTTCCACCGCCACCTTCAACCATCTGTGGCAAGACGGCCCGGCACAAACGCATCGCGCCAGTCAAGTTGATCGCCATCGTATTGTCCCAAGCCTCATCCGATACGCTCAAAGGGTCATCATAGTGAGCAATCCCCACTGCGTTGACGAGACTATCAATCTTGCCATCGCATGCCGTCACCGCTCGTTCAATCGCGCCTAAGTCTGTTATATCGCCGTGAACCGCTAGCCCGCCACATTCGGCAGCCGCTGCGTCAAGGATATCGCCGCCCAAGCCAAACAATACAACATGCGCGCCTTCAGAAGCGAAACGCTTGGCGGTCGCGCACCCCATACCAGTGGCGGCCCCTGATATGAGCGCAGTCTTCCCTCTCATTAAGCCGGTCATCTTTAATCCTTTAGTCTCAATAATTGCGTTAGAGCGCCTCCCGACCGGATGGGGCGAGAGACTGACGGAGCCAGCAACCTTAGTTCTCGAAAATACCAAGTTCTTTTTCGCTAAGGTGCTCAGTGAAGTAGCCCCAAACCTTATGCCAATAATATGACGAGTCCCAAGCATTATGCCAGTAATTCGGTAATATCGTTAAATCGTAGTCTTTATTGTTTTTCATCAGTACATTTATCACCTGATAGGTCGCAGCGAGCGGAACGTCATCATCAATAGCACCGTTCACAAAGAGAATTTTTCCTTCAAGCTGGTGTGCCAATGAAGCATTGTTTTGGGCCTCATACTCTTGCGGAAAATCCTCTGGCCCGCCGCCTATATAGCCATAGATTTCAGCGGGATGAATGAACCGGCTATCGTGGTTCCCCGCCCCAGCGACAGCAACATGAATGTCATCAGGAAACTCAAAAATCGCTCGGCTTGCACAATTACCGCCTTGTGAATAGCCGTAAACGCCGACGCGGCTGAGGTCCATATAGGGTCGATCCTTCGCCAACTGCTTTAAAAGCATGACGGAATCCACCGTGCCGCCGCACTGGTGGCCTGTAATCGCAGCTCTTTTTAAATATTTCTGTGTACGTCCTATACTTCCCAGTCCATCTGCCGCCAGCACAATGAACCCCAGATCTGCAAGGGCCTGACGTTGACTGATTTCATAGCCATCGCGGTGGCCGACAGAGCCCCATAGAAAACCAACGGTACCATGAACATGATGAATAACAGGATAGGACTTGCTTGGATCAAAATCTGTTGGCTTATGAATAGACGCCCAAATCGGATTTTGTTTATCACGCGTCACGCCGGAAACGCGCTCGATGACTGGCTCGCCTTCTTTCAGAGAAGGCTGCGCCAAAACCTGCAATACTTTGCCAGTCGCATCGATTACGACATGTGCATTCGGCCGATCTAAAAACTCTTGCTCAAGAACGAAATACTGCAAATCTTCAGATGGATGAGCTGTAACATGCACACCCACAGGAGAGATCAATTGTTGATCACCGCCATCAATTTTGGCGCGGTATAATCCATATATGTACGGATCGTCCTTATTATCAACATTCGCCGCATTGAAATAGACCCAATCATCTTTCACACCATATACGTTGATCACATATAGGGAGCCATCAGTAATTTTTGTTTCTATACCCCCCTCGCGACCGGGGCTTACGCTATAGAGATGACGAAAACCATCCTTTTCAGAAGGTACAATAAACTGACGCTCACCCCCAATAAGAGGAAGTGGCCAAAAATCGCGCCAGTGACCAAGGAAATATCCATTATCGCTCCACTCAGTAACCACTTCGCCGTCGTCCAGACTATATCGAAATACATAAGCATTACGCTCAATTAGATCACCGTAAGTGAAATACACGCTCTTACTATCTGCACTCCAGCTGACCCTGTTGTTCCGTATGGGGTCCCCGGATTTTTGATAAGGCGTCGGCATCTCCAGTACCGTGACAGCTTTGGACTGAACATCAATCAGTGCGAATTTAGCTTCTGTAAGATGCGCATCACCAGCCATGGCATGGCGTACATTATAAATTGCAAAGTCAGCTCCGCCTTCGGGCACCTTCTTAGCCGTCGTATAGGTTTTTGTGCGTACGTTACGAACATCGGCAATTGGAGTTACGAAGTAACGGCTATCAGGCGACCAAAGCACTGACGCCGGCCAAGGTTCATCGGCCTCTTGAACAGCCACTTGACCGGCCCACTCAAGCAAAACACCTCCTCCATAGACGAAGTCGACTGCGCCATCCATCGTGACCGGTGAGTGTGTTCCGTTACGTTGGTCAATCAGCACCAAGTTAGGACCGCGGCGGCGCACGACGTACCGCCCATCTGGCGAAAGACGGGCATCCGGGGCTGGAACCTGGTAGTTCGCCTGTGTGCCTGGCGGCCCCATTTCCGGGTCTGACAATTCTATATCGCCGGCTAATGGACTAATGAGGTTCTGCGCCGCGTCGTAGCGCTGGCGTTTTACCGAACCGTCCGGGTCAACCGTTTCAAAAGCCAAGTCATTATCAGATAACCACTTAAACTTTGTGAGCTTTTCCCCCTCGAAATTTACATAGTTCTTTGCGATGCGATCGCGGGCGCGCTCTAGATTCTTGGAATCCACTTGCGCTAGTGAAGCTTGGAAAAATAAACAGACTAAAATCAAAGTAAAACTGACAAAAAACACTCTCAACTTCGGCTCCACTAACTTTCTCAGCATACATAAAACCCCAACGCCTTACTCATCAAATAACGCTGATCCCAGAAACGACAACTTACTGTTTCAAACGCCCTACCATTCAACGGGACTTTCTGTTCGCAGATACTGTTTTGAAAAGCTACACTGATAAATTTCAGCTTACGTTTCTTTACAGTCGAACCATAACGATCTCATTGGGCATAATAATACTGTGAGTATCCCTTATGCCTCTATGACACTTTTGTAGAATTCCGGATCTGTATCACCTTCACTTGAGACGACAAAAATACGTGAAGTTGCGTCGATACTTAGGCGTTCCCGTAGCTTTTGGTCTTGACACGCAGTAACCGCAGCAGCCAGTCCCGATGCGCCCGTTTCACCCATTATGAACGGAGCGCCAGTAAGCTCTCCCTGGGCCGCTTCACGCATCAATGAGAGCGCGTCATCGTCCTTCACAGTCATCGCGCCATCAGCGTATGGATATAAGAGGTCTTTCGCTAGGCTCGCCACCTCACCACAAGCGATACCGACAAGCGCTGTATTATGATCCCCCATATCGATCTGATCGGTCCCTTTGGCAAAAGATTGAACCAACGGGTCAACTGCTTCTGATTGAACAAGGATAGTTTTGGGTAATTTAGCCACACCCCATGTAACAACCATGTGTGCAACAATCGCAGCCGCCATACCGCCACAACCAACTTGTAAAAACATGTGAGTTGGCTTTTGATCATCTGGGAACTGAGAAAAAGCCTCCTCTACCATCAGAGTATACCCCTCCATAATGACGCGATGCCATCTGGTGAAGCCCTCATGGGATGTGTCTTGGATATGCACCCAATTATGCTTGGCAGCCTCCTTCGCACAATGCTCCATAGTTTGGTCATAGTTGCCATCAAACGTCACCACATCGGCGCCTAGAGCACGGATAGGTTCTTTACGCCCTTCACTGACATTTTTGGGCACAAAGATAGTGCACGGCACACCAAACAGTTGTGCACCCCACGCCAATGACCGACCATGATTACCGTCTGTCGTTGCAACAATGCGATTTCCCTTGATGAGAGAGGAAAACTTGTGGTTTGCAAGATCAGATATAGATGGCTTTTCGCCGGTTTTTTCAGCGATGCGCTCCGAAAGCGCCACCATCAATGCATAGGCGCCGCCCAACGACTTAAAGCTCTTAAGCGGTTTGCGACTAGCCTCGTCTTTGATCCAAATACTATCTACCCCGAGCCGACCGGCCAATCCCCCGGCGTCTAGTAAAGGCGTAGGCTCATAAACATCCCAAGACCTCAAACTCTGCCTTGCGGAAGACGCATCATCCGGATCAAGCGCGCTGCGTTGTTGCACGCCATATTCAAGACTGTCGTGTTGAAATGGGTTATCAAAATATAAGGTCATTCATTTCTCCAAACACTTCATAGCTACGCGTTAGCATTAGATACTAACCATTTTTATTCAGATCCCTTTCACAACGACATGCGCTATTTGTATGTGCGAACGGACCGTTTTTCGATGATGTTTGGCGCTGTCTCTTCTAACGCCAACGAAACGATACATGACAAAACAACACATAACAGTATACACCATATTGGCGCACTGAGGCCCCATGCATCTGCTGCGGCGCCAGCAATAAGCGGACTAAGAACACCGCCAATCACTTCGCCCACCCCCACAACAATTCCCGCCACTGTCGCCGTCAAACGCAAATCGACACTCTCCGCTGGAACTGTCGCCATAAAAAGAGGGAAAATTCCCGTCAAACACCATCCTGGAATGAATATTGCGACAAGCCCCCATAACGGGCCGGAGTAAAACAGGACGCCCAGAGGCATCGCCACTCCCAACAGGCAAGTTCCGATGAAAATAGGCCTTCGACCAATAGCGTCAGATAAGGCCGGAACGGCAAAAGCGCTGAACAACGCCGAAACACCCAAGCTCGACATTAACAACGCCATCGTAGAAGGCGAATACCCACGGAACTCCGTCAGAAATAACGGAAGAAACGTAAATGTAATTACGTAATTAGAGACAAGTAATATTGATAGTATAATACAGATAAAAACATTTCGATTTGAAATTAATGCACGAAATTGCACATCCGTTTTAAAAACTTCTGTTTTGCTTGACCGCGCAGGTTCCTTGACAAACAAAAATATTAGTGTCGCGCAAATTAAAGCTGGGATAGCGGCGGCGAATAACCCGTACCGCCAACCGACAGCTACGGCTAACGGCACAAGGATTATCGGGCCCAACATCGACGCAAGAAGCTCAGACCCAAAATTCTGTGTGATGCCCATTGCGAACCCGCGTCGCTCAGGCTTTACGTTTGCAGCAACGACTGATTGACTTATTGGCAGCATCCCTCCCTGCGCCGCTCCCATCATCAGCCTTGCGAGCAATAAGAATATCAATGACCCAACAAGACCTGACAAAATTGCAGACAAACAAAAGCCAAGAGTGCCAATAATCAATATTGGCTTGCGAATCTCATAGCGGTCCGAATACCCGCCGACTAGAAAACCAGCGATAGCCCATGTCAGTGATAGGCTAGATGACAACATACCAACCTGAGTATTGCTTAGACCCAAGTCTGGCTGAATCAACGGCATTAAAAACCCAAGTGCATTCCTGTTGAGAAACAACACACCGAGGTTGAAGCTCAAAATGAGCACTAGCACGACTTGATAACGCGAGGGTGGCAAACCGCTCACGCTGCTGGCCGGTGCCGTTTTTGAGATATCACGCATTTTCAAACACAGCCTTTCAGCTAAAGCGCCGCCCCCGGAACAGAGACCATTTGTGATGCCGACAACCGCACGACTTTACACACTGAGCGGATTAATTAGTTAGGCGCAAGTGACACACGAAATAATACTCGCGAAACCACCAAGCACTCCTTTAAAGAAAGCGTTACGCAGTACTTTGAGCATGCTCTGTATTTAGAAATCCGCTATTAAACCAAACCAAGGGAGCAGATTCATCGGCGAGATGCACATCAAGGATGCGACCAATAACAATCTCATGAGTGCCGTATCGCATACCGCCATCTTTAGAACAAATAAGATTTGACTGCGCACCAATTAGCATCGGCGCGCCAGTTGCGGGCTCAGCCGACCAGTCTTTTAAGAAACGCTCATCACGATAACGCCCTGATCCAAAAATTCGACACTGCTCGGCCTGAGCGCTAGATAAAATATTTACACAAAAATGCGGTGAATGAGTAATAGACTTATGAAAGTCGCTCTCTCTATTTACACAAGCAAGTACGGAAATAGGGTCTAACGAAAGCGACGTCATAGACGTCGCCGTCATACCATAACACTGCCCCTCCTCATCGCGACACGTCAAGACACATACGGTAGACGCCAAACCGCGCATCGCCTCAAGGAACAGTTCTTTTTTAGTCAAAGACGACATGGATACATCTCCGCGAGCATTTAAGAGTGAGGCTTTGCGGCTGACACAGTCGCAAAATCGGTCAGCTTAAACATCAATGTCTACAGGCAGCCCAAGCCGTGCTTGCGCTATGTAGCCGCCAAATGCTGAGTACTGCGAAGAAACATGCCCTCGATACATTTGCGCATCGCCCATATATTGAGCCAAAGGATGCCCCTTCCGCGACGCAGACGAACCAGCTGTTTGATACAATAGCTCAACAACGTCGCACGCCAGCTTGCCGGCTTGCTGAGCAACGCCCCAAATCCGTAAATTCTCTTCCAAACTGATTGTTTGACTAGTCCGCTTCCACCGTTCGCAAAGCGCGTCATATTGATCGCATGCAGCGTATACCAATTGCTCCGCACAATCAGTCATCCGAATAGCGTTCCCAAAGTTACGCTGAAAGTCATGCTGGTCCTTACGAGCCATGAACGGCGGAAAGAGAGTTTGCTGTCGATGCAGTGAAGACTCGTATTCTTCGATCGCCGCACGGGCCGCACCGATAACAGGCGCCACAAGCGATATATGATAAGGCCCCATAAGGCGTCCCAAATACATTGGGTTATCGTGCAGATGGGCGCCGACGGTGCCATCTTTCATGTCGTCAGGGCGAGCGTAGTAATACTCCCAGTCCGTAAACATATGATCTGGCACGAAAACGTCTTCCAGCAGCACACTATTGGAACCCGACGCACACATGCCAACAGTTTGCCCCCCTCCCCAATCACCAAGGATTTCGTAGTCTTTACGGGGAACAATGAAAGCGACCTCTTTCTGGTTACCCTCGCCATCATCAATAAGCGCATTTCCGATAAAGTGAGTCGAATAAGGCACGCCGGACGCATAGCGCCAACGCCCGCTAACCTGATATCCCCCGTCGACGCGTTTAATTTCTCCGGTTGGAGTGGCCCGATGCGGCGCAATAAACTCCCCTGACGCGAAAGCTTCGTCTTGCGCCTTCTCAGACCAATGCGAGGCTAAAACAAAGGCATGGGACGCGCCAAGCGTTAAGCACCATCCAGCAGCCGGGTGGCCTGTTGAAACCGCAATCATGACTTTGTAAAAAGTCTTCAAACTATGTTCGTAACCGCCATATTTACGCGGCTGGCATATCTTATAAAATCCAGCATTCTGAAACTTTTCATGCATGTCCGGCGAGTAACAACCACGGTCATTGCTTTCCGCCTGCTCGGACCGAAGTTGCGGAATAAAGAACTCAGCACGCTGCACGAGCTCTTCGGTGGTTGGGGCCTCAGTCTTATCAAAATTCCGCGTTCTAAGTTCAGCTATAGCGCTCATTGTTTCCATTCCAAAATTCTGTTCGATTCCAGAAAATTCTGTGATTGGAAAATCAAACAATGGCGTGCGACCAGCACCTATCCAAAAAGATAGTAACTCGATAAAATGTTGCACTGGCTACAGAAACTAGAAAATAATGAGTATATTCAATACCATGGCTAAATTTTCGCCAAAGCAGAATATAGCCTTCTCTCAGAGCGTCGCCCGGACAAAACTAGCGATGCCGTCAGTGAAGTCGGATATTTTGGTCAGAGATTCTCTCGAAGAGGTCGGCGCTCTGCTTCAACACAACCTTACAATCGTCTGTGCTCCCGGAGGCTATGGAAAAACCACAACTATGGTTCGATGGGCCGCAAAGTTAGAAGACTTAAACATATCCACTGCTTGGTTGTCATGCGACGAGCGCGACGTAGATGCCCCGCGCTTTCTAGCCTACATTGCGACCACATTTATCCAAGTCGGAGGATCGATATCAGATCGCGTTTTGGATATACTGAATAAAGAAGAAAGCGATGTCACAATCAGCTTACAAGATATTCTCAATGCATTTCTTGATTACAAAAAACCGCTTGTTTTTTTCTTCGATGACCTTCATCTGCTGGAGCATAATGGAACCGTTTTTAAAGTCTTAGAGCAACTCACTCGGGCGAAGCCCGACAACGTTCACTTTGTTATTTCAAGCCGTGAACGGCCATCCGCCTTGATTGGCAGAAGCATGACGCAATTGGAAATTCTTGAGTACTCAATAAATGATTTTCGTCTTGGAAGAGACGAAATTTCTTCATTTCTGGAATTGTCCGGAATCACAGGTACTGACGCGAAAAGTTTGAAGTCTATTGAGACGGCATCAGAGGGCTGGATTGCCGGATTAAAGTCAGCCGTTGCAAGCGCACAGGGCGATTTATCTAAGCTCATTGAGCTATTTTCTAACGGCAATGCGAACGTAAATGAGTTCTTTGCTCATGATATTTTGGAACGCCAGCCCGAGAGCATTCAGAATTTTCTCTTAGACACATCCGTAATGCGACAGTTTTCTGCAGAACTCGCAGCACACGTAACCAACAACAAAGATGCTGAAAACATCATTTCAGAATTACAAAATCTTGGCCTGTTTATATTCTCAATTGACGATCAAAACGAATGGTTTCGGTATCACCACCTATTTTCTGACTTTCTCATCCAGTGTTTACGAAAACGCGCTCCTGATAGAGAAAACCAATTACATAAAAGAGCGAGCAAGTGGAACTCAAAACACGGCCATTTTGAAGATGCATATTATCACGCTCTAGAAGGAGGGGATATAAAGAAGGCTGGTCAGTTACTTGACGATAAATGTACTGATCTTTTTCACAGTGGCCGGACTACACCATTGTTGTCTATGGCCGAACAACTCCCAACCCATGTTATGCGAGAGTTCCCGAGGCTTTTGCTTACAAAAGCTTGGACATTAGCGCTGCAATGGTATTCATCAGAAGCATCGCGTCTGGTTCATCTGGCTGAAGAAGGCGTCCAACAGCTTCGCTCAGAAAACTCGACCCCGCGCAAAGGAGAAGAGACCACAGAACTGGGACATATGCTCTTAACCGTCAAAATGATCTGTGCACGCTTTGATGATCAGCTGCACCAAACGCGTGCCTATTGCGACAAATTGCTTAATCTATCAGACTTTGATAATCGTGTCGTTTTAACGGTTATATATGATACGCTTATTCATGTAGAAACTGATCAATTCGACTTTTCAAAAATTGAATTTTATACGCGCGAAATAAATCTACTTTTAGCCGACCGACAAGATATTTATATGCGAATATGGCACCAGGCGTCCATTGGACGGGCTCGGTTGCTACAAGGCGAGACAACGCAAGCTATTGAAAGTTGCAAACAGGGCATGAAAGCGGCCGTCGAATTCGGGCTCGATGTAGACACGAATGCATCCATGCCGGGTCTCATCCTTGCGGAAATTCACTACCATCGCGGTGAGATCGATCATGCACGTACTTTATGCTCTGAATATAGCGCCGCTGCAAATGAGATTGGTTTTCCAGAAAAATTGATTTCCATTCTGTTTGTACAAGCGCGCATACTTCAAATAGAAGGTCAGCATAAAGAAGCTTTTGAGATTCTTGCTCGCGGCATGCGGGAAGGTCAAGCGCGACATTTCGAGCGGTTAATTCTAATAATGGCGCATGAGCAACTAGTGCTAGCCCTACGCCAAGGTCACTTGGCGCAAGCACGGCAAATATATGCCAGTCACAACGTTGGAGAGGACTTCGCCTCCATATCACCCGGCAATAAAGTCGATAGAATCCGAGAAGTTCAAGCATTAATTTGGGTGCGTTTTGCAATGGCTGAAGGACGCCTTGTTGAGGCAAGGCGTGCAGCAAGACGATGGCGTGATTTCACCAGAAATACTGATGCTAAACTATCGTTTATTCAGTGGAGCATACTCTTAGCACAGTCCCGTTTTCGAGACGGGGACACACTCGGAGCAATAAGGGAAATTCGACCTGCTCTTCGAGACGCGCAGCAAGGACAATTCGTTCGTTTATTTTTAGACGAAGGACAAAACATCACTGATTTATTGAGGCAGATTGCAAACTCCGTCTCACCTCTGGAAGAAGGACGCTTCGCTAAAGGCATACTTTCATACCAGGGAGTCAATAACGATACGAACGACCTTTCACTGAGAACACAAAGCGAAGCACTAGGAGATGAAGCACTAGGAGGTATCAAAGCACGCGAGTTAGAAGTCTTAAAATGCTTAGCAGCAGGCCTCACTAATCGACAAATCGGCGATACAATGGGTATGACAGAGGGCACTGTGAAATGGTATCTGCAAAAAATTTATGACGAACTTGGTGTTAGAAAGCGCAAGCTTGCTATCGAGAAGGCACGGCAATTAGGACTTTTGTCCTAACTTGGCCTGGGTTTTTAAAAGTCCCCCGTGAATAATCTGGACCCTTCCAAAAACCTCTCCCATTTTTGATTGCTTTCTGATTCATAGAGGAGATGAACCAGGTTGGTTTTTTGACGTTGATGAACTGACCTGATGAGGTGGACGGCTCAGCTGTTCACACACGGCCCGCCTCTTTGGAACCAGCCGCAGTTGAACGCGCGGGCGTGCGCCTGCGGTTCATTGAACCTGGCAAACCGGTTCAAAACGCCTTTGTAGAGAGTTTTAACGGTCGATGCCGCGATGAATGTCTGAACCAGAATTGGTTCCGATCGATCCGCCACGCCCGCGAGGCGATCAAGGAATGGCGCGTCCATTACAATACGAAACGTCAGCATTCTGCGCTTGGGTACAAAACCCCGTCCGAGTTCTTAGATCCGCGGGCGGAAGCGCTTGAGCTGTTGGATGGCTCCGCGCATCCGCCCGCTATATCGAGTTCAATAACGGAGGATTCCAGTTCGCGGCGGCCCTAAACAAGGGGAACGGTCAAGAGACCTGAAACGTTCAAGGATTTAGATCAAGCGCCAGAACGAGAAACCAAGCGTGTTCATGGAGCTTCCAAGAATCGCCAACTTTAGAATGGGCCCGGACGGACTTGAACCGTCGACCAATCCGATATGAGCGGATATTCGGCTTTCCAGACCTCTCCATATCGGTCCATAAGTATAGATTTTACTTGGTCTTGAATTCCATAACAAGCCATATCCGTCCATATCAATCCATGCGAAACTATCCCAAGAGTCCCCTCTTGGCTGTCCCACCGGAAATTGCAGACTCGATCCGCCGAGCAATCAGCAAAATCCATAAATCCGATAACATACAATGGGCTGAACCGAACCGGCGTAAACTGGCAGTACATCGCCCCTGGCAAGCCAACACAAAATGCCTTCATCGAAAGCTTCAACGGACGGCTGCGGGACGAATTGCTTCGGCCTTAGACAGCAAACGCACCAAATCGTCTGTAAGCTGTTGATATTGAATCCGGAATTTGATTTTGCGATTTTCCTTGCCTTTGGAAGGACTGGAACGTATCGTGAACATGCATGGAGCATGTATCAATGGCGCAGCATTTTCTTCTTTCGGCCGCGGCGCGGACGCTTTCTTTGAAAGCGATTTTCGCTGGCGGCGAAGCCAAAGCCTATCGGCGGTTTTGCGCTTTGCGATGGCCGGAGACCAACGGCTCGCCGGTTTGTCCGCGTTGTGGTTGCCTTGAGTTCTATGATCTGAAAGTGCGTCGCCGTTTCAAATGCGCTGCTTGCCATCATCAGTTCAGCGCCACATCGGGGACAATTTTCGCTTCGCGGAAGCTTTCCTTTGTCGATCTTCTGGGCGCAATCTGTCTGTTCGTAAACGCATCTAAGGGAATGTCGGCGGTGCAGCTCAGTCGTGATCTCGATGTTCAGTATAAGACGGCGTTTGTCCTGATGCATAAGCTCCGGGAAGCGATGGCGCGAGAAACTGCCGAGGCGCGCCTCAAAGGCGATATTGAGATTGACGGCGCTTATTTTGGCGGCCATGTCCGTCCGGCGAATGCGAGGAAAGATCGCATAGATCGTCGGCTCTTGAAGAATCGCAGCGGTAAGCGGCGCGTTGTCATCGCATTGCGTCAGCGTGGCGGGCGGACATTAACGCGTGCATTCTTACGCGAGGCGGAGGGCGTATCATTCGCCAGAGAACGTATTGAACCTGGGTCGGTTCTTTCCGCAGACGAAGTTGCGCACTGGGATCTCTTGAGCGATCGTTTCGATCTCAAACGCGTCAACCACTCTGAGACCTATAGCGAGAACGGCGTCCATACGAATCTCGCTGAAAGCTTTTTCTCCCGGTTGCGCCGGATGATCCGTGGACAGCATCATGCTGTGAGCGAAAAATATCTCGGGGGCTATGCGGGCCATGCCGCCTGGCTTGAGGATCATAGCAACGAAAGTAACGGTGCGCTTGTCAACCGATTGATAATGGGCGCCCTCGCTGCGCCGGTCAGCCGGCGCTGGTCTGGTTACTGGCAACGACACGCAGCGTGACGGCGTCGCCAGGCGACCAGACGCACATACCTTTGCGCTTCCGGGCCATACGTACCAGCTTTCGTCGGGCGGCGTGCCGCAGGGCCTGCACCACTTTGAAGACGACCGACTTCCGAAGCGCCGTATCGCTTGCGTCGAGTTTGCGCTCCACCATGACGCGTTCAGCGAGCTCCCGTGTTGTCAGTTCGCCATCGACCCCCAGGTGACGCATGCAGATGTCGGCGATCTCGCCTTTCTTAGAGAAGCCATGGCTGACCATATAGCGGGCGCGTTGATGCTCCGGATCCGTGAGTAACCGTATCGACGCGTTGATATGCGCAAGGTCGTGCTTCGCTTGGGCGATCTGCGCCTGATAGGCCGCAATCCGGCCGTTTATCTCCGCGCGCTTATCTTTCAGGGACTGTATGATCAATGGTTCCGCCATGGCGCTCAGTTTCAAACACGCAACGCCTACAGACAATCATAAACTTGGTGCGTTTGCCGCCTAACGCCGGAGCACTTCTCTGCGGAGCGTGCCATTGAAGCGTTCATTGTAGCCGTTCGACCCTATCCGGCTCGAACCCCATGGGCTGCCGGGATAGGTGCGGATGGGTTTGACGCCAACCTTCTTGAGCCAAGTCTGAAAGCTTTCCAAGGTGAACTCCGGTCCGTTATCGGAACGAATGAAATCATGCTTTCCATGCTTGAGGAGCAGCGGATAAAGCGCTTCCAGCACCTCCGCTGCGCCCATCTTATGAGCCGCGGCGACACACAAGGCCTCGCGCGTGTATTCGTCGATTACGGTGAGCATTTTGTATTTGCGACCACTGCTTAGGCGGTCATGCACGAAGTCGATGCTCCAAATATGGTTTGGGTGTTTCGGCCGTAGGCGGATAACGGCGCTATCTTTGTGGTAGAGGCGTTTCCGCTTCTTGTGGCGTTGCGGCAGTTCCAGGCCTTCCCTCACGCCACAGACGTTCAACTTTTTTGTGGTTGACCCACCAGCCTTCGATGCGAAGGAGTTCCGCTATCTTGCGATAACCGTAGCGCCCATAGTTCTTAGCTAATCGAATTAACGCCAGCCGAAGGCTGGCGTCATCTTCCTTCGGTTCAGCTGTCTTATAGCGCTGCGTTGATCGCGCAACGCCAAGCGTCTTGCATGTTTGCCGTTCCGAGGAACCGATCTTTTGGCGTGCATGAACGACAGCTTCACGGAGGCTTTCAATAGTCAGGCCTTGGGTTTTAAAAAAGGGGCTGTCCCAGATGTTTGACACATCTAGGATGGCGGAATGCGGCTAAAGCATTCAAAACTCACGCATATTCAAACGAACAAGTTGCTTGAACACTTCGTTGCCGGAACGCCTGCTCGAACGGCGTGTTTACTCGTC
>JBCCAY010000022.1:0-54570 GCA_039814575.1 Pseudomonadota bacterium
GAGTATGATAACAAGTCGTCCGAGCGAAATTGTAGCGGGGAAACAACGAGTGAAACGCCTGCGAATATGCGCTCTGGTCCCACGAAACTTGGCCCCCCGAAACTTGGCCCCCCTAAACTTGGCCCCCCTAAACTTGGCCCCCCGAAACTTGTAGCGACCGCCATGCGCTTGTTAATCACAGTTTGTCTTTTGCTCTTTCCGCTGTCCGCATCGGCGCAGCTTGCGATCAATGTCGAGCCGGCCAGCCGGCTATGGATGGACGATCCTGAGATCATCGTTAGCGGCGCCGCGCCTGGCGCCGACGTGACCGTCATCGCTACGCTGACAGATGATGCGGGACAAACCTGGTCCTCGCGGGGAGAATATTTTGCGGATAGCGAAGGCGCGCTCGTCGTGAGCCGGGACGCTTCGCTCTCCGGCACCTATAAGGGCGCCGACGTTCACGGACTGTTTTGGTCGCTACTGCCGGCGAAGCCCGAACAAGTGCGGGATCTCACGCCTCAGCAAGTCGATCCGCGCGCGCCACGGACGCCGCGACTTTCTTTCACCGGAGCGACGAGTGTCTCGATCATCGCTCAATCAGGTGACAGCGCTGCGCGCGCTGCTCAAAGCGTCGGATTTCTAGCCGATGGCGTTGACGTCAAAGAAGTTGACGAAGCAGGATTACGCGGCAAGCTTTTGACGCCGGACAGTAAAGGTCCGCACCCTGCTATTTTAGTCGTGACGGGGTCCGGCGGCGGCGTCAATCTGCGGACGGCCTCGCTTCTGGCGAGCCAGGGGTTTCAAGTTTTTGCTCTGGCCCATTTCAATTATCCTGGCCGTCCGGCGGAGCTTAAAAATATACCCGTCGAGTATTTCGAAACGGCGATCAATTGGCTCCGGGAAACGGCAGACGCTGACAAAATCGGGATCGCCGGCCTATCTCGAGGCGGGGAGGGTGCGCTGCTGATCGCTTCTCTTTATCCGGAGCATATTGGCGCTGTCATGTCGGGAGTGCCGTCTAATGTGCTGTGGGGCGGTTGTTGCACGGCGGAAGCGGTTAAAGAGAACGCTTGGCTGATGCAAGGCGGACCGCTTCCCGTAAGTCCTTATCCTTTCAAAGCGGGTGAAGAAGGGTTTGAATATCTCGCGGACGCGATCGGTTTTCGTGACTTCTACATGCCGGGGATGACGGCGTCGGGCGACAATGAGCCGGCGACCATCGCTGTTGAGAACATCGACGCGCCGATCTTGTTGCTGTCCGGCGCTGCTGACATGATGTGGCCGTCGAGCGTTGCAGCGGAACGCATCGAGCAGCGTTTAAAAGACAAGGGGTTTGCGCACCCTGTTGAGAACATCGTCTATCCCGCCGCCGGGCACCATGTGACGAGCGATGTCTTCGTGACGGTCCGCTCGTCAGAGGTCGTGCACCCTGTCACCGGTACAACGATGTACATTGGCGGCCTGCCACAAGAGAACGCCGCAAACAGCCGCGATGCTTTCCGCCGTAAAGTTGCTTTCTTTCAAAAACATCTTTCAGCCAATTAATGAAAAGCAATTTGAACAATCGATGGCCAATGCACGAACGTCCGGTTACGGCTCTTAACGGCGTTGTGGATTGGCGGCTGAGCAGCCCTTATCGGCCGTGCCGTTCGAACAAAATTACCACAAGGCATGAAGCTCGGTAAGCGTTTTGAACGGCGTTATTCTGGCGCTTATGTTTTCTACAAAGAATATAAATTGCTGACGCTTTTTCGGAGTAACAACAGACCAATCTAAAACATTGGTGGGCGTTCTAATTTTCATCTGTCGGCGCTGATACGACCCGGCTTTTTAAGCCTTCGCCTGGAAATACATTTGGAACCAATAACCCGTGTTTCACCACAAATACGCCCCCTACGAGCACATGCGGGATTCCCCCTGATGAACGCATGGGGTTCTGGAAGGTCGCATTGTCAATAACAGTGTCGGGATCGAAAATTGTGATATCCGCATCAGCGCCTTCGCGAATTCTGCCCTTTCTCGCGAACGCCGGCGCGAACTCTTCCATTCTTTGTGCTGGCATGAGAGTAATTTTCTTAATCGCCGTCATGAGATTGAGAAGACCGTCTTCACGGACGTATTTGCCCAGTACGCGGGCAAAAGTGCCTGTGCCGCGGGGATGTTCTTTGTTAGTGACCCATGGCATGCCATCCGATGCGATCGATATTACTGGGTGAGCAACAGCATAATTGACGGCTTCTTCAGGGATAACATGCAGGTTGATCGTCCCGCTCGGCTGTTCTTTTCGGTACTTGAAAAAGGTCTCTTCGGTCAGTCGTTCCCCGGTGGCGACCCATTCTAAATCGCTGTAGTCCGCTTCAAAACGCTCCCTCCAGCCTTCGTTTAGCATATTTGTACCTATACTGTTGCTGCCAGCCGTATAGGGATAAACCTCGCCTGTGATGTCTAAGCCTCGTTCTTGTGCAGCGGCGATCATATCGACCACGGTCGATGTTGATGAAAAGCCTGTGCTGGCGACGTGAACAATTTGGAGAGGCGCACCGGTGACTGCTGCGTTAGCGATCACTTCCTGAACAACCGCGAGCGGGACGCCCTGAGCTCCATCTAATGGCCGTCGCCGCACGTGTACGAACGCTGGTGCGCGATAATCTGCCGCTATCTGAAAAATATCAAAAATCTCTTTGCGACTTGCTCCTGGTGTATACTCGATGCCAAAACCGATCCCCGGAGCACCGCTCTCTAGTTCGGCGATTACCAACTCGTTTAACTGAGTTAGTTCCGCATCCGTGAGCGTATCGAAGAAAGCATACTCTTTCTCGGCAGAATAAATTTCATCGTCTGTTGCAACCGCCACCGGGTCTTTCGCGACGTAGTCAATCAAGTCAGGACACGTCAAATCCAGCTTGACTTTCGCGCGAAGACAAATGTGACTGACCGTTGCTCCGTAGTTTATAAGCGCTTTTCCATCTCGTCTCGAGTAATATTCTTTGTTTGGGTAAGCGCCCAACTCCATCTCGAGCGCGCTGGTGACGCCATCGAGGGCCTGTAGTTGTTGCGCTAAAAAGTGTTGGCCATGGGCGTGCAAATCGATAAATCCAGGCGCAACAACGAGGCCCGAGGCGTCAATTAGTTCGTGACCAAGCAGTGATTTTCTAGAAATTTTCTCAATGACGCCATTTCGAACGCCAACGTTTCGAACGGCGTCGAGGCCCGATTCGGGATCCATCACGCGACCGTTCGCTAGAACCACGTCGTAAACACGGCCGTCGCTCGTTGAACACGCCCAACCCAAGCCTATGACGAGCAAGGAAACCAATCGGAAAAGAAGCTTCATCAGACGGTTTTTCTTTCAGTTACGTGAAGCGCGCGAGAACCGAAA
Source organism: Pseudomonadota bacterium (assembly GCA_039814575.1). Lineage (GTDB taxonomy): Bacteria > Pseudomonadota > Alphaproteobacteria > Caulobacterales > Parvularculaceae > MED-G105. The sequence continues at coordinate 3,362 of JBCCAY010000022.1, forward strand.
GAACCTTATGCCCCATTATATTCTTGAGCTAATTCAAAAGCATACCGTCCTATGAGTTTTCGTTAACTCTGCCCGACTTTGTAAGCGAACGATATGCAAGTTAGTATTTACGCTGTTGATTTTTGCGCGTTACTGACGTTTTCGCGCTGACATTTTCACACCGATGTTTTATCGGCGTCGACAGTTAGAGTGCCGGATAATCAATGCGTATAAGTAAAAAAATGTGCCAGGCGCATAAAACAAATGCTGTCGAGCATCGGGTCACTCATTCTATGCGTCCAGCGCTCTAGACGCTAGGACACATTCGCACTAATTCTGTAGACAGATATACGCCGCTTTGTCTCTTCAGAAAAATGGAAGTCACCTTACGTCTGAGGTGCCGCCTCGATAAGGTGGATCTAACTTTTGAAATTCATTTGTTGAGCTGGTTGGGTGGAATCCCAATTCCACTAACGATCAGTGTAAAGTGCATACACGACCGGATTTAATCTTTTGGGGGGGAGTCACATGCCTGCCGCATAGGAATGAGGGCTTGCTTTCAAGTCCGGCCGTCGGCATGGGGAAGGCGCGCTGTCGATACGCGACATATGTCCGTTAGAGTAGGTGACCTCAATCGGTCGGCGCAACGCTTATTCTTTGAACAAAAAGAAGGAGTGGTTGCAAGATGGGTCGACGTGCGAGGCGGGTGTTTACCCTGGAACAGCGAACGGAGTTGTGGGAACGATATCGCCGTGGTGAATCTCTGAAGTCTATAGGTCGGATATTTGAGAGGGATTCCGGTGCGATTTATGGCGTTTTATCCCGTACCGGCGGGATTGAGCCGCCCCCGCGTAAACGGTCTCGATTGGCTCTCACATCGGCTGAACGCGAGGAAATTTCTCGCGGGCTGGTTGCGGGCTATTCATTCCGTCATATCGCATGTCTTATCAATCGAGCGCCCTCGACCGTGAGCCGTGAAGTCCGCCGGAATGGCGGTCGAACGCAGTATCGGGCGATGCTCGCTGAAGAACGCATGATGCGCGAGACGCGCAGACCAAAGGCCTGTAAACTATCCCTATACGCGAGATTGCGGCGGCAGGTGATCAAAAAACTTAAAGACAATTGGTCGCCAGAACAGATTGCGGGTTGGTTGAAACGCGAGCGTCCGATGAATGGCGAGAATACCATCTCCCACGAGACGATTTATAAGAGCCTCTACATCCAAGCGCGTGGTGTTCTCAAAAAAGAGCTGACAACGCATCTGAGGTCACGGCGCACGATCCGCAGGTCGAAACATGCGACCCGAAAAGGTGCAAAGCGCGGTGAAATTAAAGACGCTGTGTCGATCAGTGCTCGTCCCGCTTCCATCGAAGACCGGGTAATACCGGGTCATTGGGAAGGAGATTTAATATCAGGAACACGCGGTAGCTATATCGCTACCCTCGTAGAGCGTCACTCACGCTTTCTCGTGCTTGTGAAAGTTAAAAACAAGAGCACTGATGTGGTTGTTCCTGCGCTTATAAAACAGGTCAAAAAACTGCCAAGCCACCTCATGAAATCACTGACGTGGGATCGAGGGTTAGAGCTTGCCGACCATCGAAAGCTTACCGTTGCAACCGACGTCGAAGTGTATTTTTGCGATCCGCAAAGCCCGTGGCAGCGCGGCTCGAACGAGAACACCAATCGGCTTTTGCGCCAGTATTTCCCGAAAGGAACGGACATTGCCGCTCATTCCCAAGCCAAGCTCGATCAAGTTGCTCGCCAAATGAATGAACGACCGAGGAAAACACTGGGGTTTGAGACGCCTGCAATGAGATTCAAGGCGTGCATTCAGACCACAGTCTGAGGCGCTCGAAATACCTGCTAACGTAGACGGATAGCTAACAAGCCAAATATCCTTTGGTATTTCGAAAAATTGCTCGAATGATGGCCGGAATCTTTATTTAACGTGAAAAAAAGCTCTAATGGCGAGATTGGCTTATAAAGCAAAAACCATAGAAGGCTTAGCCAAGTTACTTGAGGGAACGAGATGACGGAAAAGTTGACGGCTCGGTTCGGCCTAATAATCCGCGCGTGCGCCTATGCAGGTGCATGTTGGGTGCTCAGCTCAATCATCTTAGAAATAATGCACTATTGGACTCTCGCAACGAGGGGGTACGGCGCATGGCTGCCTTACATGTTTCCCATTTTGAACCTCGTACCTATTGCAATTGTTGGTATGTTAGGGGTTTCTCGTTCTAAACCAGAATTGTTGGTAGCAGTTTTAGTTTTCTTCGCCGCATCATTCGTGTTTTCTCTCGTGAGTAGAATTCAAACAAAAATTTCATTTGAAAAGACGTACGCTGTTGACATGGATGCTTTGCCGACATTTGAAAATGGAGCGCTCACGACGGCTGCAATTCCATTCAGACCGCAAATAGCCGATGCAAGGCTTCTATCCAATGGGGTGATAGAAAGCCGAAACTTCATCACGTTTAGATCTGCCAGCCGTGAGGGTGCAGATGATCGAGATCTGTCCGATCGTATTGAAAAAATAACAAGTTATACACTCAAGCCAATCGCCGAATGCACGCTCGATGAACACGAACTTTCAATAAGGTTTTACGCGGCGGGCGTCCTCGACAACCACTGCATTGAAGAGAACTTAATCGACGCCATACCTGATGGCGTTGTGCTTATCACGGGTAGTCTGCTCAAGGGCGAAAAACGGCATTGGGTTCGAGAGTACAAGAACGGCGAGCCTGGGGCATGGCAGCAGTTTTTGGGCAAATACGGACCGATATTGGTAAGACCTTATGTACCACATTATGATCCCATAAGGTCAATTCCGCAAAGCCGGCCTGACCGCATAAAACACTTTAATAATGTTTATTCATGGGGAGCAGCCGGCCCTTTGCAACCTATTCAGATGAAGTCTTCTATTCACAATCATGAAGCTCTAATCAAAGCCGTTGTTCCTGCTTATGGCGTGCCGACGGAGATGACGTTCACGAACCTCGAAGAATTCTTGAAAGTTCCAAACAAATACGCGCCATATCTGGCTGAAGCACCGGCGCTCAAAAGGCGCTTATACGCAAAATTCTCTTTAGTAATGCTTGAAAAAGGCCTTGAGGGCGATCCGGTTGACGATACTGCCGTCACTTTTATCGCGGACACGATTGATGATGGACAAGCGGCATATCTGAGCGAAAATAGAACGCTCTTCAACCGGTTTTTTCACAAACTCGCTTCTGAACAGCGCGCCGATTTCGCACATCGTCTTATGACGCGGATTGAAATGGGTGACGTTAGCGATGACGTGAAGTTTAATTTTGTTAGTTGGCTTCCAAGGTACTCCGACCACGAAGTTACGGAGCGGGCGCTTCAACTATTTGATACTGTTGAGCACCCGTCATATGGCGTCTACACAGCGCTGCTTGAAATCGCGGCGTCTAGCGCTGACAAGAAATCAATTTCTCATGAAGTATTTGACATAGTCCTGCGCAAGGGGATTGCCGACCGTTTCAATCAGTTAATCGCAGCGCTTTCGCTGTTTCGAGCTGACGATGTTGATCAACTTAAAGCTATTCTGTGCGAGACAAACTCGCTGTCCAAACGCCAAATTGATAAGGTGGAGAGTCGTGTACGAAAGTCGATTCGGAAACGCGAGGAATTGAAAGAATTTTTCGGGTCGAGTGATCAAGTTAACCCTTATGCTTATCGACGCGTTTGCGGCGTGGAGTATGATGGGCCCGCACAAAACCGTAGGGAAGAAAACTAGGCGTACACTTTCAAAGGCCGATACAAGTGAAAGCGGATTTTTGAAGTAGCTTATAAGCGTTGCGCCGACCGATTGAGGTCACCTATAAAAATGGGAGATAAGACGAGTTCGTAGCAAAGCGTCGTAGAAGCATTTTTGTGATTGAGTCATACGCTTGCCCGGAACCACTCGAACTCAGAAAGGAGCATCGCTGCTCCACCGGAGAACTGCTATGTCGACGCATGAAGCGGTGCGTTTAACGCCGTGTTTTAAAGCACTTTATTTTTCACTCTTCACGCGCCGCATCGACGTCTTGCGGCGCTACCCGCGTCTTAAACCGACTAATGAAAAGCGCGCGAGCTTCTGCCGTCGCTTTTTTTGCCTCAGCTTCACTCACCGTTTCTTCTTCTGTTGGTTGGATGTCGAAACGGCTAACAAAAAGCGCGCGTGCTTTCACCATTGCGGTCTTGGTTGCGGCGGCATGATAGAAGGCTGGTTTTACGTCGACAGGTTTGACGTCAAAGCGGCTGACAAAACGTGCGCGCGCCATAGCGATCGCGTCGTTCATATTGTTGTCAGCAGCCGGCGCTGCGTCGGGTTGCAGCGCCCCGGCAGCGGGGTAATAGGCCGGTCTGTAAGGCGCGCCGCCATAGGGCGCGGCATAAGATGTCGACGCGTATGTCGTCGGGGTGCTTCTAGAGTTATAGGCATGGTACCATGACCCGTTGCCGCCGTGGCCGCCTGGGCAAGCATGCACATACGCGCCAGCGAACGATGTGGTCAGCAATACTCCTATCAAAAGCGCTTTTTTCATCACATTCTTTCGATCAAGCACAATTGAGCGCCTCGACAATCTCCGTTTTAAGCGCCCGCCGCTTCTTCGCTTTCCACCATGCGGTAAAAGATGCCGCCTTCATCTTGGCCTGTGAGCTCTAATACGCCTTCGATCGTCCTGACCTCATAATTAACGGATATTGGCGTGGATGTCAGGACCTCGATAAATTGTGTCGGCGCTGGGTTCAGATGGAATGGACAATCCGGGGGATAGGCCAACAGGACAAAATGCGTCTGTTTGGCGCTGTTTTGCAGGGGCAGCATATAGCCATTGACTTTGATGCGTGTGCCCGCGAGCGCTTCAACCGATGCGGCGAAAACAGGCTTCGAATAGATAATTCCGTCGGAAATCCTCTGGATTTCCTTTGTCGATTCCAGCGTTTCCCAAGATACGCCGCCCTCTGGCGTCGGCGCTGGCGTCCATATCGCCTCAGAAGGAAATAAGTCACTGGGACGCTGCGCGTTCCCCGGATCGGCCGATGCAAAAACAGCCAGTATTGCAACGGTCAGGGCGCGTAAAATATGACTGAAGCTCATCATGCGGGTAGCATAGGTTCCTTCGAATGCAGCCGCCGAACGCAGCCGCTATGCCGAGCGCGCCAACGTAATCGCTAAATCGTTCTTAAAGACTCTTATAGCGGGAATTACCGCTGCGACTCCTCCGATCGCGATGATCGACGCTAAAAGTATAATTTCAGCGGGTAAAATTGTCCAAGCGTCAATGCCCAACTCGGAAATTTGATCAAATTGCAGCGACGCCAGCCACAAGGCTATGTGCCCAGTCGCTAGGCCCAAAAGGCCCCCAGCGGCGGCCGTTATCAATCCTTCTGAGACAATGGTCGTGAAAACCGACTTCTTCGAGGCGCCCATTAACCGTAAAAGCGCTAGATCACCCTCGCGCTCTGTCGCCGCGTTGAGTAAGGCGATAAAAATCGCAAGACCGCCGGTTAGGGCCAATAGCCATGCGAAAAGTCGGACGCTGTCGATGCCTATGCCCAATAGCGACAACAATCGAGCGGTTTCGACGGCCGGCACGGCGGCTTGAAACTCCGTCTGTCGGTTGATCATGCGCGGCACCTGCGTCGCCCCCAGCGCGGCGTTGCGGTACTTTATAAGCAGCGCAGATATTTCAGGCTTTAACTCGGTCTCCCGACTAAGGCGTTGAGACGCGGTCGAATCGGGTGCTTTCCCATCATCGTGTGCCTCGTCGTTGTGGTCGTGATCGTGTGCCTCGTCGTTGTGGTCGTGATCGTGTGCCTCGTCGTTGTGGTCGTGATCGTGGGCCTCGTCGTGGTGGTCGTGATCATGGGCCTCGTCGTGATGTTCGTGACCATGAGCGCCGTCGTCGTGGTCATGATCATGAATGCCGTGGGCGTCCCAAACTGATTCAATGGGCGTGACGATAAGGCGGTCAACAACATTGTCCGTACGCGCGAGAATGCCAACGACAATCATCGGCGCGTGATCATGTTCGGCGCCCGCGTCGGCGAGACCATGGCTGCCGACAAAGCGTTGTCCTAAGCCCATGCTGAGCTCTCGGGCGACGTCGGCGCCGATGACGACTTCCGACGTCTCTTGATAAATCCGTCCTTGCTTTACCTCGGCGTCGTAAAGATCCAGATAGCGTTGTTCGGCGCCGACAATCCGAAAGCCGCGAAAATTGTCGCCCATAGCGATGGGAATGGCCGCGGCGACGGCGGGCTCATTTTCCAGCATTTCTTGCGCGTCAAAGGGAATGTTCCCCGTCGGCGCATCGATCTGGTAGAGGCTGGATAGGATGAGCTGAAGGGGCGATCCCTTAGCGCCGACGACGAGATCGACGTTCGCCGACCCGCGCGCCAATCGGTCACCCAATTGCGTGGAAAACAACAGTAAAATTATGAGGGTAGCCGTCGCGAGCCCAAGTAAGATGATGTTGAGCGTCGTCGTTAGCAGCCGGTCGCGCATATAGGCGAGGGTGAGTTCCAGCATTAGCTGCGCCCTCCGGTGTTCGTCAGCGAAATTGTCTGTTCGATATGAGCCTTCAGCCGCGCATCGTGCGTCGCAATAAGCAGTGTGGAGCCGTTTGCTTCTGCGGCCTCTAGGAAAAGACGGGCGACGCGCTCCGCATTGGCGTCGTCGAGGGCCGCTGTCGGTTCGTCTGCGATTAGAAGCGCCGGCTTAGCGACGAGCGCCCGAGCGATGGCGGCGCGCTGCGCCTCGCCTTGACTGAGTTGTCGCGGTTTGGCGTTCGCCCGATGCGATAAGCCCACTTCTGAAATTAATGCGTTGACATCGCTTGTCGTGGCGTCGGCGAGCTTCTTAGCTAGGTGTAAATTTTGTTCGACGGTCAGCGCGGAGACCAATCGCGTCTGCTGCGGCACGAAACCAATATGCCGTCGCCGGATTGTATCTCGCATCGCGCCATCGGCGGTCGATATCGCCTCGCCGCAAATCGTTATCTCACCGGACGTCGGCGTCATAAGGCCGCAAATCAAATTGATGAGCGTCGTTTTGCCCGACCCTGACGGGCCAAGCAGAAGCGTGTGCTCGCCTTTCTTCAGTTCAAGACTGAAATTTTGAAGAACGGGGCCGGCGTCAAAGGTTTGCGTAAGATCTGTAGCGGTGAGGACAGAGGACATAAGCGCTGAGCATGGTTGATGACGGTCGAGGGGCGAGGAGGGTAAAACAGATTTGCGCCGTCACCTAACGAAGAGGTTATGGCTGCGGGTGATGCGTGCTGCCTGGCCGTCAAGCGGTAAGCCGTTATTAGGTAAGCCTAGGCGCTTATACCCGAATTGCGAATGCTTTGCGAGTGCGTAGCCGTCGCTGTTCCTCTTGGCAAGAAACCCATGCATCTCGGGCTCTAGAACTTAAAGATAAGAGCCGTAACCGTATCGTTGCGGCGAATTGACGTCTGGTCTTCGTCAGCCGTCATTTTCCGGTTTTGGGGTAGGCTTTTGGAGTTTCGGGCGCTCTTGAACAGCTCTGATGGACCGTTTGATAGAGGCGTCCTTACGATCGGCGTCTTTGTATGGCGTGAAAGATACGCCCGTCCGCAAGCGCAGCGCCAAGCGCCGGTAATGTCGTCAATTAGCTCTTTGTGCGAAGCGGCAACCAAACCCAAAAACTAAGGATGACGGCTGATCCGGAAATAAACGTCATCAGAGTTCCTGGGATGAAATGCACGAACCCTGGGAAATCGACAAAGACGAGATATCCGATGTCGAGTAGGCCGCCAACCATGCCGGTCACCCAGATCGCCGTAAGATTTTTCCGCCATATGAAGAAAGCGCCGACGACCGTCGCCAAGCCGCCCCATAGAAGGTTCCAGCCATGTTGATTCAGAATTCCGCTTACTGCCGGATGATAGTCGGCTTCGAGCAGTGCGGGATCGACCGCGTCAGCAATCGCCGCGAAACCCGCGCTAGCGCTCGCCGGAATAACAATCGCCCCTGCAAGCATGTGAACCGCTCCCCAGATGACCCAAAGGACCGCGGCGATTTTGAGCGCTAACGCTTGTCGTTCCGTCATGTCATCAAGTCCTTTTGGGCCGCCTGATTTTGAAAACTTAGCGGCGAGGCTGTAACTTCCAAGCTTCTAACAACACAATAGTGGACTATGTCAACCAAATGAGCAGTGGACCGAGCGATATTGCAACAATCGCCCTTGATATCGACCGGCTCATGCGGCGGATTCATGCTCAACTTCAGCTTACCGCGCCGGATTTTGACACACACAATGTCGGCCCGCTTGGCGGCATGGCGCTCTTGACCATCGCTGATAATGAGCCGGTTGATGTTCAAACTGTTTCTGATGCGCTGGGACGCGATAAGTCGCAAATTTCACGATTGCTAAAGCGCCTTGAAAGTCAGGGTCTTATTGAGCGAGAAAAATCCGTCTCCGACGGTCGAACGACACTTTTATCCTTGACCGTGGAGGGCAGGTGCCAGCTCAACAGCATAAAAGAAGCGCTCACGTCAATAATCGGAACGATCTTAGAATCGCTGTCGTCCTCAGAAAGAAAAGCGTTTGGCAGCGCTCTTTCAAAGATCGCGGCTTTGCGAGTTGATTAAAGTATCTATAGAAACCGAAGGCTTGTCGACCATTTAAATCGACAGGCGGTTTAAGAAGTTCAAACGCTTGACCCTAACCTTCGCTCCGTAGGAAGTTGCCGGGCGTCGCGGATAATGGAGGGTTAGCAGTGATAAAACACAATAGTCACAACGTTTGTGTCATATCGCTGTTGATAGTGATGACGTTTTTGTTGACCGGGACATTATCGCCAACTCTCGCGAACGCCGCAGCATCGGTCCGTAGCGCTGAACTACAAGCCGTTGACTGTTTCAACAGTGCTCTGAGAGCCTTGTCGGCAACGTGCTTTACCGCCAAGACGCCGGAAAACTATGACGTTCCAATTGGGCGTCAGGTTGAGTTTCCAGTCGCCGTTATTAAGGGGGATAAAGGGGGCGATCCCGTTTTTTACTTCCCTGGAGGACCAGGGCGCTCAGTTCTCGACGATGAGAATGTTCTCCGTTTGCTTGAGTCAAGCGCTGGAGGGCGCGATCTTGTGGTGTTCGCTTATCGCGGCAGCAGGCGTGCAAACCCAGAGCTAGACTGCGATCCGAGCTATGATAACCTGCTCATATTTTGGAGTGATTTTTCGCCAACAGTATACACGAACGGCGACACCGCGAAAGGATTGTCTTTTCTAACGACATATCTTGAGACATGTCATGATAAACTTATCCGCGAAGGCATCGATCTAAAACAGTATACGGAATATCAGATTGCATTGGATATAGAGGCGCTGAGAAAAGCGCTCGATTACTCAGCGATTCATGCCGTCGGTCACACTGCCGGCGCAAGTTCCGCTTTTACGCAAGCTCAGCTCTTCCCTGATACGGTTGTCTCAATCATCGCCGAGTCCCCGTGGCTGCGATGGACGCGCAATCGTTCTCCGATCGACGAGTTTGGCGCTGCTCGGATTGTCTTTACTCAATTATTGGCGCCTTATGCCGGCAAAAATTTCGAAGGACACGTGTTTTCTCTGTTTGATATTGGTCGCGCGCGCAGGGCGTTAGATGAAAAGCCTTTCAAGTTCGTATTGAACGGGCGTCAAGCCGACTTCGACGGCGCCGCCTTAATGCAGCGTTTATATATGAATCTGCCAGGAGATTTAGAGACGCTCGCTGCGCTATTAGCAGCAACTGCCGACGGCGATCGATCCGGTCTTAAGGACTTTATCGGTCAGCCGCGTGTTCGCGGAGAAAAGAAGGCTGACAAACAAGGCAGTTTGCCGTGGGGGCTTCATTTCGCCTTGCCGTGCGGCAGTATGGGGGCTGATAAACTCACAAAATCTGAAGCTTTAGCCATAGTTGAGATGGAACCAGCGCTGCTCGGGTTTGAACCCAATATCGCTTGCCCATGGTGGGAAACACGAGGCGATGTTCCGGCTGACTTCGATCGTCCGCCGTCCTTAGACATTCCGGTGCTCGTCGTTACCGGTAAACGCGACACGTGCTGCGGTCTTCGCACCGTTCATGACATCATGTTGGTGACGCCATTTGTGCAAAGTGTTTCGCTTAGAGAGCGCGGCGCTTGGGTTCTTGGCGAATGCCGTAATCATTTGGTGCGTCAATTTCTAGATGATCCAAGAGAAGCAATCGATTCCAGTTGCGCTTTTTAGTTTGTCTACAGCGTGTCATGTGGCCAACTGGTAGTCCGACCAACTGGTTTTGTAAGTTCCTAGCCTTGAGCGACAATCCAATGTTCGGTTTCCAGAAAACCGCACATTGAAGGTGGGCGGTGAAACGCCCTCTAAGACCGTGTAAAAAGCCTGCACCAGACTTGGCGGATAAACAGAATATAATTGACGGCGAGCGCCCATGCGTGAGGCTCACTAACTTTCAGTCGTTCCGCGCACGAGCGGCAAAACCACATGAGATGGGTGTGCTGCATCGTGATAAATTCGGTTATTGGCAATAACCAGCGTATCATCGCGAAAGTTATTCACCGCGCCTGAGTTCGTATTGCGATCATATCTTGGGAACCAACTACTCATTACTTCAATACGAATGCGATGTCCCGGCAAAAAACGAATGCCGCACGCGTCCATGCCGATATCGAACTTATAGACTTTGTTTGGCTCTAGAAGTTTTGGATCGCTAAAGGAGCGTCTAAAACGTGCTCGAAGCGCGCCATGACAAAGATAACGCGCCTCACCATTAGGGTGTACGTCTACCAGCCTTACATGCCAGTCAGTATCGAGCGCTGATGATGATCCGTACAGAACGCAAGAAACCGGCCCAACGACATCCAGTGGCTCGTTTAAGGCTTCTGTCGTATAGCATAACATGTCTTCGCGTTGGCTTACGAGTTGGTCGTCTACCGGGCCGTCAAGTAATTTCCAAAGCATGCCAATAGGATTCGACGGATCATATGTAAATCCATCGGACGGTTCGTCGCCTGGCGCCGTGCGTGAAAGAGCGCCACCGCCGTTTGAGGTGTTGGCGTCACCGTGGGAGTGAAAATAAAACTGTGTGAAATCAGTCCCGGGCATCGGCCACGCATCGGCGGTCCGCCATTTATTCGCACCGATCACAAAGACTTGCACGCGTGGATCGTTATCCAACCCGTTTTTATCGCCTTTGAGCCATCTATCGAGAAAACGAATTTTGTACTCGTCGAGATTGACGATCGCTTGCTCGCCGAAATCGACGCCGTTGAGACCGCGATCCTTGTTAACCGAATGATGCCACGGACCTATAATCATCTGTTGCCCGGCGACAATTGACGACGACTGCGCGTGCTGACGCATGCTAAGAAAAGCGCCAGGAGAACTCGGAAAACCCATATCCCACCAGCCCGTAATATTTAGCGCTGGTACATTTATCTCACGCCAGTCGCTGGAGTAAGATGATGCCCGCCAAAAATCATCAAGGTTTGGATGGTCCATCCAGCTTTCCCACCAACTAGACTGGGAGCCGCCAGCACCGGCCCCGGCGGATAGCGGTAACGCATCGAAGTATGATTGGTGCTCACTATACCATCGAAAGTCTGGTTGATATTGCTGCGAACGCTTTCCCATAGCGTGCATCCACTCAAGGACAGGCATCAAAAAGCAGCCATTTCTGATCGGTTCGTTAAAAAAAGCGTCCCATTGTGCAACGCTCGGTATAATCGCTTTCAGATGCGGAGGCGCATCCATCGCGGCAAACCACTGATTACCACCGGCATAAGACGCGCCATCCATTCCGACGTTTCCATCGCACCATGGTTGCTTAGCGGTCCATTCAACGGCGTCGTAACCATCATTTCTTTCATTTTTGTACGGATAAAATTCGCCGTCTGAATTGTATCGGCCGCGACAATCCTGAAGGACAACTATATAACCGCGCTGAACAAGAGACTTATAAAAGGAACGGTCTCTCGCGGCGACCTTATTGTATGGCGTCCTCATCAGAACGGCGGGGAACCGTCCAGGGGCATTGGGGCGCAATATGTCCGACGCCAAATGCACACCGTCGCGCATTGGCGTCATAACATTATTGAGAATAATCGTATCAGTGTATTTCTTTTCTGAAATACCAGCTGCGGGGAATATATTTGCTATACGAATATCCGTTTTTACGCCTTTGCCTGCGCTGCTATCGACCACGCGATTAACACTTTCCGGTTCCTTTGAACATGCAATTGATGATGTCGCGAGGGAAGTTGCGATCAGAAAATCTCGACGTTTCACAATGCTCTCTTTCGTTAACAGTGACAATCAAGCTATACTCACTTAGCTAATCAGTCGATGCCAAAGGTCCCCGTCCCGTAAAAGGAATGCCGCGAGCGACGTATTGGCTACATGCTCCGTTCTCGGCGAGCCGTTTGAAGTTAATTAATTCTAAATTTACGAGTGTAACGCTATACTTTGTTAGTAAAGATTAATCGAAAGCCCCCCTCGCCCATGGCCCGCCCGACCTCCGATGACGCCGACTCAAAGACGGCTCCCAAAGAACCGTGGAATAAAGATCGCGCCGTCGGCCAAATGCGCGCCTTCTCGCCGGAACAAGCCGCCCATGTGCGTGCAGAGCTAAAGCTGCAAGCGGCGCGCAAACGCCTGCGCTTGCGGGATATTGCACTTTTTAACGTTGGCCTTGACGCCATGTGCCGCGCCGGAGAGCTTCTCTCTCTTAAAGTCCGTGACGTGACGGATCATTTAAACTGCGTCATCGAAGAATTCGAAATTTTTCAAGAGAAAACCAGCCGCACCAAAACCGTGACGCTCGGCGCCGAAGCGCGACGCTCTTTACAGGAATGGATCGACTTTAGCGAAAAGAAGCCGGAGGATTATCTCTGGTCGTCGATTGGTAATCGCAAGAGCGCCGACAAACCGCTGTCTCGGATGCAGTACAGTCGCCTTGTGAAAGACTGGGCGGCGATCGCGCGCCTCGATCAGCGGCGCTTTTCGACACACTCCATGCGCCGCACGAAATCCGCGTTAATTTATGATCAAACGAAAAACCTCCGCGCGTGTCAGCATTTACTAGGGCACAAAAGCATCGGCTCAACGGCGGAGTATCTTGGCGTTGACAAAAAAGCCGCGCTCGCTGTCGCCAAGCGCGTTAAGATCTGACCCTGAGCGCGTTCTAGAGATCATTCCTGCGTCTCATTTTTTGACATGGGCGGTTATCGACGTGTCATGCAGCTGCGCTATGCTGTCTGTCGTCAGTTAGTCGATTGATAGACATGAGGCGCATGAGGATGTCCGGTGATAAACGTAGCGGCGTAAGGCGTGGTTCGGCCATGCTAATGGTTGCAGCGGCACTCCTTTGCGCTTGCTTAGCGCCTGCTTTCGCCGACGCGCCGTCGATTGAAAACGACACCTATTTCATTGACGGTCAGGAAACCCTGAAAGCGCGCCGCGCCGTGACGCCGAACACCCGTCGCGCGCGCAATGTCATTCTTTTCGTCGCTGATGGTATGGACGTCACCACCACGACAGCGGCGCGCATCTATGACGGTCAAAGCCGCGGCGAAGAGGGTGAGGAGAACGTACTCTCCTTCGAACGGTTTCCTTATGTGGCTCTTTCAAAAACCTACAACACTGACGCCCAAACGCCGGACTCCGCCGGAACAATGTCTGCCATGGTGACGGGCGTGAAAACCCGCATCGGCGTTGTCTCGCTCACAAAGGAAGCCACGCGCGGCGATTGCGAAAGCGCCAGGACAATGACGGCGCCGACAATTCTCGAACTTGCTGAAGCGGCCGGCATGGCGACTGGCGTCGTATCGACGGCGCGACTGACGCACGCGACGCCCGCCGCCGGTTACGCCCATACGCCGAATCGCAATTGGGAGCGCGACAGCGCGATGCCCGCCGCTGCGCGTGACGCCGGCTGTCGCGATATCGCCCGCCAATTGATTGAATTTCCGTATGGAGACGGTATTGACGTCGCCATGGGTGGCGGGCGGTCGAACTTCCTTCCCGAAGCGGCGACGGACCCAGAAGACGCCGACGAAAAAGGTCTGCGTAAAGATGGGCGCGATCTCATGGCGGAATGGCGTGTGAAATCCCCAGAACACACGACAGTTGTCGACCGGGCCGGCTTTGACGCCATCGATCCGACACGCGACCCGCGGGTGCTTGGGTTATTTGAACGCTCCCACATGGAATATGAACTCGATCGCGCCAATGACATCGGCGGCGAACCATCGCTTGAAGAGATGACGGTTACAGCGATCGATATCCTCGCGCGGGCGAAGAAAGGGTATGTTCTCGTGGTCGAAGCTGGCCGGGTCGATCACGCCCACCACGCCGGGAACGCTAAACGCGCCCTCGCCGACGCGCAAGAATACGCTGAAGCTGTCGGCGCAGCCGTCGAAAGAGTTTCATTGCGGGATACGCTCATCATCGTCACCTCTGACCATGGGCATACGTTCCATTTCGCGGGCTACCCGGCGAAGGGCAATGATATTCTCGGACTGGTGAAAACGCCGGTCGATCCTGGCGACGCCGACAGTGCGCTGTCGTTAACGAAAGCGGCCGACGGCCGTCCGTACACGACGCTCGGCTACGGCAATGGGCCAGGAAGCGTTATAACACGTCTTGATGCACAAGGACGTCGCCCTCTGATCACGGAGGTGATGGCGCGCGCCAATGGGTATCTGCAAGACGCAGCGGTGCCGCTCGGCTCAGAAACCCATGGCGGACAGGACGTTGCAATCTATGCAACGGGACCGCGCGCCTATCTCTTAGGCGGTGTTGTTGAGCAAAGTTACATTTTTCACGTGATCGACGATGCGCTTGCGTTACGCAAACGGGCAAAGGGCGGCCGCTCGAAGTAGTGAGCCGCTTCGCGACTAGCCCTATAATGTTAAAGCGAAGCGACAGCTATGACGCGCTGGCGTTGACCGGATCGAGCCAGCCCCATTTGTCTTCCGTTTCGCCGGTGAAAAGGCCGAAAAAGACTTTCTGCAAGGACTTCGTTATTTTGTGCGAACCGTCGCCGACGGGCAGCTTATCAACGGAACGCACGGGCGTGATTTCCGCAGCCGTCCCCGTCAGGAAGATTTCATCCGCAGCATAGAGCGCCTCGCGTGGGATGCTTTGTTCGACGACCTCGATCCCCAGATCTTTGGCGATTGTCATGACGCAGTCGCGGGTGATGCCGTTGAGGATCGACGCCGCGCCCGGCGGCGTGACGATGCGATCATTTTTAATGACGAAGATGTTCTCGCCGCCGCCTTCCGACACGGTGCCGTCATGGGCGAGGCCGATGCCTTCGGCGAAACCGTTCGATTTAGCTTCCATGGAAACGAGGCGACTTGAAAGATAATTGCCGGCCGCCTTCACGCCTGCGGGAATCGTTCCGGGCGCAGAGCGTCGCCATGATGATACGCAAACGTCGATACCGTCGCGCAGGCCTTCTTCTCCGAGATACGCGCCCCAGGGGAAGGCGGCGATGATGAAATCGGTTTCGCAGGCGATCGAGGACGGGCCCATTTCGCCATAGCCGAGATACGCCAAGGGGCGAATATAGGCGGCGGACAGACCATTCCGGCGGAGGAGATCGCGAGTGATCTCCATCATCGTGTTGACGTCTTCTTTGATCTCGATCGCATAAACGCGCGAGGAAAAAAGCAGCCGCTCATAATGCTCGCGATTGCGGAAAATCACCGGGCCCTTATGGGGGGTGTCATAGGCGCGAATGCCTTCAAAAACGCCGGTTCCATAATGGAGCCCGTGGGCGAGCACATGGGTGGTCGCCTCAGCCCAGGGAACAAAAGCGCCATTGCGCCAAATAAATTTCGCTTCTTGAATCGGCATCAATCGTCTCTAATTGCTGGCCCGCATATCAGCGGCGCCGGTCATTCTTTGCAGCGGGCGGCTCGCAGGTCGCGAAGGACGTCGTCCCATCGCGACATGGGCCGCAATAGGAAAAAGGCCGTAGCGACGCTTCGGCGTTTCCGACATTCTCTCATGTCAGGAAGAAAGCGCCGACGGCGGCCGCGCCGTGCGCTGGCTATAGCCCCTTTTGCCCGATAAGTCTGACAAAGAAAACCCAAGGCGCCGATAGTCTCAATCGCTGATCTATCTTTACTATTACGTTCAACTTTTTCCGAGGCCGCGAGAATGAAAGACGACCGACCGAAGCACGAGGGCGAGCAGCTCAGTTCCGGCGCTATGGAGCAGCTGCTCAGCGTGATGGCCCAGTTGCGCGACCCAGAAAATGGATGCCCGTGGGACGTCGAACAGACGTTCCAAACAATCGCGCCCTACACCATCGAAGAGGCGTACGAAGTCGCCGATGCGATCGAGCGGCGCGCCTATGGCGAGCTGCGCGACGAGTTGGGCGACTTGCTTTTTCAGGTGGTTTTCCATGCGCAGATGGCGCGCGAGGATGGTCTTTTCGCCTTCGCCGACGTTGTCGACGCAATCACGGACAAAATGATCCGCCGACATCCCCATGTTTTCGCTGACGCAGAAGAACGCACCGCTGACCAACAGACTGTTTCCTGGGAACAGCAAAAGGCCGCTGAACGGGCCGCCAAGGGCGCGGGCGGCGTTCTCGACGATGTGCCGTCCGGCCTGCCCGGCCTCACCCGTGCGATGAAGCTGCAAAAACGCGCCGCCCGCGTCGGGTTCGATTGGCCGACGCCCGACGCCGTGGCGGAGAAGATTGACGAAGAAGTCGGCGAACTCTTAGAGGCTGCAAAAGACGGCGACGCGGATCACCTCGAAGAAGAGTTCGGAGATTTTCTTTTCGTCGTCGCCAATCTCGCGCGGCATTTCAAAATTGATCCTGAAGCCGCGTTACGGCGCGCCAATCAGAAATTCATCCGTCGCTTCGGCCATATCGAGGCATCCTTAGAACGCGACGGTCGATCACTGGACGACGCTTCGCTCGACGACATGGAGGCGCTCTGGCAGGAGGCGAAGGCGCAGGAAAAGACCACGAAGGCTAAGCTTTAACCGGCGGTTAGCCGCCGAGGCCGCCGCGCGGCCTCAGCTGTTTTCGTAGCAAAGCATAAGCCCCGAGAAACGCCACCGCCATCACCGCCTTGAGCCCGAAATCGATGACCATCCACGCCATCCAAGGCGCGTTCGAAGCGCCGAAAGCGATGGGATAGAACAGCGCCACATGCACAGCGAATGCCGTCAGCAAGGCGTAGAACGGCGCGCGCCACCAAACCTCGCCGCCGCGCACAATGTCGTAAAACGCCGCCGCTACGTACTGACCGACCATCGCCGAGGCGACAAAGCCCACGACAAACCGCGTTGAAGGCAGATCGCCTCCCTCAAGCAGCGGCGCTAAATAGGTGAATTCCGCGAACGCGGCGACGGCCGCGACGCTCCAAGCCGCCGTGACGGTGCGCGCAGCTTCATCGCCGCCGAACCGCCGTGCAATGAGAATCACCGCCATTGCGCCAAACGCCATGACGATATGGCCATTCGTGAGCCAACCGCTGGGGCGCATCGCAGCGCTTGTGAAGACCTGATCCAGCAAACGGAAGGGAATATCGATGACAAGGATCGCCGTTAGCACAATCGGCGTCAGAACGAGGCATAAGGCGGCCATACGTCCGGCGCCAAGCGCGAAGTCACCCAGGTTTCGAAGAAGCTTTTGCAGCGGCGTCAGCTGAGGATGCCGGGTTTCCACCGGCGGCGCGACATCAGGCGATTCCGACTCAATAATGATTGGGTCGGGCTCTGTTGATGCGGACGGCGGCGATACGGGCGGCATAGGGGTCGGCCTCTCTGACGGGCCGGCCAGGCGACGCCTGTCGGACCGTTAGGAAGCTTTCGCCAGTTCGCGTTTGATTTTCAAGGCCGAAGGCGACAACGAGGTTTCGTCCGCTTTGGCGAGAAACGCGTCGAGACCGCCGACATGGTCGACCGTGCGCAGCGCAGCGGCCGTGATGCGCATTTTAAAGCCGCGTCCAAGGCGGTCGCTGTGCAGCGTCACGTCGCACAGATTGGGCAAAAAGCGCCGCTTGGTTTTGTTGTTCGCGTGGGAGACATTGTTGCCCGACATCGGGCCGACACCTGTCAATTCGCAACGGCGCGCCATGATCGCCTCTTTCTCAATTGGTCAAGCGCAAGCCCTTGGGGCGGCGCGGGGTTCGGTAAAAACAGCGCCATGTGGCGAGAATCGCCGCAACGCTTAAAAATTCTGAAGCGCGGGGCGTAATTCAGGCGGCGGAAGCTGTCAAGCGCCGCTGCGGGCCGAGCCGGACAATTAACCCTCTTTTCGACTTAAAGAAACTCTCACGCGAATCGCTCGTCACGATGTACGTGCGCTCAGCCCCATCAAACTTTACGATTAATAACCTTTCAGCGAGCCCTGCTTGCAATTCGGCGGTTACGTTATAGGTGTCCTTGCAAGCAGGCGCGGGCGGCCAATAAGGCCCTCCTCGCCCGGAACCATTTGATGATCGCCCGCCCCAACGCCCCTCTCTTACGCAGTAATCGCAGCGGCCGCGACGTGCACGGCGACGCCTTGCCGGGCGGCGACGGGGTCATCGGCGTTCTCGGGCCCACCAATACCGGCAAAACCTATTTCGCGATTGAGCGCATGCTCGCCCATCGCACAGGGATGATCGGATTACCCCTGAGGCTCCTGGCGCGCGAAGTGTATGACAAGCTCGTGCCGCGCATTGGCTCTCAGAACGTGGCGCTGATCACCGGCGAAGAGAAGATCATCCCAAAGTCGGCGCGGTATTGGGTGGCGACCGTCGAGGCGATGCCGCTAGATCGAGAAGTTGAGTTTCTCGCCGTCGATGAAATTCAACTCGCCGCCGATCCAGAGCGCGGACGGGTGTTCACCTCTCGGCTTTTAAATGCGCGCGGCGTCATCGAAACCGTGTTTATCGGCTCGGCGACCATGGCGTCGATCTTGAGGCGTCTGTTTCCCGGCATCGACATCGTCTCCAAAGAGCGGTTTTCGACCCTCGAATACGCCGGTTCAAAGAAAGTAACGCGCCTGCCCCGTCGCTCGGCGATTGTCGGCTTCTCCGCCGACACCGTTTACGCCATCGCTGAACTCGTAAGGCGCCAACGCGGCGGCGCAGCGGTGGTTCTAGGCGCGTTGTCGCCGCGTACGCGTAATGCCCAAGCCGATCTCTATCAAAACGGCGACGTCGATTATCTCGTCGCGACCGATGCGATCGGCATGGGCCTTAATATGGACATCGACCATGTGGGCTTCGCGGCGAAACGCAAATTCGACGGCAAATCGGTCCGTGATTTAAGCCCTGCGGAACTCGCGCAAATCGCCGGTCGCGCCGGCCGCCATACCCGTGACGGCGCATTCGGCGTGACCGCCGATTGCGCGGCGTTTGACGACGAAACCGTTGAGGCGATCGAAAACCATTCCTTCGCCGCCGTCGACGCTTTGCAATGGCGCTCGGAACGTCTCGACTTTTCCAGTTTCAGCGCCCTTCGCGTCGCCCTCGACCGTCCGCCACCCAATGATCTTTTACGGCGCTGTCGACCGGCGGAAGACGAACTCGCCCTCTCCCGCCTTGGAACATTCGTCGACGTCAAAGAACGCGCGAGTGGCGGTGCGGCGTTGGCGCTGCTCTGGGACGTTTGCCAAATTCCCGACTTCCGCAAGTCCGCGTTTGATCAACACGCGCGGCTCTTGTCGGAGATTTACGAACAATTGGTCGATCGCGGCCGCATGGGCGAGCACTGGTTTGAAGCGCAAATCGCGCCGTTCGATCGCACGGACGGCGACATTGACGTCATTTCAAATCGCATCGCCCATGTACGCACCTGGACCTATCTTGCCAATCGCGCCGGCTGGGTCGACAACGCCAGCTATTGGCAGGGCAAAACGCGATCGATAGAAGACGCTTTATCAGACGCCTTACACGAAAAACTCACCCAACGTTTCGTGGACCGACGCACATCGGTTTTGGCCCGAAAACTACGTGACGACGCGCCTTTGCTCGCGGGCGTCACCGACGACGGAGAAGTGATTGTGGAAGGCCAATTTGTCGGCCGCTTGACGGGCTTTGAGTTCATTCTCGACCCACGCGCCAAAGGGCTTGAGGCGAAAAAAGCGCGCCACGCCGCTGAGCGCGCGCTCACCCCTATCCTCGCCGCGCGGGGCGCCGCGCTCGCCAACGCCGAACCTGGCGATTTACGCTTGGAAGCCGACGCGACAATTTGGTGGCGCTCATCGCCCGTTGCGGTTTTAGAAAAAGGGCCGACGCCCTTGCGGCCTAATCTTAAAATGCGCGGCCTCGACGCTATCCCGGCGTCCTTGCGCGGCCGCGTCCATGATCGGCTGACGGATTATCTCGCGTCCCGTATCGAGGCGCTTCTAAGCGATCTCTTACGTCTCAAACAGGCGGTGGACGCTGAAGGCGACGGCGCGCTACCGGGCCTTGCGCGCGGCGTAGGTTTTCGTCTTGTTGAGAATTTCGGCGCGATGTCGCGCGCGCCGATCGCCTCGGAGTTGAAGCAACTCGGCCAAGACGAACGCGGCAAACTGCGCCAAATCGGCGTGCGCTTCGGCGAATATACGCTGCATATGCCAAGCCTTCTAAAGCCCGGCCCCGCCGGTCTGTTGACAATGCTATGGGCGCTCTGGGCGGATAAAGCACCGGCGACGTTTCAACCGCCGAAAGCCGGCCTCGTTTCTATTCTGCTCAATAAGGATCTTCCGCACGCTTACTACTACGCTTCTGGTTATCGCCCCTCAGGCGAACGGGCTGTCCGGATAGACATGTTAGAACGCCTCGCCGGCGTTATCCGAACGGCGCGCGGCGCAGAGAACGCCAAGGGCGGCTTTGAAGCCAATCAACAAATGATGTCGCTCGTCGGGTGTTCCGGCGAGGAATTCGAGAGCATTTTGCGCTCCCTCGGCTACCGCAAGCAGACGATTAAGCGGGCCCTTCCGAAAGCCGACGCTACGCCTCCAGAAACGTCAGCATCTGAAACTTCATCGCCTGAAACCGCAGGGTCTGAGACATTGAAGCCGGCATCAGCGGCGCCAGAAGCCGAAACGCCAGCTACGGAAACGCCAGAAGCGTCTGTGGACGCCGCTGCGGCCGAGAACAATACCGCGACGGCCACTCCGGAAAGCGCTTCGTCTGTTGACGGCGAAATCGCAGCTGCGGCGCCGACAGAAGCGAGCGCGATGGCGACGGATGCCGGTACGCCGGAAGGGACTGGGGAATCGGTTTCAGTCTCTGAACCTCCAGAAGCGACTAAGGCGTCCGCCGAAGGAGAAAAGCCCGAACCAACGCCTGAAGCGGCTGCTTCGCCGACGTCTGACGCGAAGGAAAATGCTGCGCCCTCGGGCGACGCCCCGGCCGAACCATCAGCAGCGGTGGAAGCCCAACCGAAAGAATCCAGCAATACCGCTGTCGACGCCGCCGCAGAGACCGAAGAAATCGAAGTTGAAATCTGGCGCATGGCGCCACGTCGCCCGCCGCGGCGCGACGCCGGCCAAGGCCGCCGTGGCCAATCTGGCGAAGACCGAGACGGCGGCCAAAAACGTCGGCACGGCAAGAACGGATCGGGCCAACAGGAAGGCCGTTCGGCGAGAGACGGTGACGGGAAGCGTGGGCCCGACGGTGGGCCCAATAAAAAGCGTCGCTTCGACGGCAAAAAGGGCGGCAAGAAGCATGACGGTCCACGGCCGCCGCGTCGCTATAGCTCTGAACCACGGCGCGGCAATAAAGGCCCCGATCCGGATTCGCCTTTCGCCGTGCTCGCCGCGTTGAAAACTGACGGCGATGGCGGCGCCAAAGGCTCGTGAATTCACGGACGCCGGACCCGGCGTCCCTTTCCGACCCTGCCCAGCGCATCGACAAATGGCTCTGGTGCGCGCGTTTTTTCAGAACCCGTAATCTCGCGGCCACATTCGTTTCTTCGGGAAAAGTGCGGATCGCCCGCAATGGGGCGACCTTGCGCATATCAAAGCCTGGCTTTCTCGTGCGCCCCGGCGATCGCCTCACTTATGGACGTCGGGGCGATGTGGTTGAACTTGAAATCATCGCCTGCGGAGAACGGCGTGGTACCGCAGCAGAGGCGCGCACGCTCTATAGCGATTTAAGTCCCTCGGAGAATGAAAGCGGCGAAGACGCCGCTCCAATTCGACGTGAAGACGACCCATCATAAGAGGAGTTTTGGTCCATGCTCGATAAGATCAAACAGATTTTCGGCGGCCCTTCGGCGACAGTCGATGAAAAGAACGCCGACGAAGAACGCCGCCTCGCCGCCGCAGCGCTCATGATAGAGGCTGCGAGCGCTGATGCGAATTACGCGGCAAAAGAGCGCGCCATCATTACACAAGCGCTTGCAAGCCAGTTTTCACTTTCTCAGGAAGCGGCTGGACGGTTGGCCGAAGAGGCTGAGAGCGCGGTTCAAGCCGCGAATGACCTGCATCGGTTCACCAAGCACGCGAAACAGTTCTCAGACGCGGAGAAAACCACGCTTGTGGAGACATTATGGCGCATTATTTTGAGCGATGACGTCCGCGATCCTTATGAAGATGCGTTTATGCGCCGATTATGCGGACTGATTTACGTATCTGACGTTGCGAGCGGCGAAGCGCGACAACGCGCCCTCGCGGCAGGCGGCGGCAACGCCTTGGACAAAGATAATTGACGCCTTAAAACCGGTCGCGGCTTGCGCAAGACATGAATGCGCCTTAGATCGACGCGCAAGAAAAGTCGATCGCCTAGATCGACGGCGTTAACAGCCTTTTCGTCAACGCCTATGTCGTCGCCGCCCGTGCTGTGGCCGGGCGCCGGCGTTTTTGTTTGACCAAGCGGTTCACCGCACGCCCGCTCTTCTTGGAAGCGGGCGGCCGTGTTTGATGGAGTGCGTAGATGCCCTACGTCGTGAATGATGCCTGCATCCTCTGCAAATACACCGATTGCGTCGAGGTATGCCCTGTCGACTGCTTTTATGAAGGCGAGAACATGCTCGTCATTCACCCCGACGAGTGTATTGATTGCGGCGTTTGTGAACCTGAGTGCCCGGCAGAAGCGATCATCCCCGACACCGATGATCCGGATGGAAAATGGCTCGACCTAAATTCGAAGTATGCGACGCAATGGCCTAATATAACTCAGAAAACTGATCCCCTCGAGGGCGCTGACGAAAAGGTTGAAGAACAAGGCAAACTCGAGAAGTACTTCAGTGAGAAGCCTGGAAAGGGCGATTAGCACGCCGCTCGCAACGGGCTTTCATTGCTTCCGTGGCGTACTGCGCGCGCCAAGTGACGCGACGCGCATCGGCAAGCCAAGGCAAATTTGGCCGAATCATTGGCAACAATCGCTATTTGTGATAAATTATTTAATTAAACCAACACGGTAAGGATTTGCCTCGATATCGTTTGATAGTATCGGCGGCTAAAGACAAGTCTGATGAACACGCCGCGAGCGTGGGAGCACCTATAAAGCTG
The DNA here is from genome assembly GCA_039814575.1 of Pseudomonadota bacterium. Taxonomy (GTDB): domain Bacteria; phylum Pseudomonadota; class Alphaproteobacteria; order Caulobacterales; family Parvularculaceae; genus MED-G105. Next base: position 26,813 of record JBCCAY010000022.1, read on the forward strand.
AAGCCCACGACTCGATTATCGACAAACGTCATACGTTGTGACGACCCATTCGCCAGTCGTTCCGAAGTGCTTTACGGCGCGAAATCATTGTCGGATGCATAAGTTCGATGAATGGATCGACCTTTTTCCGTTGTTGCCAGATTAGATAGCGCACAAGGCGTCGCTCCTAAAAAGAACGACGCCGGATTGAAACTTGTAGAAGTCTTAGACCTTCTAACGCGCGCGTAGAACGGTGAGCAGGCAAGGCCCGCGAAACCAGTCGATGAAGAGAGTGGACGATGGCCGCGAAACAAGCAGAGAAAAAACCCGCGGCGAAGCAAAAGCCCGCGGCGAAAAAATCCACGAGCAGCCGTACAACGGCGAAGGCGCGCGCGACCAAGTCCGCCACGGCTAAGAAAGCCGCATCAAAGACAGCCGCTAAGAAGTCTGCGACGAAAGAGACTGTTGCCAAAGAGGTTGGCGCAAAAGAGACAACCGTAAAAGAGCCAACCGCAAAAGAGACCGGGGCGAAAAAGACGACAAAGAAAGCTGCGCCGAAAACCGCTGCTAAAACAAAAAAAGCTGCGGCATCGACGACGAAAGCGACAAAATCAAGCGCAACACCGAAGACAAAGGCTGCGAAATCTGCCAAGAGCGCCGACTCAAAGTCTACGACGACGAAAAAAGCGCCTGCAAAAAAAGCTGCTGCGTCTAAGCCGTCGACTTCCAAAGTAAGTGCGGCAAAAACAACAAGTTCGAAGACATCAGCGTCAAAACCATCGACATCGAAGTCTTCGGCGTCAAAGATCTCTGCGTCTGTGTCCAAAAGTGAGAGTGCGACGATCCCCCCTGTGAAAGACTCTGAAGGCGCATCCGCCAAACCGAAAAAAATGAATGTCGGTCAAAAGCCTCGCGGCGGCCGGTCGGAACCTATTATTCTGCCGACAGCGTTGCGTGATCCTGCGCCGGATGCGCCGACGCCGTCCGATCCCAAAGTGAAACCAACGCCGGAATCCAAGCAAGCGAAACAGGATTTCAAGGTGAACGATCACGTTGTTTATCCCGCCCACGGGGTCGGCAAAATTGTTTCAGTCGAAAAGCAAATCATCGCCGGCATCACCAACGAATTGTTTGTGATCGATTTCGACCAAGAGAAAATGAAATTGCGCGTGCCGACGGCGAAAGCCGCAAGCGTCGGTATGCGTGGGCTCTCCGATGAAAAGACGGTTGTTAAAGCGATTGAGCTTTTAAAGGGCCGCGCACGCATCAAGCGCACCATGTGGAGCCGTCGCGCCCAAGAATATGAAGCAAAAATCAATTCCGGCGATATCGTCTCTGTGGCGGAAGTGGTGCGCGATCTCTATCGCGGCGCCGATCAGCCGGAACAAAGTTATTCGGAACGCCAATTATTCGAAGCCGCACTGGATCGTTTAGCCCGCGAAGTTGCGGCGGTGCGTAAATCCGATATGGCCGCGGCGATTTCTGCGTTGGAAACATCGCTTCAGCAAAAGGCCGCCGCTTAGCGTAAAGCAAATTTGCGGCTTTACGCCGATCCAGCGGCGACAGCGCCGATATCACGATCCTTGGCCTATATGGCTGGTAATATCAGCCAGTTCGGTGTTTGAACGTTATCTGCATCGGATGACTGAGAGCGACGGACGGCCCGTTCAGCGCAGCGACATAGCCACGGACGACGACGTCGTATCCGACAATCGCCTCGACGTCTTCGCCGATATGCGACCAAAAACTACGGCTATCATCCGCATACCTCTTGCTCCACTGGCGCATGAGACGGCGCGGTGCGCTCGCGGTGGCGTCAGTGCGGTAATCCTCGCCGAAATTCAGAAATAATCGTGTACGGCGCTCAGCTGCTGAGCGGATCTTTCCCTCAATCAGGCGGTAACCATGATAGGGCACGAAATCCGCGGCGTCGTAAATTGGCGCGTCGTCTCGCGACCAGAGCCCGGCGCCCTCGGCGCGCGCGCGGTCTTCAGCGGCGAGAAGCGCGTAGAGTCCATCGACGTCCTCCGTTTGCGGCATAACGATCGCAAGCCCTTTCTCGACGAGGGCGAGAGCGGCGTCGTGAACGCTTGTTGCGTCCGCGGAGCGTGGCGTTTCAGCGCGTACGAGCCGCCCTACCCGACGTCCCCATCGATCAAGCGGCATCGTGTCATGAAACACCGCGCCATTATCGAGGTATGACTGCACAAGCCGACAGGCCGGCGCCGCTTCAGGTGATGAGAGGCGCGGCGGTAGAATATCAGCAAGGAGATAATCGGCCTCGCTAGCGGTGAAATGTCCGCCGCTTATCGCAATACCATCAGTGAACGTGCCAGCGGCGCCCTCGGCGCGCGCCGGGTGGAGCGACCAAATTGCAGGCGACACGCCAGTGAGCAGGCTGTACGCCGTCGTCGCGCTGAGAACACGGCGTCTTGATACAGGCCGCCTTGAGATGGGCGTTTGCATCGCTTTATTGCGGGCCATGCACACGAACGGACGCCGTGGCGCTTCGTCCCGTGGCGTCAACGACCGCCAATCGATGAAAGCCATAATTGTCGGGTCGCCAAAGGTCTGCGCTTACAGCAACGTTCGCGGCTGGTTCAACGCTGCCGCGAAGCGCTTTTCCATCCACATACCAATGATAGGGGCCCTCGCCGCCAGCCGCCGCAAGCACGAAACCACGGCTTGCGCTATCGGCAAAAAGTTCTGCGCCATCTGAAGGGAACGCAATGCGGAGCGATGGTGTTTTTTCACGCACATCAAGGCGGCGGGCGAATGCACGCGGATTTTGTTCCGCCATAGGCGCTGTTACGCCAGCGCCGCCGTTTTGCGTTAACGCGGCGTCGAACAAGGCAAACAAAAGCGGCGCAGCGACCTTTCTTCCGGTCGCGCCTGGTCGCGGCGCGCCGTCCGCTCGGCCTGTCCAGACCGCGATTACAAGCCCATCAGCAGCGCCCGCCGCCCAGGCGTCGCGATAGCCATACGAGGTGCCCGTTTTGAATGCGACGCGCGGCGCATTGACGGCGAGCGCCGCCGGCGCCCTACCCGCCAAACTCGGCCCATCACGTAGCGTCTCTAATATTGCTTCGCCGCTATGCGGCGACATAATCTGATAAAATGCTGAGTTTTCGTTTGCATGGGAATCAAAACGTTTGAGCGTTAACGGTTTAACCCGCCCCCCATCGGCGAGGCCGGCATAGAGACGCGCCGCATCCCATAAACGTAAGCCCGCCCCACCAAGCGCCGTCGGCAGTCCGGCATGGCCGCCGCCACGCTGCGGCAGTGTTAAAGGCGCACCGGCGTTTTTCAATGTAGCGCCGAAGCGCTGTGGGCCGACCGCCTGCAAGGCGGCGACCGCGGGTATATTCAGTGAATGCTGCAAAGCCTCTGAAACCCGCACTTCGCCGCGATAGGTCCGATCAAAATTTTCCGGCTGATAGCCGTCAAAAGCGCGAGGCGCATCACTCATCACGGTGTCGGGCGTCAAAACGCCGTCATCAAAGGCGACGCCGTAGACGAATGGCTTTAACAAAGAGCCTGGCGAGCGCACCGCGCGTGTTAAGTCGATCCATCCGCCGGGGCGATCAAATCCAGCCGACCCAACATAGGCTAAGACCTCCCCCGTTGACGCTTCGACGATGAGCGCGGCAGCGTTCGCGCCGTCGGTGAAGCCCATCGCATGGTCGCGAACAATTGTCTGAGCGGCGCCCTGCAATCGCGCGTCAATTGTTGAGCGTACATCGTCGACGCTCTTTGCGAACGGGGGCGACGGGGCATCGCCTGAGAAAGCCGTAGCCCTAGCGGCGTGATACGCCGTATGCGGAAAGTGCCTTCGCGCCGTGGGCGTCGGCGTTGCGACCGCTGCAACAGCGTCCGCGGCGGATAACCGCCCGACATCTTCCAGTTTGGCGATAATGCGATCGCGCGCAGCGCGAGCGGCGCCCGCGTGTCGGTCCGGTCTTCGCGCTTCGGGCGCTTGCGGCAAGGCGATGAACAGCGCCGTTTCAGCGGGCGTTAGAACCGCCGGTTCTTTGCCGAAATAGATGAGGCTGGCCGCACGCACTCCTTCAATATTGCCGCCATAGGGCGCAAGCGTCAGGTAAAGCGCTAGAATCTCGTCCTTCGTTAGGCGGCTTTCCAGCTGTAAGGCGCGAATGATCTCGATTAGTTTTGACCTCAGCGTGCGCGGACGCGGCTCCAACAGCCGAGTCGTCTGCATCGTGATGGTCGAACCGCCGGAGACGATGCGTCCGGCGCGTGCGGAGGAAACCGCTGCACGCACCAACGCTAAGACATCGACGCCGGGATGATGATAGAACCGCTTGTCTTCAATCGCGATCAGGCTAGCCCTGAAGGTGGGATCGATTTTTGAAAGCTTGGCGTTAAATCGCCAGCGTCCTTCCCGCGTCCCGAATGCATTCAGCCAATGATCATTCCTATCGAGAACAATGATCGCGCGATCAGCGGCTTTAGACAGCGGCGGCGGAAATAGGCGATCCGCCAACATGACAAACGCGCTGACGAGGACGATAACGGCGATAACGCCGCTAAATCGACGCAAAGCCCCGCGTCCCGTCGATCGAACGCTCATCCGAAAGAGATCCGCAGTCGACATGCCTATTCGCTGGCTGGCAGAATGCGCACGCGCCCGTTTGCATCGGTGCGGGCCGCCACGCCTGGGCGGTACATATCCTCGATAACAGCGCCGGGGAGCGCGAAATCGCCCGGCGTTACGGCCCGCGCAATATAGGCGACCGTGAAGCGTTGACGTGTCAAATCAATAGCGCCGACAAACCGATCATCGCGCGCTTCCGCAATCTTCAAGCGGGAGATGTCCGCAAGCCATGGATAAGCGCCCGCGCCGTCTTTGCGCGCCCCGTCTTCCGGCCGCAGAACGGATTCAATCTCGAAACCTGCGGGCAAAAGATCGACTAATATCGATGGGTTAACGCGGTCTTCTAACGACTCGCCGGATACGACGACGACAAAACGATCATTTTGCCGAACGGCGTTGAGGTTCGCCGCTACGCCCTCGCGCGTTAGGATGCGCTTGGTGATCGCATATCCGGACGCCGACGCCGTGGGCGCCGTTATCGGCGCGCCATAGGCCGTCACTGACGCGAAAACGGGCCCCTCGCCGTCATTCACGAAGGTAAGGCCGTCATCCAACCCCGCCATACTCGCGGTGTAGTTTCGCGTTGCGCCTTCGCCTTGCAAGGGGGCGCCGTCAACGCTGACAGCCGTGGCGCCGGCTTCGCGTAACAGCGCTTGCGCCGCCATTAGCACATAGGCTTTTTCCTGCGTATGCAGACGGTCTGGCGCGCGCATATATGACACGAACCGATCGGAAAGCGCGGTGGCGCGCCGCGTCTCGCCCGTTTCAGAAAGAAGCGCCAGAACACCGGCGACGTCGCGTAAGGGCGACTGATAGTAATCGCCCGTATTGTCATAGCCGATCGCCGCTTCGGCTTTGGCGAATGCGCTTTCGGCGCGCGCCGCGTCGCCCATAGCCGCAAGCGCCGCGCCAATATGCGCCTTGGCGAGCGGACTTTTCACCGTATCCATGACCGCGTCGTGGAAATAGCGCAAATCTGAGAGATCGGCACGGCCGGCGCGTGCCAATACGTAAAGGGCGTAAGCGGCCGACCGTTTCCGTAACTGATCGCTGGTATCGTTTGACCAAGCCCCTTCATAGGCGGCGCGGCGATAATTGACATAGCTCCAGCGGTCGACACGCGCGACTTTGCCAAGCGCATCGTAAGCGAGCGACAGTGCGTTCTCTGGAACGCCGTAGCCCTCGTTCGCGGCGCGCGCGAGGAAATCGGTCACATACGCGCCGAGCCAGCCAGTGGCGGCGGCGTCGCCGACCCGCCACAGACCAAACGCGCCGTCCGGTCCTTGGCGATCAAGGAGTTTATTGACCGCGCCTTGAATGCGGGGGCGCAAGGCGTATTCCGGCCCGCGCCCTGCTGCGGCGCCTAAAACATCCGCATAAAGAAGCGGTAGCGCCGCGCTCGTTAACTGCTCCGAACAGCCGTACGGATAACGGTAAAGAGCGTTGAGCAACGGTCCCGGCTCGACACCGCGTAAGGGCGAGAACGAAACGCTGACCTCGGCCGAGCCCGGATAGAGACCCGTGGCGGCGGACGCGCTGAGCGACAAGCTTTCGCCGGCGAGGAGACGCTGTGTCGAGACTTTAGTGATCGGTTGGAACGGCGAGCGCGCTTCAATTGAATAGTCGCGCGACACTGAGAAATCGCCTGGGCCGCTCACCGCCAACTCAACGCCGCCAACGCCGATTTCTTCGGCCTTAAATGACAATCGATCCGTGACTTGCGCTTTTTCAGCGAGAGCGGCGGTGCGCACTTCATCCGTCGCGATGGGGCCGCGCCCTTTAATCGCAACAGAGTAATCGCCCGCTGCGCCTTCAACATTGTCGATGAGAAGCGTTGCGTCCGCCGTATCGCCTGGCGCTAAGAACCGCGGCAGCGACAACAGAGCCGGCACCGGATCGCGCACGGTGAGCGGTTGCGCTGCGGCGCCGAGCTTATCCCGGCTCCAGGCGACCGCCATTAGCCGCAACTCGCCGTTAAAGTCCGGTATGTCGATGGGCGCCATCGCCCGCCCCTCATCATTGAGGGTGACGAGGCCTGTGAAAAGCGAAACAGACTTAATGGGAACGACGCTTAAGCCCTCGCCGCCAATTTGGTCGCCGCCAAAATTCGTCGCAGCAGCCAGGTTCGGATCGAGAATTCGTCCGTAATCGTCACGCATTTCGACGCCGAGGCGCTTCTTACCGAAGAAGAAATCGACGGGGTCCGGTGAGTCAAATTTTGTCAGTCGCAAAATGCCTTCATCGACCGCCGCCACCGTCACCATAATGTCGTCGCCACGCGTTGCGCCGGCGACCGTTATCGGCAGATCAAGGCTTTGCCGTGGACGCACCATTTGCGGCGCTCCCAGGCTGACGTTCAGCGTTCGTGCGCCCATATCGAAGGGCACATAGGCGACGCCCATGGCGCGGCGCGGCACAGGTCGATCAACGGCGTCGCGCGGCGTGACGATCGTCGCCATGACGTAGAAGCCGGGGCCCCAAGCGGGATCGGTTTCGACAATGATCTCCCGCCCGCCGGCGTCGACTTTCATGCGTTTCACGAGATGCACTTTATCCGTGGCGATCGTGACGACGGCCTCGCCCGCATAAGGCGGGTCGATCATCAGGCGCGCGCGGGCGCCGGGCGTCACTGTTTCGCTGGTTAAAGTGAGCTCAGCTTCGTCCGGCTTAGCGGCGCCGGCTTCGTAAGAGCGCCATCCCACATAGAAGCGCAAATCCGTCGTCGCTTTGGTGGCCGGATCAACCATCGTCAAACGGTAGGAGCCCGGATCAAGTCGTTGGCTTAAGGACGCCGGCTCTTCGGCGCTCGTTTGCAAGCGCCCCTCACCGATCAATACGTCTTTGTAGGACCGCCGCCAACGCCATTGGCCGCCAGAGCGATACCATTCAAACCAATAGTCTTCCTCGACAAGCCGCCACTCTAGCGGCGCAGTGCGAAGAGCCCCGCGCCAATCGAGGGCGACAGCTTCAATATCGACAGGCTTGTCCTGCCCGACGCCAGCGCCGCCGTTCGCCAGTCGGAGCCCCACATAACCGTCGAGACCGCGCACCGGGAGGCGCGCGCTTTCACGAACGGCGCGGCCGCCCGGCTCAACCACGCCGACCACGAGATCTGCGCGCAAGGGCGCGGCGAATTTCGTATTCACATCGGCAAGAGAAAGATTGACCGTCGCCTCGCCGTCGGCATTGGTTTTCGCCTTGGCGAGCTTGATGAAGCGCTCCGTGAACCGCTTGTCCGCCGGACCAAATCGGAAGCTGGAATACTCCGGAAATGGATTGGGATCGATGCGAAGCCGCGCCTCGCCGTCCACAGGTAGATCGCCGGCCGGCGCGCCGTAGAGATAACGCGCCTTAACGCCGACGGACCGTTCTTCATCGGCGCGCAACGGCGTCGTTTCGTCCGTGTCAATCGCGACATCGAGCCGTTGGGGAACGAAATCCTCAACAGAGAACGTCTCTCGCGCCACGGGACCGACGCCGTCGGCCTCTAGGCGCACCGACCAAACGCCGCGCGGCGCGGAGCGCGGGACAGCGTAATCAAGCGAGAAACCGCCCACGGAAAGATCGCTTAATCGCGTACGGTAGGCCTCAACGCCATTCGGGCGGGTTACGATCAGTGTCGACGGCCGATCGACAGCAACGCCGGCCGCATCGCGCAACAGACCCGACAAGCGTACGGTTTCACCGGGACGATAAATTCCACGGTCAAAATAGAGATAGGCGTCGACGACCGCGCCGGCGCTGCGCCCGCCGATATTTCGATCGGAAAGATCCAACGGCGCCCGCCGCAAATCGAGAGCGGCGAAGTCTTCTTGTGGGCCGTACGCCATGATTATCCGCGGCGACAGCGGATAATCGCCATTTATCGACGCCTTTTCAAACCGCGCTAAACCGTCAGGATTGGTCGTGGCGCTGGCGAGAATGTCATTGTTCTCAGCAATGAGCTGGAGGTCGACGCCCGACCGCGGGCGGCCGTTCTCAAGGGATCGCACAATAACATCGATCCCCTCACCGCTTGAATAACTCGTCAGCGCGAGATCAGTGAACATCACCCAACGCCAGGCTTGCGCCGGACGACGCTTGTCAGCGCCGGGCGAAACATCACGCAGGCGGACGAAGTACGCGCCAGGACTTAGGTCCGGCAAAGCCGCGCCGAGCGGAAACACCGTCGTCGTCGCTTCATTGGCGACGGCGTTAACGGCGATCGTGTCCTTAAAGACTTCAACGCCGACATCTTGGCCGTCTTCTTCTCCGTAGACATAGTAATAGTCGTCTTGACCAACAGCGCCGCCTGAGCTGATCCGTTTACGCGCCAAAGAGCGGTCTGAGACACGCCTAACCGAGACTTCGACGGCGTCGACATTGACGGTCTGCAGACCAAGACCGTCAGCTTCGAAGCGCGGCAAGACCACACCTTCGCCAGCAAAGCCGACATAAGCCGGCTTGTCGCCAAACGCGATCGTCACATCGACGGGCCGCTCGAGCGTCGCGCCGCCCGCTGCCGGGAGCCCTGCCCGCAGTCGCGTTTTGTATTCCTTGTTGAATTCGAGACCGGACAAGCAAAGGCTTAATCCGACAACCGAGACGGCGGGCACGGCTGACGGCTTCAATCGGATATAGTCGGCGTAGTTAACGCTTCCATCGGCGGCGAGCGCCTCCGTGAATTGTAGACACGCTTCCGGGGTTTTCGTTTGGGTTTCAAGCCGCAAGCGATCAAACGCGAACCCTTCGGGCGCCGCGACGTCGGGGCGCGGGGCATCCTCATCCCGCACCTCTTGGAAAACTCGTCGAGGCGCATCGTCAGCGCGGCGAACATCTGGCGAGACCAGGGAATTTCCGGCGCTGTCGCGCAGGTCCGCCGATCCTCTGTCGATGTTTTGCCCGAGCAACAATCCTGCAGCGAACGCCGCCAAAACACCCGCCGTCGCCCATACCGCACCGCTTCGCGCCATGATGGTTCTTCTCCCGTTTCGCCCCTTAGCGAGCCTTTTGTTCGGCTCTTTGCCGCGCCTCTAGACCGCCCCCGTGCGTCTTCCCGCCGTCCGTCTATCAGCAATAGTCGTCGCCTGTGTCCGGGCCGACGAAACAAGAACCTACCCCGCCGTTCCGCGATTGCCAAAACGTCTTTTGAGGCGGACCTATCCTCGGTTCGTCGACTATTTGTTCATTCGCGAGCTTGGCGCTTTGAATTTGTCAAGGCTGGGGAGAGATAAGGGCGAGGCAAAGGCCTCTCTTTGGTTTTAGTTAGGACAATGCGCGCGGCGATTTGGATAAGTCTGCGATAATTGCCGGTCCAACACTCAAGCCAATCGCACTCGGTGCTTCGCTGTGCCAAGCACCTTTGATATCCCATTCCTATCAAATGAGGTATTACGATCTGAATATGCGAGCGCAAAAGCGCGTTGCGAGCTGATGACGGATTTAAATTGAAAGATAAGGTTGAATCAGCGCCGCAAAGAAGGCTTTGTGGATGTGTGCGTGGCCCCGCAGCTCAGCTGCATAGAGCAACCGCCTCCTAAGCGGTAGGTCCCAGGTTGGAATCCTGGCGGGGTCGCCATAAACTACTCAGTATAACACTATCCGACACGGCTGAGGCTGGCGAATATTGTCTGGAAGGATACATTCAGCTGAAGGTAACTCTAAATCGCTGAGAACGATTATTCTTCTCGGTAGGAACAAAACCGTACTAAAGATCTTCCGCAAGATGTTTCGTATTGCGCCAAAAGGGCGCCGCCTAACATTCTTATCGGCGGTCGACTGCACTTTATGTCTTTGAAAACAGAGATACGACCGACGGCTTTTCATTCCTTATTTCACGAGTTCTTATGCAGCTTTCGTAATTCGAGATGTTTTCATCTCGCGCCCGCAGAGTATTGATAATCTTGACGTATGCATCGAAATCCTGAGTCACCGTTCGCAGTAGATAGTCGTACGGGCCCGTAACGAAGTTGCATTCGATAATTTCTTGGAACTTAAGGACTTCACGTTCGAATTTTTTCAGTCGGACATCACGATCATCTTCTAGTGATACCCAAGTTAAAACAATAACATGGCTTCCTAGCCGACTAAGATCCAAACGTGCGTGAGCGCCTGAAACTATTCGTTGCTTCTTAAGGCGGCGAATTCGAACGAGACATGCGCTCTCCGATAGCCCAACTTGTTCGGCTACTTTTGCCGCAGCGATAAGCCCTTCGTTCTGCAGAACATCTAGTATCTTTAAGTCGAATTGGTCGATCTCAGAATGCACCAAGTTTATTTCTCCCGTTTTTTGAGGGGGATCTTTTGCGTGTTTCGATCACCGTCGGCGCGATGAACATACTAAGATACAACGGAAATCCGTTGTTTCAACAGAGAATTACTTGAATTTCCATCGCCGGCATCAGGTATCACTCGTTTTCGAACCACAACTTACTGGAAGTGCGATGGAAAACATTCAGCGATTGGAGCTTTTGCGCGAGTTTTCTTCGGCATGGAACGACCATGACGTTTACAGACTAATGCGATGTATGTCGGATGATTGTGTTTTCTACGCCAGTGGTGGAATGCAGCAGAGCCCGAAGGGCGCTATGTATGTTGGGCGTGAGAACGTAAAGCATGCGTATGAAGCAATATGGACGGCGATTCCCGATGCGCAATGGCGTGACGCTGCTCACTTCGTCGATAATGATCGGGGTTTTTCTGAGTGGACGTTCACCGGACCGAGCGCTGATGGCGCTCCTATTCGTGTTTATGGCGTAGACATCTTTCGGTTTCGAGGCAACAAAATAGCCGAGAAGAACACACTCCGCAAAAACTTAATTGGGTGATAGTACAAGTTTTTCTTTGAGCGCACCCGCACCCTGATGTTTCCGATCTCAAGCCATCGAAATGATAGATAGGTAGTATTTCTGATGAGTAGACTGAATTTCACAGGCCTAAATGCTGGACGAAGAAAAAGCAAAGGCATACAGATTATAGGCGGCGATGGCGTATATTTTCACTTAGAGGATGGTCGCAAAATTATTGATGCGAGCAATACCGGCGGCCCGTTAGGGCATCGGCATCCCAAAATGATTGAAGCCGTAAAGAAAGCGACGGATGCGCCGGTCGTGAACGAGGGGTGGCGTTGGCGCGAACGTGAAAAAGCGGCCGAAGAGTTGATCGACATTGCGTTTGCTGGCGAGACCGACTGGGTTGGATCCGTACGGTTCGCCTTAAGCGGAAGCGAGGCGAACGATTTGGCGTTATCGTTTGCGCAAGCGTATACCGGGCGGGCCGCTCTAGCGACACGCGAACGCGCCTATCACGGTATGGTGGGGCTCGCGACACAGATGACGGTGCAACCACATTGGCATGGTGGCTTAGCCGTCTTTAACGATTCACCTAAGTTGCTTCCCGAAAAATGCCCTGTACGAATTTTAGATGCGCCGAGGAGCGCACTTTACACCGGTTCACCGGAGCTCAATGAACAGTACAGCAAATTTGACTCTATAGAAACCGAGCGCAAGTTATCGGACGTCGCCGCAACTATAATAGATTACACCCAGGGCGGCGTTTATTACGATGCTAGGTATCAAGAGAACGTCGCTCGCGCAGCGCGAAAAGCCGGTTCGCTCTGGATCGCAGACGAAGTCGTCACCGGACTTGGTCGCAGCGGGCGATGGTTCGCGTTTCAAGGAGGTGATGCGCGTCCCGATATCGTCACTCTTGGTAAACCCCTTGCGGGCGGCGCCGCTCCGGCGGGCGCGATCGTGTTCTCCAAAGAGATCACGGAAGCTATGGAAGACATGAGCTGGCAAACCTATAGTACTTTCCGTGGACACCCTATCGCGATCTTCGCTATTCGGGCATATTTAGAGGTCTTAGCGACAAGTGGTGTTTTTGTTCATGTTCAAGACTTAGAAAAAATCATGCGTCGGCGTTTAGTGGAAATTGGCGAGCGGCACCCGAGCGTGGCGCGTATAGATGGCCGCGGTTTGCATTGGACAATCGAGCTTAAAGGGCCGGATTGGCGCACATGGACGTCTGACACAGCGGACTTACCGATCGCATCACGTGTTTCAAACGCCGCTGCTAAAGCTGGAGCAGTCGTTGGAACAAGCGGGGAGCAAACTTCTTTGTTTCTCGCGCCGCCTCTAATTATCAGCGAAGTTGAACTCGATGACCTTTTAAATGCCGTTGATCAGGGATTGTTCGTCTCAGACTAAGAGTTCCGAGAAGCAAGTTAAGGGCTCGATTCTTTGATGCTCAACAGTGTTGGCGCGCTTGGCGGCGTATAGGAGCGCTTCATTTCTTGTTGTGCTGTGACGCATAAAACGATCTCGGGGAAATTAGCGATAACAAAAGACGTACCGGTATTGAAGCTCAACGGGCCGCCCTTAAAACGCGGGCGGCAACATGGTGAGGAGCTGCGCTCGTCTATCAGTAAGGCCGTCTCGATTTGGCGAGACCGGCTGGAAAGGGCGGCTGCAACAAGGTTCGAGGACTACATTGACGATTTTCTCTCTCAAACAAACTTTGAAGCTGCTCTTAATCGTGTGTGTCCGCATCTGTTAGAGGAAGTTATTGGGCTATCTGAAGGCAGCGGCATACCGTTTAAAACTATTCTCGCTTACCAGCTAATGGACGAGGAATGGTGGTTTAGGGTGTACCGCAAAGCTGACACGCGGCTGTCGAATATTCCCGAGGCATGCACAGCGATCGGTTTTACGTGTAAGAACCAAACAGAAACAATCATTGCTCAGAATATGGACATTGGCGGCATGGAGTCTTTCCAAGCTGTGCTTGAGATTGAGGGTTGCGAAGATGCACCCAATAGTTGGATTTTCACCTATGCCGGATTGATCGCTCTAACCGGTGTGAATTCCGCTGGCGTCGCAAGTTGTACGAACACCCTATATGAACTAAATCATTCCGCGGCTGGTATGCCCGTTGCTTTTTTTCATCGGCTTATCCTTGAATGCAAGACGGCTAAGCAGGCGGCTGATATACTGACCTGTAACGTCCACGCGTCCGGTCAAAACTATCTTTTTGGAGATCGACATGGCGTTTATTCATTAGAATGCTCGGCAGAACGCTACGAATATTTTTGGCCGACACCCAATCGCGCACTTGTTTATCATACCAATCACCCACTCGTTAACACTGATAACAGTCAATTTGAGACGTTGCGTCGTAGGGGGCAAATCGACGCTTTTCCCAATTCAACATCAAGGGGGCGTTTGAAGGCTGTTGAAGAACGCCTTTTCAATTGGGAAGAAAATCGCCTAGATGCAGAGTTTGTTAAGGCGTTGCTATCGTCTACTGATGATCCGCGATGTCCGATCTCTCGTTTTGATCAAAACGGCGCCGATAGCGAGATCGGCTTTACTCTAGGGTCAGTTGTGTACGTATTAGAGGACTCCGTGAAGGTCTATTTCGCAGGTGGCCCTCCGTCACATACGCCATATATGCTATCAACGCTTCGTTGACCGCGTTGCGATAGCGGCGTTACGGTCCTTGAGCTAAATCGCCATATATTAAAGCGTCAGAAGTTGTTTGATGCGACGCGCTTGCTTTTGGATGTCGTGCCGTTCCCGTACGCGAGTCTGACCTGTCTCCCCCATACTCCCTAAATTGCTCAAGCTTGTGCTTAGGCAAGCCGCCATAGCGTTTGCGATATCCGCACTGTTTCCAGAGGGAATGATCCAACCGGCCTTATCGTCGACGAGCTCCGGAATGCCGGCGATGTAGGTAGAGATTACGGGCTTACCCATCGCGTACGCCTCCATAATGCTGACGGGTAATCCTTCGGCGAGGCTCGGCAATAGAAAGGCGCGCGATTGGCGAATGGCGTCGCGAATCTGATCCGGGTTTTGCCATCCGCGTAGTTCCACATTGTTTGAAAGGCCGTGCGCTTGAATTTGAGACTCCACGGCGTCCCGCAATTCGCCATCGCCGATGAAAACAATTTTTGCGTCGATTCCCTTGGCGAGAAGTAATTCAAGCGCCTCGAGGATAAGCACTTGTGCTTTTTGCGGACACAGACGGCCGACGCACGTGAAGATATTGGAGTCAGAGGCGCTGGCGGGGGCGGCGGCTGCGGCAAACGCTTCCAAGTCGACGCCGCACCGGACGATTTCTAGTTTGTCACGCGCCTCAAAGCCGACCTTCCGCATAAGGACGCCTCGACAGTAGTGAGAAATGGCGAACACCTTTTCGGCTCTTGCAACTTTGCGGCGGTATTCCGCAGGGCTCACCGTGTCGAATTCATCAGGACCATGAACAGTAAAGCTATATGTAATTTCGGCGACATGCGACGCAATTAGGCAAATCGATGTTGCGTTTGTTCCGAAATGGGCATGCAGGTGATCGATCTGATTTTGCCGGCATTCCTTGGCGAGATATAGGGCTTGTAGAAAGTAACCGATGTGATGAATGATCGATTTTTGGGCCTCACGCGTCAAGCGGAAGGTTTCCCACACAGCTGCGCAAAGGCTTCGCGGCGACCGCAAAGCCGTTGCGATTAAGGTCAGGAGAAGCGGAATGAAATTTCTATAAAGAAGGTATTTCGTTTTTGTTTTTTCGGTCTTGTCTACGTCGCTCGTTAGATCGACGTCCCACGGTTTGGAGGCGAAGCGAAGAACATTAATGCCGAGCGCTTCCAAAGCTCGAATTTCGCCGGTGATGAACGTCGTTGACGTTATCGGATAGGTGTTCATGACATAAGCGATTTTCCGATGAGTTTCTGACATTGCCCTGCCCGCTAAAACGACACTTCAATTAACGCTGTCGCGCTCTATAACGCGATCACCTTATCTCGAAACGATTACATAATCCGGTACTTAGGGCCCGTTTGGAAATTCCTGCGACACTCCGAAACCCTTCGCATTGGAAAACCCTCGAAACAGACGCCGATCTGCAAAGAAGCCCTAGGTCTCGGGCTGTAAAGCCTTAAGATAAGAGTCGGAACCGCCGCGGTCGGGCGTCAAGTAGGTGTTTAATAGGCTCATGTGGGGGTGTTTCCGGAGTTTTGAATTTGGCTTTTGGGGGGCAAACCCGCCACTGCGGTGATCAATAGACGTCGACTTAAAAACGGTCTCCGATGCTCTCGGCGATCGCGCGAGTGATGATGGCGGCTGTAGGTCAGCGTTTTTGGATTGAGCATAACTTTAGAAGGGCCTTTCAAAGGCCCCCTTATGGGTTGGTTCTAACGACAAGAACAGAAGGTTTTGCCAAAGGCCGACCGACGGGTGGCCGCGCCCTGCTTGGCTGAATGGGCGAATGACGATATCTGTATTGTGTCTCCAGCATAGCCGCATTGCCCATCATTTTCAGCGCCTTGCGATCGAAGCCGTGACGATGTTGAAAGTAGGCGATGTCCCCTGCCCCTAAAAATGTAAAGCATGTTCGACCGGGACTGCGCCAGATTGCTGAAGCGACAGGGCTGGCCGTTGTGACAGTCCATCGCGTGTTCAATTCGCCGGAGCGTGTCGCCGACAAGACCAAGGAAAAGGTCTTCGCCGCGGCCGATCGGCTCGGCTATGTGCCCGACAAAAACGCGGCCGCGATGACGGGCAAGCCAACCGGGTTTCTCGGCGTGATGTTGCCGACGCTGGCGCTTGCGAACTTCGCCGCCACCCTCGAAGGCGTCTCCAGTGAGGCGCGCGGCCGACAGATTTTGATTGCAGAAACCTATAGCGACCCAGAAACGGAGTTGAATGTCCTCACCGAGATGATCGGTCGCCGTCCGGACGGCTTAATACTCGGCGCGGCGCTTGATCATCCTCGCTCCCGTAAGCTTCTGGAACAGTCCGCTATTCCTGTCGTCCGTATCTGGGAAAATCCGAGTGAACCAGAAGACATGGTTGCAGGCTTTGACAATGTTGAAGCCGGTGCCCAGGCGGCGCGGCATTTCTTGTCTATGGGGTATGAGCAAACCGCTTTTTTTGGCGGTCGTTCCGATCGTGACGTCTCGCGCTTTAAAGGCTTTCATGCGGCGCTCGTAAACGCGGGCGCGCCGGCGCCGCAGCAGGTAATTCTGGAAGATGCGATCGAGCCTCCCCTGGAGGACTATGACGTCGGTTGGATTTTCTTCGACGATCAGGCGAGGCGCCGCACGCCGGCCCGCGCTGTTTTCGCGACAAGCGACGCGACCGCCGCCGCCATTTTGTTTGAAGCGCAACGGCGTAACATCAATGTGCCTGAACGTCTTGCGATTTGTGGCTTTGGCGATCTGAAAATAGCAAAGTCCGTTTTTCCCGCTTTAACGACAATCGAAGCCCCGAGCCGGCAGATGGGCGCTTTCGCCGCCATCTTAGTTGATCAAAGATGCGCCGGCGTTCGGCCGAAAACCCTCGTAAAGCTCTTTCCAACCGAGATAATCGCCCGCGAAAGCGGTTAGCCACGCGCTATGCATCCCGAAGCCTGCAAGCGGCAAAATTGTAGTTGACTTTAGAAATGGAAACGGTTCCATTCGAACTTAAGTGGGCGCGTGACGCCCTTATTGCTTTAGTTTTTTCGGCAAGAAAGGTCTCTGTTATGCGAGAAATAGAATTAGCCGTCGCTGAAACCGCCTCTCCAACAGCTGAGGAGAACGTACTTCGCCATCATATCGCCATGGCGTACCGGCTGATCGGCCATTTTGATCTCACGACATTAACCGATGGTTTTGTCAGCGCGCGCGCGTCAAACGCCGAGCGCGAGATCATTTTGGGTCGGTACGGCGCCCTGCCCGCTCTTGTTCGCGCCTCTGATCTTCATAGACGTAATCTCGACAGTGCGCTTCAAATAGAGAAAGCCGACGGTGTTGACGTTGACGCGATGTGCTTTTCACGGATGGTTTATGATACGTGTCCAGAATTTAACGCTGTGATTCATGCGCATCCAAAATACGGCATGATTTTCTCGTCTATGGATTGCGAGTTAGATTGCATTTCCCAATACTCTTTGATGTTTAAGGGGCTCGTCGGATATATCGATTGGCATTCCGCCGATGTCAGCGGCGATGCTATGCGCAAGCAGATTGTCGGCGCTCTAGAAGCTGGCAAGCGCGTTATTGTTTTGCGCAACCACGGCTTCTTGATCCCAGGCCGAACCGTGGCTGAAGCCGTTTGGACGCTTATCCGCATGGAAGAAACCGCCATGGTTCAGATTGAAGCCATGAAAACGGGCGCGCCCTTGAAAAAAATCCCTGACGACATCGCCAGCGATTCAATGAAGCAATATTGGGACGAACCTTATATTGATAATGACGGCACGCGTGAATGGTCGGAGTTTGAACGCATGCTCGACCGTATGGACCCGTCTTACCGGGATTAATTTGCTCATTCGGGTGAGAGTCACGCTGTCACGGGGGCTGCAGCGATCAATCGTGATCGTGAGTCTCTGTGATAGCAATGGTGAGCGCTTACAATAACATTAGAAGCGGCTTCTCGTTGCGGCAAAGAAAAACCGTATACCGCTTAATATGAGGACCAAGATCAATGGTTTTTCGGCATCGATTGGTAAGTTCCTTCACTTTAGTATCAGCTTTTTTTCTGGTCAGCTGTAACGGGCCTCAACCGGGCGCTTCGTCGGTTAGTGTCAGCGACGCCCGCGGCGAAATTGATGCGCAGGATCAAACCGCTGAGGCTGCGGGGCTCGTTAGCGAAACAATTGATCGGCTTTTTTCCCCTTACACCAAAGAAGGTGGTCCCGGCGCGATGGTCGCCGTCTTAAAGGGCGACAAACTGCTTCATTTGAAAGGATACGGCTACGCCAACCGAGAATTTAAGGCTCCATGGACTGCTGATACGCCGTATACATTTTATTCTACAACAAAACCAATGGTGGCGATCGCCCTTATGCGCCTGGAAGACGAGGGACGGATTGACCTGGATGCGCCGGTGCGCACCTATCTAACAGACTTTCCTGCGTTCCCTATTAACCCGACCGTTCGCCACTTATTGCAACACACCGCCGGCGTTTGGCAGGATGAGCGACTACATTTTCTCGTCGGCGCTGGTGCGGCGTATGAAGAGCTGACGATGGATGAGCTCTACCACATGGTGATCAAGCAGCCCGCGCTGTCGTTCTCGCCGGGCTCAACCTATCACTATAATGATGCTGCGTTGCGTATTGCGGGCCGTGTTCTGAGGACGGTAACGGACAAATCATTTGAGGACGCCCTAAGAGATTTGGTGTTTGACCCAGCCGGCATGGAAAGCACCGTTCATCGTCCTCGTTCGACGGGATACCGACCCGGACAAGCGAGTACATATCTTCTGTCGATGACGCCAGACGCGGACGTCTCCGTAGACGAACTTCACATACCCGCCTTAGAAGTCGAAACCGCAGGTGACGGCGGACTATTAGGAACGATGCAAGATTATATCGCTTTTGCGCGTTTTGCATCGAAGTCCAGAAGCGGAGGGTCTTACGTTAAGCGTCTCGCAGAGCCTGTGGTATACGGCCCGGGTGTTATTGGAGGTTACCGCACGTCTTGGTGGGTTGAGCGGCATCGTGGGTTTGAGATCTATCGACATAGCGGCCTTTTTGGTAAGACCATTGCTTATGTTCCGGAGCTTGACGCCTGGATCCTCATTATGGCCAACGCGATTGGCGGCAAGCATGGCGATCGCCATTCATACTTTGAAATCCTTGATGCTCTGTTGCATACAGAAGAGAACTATACGGAACAGTTGGCATCCGACGCCGAAGAGAGATACGGTCTAAACAACGTTCCGCCAGCGCAAGACTTTTCTCTGGCTGAACGCGAGGCGCTCATCGGTACTTTTGTCGACGCTATCGATGGAAACGTCCTCACAATCAGAGAAGAAGGCAATCAGCTTTCATATTCCTATTTGTTCGGCCCTGAGGGATATTTGGTGCGTGAGGGCGACGGCATTGCCTCTTGGCGATATGATCGAACTGAGCCGGTCAAGTTGCGAGTCGACGATAATACCTTAGAGGCCCACATTTCGGACTGGAACGGGTTTCGCTCGATGACACGAGTTGCGCCGGCTGACCGTCTCCATGAGGCCGACGTGGAGAAACTGATCGGAACGTATTATTCGCGCACCTACGGATCAATTTATCATGTCGAAAAACGTTCTTCCGGCCTGGTCTTACGGGTGAATGCCGGCGTTCGCCGCAGCGACACGTACGCTTTGACACCGGTGACGAGCGGCGTTTTTAGAGCTGAGCAACAAGATGACGGCCGCGTATTTGGTTTGCTCCGTTTTCAGCTTAGCATTACGTCGACGACGGACGAAAAATCCTACCTCACAATTGACGCACATAATTTGCGAGGGTTCGAATTGGCGCCGACGCTTCAATAGCTATTATAGTTCCTAAACCGACTAATAAATAAAATTATGGGTCGCTGGGAGATTTGCGACGGCAAACACAAAATAATTGGGACCGGTGCGCGACGCGGCTATCGATCACCAACGTAAGCTTAGCCTAAAAGAAGTCGCAACCAAATCCGGTCCGGCGTGTCGTCTTCGCTTCGCTTCCTGGTTCTCGCAACGGAGTGGACGATCCTCCCTACCGCAACGTGATGACCTCGGACCTATGGCCATGTTGTTTTCAGAAGTATCGCCTCAAAGGTCTACGATGTCGTGAGTGGTTGGTAATCGAAGCGATTTCTTCAGGATCGCGGCGTCGACATATATCGAAACGCGATCGTAAGATATATAAATAGTATCAGCATGCAGTGGTAATGCTATCTGTAGATGCTTAGTCTGCCGCCTTTCCGCATGGGGTCGCGTTCGCGATACCCTTGCGCGCAAACCCGATTAATAAGGGTGTGGTAAGGCAGTGGCTCAGTTAACGAACCCGCAATTGTCAGATTATGAGGTGAACGGCTATCTTTGCCCGCTTGCCGGAATAGACGCGAACGCGGCGGAAAAGGCCCGCCAGGATGTCCTATCCTTTGGTGCGACGTCAGGGATTAACCTGGCGCGGGATTTTCGAGGCAAATCGTTCTTGAGGCTCATGAGTTTGTCTCGCATCGCTCATTCGTCGGCGATTCTGGATGCCGTGGAATCGCTCATTGGGCCGAATATTCTGTGTTACTATGGCAGCCTTTTTATGAAGAGCCCCAACGATGCGGCCGGCAGCGTGCCTTGGCATCAAGACGGCGGCTATTTTAGCCAGGATAGCGACGGGTTAGCGACGGCATGGGTTGCTTTGTCCGACAGCACTGTTGAAAACGGCGCCATGCGCGTCATACCAGGGTCGCACAAAGAACGCCGGCTGCATGGTGAAGTCGACGGCGCTGGGGAAACGCTGTTTTACGACACAAAAGAACAATTGCTTGGCGACGTTGATGAAAGCCAAGCTATCCATCTTTTGCTCAAGCAAGGTCAGGTGTCATTCCATCACCCAGACATCGTCCACGCTTCATCGCCGAATAAAACTGGCTCATGGCGAATCGGCATGGCGCTTCGATATGTAACGCCGCACTACAATTTGATTGACTACACGATGGGAGCTAGATCAACAGCTCTGTTGATGCGTGGTGTGAATGACGGTGACGTATTCGAAACTGTGGCTGCGCCGCGGTTTGATGAAGACCCGAAGATGCTTGACGTGATTGCTCGAGACGCTGAGCAAGATGAAAAGCTCGTGGTCCAGCATGTCGATTCACTTGAAACCGCTTGAACGCTTGCTCGGCAGCGAGCCTATGTCGATATCAAACTGCAAACGTCGTTGTGATGCGTTTGCGGACGAAGTTCTGTTTCATCTAATTGGCGCTAGCGTCTTCATTATTCATTAGAGTGGCGCGAGAAAAAATGGCATCAGATAGTACCGAAAAAAGTAATTATAAATATTATGTTCTTTTAGTGCTAGCACTAGTCTATCTATCGAATTATATTGACAGAAGCATAATGGCGGTGATCTCGCCGGCGGTGAAGGAAGACCTGGGTCTCTCCGATACGCAGCTCGGTTTATTGAAAGGGCTTTCATTCGCTCTTTTCTACGCTGCTTTATGTATCCCCGTCGCTTGGTTGGCAGAACGTTGGCGTCGTGTGCCGATCATATCGGTCAGCGTCATGATATGGAGCGTTTTCACAGCACTTGCTGCGTTCGCAGGTAATTTTTTCCAGCTATTTTTGACACGTGTGGGGGTTGGCATTGCCGAAGCGGGCGGCGTTGCGCCGTCGCACTCTCTGATATCCGACTATTTCAAAAAGGAAGAGCGTGGCCGCGCCTTGGCGCTTTACTCCATGGCCGTTGATGCTGGCGATGCTATAGCGTTGCTCCTGGGGGGCATTTTACTGCAGCAATTTGGTTGGCGGTTCGTATTTCTAATTATCGGAATACCCGGCGTATTGTTGGCGTTGGTATTGTGGGCGACGGTGAAAGAGCCGATTCGAGGTGCCATGGACGGGCCTTCTCAACGGTCGCAACCTCAATCGGAGCCGCTTGGCTTTTTCGAGAGCATTAAAGCGCTTTGGTCTATCGGCAGCTACCGGTATTTGGTTTATTCGGCGATTGCCGTCGATTTTGCTGCAAGCGGTTTTTGGTTCTGGATGGTCGATCACTTCGAGCGATCATTCGAATTGAGCTATGTTGAAATAACGACGCCGCTTGCCGTTATCACGGTGCTTTTCTCCGTTAGCGGCACATATACGAGCGGCTATTTAACTGACAAACTTCATCTTCGCACCGCGAAATCAAATGGGTATGTCGGAGCCCTCTCAGCAGGCATGTCAGCGCCGCTATTAATCGTCTTCCTCCTGGCGCCGACGCCGTTTTGGTCATTTGTCGCAGTGGCCGGGTTATTCTATTTTATTACGATGTATCTGCCGACGGTTTACGCCGGCGCACAGACGATAGCGCCGGCTCATCTGCGTACGGTATCCGCATCGTTGTTGTTCGCTGCCACAATTCTATTTGGCGTCGGTTGCGCTCCGCTTGTCGTGGGACTTCTATCGGACTTCGTCGCTCCATTTTTCGGGGAAGCGAACGGATTAAAGGTCGCGATATCGGCTATGTCGATTGTTTTCGTGCTTGGTGTGTTCTTGTTTCTGCAGACCGGTCGCCGCATGGCCGCCGAAGCGGCGCTGGCCGAAGAGGCAGCGCACTAGACCTTTGAGCGTCTTATGTTTGAGCTGATGATGAGCTCAAGCCCCCACCGTCACGTGAAAGCGGAGTACAATATGCAAAACGATTCCTTATCGTCATGAGAAAAATGGATGGGATGGCGGTATGCCGGCGACTATGTGCTCCCCAACGTTGTCCGCGGCGAAGGCGTTTGGGCCTATGATGACGACGGCGTTTATCTACGCGAGCGGCTGCAAGAAGAGCTTGGGGATCACTCCAATGTCGGCGATATCCGTGGTCGTGGCCTCTTTAACGGTCTGGAGTTTATGGAAGACCGTGAAAAGAAAAAGCCCTTTGCGCCGGACCGTGAAGTAAGCGAATTGGTGTTCTTAAAGGCTGCGCAAGAAAACGGCCTGCTTGTGTATCCTACATCGACAATGATCGACGGAATCCATGGTAACGGTATTGTCATCGCGCCAGCCTATACTGTTTCACGTGAAGATATAGATGAAATTGTATTGAGGTTGAAACGTTCGATTGTTTCGGTTCTTGGTAGTTAACTTACCAAGCCGGGACGTTGAAGCGCGTTGAATGGTCGAAACGGCTTGTCGACGGCGAGGTCTATGGCGAGCGGGTTTTGCGCAGCCATCATCCACGACCTTAGAATTACTTTTTTTGAACCGTGGACGTCTTTGAAACCGCTAAGTCACTGTTTTTCATAAGCTTAGTTTGACCGTGGGACGGAGCAAAGGTGGTGACCAACGCTGCGTCCGGATGTCGCGCATACTGAACGTGATATCATGTCGATATCATAAAAGTATCAATCAGGCCCTTAATTGTTCGATATAGCTATTGACGTTGTCGAACGTTTTTACGAAAGAGGGAACGAAGACATGCGCACCGGCTGCGACTAAAGCGCCCGTGATTGCTGTCAGCTTAGTAAAGCGCCTCTTAGTACTAAGCGTCGTTTGACGATCGCTATGGCGGTCTGTCGCGATCGAGGCGAAGTGTTTAGCTACATAGGAAATCACTCAAATGGGAAGTGCCGCCGAACAACAATTCACGAATAGACTTCTCGATTCCGCGATGACGGATGAGTTGGCGCTATATAGAAATACGCACGCTGAGAGCTTTCGCCGAAGCGAAAACGCAAAGCAATTCATGCCGGGCGGGAATACGCGCACCGGACTTTATTATCCGCCCTACCCGGTAACCATGGCGCGGGGTGAAGGCGCTGAGCTTACCGATGTAGACGGAAATGTGTATGCCGACTTCTGTAGTGACTACACGTCCGGTATTTACGGCCACAATAACCAGGTCATTCTTGACGCTGTTCAAGATGCGTTTGCTGACGGGCTGCAATTCGGCGCCGGCAATCAACACGAACAACGTCTCGCTGAACTGATCTGTAATCGTTATCCGGCGATTGACCTTGTTCGTTTCTGTAACTCTGGGTCGGAAGCAAATTTATATGCTTTCGCGACAGCGCAAATCGTCACCGGCCGGAAGAAAATCATGGCCGTTAACGGCGCCTACCACGGTGGCATGTTGTGTTGGTCGTCTGGCAAGACAGTCGGCGAGACCCATGAAGACGAGAAAGTGCCGAACGCGCCGTTTGACGTCATCTTGACGGAGTGGAACGACGTTGAGGGTACAGAAGCGCTTATCCGCGAGAACAAAGATGATCTTGCCGCGGTCATTATTGATCCGGTGATGAGTTATTCTGGTTCGCCTGCGCGTGACACGTTCATTCGTGAAGTGCGCCGAATTTCTGAAGAAAACGGCGTTTTGATGATCGTCGACGAAGTGATGGCGGCGCGCTATGGACCGGAAGGATATCACGGATATCTTGGCATCACGCCTGACCTTGTAACGCTCGGAAAGTTCCATGGCGGCGGCTTCAGCTCCGGCGCGTTCGGCGGCGCTGAACGCATCATGAAGCGCTTTGATCCGTCCCAGCCTGACTTTATCGGACATAGCGGCACCAATAACAACAATATCGCGTCGATGGCGGCGGGATATGCGGGGCTTTCGAAAGTCTTTACGCCGGCGGCGGCGGCGGCGCTGACGGTGAAGGGGGAAGAATTGGCCGACCGTTTAAATGCTGTCGCGAAGCGTCATGGCGCGCCGGCTCTCGTTTGCGGCATGTGCTCGATTTTGACCTTCCTCTTCACGGAACGGCCGGTGAACACCGCAGAAGACATGGCCTATGTGAATGAAGATCTCATGACGCTCTTCTATTTGTGGATGATCAATCGCGGCATCTACATGATGACACGTGGCTGCATGTCGCTTTCCGTTGCGCTTGAAGACAAGCACTATGATCAGCTTGTTTCATTGTTTGATCAGTTCCTCACGGATCATGCGGAAATAATCGCAGCTGAATTCAATTAAGCGGACTAGACGAGACCGCCGTTTCTCATGAAAGCGGCGGTCTCTTGCTTTCGCCGCATGTTTGTGTGGTCCGATCTTCGTACGTTTGCGGAGATAAGGGCGATGCCCCTCTGCATGAACATTAGTGCAATCGTCTGCAAAGAAACATTAAGCTCGCTGCGCGGTGACTGCTGTCTGATAAAAGCGCGCAAACACTAAATAATTGCGCGGGTCATTATTGGATAAGCCTTCATAACGTAAGGGATCGGACCATTAACCGTCCCCCGCGCGACTGCAGCTGCGCCTCATTTGGGGCTTTCGAACTGGAGTTTGCTCGTTCGGCCTGGCGAACAATTGACGATGGTTTGCGGCGTTAGATGACATCGCCGCATCAGCGCAACGCATTAACTCAAGGAGATTTGCAATGTCATATAAAGTCGCAATCATCGGCGGCGGTGTTATCGGAACAAGTATTGCTTGGCACCTTGCCGATCGCGGCGGGTTCGACGTTAGTCTCTATGAACGTGAGAAGCTCAGTTCAGGGACGACGTGGCATTCGGCGGGTAATATTACTTGGGGTCCAGAGGAAGACCAACCCGATGATTACATGATGAAGCTTGTCGATCGGCTTCATGAGGAAACGGGTCAAGATACGGGTTGGAGAACGACAGGACGCCTTCACCTCGCTTGCTCAGATGCGTCAATGGATGCACTCAAACTTTATGTTGAGGATGCGAAGGCGCTCGGCCATGCGGGACAACTGTTCTCAGGCGACGAAGTGACGGAATTTCACCCATTAGCGAGTCCTGAACACATTGTCGGCGAATGGCGTAATGAGAGGTCGGGGCGCTTAAATCCGACAGATCTTGTCAATGCCTTCGCTAAGGGCGCGCGCGATAAAGGCGTTAAGATATTTGAGAACGGTCCAATAAAAGACGTTATCGTTGATGGCGGGCGCGTCCGGGCGATCGAAACGTTTGAAGATCGCATTGACGCCGATATCGTTGTCATGGCCGCCGGACTATGGTCGCGCGACTTGCTCAAGCGTTTCGACATTCATTTAGGGATGAGCGTTTTAGCGCACAGCTATCTTATTGCCGAAACCGACCCAGTCTTATCGCGCGATACGCCGTCATTTGAGTGCCCGGAATTCTCTATTTTTGGCAGAGAAGAAGTAGGCCGTTTTCTCGTTGGATTCTTTGATGACAACGCGAAAGTCGTTGACCCGAAATCGTTGCCTGAGCTCTTCTCTTTTGCGCTCTTGCAGGATGATATCGATCAAATCGCTCCCTATTATGAGAGCGCTATGCGCTTGTTTCCGGCCTTAAGCGAAGCGCCGATTCGCAATATCATCAATGGTCCAGAGACCTTCACCCTTGACGGCGATCCGATTGTCGGTGGTTTTGAATACATTAGCGGTCTTTATGTGGCGTGCGGAATGAACTCAGGCGGCGTTACGTTCGCTGGAATGGTAGGGCACCACATCACGGATCTTTTGACCGGCGCGAAACCGCGCTTTACAGAATATGATATGCGCCCGGAACGCTTCGGCGATAAAGCTCGTGATGAAGCATGGGTCGATGCTGAAGTTTCCCGTGTTCCTTATCGTACCTATACGAAACAAGGGCAGCCAATTTAAATAAAGAACGCGCGCCGCTTGATGTAAGGGCGCGCGCTCACTTCCGTTTCTTGTGGGCGCCTTGGGAAAGGTCGGTGCAGATTTCTGCGCCCGTTTAAACAAGTATAATGGGTCGGTGCCGTCGTCGGGTCTTCGAAGCGAGACGCATGACGTATTTAGATCGGCGACTTTCTAACCATCACATAAATCGTATACACAATAATAATTGCGACGATTAACCCGCCAAGGTCGATCTGTTTTTTGAGGGCGTCGTATTCCGCTGAGAATTTTACCTCGCCCTCCCCTGAGGCCTCGATGTCGCGCTCGACAATTTCAAACAGACGTTTCCATTTCGGCATGAAGAACCAAATGGTCTGAGCGAAGATCGCGATCGTCGCCACAATGCCCCAAACCACATAGAATTGGTTGAAGCTTCCATACCCCATAAAGACCAATGTAAGGCCTGCAATGGCGATAAGCGCCATCAGTGGGACGGAGACCTTATCCCAAGTCGCGATACCAACGCCGATAACCGGCAGCGCGCGCGGATTGGTCTTCTCGGCGACGCCGACGAAAAGCGGGTAAGCGAACGTCGGTCCGAAAGCGAAGACGACCGCGATGATATGTACGAAAACGAGAAGGGTGTAGAGGACGTTCATGTCGGTATCCTTTCGAGCTGACCGATCCGGTTTTTATTGAGCCGGTTGGAAGGTCGGTCCCTTTGAGGGCGTTTTCATTCCGGGTCCGCCCGATTTCATCGGCTTGGGCGTCGCTCCGCCCAAGCCTTTTTTGTTTATGGGTTTAGACCCATGCCGCGCCGACGGTCTCTTTAAGGTCGGCTTTCGGCACGACATAATCGCGCGAGGCGTTGACGAGTTTCTCCGCGCGCTCTGACGCGCCGTTCAGCATGGCGCCGGCGCGTTTTTGGGTTTTGCCCGCGACGATGACGGTGTCGACATTGGACGTGTCCATGGCGGTGACGATGGTCGTCGCCGGATCGTTCATGGGGCCGCGCGCGCGCATCAAGACGATGTCGGCTTGTTTGCCCGGCGTCAAAGAACCGATGCGATCGTCGAGATTGATCGCCTTGGCGCCGCCCATGGTCGCCCAATAGAGGAAGTCGCGCGGCATCAGATCGACCGATTCCATCAGCTTGCCGGCGTCGAGCGTCGGCTGATGCAC
>JBCCAY010000020.1:0-71164 GCA_039814575.1 Pseudomonadota bacterium
ACGAGTAAACACGCCGTTCGAGCAGGCGTTCCGGCAACGAAGTGTTCAAGCAACTTGTTCGTTTGAATATGCGTGAGTTTTGAATGCTTTAGCCGCATTCCGCCATCCTAGATGTGTCAAACATCTGGGACAGCCCCTTAATTTAAATTTTGATCAAGCATGAGCGCCGCACTTTTTTTGGCGCGCAAAATGCGCGCGGTGAAAAGAACACTTGACAGGCTATATAATGTATATACATTGCATCTTCATCGCATAGCGCATGAACGGACCTAAAACCTTGCCGAACGACGAGCGGGCGAAAAAGAAAAACAAAAAAGACAGCCAACTGGTCATTCGCATCAAGAGCGAGGAGCGGGACCGCTTCATTGCGCTATGCGAGGATCTGGATACGAGTGCGGCCAGAGAGATTCGCGGTTTCATCAGAGCTTTTTTGCGCAAGCATGAAGGCGGAGGAGAGTAAAGCGCCAGATCTTCACGGATCGTATGCGCTTTTATCCGGCGAGCCGAGAATAGACAGCACGCAAATAAATGGAGAAGAAATCCATGGCGAAGAAAAAAGTCAAAGCCCTGAAGAAAGAAATCAAAACGCGCAAGAAGCGCATCGACACTCAGCGCAGCAAGCTGAAAAAAGCGAAACGGGCTCTCAAAAAAGCCGCATAAAAATCACCCGCCGCGTCCAATAGCGCGGCGGGTTTTTTATTGTTGGTATAGAACGCCTCGTCGAAACCGTCGCTGGTCGCCGTTTCCTGGGCGCCACTCTCCGGGCGCCTTCCCCTGAGCGTCGTCTCACTTAAGTATCTGCGATATGTCAGATATCGCCAAACGCATGTTTTGTGCGTAAAACGCGTCCATTATGGCGCGTCGAAACCAATCTCCGAAGAATACTCCGCCAAAAAGTCTTTCGCCTTCGAAAGATCGCTTGGACGCACGCCTTGTCGAAACCGGCGCTTTTCCATCCCGCGCCAGGGCGCAAGCGGCGGTGCGCGCCGGACTTGTTCGTGTCGATGGCGCTGTTGTCGCGAAACCGTCGCTTAGCGTCGCCACGGACGCTGCAATCCAGGTGGACGGCGATGTGCACCCTTACGTGTCGCGCGGCGGCGTCAAGCTTGCCGCGGCGCTTGACGCCTTCGAGATTGATCCGAAGGGTCTTGTCGCCCTTGATCTCGGCGCCTCGACGGGCGGTTTCACCGATGTCCTGTTGCGGCGAAATGCAGCGAAAGTTTTTGCAGTTGATGTGGGAACGGACCAAATCCATGTTGCGATCAAAAGCGATCGGCGGGTCGTCAATTTAGAGAAGACCCATGCGAAAGACTTATCGCCGGCGCTCATCGCCGACCCGATCGATCTCATTGTCTGCGACGTCAGTTTCATCAGTTTGCGCAACGCTTTGCCGCCTGCATTGGCGCTGGCGGCGCCTGGCGCCCGCCTGGCCGTGCTTGTGAAGCCTCAATTTGAAGTGGGGCCTACGGGGCTCGGAAAAGGCGGGCTCGTGAAACCCGGTTTGGCCGCGCCGGCCGCTGACGCTATTCGTCAGTGGCTCGCTCGTGAATGCGGCTGGCGCGTGATAGACCTCATCGAGAGCCCCATTGAAGGCGGCGACGGCAATGCGGAATTTCTTTTGGGTGCTGAGAAAACTCCGTAACATGTCAGCGTCAACGTTGCGTCCACCGCTCTCGAATGAGCGTGCACTTGGATTAAGCTTTGCAGAATTTGTTGGTGAGTAAGCGTCGTGGCTGAGCGATCGAAATATAACAAGCGATCGACAAACAAAAAGCGGTCGAACCATAAAAAAACGAGACCTGCAGTGACAGCGCAGCGGGTCACGGCGCGTGTGACGATGATTGGCGCAAAGGGCGACGGACTTTTAGAAACGCCCCTGGGCGATACCTTCGCGCCCTATGTCGCCCCAGGCGATGAGGGCGTCTTCGATGTCGCAGGCGACCGTGCTTTGCTCGTGGAGCTGACGAAAGATAGCGATTGGCGCGCGCCAGCGCCGTGTCCGCTCTATGGTGACTGCGGCGGCTGTCAGCTGCAGCACATTACATTTAATCACTATACCGAATGGAAGCGCGATCGGGTGGTCGCGGCGTTGAGCCAAGCCGGTTTCGACGACGTCTCGGTCGCGCCCGTGGAGACGACGCCCGTCGCGAGCCGCCGCCGGGCCGTCTTCGCCGTTCAGAAAAATGCAGGCGCCGTCGTCCTCGGTTTTAACCGCCGCCGTTCAAGCCAGATTGTGGCGACACCGGATTGTCTCGTTTTGCGAGACGATCTCCGCGCAGCGACGCCAGCGCTGCACGCTCTCGCCGAAGCGACGCCCGCTGACGCGTTCGATATCGCCGCGACGGCCTGCGACAATGGGATCGACGTCGACATCCGTTCACGGCGGTTACGCCGTCTGTCATCCGATATTTTGCGAACCTTAAGCGCTGCGGCGGTCGCCGTCGGAGAGGCGGGGGGCGTCATTCGCGTCGCGTTAAACGGCGAGCCGGTTCTGGCGCTGAAAGAACCCATCGTGCGCTTCGGCGCGGTTCCCGTTGTTCCGCCGCCCGGCGGATTTCTCCAGGCCAGCGCCGAGGGCGAGGCGCATCTCGCTGCGCTAGTGACAAAGGCTGTCGGCGCGGCGCGGCGTGTCGTTGATCTTTATTGCGGGGCGGGGGCGTTTGCGCTTCGCCTGGCTGGGAACGCTGCCGTTTATGCCGCGGATTCAAGCGCGCCAGCCCTCGCGGCGTTGAAGGCAGGCGCTGCGCGCGGCGCAGCTGCCGGCGTTTTCGCTGCGCCCATTGAAGCGGAGGTGCGCAATCTCGATGAGCGT
Source organism: Pseudomonadota bacterium (assembly GCA_039814575.1). Classification (GTDB taxonomy): domain Bacteria; phylum Pseudomonadota; class Alphaproteobacteria; order Caulobacterales; family Parvularculaceae; genus MED-G105. The sequence continues at coordinate 2,813 of JBCCAY010000020.1, forward strand.
CCGTTAATGGCCGCTGAGCTCGCCCGTTTCGACGCCGTCGTTTTTGACCCGCCGCGGGCCGGCGCCGCGGCGCAAGCGGCGGAATTGGCGCGCTCCGGCGTGCCGGTCATTGTCGGCGTCTCGTGTAATCCCGCGACGTTCGCCCGCGACGCGCGCCTTCTGTCGCAGGGGGGGTATCGCCTTGAAGCCGTGACGCCGGTGGACCAATTCATCTACGCTTCCCATATCGAACTTGTCGGCGTCTTTCGAAAGGCGTGAACCGCTATCGAAAGGCGGCCGCGAGCGAGAAGGGAGAGAAGAGCATGACCCAAGCAGGCGGAACAGCGCGTGCCCAAGTGCGCACCCTGGCGCGCACAATTGAAACGGGCGCCAAGCGGGCGGTCTATAGCGCCAATCAAATGGCGCGCATGGCCTGGTACACCGGGCATTACGTCGCCGGCCGCCGCAAAATGGGGCCTGTCACCAATCCCGGTGAAGCGCCGGCGGCGAGCGCCTTCTCGCCGATTGATCGCAGTCGCCTTGGGGCGTCTTACCGCGCGCTCCTTCGCGCCGATTGGAAGAATGTCCGCGACGGCGTTTACAAGCTGCCCGCGGACTTTCGCGATGCGCCGAACCCTGGCGCTCTGTGGCGTCAAAGCCGCGACTATCTGCGCGACACCGAAGCGGTCGCGCGTCGTAAACACGAACACGCCCATTCTGAGGTGATGACGGAAAAGACGTCTAAGGACTATCCGCGCTATTACCTTCAAAACTTCCACTACCAAACCGACGGCTGGCTGACCGAAAGCTCTGCAGCGCGTTATGACATGCAGGTGGAGACCCTTTTCACCGGCGCGGCTGCGGCAATGCGACGGCAAACCTTGCCGTTCATCGCCGAAGCAATTGGCGCCGGCGCTAGGGGGGCGGGTGTCCGCTATCTCGATTTAGCCTGTGGAACGGGATGCTTTACGCGCGAGGTTTTGCACAATTGGCCGAACCTCGATGCGACGGTGTTAGATTTGTCGACGGCTTATCTTAACCGGGCGCGCACGGCCCTCGCTGATTATCCTGAAACAGAATACCGGCGGGTGCCGGCGGAAGAAACTGGTTTTGCGGACGCGTCTTTCGACATTGTCACGGCCGTTTATCTGTTCCACGAGCTGCCGCCCAAAGTGCGCCGGCTCGTCGCGACGGAAATTAGCCGTATCTTGAAACCTGGCGGCCTCTTTGTTTTGACCGACACGCTGCAATATGGCGACGAACCGGGTCTTGATGCGCTTTTAGAGGCGTTTCCCCGCAGCTTCCACGAACCATATTACGACACGTTTTGCCGCGAAGACTTGTCGGCGCTTTTCGCCGAGGTCGGCCTGCAAAAAACCGATGAGACGATTGGTTTCCTGACGAAGGCGACGGCGTTCAAAAAACAGTAACGCCTGGCCGCTCGACCATCAGCGTAAAAAACAAAGGGCGATGCGCCCCCCCGGCGCATCGCCCAGCTTTCGCGCTGTCATCGTTGACGCCTCGCGCTCGCCCCCTAGCGTTCGCGAACGGCGCGACGGCGCGCGAAATTTAATCCGGCGAGGCCGGTGAGCAAAAGCGGTAGACCCGCCGGTAGAGGAACCGGGGTCACGTCGAAATTGTCGAATGCGCCGGAGCCGGACAAGGTGAGCTTCAGGCTTGCGACATTCGTCAGTCCATCAATGACGCTCATGGCGACAAGGTCTGACAATTGCCTTGCCTCGCCGTCACCGATATCGGCGCCAGAGACGCTGAAGCTCGTCGAGCCGCCACCAGCGAACGAAAACTCAAAACTCGCCGTTTCGCGGCGGTCGATGTCTAGAATGCTGAAATCGTTGATAGTCACCGGCGTATCAAAGTTCAGCGTCAACGTGCCGCCGCGAGCGTTATCATCCGGATCGGACGTATCGCCCTCTTCGGAAATGATCAGCACCTTGCCGAACCCGTCAATGCCGAGATCGCTGTCGCCGCCAGTTGGGTTGTCGGCGTCGAAAATCATCGCGTCGTCGGAACCGCCGTCGGCTGAAACGTCGCCGGTTTGCCCGCCGTCGGCCTGATCGAGGTTCGTCAGGATTGTCCCCGCGGATAGATCTTCGAATGTGATAATTGCAGCGTTTGCGGACGAGACAGACGCCGCCCCGACAATCGCTGAAATGATAAGCTTACGCATTAAACGTGTCCCTCTTTGCGCCTTAAAAGTAAGAGGGGCGAGGGTTTGCGGCAATCCGGTATTGTCGCCTGCCGATGCCGCCTATAGGGGAAAATTAACCGTGTTTTTCTTATCCGGCGTACCCTACGGTCCTTGACCGCTTGGCGTCACGAGTCGGCCGATGGGGGGAAGCGGCGGCAGTCCTGACGCCGAAAACCTCGAACATTATTTGTCACTTAGATGTCTAAGTGTTCTGCTATGAGCGCTTTATGCAGGCTTTTTGACCATATAGACTCAATATCGCTCAATAGGCGGCGCGCTGACGCTTACAATTTGAAGCGGAGAAACTTTTGTTAAACGCCGTCGGACGATTTCTGTGCCTCTTGGCGCTAAGCGCGTGTTCCACCGTTTCAGACGAACGGCGTTGCGCGCTTCCGCCCGGAATGGCTGGTTGGTCGCAAGCCTGGGCCGAAAAAAATGAGCCGGCTTTTGAGGTGCTTTACACGCAGAGCGCCATTTTCCAACCGCCCGCCGGAGAACCCATCCGCGGGGCGTCGGCGATTGCGGCGCGGCTGTCCAGAGGGTTCGACCAAATGCTTGTTGAGTTCGAACGTGAGCAGATTTCAGACGGTTGCAGCGAGCTTTATGAACTCGGCCGCTTTGTAGACCGTCGGCGTTTGGATCGCTCTGTGATCGCTACAGGACGGTATCTTGTTATTTGGAAAAATGTGGACGGCGCGTGGCGAATTGAGCACCATGCCTATTCATCGGCGCAGTAGCCGGCGTAACGAACGCAGCTTTTTCATACCATCAGCAGAAAGATTGATATCGACCCCATGACGTTTCAACGAATAGAGTTCGAAGTCGCCGGCGTTGGCGTTGTTGGGCACTTATGCTTTCCGAGTGATCGGCGGAGCTTTCCAAGCGTCGTTGTCGGCGGGCCGATGACCAGCGTCAAAGAGCAAGTCACCGGCGTTTACGCAAAGGCGTTGGCTGATCGGGGCGTCGCGGCTTTATGCCTTGACCATCGTCATTATGGGGAAAGCGGCGGCGCGCCGCGACAATACGAGTTCTATCAACATAAAATCGATGATCTGAAAGCGGCGGTCGCTTATTTGCGCGAAGCGCCGGGCATCGACGCCGACCGTATCGGCGCCGCCGGCGTGTGCCTTGGAGCGGGGTATGCGGCGTGGGCGAGCGCGGGCGATGACGCGGTCAAAGCGTTTGGCGCCGTTGTCGGCTATTATCGCGATCCGGCGCTCATGCGCCGCGCTGACCCTGAGGGGTTCGATGCTAAAGTGAGACAGGGAATAGACGCGCGCCGGTATTTCGAAAAGACAGGCGAGGTTGAAACGATCCCCGCGGCGGCGCTTACGGGGGATGCGGCCATGACCTTGCAATCGACCTATGACTATTACGCGACGCCGCGGGCGGGCGTTCCGAACTACGTCAATGCGTTCGCTGTCATGTCGCGAGAGCACTTCTTGACATTCGACGTCCAATCCGCCGCGTCTCAATTATCTGTTCCGGTACGGATGGTTCATTCCGAAAATGCGCTCTCGCCGAGTTTGGCGCGTAGCTTCTTTGATCGGTTAGAATGCTCCAAAAGCATCCACTGGCTTGACGGGGACAATCAGACGGCGTTTTACGACGCGCCACAACTTGTGGCGCAAAGCGCTGACCTGCTCGCGGAGCACTTCCATGAGCACCTATAAAAGTCGATTTATGAGTTAGGCCACTAGACAGTCGGCGTCGCCCTCAAGAAGAACCGATCTGTCCGCGATGACGCAGCGCGTGGTCCAATATCACGCACGCGACCATGGCGACGCCGACGGGAACGCCGCGGATGCCGACGCACGGGTCGTGGCGGCCTTTGGTTTGAACGTCCGCTTCCTGACCGTCTTTCGTGATTGTCCGCCGGGGCGTTAAAATCGACGAGGTCGGTTTCACAGCGAAGCGCGCAATGATCGGTTGGCCTGTCGTGATGCCGCCGAGAACGCCGCCGGCTTGGTTGGATAGGAACACCGGCGCACCGTTCTCCATACGGATTTCATCGGCGTTTTCTTCGCCGGTGAACGCCGCCGCCGCCATGCCAGCGCCGATCTCAACGCCTTTCACGGCATTGATCGACATCAGCGCCGCGGCGAGATCGGAATCCATTTTGCCATAGATGGGTGCGCCAAGCCCGGCGGGAACGCCCGTCGCTTCCACTTCGATGACGGCGCCGAGCGATGAGCCATTTTTCCGTACACTGTCGAGGACTTGCTCCCAGTCTTTCGCCGCGACAGGGTCGGCGCACCAGAAGGGATTGTTCTCGATGGTCGCCCAATCGAACCGCGAGCGGTCGATGGCGTGGGGACCCATTTGCACGAGGCTCGCGCGGATGGCGATGTCCGGATAGAGCGTTTTCAGAACCTGCATGGCGACAGCGCCCGCGGCGACCCGTGCGGCGGTTTCCCGCGCTGAGGAGCGCCCGCCGCCGCGATAGTCGCGCACCCCGTATTTGGCGTCATAGGTGAAGTCGGCGTGGCCCGGGCGATAGGTGTCGCGGATCGCCGAATAATCCTTCGAGCGCTGATCGACGTTCTCGATCATCAGACTAATCGGCGCGCCGGTCGTCACTTGGCCATCCGTTCTGTCGTCTTCGAAGACGCCGGAGAGGATTTTAACCGCGTCCGGTTCTTTGCGTTGGGTGACGAATTTCGACGTGCCGGGTTTGCGTTTATCGAGCGCGGCCTGGATGTTGGCGGCGTCGAGCCGCACCCCCGGCGGACAGCCGTCAATGACGCAGCCGAGCGCGGGCCCATGGCTTTCGCCCCAAGTGGTCACTTTGAAAAGACGGCCGAACGAATTGTCTGACATAGCGACGAATGGGTCTCCCGCGACGAATGGGCGTTATCCATGCCGCGCCCCTAGACGAATGCGCGGCGACGCGCCACTTAAAGGGCGCTGAACCGCCATCCTCTACCGCGTCAGGCGGCGCTTGCCAAATGCGCTGCGCGCGATACGTCGCCCTTAACGTTAACAGCGACCATTATAAGATACCGTCACAGAGATAAGGGAGCGCCCATGGCCCAAGATAAGATCATTCCCGCCACGCCGTCAGAGGAATTCTATAGCGTCGACGAAGACCAGGGCGACGTATTCACCGAAGACGATCCCATGGCGCTCTTCCGCGAGTGGTTCGTTTTGGCGAGCGACCGCGAGATTAACGATCCGAACGCGATGTCGCTGGCGACGGTTGACGCGACGGGGCTGCCCGACGTGCGCGTTGTTTTAATGAAAGACATTGACGATCACGGCGTCAGCTTCTTCACCAATTCATCGAGCGCCAAAGGGCGTCAGATCGGCGCCAATAGCTGGGGCGCGCTCGCCTTCCATTGGAAGTCGATCCGCCGGCAGGTGCGCTTTCGCGGCGAAATCGAAGAAGTGACAGCGGCCGAAGCGGATGATTACTTCGGCAAGCGCGCGCGCGGCGCGCAGATCGGTGCTTGGGCGTCCAATCAGTCCGCGGCGATGCCAAGTCGCGCCTCGCTGGCGCGTTCGGTGACGGCGACGGAGGAGCGCTTTAATGACGGCGCCGTGCCGCGTCCGCCCCATTGGACGGGGTATCGCCTCGTGCCCTCCCACATCGAGTTCTGGGTGAACCGGCCCTATCGCTTGCACGATCGCAAACAATTCACGCGCATCGGAAACGGCTGGGAGACGGCGTGGCTTTTCCCTTGATGCGCAGACGTCTACATTCTCTCTCTAACTGAGAGGGGAGACACGCTGTGCACATTATCATCGCAATCCTGTCGGCTCTAACGGCTGCGTTCTTTGCGTTTCGCTATTTTGTTGACGCGGCCCACAAGGGCCGCGAAGCATTGTCGGACGCGGAGGGGCTGTGGCGCAGCGGAAAATGGTCGCGGCGCGTCGACCAAAGGCTGATCGAAAACCTTACTGACCCGCGTGAGGCGGCGGCGATCGCGCTTTATCAGATCGCGGCTTATGACGGCGCGGTCACCGAGGCGCAGCAAAACGCAATTCTCGGCGAGATGCGCGCGGCGTTCGTCGCCGACGACGAGACCGCCGCGGAGTTCTACGCCTTTGGGCGCATGGCCGTCGGTCAGGTGGAAGACGCCGGCGGCGCCATGCGCAAGCTGTTGGCGCCGATCATCGAGGCGTGTACGGAAGATGAGAAGCGTGATTTCCTGGCGATGGCGGGGCGGATTGCCGCTGTTGAAGGGGCGGCAAGCGAGGCGCAGACGCGATTTATCGCTGAAGCGGAACGGCGTTTGTTTCCACGCTAAACCCGTCGTTTTAACCGCCTCTGTTAAACCTTTTTGATCAGCTGAGCGCTCTAGAGTTTCGCAGCCCGAACGGCGTATATAGTCAGCGCTATGGCTGATTTATTCGATACGACAGAAACCGCGTCCACCGGTTCGGGGGCCGGGCGCGCTTCGACTGATACCTCCGCGCCCGACCGTCCCCTACCGGACCGTTTGCGCCCGAAAACGCTGGACGAGGTGGCCGGGCAGTCCCATCTCGTGGGGCCAGGCGCGCCGATCCGCAAAATGACGGACGCCCGCCGGCTCGCCTCGATGATCTTGTGGGGGCCGCCGGGGTGCGGGAAGACGACGCTCGCCCGCATCCTCGCCGACCACACGGACCTCCATTTCGAGCAGCTCTCGGCGATTTTCTCCGGCGTCGCGGACCTAAAGAAGGTTTTTGAAGCGGCGCGGCTAAGACGCGGCAACGGCAAGGGCACGCTTCTCTTTGTGGACGAGATCCATCGCTTCAATAAATCTCAGCAAGACGCGTTCCTGCCGGTTGTCGAAGACGGCACGGTCATGCTCATCGGCGCGACGACCGAAAACCCGTCCTTTGAGTTAAACGCGGCGTTGCTCTCCCGTTGTCAGGTGTTCGTCCTGAAACGGATGGATGACGACGCGCTAGAAACTTTGCTGGCGCGCGCCGAAGCCGACCAAGGCCGGCCTTTGCCGTTGACCCAAGCGGCGCGCGATGCTTTGAAAGCCATGGCGGACGGTGACGGGCGCTATGTCTTGGTGCTGGCGGAACAAATCTTCGCCCGCGCCGAGAGCGATCTCGATACGGACGGCCTGATGCAGATCGTCCAGCGCCGCGCGCCGCTTTATGATAAGTCGGACGAGGCGCACTATAATCTCATCAGCGCCCTGCATAAGGCGGTGCGCGGCTCCGACGCTGATGCGGCGCTTTACTGGCTGGCGCGGATGCTCGCCGGCGGGGAAGACCCGAATTACCTGGCGCGGCGCATCACCCGCATCGCGGTGGAGGACATCGGTCTCGCCGACCCGCAAGCGTTGCCTTTGTGCATTTCCGCGTGGGAGGCCTATGAGCGTATCGGCAGTCCGGAAGGCGAGCTCGCCCTCGCCAACGCGCTCATTTATCTCGCCACGGCGCCGAAATCGAACGCCGCCTACAAAGCGCAAAAAGCGGCGATGCGCGCGGCGAAAGAAACCGGCTCCCTGACGCCGCCGGCGCATATTTTGAACGCGCCCACAAAGCTGATGAAAGAGATCGGCTACGGCAAGGGCTATGATTATGACCATGACGCGCCGGACGCTTTTTCCGGGCAGAACTATTTCCCCGACGACATGCCGCGGCAGACGTTTTACGAACCTGTCGACCGTGGCTTTGAGCGGGAAGTGGCGAAGCGGGTGGAGTATTGGAAACGCCTGCGCGAAGAGCGTGGGGCTTAGCCCCGTGATTATTTTTAGACGGAGCGCGCAATCGTGATCCTCGTTGACGCAGACGCTTGTCCGGTTAAGGACGAAATCTATAAAGTCGCGTTCCGCTATGAGGTGGCGGTGACGCTTGTCTCGAACGCCTATATGCGCATCCCGCAGCATGCGCTCATCAGCATCGAGGTGGTGGACGACGGCTTTGACGCCGCTGACGACCGGATCGTTGAACTAACGACGCCGGCGCACATCGTCATCACGGCGGATATCCTCCTGGCGGAACGCTGCCTCAAAGCCGGCGTGGGCGCGGTCATCGCGCCGAATGGAAAACCGTTTACGGAGGATATGATCGCCGGCGCCGTCGCGACGCGCGCGATCATGGCGGACCTCCGCGCCGGCGGCGACCAAATCGGCGGCCCGCTGCCGTTTAAAAAGCAAGACCGCTCGCGGTTTCTCTCAGCGCTTGATGAGGCGGTGACGCGGGTTTTGCGGGCGGAATAGGGGGCGTTTTCGCCAATATTTGCCGTACGAGCTTCAATCCGGCACGGCAGGAATGCGCGCAGAAGCGGACATTAGAGCTCTGAGCTTCGACCAGGCGTTTTTGGCGATTTATGGTCAGTCATCCTGATGGCGCTTAAAGGCTGAGTTGCGCGCACTTTCTGCTTTCAGCATCTCGGCACTGCTTTCTAAGAAATCCGCATGAGATCCGTCGCCTACCGTTTGTGGAGTATCTCGCCGCCGTGAATTTTGATTAGGTTTTTCGCGGAATTTTTCATGAACATCGGCATCATTTTGCTCATCATCCAGCCTTCAAAACCTTTAGCTTCAAAATACCGGCGGAAATGGACAATCGCGCCGCCATTGCCGTCGCTTTTGACGAGGACGACGCCTCGATGATCAAGCAGGACGTCGGTTTTCCAAAGGGGTTTGGCGATTGCGTATGCGCCGGGTTTGTAGGCCACGATCTCGTCGGACTCGCCTTCTTTGTACGTCACGACGGTTCCGACACCGAATTCTCCGTCCGCTGTGTCGCTATTGTCGACAATGGCGTCGACTTTCGGTGTCGGCTTTACCCAGTCTTTCAAGTTTTCAAAGTCCAAGGCGATATCCAATGCTCGTTCTGCGCTCATGTCGAGTTGGAGTGCAATATCGACTTGCATGGGGGCCTGCGTATGATCGCGAATATTCAGATCATCATACCTCGTTTCACTTTTAACCACTTGATTTGCGTACTGTGATTGCGGCGCCTTTCCGCAGGCAATGAGGCCAACTGCGGCGAAGAGAATAAGGAATAGTCTGGTCATCGTTTTTCGTTTTTCCGGTTGATTTATGGTTTAGTTGGTATTCAGGCTGCCGTTTTCTTCCAAGCGAACTCGGCGAATGCGTCGTCGACGGGTGTTTTCAGAAGATGATTGGCGTAATTCGAAAGCGTCTTGTGGGTGATGATGATGAGCGCTTCGAAGACATGCTGTTTGGTGAAGCCGGCGTTTAGAAAATTCTCAATCGCAACATCATCGACGGCGCCACGCTTGTCGACCAACGCTGTTACGAAATCATGCAGCGCCTTTAGTTTAGGGTCCGCATAACTGCCGCCAGCGCGCGCCGCCGTAATGATGTCGTCATCGACGTTTTCACTCTTGGCCTGCATAGTATGGGCGGGCATGCAGTAGTGGCAGTTGTGGTAATAATTGACAGCGAACCAGGCGACATTGCGCTCGGTCGGCGTGAATGACGTTTGCATGACCTCCGCTGAGATCGCGCGATAAGTTCGAACCGCCGTCGGCGCTTCCGCGAGTCCGCCAAGCAGGTTTGGTACGAAGTCGTAGCCTTTCTCTACATTTTCTAGAGTTGTCCTGCGCTCGCCATCTGTGCTTTGTACGGAATGGATTGCAAATTCCACCATCGGGTTCTTTCCTTTCATAGTGTCAGAGCGAGATTAGGATAAGCGCCAAGGGCGCATCGCTTTACTCGTCGCACGTCATCTGCGCCCGAGGTTGTGCAATTGCCGAGTTATCTGGAGCCGAGGTTCACGCCGCTCTGCGCACGGCCTGTGCCTTTTTCGATTTATCGGCCTTGATTTTGCGCGGGTGAATTTTCCCGGTTTCGACGTAATATTTGAATTCCTCGAGGGACTCGTCGATCGCCTTGCCGAAGTTTTGCTTTATGAGCCATCCCATCAGAAAGTTGAATGGCGCGGCGATTTCGGCGTTCATTTCCATGTCAGCGACACAATTGCTTGTTTCGTTCGGCCGAATATTCCAACGGGCAACGATGGATCTCACGAACCCAGGAGCATTATCTCCCTGTACGGAGTATACGATGCGCATCCCGTCTTCATCATATTCGACGATTTCCTCGCGGAACGGCCCTTGCGATGTTTCGCAGTTGCGACCCGCAGTCGGTGCGCCGGGTTTGGTTTGACCGGCGCGCGACGTTGAGACGAAAACATTGCTTGCCCAACGATCAACATCGGCAAAGCCGGGGCCGATCACCTCCCAAGCTTTTTCAGCGGATGCTCTGACCTTCACTGACCGAGAAATCTTCATATCTCTTGCCCTTCTCGAATGTGGTTTGGATGCGCCCACGCGAACGTCCTCGTCCGCATGCTTCGCCTTGGGCGGCACGCATGCGGGACGTTGAATCGGACGGCTAAAGTTGTATTCCAATCCCTATTGTAATATTTTTAACTGAAGGAAACTAATTTGACAATGCGTATTGTAAAATATTTGGAGTCCCTAATGGCGCGCCCACGCAAATTTGATGAAGAGGAGGCGCTTAAGGCCGCCATGGGCGTTTTCTGGCGTCACGGCTATGACGCGACGACTTACAAAATGCTGTCGGAAGCTACCGGTGTAGATGTGAAGGGGTTGTCGAATGTTTTCGGCAGCAAAGAGGAGTTCTTCGACAAAGTCACTGAAGCCTACCACGCGATGGCGCGCGGCAATGTTTCGATGATGTTTCAGGAGCCGAGCGTCGATGCAATCATTGCCTTCTTTAAGCGTATGCGACAGGCGCCTGCGTCTGAAGACGATCCGTCGAATTTTGGTTGTCTATTCGTCAACACCATTTTTGAGTTGCAGAGAATTCAACCGAATATTCGCAAGCGCGTCGACGCCTATCGCGAAATGTGGCTCGATGTGTTTGGCAGATCGTTACGCGCTAGCAATATTCCGAATGCGAGTGAGCGCGCCGAGTTTTTGGTCGGCGCTTTATGGGGGGCACTGAGCGAAATCAGACTTGCGCGAACAAAGACCGCTGCGGCGCCTTTAATGGCGATAGCGATTGAAACTGTGGAACAATGGCGAAAAGAAGTAGAATAGAAATCTGAGCCTTGGCGGGATGAGGCTCCGATTCCGGATCGGCGGTTTTGATCCGCCATAACCTATTCTGTGTCTGCCTAATGCTGTCCGCGCGAACGCGGACCGTGCGCAAGCTTATGTCCGGTTTGAGGATTAACCTGCCGTCCGGTCCGGTAGCCGTGAACGACCGGAATCGGCCAAATTCGGAAAATGTGGTGCATTCCCGCTCTGCAACCGATGAAACACGCAGCACCCATTACGATGCGTTGAACTCAAAAACCGCATCCAACTGCGCTGGCCCGTCAACCTTTACACTCCCAATCTCCACCAGCCGTATCAAATGCGCGAGCACGTTCAACGCCGCTGCGCCGTGGAGGCGTGGATCGACGCCGGCGTAGATCGTCGGGACCATGTCTTTAATCTGGGTGCGGCCGGCTTTTAATTGCTCAATAATCTGCCCGTCGCGGATCAGGCGGTGGGCTTTCACCGCGCGCACGAAGCGCTGCGGTTGATTGATCGGCGCGCCGTGTGTCGGGTAATAGCGGGCGTCGGTCCGTTCCAAGAGCTTATCGAGGCTCTTGAGGTACGCCGCCATATTGCCGTCGGGCGGCGCGACGACGCTCGTCGCCCAGCCCATCACGTGGTCACCGGAGAAGAGCGCGTTTTCTTCCTGGAGCGCGAAACACAAATGGTTCGAGAGATGTCCCGGCGTGTGGACGGCTTGCAGCGTCCATCCGCCGTCGGATGTCGCGCTGGACGCTGTAACGGTGTCGCCGTCTGCGAGGGTTTCGTCGGCGCGGAAACCATAATCGCCGCCTTCGTCAAGCGCGGGGGCGTCGTTCTCCGCGTCAGCGATGGGGTGCGCGCCATAGGCGTAGATCGGCGCGCCGACCCGGTCGGCAAAGGCGCGTGCGCCGCCGCAATGGTCGCCATGGGTATGGGTGATGAGAATGTGCGAGACACGCGCCCCGTTGATCGCCGCTTCAAGGGCGTCAAAGTGCGCCGGCAAATCCGGCCCCGGATCAATGACGGCGACCGATTCGCCGCCCTCGGCGGCGCCGACAATATAGGTGCCCGTGCCGGTAAAGGTGAAAGGCCCTGGATTATTCGCGATGACCCGGCGGATTAGCGGCGAGAGTTGGTCCGCGACCCCGTATTCGAAGTCGATCTCTTTGACGAAGGGAATGTCGTTCATGGGGAGAGGGTCGCGCTATCGGGCGTCTCATGCAAGCGTCTCAGCAACGCAAGTAGTGTTTACGCGCCGTCGCCGCGACCGAGGCGGGCGTCGATCAAGGGACCGAAGGCGTCGGCGAGGCCCTGCATGGCCTTGAATTTCAGCTTGCCGCGGAGCGCCGCCGGCGGGCCCATATCAGTTTTGTTGGCGTCGACGATATAAATGCGCCCGTCCGCCCGGTGGCGCAGAACGTCGAGCCCGCCGAACTCCAGCTGCATGCTTTCGGCGAAGGTTTTGATCTTTGCTTGTTCGTCGGCGCTTAACATCGTGTCAACGTCGACCAGCTCCACCCGGTGGTTCTCATTGGAAAAGCGCAGCGGCTTGGTGCGGCACTTCAAATAGACGAAGGGGATGGCGCCGCCGACGATTGGTGTGCGGATGTCGATGAACTCCGATCCATCAAACGTGTTGTCGATGAGCTTTTGGTAAACGCGGTCGCTGCGCGGGGATGTCATCGGGCATTCGACGATGACGCCGTCATGTTTGCCATTGTCTTCGGATTTTTCGACCGCCAGTCCCGTATAAGTGCGCGGATCGACTTTTAATCCATAGCCGAACGTCTCTTCGAAGACGCGGGCGACCACGCTCTTGCGGATGTCGTGGCAGGCGATGTTAAGCGCCGGCTTGTCCGTCGGGGAGCGCCGGGGCGCGGTGAGGAACTCATTGTCCTCGAAATAGAAGTGGAGGTCAGCCGCGTCATGGTCGTCGACGATCTTTAAATCGGCGAGCTGGCAGACGGGCCAAATCGCATAGTAAGAGCGCGGCTTCTTCGGGAAGAAAGAAATGCGTGCGCGTGGCTCTCGGCCGCGTAAGAGGCGCGAGGCTCTAACGCCTTGGACAAGTCCGACGAAACTAGCGATGCGGAAAGCGTCTTTGGCGAAGTCGCCATTGAGCGGGATGTGAGCGCCTGTTTCCTTCGCGATGATCTGCGAGCCGGAGATTTCAAAATCGTCGAACATGAGCGGTTTTTTCATCGAAACTTTTGCTCTGTCTGGCGCGCTATTTGGCAGGCGCTCTATCTAGCTGGCGCTTGGCTCGGCGCGCTGGCGATAGCGCCGGTTAGTTTCCCCGCGAAGGGGAGTGTGCCCGAACCTCATCAAAATGAGAAATAAACTTCGTGCGACGCGTTTGTGAACCCGAAAACCGCCGGCTCGGGGCTCTTTTTCGTTAACGATAAGCGCGACCTCGTCCAGAGGACGGTGCGGTAAAGCGGGCGAACAAGGACGTTGGCCAATAAAGCGCCAGCGGCGGTCCGACCTTTGCGATGTGCCTTGGCATGTGTACCAAGCGCGAACACCATTCAACCAACACCTCAATTTTGAGCGCGCCCCGGCGCGCCTTTGGGCCGTTGTTTTCCTCTTTGAAAAGCCTTGCGATCGCGGTGTCGTTCGTCTTTTTTGCCGGCGCCCCGGCGAGCGCTGGCGCTGCGGAAGTGGCGGAAACGCTAGGAACAGTCGGGGGCGTCGCCCTGGGGGACGCGCGCGACGGCGTTGCTGATCGCGTCTACGTTGCGGCGCCGCCAGGCTATGTCTTTGTTGTTACGAAGGAAACGGGAAGTTTCCTTGATTGCGGCGCGGACGCGGAAGTGCGTGCGGCAGACGCTGATGGTCGCGATTCGCCGTCGCTCACCTGTGCGGTGGCCCTCACTGAGACGATCGTTATTCCAGCCGCTTCTGAGAGCGCGCGCCTCATTATTCATTATTAATCGCATTGTTCCGCGACGGCGATAGCCGTGATCGTTAGTCTTCTTGCGCCAGTTTCCTGAGCCAGTCGCTTTGGGCCAGTCGCTTTGGGCCAGTCGCTTTGGGCCAGTCGCTCTGGGCTTGTCTGAAGCGCACTCAATCGTTGCTTCGGGCCGCTTCAAGCAATGGCCGATGTCCTTCAAGATTATAACCGGCGTTCGCGGCTTCTTGGATGAGGGCGTCGATCGGCGTTCCCGCCCGCGCACGCGCCATCGCACGTAGGATCGTGGAGCGTGTCCCTGACCGGCAATAGGCCAACACCGCGCCGCTGGTGGCGGCTATGGCTTCATCAAATGCGTCGAGATCGCGCTCTGAAATTCCCGCGGCGCCCACGGGAACGGCGACATAGTCGAGCCCCAGCGCCTTAGCCGCCGCTTCAATCGTCGCGCCGAGCGGTTGGCCCGGCTCCTCGTGGTCGGGGCGATTATTGATGATCAAGCTAACGCCGCTGGCGCGCGCGGCGTCGAGGTCTTCGGCCGTAATCTGCGGCGCGACGAAGAAGGTCTCCGTGAGAGGGATGAACGGCGTTGCCATGGCGGACTTTCAGGAGCGGTGCGTCTATCGGACGGGAGGCCTCTAGACGGGCGTCGGAGTGAAAAACGTTGAACGTAATCTCTTACGCCTTATGGCGCATCGCCCAGATTGCTTCAATCGCCTCTATCGCGCCTCGCGCCGCCAACTTTTGGGGAGGCGTTGGCGAATGCGTAGTCGCATGTATTGAATTTAACGCGAGGGTTTAGGGCGTCATCTTGTTGAGGCTGACGAACCGCGCCGATATAAGCGCCGTGAACAAAGAAACTTATCCCAAATGGATGCTGCCCTATGACTGCTTCGCCCTCTATTCGTCCAGTCATCATGTCCGGCGGCGCCGGCAGCCGGCTTTGGCCTTTATCGCGTCGCGCGCGCCCCAAGCAGTTTCATCGCCTTCTCTCCGAACGGTCGCTTTTTCAACAGACGCTGTCGCGGTTTGTAAAGCGTGAGGGCTTTCTTGAGCCGGTTATATTGGGCGCCGCCGGCCAGGCGGCGCTGATCCGCGCCGATCTTGATGAGCTTGGGTTAGCCAGTGCGACCGCCTTGCTTGAACCGTGTGTGCGCAACACCGCCCCGGCGATTGCAGCGCTCAGCCACTGGGCGTTGACGGCGGACGACAGCGGTGATGGAGCGCCGCCGCTTCTGCTTGTTCTGCCAGCGGATCATGTGATTGACGATGCCGACGGGTTCGCCGAGGCCGTGCGCGCGGCGGCGCCGCGGGCGGTCGCCGGCGACATTGTCACCTTCGGCGTGCGTCCGACCCGCCCTGAAACGGGCTACGGATATATTAAAGCTGGGGAACTCCTCAGCGCTTCGGTTTTTCGCGTCGCTTCTTTTGAAGAAAAACCGCCAGTCGAAACGGCGCGCAAATATATGTCCTCCGGAGAGTATTTTTGGAACGCCGGCGTTTTTCTCTTTAGCGCGGCGACAATGTCGGCCGAGTTGGCGCGTCATTGCCCTTTAATCAATGACGCCGCGCAACGGGCCGTCGCAGCGGCTGTGCGCGAAGACGGCGTTGTGCGCCTCGACGCCGACGCGTTTGCGGCGTCTCCTGAGGAGTCTATCGACTACGCGGTTATGGAAAAAACTGATCGCGCGGCCGTAGCGCCTATTACGATCGGATGGTCTGACATCGGATCATGGGATGCTGTTCTAGCCGCCCGTGACGACACCGATAGCGATGGAAATTGCCTTGGTGACACGATCCATCTCGATTGTAAGAATACGCTGGCGATCTCAGATGGGCCGCAAATTGCGGCGATCGGCTTGGAAGATATTATCGTGGTCGCCGCGGGCGATAGCGTGCTGGTGGCGCGGCGCGATCGGGCTCAGGACGTGAAAAAAGTCGTCGCAGCGTTAAAGGCCGTCGGCAAGTCCGATTTGCTTTGAGCTTAACTGAAGCAGCGTTTCAGCGGCGCTTTTAGCGTTTGCGCTGCGCTGCGGCCCGCAGCCCGAAGAGCGCAGGACCCATTAGCCAGAAGGCGGCCGGCAGCGGGGTTACTAAGACGTCGTCATTAAGCGGATCGTCAAGATAAGGATCATCAGATCCCTCATCGAGGTCGGCGATCATCACCGTCGGCATTGACGGGCCAGGAGGGGTGTTGCCTCCATCTGTGAGGCCGCCGCCTTGACCCAACCCATCCTGATTAAATCCGTCACCCCGGGCGTCGCCTTGGCCGCCGCCGGCTTGGCCAGGCGCGCCGCCGAAGGCAGGTCCGCCGCCAGGAAAGGGCGTTGCGCCGAGCGGCGCTGACGGGAAAAATCCGCCGATCAACAAACCAGGCCCTTCGTCCAGTAGTATCACGCGCACCTGTGTGTCATCGTCATCATTGTCTGATGCGGCGAACGGGCCTTCTTCGAACAAGAAACGTTCCACCGTGATAATGTCGGCGAGCATGACCGCTTCGTCGTCTTCTGCGGCGACGTCGCCTGAATCAGTGTTTGTCGTATCGGCGTTAACCGCATCGGCATCGACTACATCGCCGGCCGTTGCATCGTCGTTTGCGGCGTCGCCTGTCGCATTCCCCATTGCAATCGTGTCATCGAGCGGACTTTCAACGCTAGCGCCTGAGCTTGATGTTCGAGGGCAGGCCCCGTCCGCTGTCACGGCCTCGAGAATACCCCCGTCACCGTCAGCGCTATCTGCTGTTGCGAGAAGCACAACGGCGGAGTCGATCGCGCAATCGATCGTCTCGCATCCGGCTACGCGGGTTTCTTCAATTTCCAAATTTGGGGTCAGTCCGTGCGAGTCGTCAAACGCGCGTCCGTATGCTGCTAATAATACATTGCGGTCGTCGAATCTGGCGAGCGGCGAAACCCAGCAGAAGTTATCATCGAGGCGCGGCACATCCATCATGGCAACGCCGGCTGCCGCAAAACAAAGGCCGAGACTCGCCCCGCCAAACCCCGCCAGCAGCAGGCGTTTGTTTCTTTTCTTACGAAGCCCGCTTTGTTTCGTCGCCATGACTGATGTCGCCTCACGCAAATAATCGTTCGTGAGGCGGAGCAAATTTTATGCCGTTTAGTCTAAGAGCATTGCCTAATTGGCGATTTAGGCTGGTCGTTATGGTTAATTTGGCGGTGCGCCGAGCGGGCGCGACTTACATGCAAGTATGGCGATGCGGTTTAATGGGCCGAGATGGAGCATGCCGGCCCATTAACTGTCTTCGCCGCGTGTGCAGGCGGCGCTATCGCCAAGAAAGCGGTCGATAGAACAAGTCCTGAGATCAGGCCCGTTGTGAGCAGAGTGGTGACGTTTGTCCGGTTGGGGACTACTGCAAGTTCTCGGCGCACCGCCTTGGCGAAGCGATCGTGATAGTTTGGGTGCTCCGTACCCATCAGGCGATCCCAGAACGTGAAATAGAGCCCGAAATTCCACCCGCCGTCCGCGTGGTGGATGTCGTGATGGGTGACGGTCGTCAGGAAATCAAAACGCGGCCGGCCGTCTGCGCGTGCTGGGAAAAGCTCATAGCCGCAATGACCGATGGCGTTGCGTAGCATCATGTGCGTGGTGAAAATGAACGCCGCCAAATAGGACAACGGCAGAACGGCGCCGAGCAGCAAAAGATAGACGCCGTGAACGAGCGCTTCCTCGGCGTCAAAGGCGTATGACGTGAAGGGCGTCGGCGTCTTTGATTGATGGTGCGTGCGGTGGCAGCGACGAAAAAACGCCTGGCGGTGCAAAAGCCGGTGCGTCCAATAAAACCAGGCGTCGTGCAAAATGATCGCTAAGACTGTCGATGCCGTGAACCACGCCCAGCCGAGCGCCGCCGGATCTTTATAGAAACGCAGAACGCCGAATTGGGTTCCGACCCCAATGGTCGTGCCAATGCTCGCGAAGATAAAAACTGTGCGCAGAGACGTCAGGAGTTCGCGCTTTAACTGACCCTCCTTCAAGACCCGTTTGCGGATGCGACGACCGGCGAGGGCGTTTGCAAAGAGCCCGTTGACCAGAATAAAGACGCCGCCGGCGCCGAGGGCGTAGCGAAGAAAGTCGCTGGTTAAGATCCGTGGGGCCGCCTCTAGGGCCCCGGCGGCGATATTTGCGAGATGGGTCATGGCGTGTCTCCGTCGTGAGTGATGGAGACAAGCTCTGGCGAAGGGCGCCCCTATGCGCTCCCTCGGTTTGAAAACGGCGGCGCTTTTTCAGATTCGGCGCGATATTTTTAAAATCGACAAAGGTCAGTCGCTTGAAATGTCGCCGCCGAGCGCGGCTTTTCGGAAGTCCGTGGGCGTTTGGCCGGTTTCCGATTTAAAAGCGCGGTTAAACGGGCCCACCGATCCATAGCCGAGATCGAGAGCGATTTGCGTAATCTGTCGGCGGCTGTGGGCGGGATCGGCGAGAAGCGCGCGGGCTTCTTTGATGCGGTGGGTGTTGAGGAAAGCGCTGAAATTGCGAAAGCCGAGCGCGCCATTGATGAGGCGCCGCAATCGGTGTTCCGGCAAGGCCATTTTTTCCGCCAGGGCGCCAATCGTCAGAGCGTCATTGCGATAAGCGCCGTCGTCCATCAATTCGGTGAGACGTTGCACAAGCGCTTGGTCTTCGCGGTTTACGAGCGCCGGCGACGGCTCGGAGGGGGCCGGCGCTATTGGGTTTGCGTCAGGGCTGTGCAGCACCGTGATCGGCGAAAAGGTCCAGACGGTTATGCCGAAGGTCAGCGTGAAGATCGCGCCCGCATGTAGAACTTGCACAATTTGCGGCGCGCCCGCGTCGCCAATGATTAATTCGCCGACCGCAAAGACAAGCCCGGCGACGCCCACCAATGCGGCGAACACCAATCGAAAGGCGCGTCGGCGCTCCACAAGATCGTCGCGCCGATGGGCGAGCGCTAGCCAAAGGACATGCACCGTCATCGGAATGACGATCGCTTGTTGGAAGAGATTATCCGCCGGTCCGTTCGCCGCCGCCGGCGCCGCGGTGCGCACCAGGAATAGGCCGCTGATGAGAACGCCCGGCGCCAGCCGCCACCAGCGCCAACGAAAATTGTCGTCAAATAGAGCGGTCGCGAACCACCAAAAGAAAACCGAGTTTAGCGTGGCGAGCGCAATGAAGACGGGCCGAGCGAAGCCCGTCGGTTCCATCGGACCGTCGCTGGAGATAATGGCGTAGGCGGCGGTGCCGAAACAAAAGAGCGCGCCGAGACGCTCAACGCCGAAACCTTTTCCAGCGCGAAAAAAAAGTGCGGAGGACACCAGCAACATGCCGGCGGTTGCGCCGCGCAAGAGCATTTCGGTTAAGACGATATCGGTCATTGCGGGACCATCCGGCGAAGAGCGCAGGGGGTCAATAAGCCTAAGATATGTTTTGCGCTTCGCTGTTCGTCGAACACGGGCGTGACCCGAGTTTCATCGGCGTGATGTTTCTACATCGTTAAGTGGATAAGCGATCACGGCGGATCAACGGTTTGTGGCGCGCGTTTATCAGTTTGCGTAATGTGTGAGCGGACACGCCTTCGCTGTTCGGCTAATTTTTGAACGCCGCGACACGGCTTATCGATTCCGCCAGTAAAATTGATGTGTCTTGTCCAATCGAGACGAACGAAAAGCCCTTGTCCGCCCACTTCCTTGCGGTTGCCACGTCGGGCGCAAAAATTCCGACGGGCATTTTGGTGTTCTTCGCCGCCGCAAGTATTTCCTCGATCGCGGCAATGACGTCCGGATGGTTTGGTTGGTCCATATGACCGAGCGCGGCGCTGAGGTCGGCGGGACCAACGAATACAGCGCTGATGCCGGGCGTCGCGACAATATTCTCGACGTCCTGCAGGGCTTCGACGGTCTCGATTTGTACGATCAACGCAATTTCATCCGCAAGCGCTGCTTTGAGCCCGCCCCAATGGCCGAACCGTGATGCACGTGTCGTTCCGGCAACGCCTCTTTTGCCGTTCGGCGGGTATTGAACGAATGAAACGGCCTCCGCGACGTCGGCGGCGGTTTTGATTTGCGGTACGAAGATCGATTGTACGCCGCAGTCTAGGACCCGCTTTATGTGGTCGCCGGAAAGGGAAGGGACGCGGACGATCAATGGCGTATTGGCCGCGGCGGCCGCCCGTTCAAGGTTGGCGAGCTGACTAAGTTCAGCCGACGTGTGCTCCATGTCGACCAAAATCCAATCCGGTTTCGAATAAGCGAAGAGTTCGACAATGTCGACGTTCGGTACGCTGCACCAAAGACCACATTGGGCCGCGCCGTCGCGGAGACGGGCGAGGAACAGGTTTTTCGTGATGCTTGGCGCAGAGCGGTTGTTTTGGGTCATTGTCATTTCAATGGGTTTACTATCAGCTCGCTGATGGGTGAATTTTAGTGGACTTGGTATTTCTTGACGATCTCGTCGTTGAGTTCGACGCCAAGCCCCGGCTTTTCAGGAACTAGGGCGTAGCCGTCTTTGGCGGCGATTGGCTCTTGCGCTAAATATCGCCGTAACGGCTGGTCAAAAACGCAGAACTCTAAATATGTCGAGCGGCGCGCCGCGGCCATAAAGTGCAATGACGCGGCGACGAGAATGTCCGACGCCCAGCAATGGGGAATTATCTCCACATTATGCAGATCGGCGTAAGCGGCGATGCGCAGCATTTCCGTGAAGCCGCCGACGCGGGCGATGTCAGGTTGGATGATCCGCAAATCGCCATGGTCGATGAGGCCGGCGAAATCACGTAGCGTCGCTAGCTTTTCGCCTGTGGCGATCGGCGTCGGCGAGGCCGCCACCAGCTTTCTGAAACTGCCGAAATCGTCCGCCTCCAGAGGCTCTTCGATAAAATAAACATTGAACGGATCGACATCGCGCGCGAAGCGGATGGCGCGATCAAGCGGCAGCGGGTGGCCGAAATCGAACATGATGTCGATATCCGGCCCGACGCACTCACGCACGGCGGCGACGGCTTTAACATCGTCTTTAAGACTTTTTCCAAGGCCGCCCCAGCCGAATTTCATCGCTTTGTAGCCATTGTCCACATGGCGTTGAGCGAGGTTCGACATCGACATCTTTCCATCGGGGTCAAGATCGCTCGCATAAAGTTTGATCGATTTGCGGTGCGCGCCGCCGAGCAATTGGTAAATCGGTAGTCCGCACGATTTGCCCAGAATATCCCATAACGCCATGTCGATGGCGCTGATCGCATGCAACACGATCCCGCGGCGCCCGAAGCCGCTCGTGTATTTATACATCTTATCCCACAGATAGCTGATGTTCCGCGGGTCTTCGCCGATCAGGAGCTCCGCCAGGCCAATCGTGCTCCATGAACAGAAGGGTGTTTCGATGACCGCCTTACCGACGAGTTCAGCAGTGTGCAGTTCGCCTATTCCGGTTATGCCTTCGTCAGTATGCACCTTCACGACGAGTAGTGTTTGGGCGCCGTCGGCGATTCTTGGAGCATTCGGCAGGCGAAGCATTATTGGTTCGATTTTGGTGATTTTCATTTTGCGTACAAACTTTTAGGTGGCGTCAGCAAGTTTTTTGGATCGTCATGTGCAATGTAAAAAGGGGTGTCTGCGTCTAACGCTCGACCAGACGTTTGGCCGGCGTTTTATGGTATGTTGTCGCGCCATGTTTATTGCGATTGGCGAACATCTTTAGGTCGGTCAGGTTGGCGCCTTTGATGTCGCCTTTGTCTATGGCGCCGTCGTCTTTGTTTTCGTTCATAACGTTTCCGAAGTGTCCTCTAGAGCGGTTACTGCGGACCTCCCATTGCGCGCGCTGACGACGTGCCCCTTGGTCGTTGCGCGGACGGTGAAAAAGTTCAGGCGATTGCACGGCCCCGAATACGCGCTTACGGTTGTTAAGAGACGAATTCTCTCGTGTTGAAGCCCTCACAAAACCGTCCGAGGTCACAGATGGCTCAATGGCATTGTTGTCCGTAAAGGGAACAATTGATTGAATATTACGCCGGCGGTGGAGTGACGCAACAACCGATATAATCGCTTTGTGATACCTTTTTGGTAATTGTTAAGGGTGGATGACGGCTGGTTCTGTTTGGCGGTCAGCGGCGGCTGAGCCGCAAAAGGGCTGGCCTTTTAGGGGCTGTGATCAGGCTCCGATAAGGCCGCGAGCCATTAATCCAAAATTTGTCGAAAAATGCAGCCGGCCGATGTGTTTGGGTCGCCGAACTAGGCTTTTTTCGTGCGCCGTTTGCTTCGCTGCGCCCACTGCAGAGGAGGGCGCATCAAAAACCATGGCGCTATGGTGATTGCCTTATAGGTTTCACGGCGGTCCAAAAAGGTACTGTCGCTGCAGGTCTCGCTCTGCTAGCTGAATTGCCTATTGCGACTGTGGCCGAGCCGCGGCCGCCCCCCGTTTAAAAGACCTAAGGCAGTTATCAGGTATGGCCACTTTTAGCCGTGAAGAATACGCCGCTCGCGTCGCCAGAGCGCGCCAAGCAATGTCTGAAAAAGGCATCGATGTTCTCGTTGTCACGGACGCTAACAATCTAAACTACCTTTGCGGGTATTCTCAGGTCGTCTTTTATCACACGACCTTCTTGGTGCTCGCCTTAGACGAAGAAGAGCCTATTTGGGTCGGCCGAGAATATACTTGCGCGCCGCTTGCGAAACTCACCACCTATCTGGACGAGTCACGGATTATCGGGTTCTCGGAAGATTTCGCGACGCACTTTTTGCGTGATGGTGAGAAACAAGAAGCCCACGACCCAATGGGCGTGCTAGCAGGGCTTTTTGAGTCGAAGAGGTGGGCGAACAAACGGATTGGCGTCGAATGGGGAGGACGTATTTTGACGGTGTCGCAAGGCGACAGCCTGCGGCGTCAATTGCCGAATGCGACATTTGTCGACGCCACCGCATTTATTGAGACCCTTCGGTTCATCAAATCGGATGAAGAGATTGTCCGGCTGCGCATCGCGGGTCAGATCGCCGATCTCGCCATGGCCGCCGCGATGGACGGAATCGCGTCCGGGTTAAAGCAATGCGAGGTTTATGGGCGGATTCACGAAGCCTGTTTAAAAGGAACGCCGGAGTTTGGCGGCGAGCCGCCGGAAATGGTCGGCCTGACATCGGGCCGGTATGTGCCGACAATGCATGGGCCGATTTTTGACGCCCCATTTGAAAAAGATCAGCTTGCCAACATTGAGATATGCGGTTGCCGTTTAGGGTATAACACGACCCTTGTGCGCTCCGCTGTTGTCGGCAAGGCCGCGGACGAC
Source organism: Pseudomonadota bacterium (assembly GCA_039814575.1). GTDB lineage: Bacteria > Pseudomonadota > Alphaproteobacteria > Caulobacterales > Parvularculaceae > MED-G105. The sequence goes on from JBCCAY010000020.1 coordinate 26,118, forward strand.
GTGAACCGTTTGGAGAGCGCTGTCATTGAGGCGATTGATGCGAGCCTTGACGTCGCGCGGGCCGGCGCGACGTGCGCTGACATAGCGCGCGCTTACTTAGGTCCGATCACGGCGGCTGGTTTCCGCGCGCGGCCGATGATCGGCTATTCCGCTGGTCTTGGTTTGATCGGTCAAGGAACGCAAGACAGCGATGCTATGATCGCCTTAGAAGACGATACGCGTCTTGAGGAGAATATGGTGTTTCATATTGTTCCTTGTTTTGAGCTGGAGAGTGTCGGCGGGTGGGCTATGTTCATGAGTGAAACTATCCGTATAACGCAAAACGGTGCGCCGGAGCTCTTGTGCAATGCGCCACGAAAGCTCCACCGCTGCTAGCGCTGACTTAGCGGCGCCGAAACGTTAACGCTGGGTTTGCGAAAACAGAATAATATTGATGCGCGATTCTTAGAAGGGCGAGGCGTGCGAGCTAAAAGGACGGCTGACCAACGCTTGGGTTTTGTGGCGTGTGTTTGGCCATGAGAAAGGGCGTCCTTGAATTCGAGGCGACAGCGTCGTTTCAGTGATGCGAAGAACGATTTATGGAAAACGCGCCAATACGTAGATTGAATTTTGACATTAAACACCTGCGGTATTTCGTTGCTGTCGCGGAAGAGGGAAGTTTCCGAAAAGCCGCCGACCGTTTGAATATTTCGCAGCCGCCGCTTGGCAGGCAAATTCAAAAACTTGAAAACGAGCTTGGCGCGCTTTTATTTGAGCGCACTCGGCATGGTGTCGTTTTAACCGCTTCTGGCGCGGAACTCCTTGTCCATGCCCGGCGGATTCTGGAAAATTGCCATCAGGCCGCCGCGCAGGTCTCCTTGGTGAATAGCGGTCTTGTCGGATCGCTTAATTGTTCCTTCGCTGATGAGTTCGCCTATGGCGCCCTCACGCCGTTTCTTGTCGAGTTCCACGACAAGTTTCCCGACATCGAACTGCAAACACGGATGGAATCATCGACCGAAATCGTCGCGAGTGTTGAGGCCGGCGTTTGCGACGTTGGTTTCGTATTTTTTCCATTGCCAGCGACCGCGAGCGGGATTGAGATCGAGATCGCGCCGCCAATGCCGTTAATTGTTGCTGTGAACGACCGTCATCCGCTTGCCGATCAGCAAGCGGCGAGTATCGCTGATTTTCGGAACGACACGATACTCTGCGGGGACGTCACAGCGCTGACGCCCTTTATGCTGCAAGTCACTTCGCTGTTTAAGAAAGCCAAGGTGGCCCCGCGGCTTTTGAAAGGCATCACGCCGATGGAGTTTCGCTTGGACATGGTGGCTGCCGGCGCTGGTGTCGTCATCACGACGCCGCAACGGCGTCGACCAAACAATGACAGTGTGCGTTATATCGACCTCGTTGATGACGGCGCCGCTGTTTCGGGCGGCGTTATATGGCGGCGGGGCGCTGACCGACGACAGAGCGTCGGTCTTTTTCTCGAAATGGCGCGCGGCCGCATATTGCGCGATCAATTATCGGATTGATCCGCCGCATAATCGGTCTTATTTTTTCGTTGAAAAGCACTTGGGATAGGCGAACGGTTTCCTTGCTCGACTGGGTTTTACCGTGAAACCAAAGAAGTAATTGCGCCGCTTCATCAGTATGCGAGAGACGACCCTCGCATGGCAGAAAGGTGCATATTATGATTGAAAACAGCATAGAGTTTAAGGGGGCGGTCGAGTGGTTCGGCGAGAACCCGAGTATTGTTCTTAAATCTGGTCCTGACGGACCGATTGTGACGATTGGACACTTTTTTCGCGTTCTTTCCTCGCCACATGGTGCTGGCATTGTCGCTATTGTAATGCAAGCGCCGACGCCTGGCGCGAATGATGATCCTGAGAGCAATGTATGTTTGACGGATAACCGTCCGCTTGCAGAATACATCATTAAGAATTATGCCGCGAAGTTCGGATCGTTCCGAGGCACAGACGTTGAAACCCGACTGACCTTCAAGGAAATCACGTCGGCGACTGTGCGAAACGCGGCGCCCAAAGAGTACGCTGAGATTATCGAGGCTGACGGAACGCGGGTTGAATTCGTGTGGAAAGGCATGTTGGAGCCTTTCGCTGCTGCCTATCCGCCTCCCGATTCAGGCATTCCCGGGCAGTTGATGGTTTCGACCTATGTGCCGACGACGGATGGCGTGTTGCTTGTTAACGGTAAACAATGTGTGGGCGAACTATTCGAGAAAGAGACTTTGGGCCACAAACACACGTCCGCGGAGCTCGCGTTCGCTGAGACTTGGGTGCGTGTTTCTTAAGGCGTTCGATGTTGTTACATCATTGAAGTGCGCCGTCTTCGATTGCGAAGGCGGCACCCCAAGGGGGCGCTTACATCTGTAAGCGCTCTTGTTTTTGGTGGGGAGCCGTTCGGCGATTATTGGTCGGAGTGGGGTGATTCGAACACCCGGCCCCTGCCTCCCGAAGACAGTGCTCTACCAGGCTGAGCTACACTCCGTTTATTAGAGCGATGTCTATAGCGACGCGATAGGGCGTTGGCAATTCCTGCGGGCGCGAGTTCGCTAGGCGATGTGAGGCGCTATTCTTCGGGCGCGCCGTGGTATACGGACGACGTCTTAACTCTCCGCTGGAGTAGAGAGTCAAGATATCATGCGACGGGCTAACTTCTCGGCGTTTCGGCGGCTCGCCGGAAAATTCATTTTTTATCGCGGCATCGCTCTCATATGGCGTTCGCCCCGTTGCGTTCCGCCGCGCGAGGCGGTATGACCCGCGACCTTATTGGGGCGTCGCCAAGTGGTAAGGCATCGGTTTTTGGTACCGACATTCCCAGGTTCGAATCCTGGCGCCCCAGCCAAGTCCCGCCCTTTGCGCGCGCCCGCTCTTAAAAACGTCCCTCGTTTATTAAGCTCACCTTTAAAGCGGACATGTTCGCCGGCCTTATATGTTTTGCCGCGGCGGAGCCGGTGTATCCGAAGGCTATATGGCGATGCGGCTTTTTGTGACGAGGTTTGCGGCGCTTAGTTGAGAGGCGTCGTTCCCGCTTATCCCGAGCAGGTTCATCGCATCGCAAGCGTTTCTTCGCGCCTATCTGGCCAGCGGATTTCTAATATGGGCGGCGAATTACTAAGCTGCAAAGATTGATTTTGCGGGGTAATTGCAGCGCCTGTGAATGTTTGTTACAAATTAACGAACGCCCGTTAAGCAATGCGGGTTGAGCGGCGGCCTTTGGTCGTCGTGTGAGGTGTGTCGATCGTCGGTCTACGTTGTGCAATGCAGCGTGAAGATTGTCGTCGAAATTAGAGTAGTGCGGCGTTGGAAAACGTTGTGAACGTATCGGGCTGGCGGTGATGAAATCCTTGCTCAGCTTGAACAAAAAAGGGTTTTTGCGGGGTTCGGGCCCGAAACTGTCAAATCTTCGTTGCAAACCCGCTGTAATTAATCCAATCATTAAGTGTGGGGATTGCCGTGGGGGCGCTCGTGACGTTCAGCTTGGATAACCAAGTTTTCACGCTCAGCTATTCCCAGCATATTCTTACGTGCGATCCAGGACGAGACGTCTGGAGCGCGATCAACGCAGAAGCCGAAGGAAACCGTTAGGTGAGGCAATGATGAAAAGAGTACAAATCATAGCGTCGGCCGCGGCGATCGCCGCTATCACGGCGACGTCCGCCCTGTCGCCTGCGGCGGCCCAATTCAAGCCGTCGCTGGATGAGAGCGCGCGGATTGCAAACGAGACGAAAGCCTCGCAGCAACGGATCGATCAGCTTGACGATCAGACGACGCAATTAGTCAATGATTACCGCGCGAACCTGAAGCAGTTGGAAGCCGCTAACCGGTACAATGCTTCTTTGCAGCGGAACATCACGGCGCAAGAGCGCAAAATCGGTCAATTGCGCACCGACATCGAAAACGTTTCCGGCCTTCAGCGCGCGATGCAGCCTCTGATGGAAGACATGTTGGCGCGCCTTGGCGATTTGATTGACGCTGACTTGCCGTTCAATCTCGATGATCGTCGCGCCCGCGTTGATCGCTTAAATGCGGGGATGAGCAATCCGGACATTTCGGCGGCGCAACGGTATCGGCTGATTGTCGAGGCGTATCAGATCGAAAACGAATTTGGTCGTACGATCGGCGCGTATGAAGGCGTGATCGACGATGACGGCACGGCCCGCTCCGGCGAATTCCTTCGGATTGGCCGCATCGCGCTGGTGTTTAAGAACGCCGACGACTCGGTTCTCAAAATCTGGGACGCCGATGCCGGCTCTTATGTGGATTTGAGCAAGTCGTTTTTGCCCGATATCAAGCTCGGGCTGCGGATGGCGAAAGAACAAACTGCGCCGAACCTTTTGCCGATCCCGGTGAAGGGCCCAAGCGCTGCGGCCGAATAAGCCGTTTGCACGTTGAAAGGAACCAGTCATGAAGTTGTTTAAGCTTGTCGGTCTTTCGCTGTGCGCCGGCGTTGCGGCGATCTCGTTAGATCTCGGCGCCCCAGCGGTCGCCCAAGAAAACCAAGTTACGCTCGATCAGGTTCTCCAGGCGATTCGCCGGGAGCGTCGTGAAGTGAGCGCGGAAAACAAAGAACGCGAAGCGCGTTTCTTGCGTGAGCGGAACAATCAACGCGCTGAATTAGCGCGCGTGCGTTCTCAAGTCGCCGCTGCAGAGGCGGAATCAACCCGTCTTGAAGGCGTTATGGAGCAAAATAACGCAACCATCGCGGAGCTTGATGAAGAGCTCGCGAGTAAGCAGGGCGAATTCCAAGAATTGTTCGGCGCGGCGCGGTCCGCCGCGGCGGAATTGACCGCAGAGGTTGCGGCCTCGCAGATCAGCGCTGAATACCCAGGCCGCTCCGAGGAGCTGCGTGAGGTCGCTCAGACCGATACGCTGCCGACGGAAGAGCAGCTGCGCTTCTTGTGGGAAACCTACGTTCAGCAGATTGTTGAGCAGTCCAAGGTGACGACGTTCTCCGCCAATGTTGCGCAAGCCGATGGCTCGCCGGCGCCGCGGGACATCACCCGGATCGGTCCGTTTGTTTCGTTCTCTGACAAGCGTTTCTTGACCTATGACACGGGTCTCAACCAGCTCGAATTCTTGGCGCGACAGCCTGCCGGCAACATTACGGCGCTTGCGGGCAATGTTGAGAACGCTAAGGGCGATCGTTTCGTGCGCGGCGTGATCGATCCATCGCTCGGTCAGCTTTTGGGCTTGATCGTTGAATCGCCGACGGTGATTGAACGCGTTCAGCAAGGCCGGATCGTTGGTTACGCCATCCTTATTGTGGCCGCCGCCGGGTCCCTGCTTGGCATCTTCAAGTGGTTGACCCTTAGCTCGACGGCTTCCGCCGTTAAAGCGCAGGTGCGCAAGCAGCGCGCGTCGAAGAATAACCCGCTTGGTCGCGTCATGTTGGCGTACGAAGGGGCAAGCTCTCGTGACGTCGAAACGGTTGCGCTCAAACTCGACGATGCGATTTTGAAAGAAATTCCGCGTCTTGAGAGTGGGCTTAATCTCATCAAAGTGGGCGCTGCGATCGCGCCTCTGATGGGCCTTCTTGGTACTGTTATCGGCATGATCAACACCTTCCAGGCGATCACCCTGTTCGGCACGGGCGATCCGCAAATCATGGCGGGCGGTATCTCGGAAGCGCTCGTAACCACGGTGCTTGGTCTTATTGCGGCGATCCCGCTCTTGCTCCTCCACGCTTTTGCGAGCGGCGCGTCAAAGCGCGTTTCGCAAATCCTTGAGGAACAGGCTGCAGGCATTATCGCCGAACACGCGGAAGGACGCTAAGGCCGAACGGTTCGACGGTGCGGCTCCGGCGTTTCAGCTTGGTTTCTCATCGCTCACCTGTTGAGCGGCGCGTAAAACTGCAGGATCGCCGGTGTCTCGCTCATCGGTATCTTCGACCGACGGGCCGCCAATGGGCCGATGCCCGGCGGTCAGCGTAATTGGAAAGGCGCGCTAATGTTTGCGTATCTTAATCCGACAGTCGCCTACGACGCCCTTCGCGAGTTTCTCGCCGCTGGCGGACCGGTCCTGATGTTGATCATGGCGACCACGTTCATCATGTGGGGCATGATCCTGGAACGGCTCATGTATTGGACGACGGCCCATGGAGGCGTTGTCAGCCGCGCCAAACGGGCATGGGCTGCACGCCGCGAGCATCGCTCTTGGTATGCGCTCGCCGTTCGCGACAAATTGATCTCCGAAGCGCGTGAAGAGGCGAGCCAGTTTAACGGTCTCATTCGGGCGTTGGTCGCTGTGACGCCGCTTCTTGGTCTCCTCGGCACTGTTACAGGCATGGTCTTCGTCTTTGACGTTATGGCGGTGACGGGCTCGTCCAATGCGCGCCTGATGGCGGCGGGTATCACCCGGGCGACGATCCCGACCATGGCGGGCCTTGTGGCGTCGCTTTCAGGGCTGATTTTCATCAACGCTTTCGAGCAGCAGGTCAAAAAAGCGACCGCTGAGCTCGGCGACGAACTGACGCTGGAGGACTGACGGGCCATGCGTAGAAAAGGCACGCACCAGGAAGAGGCTGCAGACGTCAATGTGACGCCGCTGCTCGACATCGTCTTCATCATGCTGATCTTCTTCATCGTGACGGCGACGTTCCTGCGCGAAAAAGGCATCGATGTTCGGACGCCGGAAGACACGCCAGAACAAGAAGAGACTATACCGCCGCCGGCATTGCTCTTGTCGGTGCAAGAGGACGGGTTCGTTCGGGTTAATAATATTCGGTTGATCGATCCTCTGTCCGTGACGCCGGTCGTTGAAGAATTTACCGCCCGCGAGCCGAAAGGCGTTGTTTTGGTGAGCGCGGCTCCGGAAGCGGAAGCGGGCGTTGCTGTGACGGTGATGGACCAAGCCTATGCCGGTAAAGCGGCGGCTGTGTCCCTGGCGCTGCAGAGCGGCAAATAGCGCCCCTCGACGAGGCGGCGGGCGCCGGAGCCGGGCGAGACGCGGCTGCGGCGTGTGAGATGAGATCCACAATGGCGCGTTTGGCGCGTCAGGATGGTTGAGAGTAATTTGAGTGCGGACGAACGCCGATGGGCGTTTGCTGCGAAGAAGCGGAGCCGGAAATGGCCAGACGCAGACTAACGAGCGATGCAGGCGACGAGGAAGACGTTAACGTCACGCCGCTTCTCGACATCGTCTTCATCATGCTGATCTTCTTCATCGTGACGTCGACTTTCGTGAAAGAGCCTGGTGTCGACATCAATCGCCCTGAGGCGACGACGGCGACCGACCGTAAATTGGCGTCGATCCTGGTCGGCATAAATGCTGAGAATGAAATCTATATCAACAAAGACGAAGTCGAGTTGAATCAGGTTCGATTAGCCGTGGAAGCGCTAAAGCGGGAAAACCCCAAGGGGACAGCTGCTATCCAGATCGACGCTGCCGCTGAGGCGCGTTACCTCGTCGAAGTTGCAGACCAAATTCGAGCCGCCGGCGTCCGCGAGATCGCGGTGTCGACCGAAGATAAGTAAGGGCGGAGAGCGATCATGGGCTCGATTATTCGTTTATTCATCGGTTTGCCTGGCGCCGCCGTTGTCACCGTTTTCTTGTTTTTGTTCATGAAGTTCATGATTAGCGGCGAGACGCGTCTTGAGGACGAGAAAGACGCGATAAACATCAGCATCACGTCCCAGCTTCAGGATACGGACCTTAATAATCTGAATCAGGATTTTAAACGTCCGACGCTCGATACGCCGCCGCCGCCGCCGCCGGCCGTCACGGACCCATCGAACCGTCCGTCACTCGACGGCGTGCGCGCCGAAATCCCGCAGATTGACGCGAATTTGAATGTGGGCACTGGCTTCAACCCGGACCGTGACGCGCAGCCATTGGTTCGCATTCAGCAAGCCTATCCCGAGCGCTGCATGAGCCGCGCCAAACCGTCGGAGAGCGTGCTTGTTGAATTCGACGTTACGCCGGATGGCACGACGACAAACGTCAGGGTGGTTGATACGTCGAACAGTTGTTTCAACCGCTCGGTCATTCGTTCGGTTGAACGTTGGAAGTATCAGCCGAAGATCGTCGACAACGAGCCGCAATGGCGCCGTGGTGTTCAGACGACCATTACGTATGAACTTGCGGAATAGGCGGCGTTGATATGGGACCGATTGGGCCGATCGACCGCCGTCAGATAGAGATAAGACAAAGCGCCACGCACGCGCGTTTTTCAGTGTGGGGCTGGGGTAAGAATGATGCGTGTCGCCACGGGGCGATCGGCATCACAGCGTAGGGCGATGAGACCATGGCTTTAATCAAACGAATCGCCGTTTCGATGGCTGGCGGCTTCGCTTTCGCTGCAGCGGCGTCGCTAGGTTTCGGCGCTGGCATGGTGGCGTTTCCGGCTCAGGCGGTTGCGCAAGAAGACGATGACGAATCACGCCAGAAGCGGTCGCAGACACTAGACCCTGCTGTCGCGCGTGTTTTGCAAGAAGTCTTCACGGCGATCCAAGAAGAGCGTTATCAAGAAGCCCTTGGTCAAATTAATCAGCTGCTCGCCCAGCGCGGCGATCGCATGAAAGCCTTTGATAAGGCGACAACGTACGAGCTGCGTGGTTCCATCAAAGTTAATCTTGACGATTATCGTGGCGCGTTAAGCGATTTCCAATCCGCGCTCAACGCTAATGGTTTGTCGCAATCCCGGAATAATCAGTTACGGTATTTTATCGCTCAGATTTATTTCCAGTTGCAACAATACCAGCAGGCGATTTCAGGTCTAAATAGCTGGATCAATTCGGCCAGGGCCGCCGGCGAAACGGTTGATCCGAACGCTTATTATCTTCTTGCCGCCGCCTATGTTCAGCTGCAGCCGCCGAATTACCGCGCGGCGGTCGGACCCGCGGAGCGCGTTGTCGCCGCGCGCGGCAGTGGGCCAGAGCCGAAAAAATCCGATTTCGATCTTCTCAATCTGATTTATTCTGAGCTCCGCGAGAGCGGTAAACGGGGATCGCTCCTGGAACGGATGGTCAATCTTTGGCCGGGCGAACGCACTTATTGGACGCAGTTGTCGGGTCTTTATTCCCAGTCCGGTCGCGACCGAGAGGCGTTTTCGGTGTTGGAAGTGGCTTATCGTGCGGGACTTTTGTCGCGTGAAAGCGAAATTGTTACGCTCGTTAATTACTATTCCTACTTCGACAATCCCTATCGCGGTGCGAAACTCCTCCAGCGTGAAATGGAAGCCGGGCGCGTCGATCGCGATCTTGATAACTTAGTGTTGCTGTCCCAGCTCTACAGCCAATCTCGCGAGCATAAGCGCGCTATACCGGTCTTACGCGAAGCGTCGCGTTTATCCAGCAAGGGCGAGCTTTCCTATCGTCTCGGTCAGGTCTTGCTCGCCGATGAACAGTACGCCGCTTCGGAGCGTGCGCTGCGAACCGCGTTGAACAAGGGCGGCATGAACGCGCGTCAGACAGGCGATGCGTGGCTGCTTTTGGGCACCGCCCGTTTCAGCCAGGCGGGACCGGGCGATCGCGAGACGCGCAAACGCGCCCGCGAAGCATTCCAACGGGCGACGCAGTATTCAACGGCTGGCAGCCAGGCGCGCAATTGGGTCGCCTACATCAAAGCGATCGATGACACTGAGGACCAACAGGACGAACTCGAGTGCAATCAGCGCATTGAAGCCATGCGCGACGACATCAACCGATTGCGCACGCAAGCCCAAGTGTGCCGCCTTCAAAATGACGGCAATTGCGACGCGTTTGAAACGCGCTTGCAAGAGGTTCAAGCCGAAGTCAATACGATGTCAACGACCCGCTGCGGGCGCAAAGCGCCGCCGACGCCGGTGGCAACAGATGCCGACGACGCCGCTTCTTCGGATGAAGACGCCGAGACCGCTGCTGAGAGCGCGGATGCGGCTGACGACGACGCCTCAGAGTAATAAGCAGACTTCGACCGGACGCGTTATTGCGTCCGATCCGCTTTCCAATTATCGGGGCGGCTCTGTATGACGGTGCTCTGACGCGCCTCTCGGCGCTCAGGCAGTTTTCAATATTTCATCGGTCAGGCTTCGGCGCTTACCAAAGTCGCTCGCCAAAATCGCTGTCGCGCCTTGTCGACGGCGAGTGATGAACTTTTGAACGATATACTGGCGTCTTAACGGGTCGGCGTCGGCGTTTCGCCGGAATAGTCATAAAATCCACGGCCGGTTTTACGGCCGAGCCATCCTGCTTCGACATATTTTATAAGCAGCGGGCACGGACGATATTTTGAATCCGAAAGACCTTCATAAAGGACTTGCATAATCGCAAGGCAGGTGTCGAGGCCGATAAAATCGGCCAGCGCCAAGGGGCCCATTGGGTGGTTCGCGCCGAGTTTCATCGCTGTATCGATCGCTTCAACGGTCCCGACGCCCTCATACAGCGTAAAGATCGCTTCATTGATCATCGGCATCAAAACGCGATTGACAATAAACGCCGGAAAGTCTTCCGAGACGGCCATCGTCTTATCGAGCGAGACGATGAGTGATTTCGTCCGTTCAAACGTCTCTTTGTTCGTGGCGATGCCGCGGATCACTTCCACAAGCTGCATTAGTGGGGCCGGGTTCATGAAATGCAGCCCGATAAAGTTCTGTGGACGATCCGTCGCCGCGGCGAGCGCCGTTATCGAAATCGAGGACGTGTTGGTGGCGATGATCGCGTCTTGTTTCAACGCTGGGGACAGGTCTGCAAAGATCTTCTTTTTGATGTCTTGGTTTTCTGTCGCCGCTTCGATGACGATGTCGCAATCGCCAAGATCGGTGAGTGCGTTCGTTTTGGCGATTGCTGCAAGCGTTCGATCGTTTTCTTCTTTGGTGACCGCGCCTTTTGCGATTTGCCGCTCGAGATTTGATGCGATGTTCTTAATCGCGCGATCGACGCAGTCGCCGTCGACGTCGTAAAGGGCGACATCGAACCCCTTTAGGCCGAAAACATGGGCGATGCCGCCGCCCATTTGTCCGGCGCCGATTACGCCGACCTTCTGAATAGTTGCGCCCATGCCCGCCTCGCTAAAAATTATGGTTCCCACACGTCCATCGCGCTCGATTATGGCGCATTTGCTGCGCAAAACAATTGCACTGCTGCAACGCACAAAGTCGCAGTTTGGGCGGCAAGCGATAAAAATACGATTAAGTGCGCTGAGGCGATCGAAGGGGCATCAGAAACGCGGCGTAATTTGACGACATGATCGCCGCCGAGGCGCTGCCATAACCGTGGACGCGCTGACGGCTCATTAAGCTGACGCCGTATATCGACCCGAACGCCCCAGTCCCAAATTTGCCGGCGCAATAATCCCGCCGAAGTGAGAAATGGCTTGCTCACGATGCAGCGGCGATGTGGTCCGGGCACAAAAAACCGCAAGCGGCGCGGAGCGGCTTGCGGTTTTTATCGTCTCAATTGTCTTGCCGAACGGATCGGCCGCCTGATGCTCTTAACTTGGCGCTCTAAAGCGCGGCTTGCAGTTCCGGCAAGACTTTGAAGAGGTCGCCCACAAGGCCGTAATCCGCCACTTGGAAAATCGGCGCTTCTTCGTCTTTGTTGATGGCGACGATAATCTTGCTGTCTTTCATGCCGGCGAGGTGCTGAATGGCGCCGGAAATGCCAACAGCGATATAAAGCTCTGGCGCGACGACCTTGCCGGTCTGGCCGACTTGGTAATCGTTCGGCACATAGCCGGCGTCGACCGCGGCGCGCGAGGCGCCGATCGCGGCGCCCAGCTTGTCGGCGACCGGATAGAGAAACTCTTCAAAGTTCTCCGTGGAGCCGAGGGCCCGTCCGCCGGAAATGATGATCTTCGCGGACGTCAGTTCCGGACGATCCGATTCGGTGAGGTCTTCGCTCACGAACGAGGAAAGGCCCGGTTTGTCGCCGCTCGCGATGGTCTCGACAGCGGCGCTCCCGCCGTCGCCGGCCGCCGCGAAGGACGCCGTTCGCACCGTGACGATTTTCTTCGGATCGCTTGATTTCACTTTCGCGATGGCGTTGCCGGCATAGATCGGACGGACAAAGGTGTCCGGGCCTTCAACAGCGATGACGTCGGAAATCTGCATCACGTCGAGAAGGGCGGCGACGCGCGGCATGATGTTTTTGCCGTTCGCGCCCGCCGGCGCGGCGATCGCGTCATATTGCGCGGCAAGCGCCACGAGCAGGGCCGCGGTCGGCTCGGCGAGCAACCGCTCATAGACGGGGTCGTCGGCATGGAGAACTTTGCGCACGCCGGCGATCGCGGCGGCTTCTTTTGCGACAGCTTCGGCGCCGGAACCCGCGACGAGAATGTCGACATCGCCGCCCATCGCCGCGGCGGCGGTGACGGTTTTTGCAACGGCGTCGGAGAGGGCGGCGTTATCGTGATCCGCTAAGACAAGAACAGCCACTTATAGGACTCCTGCTTCGTTTTTCAGTTTGTCGACGAGGGCGCCGACGCTTTCAACCATGACGCCGGCTTCGCGCGCGGCCGGCTCGGAGACATTCAGAACTTCCAAGCGGGCGTCGATCGTTACGCCGTAATCGGATGGTTCTTTCACATCCAAAGGCTTTTTCTTCGCCTTCATAATGTTCGGCAAAGACGCGTAGCGCGGCTCGTTCAAGCGTAAGTCCGCGGTGACGACGACCGGGCCTTCGAGCGTGATCGTTTGCAGGCCGCCGTCCACTTCGCGGGTGACGTTCCACTTGCCGTCAGCTTGCTCGACTTTCGAGGCGAACGTGCCTTGCGCCCAACCAAGCAGGGCCGCCAGCATTTGGCCGGTTTGATTGCAATCATCGTCGATCGCCTGCTTGCCCATCATGACGAGGTCCGGCGATTCCTGTTCGCACACGCCCTTTAGCAGTTTGGCGACAGCGAGCGGTTCAACCGTTTCGTCGGTCTTGATGAGAATGCCGCGATCAGCGCCCATGGCGAGGGCCTGGCGGATTTGGTCCTGGGCTTTTTCCGGTCCGATCGATACTGCTACTATTTCGGTTGCGGCGCCGCTTTCTTTCAGGCGCACCGCTTCTTCGACGGCGATTTCGTCGAACGGGTTCATGGACATTTTCACATTGGCGAGGTCAACGCCGGACCCGTCGGACTTCACGCGCACTTTAACGTTATAGTCGACGACGCGCTTTACGGGGACGAGCACTTTCATTCGGAATTCCTTCTTCTCCAAAGGCGGAGCGCGCTTCTTAGCCCCGCTCAGGAACGTATCGGGCGAAAATAGACGCAGCGTCGACGGGGTTCAATGCGCCGTGGCGCCTTCTATAGCGCCCTATATGCGCCTTTCAGCGATTCGGCCGGTCTATCTCGGCGCTCCGGCGTTGTCCATATGCTTGATAGGGGATGTTTGGCATGGCCTTCGGATAAGGGGGTTAGTTCAGCTAAACCAAACGCCGAAAGCGTATAGAGGGGCTCGACCGGCTAGTGTTTCACCCGAACGAGCTGTTTGCCGACATTCTCGCCGGAGATGAGGCGCATAAAGGCCGCCGGCGCATTTTCAACGCCCTCCAGAATGTCCTCGCGCACGGATATCGCCCCTTCCTTATGCCATTGCAGAAGGTCGGCGATCGCTTCGGTTTCTTGGTCCTCATAGTCAGAGACCAAAAACCCCTTTTTCGCTAAGCGTTTGACGATGAAGGCGTCGGTGTCGCGCGGCCCAATGTCCTGCGCCGGGTCCGAAAATTGCGCGCCGGCGATCCTGCCGCAGGCGATGATGCGGCCGGCGATATTCATCACCTTTATCGCTTCGTCATAGATCGGCCCGCCCGTGTTATCGAAGAAGACGTCAACGCCGCCGGGACAGGCCTCTTTCAGCTTCTTAGGAAAAGCGGGATCTTTGCGGTTAACCGCCGCAGCGTACCCTAGGGTTTCGATGCAGTAGTTGATTTTGTCATCTGAGCCGACGACCGCGACGGCGCGGCATTTTTTGATTTTAGCGATGGCCGCAACGATCGATCCGACCGAGCCAGCCCCGGCGGACACCAGCACTGTTTCTCCCGCAGTGGGGCGACCGATATCGAGCAAGCCGAAATAGGCGGTGAGCCCCGGATTGATCAGCGTAAGGGCCAATTTCGGCGTTTCGCCGACCAGTGGCGCGATCGCCTGGGATTCCGCGTCGGGGCCGTCGAGAGCGAAGCTTTGCATCCCAAATGACCCCATCACCATGTCGCCGACCGCGCGTTCTGACCAGTTTGACTGAATGACTTGACCGATAGCATCGGCTTCCATGACATCGCCGACGTCGACGCCTGGCGCGTAGTTCTCGCGCGATTTAATTCGTGTGATGAGATAAGGATCGATTGAAATCCAATCGACGCGGATGAGCGCTTCGCCGTCTTTCGGGACCGGCTGCTCGTCTACGTCGTAGCGAAAGTTTTGAAGGCCTGGCAGCCCCGTCGCTTTCGCAGCGAGTTTGATGCAAGGATTGGATGGCATGGGTGCGGCTTTTGAGTTTTCGAACGTTACGCCAGGCGCTGTGAAAAGGCCGCTATCCGGCGGGGCCGCGGCCGATCAAAAACAAGAAGAGGCACATCAGGCCAATGGCGACGGCTTGCGCTGTAACGCGCCAGCGCATCAGTTTGTTGCCGTTCTCTTTGGCGAACGTCCCGCCCTTCGCAAGGGAATAGATGCCCGCTGCTAAGATCAAGAGGGTCGCGGCGAGCGCGAGTGGAATGAGGAAAAAGACGAAGCCGGACATTTCCGTTCCTTCCTGGCGGTTGGGTGGCTGAGGTGGCCGCTTTCTACTAATACGTTAGGGCGCGCAAAAGAGATGCTTGCAGCGCGTCTGGGGATGCGACCCCGCGTCATCGTTACGTTACTTCGCCCAAATATTGCGAATTTTGTTGTGCCATTCTGGGAAACGGCGTTCTTCAAAGGCGGCGGCTTCGGCGGGCGTCAACAACACGCCGTCGCCTTCGCGATAGGCCGCGGCGAGGGGTTTGGGCAGCGGCGCGGTTTTGTCGTCGGCAAACGGCCCTTGCGGTTCAGCGAGAGACAAAATGTAACGGCGCACGTCCGCGTCCGCTGGCGCTTCGACGCCGAGGCCGCCGTCTTTAGCCGAAGCGAGCGCGGGGTGTTTTAGTTCTTCGAGCGTGAAATTCATTCGAACGTCATAGGTGCGCTCGGCTTGATAGCGCAAAAAACGTTGCGCCGCATACCAACGGGTTTTGGTCTCGTCGTCGCCGCAGGTGGCGAGCTCCGCCCCGTTCGCGCCCCAGCGCCGTTCCGGGCAATGATAGGGGTCAAAAGAAATGTCCCACAAACGGTCCATGACGTGGGCGAGATTGAGGCGCACTCGGCTATTATCCGTACGCCAATAGGTGAACCGGCATTCTTCTTTTTCGGTGACGAAGGTGTCCCAAAGTTCGCGCGGCAGGTCTTCGCCATCGTAAGCGACGCCCGGCGCGCCGTTTTCTAGATCGCTGATCAGTCTTTGCAATTCACGGCGCAATTCGATGAACGCCACTTTCAAGCGCGCATCTCGCGACGGCGTTGAATAGGCTTCCCACTCGCCATAGGTTCCGAAAATGTTCGGCGGCAAACGGCCCGGATGGGGCTTTTCGTGCACCCGCGCAACGCGCGCGGCGTCGACGGCCCATTTGCGGTCTCTGATGGAGCCGCAAATCGTTTCGAGGCCGTTGCGGAACTCCGTCACCGGATTGTATTTGAAGTCAGGCGCGGCGAGGCGACGACGCACATAATCATAGTAAGACAAACTGCGGTCGCCGACGCGGAATTCGCCGTTCTGCCACTTGCCGTCGGGGCTCGGAACGTTTCCGAGATATTGCTCCATCGAAAAGTCCGGGATGTCGGCGTTCTTAGCGCCTTTAATACGCCCACCCAGATAAAACCCGTCATCTGTTCTTTGCGCGCCCACAAGCGTGATTGGACGCCACGCTTTAAGCCCGGCGCCGAGAGCCGGACCGGAGCGCATGAAATTCGCGCCATAAACAGTGCGCGTCACCGAACGGTCTGGGTGAGAGGCGATGACGAGAATGCGCCCGTCTTCTAAGACATCGTAAACGATGCCCACATGGCCATAGATGTCATAGGCCAGAATGCCGGGGCGCACTGCGTCGCGATCGATCCGTACGGGGTAGAAATCGTCAAACGACGCGCCGCCGCCGGTTTCCGGATGGGTGCGGAACATCGCCGTGGAGACTTCCCTCGGCATACGCTGGATGAAGCCGGGCGCTGAAATCGCGCGGGAGCGGGCGACGCTGCGTCGGCCGACGACCACATTGCCGGCTTTCGAATAGCGTAAATCGTCGCCGCTTCGGTCGGCCGTGCGCATGGCGCTTTGGTAGGAAAACGGCAACGCGTTCTTCCAGGCGTAATAGGCGCGCAAAGTGTACGCCATGTCGGCGCAGTCGCCGTAGAATTCGGTTTCGTCGGTGTCGCGATAGGGGTTCGCCGGATTGTTAAGGCAGCTTTCAAGCGACGTGCAATCGGACCAGCCGATCGCTGCGACGAAGGCTTCGTAGCCCGCCTCATCCGCCGCGGCCCATTCTGTTTTGGCGATGCGCCAGGCTTTGCCGCCGTTCACGACGGGTGGGATCGTCGGCGCGAGGTTTGGAAGGGCGGTTTCGGTCGCCGTGGCGCTGGCGTCCAGGCGAACGGCTTGGCGGGTCATCTCGCTATCGGACGTCGCGCTGGCGGATGTCGCGCCGGCTTGCGTCGTCAATGCGGCGATTGAAACGAAGGCGGACGCTGCTGCGGCGCGCGAAAGTCCGCCTGCGGCGCACGAAAATCCGCCTGCGGCGCGCAGGGCGAAATAGCCTGCGGTCTTCGCTCGACCGTCGGCGGTTTGTCGTCCCATCATCCCCATGATCGCCCGGCCGATAGCGGTTCCACCGCCGGCGATCGTCAAGCAACGCACTGTCATAGGAAGAGGTTAACCTCTTGCGCGGCGTTGCGGTAGGCCCTTTGGCGGAGGAAATTTACCGCTTTCAGAGAGGTATTAAGCGCCCAGCGACTGAAATCCGCCGTGAAAAAGCGCTGTAACGCGCCCAATTCGGCCCTATCGCGGCCGCATCGGCCGGCGAAAAGCGCTTCATGGCCAAGTTGCGTTTAAACCCCCGCCCGTCCGTTTTTTTCACCCTGCCGGCGGCGATTGTTATTGTCGCCGCGCTGAGCGCCGTTGAAGCGGCTGAGCTTCGCGCCGATCGGACAATCAGCGGGAGCGCCGAAAGTGCAGCGCGCGCCGGTGAAAGTACTTTAAATGAAATCTTGGGCGAGCGAATCGCCGCTGCGGCGCTCGCGCGCACGGCGGTCGCCGTCACCTATGATCCTGCGTATCAGTCCTTGTCCTATCCAAACGGCGATGTCGCGGCGGATCGCGGCGTGTGCACCGATCTCGTCATCCGGTCCTTGCGCGCCGTCGGCGTCGACTTACAGCGGCGCGTCCATGAGGACATGCGCGCCGCGTTCGACGCCTATCCGAAACTCTGGGGCGCCAGCGGGCCGGACCGTAATATCGATCACAGACGGGTGCCGAACTTGGAGACGTATTTAACCCGAACGGGCGCGCGCTTGCCGGCGAGCGATGACCCTCGCGACTATCAGCCCGGCGATATTATTGCGTGGAATTTGCGTGGACGCGCCGGCGTCTTGCCGCATATCGGCGTCGTCACCGACGAAAAAGGCCCGTCCGGCTGGCCGAAAGTCGTTCACAATATCGGTCGCGGCCCTCAGCACGAGGATGTTTTACTGCTCTGGCCGATCACCGGGCGGTATCGACTGACGAGCGTTAAATGATCTGTTGTCCGCTGCTTTAGAGGTCGAGCCGGCGACGAATGTCCCCAGGCGTCGCGCCGTTCTCGCGTAAGTCGCTGATTGTCGCCGCCTTATCGCGTTTGGCGAGGCGTTTACCGTCGGCGTCGGTGAGTAGGGGGTGATGGCGATAAATCGGCGTCGGCGCGTCGAGGAGTTTTTGCAAGAGCACATGCAGGTGCGCCGCCTCAGCGAGATCTTGTCCGCGAATGACATGGGTGACGCCTTGGCGAGCGTCGTCGAAAACGCAGGCGAGATGATAAGCGACGCCGCCTTCCTTGCGACCGATAACGGCGTCGCCGAAGGGCGTCGGGTCGGCTTTTACCGTTTTTGCCTCGGCGGCCTCTTGCTCCCCGGCGTCTTTCCCGCCGGCGCTGTCCCAGCCGATATCGTCAACGATGAAGCGCATGTCGTGATAGGCCGCGCCAAGGCGCTCCCTACACGCCTTAAGGGAAAGACGCCAGGCGAACGGCGCGCCTTTGGCGAGTCTCGCTTCTTCCTCATCAGGTTGAAGCGCTTCGCCCGTGTACGTCGTCCGTGATTCGGGTTTTTGATGCGGCGCGCGGGATATGGCGTCGGCGACTTCCTTTCTGGTTTTGAAACAGCGGTAAACGAGGCCCTCGGTCGCGAGCTGATCAATAACCGCGCGGTAGTCGGACAAATGTTCCGACTGGCGCAACACCGGCGACGCCCAATCCAGACCCAGCCATTTTAGATCTTCATAGATAGCATCTTCGAAGGCTCGTTTGCAGCGGGTTTCGTCGATGTCTTCAATTCTTAACAAAAACTGTCCGCCCGCCGCGCGCGCCGCGTCGAAGGCGACGAGCGCCGAATACGCATGGCCTAGATGTAACCGTCCGGTGGGCGAGGGGGCGAAGCGCGTCACAAAATCTTGGGCCATCGATCCAACCGCCATGAATTCGTTAATGGTTTCTATTCCCACTATTTAGCGTCGTTCGCCGTGGTCAAAAATATTTATTGCCGCCCCCCTTGCGTTTCGCTTTTTGGAAGCGCAGAAGGGAAGAGCGTACCGCCGGCAAGCGTCGGGGGTCGAGGGCGAGCGAAAGCCCCTCGGGACAAATAACGGGTCGGCGCAACCGTATCGTAACAATCTGTAATCGCCCTTTCGGGGGTGGTCGCCGTAATCGGCGTCTTGAATGGTCACCTTGTGTAAGGGGGATGGTGCCATGAGCGTTCGTGAGTTTATTCTGCTTGCGTTCATTTGCCTGATCTGGGGGTTTCACTACGTCTTTTTAAAGGCCGTAGCCGAGATTGTGCCGCCGCTTTTCTATGTGGCGATGCGCATGGGGCTTGTGGCGCTTTTGTTAAGCCCGTTTTTGCGGTGGCGGCCGGATCAGCTTGGCAAGCTCTTGGGGGCGGGCTTTTGCCTGGGCGGTTTGCACTTGGCGTTGATCATGTTCGGCCTATCCATGGCGCCGGCGTCTGCGGCTGCTGTCGCCGTTGAGCTTTATACGCCCTTTGCGACAATCCTCGCGATATTCTTCCTTGGCGAGAAAGTCGGTTGGCGGCGTGGGCTTGGCGTGACGCTTGCGTTTCTAGGCGTCGCGATCATCGCTTTGCAGGGGCACGCTGGTGGTTCAAGTGGCGGTTTAGGCGACGCGCGACTTATCGGTGTTCTTTGTGTCGCCGGCGGTGCCTTTATTGAAGCGTGCGGATCAATCATTTTGAAGCGCATTAAAGACATGCGTGCGATTGAGATTTCCGCGTTCATGGCCCTTATCGGCGCGATTATTTTAAGTGGTCTTTCGTTTACTTTTGAAACGGGTCAGTTGGCGCTTATGCAATCGCCGGAACGCAATAAAATTATTGGCGTTCTGCTTTATTCAGCAGTTGGCGCATCATTATTCGGGCATACCGCCTATTACTGGCTGTTGCGGCGTTTGCCGATCGCCATGGTGGCGCCGAGCGGGCTTATCGCGACGGTGATCGCCGTCATTGCCGCTGTTGTCTTTCTTGGTGAAACCGCGACCCCGCAATTAATTGTCGGTTCTCTGACGTCGCTCGTTGGCGTCGCTATTATCCTGGTGCGCTCCGGCGGCGCGGCGCCGGCCCTCGGCGTGCGTGGCTTCTTCTTTTTCCGGCGGGGATTCCAGGCGATGATGAAGGGCGGCCGCAGTTTTGGTCTGACGCATAAATCCCAAAGGCGCCATATGCGTGAGGGCCAGGCGTCAGAGGGCCAGGCTTCAGAAGGTCAGGCTTCAGAAGGTCAGGCGCTACAGGATCAGACGCAAGAGCGCGCACCTCATAAGCGTGGCCAGGAACGAAAACAAAAGCGCGCTTCATCCAAGATGATGAAGGCGCGCATACTGCCCAAAGCGGCCGTCGAATAGCTGCGCTTTTCGTAGTTTCGAGGAGTTGGGATTCAGGAGGTCGCCGCTGGGACGCCTCCTCGACCCAAAAAACGGCTCGCTTTCCCGTTCAATTCGACTTGATTCTCAGGTTTCCAGACGCCGCCGTAAGCGTCCTTCATAGGGCCGACACGCGAAAAGCGCTTTTGGATAATCCTGGGCAAGGGGCGGGCGCCATGTTTGGGGCGTTCATCTCATCATTATAAAGACTTTTGCGGAAGCGGCGCCGCAGCACAGAAAAAGTTAAAGGCGTGAGGAAAGGGATCACGTTATGAGCATTCGGTATTTTATCATTCTCTTGGCGATCTGCGTTATTTGGACGTTCCAGCCGATTATTATGAAAGGCCTCTCTGACGAGACGCCGCCTTTGTTTTTTGTCGCCATGCGGATGACGTTGGTGGCGTTGGCGCTCAGCCCATTTTTGCGGTGGCGTCCCCACAACACCTTGCGCTTGCTGGCCGTCGGCGTGTGCCTGGGCGGGCCTCATTTCGTGCTCTTTCTCTTGGGGTTAACCCTTGCGCCGGCGTCCGCCGCGGTAATTGTCGGCGAACTTTATACGCCTTTCGTTACGATCCTCGCGGTTATTTTCTTAGGCGAGCAAGTGCGGTGGCGTCGCGGTGTTGGCGTCGCGCTCGCTTTTCTGGGCGTTGTCGTGATTGCGTGGCCGAATGAGGCGGTGAGCGGCGGTCGTTTGGCGGCTGTGGGTCTCGCGTGCGTCGCTTTGTCCGCCCTCGTTGAATCGTTCGGCACCATCGCGCTGAAACAAATCCAAGACATGCGCGCGATCGAAATCTCAGCGGTGACGTCTCTTATCGGCGCGATCGTCCTATGGGGCGCGACCGCGACGTTTGAAAGCGGCCAATGGGCGGTGCTGCAATCAGAGAGCCGAACACTGATTATCGGCGGCCTTCTGTATTCGGCGTTCGCGACGTCGATGGTTGCGCACACGGCTTATTATTGGTTGTTGCAACGCTTGCCGATCGCCGTTCTGGCGCCGAGCGCCCTGATCGGCACGGTCATGTCCGTTATCGCTGCTGTGGTGATCTTCAACGAGCCAGTGACGGTGCAATTGGTCGTCGGCGGCGTCGTGACCCTTATCGGCATCGGCGTGATTTTGATCCGTGTCAGCCAACGTCCGGCGGGCGTTGGCCCTGCGCCGTTCTTGTTTGTCCGTCGCGGCTTCCGGGCCTTGATGCGCAGTCCGCGCCAATTCCCTTTTGTGAAGGGCGCACCGTTTTTCCGTCAAAGAGAACAAAAAAATACAGAACGGGAAAAACAGTCCGTTGAAAACGACTGAACTGCGGAAAGACTGAACTGCGGAAAGACTGAGCTGCGGAAAGACTGAGCTGCGGAACGACTGGGCGGCGGTTAGCGCTGCTCAGTCGCGTTGTCGCTGGCGGGCGGCGGCTTTACGCCGCTGCGCCGCCGACGGTTAGGGCGTCGACTTTAATCGTCGGTTGCCCGACGCCGACCGGCACGCCTTGGCCGGATTTGCCGCAAACGCCGACGCCTGGATCGAGCGCGAAATCGTTCCCGATCATCGAAACGCGCGTCAAAACGCTCGGTCCGTCGCCGATGAGCGCAACGTTCTTCAGCGGCGCGCCGACAACGCCGTTCTGAACGCGATAAGCTTCGGTGCAGTTGAAGACGAACTTGCCGGAGGTAATGTCCACTTGGCCGCCGGAGAAATTAACGGCGTAGATGCCGTCTTTCACCGACGCGATGATTTCCTTCGGGTCATGTTGACCGTCGAGCATGAAGGTGTTGGTCATGCGCGGCATCGGCTGGTGGGCATAGCTTTCGCGGCGTCCATTGCCGGTGGGCGCGACGCCCATCAAGCGGGCGTTCAAGCGATCTTGCATGTAGCCGACAAGAATACCGTCTTCGATCAGAGTCGTGCGGCCCGTCGGCGTGCCTTCATCGTCGACGGCGAGCGAGCCGCGGCGGCCGGGCAATGTGCCATCATCGACAACGGTGACGCCGGGTGCGGCGACGCGTTCGCCAAGGCGATCGGCGAAGGCTGATTCTTTTTTGCGGTTGAAGTCGCCCTCAAGGCCGTGACCGACGGCTTCGTGCAGCAAGACGCCCGTCCATCCGGAGCCGAGCACGACTTCCATTTCGCCAGCCGGCGCGGGTTCGGCTTCTAAATTGACGAGCGCTTGGCGCAGCGCTTCGTCCACTTGGCCGCGCCAGGCTTCGGGTGACACGTAAGCGGAATAATCGGCGCGTCCGCCGGCGCCGTGACTACCGGATTCCTGGCGGTCGCCGTCGCCGGCCGTGACCGAGACGTTCAGACGAACAAGCGGACGCACATCGCGGATGATCTCGCCGCCGGGGCGGAAGATCTCGACCATCGACCATTCGCCAGAGAGCGAGGCGGACACTTGTCGAACGCGCGGGTCTTTGTCGCGGGCATATGAATTGATGTCTTCTAAGAGCTTGGTTTTTTCTGCGAACGTCATGGCGTCAAGCGGATTGGCGTCCGGGTAGAGAATGCGATTCGTGCGGGCCGGGCCGTCGGCATAGGTTCCGCTTGCGCCCGACTTAACGGCCGAAACGGCCGCCGCGGCGCGGCCGAGAGCGGCGTCGGAAAACTCCGACGCGTGGGCGTAGCCTGTTGATTCGCCGCAGACCGCGCGCAGGCCGAAGCCTTGGTCGACGTCGTAGGTCGCGGTTTTCAGCCGGTTATCATCGAAGACGAACGCTTCGGACTGGCTGTATTCCACATAAAGCTCGCCGTCGTCGGCGCCGGTGAGGGCGTCGTCCAGCAGGGTTTGGGCGCGGGTTTCGCTAAGGCCGGCGCGGGCCAGAAGATCTGATTTTGTCATAGGCGTGAATCTAGGCGCCGCCGGGCGCCGCTGCAACCGATCTTGGCTGCGGTTCGCTCGCGCCGCCGCCGCGCCCCAGCAAAACTGACACGCTTTTTGCAAAGCCCGCTTAACTCTCGCAGGCGATTCGCCGCGGCGTTTATTAACGCTTCCAATCAGGAGCCCTTGTTTATGTCGTTTCTTCGCAACGTAGTTTTTGGCGCTGCGTTCGCCATGACGGCGCCGAGCGCTTACGCAGCGACGGTGACGTTCACCGATCGCGTCGCTTTCGAAGCTGCAGCCGGCGGCGTTCAAACGGAAGATTTCTCCAGCCAGACCGTCGGGCTTCTCGCAGAAAACACGGCGAATGGCGGCTTTAACGGCTTCACGGTGACGTGGTCCGACGTTTCAGGGTCGAATATGGGCGTTGGGATCGACGATCCGGGCTTCGATAACCGTCTGGCGTGGGGGGAAGACCTTTTCTTTAACGGGTCCGGGCAGGTCGGTCCGACCATCACGCTCGAATTCGACGCGCCGATTTTGGCGATCGGCTTTGATTGGTTCGATGACGACACGACCGATGTCTATTCGCTGACTGTTGGCGGCGAAACTTTTGTTAACGGCCCGTTTGACTCAAACGGCAGCGGCGACGGGTTCTTCGGCCTCGTCAGCGATGTTGGGTTCTCAACGCTGGTTTTCACCTCAACGGCCCAAGGCGGCTTTGTGCGACCGTTTGGCGTCGACAATATCGCCTACGCGCTAGAGCCGAACGTCGTTCCTTTGCCGGCGGGACTGCCCCTGCTGCTGACAGGGCTCGCCGGACTTAGTTTCGCTGGCCGTCGCAAATCCGCCGACGCTCTTTAACGCGTCGGCTGTAAGACGCCGTTTGGGGACGGCGCAAAATCAAGAACAATAAGAAACGCTTTGAAAACTCAACGTCGTCCGTTTTGCGCGGGCGGCGTTTTGTATTTTTAGTTTCGTTTCTGGGAGATTTTTGGCGATTGACCGCCGTACCGTCCTCAAAAGGGGACTGGACGTCGTTCCACGCTGGGTTTATGGCCGAGGAATCGGCTGCGACTTTTTTCCCCGCGCTTGCGATCATTTGCGGTGGTGCGTAAACGAGCCGAAACGCTTATACCCCGACTAACCAAAAACGATATGCGCCGCCGATTGGCCATATCGCGCGAACCAAGGATAACCGCTAATGACGACGTCCCGTCGCTCGGCCTTCGCCGCTCTTGCTTCCGCTTTCGCCAGCGCCGCTGCCTTCGCTGGGACGGCTATGGCTCAAGAATCCAGCTCGCAAGTCTCAGGCGATGCGCCCTTTCACGCGGACAACGGCATCGCCATGTTGCCGGCGCAATCGGCGTTAGCCACCGAGGTGCATTTTTTCCATAACGCCGTGCTGATGCCGATCATTACGGTGATCAGCGTTTTTGTGCTGTTGCTCTTGGTCTGGGTGGTTTTCAGATACAACGCCAAGGCAAACCCGGTCCCGAAGAAATTCAGTCATAACACGCTGATCGAGATTATCTGGACCGGCGTGCCGATCCTCATTCTTCTCTACATCGCCCTTTTTTCGTTCGATCTACTTTACAAAGAAGACGTGACGCCGGACGGCAAGCGGGCCGTCATCGCGGCGGACGGCGCCACGACGGAATTCGCCATCGCCAACGATTTCGCCTCGCCGAAACGCATGGCGACGAGATTAGAGCATGTACAGGTTTTTGTAACCACAGGCGGCGAGCGCGCGAAACTGTCAAAACGGTCCTATGACGTCGCCGGGCTCGGCGAGCCAGAGGTTACCGTAACACTGAGCGACGCGCCGGCGGCGGGGTCGACGGTTGAAATCCATGCCGGCCGCACGCTTGTCGGCCGCGGCGACAACCGAGAAATCGCCTTGGCGCCGACGATGACGTTGAAAGTAAATGGTTATCAGTGGGGGTGGAGCTATGCTTACCCCGACTTTGGCGACTTCGAATACGCCTCCAACATGCTGCCGGAAGAGAAAACGTCCGAACGGCTTTATCGATTGGCGGTGGACAATAATGTCGTCGTTCCTGTCGGTGAAACGATCCGTGTCACGACGACGGCGAGTGATGTGATTCACTCGTGGGCGATGCCGAACTTCACGCTGAAAATCGACGCGGTTCCCGGGCGGATCAACGAAACTTGGTTCAAAGCCGACCGCGAAGGCCTTTTTTACGGTCAGTGCTCTGAGATTTGCGGCGTCAAACACTCCTTCATGCCCATCGCCGTGGAAGTTGTCTCCCGCGAGAAGTTTGAAGCGTGGGTCGATGAGCAGCGGGCGTTCGCGGGCATGGAGCCGATGTTTAAGGAAAATCTAGAACGGTACGCTGCGGCGCGCCAAGAACCAAAAGAGTAATTAGGCCTGGGTGATTGGTATTGCCGGCGCTAGACGCATCCATCAGCGCCTGAAAAGACCGGACCTATTTAAAGACGCAACTGAAGCCGCGCTTGTGGCGCGACGAGAGACGAAGACGGGACTGATAAAATGGCTGACACAGCGGTAGAGGGCCAAGCGCACGGCCACGGGGATGAACATGACCACGTGCCGTCTTTTTGGGTTCGATGGTTCTTTTCGACGAACCATAAAGACATCGGCACGCTGTACCTGATCTTTGCGATCCTCGCCGGCATTATCGGCGGCGCGATGTCGGGTCTGATGCGGCTGGAGCTTGCCGAGCCGGGCGTCACCGTCCTCACGCAGTTCACTGGCGGCGATCTGACAGCGGCGGCGAACTTCTATAATGTTCTCATCACCTATCACGGCCTCATCATGATCTTCTTCATGGTGATGCCGGCGATGATCGGCGGCTTCGGTAATTGGTTCGTGCCCATCATGATCGGTGCGCCGGATATGGCGTTTCCGCGCATGAACAATATTTCGTTCTGGCTCTATGGTGCCTCAGGCATTTTGATCACGTTGTCATTGTTTGTGCCGGGCTATGGTACGCAGATCGGCTTTGGCGGCGGCTGGGTGCTGTATCCGCCCCTTTCATCGAATGCCGGCAGTCCGGGACCAGCGATGGATTTGCTAATCCTGTCGCTGCACCTGGCGGGTGCATCGTCGATTTTGGGCGCCATCAACTTCATCACGACGATTTTCAATATGCGTGCGCCTGGCATGACGCTGCACAAAATGCCGCTTTTTGCGTGGGCCGTGCTCGTGACCGCGTTCTTGCTGGTTCTATCCCTGCCGGTGCTCGCCGCGGCGATCACCATGCTATTGACCGACCGGAATTTCGGCACGTCTTTCTTTGACGCGTCCGGCGGCGGCGATCCGCTGCTTTACCAGCACCTGTTCTGGTTCTTCGGCCATCCGGAAGTCTACATTCTCATCCTTCCGGGTTTCGGCATCATCTCCCACATCGTTTCGACCTTCTCTAAGAAGCCGATCTTCGGCTATCTCGGCATGGCCTACGCCATGGTGGCGATCGGTTTTGTCGGCTTCATCGTTTGGGCCCACCACATGTATACGGTCGGTCTCAGCGTGAATATGAAGGCCTACTTCGTAGCGGCGACGATGGTCATCGCCGTGCCGACGGGCATTAAGATCTTCTCATGGATCGCCACCATGTGGGGCGGCTCAATTGAGTTCAAAACGCCGATGCTGTGGGCGGTCGGTTTTATCTTCTTGTTCACCGTCGGCGGCGTTACGGGCGTTGTGCTCGCCAATGCCGGCATCGATCATTATATGCACGACACGTATTATGTTGTGGCGCACTTCCATTATGTGCTGTCGCTTGGCGCTGTGTTCGCCATTTTCGCCGGCTGGTATTACTGGTTCGGCAAAATGACGGGCAAAGAATATCGCGAATGGCTGGGCGCTTTGCATTTCTGGGTCATGTTTATCGGCGTGAACCTCATCTTCTTCCCGCAGCACTTCTTAGGATTGCAAGGCATGCCGCGGCGTTACCTCGACTATCCGGAAGGCTTTGCGCTCTATAACCAAATTTCGACCTACGGCTATTATGTCATGGTGGTGAGTATGCTGATCTTCGCCTATGCGATGTTCGACGCCTTCTTCGTCTATCGGAAGAAAGCCGCCGCGAACCCGTGGGGCGAGGGCGCCACGACGCTGGAATGGACCTTGCCGTCCCCGCCGCCGTTCCACCAATTCAACGAGCTGCCGCGCTTCGACAAAGGCGACGCCAAAGCCTTCTAGCGACGTGTTCTAACCAATGACAAAAAGCCTGGATGTATACTGCATCCGGGCTTTTTTGCGTTTTAACGTCTTGGCGTCTTTGTTTTTGCTGCGCCGCAGCGCGTTACGGCTTTGATAGGGCGTCAGGCCGTTTCCGAGCGAGATGGGTGAGAACGCCCGCGGCGTTTCACCTGTTAGGGATCTTGCAGGCGCTGTTTAGAACGGGTTAACTTTGGTTAACGGTAAACGCTGCCGTTTTAATGGGCGGCGAAAATATGGTGCGGGGTTTGTCTCCGCACGTTTTCGCTAGAAAGCAGCCGGAAGGCCTCCGGTTGCAGGCTGGAGGGGCATTCATGGCGCAATCACTACTCAACGACGTCATCGGCGTTATTCAAAACGTATTTCTCGGCGGCGATCTCGTATCGCTTTTAATTGCTTTCGGATCGGTCTTGGTGGCCGGGCTCGCGATGCAGCGCGCTGTGCAATTGGTCGGCATGACCGCCATGGCTTTGATTCTGTTTATCCTCGCATCCGCTGGACGGGCTGTTTTTGGTGGACCGGCCCCTGAAGGCTCCTCCGTCAGCGGTCGCGCGGTCGGCCAATTTGAAACCGGATGGGTGGATCTGATGGGGATGCAAGCAGGCGCTATCCTCGCCTATTTCCTCGCGTTCATGGTGCTTATTCTGGTGCTGTTCGTCGTTAAGTCGATCGTCGCGCGCTAATCCGACCGCCTTATCTTCAAGGCGTATCGTTAATTTCGGATCCGTTCCGATGCTTAAAAGGCTGTCTCTTTCGGCCTTTTTTGCTCGGACGGCCATTAGCCGCACGCGTTTAACTGTAAAGGGGCGCGGGCGCCACTTTCGTTTTGCCGGCGATTAGGCCATATCAAGCGCCATGACGACCGCTCTCGATAATGCCGGCCTTTCCGCCGCCGTCGCCGACGACAACGCTGTTAGCCCACACGCTTCTGAGCTTGCGGGGCCTGGCGATTATGTCGACCTCTTGAAACCCCGCGTTATGTCATTGGTGGTGTTCACCGCCCTTGTAGGCATGATCGCCGCCTATGCGTCTCTCGACGCTGCCGCTGTCGCATTGCATCCGGCTCTCGCCGGTGTTGCGCTGTTGGCGATCGCTGTGGGCGCTGGCGCGTCCGGCGCGCTCAATATGTGGTGGGATGCGGACATCGACCGGGTGATGGCGCGCACCGCAACGCGGCCGATCCCCATGGGGCGCGTGCCGAGCGCTGAAGCCGCAGCTTTCGGCGGCGCGTTGTCGGCGCTCTCTGTGGCGCTTCTCGCATTGGCGACGAACTATGTGGCGGCGGGGCTCCTCGCGTTCACAATCTTCTTTTACGTCGTCATTTATTCCATGTGGTTGAAGCGCTCGACGCCGCAAAACATCGTCATTGGCGGCGCCGCGGGCGCGCTGCCGCCGGTGGTGGCGTGGGCGGCGATCACCGGCGCGGCGCCGGTTGACGCTTGGATTTTATTCGCAATTATTTTCCTCTGGACGCCGCCGCACTTTTGGGCGCTGGCGTTGCGGCGGAGCGCTGATTATGAACGCGCCGCCGTGCCGATGCTGCCCATTGTCGAGGGCGATGCGGCGACCCGCCGGCAAATATTCGCCTATTCATTAGCCCTCGCCGTTGTTGGTGTCGCGCCCTTCGTTACGGGGCTCGGCGGCGTCTTTTATACACTTGTCGCGCTAGGGTTCGGCGCCCGGTTTGTGTGGCACGGGTTCGCCGTCCTCAATGAGCCCGCCGGCGAATCAAAGCGCGCCATGGCGTTATTTAAGTTCTCGATCCTCTATCTCTTCGTTCTGTTTGCCGCGATGCTGATCGAGAAAACCGTCGCGCTGTTCTGACGATCGCCAGCGCTTCAAGGTCGAAGCGCGCTGATGATTGAAAAGTGGTGATTGAAAACCATGAATGAGAATGAACTGAAGCAACGCAACCGACGCAACCTCGCCATCGCGCTTGGCGTCGTTGGGTTCATCATTGTCATTTACCTAGTAACATTCTTACGGATCAGCAGCTCCGTTGCGTCTGGGTGACGTCGTTATGACGCTTCGTTCCGACCAAACCGGCGCTTCGCCCGACGGCGACATTCAGCGCAAAAACCAACAAACCGCTACGCGCGTTGTCGCTGTCGTTGTCGGCATGGTCGGGCTCGCCTTCGCGTCGGTGCCGGCCTACAAAGTTTTTTGCCAGGTCACCGGTTGGGGCGGCACGACGCAGCGCGCCGAAGCAAACGACAGCCGCGTTATCGACCGTAAAATAACCGTTCGCTTCGACGGCACGGTGGAGCGCGCGCTGCCCTGGCGCTTTAAACCGGCGCAACAAAGCCAAACCCTGAAGGTCGGAGAGACGGGGCTCGCCTTCTATGAGGCGGAAAACCTCTCTGACAAACCGATTACCGGCCAGGCGACCTTCAATGTCTCACCGGCTAAAGCGGGCGTTTATTTCAGCAAGGTCGAGTGCTTTTGCTTCACCGAGCAGGTTCTGCAACCGGGCGAAAAAGTCTCCATGCCCGTAACGTATTTCGTCGATCCGGCCATCGCCGAGGATGACAATCTCTCTGAGGTGGAGACGGTGACGCTCGCATACACGTTTTTCCGCTGGGATGACGACGAAACGGAGCTTGCCAGCGCTGAATAACGGTGTCGCAGCCGGGCTGGCGCTTGCGATTTCTCAACGGAAACCAGCTTTAATTCGAAATTCGTGGAAAATGCGGCGGATTGGCGCGCTATGGATGTGTTTGGATGGTTGGTATCCGGCGCAGTCGGCGTTATAGAGCGCGGTAAAGATGCGCAAAGGCGCGCAACAACAAAGAACGAAGTCTTCGAGGTGAGCAATGGCGGGCGCTGAAGTCAAACACGATTATCATTTGGTCAATCCGTCCCCGTGGCCGCTCGTTGGCTCGCTGACCGCGGCGCTGATGATGATCGGCGCGGTGATGTGGATGAAATCCGGGCCCGGTGAATGCGGTATTCTCATCGGCGGCAAGGCGCCGGGGGGCGGAGAGTGCGCGGCGAAAGGCCTTCAGCTCTCTGGAAACTGGTTGTTCCTGATCGGCTTCACCGGTGTTCTTGTAACAATGATTGGCTGGTGGCGCGATGTCATCCGCGAGAGCCTCAATAGCGAAAACACTAAACTCGTGATTCGCCTGGGTCTGCGCTACGGCATGGTCTTGTTCATTGCATCGGAAGTGATGTTCTTCGCCGGCTGGTTCTGGGCGTTCTTTGGCGCGGCCTTGTTCCCCGCCGCTGGCGATCCGATCTTGCTGACGGACGGCACGCAAATGCTGAACTTCGCAGGCGATCCCGCCTTTGGCGGCAATGACGGGCGCGTCCATGCAACGGGCGGCGTCTGGCCGCCGCAGGATGTGGCGCCGTTGTCTCCTTGGGGCCTGCCATTGATCAACACGCTGATCTTGCTGCTATCGGGCACGACGGTCACGTGGGCGCACCATGCCGTGCTGCATAACGACAAATCGGGCCTCGTTCAGGGCCTTGTCGTGACCATCCTACTCGGCTTGGTTTTCACCTTCTTCCAATACCTTGAGTATTATGAAGCGCTGCATTTGGAGATGTTCAAATTCTCCGGCGGCGGCATTTACGGCGCATCGTTCTTTATGGCGACGGGCTTCCACGGCCTGCACGTTATTATCGGCACAGTCTTTTTGATCGTTTGCCTGTTCCGGGCGCTCGCCGGTCACTTTACGGCCGACCGGCATTTCGGCTTTGAATGCGCCGCTTGGTATTGGCACTTTGTCGACGTCGTATGGCTGTTTTTGTTCGCCTTCATCTACGTTCTCGGCAATCAAGGATTGCTGTCTTAAGCGCACGCAAATAGGAGCGGCGGCGAAAGCATGGCTTATTATCCGCCGGTTTCTCCTTATGCTGCGGGGCTCGCCTGCAAGTGCCCGCGGTGCGGCCAAGGGAGGCTTTACGAGACCTATCTCGGCCTTAAAGAGTCTTGCGATGCCTGCGGACTAAACTACGCCAAGGCCGACCCCGGCGACGGCCCGGCCGTTTTTGTTATTTTCATTGTCGGTTTCATCGCTGTGGCGCTCGCCTTCGTCGCCCGCTTTTCGTGGGGGTGGTCGATCCCCGCGGCGTTCGGCGTTTCCGCCAGTGCGACAATTGCCTTGATCCTCCTTATGTTGCGCCCCCTGAAGGCGACGCTTATTGCGCTGCAGTTTCGCAATAAGGCCGAGGAAGGCCGCCCCGAAGGATGAGTGGGCAAGGCCGCGGCGTCATTGCACGGATAATTGCAAGCCCGGTGCGGCTTGTCGCTGTGCTGACAGCGACGGCGATTTTGCTCAGCCTCGGGAATTGGCAATTGCACCGCCTCGACTGGAAGCGCGATCTTATCGCCAAGTCTGAAGCGCGGGTGGCGAGTGCGCCGCTTCCGTTTGGTGAGGTTTTCACCGCATGGCGTGACGGCGCCGATCAAGATTATCAGCCCGTGGCGCTCAAAGGCGTCTATCGCCATGATGCAGAAGCCCATGTGTTCGGCACCTATGACGGCCGGCCGGGCTATTATGTGTTCACCCCGCTCGTTCTCTCAAGGGCGCAAGACGACGCCTCGCGCGTTGTTCCTGGCGTTGTTTACGTTAATCGCGGTTTTGCGCCCCAGACCTTTAAAGACGCTGGCGCGCGGGAAGAGGGGTTAGTGTCCGGCGTTGTCAGCGTCGCCGGTTTGTTCCGCGCCCCGGAAACGACAGGCGGTCTCGCCGGCGCGTTGCGCCCTGCAAATGATCTGAACGCCAATGTTTGGCATATCCGCGATCCCGCGATGTTCGCTGCTGACGCTGGGCTTGAGGCCGCGCCTGTCTATATCGATAGTTTTGGGACGGAGAATAACGCCGCCTGGCCGAAAGGCGGCGTAACGCGGCTTTCTTTCTCCAACCGCCATTTTGAGTATGCGTTGACCTGGTTCGGCCTCGCCGGCGCGCTCTGGGCGGTGTTTTTGGCCTACGCGTTTACGCGGCGTTGAACTCTATGCTTTCGATGGCTGTGTGCGCTTTCGCCCTTTTCCATCCTTCGAGACGCGAGACTTACGTCTCGCTCCTCAGGATGAGGGGGCTGGAAGTCCTCATCCTGAGGAGGGCGCGTCAGCGTCCGTCTCGAAGGATGGAAATAGGCTCTCTCCGCATCAAGAGGATGCCTGCATAGAAATCTTTACGCTTATTTCCAGGCGATGAACGCACTTCTAGTTTAGTCACCCATCGCAACCGTCGCGCTCTGACAAATCTGCTGCACCTCAGCGACCGTAAGGGCGCCGCCTGCCGCGACATGGTTCGGGCGATAGGCTTGATATCCTTGGAACTCTTCGGTTTTGCGCGTGCGCGAGCAAACCCCGCCGCAGGCGCGGTTGGTGGTCGCTTCAATAATCTCCATCTCATCGGCCCCGCGCCAATAGAGAAACATAACGACGTGATTGCCGGCTTTGTTGAGAACATCGCCCGGCTGCAGCTCCTCAAAGGTGATTTCCGTCGCCGCATCGGGAATGCTCCGCGTCGTGTAACGGGCGTTTTTCCCCCAGGCGCGGGACACGAAGCCCGAACAATCGACGCCGGCGGCGTATATAGAGTTCACCGCTGACTTCGCGTCGTAGATGATAATCTTTGTACAAACATCGCCGGCGGGGCGTCCCGCTGCGATTTTGTCGACGAACTGCCACGGCCAATCACTGCCCGCCCAAACGTAAGGCGCGCTGGTGATTTCCTCGCCGACCTTCCCGGAAAGTCGGCCCGGCCGGCTCCAGAAAGCGAGATTGTGATTGCCCCGCGACGCGCACGCGGAGGTGACGGTCGATTGTTCGCCATAATGAAACGCCGTCTCCGGCTCGTAATTTTGCTCGCCCATCTCATACCTAAGATTGAGGTACATGCAGGCATTGTTGACGATCGAGCGGCGGTCAATCGTTTCTCCAGCGGAAACGCGAATAAAGGCTTCTTCAAGCGCTGCTGCGTAAGCGGCGTTTCGCTCTGCCGCTGCTTCGCTTTCAGACATTTCGGTCGAACGCGCGTCAATCGAAAGGGCGTCAGCACCCTCGTCGTTCAAGTCTGTAGACGCCGCTGTCGTTTCCGATGCGTCGGCGCTTAGCGTATCCGCCACAGGCGCGGCTTCTTCCGTATCCTCCGCGAGCGATGTTTCCGGCTCGATGTCGCCAGACGCGCTGTCACCGGAAGCGCTGTCGTCATCACTTCTTCCGGGTAAGGCGGGTCTATCCGGAAGCTTGTCAGCGAAATCTGGATATTTCGCCGCCAACTGGTCCACGGGCTTCAGCGTGCTGCGAAACTGGTCCGTAAGGAGAACGCCGGTCGTGTCGCGGGCCGTTCGGACACGCCATTGCCATTGGCCTTTCGGGCGTAACTTCACAAGCGACACGTCGTTGCGGCGAACAAACAGGGAAATGACCTCGCCAGTCGGTGAGATGGCCGTGTTCTGGCGCGGCGTGCAGACGCGCGAACGCGGCACATAGAAGAGCTTTACGTCTTCATCAGCGCTCGCCGGCGCTTTGATGATGGTCTCATCGGACCGGTGGATATTCAGCTGGCGAAGCTCCTCAGTCATCGAGAGATAAATGTCGCCATTTTCATTGATCTGCGCTTGACGGACGACGGATATGGGGCGGCGCCCATGAATAACGACGTCCGCTGTCTCTCCTGAGGCGAGTCGCCGCGTTAGTTTAAGGAAGCGTTCGTCGGTGATGTCGTAATCGACACCGGTGACGGCGCCGTCGGCCGAGGTGGCGGAAATTGAGCCTGTATCTGATTGGGTGCGGACGATTTGCGTATTGGCAGCGTTTTCTGCAGCGAGCGTGTCGGATGTGAGCCTACCGGACGTCGGCGTGTAGCCGCGGTTTATGAGCTGGTCCATAACGCTCTGAGGCGGCTCGTCGGCGCTTGTCGCCGAGACGTCTCCGGCGTCCTCGCTATTGCTTGAGGACGCGGTGTCGTTGAACGAAAACCGTCGGAGGACGTCGCCGCGCCCGGTAAGGCTTCGTTCAGCGATATAGAGATCGCCCGCATGGGCGACGGCCGCTATGACGTCATAGCCTTCCGTGCGTTGCAGCGGCGCGATAGCGGTGACTTTATCGTCTGAAAGCGAATAAAGCAGGATGCGATCGGCGCTCGGGTCAATCATGGCGATGCGCTGAGCGTCGAGCGCTTCAATGCCGAAGGGGCAGTTAAAGCCGATTTCGTCCGCGTCGCCGGCGATATCAAAGGCGGCGACATCGTCGTTACGGGCGCCAAGCCTCAACAAGCCGCCGAGCGGTCCGCCTTCATTGTCGTCATTCTCCGTGGACGATGCTTCTTCGCCGCCGGAGTCAGCGCTGCGCCCGACACTGATTTCTTCGGGGCTGGCGATGGAGGTTTCAATCTGCGTTAAAACAGCGTGTTCCGAGACGACCGAGCAATAGCTCAAGCCGACAAGCGCCCCGACGATAAGAAGAACAATGAAAAGAAACCGCATGTCCGCACCCCCCGGTGAATAGCATCTCGCCCTACAACGCCGATAAGGTGCGCCGATAAGCGACGCGGATACTAGGGCGGCGTTGCGACAGTATCGTTACCGAACGATACCATCTCGGCGGGAAAGGGGAAGCCGGCGCGTGTGTTGGCGGGAATTTGGCGCGCCATTTAGATGGCTGAGCCGATCACCGCTCGGTCAGTTTGAATTCGATACGCCGGTTTTGAGCGAGACCCGCCGCTGTTCGGCTCGCCACTAACGGCGCGTCGGAGCCGGAGCCCGTCGCCATCAGTCGCCGCCCCGGCACGCCGCGATTGCGCAAATAGTCAACGACCGAGATTGCGCGTTGGGCCGACAAGTCGAGGTTCGAATTGAACCGCGCCAGACATGATGGACCAAGCGGCGTCTGGTCCGCATGTCCGTCGACGCGCAACACCCAATTCACCTCCGAGGGGATGTCGTCTTTTATGTCGATTAGCGCCGCGGCGAGTTTATCGAGGTCCGCTTGGCCGGTTGCGCCCAATGTGGCGGAACAAGAGCCGAAAAGAATGTCGCTTTCGAATATGAAGCGATCGCCGACGACTTTCACGTCCGATCGCTCCCCTAAGGCCTCGCGCAACGCCTCGAAGAACCGTGAACGGACTTCTTGTAGTTCTTGCACTTTACGGGCGAGGGCGGCGTTCAAGCGCTGGGAAAGGTTTTCGATTTGCGCTTGCTGTTCAAGGTCTTTGGCTTCGGCCGCTTCGAGCGCCTCTTGTAGGCTTTGCAGCTGTTTGCGTAGCGCCGCCAATTGGGCGTTCAGGGTCGCGATTTGCGATTTCTGGTCGTCGGAGAGAGCCTTTTCCGCCTCTAATTCCTCCGCAGACGCCGCAACGGCGGCTTGACTGGCGGCGAGGGCGACGCCGAGGGCGGCGAGTTCTTCTTCCTTGTCTGAAATCGTCGCTTCAAGCGAAAGAACTTGCGCTTGCAAGGCGTCTTTCTCCGATTGGGCGAGGCCCAATTGTTCAGCGAGTTCATTGATGCGCGCCGTTAAACGGATAAGTTCGGCGTCCTTGCCTGCGAGTTCGTCTTTGACTGAGGTGAGTTTTTCGCCGAGATAAAATTGCGCGACGACGAAAATCGACAACACGAACATCAAGACGAGCAGAAGCGTCGACAGTCCGTCGACAAAGCCCGGCCAGATATTGGCCTCTGTCCCCCGCCGCCGGCGCGCCACGACGCGGCTACTCCCCGCCGCCGACGCGAATGAGCGTGCGGTTGAGGGCGCGGATTTCGTCTTTTAGTTCGGCGATTTGTCCCGCTTGCGCTTTAATCTGCGCTTCGGTGTTCGCGGCGAGGGAAGCCTCTAGGGACTGCACCGCCGCGCCGATGTCCTCAGGCAAATCAGCGTCTGAATAAGAAGCGCCCGTGCCGCCGGCTTTGGCGCGGCGCGTTTCGATCATGCCGGAGAGCCAGTCTTCAAGATCGGTGTAGAAACGGTTTTGCGCTTGACCGGCCTGCAGATCGAGGAAGCCGACAATAAGGCTGCCGCCAAGACCGAAGAGCGATGATGAAAAGGCCGTGCCCATGCCGCTTAAGGGCTCGCGTAGGTTTTGAATAAGTTGCGTGACGGCGTCTTCGGCTGGACCGTTGGTGGCGGCGAGCCCGGAGATTGTCGCCGCGACGGCGTTTACGGTTTCCAGAAGACCCCAAAACGTGCCGAGGAGGCCGAGAAAGACCAGAAGGTTGCCGATATAGCGCCCCATCTCCCGGCCTTCATCCATACGTGTGCCAATAGAATCAAGAATGGCGCGCGAGGATTCCGGTGAAAGTTTCGCACCGGTTTCATCTGCATCGAGAAGGATCTTGACCATCGCATTGATGAGGCCGGGCGGCCGGGGCAGGCGGGCGCGGCGCGGGTCGACGGTTTCGCGAAACGATTCCACCCAGCGCACCGCCGGCGAGATGACGCCCGCTTGGCGCAGATTATAGATAACGCCGATAAAAAGGACGCCGAGGATAAGGCCGTTTAGAGCAACATTTGCGTTGAACGCGTCGATGAGCAGGCTCGACGGCTGCGGGCTAAGCGGCGAGAGATAATAAACAATGGCTCCAACGCCCGTCAGGAACAGGAGCATGTTCATGATGTAGCCGCCCGGTTTCGTGAACCGCGCTGAGCGTTCCAATGATCGCGCCATAGTCACCCCTTCCGCCGAATAGCCGGCCCGCTTCTCCCGCCGGCGTTAAAACCGGTCGCACGCGCCGGACGCCTTCTTTTTCGTGGACGCCTGCCCGCTATCGATCTCGCAAGCAAAAACCCCGCCTTAAAGGCGTCCAACCCTTTAGATCTTACACTCAAGCCTATGTCGGTTTCTTGCAAGCGTGAATGTTATTGACGGCGCGCTTGAATTTACGCCTTTCGCCAATTGCGACTGACGTTTTGGATTGGCGATTTCGCTATTAGTGACACCCCGAATTTTGCGCTGCAGCACGGGTGATTCGGCGTTTTTGGCCGGCAAACCACTGAAAATAACTGTCACATAAAACCCAGCACCCATGCGGGTTTGCGCACTTTATGCGCCTAAATTGCGCAATGAATGCGCAATTTCCTTGACCTGCGTCACAATATGACAGATATATGACACATCGATGACACTTTTGTTTCATTAAACGAGGCGCCGCGAACAGGCGTCGCTAAGTCGAAAAAGAGGCTTAGCGCCGTTCCCAAAACGCTCCGTCTCTCCAGTCTGATAACAACAATAAGGAGAACAAAAATGATGAAACACGTTAAACGGGCTATCATCTTTACCGCTGCAATCGCCGCGTCGGGCTCTGTCGCGATGGCGGCCAGCGTCTCGGTTTCGGACGCCGTGCCGAGCGATGCAGAAGAGCGCGCGATTGATTACGTCGAAGGCCGACTTGAGAACCCGCGCGGCGCACGCGTCAGCGCTGTTAGCGAGCCCTATAAAGTATACGCGGATTTCGACTCGTATGAGGACGTTCCCGCTTGGGCGGTCGACGTGAAAGCGCGGATGCGCCTTAAGAGCGGCGGCAGCGGCGCGATGCCTTATACGGTCGTGTTCGTTGATGGTGAGCCGATCGCCGTCGACAATGACGACGTCTCCATTTCTGAACGCTAAGCCACAGCGAGAGGGCCTTTAAGCTCAGCGAGATCGACGTCTGCACGTCGACAATGAGAACTGAGCTCAAGATTGGGCGGGAGCGTGCCTTGGGACTGAATTCAGCGGTCCTAAGGCGCGCTCCGCCCTTTTTTATTGTTTGCGCGCGCCTCGCTTCTTGATGGCGCGGTTGCGCTGAACGCTGTGAAATCAAAAGCACTGAACGTTTTCAGTTGGGCCGCGTCTGGCGCTCTGGTCTTGCGGCCGTGCTTTCTGGCAATTGTCTTTTGCTGTCCCGATACGAGCGTCGCGCCGTCTTGTGCTTGCTATTGCGGAGAAAACGTCTAAAGCCCTCCGAATACGCGCTTAAGAACGAGAGATGGGGCGAAAAGAGCGGCGGCCGCGCGCAAGTGCGCTTGGCGGCGCTAGAGATTTCGCGGTCATCTCTTCATTCACATCGGCGCTTTTCCGAAAAAGGGACGTTTTCCCATGGCTACTGATTCTGGCGCCGAGGGCTCGGCGCGCTTGCGCAATATTGCGATCATCGCCCACGTCGATCACGGCAAGACCACGCTCGTCGACGAAATGCTGCGCCA
This sequence comes from Pseudomonadota bacterium, assembly GCA_039814575.1. GTDB lineage: Bacteria > Pseudomonadota > Alphaproteobacteria > Caulobacterales > Parvularculaceae > MED-G105. Next base: position 64,361 of record JBCCAY010000020.1, read on the forward strand.
ATCCGGCGCCGTTCGCGAAAACGCCGAAATGGCCGAGCGGGCGATGGACTCCAATGACATTGAGCGTGAGCGGGGCATCACCATCCTCGCCAAATGCACAAGCGTTGTGTTTACGCCCGAACAAGACGGCGCCGATAAAGCCGTCGAGCCAATGCGAATCAATATTGTCGACACGCCCGGACACGCTGATTTCGGCGGCGAGGTGGAGCGCATCCTCTCCATGGTCGACGGTTGCTTATTGTTGGTCGACGCCGCCGAAGGGCCGATGCCGCAGACGAAATTCGTGCTTTCAAAAGCGCTGAGCCTCGGTTTGAAGCCGATCCTTGTCCTGAACAAAATTGACCGCCCGAGCGCTGATCCGGACGCGGCGCTTGACGCGGCGTTTGATCTTTTCGCCGCCCTTGGGGCGAGCGATGAGCAGCTCGATTTTCCGACGCTTTACGCTTCTGGCCGCGACGGCTGGGCAGCGCGCGATCTCGACGGACCGCGCAACGACCTTGGCGATCTCTTTCAGACGATTGTTGATCATGTGCCATCGCCTGCGGTTGTTGAGGATGCGGCGGAGAAGCCGTTTTCCATGTTGGCGACGACCCTCGAAGCCGACCCCTATCTCGGCCGTATTCTGACGGGCCGCATTGTCTCCGGACGGGCGACGCCGGGCGCCACATTAAAAGCGCTTTCGCGTTCGGGCGATGAAATAGAACGGGTGCGGATTACAAAGGTCTTGGCGTTTCGCGGACTAAAGCGCCAAGCGATCGAAAACGCTGAACCTGGCGATATCGTGGCGTTGGCCGGTTATCAAAAAGCGTCTGTCTCCGACACGCTTGGCGATCTGGCGCTAGCTGATCCCTTGCCGGCGCAGCCGATTGATCCGCCGACATTGTCCGTCACGATCGCCGCGAACGACTCGCCGCTTGCAGGCCGTGAGGGCGATAAAGTCCAGTCTCGTGTCATTCGCGATCGGCTCTTACGACAGGCCGAAGGCGATGTGGCGATCCGCGTTGAAGACGCCGCCGACGGCGACGGTATGGAAGTCTCTGGTCGGGGCGAATTACAACTTGGTGTGCTGATTGAAAACATGCGCCGCGAAGGTTTTGAAGTCGCCGTCTCCCGGCCGCGCGTCGTTACGCGAAAAGATGCAGACGGACAGGTTTTTGAACCCATCGAAGAAGTTGTGATTGATCTCGACGACGAGTTCTCGGGCGCCGTCATCGAAACGCTCAACCGCCGAAAAGCCGAGCTGCAAGAGATGAAGCCCGCCGGCGCTGGCAAAACGCGCCTTACCCTGCATGCTCCGGCACGGGCGCTTATCGGTTATCACGGACAATTCCTTACCGACACGCGCGGCACCGGCGTGATGAACCGGTCGTTCTTGGAGTACGCCCCCTATAAAGGCGCGATTGAAGGTCGGCGCAACGGCGTCTTGATCGCGAATGGCGAAGGGACGGCGGTTCCCTATGCGTTGTGGAACTTAGAAGAGCGCGGCGTTCTTTTTGTTAACCCCGGCGAGCCGGTGTATCAGGGCATGATCATTGGTGAGAACGCTAAGGACGATGATCTCGACGTTAATCCTCTAAGAGCCAAGCAGCTGACCAATATTCGCGCTGCGGGAAAAGACGACGCGGTAAAACTAACGCCGCCACGTCGGATGAGCTTGGAGCAAGCGATCGCGTATGTGGATGATGACGAGCTTGTCGAGGTGACGCCTCAGTCTATTCGCCTAAGGAAGAAAGAATTGCTTCCCCATATGCGCAAGAAACGCGCGCGCGCGAGCTGAGCGTCACGCCTTTAAGCGCTGGCTAGGCGGCGGACGTATCGGCTTGATTGCTATCCGCGAGCGCGCCGTTCACAATATATTTCTTCAAAGTGTCGATGACGTCATCTTTATTGATGGGTTTACGGATATAGCCGCTAAACCCTTCTTTGAGCAGACGTTCTTTATCGCCAGACATCGCATGCGCTGTAATCGCGATGATCGGTGCATTGTCTCGATTTTGCTTCGCTTCTTCAGCTCGAATGGCTTTTAATGCTTCTACGCCGTCCATTTCGGGCATAGAGATGTCCATAAGGATGAGGTCGAAGCGCTTGTCGACGGCGGCCTCATACGCGATGCGGCCGTTTTCGGCGAACGTTAGATCGTGGACATCGTTTCCGAGCATGTTCTTAAGAACAAGTCGATTGACCTCATTGTCTTCGGCGATGAGGATCTTCGACCTCGCTTCTAAGGCGAGCGTTGAGACATCGCTGGTTTTTTCAATATTTGTCTGCCCGGCTGCGTCGCCCGCGTTCGCATCAATGCTGTTTGAGCTGTCCGCTTCGGCCATACGCTTGGCCACGCGTTTTAGACGTCCGCCGGCGACGGAGTTTGAGATGCTTGCGATCAGTTGGCGTGCACGGGTTGGCTTTGTTAGATATTCCGAGACGCCGATAGATCGGAACTTCTGGATAAGACCTTCGTAATCGACCGAGGACAAGACGATGATCTTGACGGCGTTAAGGGCGGGATCACCTGTGATGCGGCGCGCGAGTTCCTCGCCGTCCATCTCGGGCATGTGATAATCGATAATGGCGACGGCGAAGGGCGCGCCGTCATTGGCGGCGGCTTTGAGAGCCGCGAGCGCATCCTTGGCGTTATTGACGCAGACGCTTTGCGCGCCGCAGCTCGCGAGTTGTTCTGACAAGATTGCGCGATTGACGTCGAGATCGTCGACAATGAGCGTCTTAACGCCGGCTAAGTCGTAGGTGGGCGATTGTTCCAGCGTATCGGCGTTTTTCGCGACCGGCAGTGTGATGTTGAATGAGAAAGTGGAGCCGACGCCGAGTTCCGACGTGATGTCGATATCGCCGCCCATGGCTCTGACGAGGCTTCTGCTGATGCTGAGGCCGAGTCCTGTACCGCCATACTTTCGCGTCGTTGAGTTTTCGGCCTGGGTGAATTCTTCGAAGATAACAGCGCGCTTATGTTCGTCTATTCCAATGCCGGTGTCTTCGACCGCGATGCGCAGTTTCGCATCGGCGCCGTCTAGCTCACAAGAAACATCGACGAGGACATACCCCTCGTGGGTGAACTTAATGGCGTTGCCGACGAGATTGGTGACGGTTTGCCTGATGCGTCCCGCGTCGCCGATTAGGCGATCTGGAAGTTTCGGATGACATCGTACAATGAGCTCGATCTTCTTCTCGCGTGCGGCGCCGCCAAGCAGTGTCGCGACGTCCTCGACGGCCGCGCGTAAGTCGAACGGCGCAAGGTCGAGTTCCATTTTTCCGGCTTCGATTTTCGAGAAATCGAGAATGTCGTTGATGATGGTGAGAAGCGCGCTGCCGGACTTGTGAATAGTCTCCACAAAGATCTGTTGCTTGTCGTTAAGGGGGGTGTCTTGGAGCAGTTCCGACATGCCGAGGACGCCGTTCATCGGCGTTCTAATCTCATGACTCATCGAGGCCAGAAACTCTGACTTGGCGATGCTTGCTTGCTCTGCCTTTTTGCGCGCCGCCATAAGAGGACCGACGAGCATAAAACGGGTGACGACGCTGACCGCCGTCATCATCGCGAGGGCCGTTAAGATAAGCACAACCGAGAAAGACGCGCGAAAACGAGCGACGGCGGCGAGGGCGTTTTGCTTGTCCATTATCACGGCGATCCGCCAATCAATTGTTGGTACGCCCTTTAGCTCAACGAAAGTAACGATTTTTTCCCGCCCTTCGGCTGTACCGGTTTGGACGTGATTGTCGATTTTTAGGTTCTCATCTTCGAAGTATTGGAAGACATGTTCGCCGATCCGTTGATCATCGTCGTGGATGAGAATTTCGCCGTTTCCGTCCACCAACATGATCGCATCGACGCCTTGCATGCGCTCGCTATTTGCAACCTCAAGCAAACGATCCGCCAACACGTCAGCGCCAAAAACGAATTGCCGGTTTCCGTCGTCCAGGAACGGTTTAACAATAGTGAAGACGAGAAGACCGGTTGAGGCGTCATGATAGGGCGCGGTTACGGTAAGATCGCCCGTTTTGACTGCATCCGTGTACCACGGTCTAACGCGATGGTCATACCCCTCTGGTAAGGAGGCGCGTTCGGGAAACATATAAAAATTTCCGTCTTCATCTCCATAAAGAAGGTGGAAGAAGTTTTCCAAAAGAACGGGACGTGACACTTCTTTGACGAGATCCGGACCGATGTCCGCTTCAAGGACAGAATTAAACGCCGCTTCGGTGAGGCTAATTTTTCCGTTTAACCAATTCTCGACACCCCACGCGGTCGTCGCGCCGATAGACGCCAATTCACGATTGATTTCCTGCATTTTCGATTTGGTGAGAATGACGTTCGCGTAGAGCGCGAACGCGCCGACGATCGAAAGCGCTGCAATCGTGGCGACAGCGACGGTCATAAACATTAAGCGACGGGCGCTGTCTTTGTGCGGGATGGCCATTTTTTCTTTTACTCATCCAAACGGAGACCGGCGTCATGCGGACAAACGTTTGCGAAGGTATCGCGCATTAACGTTAATGAAGTGGAAAATGCTTACTAGGCACCGGTTCGGCGTGACGGATAAAACATCCGTTCTATAAGCAACGAAGGGCACATTTAGATCGTTTCAATGGCGCTTATTTCGCTTGTAATATGAGCGCTCTTCTCTTCACCGGCCTAGCCGGCCCAAACGAGGCCGATGACAGCGCCCGTCATGAGCGTCGCCAGCGTTCCGGCGACGAGCGCTTTTGGCCCTAAGGCGAGAACATCGTCGCGTCGGTCGGGCGCGATCGCCTTTAATCCGCTGACGACGATGCCGAGGCTCGCGAAATTGGCGAACCCGCATAGGGCGTAGATTACGATCAGTTGAGAGCGTTCGCTAAGCGCGCCCTCGGGGAGTTTTGTGAGATCGATGTAAGCGAGCAGCTCGTTTAAGGCAGTCTTAACCCCCATTAACGATCCGGCCGTCACCGCCTCGCCCCACGGAACGCCGGCGAGCCACATTAACGGCGCGAAGAGCCAGCCGAGAAGGTGTTGGAGCGTCAGCGGCGCGCCGTCGATCGGCGGCGCTGCGCTCAACAAAATGTTGATAAGCGCGGCGAGGGCGGTAAAGGCGATGAGGGCGGCGAGGATGTTAAGATAGAGTTTTAGCCCGTCAGCGACGCCGCTTGTGAAGGCGTCCATCGCGCTGTCATAGGTGAAATCGTCGCCGGCGTTCGCGGCCGTCGGCTCTTCGCTTTCTTCCGGAGGCATCATAATAATCGCCATCAAGACGCCCGCCGGCGCAGAGAGCAGTGAGGCCAGGATGATATGTCCGAGGATTGATGGTTGTATCGGTTCTAACAACGCCGCGTAGAGAACCATAACCGATCCGGCGATCGTGGCGAAGCCGCCGGTAATGACGATAAAAAGTTCGCTCCGAGACAGTTTCGACAGGAAAGCGCGGATGAGTAACGGCGCTTCGGTTTGTCCAAGAAACGTATTCGCTGCGGCGGCGAGGGCGACGGCGCCGCCGACGCCGAACCCGCGCGATAGAATCAACGCTAATCCTTTTACGAACAATTTTAGCAGTCCGATATGCCACAATAGTGCGGCAAGACCGGAAAAAAAGATAAGCAGCGGCAAACCGCGAAAGGCTAGGGAGAACATGGCGGCGTCATTGGCGACGGTGAACGGCGCGGGACCGCCGCCAAGATGCCCGAAGACGAGTGAGGTGCCCGCTTCCGTCGCCTGTTGCAGTGCTTCGACCGCTATATTGAGAAACGCCAAAGCGTCGCGCGCGCCGGGCGTATAGAGCATGAACGCGGCGAAGATGATCTGCGCTATTACGGTCCAAGCCGCGGCGCGGAGGGGAAAGCGCCGTCGGTTTTCCGAAAACAGCCAAGCGAGAGCGACGAATGCGACAAGACCCAAGAAGCTTTGCGCGCGTAGCCCGAGGGAAGCGGCGTCCATCCATGCTTGCATGCTTTTCGATCCCGTCTATGCGGCGCCACGCCGACGCGTCTCATAGGGCGCTGATTCGGGGATAGCGATCGCTCCGCACCGAGGTACGGAGCGATCGGGCGATCGATTGGTGAGAGGCCGCCGTCCGCTACGGCGTGACGGTGCGCCTCGCCTGGGAAGCAACGCCGCGCTTTTTTCGGCTTTTCCTTGCAGTTTTTGGCGGCATCGGGCATTCAAAGGGGCTTGGACCCGTAGCTCAGCTGGATAGAGCGCTGCCCTCCGAAGGCAGAGGCCAGAGGTTCGAATCCTCTCGGGTCCGCCATTGTTATGTTACTTATGTAAGTAGTAGATTTTAAACACTATCAGATTGTCGCATGGTTCGGCGGCAATAGTAGGTATCTGATATTATTGGGCTTTTTCATATTTTTGCTAAATGGCGCTCAGATATGCTGTAAATATTCCTATACTGACTTACTGCGAACGTGTTTGTCAGAGGCAAATTCTTGATGTCGAAACGTCGCCGGAATTGGAAGTGGTAGGCTTTGCTGCTAAGGTCTGCTTTGAAGTCCATATTTGCTGATTGACATGAGTAATCGCGGGGATCTTTTTTGCTCTGACTTTAGTTTTTTAGACGGCGATAATCAAAGTACGTTGATCGCTCTTGCGAGGTTTTCCCGCGCCTGCGCTTCCAATCGCTGGAAGAAGTAGTTGGAGTGATAGATTTGTGGTCGCTCTAGGAAGGAGCGCAAAATCTTTTGGGGCTGTCCCAGAAGATTTACTTTCGTGTGTATGGTTTGAGCCATGTTCGTAGAGTTTTCAAGAGCTGATCCGCGGCTCCATAATTGAAGCGCCACTCGCATTCCTTGAGATACAGATGAAAGTTTTGTCGCGGA
>JBCCAY010000013.1:0-97226 GCA_039814575.1 Pseudomonadota bacterium
GTCAACGCCTACAACTTCGCGAGGCGTCTCAAAACGCTCCGGGGACTGACCGTGTTCGAATATGTCAACAAATGCTGGACCGATCAACCGAACCGCTTCAGCAAAAATCCAATCCATCACTTCCCGGGACTGAACACCTAGCGTTATCGGCCGCGGTTATCGGCGCCAATTGGATGGTGTTTTTATGGGCGATAGCGAACGACCGAATTATCGAGACCAGTCTCGGCTATTACATGAACCCACTGATGTTCATCGCCGCCGGCGTTCTCTTGCTCGGCGAGAAGCTATCCCGCACCCAGTTAATAGCGATGGCGATGGCGGCGATCGGCGTTCTCATATTGATTGTCGACAGCGGCGTTTTTCCACTGTCGGCTTTTTTTCTCGCGGCCAGTTTCACCGCTTACGGCCTTTTGCATAAACGCACGCCGGTCGGCGCGGTACCGAGCCTCTTTATCGAGACGCTGGTTTTGTTGGCGCCCGCCGTTTTTTACCTAGTCTATCTGGCGCAATCAGGCGCCCTGTACTTTGGGAATGCGAGCCTCGGCCTAAATATCTTGCTCATCCTCGCTGGCCCGGTGACGGTTATTCCTTTGACACTGTTCGCCATCGCGGCGCGGCGCGTACCTTTGGCGACGATCGGTTTTCTTCAATATATTGGACCGACGATCACGCTCTTTGTCGGCCTCTATTACGGCGAAGCCTTCACAACGGCACATGCGATTTGTTTCGGGTTCATTTGGAGCGCCCTAACCCTTATCTCCCTGGAGAGCGTGAGAAACGCCCGCGCCGACAAATAGGCCGCCTGCATGCGAGCCTTGCCAGATTGCGAAAGCACGCGCACTCTTTCCACATGACAGATTTTCCCGCAGCAAAGGCCGTCAATGTCGGCGCGGTGACGCTCAGCGTGCATGAAGCCGGCATCCCAAACGACAAGCCGACAATCGTGCTCGTCCATGGCTGGCCGGAACTTGCTTATTCTTGGAAGAACCAAATTGGCCCGCTCGTCGACGCCGGCTTCCACGTTCTAGCGCCGAACCTACGCGGTTTCGGCGCTTCAGACGCGCCGAAAGACATCGCCGACTATTCAGTCCGTGCCGTGACGGATGACCTTGTCGGGCTTCTCGATGCTCACGGCCTCGAAAAAGCGATCTTCTGCGGGCACGATTGGGGCGGCGCGATTGTGTGGCCGATGGCGGTGTTGAACCCGGCCCGCGTCGCCGGCGTCATCGGCGTTTCAACGCCGCACCGGGCGCCGCCGCCCATCCCGCCCCTAGACATTCTGGCGCGACGCTTCACCGATCGGCATTATATGGTGGCCTTCCAAGAACCGGGCGAAGCGGAAAAACGCTTTACGGGACAGGAAGAAAACCTCTTCCGTATGCTGTTTCGCAAACCGGTGCCGCGCGAGGCCTGGCCGAAGCTCGTGCCGGGCGTCTATGATATGTTCGCCAATCTCGAACGCTTTGAAGACAAGGGGGAGAGCAACCGCATTCTCTCCGACGACGACTTGGCCGTTTATGTCGAGGCCTACAAAACGTCCGGTTTCCATGGCGGGGTCAATCTCTATCGCAATATCAATGCGAACTATGAAATGATGAAAACCATCGACCAGACGGTGCGCGCGCCTGCGTTATGGATCGGCGCCGAACTTGATCTTTTTCTACCGCCGGAAGGCGCAGCGAATATGGAAGCGCTTGTGCCCGATCTTGAACGCCATGTGCTGAAGGATTGCGGGCATTGGGTGACATGGGAGCAACCGGACGCCCTCAACGCGCTCATGCTCGATTGGTTGCAACGTCGTTACTAACGGCATTTGTGTCAGTGAGAAGCGCTAGCGTCCATCCGCCAGGTGGCGCTCCGCCGCTTCTAGATCGGCGGGAGAATTGATGTTCGCGAACGCACCGCTGTCATCGAAAGTCACGTGGGCCGCCGCGACACCGCTCGCAATGCCTCGTAAAGACGGTGCCTCTAGATTTCTGTGCTGATCAAACCAGTCTTTTAGAGATTGTGTACGCCAATAGGCGAATGTCGGTTGTACGTAGTCGTCTGCATAAGCGACAGCCGATCCGCCGCGAGCGCTCAAAGACGCCGCCAGCGTTAAAGGCAAAAAAGGCGCATCGACGGGTGCGGTCACAAAGCCCTCTATATCCGGCGCATTGTCCCTGATCCAGCGAAGCGTCGCCCATAAAGCCGCCGCTGGTCCGGCAGGGCCATCATCCCTGTCAACGACAAACGGCGCGTCAAGCCCGTAATCATGTCGGCCGGCCATGAGCAAGACGTCCACTTGCGGATGAAAGCGCTCCATGACGTGGTCGATTAATCGGCGGCCCGCTAACGTCACTAACCCCTTATCGACGCCGCCCATGCGGCGACCGGTTCCGCCGGAGAAAACAACGCCCAGCAAAACGTTCGATTTCTTACTAGACGTCATTGTCCGTATTCACCGCAACGAACCCCTCGCCGTCTCGGCAATAAAGGGCGATATTCGCCTCCGCCGCCTTGCGCACCGCGAACGCCGTCGGTCCGGAAACGCTGGCGACGGCCGTAACGCCAAGGCGCGCAGCTTTTTCGATAATCTCATAAGAGCAACGGCTCGACATTAATACGAAGCCGTCCGTAAGCGGCGTTCCGTCACTGACGAGCGCGCCGAGAAGTTTATCAAGGGCGTTATGGCGACCGACGTCTTCACGCACCAGCGTCAAACCGCCATCGGGACCGGCCCATGCTGCGGCGTGCACGGTTCTGGTTTCACCATGCAGGGGTTGACGCGGTCGAAGCTCCCGCAACGCCCGCTGCAATGGGGCAGCGTTGAGAACACGTCGCACCGCCGTCACCCTCGGCAAGGGCTCGAAAAACGTCTCAGCGTTCTCTAATCCGCATACGCCACACCCGGCTCGTCCGACGAGATTGCGCCGCTGCTGACGAATATCAAGGCGCTCAAGCTTATCGGCGGCGATCTCGAGACGAATTTCGGTTCCGCGCTCGGACTGACGAATATCGATGTCCTGGATATCGCTGAGCGCATCCACGACCCGTTCGGTAAGGGAAAAGCCAATGGCGAAATCCGCGAAATCTCGAGGGCTCGCCAGCATCACCGCATAATTGCGGCCATTATAGAGGAAGGCGACGGGCGTCTCTTCTGGAACCGCCCATTGTCGGCTTTCATCATCGCCGCTAACGACTTCAATCGAGCGACTGGGCGCCGGCGGCGACCCGTCACGTCGGATATTGGCGGGTCGCATGTTAGGCAACATTACTCCGCCGGTTCAACGACGCCGCGCTCTAGGATGCGGCGCAGTTCCGGGGTCGTCGCCTCATAGTTTTCTTGCCAAGCCGATTTATGGTTCGCCGGAGACGCTTCAACAGCAGTGACTTTGTATTCAGGGCAATTGGTCGCCCAGTCGGAATTCTCCGTGGTCACCACATTCGCGCCCGTTTCCGGATGGTGGAAGGTCGTATAGACGACGCCCGGTGCCATGCGTTCAGAGACGCGCGAACGCAAGGTGATCTCGCCCTTGCGACTGCGCACCGACACCCAATCGCCGGTTCGAATGCCGCGCGCTTCAGCGTCCGCGGGATGGATTTCGAGGATGTCCTCGTCATGCCATTCGCTATTGGCCGTACGGCGGGTTTGCGCGCCGACATTATATTGAGAGAGGATACGACCCGTCGTGAGGATAAGCGGGAATTTGCGATTCGTTTTCTCCGGCGTCGGAACATATTCGGTAAGAACGAACTGCCCCTTGCCGCGGACGAACCCGTCGACATGCATAATCGGCGTGCCTTCCGGCGCGGCGTCATTGCACGGCCATTGCACGCTCCCATTCTCATCAAGCGCCGCATGGGAGACGCGTTGGAACGTCGGAGTGAGCGCTGCAATTTCATCCATAATCGCCGCGGAGGTGTCATACTGCATGGCGTCATAGCCAAGGGCGTTCGCCAGAGCGACCGTCACGCGCCATTCATCCATGCCCGTCAGCGGCTTCATCGCCTGACGCACGCGGTTGATGCGCCGCTCGGCGTTAATGAAACAGCCGTCTTTTTCCAAGAAGGACGTGCCCGGAAGGAATACATGGGCGAAGCGGGCCGTTTCGTTCAAGAACAAGTCTTGAACAATGAGAATGTCGAGAGCGCTGAGTGCCGCCTCCACATGCTGCGTATTGGGGTCGGACTGGGCGATGTCTTCGCCTTGCACATACATGCCCTTGAAGGCGCCGGCGCAGGCTTCGTCGAACATGTTCGGAATGCGATAGCCGGGCTCTGCATCCTGGGGTTTGCCCCAGGCGTCTTCAAAGAGCGCGCGCGCCGCATCGTCAGAGACGTGACGATAGCCTGAAAATTCGTGCGGGAACGAGCCCATATCACACGAGCCTTGAACGTTATTCTGGCCGCGCAAGGGGTTCACGCCGACGCCGCGACGGCCGATATTGCCGGTCGCCATGGCGAGGTTCGCCATGCCCATCACCATGGTTGAGCCCTGACTGTGCTCCGTTACGCCGAGACCGTAATAAATGGCCGCATTGCCGCCAGTCGCATAGACCCGCGCCGCCGCACGAATCTCCGCCGCCGGCACGCCGGTGGTTTCCGCTACGCTTTCTGGTGAGTTCTCCGGCTGCTTGATGAAATCGAGCCATTCTTTGAAGGATGCATGATCGCACCGTTCACGGATAAACTCCTCGTCGATCAACCTCTCATGGGCGGCGACGTGGGCGAACGCATTGATCATCGCCACATTGGTGCCGGGCTGTAAAGGCAGATGGTGTTCGGCCTGAATATGCGGCGAGCGCACAAGGTCGATGGCGCGTGGGTCAACGACAATAAGCTTCGCGCCGGCGCGCAGGCGTCGCTTCATTTGCGAGGCGAACACCGGGTGCGCATCGGTCGGGTTCGCGCCGATAACCAAAACAACATCCGCTTCTTCAACGCTGTCAAAGTCCTGGGTGCCGGCGGAGGTGCCATAGGTTTGCTTCAGGCCATAGCCCGTCGGCGAATGGCAGACGCGCGCGCAGGTGTCGACATTGTTATTGCCGAACGCCGTGCGCACCATTTTTTGTACGACCCAAACCTCTTCGATCGTGCAACGAGATGACGTGATAGCGCCGATCGAGCGGCGTCCATAACTTTCTTGCGTCGCTTTCAAGCGCCGCGCCGCGAAATCAATCGCCTCATACCAAGAAACTTCGCGCCACGGGTCGGTAATCTTATCGCGGATCATCGGTGTCGTGATGCGGTCTTTGTGGCTCGCGTAGCCCCAGGCGAACCGACCCTTAACGCAGGAATGGCCGTGATTCGCTTTGCCGTCTTTTTGCGGGACCATGCGAACCACCTGGTCGCCTTTAAGCTCCGCATTGAACGAACAGCCGACGCCGCAATAGGCGCAGGTCGTTTGCACCGTGCGGTCCGGCACGCCATGCGCGACGACGGACTTCTCTTGCAGGGTCGCTGTCGGACAGGCTTGTACGCACGCGCCGCAGGAAACGCATTCAGAATCAAGAAAATCAGCGCCGGCGACGGAGACTTTTGAATTGAAGCCGCGCCCCTCAATGGTCAGCGCGAGCGTGCCTTGAACTTCATCGCACGCCCTGACGCAGCGCGAGCAGACAATGCACTTGGAGGGATCGAAATCGAAATAAGGGTTGCTCAGATCTTTCTCAGACGCGCCGTGGTTCTCGCCTTCAAATCCATAGCGAACGTCACGCAGGCCGACGGCCCCGGCCATGTCCTGCAATTCGCAATCGCCATTGTCCGAACAGGTCAAACAATCGAGCGGATGATCGGAGATATAAAGCTCCATGACGCCGCGGCGAAGTTTCGCAAGGCGGTCCGTCTGGGTGCGCACTTTCATGCCGTCAACGACGGGCGTCGTGCACGAGGCCGGCGTGCCTTTGCGCCCGTCAATCTCAACAAGGCATAAGCGACATGAGCCGTAAGCGTTTAACGAGTCCGTCGCGCACAGTTTCGGGATCGACATGCCAGCTTCGGCGGCGGCGCGCATGACGCTTGCGCCTTCCTGGGTCTCCACCATGAAGCCGTCGATTTCTAAGCGAACGGTTTTCTCGGATTTCGGCTTCGGCGTGCCTAAATCGTCTTCTTTTAGAAGAGCCATGCTCGTCTCCTATTCCGCCGCGACGCGGGACGCGTCACTCGCTGGGCGGGGCTGGAAATCTTCGGGAAAATGTTTCATCGCGCTTTGCACGGGGATCGGCGTCATGCCGCCCATGGCGCATAACGATCCGTCCACCATCAATTCACACAAATCGCCGACGACGTCTTTTTGCAATTCCGGGTCAACGCCGGCACGCAAGCGGTCCATCACCTCGACGCCGCGCACCGCGCCGACGCGGCACGGGGTGCATTTACCGCACGATTCTTCGGCGCAGAACTCAAAAGCGTAACGCGCCTGGTCGAGCAAATCGACGCTCTCGTCAAAGACCACGAGCCCGCCATGACCAACGCCGGCGCCGTTCTCCGCCATGGTTTCATAATCCATCGGCAAGTCGAACAAAGACGGCGGCAAATAAGCGCCGAGGGGCCCGCCGATTTGCACCGCACGCACCGGCGCGCCGGTGAGTGCGCCGCCGCCGATTTCATTCACAAGCGCGCCAAGGGTGACGCCGAACGCCGCCTCAAAGAGCCCGCCATGTTTGATATTGCCCGCGAGCTGAAAGGGCATTGTTCCTGTCGATCGGCCCATGCCGAAGTCGCGGTAATGCTCCGCGCCGTGGCTCAAAATGACGGGAACGGAGCAAAGCGTGATCACATTGTGGACGAGCGTCGGTTTTCCGAGCAATCCCTCAAGCGCCGGGATCGGCGGTTTGGCGCGCACTTCACCGCGCTTGCCTTCCAGGGAGTTCAGAAGCGAGGTCTCCTCCCCGCAAATATAAGCGCCGGCGCCGACAAACACCTCGATATCGAACGCTTTGCCGGACCCGTCGACATTCGCACCCAACATACCCGCCGCGCGCGCGGCTTTGATGGCTTTTTCCAGAATGTCGGCGGCAATCGGATATTCCGATCGCAAATAAATGAAACCTTGCATAGCGCCCGTGGCGACGCCGGCGATCGTCATGCCTTCAATCAACAAAAACGGGTCGCCCTCCATGACCATTCGGTCGGCGAAGGTGCCGCTGTCGCCCTCATCGGCGTTGACGACAATGTATTTCTGATCGGCTTCAGCGCCCGAAACAGTTTTCCATTTAATGCCGGCGGGAAAGCCGGCGCCACCGCGCCCGCGCAGTCCGGAATCGAAAACCGTCTCACACACTGCCATCGGCGCTTGGGTCAGCGCCGCCGCGAGGCCTTTATACCCGCCGTCACGTCGATAGGCGTCAATGTCCACCGGATCATTGCGCCCACAGCGTTCAAAGATTAGCCGTGTTTGTTGCGCAAAAAACGGGATGTCCTCAACCGCGCCAACGGCTTTCGGAGCGGCCTCAGCGGACGACGTTAAAGCATCGATAAGCGTGGCCGCGTCATCGGCCTCGAGCGGTCCAAAGCCTTGTCGAACGCCGTCAATCTCCGCCTCCGCCAGCGGCTCCAGCCAATGCATACCGCGCGAGCCAGTGCGAACGAGGTTCAGCGCAACACCCTTTTGCTTTGCAGCATCTTGCAGCGCAGCGGCGACGTCATCCGCGCCGAGACTAACAGCGACGGAATCAAGCGGTAGATAAAGCGTCAGGTCCTGCGACATTTACGACGCCCCTTCGCTGGCGGCGGTCGCCGCCGCCACGACTTTTTCCGCCGTCGCGCGACCGATCAGGCAATCGCCAACCATGGCCGCCGGCGCGACGGAGCAGAGCCCTAGACAGAATATCTCTTCGGCATGGCCCGCGTGCCGGCCCTGCGCCGTATTCGACAGCGCCGCGTCCACATCGCGTCTTAGCGCCCGACCGCCAAGGGCCTGACATGCTTCCGCCGCGCACACGCGCACAGGAACATCGGCAACGGGCGTTTTATGAAAGTCGCTGTAGAAACTAACGACGCCTTTCACCTCGGCGCGCGAGACATTGAAAAGGTTCGCGGCGATTGCTTCAGCTTCATCGGAAACATGGCCATACGCATGCTGCACCGCACGCAAAGCCTGCAACAGGCCGCCGACACTTTCACAATGCGGCGCAATAAGCGCGGTTAGACGCTCGCTTCCAGACGCGGACGCTTCCTTAGTCTCAACGGTCATTCGCGGGGCTTCCTAGCAATCCATCAATTGATGCGCTCAGTCGATTAACAAACGCCTTTCTATCGAGAAGGCAGTGATTCGACTCAAGTCTTTCGCGGGCTAATTAGGACAGCCGTCACTTGCTGGCAATAGAACGTATAGCCGCGCAAAACTTGCAAACGCGTCGCATTATAAGCGTTCAACACTCTTTTGGTGAGAATTAAGAACGCTCATTGAGCTTAGTTGTACTAGAACGACGGATATCGGCGACTATAGATCAGACGGTAATCACAACGTTTCCGACAACATCGCCGCTTTCGACGCGCTGGTGCGCCGCGACGGCGCCCTCCAATGCGTATGTCGCCGCGACAACATGGCTTAGGGCGCCGTCTGTGAGCGCCCTATTAACCAAGTCCGTAATGCGCGTGCGCGCTGCGCCCTCAATTAGATAAATCAAAAACGGTTTAATCGTCGTCGTATTAAACATCATCTCATAAAACGGCAGGCTCGGCGTCGGATCGCCCATGGACCCATAAGTCGCGATCACACCGCCGGGCGCCAACACCTGATTGCTCACCGCAAGATTGCCGCCGAACTCCACTTCGACAATCCGATCAATATTTTTGCCGCCAGCGGCGTCAAGGATCGCCTCGCTCGTATTGCCGACTTTGTAGTTAACGATATGATCCGCCCCCGCCGCTTCAGCGTGCGCGGCTTTTTCATCGCTGCTCACCGTCGCGATCACCTGTGCGCCGCCCCATTTGGCGAGCTGAACCGCATAGCGCCCGACAGCGCCGGCGCCGCCGGTGACGAGCACGGTTTGCCCATCGACCGCGCCATCGCAAAAGACGCCATAGCACGCCGTCGCCGCCGGTATGCCGAGACACGCGCCAGCGTCAAACGCAACACCGGACGGCAAAACGGGCGCCTGGGCGTCAGGCACGCAAATATGCTCCGCACAGGTTCCGAATTGGCGCTTCCATGCACCGTTCCATATCCACACCCGTTCGCCGACGCGTGCGCTGTCAACGCCCTGACCAACGGCGTCAACGACCCCCGCGCCATCGGAATGGGGAACAATAAAAGGAAACAGCAATGGCCCGCGCGCGCCGGCACGCGTTTTCACGTCCGACGGGTTGACGCCCGACGTCGCTACCTTGACGCGGACTTCACCCGGTCCCGGCTTTGGCGTTTCCCGCTCACCGACTTTAATGACGTCTTCGGCTGCGCCGATTTTTTCAAACCATGCCGCTTTCATTGGTCCATCCTTGTCTATGCGCGTCGGTCAGCGCTTATCAACGGGCTCGCTAACTGGCTTGCTGGCGAGCGCTTTCGGGGATTGCGAGCGATAAGCTCTCCGTATGCCCATCGAGGCCGATCGCCTGCCCCGAAATATGGCGGCCGGCAGGCGACGTAAGGAAGTTTATCATCGCAACAATGTCGTCATTCGTAACAAAAGTTTGCAACGAACTCTGGCGTTTATACTCAGCCGCAACGGTCTCGACGGCGAGACCGCGAGCCTTGGCGTCTTTTTCTATAACGCGTTGAATGCGCGGCCCTTCAACACTGCAAGGACAAATCGCATTGACGCGAATTTGATCGCCGCCAAGCTCCATCGCCATGGTCTTGGTTAGTCCGATCACCGCCCATTTGCACGCGGCGTAAGGGCTGCGAAGGGGAAAACCGAAAAACGCCGCATTGGACGCCATATTCACAATCGATCCGCCGCCCGCGCGACGCAACATCGGAATGGCGCGCCGGGAAAAATAAAAGAAACTATTGAGGTCAATATCAATTGTCTGGCGCCAATCATCGAGCGCAATGTCTTCAAGGCGCGCCGTCGGCCCCGAGACGCCGGCGTTGTTGACTAAAACGTCAATGCCCGGATGGTCGCCGGCGCGTTCTTCAATTTCAATGGCGTCGAAAAACGCATCGATCGCTTCAGGGTCGCGTACGTCCGCTTGAAACGTCCGCACGCCATTATGCTTGCGCTGAATGTCCTCAAGCGCCTCGGCATCGTAATCGCATACAAAAACGTCCGCGCCATCCGCAAGAAAGGCCTCCGCGACGGCGCGACCAATGCCGCCCGCGCCGGCGCTGATCACCACGCGTTTCTTCATTACGTTTCCTAGGCCGACGACGAAGCGCCGGTCAAAGAGCTAAAAGCGCCAATAGACCGGCGCTGGGGACTCAAGGGGTTTAATACCTGAACCCAAGCGATACGCCCAAAGTCCTTGGACGGTTCGTTGTTATGCGCGTATCAAAGTCCGTCGCATTACGAAGAAGCTCCGCACGCGTATCAGTCACGTTCTGAAGCCAAAGGGACATCGTCCACTGATCACGGCTAAGGCCGGCGGACATATTGAGGATGGCGAACGAATCCTGCTCATCGCGCGTCGTTAAGAAGAGGTCGTTAAACGTCGCGCCTGTATAGCTGACATCAGCCTGACCGAAGACGTTATAAGCGCCGATCGGGCGCTCATAGCGCGCATTCAACGAGCCTTTGAAGCGCGGCGCGAACGGCAATCGCGTTCCCTCCGGCGCATCGGGCGTCGCGCCCGGTGCCGCCGTCACATCTTGGATGAAGTCCTCGGTCAGTTCCGCATCAAGCACAACAAAGCCGCCGCTCAGCGTCAGCCTGTCAGTCACGTCCGCGGCAAAATCTACTTCCACGCCGATAGCGCGCGCGTCGCCGGCGTTATTGGTGAGCGCGAGCAAAGACTCGCCGGGATCGAACCGCGAGAACTGAATGTCGGACCATTCCATATAGAAGGCCGCGCCGTTGAACCGTAAACGCTTGTCAAAGAACGTCGTCTTCCAACCGATCTCATAGTTATCCACCGTATCGGGACGGAATGTCAGCGGAATGTTGGTCGTCGCTTCGCGATTAACGCCGCCCGGCCGAAAGCCTTGCGAGAAGGTCGTATAGGTTAAGACGTCGTCGTTTAAGCGATAGGTGAGATTGCCTTTAAAGAGGCTTCTTGTGTCTTTCGTTTCAACATCGACGGCGGTGGCGCTAAAGACCGTGCCCACATCGCCGGTAAGGGACACTTGCGTATCCGCATAGCGATAGCCGAACGTACCCGTCAGCGCCGGCGTTATGTCAAAGCTCACCTCGCCGAACCCAGCGATTTGCTCGTCAACACGAACCTGATCCGTCACGAAATAATTGTCGGGCGCTGTTCCCGGTGAGAACGAAATCGCAAAGCCCGGTTTAATCTCAGGAATGCGATATTGGAAAATATAGTCTTGCTCCTGCCGGTCATAGAAAAAGCCGGCCAAGAACCGCAGGCGCTTCGAGGCGTCTGAAAGAACCCGAAACTCATGCGTCTGGCGCTTTAGCTCCTCATCGTTCTGAAACTGAATTCGCGGGTCGTTACAGTTCGAAAACGTGGTGGTGTAAGTCACGTATGAATACGCGTAATCGCAGGTGTAATAGTCGATGTAAGCCGAATATTCAGCGTATTCGGAGTAATCATTGACGTACTGCGTATCGCGATCAAGGTAAGAGCCGGAGTAGACAAGATCGAGCCCGCCGACTTTGCCTTCAATCGTGCCGCTAAACTGCACGAATTCGTCGCGATAGGAATCGTTGAAAAAGCGCTCGACTTGCAAGTCGCCGACGTCTTCCGGGTCATGGTCGAAAACGCCGTCAGTCTCTTGCTTCTGGTAAATTGTCCGCAGTGTGGCGGTCCAGTTGTCGTCAAGATCGATACCTAATGCGGCGCGCAAGCCAGTTTTCGTCTCGGTGTTGAAGTCGTCTTCGACGAACTCGTCATTGCTAACCGTTTGACCATTGCGCGTAAACGTGCGCGTCGCTTGCACATTGTCGATGTAGCCGGCGTTCTCCACATTCCAGGCGACGACCCGCAGCGCCGCCCGGTCTTCGATAATTGGAATGTTGACGAAGCCCTCTAGGCTGTAGCCTTCATCCCCCTCGAAAACCGTATGGCCGCTGACATCAGCCCCGAAGGTGAATTCCGACGCATCCGGTCCATTGGTGACAATTCGCAAAGTGCCGGTCTGGGAGCTCGCGCCGAAGAGCGTACTTTGCGGCCCCGCCAAGGCTTCAACCCGCGCAATGTCATAGATATGAATGTCGAGATTGCTGCCGATCGTCGTCACCGGCTGCTCATCAAGGTAAATCGCCGCGCTCGGCGCTGTCCCCGAGGGGTTGCCATTGCCGCCATCGGAAAGGCCGCGGAAGAAGACTTCTGACTGGCCAGGACCAACTGAGGAGAAGGAAACGCTCGGCAGCGCAATAGCATAGTCAGCGAAACCTTGTATGTTGCGCTGTTCTAATTCTTCAGCGCCAAGAACGTTAATGCTGACCGGCACATCCTGGAGGTTTTGCTCCCGCTTTTGCGCAGTTACGATGATGACGTCGCCACCTTCCTCGCCTTGAGCGAGCGCCGACGAGGCGCCGAGCATCGCAATTGCTGTCGTTAAAACGACAACCGAAGAATGTTGCCGTAACCGCGCCCGCATAGCTCCACCGGTAAACGCGGCGTTAGTTCCGCCCGTCGTCGGCGCAGCACCGACTGCCTCCAAGTTTTCCCCGATTGATAAAGCGCGCTTCGTTTTATTCGTTGGCATTATTCCCTCCCGTGCCGGCGTTACGTATGCCGCCGACGACGCATCCCTAATTATTGGTATTGTTGGCCTGAACCGGCCGGCGACGCAAAGGAGGAAACCTCGCCCTTGCGTGAATTTTCCTCACCTGTGGCTTAAGGCCCGCACGCACCGCCCTTTGGCTTAGCTTTGCTGCGCTGCAAACCTGAACTTACTGGATTTCTGCGGCGTTAATGCAACAGATATCCTCATGCGCCCCCCGACATACGATACCTCGAAAGCTCTTGGCGCTTACTGGTTGCTTACTTGTTGCTTACTCGTTGCTTACTGGCGATAGGTCTCAGGCAAGTCGCCGAGCGCGTCTCTTAGCGGACCGAGATGGCGTTCGAAGGCGCGCCACCGATCAACGCCTTTGGCGTTAATCGGCTCGCGGACTTGTTCCGAACTCGCCGTCTTCACAGCGCGGTCCGTCTCATGGAACGCAAGGCACGCCGGCTCGAAAGGAAGGCCGCAATGGTCGAGCAGCCGCCGGATCTCCCGCTCCGGCGCTTCGATGACGTCTTCATTCACCACCCGGAGCACTTTTCCAGGCAGTACCTTATCCCAATGGCGCATGAGGTCGACATAATCGCTGTAATAACGACCAATCTCGGATAGCGAATAGGTGAAATTCTGCCCCCGCGCGAAAAGCTGCTTATAGCAACTAAAACAACAATCCATCGGATTCCTGCGCGCGTCGATAATCTTAGCGTTCGGCAGGATCAGATGAATGAGCCCAATATGCGCAAAATTATTGGGCATCTTATCGACGAAAAACGGCGCCTCGCCGCGATGTATGCGCGTTCGCTCAAGATATTCTTCGCCGAGCGCCGTCAACTCGTCGGCGGATAGATCAGCGATCACCTCTGGATAGCGGCTTTCGTCAGTTTCTTTGCGTTTGCCGGAAATGCGCCGCGCCAGCGTAATAATGTCGGGCAATTCTTGCGTGCCGTCCACCTGGGAATGACTGGCGAGAATTTGTTCAATCAGCGTTGATCCGGCGCGCGGCAATCCAACGACAAATATGGGGTCCGGCGCTTTTGATCCGTCCCCCGCGTTCGACGCGATGCGCTGCGGCGTGAAGAATGCTTTCTGCGCATCCATCTCCGCATGTTTGGCGTCGGCGTCATAACGAATGAGGCGCCGCCGGACCGCATTGCCGCGCCGATAATGCTGGAAGGCGCCGTCATAGTCTTTGCGGTCTTCCAAGGCTTTCGCCAGCGCGAAACTGATATGATAAAAATCATCGCGCTTGATATCGCTCGAGGCCGCCGCTGCTTCCATCGCTGCAATTTGCGCATCGTCGAAACGATAGGTTTTCAGATTGGCGAGGCTCCAATAGGCGTCACCAAGCGTCGGTTCGCATAGGGCCGCCTGGCGATAGGCGGCGACGGCGTCATCCTGACGGCCAATCGTTTTAAGCGTATGGCCAAGGCTCATATGCACCCGAGCGCTTTTCGGGCGTAACGCCGCGACCCGTTCAAAGTGCTTCAGGCCGTCCTCATGGTGCCCCGTTTGCGCATAGATGTTACCGCGCAAGACGAGATAGCCGGCATTGTCCGGGTCATCCGCCTCTAGAATCTCGAGCTGCGTGATGGCGTCTTCGTATTTTTGGCGCTTGAAAAGAACGTTCGCATAATGACCACGCGCGCGCCGAAAATCAGGCGCTAAGTCCAGACAGCGCTGCAGCAGCTTCTCCGCATCGCCAAACGCGCCCACCCGGATGCCGATATCAGCGAGCATGCATATCGCGTTCACATTCAACGGGTCGCGCTTCAGCGCTTCACGGCACAAAGGCTCAGCGCGTCCGAGGCTGCCGTTCATCAAATGCTCACCGGCTTCCAAAAGCACAGGATCGCCGGCCAGGCCCTGCAATATCGCTTCCGCCGATTGGTCCGTAAGCTGTTGGTTCTCGTCCAAAGCGCCCTCGCCGATTCCGATCGTTCTAGATCTCTCGCCGACTATGGGCCGGCGCACATAAATTGACTAGCGACCCAACAAACGCCTAAGATGAATTATTTTCAAGTGTTTATGTGTCTTCGGAAAGCATTTTCGAAGCTCTAGAAGCTTTAAACACGGTCGGTCTGCCTAGGTTGAAAGCGCTTTGGGAGGGGCCAACACGACATCGTCGACGCGCCTGCACGGGAAGCCCCTTATGCAGAAGAAAACACCGCCCCTTAACGCCTTGAAAGCCTTCGAAGCGGCCGCGCGGCTTGGCTCATTCAAAGACGCCGCCGAAGCGCTCAACGTCTCCCAATCCGCCGTCTCGCACCAGGTGAAGAACCTTGAAGATTTCCTCGGCGTGGAGCTTTTTATCCGCCGCGCGCGATCGGTAACGCTGACGTCGGCCGGATCGCGATACTTTCCCTATATCCGCGACGCGTTCGACCATATCAGCGAGGGCACGCGGTTGCTGACCCACAATCAGCAAGACCATATTCTCACCGTGCAGACCTATTCGACCTTCGCCATGCGCTGGCTGGTGCCGCGGCTGCACGCATTCTCTCGTCGCTGCCCCAATGTGCAGGTTCGCTTGATCACCGCGCAAAATGACCCTGATTTTGCGGCGCAAGACATCGATATCGCTGTGATCGCCGGGCGCCGATACGGCGCTGAAATCCATGCGGATTATTTGTTTACGCCGCTTCTCTTCCCGGTTTGCAGTCCGCGGTTATTGGAAAGCGGGCCGCCCTTGCAGAGGCCGACGGATCTCAGCCGGCACAAGATTTTGCAGGTCTATCCTTCAGAAAAAGACTGGACAGCGTGGCTTTCCGCGGCGGGCGTCGAAAGCGTCGACCCAAACGCCGGGCTCAGTTTCGACAGCTATGACCACGCTCTCAAAACCGCGGTGCGCGGGCTCGGCGTCGCGCTCGCCATGGCGCCCTATGTGTCGGAAGACTCAGCGGCCGGGCTGTTGATCAACCCACTTCCGGATTGCGCCAAACCGAGAGGCGCCGATTGGCGGGTGGCTTACCCTGAAAATCGCCGGCGCACGCGCAAAATCAGAGCGTTCAAAGACTGGCTTATCAGTGAGATCGAAGCCGACGACGATCTCGCGCCGCTGCGACGCGCTGATGGCGGTGCTGACAGCGATGCTAAGGGGGACGCTGACCAAATGGATGAAATAAAGTAATCTATCGCGGACATATAAATGGTTGCCCGATGCGCGCGACTAAGACACCGTCGCTATAGCCCCGCCGCAATGGACCACTGCGCGGACGATGCAAGCGCAATGCTGAGGAAAGTGAAAGACGTTTATGGGCCGTCAGCGGATCGTCCGTCTCTTAATCGCCTGCGCTCTCGCCGCGAGCGCCGCCTGCAGCAAATCAAGCGATGCTTCTAAAACGTCAGACGTAAGCGAGCCGCCGAAGCCGCCGATCATTGAAGCCGCCGGCGAAACGCTTTTGGGCGCCGTTGAGGCGAACGGCGTTTACGCCTTCAAGGGCGTGCCTTACGCAGCGGCGCCAAACGGCGAACGGCGTTGGCGCGCGCCGATAACGGCGACGCCGCGCGAGGGCCATCAAGACGCGCGCGCGTTCGGCGCGGCCTGTCCGCAAGATAATGGCAATTCCGAATGGTACCAGAGCGTCGCCAAAGGCGTCGGCGCTGATCCGCGCTTAGCGCCGCAACTGACGGATATCTCCGAGAACTGTCTATTTCTAAACATCTGGACGCCAAGCCTCAACGCCGACGCGGCGCTCCCGGTCATGGTCTGGGTCCATGGGGGCTCGAACGTCAACGGCTATGGGCATGAACCGAACTATCACGGCGCGGCGCTCGCGCAAAAAGGCGTTGTCGTCGTCAGCCTCAATTATCGCCTTGGGCCGCTCGGGTTTCTCGCCCATCCGGCGCTTAGCGATGACGGCCCGAATGGTGTCTCCGGCTATTACGGACTTCTTGACCAAATCGCCGCGCTTCATTGGGTTGCGGATAATATCGCTGCTTTCGGCGGCGACAAAGACAGTGTCACGGTCTTCGGCGAGTCGGCCGGCGGCGGCGATATCGCAGCCCTAATGCATATGGCCGACGCAGACGGCCTCTTTCATCGCGCAATCATCCAAAGCGGCGCCATCGGACCCGGCGACCCGGTCGCCTATGCCGACGCAAACGCCGCCGGCGTCGCGCTCATGGCCGCGCTTGAGGCGGAAACAATCGACGAAATGCGGGCGCTCGACTGGCGCGATATCATCCAGACGCGACCGCAAGCATTACCGGACTATTATTTCGGTCCTGTCGCGGACGGTCGCTATTTATCCGCGGACGCTAACCTTCGCCCCGTTCCGCTCCTCATCGGCAGCAATCGCGACGAGTGGCTGATGTATCTACCGGAAGAGGCGGATGCGATCGAGGCGGCCTATGAAGACGCCCTCACCGCCTACGCCGCCGATCGCGACGGCTTACACGCCTATCTCAGCGACCAGTTCGATACGCCAGCGGCGCGCGCCGACGCCCTCTATAGCGGCGCCGAATTTCTGTGTCCGTCGCTTTCCCTTGCCGCCCGTAATACACGCCTTGGCGCGCAAAGCTTCGCCTATCACTTCACCCGCGTCCGCCCCGGCGCCGACGCGTTGCAAGCCTATCATGGCGCGGAGATTCCCTACGCCTTCGACACCGCTGACCCCTGGCTGCCGGGCGACGGTGTCGATGCAGCGCTCGCCGACGCAATCACGAGATATTGGACGACCTTCGCCAAAACCGGGATGCCGAGCGGAGACGACTTATCCGACGATCTTGCGCCCTGGGCCGCTTATGACGGCGAGGCGGAAACCATTATGGAGCTTGGCGCCCGCATCGGGCCTTTAAAGGGCGATCCGTCCGCCATTTGCGCTTACCTCAAACAATAAGAACAAAGAGACCCGAATGACGCCGCGCTCTATCGATCCAATTATCTTCCTCACGGCTTTTTTGATCGTCCTATTCGTCTGTGTTCCAATCATGATTTGGCCGACGGAGGCCGGCGGCGTCATCCGCGGCCTTTATGATTGGATCGCCGAACATTTCGGACTGCTCTACCAATGGGCGGTCATCGGCATGGTCGGCTTTCTCGGCTGGGTCGCTTTTAGCAAGCACGGAAAACGCCGCCTCGGCGAAGAAACCGATCGGCCGGAATTCTCGACATTTAGTTGGGTCTCCATGCTGTTTTGCGCCGGCGTCGGCGCCGGCCTCATCTATTGGGCGACCATCGAGTGGACGTATTATCTCGAAACGCCACCCTTCGGCGTCGACAAAACATCAGATGAAGCCGTACTCTGGGCGACGTCTTACGGCCTTTTTCATTGGGGCGTCATCGCCTGGACGATTTACGCCTTGCCGACGGTGGCGATTTCCTACGCATACTATGTCAATAAAACACCTTACCTTCGTTTGAGTACGGCGTGTCATTCGTTTCTCGGACCCAAGGGAGAAGACAGCGTCATGGCGCGCCTCATCGACGGGGTTTTCATGGTGGCGCTCATCGCCGGCGCCGGCACGTCCATGGGCCTCGCCGCGCCGATGATCTCCGCCAATTTCGCCGACGCGCTGAACTTTCAACGCTCCTTCATGGCCGATATCGCCGTCGTTTTGGCCAGCGTCGCGCTCTTTGCGTTCACGGTTTACATTGGCCTTGAAAAAGGCATTCAACGCCTCGCTGATGTAAACGTCGCCGCGGCGTTCGTGTTTTTAGCGTTCGTACTTATCGCTGGACCGACGCTGTTTATTCTCCGTATGGGCACCGACAGTCTCGGCTTTATGCTGCAGAACGCTGTGCGCATGTTGACCTGGACCGACCCCATCGCCCGCTCAGGCTTCGTCGAAGACTGGACGATCTTCTACTGGGCTTGGTGGATCGCCTTTGGGCCGTTCGTCGGCATCTTCGTCACCCGCATCTCGCGGGGCCGTACCTTGCGCAATCTCATCCTCTCCATGGCGGCGTTCGGCAGTCTCGGCGCCTGGGTGTTCTATATCGTCATCGGCAACTATGCGCTTTATCTCGATATCAACAATATTCTCGCCGTTCGCGATATTTTGAAAACCGTCGACCCCGCCGAAGCGATCGCGCAAGTGATCGGCTCCCTGCCCGCCGGGCCTTTGGCGCAAATCGTTTTCTCCGTCATCAGCATAATTTTCATCGCCACGACATATAACTCAGCCGCCTACGCCCTCGCCTCGGCCGCCACCAAGAAGCTTGCGCCCGGTGCAGACCCCGCGCGCTGGCATCGCCTGTTCTGGGCGCTCGTATTAGGGCTTTTGCCGGTGGCGCTTATGGCCGTCGACGGCGGCGTTCGCGTGATCATGGCGGCGGTTCTCGTGGCCTCGCTGCCGCTCGTCGTCATCGCGGCGATGATGTGCGTGACCCTGGCGCGCAGCCTCAACGAAGCGTCACGCGGCGAACACGCGCTATCGCTTGACCAGGCCAAAGAGGAGATAGTGCAATGACGCCGCGCCTTGATCTCACCGCAGCAGAACAAAAGAGCCTATCCGGGGATGACGGCCAAGCGATGCAATGGGCGATGGAGACCATCGTCGCCGCCGCCGACGCCATGGACGCCGAACGGCTCACTGCGATATCGTCCGCTCACCTCGTTGGCGCTTATCATTCAGGCCCAGCGAATGTCGCCCTTCTAGAAAAGCTCTTGCGCGCCGAGGCGCGCGTCAGCGTGCCGACGACCCTCAACGCCTCTTCGGCTGACCTCACTGACGACGCCGCGTCTTGCTTCCGCGGATCGGCCGGCGCGGACGCCCGCAAGGTGGTCCGTATGCTTACGCAAATGGGCTGCGCGGCGAGCCTTACCTGCGCGCCCTATTTCCTGAAAACACGGCCGCAGTTCGGCGATCGCGTCGCTTGGGCGGAAACGAACGCGATCTTGTTCGCAAATTCCGTTATCGGCGCACGCACGCTGAAAACGCCGCAATATCTCGATCTCGCCGCCGCTTTGACCGGCAAATTGCCCGAAGCCGACGTTCTCACCGATGAGGGCCGCGCGCCAGCGCTGTGCATTGACGCCAGCGTCCTCTCCCGGTGGTGGTTCACCGACGCCGTCGCCTTCGAGCTCATCGGCTATGCCGTCGGCGGTATCGCAGGGTCTCGCATTCCTTACGTTTACGGATTACCGGATGCGATTGACCAACTGATGCTGCGATCAATGTGCGCCGCCATGGGCGCCGCCGGCGGCATAGCGATGGCCCATATTGAGGGCTCAACGCCGGAAGCCGAAAACGGGCGCGCCCATTGCGAAGCGGCGGACCTGTTTTCATCCGCCATTAAGCTATCGGATGTGACGCTTTTCAACATTCGCAAAACGCTCGGCGATAGCGCGACAAGCCCGGTCTCGGGCGTTTTTATCGGTTCGCCGCATTTGGGGCTTGAAGATATCGCCCGCCTCAATCAGCAGATCGATGACCGCAAAGGCGCGTTGAAAGCGCCGCTTTACGCCTCTCTTGGCCGGGATGTTTATGAAGAAGCCGCGAGGGCGGGCTTCATCGCCGCATTGTCGGCGCGCGGCGTTCAATTCGTTCGCGACACCTGCACGTATTATACACCGCTTGCAGATAATTTACCGCTGCCCGTCGTGACGACGTCCGCAAAATGGGCCGCTTATGGCCGTGCGGGGCTGAACGTCGATCCCATCATCGCGACGCAAGCCGAAGCCGTTGAGGCCGCTTTAACGGGAGAGTTCAATCGTGACGATGCCTATTGGCGACCGTAAAAGAGAAATCCGGGCCCGGATGCTTGTCAACGGCGCCGCGACGGGGCCGCTGACGGCGCTCGATAACCCCATTAGCTTTTGGGGCGGCGTCGATCTTGCGACGGGCAAGCTTTCAAACCCCAGCCATCCCCAATGCGGCGTCTCTCTGCGCCATGCGATCGTCCTTATGCCCCATACAATCGGCAGCACCGCCGGCCCAGGCGCACTTCTCGAACTCTTAGCTGCTGATCTCGGCCCCGCCGCCATTCTCCTCGACGAAGGCGATCCAGCGCCCGTCGTCGCAAGCCGCGTCCTTAGTTTTATTGGAGAAACGGCGACGCCGGTGGGCGTCTTATCAAAGGAAGGGTACGCCGCGGCGAAGGCATGGCGAGACGCAAACGCCGTCTTAAAGGACGGTGTCTTGTCCCCGGTCACAGCGACTAGCTAAAACGTCTTGAACCGTCGCTACTGACCGAGCGCCTCATAAAGCGCCCAAAGAAGGCGCCGCGGACGTTCATCGCCGATAAGGCTGGGGCTCATTTTGTTCATCACATAGGCGGCCGTAAGGCGCCGCTTGCGATCAACGACAATGCAAGAACCGCCGAACCCGGAATGGCAAAAAACGCTCGGGTCTGGTCCATAGGCGCCGTCGGGATTGACGAAGAGCCCGGCCGCCCATTGCAAGTGAAACGGCAAAACGAGGTCGTCGCCGGCGATGCGAATGCGAAAAGCCGCATCGAGCGTTTGTTCGCTGAGCCCGCCGGCGCCCGCCAAAGGTTGCAGCGTACGCGCCAAACCGAGCGCTGTTGCGTGCATATTACTCGCAGGAATTTCAGCGGCTCGCCATGCCTCGACCGGCTTTGGCGGCGCGGAAGACCAGCGCTTCAAGAAGGCCGCCTCGCGATAAGGATTGATGGGCCCGAGATCCGGCGCACGCGGCGGCTTGGTCATTGTCGCCGCGAACTCGGAGATTGGATCAGCAAAGCCGCAGTGCACGGAATTCAAGGGATCGTCAGCATAGGCCGCGCGCAAATGCGCGCCGACGCTGCGCCCGGAAACGCGGCGGATGAGCTCGCCGACGATGATCCCGAAGGTTTGCGGGTGATATCCGTTTTTCTCGCCTGGCGACCAAAGCGGCGCCATCGCTTCAATCTTGCCCACCATTGTCGGCCAATCGAGCCAGTCGGTCGATGGAAACTCTTCCGTGAACCCGCATAAACCGCCTTGGTGCGACATGACCTGGGCAACCGTTATGGACGCCTTTCCCGCAGCGGCGAATTCCGGCCAGTAATCGGCGACAGGACGGTCATACTCAAGCGCGCCGTCCTCGACGAGTTGCGCCACGAGGCATGCGCAGACCGCCTTGCCGCTAGAGTAAATCGCAGCGATTGTTTCATCGGTCCACGGCGCGCCGCTTGCGCGGTCAGCGACGCCCGCCCAGTGATCAAATACGACCTCCCCGTCACGAACAACGGAGAAACGCGCGCCGAGATCGAGATCTTCAGCGAAATTCACTGCGAACGCCGCCTTTACAGGGGCGAGCTCTGAAAGGCTCCGGCCTTTGATGTCGATGGGTGCGGTCATGGTTTAGGGATAGGGGGCGTTCACACAAAAGAAAAGCGGGAGACGACGCCCTGGCCGCTCCCGCTTCATCGGTTCATGCGCTTCAAAAGGAAAAGCGCTTTTTGCTAATGGTCGACTTTCGACCAAATCTCTCGATAGGACAGGTAAAGGAGCCCCGTCAGGATCAACAAATATCCAATCGACATGACGCCCAGGCGTTTGCGGGCTTCCATTTTGGGCTCGGCCGCCCAAACCAGAAACTCGACAATATCTTTTGAGTATTGCTCGATGGTCTCCGGCGTCTCTTCATCCTCATAATCAACGATGCCGTCTTGAAGCGGCGCGATCATGGCGAAAAGTCCGCCTTTCGGCACCTGCACGCCTTCCTCGGGATGACCTTCGTCGTCCAAATATTCCGGCTTCATGTTTTGGGTCATGTCGCCGGGATAATAGGGATTGTAATACTGCCCCGCCGGCACTTCGACGCTTGGCGGCGGCGCTTCATAGCCTGTCAGCAGGCTGTAAACATATTCCGGACCATGCTTACGCGCCTTGACGATCAGCGACAGATCCGGCGGCAGCGCGCCGCCATTGGCGAGGCGCGCGACTTGTTCGTTCGGATAAGGCGATGGGAACCGGTCGGAAGGAACGCCCGGCCGATCAAACATATCGCCGAAATCGTCCGGCCCATCTTGCACGGAATACTCCGCCGCAATCGCTTTAACGATGGGGTTTTCGTTCGGGTTCGAACAATCGGTCGTCGCCGGAACGCCGGCTGGGCAATTGTCCAAATAGAACGGCCCGCCCTTTTGACCCAAATTGCGGAACGACAATTGGTCCATAGAGTGGCACGCGGCGCAAACCGAACGGTACACTTGATAGCCGCGCTGCAAGGCATCTTGATCGAACGTGCCGAAGACGCCCGAGAAGTGCCAATGGGGGTGCTTCAACTCTTTGGTCGAGCCGCCAGCGGCGACAGCAACGCCGAAAGCCGTCAAACCAGCGAGCGCGCCTGCTGCGATAAGTTTTAATCCCTTGCGGATCATGTTCAGTCCTTTCTTGCGCGCTATTCGGCCGGTTGCACCACCGCGCCGCCGGATGGCGATGCAGAGGACGTTGATGGTTTTGTCACGGCTTCTGAGATCGAGCGCGGCAAGTTCGAAGGGGTCTCCATCACGCCGAGGATCGGCAAGATGACGAGGAAGAAAGCGAAATAGTAAAGCGTGCACAATTGTGCCCAGAAGACATAAGCGCCTTCCGCCGGCTGCCCGCCGAGCCAACCAAGGCCAAGGGCGACAATAACGAAGAGAACAAAGAAGCCCTTCGCCACCGGACGATAGCGCATGGAGCGCACTTTCGACGTATCAAGCCACGGCAAGACGAACAGCACCAGGATCGACGAGAACATGGCGATAACGCCGCCAAGCTTCGAGGAGATTGGTCCGATGTCGAAGGTGATCGCCCGCAAGATCGCGTAGAACGGCAGGAAGTACCATTCCGGCACGATATGCGCCGGCGTCGCCAGCGGGTTCGCTTCGATGTAGTTGTCCGGATGTCCAAGCGCATTCGGCGCGAAGAACACGAAGCTCGCGAAGAGCAGCAAGAAGACCGCAATCGCGAAGCCGTCTTTCACCGTGTAATAGGGGTGGAACGGCACGGTGTCTTTCTTAACGTCTTTCACCTCGACGCCCGTCGGATTGTTGTTCCCCGGAATGTGCAGCGCCCAAATGTGCAGGACGACAACGCCGGCGATCGCAAACGGCAGCAAGAAGTGTAGCGAGAAGAAGCGGTTCAAGGTCGCGTTATCGACGGAGAAGCCGCCCCAGAGCAATGTTCGAATGCTGTCACCGAGCACCGGCACCGCAGAGAAGAGGTTCGTGATAACCGTTGCGCCCCAATAGCTCATTTGGCCCCACGGCAGCACGTATCCCATGAACGCCGTCGCCATCATCAGCAAGAAAATGACAACGCCGAGGATCCACAGCATCTCGCGCGGTTCTTTATAAGAGCCGTAGTAAAGTCCGCGGAACATGTGGATATAGACGGCGAGGAAGAACATCGACGCGCCGTTGGCGTGCACATAGCGCATCAGCCAACCATAGTTCACGTCGCGCATAATGTGCTCGACGCTGTCGAAGGCGTAGTCGACATGCGGCGTGTAGTGCATTGCCAGAATGACGCCGGTGAGAATTTGCACAACGAGGCAGATCGCGAGGATGCCGCCGAACGTGTACCAGTAATTCAAGTTCTTCGGCGTCGGAAAATCGACAAACGAGTCATAGGCGAGCCGGACAATCGGCATGCGCGCGTCGAGCCATTTCTCAACGCCGGACTGCGGATTATAAGTGGATTCATGGGCCATCTGGGGACGTCCTTTAGCCGATCTTCACGACAGTGTCGGAGAGGAATTGGTATGGCGGAACAGGCAGGTTCTCCGGCGCAGGGCCTTTGCGAATCCGTCCCGACGTGTCGTAGTGCGAGCCATGGCACGGGCAGAACCAGCCATTGTATTCGCCTTTGACTTCACCTTGGGCCGTGCCGAGGGGGATACAGCCGAGGTGGGTGCAAACGCCGACGAGAACGAGCCATTCCGGTCGGGCGACGCCGTCGGAACTTGTGACGCGCGCCGCGTCCGTCGCCTCTGCGCTCGGGTCATTGGCGTTGCGCGCTACGCCGTCGGGCAGTGCTGACACCGGCGTTTCGGCGGCGGCGGCGATTTCTGCTTCGGTGCGGCGGCGGATGAAAACCGGCTTACCCTGCCACATGACCTTAATCGCCTGACCAACTTCGATCGCGGAAAGATCCACTTCTTTGGTGGCGAGCGCCAAAACGGACGCATCGGGGTTCATCTGGTGGACCACCGGCACGACGACGCCAAGGCCGCCGACAGCGGCGACCGAGCCGGCCAATAGGTGGATGAAATCGCGCCGATTTGGTTCCTCGGCGTGGGCTTCGCTGGTTGCGCTCATCGATGCCATTCCTCGCGTTCGATATGGCTTAGTGTGACGTCGGCAGGAATTTGATATCTAAGTCGATACCCAAACGCGCCGGGTGCGGCCGTTAGCCTGGCCGCCTCTACGCCTCATGCTTGCTTTACTTACTAAATAACCTTTCAACGGCTAGTGCGGCCGAGCGTCGCGTATTGTTAAGAACACCCTTGGCCTTACGTCGTTACGCCGCCATTCCGGCGCGTCTTAATGTGCTTGTCCCTGTCGATCCAGCCATTTTGTCGGAAAATCGTCGAAACTGTCTTTCAGTTGCCTTTTGCCCTTAGATTCAGAACCAATGCGCCTTGTCCTTTATGAACCGGAAATCGCCCGAAACGCGGGAGCCGCAACGCGTGCGGCGGCTTGCTTCGGCGCTGGGCTCGACATCATCGAACCGTGCGGATTCCCGCTAAACGCCAAGGCTTTCTCGCGCGTCGCCATGGATTACGGCTTGCTCGCCGCGCCGCGCGTACATTCGAGCTGGTCCGCGTTTGATGAGGCGCGCCGGTTTGCGGGCGCGCGTCTGGTGCTTCTAACAACAAAAGCGGACAACTCAGTTACAGATTTTACTTTCCAACAGACCGACTGGATCATGACCGGGCGCGAAAGCGCCGGCGTTCCAGACGCGGTGCATGCCTCTGTGGACGCGTCGGTGCGGATCGCCCTGGCGAAGGGCGCGCGCTCCTTGAACATGGCGACAGCGGCGGCTATCGCCTTAGCCGAAGCCCGTCGCCAAATCGGCTATCCAGACGAATAACCAAAAGAAGAGCCAGACCAATAGTAAGCGAGCGCCCCCATGCCCAACGACACCGCCCCGAACGCCCACGCTGACGATCCGCAAAAAAGCGCCGCCGCCGCTTGGTTTAGCGATTTGCAAAACCAGCTCATCGCCGCTTTTGAGCGCTTAGAAGACCTTGGCGGCCCGGCTTATGACGCCATGGAGCCGGGACGCTTCGAAAAAACGCCCTGGAAACGTGGAGAGGGGAAACGCGGCGAAGGGAAACGTGACATTGACGGCGGCGAACCAGCGGCCGACGAAGGCGGCGGCGTCATGGCGATGATGCGCGGGCGCGTCTTTGAAAAAGTCGGCGTTCATTTCTCGCAAGTCTTCGGCGCGTTCTCCGAAGAGTTTCGCGGACAAATTCCAGGCGCTGCGGACGACCCGCGCTTTTGGGCCTGCGGTGTTTCACTGATCGCCCACTCACGCAATCCGCACGCGCCCGCCGCACATATGAATACGCGGATGATCGCAACAACGAAGCGTTGGTTCGGCGGCGGCGGTGATTTGAACCCCATGCTGCCGGCATACCGCTCCCAAGACCATGAGGACGCCAAAGCGTTTCACAAGGTCTATGAAGAGACCTGCGATCGCCATAATCCGAATTACTACACAACCTACAAAAATTGGTGCGATGACTATTTCTATCTGCCCCACCGCAACGAACCGCGCGGCGTCGGCGGCATCTTCTACGATCGCTTAGACACCGGAAACTGGGACGCGGACTTCGCCTTCACCCAAGACGTGGGGCGCGCGTTCCTCGAGGCGTACTTCCCGCTTGTCGAATTACGCATGGCGACGCCCTGGAGCGACGACGACCGAGACAAACAGCTCTTCCAACGCGGCCGCTATGCAGAATACAATCTTCTGTATGATCGCGGCACGACCTTCGGCTTGAAAACCGGCGGCAATGTGGAGTCGATCTTATCTTCGCTCCCGCCGCTCGCCACTTGGGCTTGAGGCTTCATTTCGATTCAAGGCGCCGCATACGCCTCCATCCGCGACCATCCTTCGAGACACGACGGACACGGTGAAGCGTTTTGGGTAACGCATTGTCGGTGACGCGTTGTAGGTGACGCGTTGCGGGCCTTTGGTATTCGCCCTTTCACGACTGACCCTAACATTTTCGTAAAATTACGCTGTTTTTCGTCCTATTGCTCGCCATACCTGGTCCATTTGACAATACTCTCTGGAAGAGCGCACGGCTCAGGTGCTTGCTCGTCGGCAAAGGGAGAGCGACAGCAATGATCAAAGAAATTTCATGGAAGTCAATTATTTGCTCCGCAGCCATCCTATTGGGGCTGGGGTCAGCGACAACGGCCTATGCTGAAAAATTTCCGTTAGAGCGATTTGAGACCAAGCGCGTCGCAAACTGGCACTATGCGGCGATCACGCCTGAGAATCTGAAGAAGAAAGCGCGCGACAACAATGCGCGCATCATTGATATTGATGTCGTCAAAACATCGCCCCTAACGTTTTCGGCCACCCTAGTGGAGAACGTCGGGGCGCATAAGAGCGGCTGGTGGTGGTATTACGATCTCACCGAACAACGCCTTAATGCGCTCACGGAAGAAAATAACGCGCGCATCATCGATATCGACGTTTATCATCGCGGCGACAAATTACGCTTCGCGGCTCTGATGGCGCCGAACACAGGCGCACGAGAAATGCGCTGGTATTGGGGCTATGACATGACCGAGGCCGGCCTCAAACAGCTCTATCGTGAAAAGAAAATGCGTATTCTCGATATAGAGCGCTATCGCCACGGCGGCAAAACGCGCTTCGCCGCCGTGCTTGTCGACAATCAGGGCGCCAATAGATCGGGCTGGTATTGGTATCCCGCACTTTCAAAAGCCGAAGTCTCCGAGAAACTCTCCGAAAACAACATGCGCCTCATCGACATGGAGCGCTACAAATCCAACGGCAAAAACCGTTTCGTCGTCGTGATGATGCCGCGCGATGCAGACGAAAGCGGCCATTATTGGTGGTACCAAGGGATCACCAAAGGACAGCTCGCCACGATGGTTCGCCGCCATGGCGCGCGGGTCGTCGATATCGAGCCGCCGGCTTATGGCGCCAGCGGATATTCCGCCATTCTTATCGATAATGGCATCGCGAAAACCGGCCATTGCGGCGGCAAGCTTGCGCATTTTGAGAAACGCCTCATCAAAAAGATGAAGCAACAAAATATTCCGGGTGCACAAATCGCTGTCGTAAAGGACGATCGTTTGGTGCACTCCTGCGGTATCGGCCAGGCGAATATCGCCAAGAATGAGAAAGTGACGCCAGATAATTTATTCCGCATAGCGAGCATTACGAAGCTCTTCACGATGTCGGCCATTCGTAAACTTGATGCCGATAGATTGCTGTCACTAAGCGACCCCATGATGACTGCGCTCGGCGACCGCGCGCCCGCCACGGCGGACTATGGCGATTTCCGCATGGCGCAGATCACTGTGCAACATTTGCTTGATCACCGAGGCGGTTGGATTCGCAACGGCCGCGGTCAGTTCGATCCTATGTTCCGGCATGAAATGATCGGCGAAGCGATTGGCGCAACGCCGCCCCTCACCTGCCGGCAAATCATGGACTATATGCTGACAGAGGAATTTCTTGACTACTTCCCTGGGCAGAAACCACCACGCGTTGACAATGGCGACGCCTATTCCAATTTGGGATACTGCATTCTCGGCCAAATAACCCGTGAGCGAAGCGGTCGCGGCTATCAAGCCTATGTCAGGGATAATATTCTCAACCCTGCTGGCGCGCGCAGCACCAAGCTCGGTAAAACGCAGTGGAAGGACCGAGATCCACGCGAGGTTGTTTACTACGGGGCGGCATTCGCGCCGAAAGAGACGTCTCTTTTCACGGGCGAGAAAGTTGACCGGCCCTATGGCGCCTGGGTGCTGGAAGCGATGGCGGCGCATGGTGGATGGATCTCCAGCGCCAACGATCTTGTTCGCTATGCGCAGTTCACGCCGGTGCATCCCCGCGGCAGCGGCAACGTTAGTCACGACGGCGCCCTAACGGGAACATGGACATCTCTGACAGAAAAAGACGGCGCCCATGTCGCCATTCTCCTCAATGGCTCGCCCACGAATAGCGATGAGTTCAGCTTGTCAGATTTGATCGCCAAAGCCATCGATGACACCGATCAATGGCCGACGCGGAACTTATGGTCCAATTACGGCTACCCTGAATAAAAACCAATATAGAGAAGCTCGCCGCGGCGATGCGCGCACTTGTGCGGCCAGCAGCTCTAAAGCGATTAAGTGATCTCACTAAATTCGAAATTGCTTTAAAGCGTCATCGCGATTCCAATAGGAAGGACGACGCTTTGGTCTGTGCCATCCCTGTACCCTTGAAGGAGGGGTCTCATCGGCGGGCAGCGATCGTCAGTGCGAATGATGCGCTGGAGCAGCGGACGCTATGCCCCTAAAAACAGGAAAAGCGCGCCCCGCAAAGCTCTTGCGAAGCGCGCTTTATATTCCTCCCCTTAAAGAGGAAACGAGCGGGTTATTTTTGTCTTTACCGCCCGCGCATTCCGGACAAGCCGGAAATCAGTGTGAGGAGACCGCCGCCGCCGGCGAGATACGATCCCCACGCAACGCCGTCGAGACCGTCGGACGATCCCATCGACGTGAAAACATAAAAGCCAATGGCGGCGATAACGCCGACGCCGGCGAGCGTCGTGATGACGCTTGTCAGTCTACCGATAAACGGAAGCAGACCAAGGACACCAAGAACTGCCGCGACAGCCGAGACGAAGATAGCGCCGAAGATCGCCAGGCCTTTCGCCTCGCCTTTCGGCGCGCAGTCGCCGTCGATTGAATAATTGCCGCCAATCCAGCAATTCACCGTGTCACCGACATAATCATTGCCCGTGACGACATTTGCTTTCTCAATTCCGCCGACAGTCGTCGGTTCGCCGGAGAAAATCGGCGCAAAGAGTAACGCCGCAATGACGGCGAGTGGAAGTAGAATACGGATCATGCCAACCCCCGTTGGACCCAACACCAGAAGCTGGAACCTTAACTTGACGTTAACACATTGCCAAGCGGCTCATTAGCAACACCTGCACTTCTTGGCAGTTAACGCCACCCCGCGCCGGCGGCGCCAAGGGGGCGACAAAGAACTGCTCGCACTTGCAGCATTTCAGGTCGCATCACGAGCAACGGGCATTGGCGTATTGATTTTATTTGCTTTTTCCAATGCCGCCTCATCCAACGCCACATCCATAGCATCGAGGCAAGCGCCCCACCGATAGGCGTCGCTCACCCGCGAACGGGCGGCGCTTCCGAATTTCCGACGCAAATCCCGATCAAACAAAAGCGTCGTTACGGCGTCTGCAAAACCGACAATATCGTCTTTAGCAAGAAAATCGCGGCCCGCGGTCGCCTCAATCCCTTCCGCTGCAGCGCTTGTTAGAACAATCGGCCTAGCGGCGGCCATTGCTTCGAGGACTTTATTTTGAACGCCGCGGGCGATTCGCATGGGCGCGACCGCGACTTTGGCGCCGGCGAGCCACGGCCGGATATCTGCGACCCTGCCCGTGACGCGCACGCCGTTCTCGCGATTAAGCGCCAACAGGGCCGGGTCCGGCCGGGCGCCGACGATCGCGAAACGCGCGTCCGGCGCCCGCGCCCGCACCAAGGGCCATATGCTTTCAACGAACCAAAGCGCCGCGTCCACATTCGCCCAGTAATCCATGGCGCCGGTAAAAACGACATCAGCCTTTTCGTCCGGCCGCGGTTCAATATCAGAAGCGAAGGCGTCAACATCGACGCCATTGGCGAACCACTGCACGGCGTGGTTTGACGGCGCGCCGGACAGCACCGCCGCTTCCGCCGGACTAATAGCGAAAGACACATCCGCCCAATCGATGACGGCTTCTTCCAATAAGCGCAGCGTTCGCGCTTCGCGTCGGTAGACCGCTGACATGGGAAAGCGTTTTTGCTTCGCGTAGGCCGCCCATTTGGCGCTGTCGGCGTCACAAAAATCAATTGCGCGGATGCGATCGTCACTCGGCGGCGCCGCGAGATATTGCGCCATGGTCGACGAGAACGCCATTTCCAGCTTTAGCGGACGCGCGCGCACCGCATCAACAGCGCGGGCCATACGCCCATCACGGTAATAAACGTCAGACAGCGGCGCACCGGTCAATAGACCCAAAGCGCTCTTCGCCCGCGCACGCAATGGCGTCAGCGGGATTAACGTCAGCGACGCCGCCATCGCCGCCAATTTTTCCTGGTGCTGAAAGTCTTCTGGGTCGTCGACGAACGCCGCAAGATGCGTGTCGTATCGCTGGGTTAAACGTTCAAAAATCCGCCAAGAGCGTATCTTGTCGCCTTTATCCGGGGGGTAGGGAATGCGGTGAGCGATAAACAAAGCCTCTCCGCCTGGCTTACCGGAAATTTCAGCGTCGTTCAGAGACGCACGTCGACCATTGTTCGTCGTCCTGTTTTCCGCGACGTCTTCTTTAGGAGTGTCTGAAGCGGGTTTATCAACCATGCTTGCAAGCGTTCTTTCCGCCGCTCATGCCAAGTTCCGCGCCAATAGCGGCCCAAGCGCATTCGCCGCAAATGGCGGCAACCGCTTCCACAAGGCTGAGACACGCGCAAATTTCGGGTTATTCGGATTAACGTTCGGCGTCTCGTCGGCGCCAATCAACGCATAATGGTAGGAAAGCGGAACCGCTTCAAAGCCCCAGCTCTTTTTATAATCCGCATGGGGCGAACCGATTTTGCTGCGACCAAAATCGAAAATCGCCGCGCCGGTCTCACGGCCATGGTCCATCAGCTCGAAATAGCCGAGATCCGCCGCCTTTGCCGCCCGCGCCGCCGGCGTGACGCCCGCATAATAGGGCAATACGCGATCGCGAAACCGAAAACTCGCCAACGCAAACACTGGCGCGCCGTCGACGGCAACGGTCGAAAAAAACAATTGCGGGCCGAACGCTTTTTTCAAGGCCTTCAGATAACCGATAGAAAACACCGGCGTGCCGAGCGCATGAACGGACTGCGCGTAGAGCCGATAAAACGTCTCAAGCTCTGCATCATGACGAATGAGGGCGCGCCCCTCCTCTACTGCTTTCAGGCCTTTGCGGATTTCCGCGCGACGTTTGCGCGGGACGGCTTTTAGTTCCTCTTCTCGGCTCGCCGCCAGCGCGCGTTCATAACCAGCATAGACGTCGGACTTCGACGGCCAATCTGCGCCTGGCGCGGTTCCGCCGCGCAGTTCAACATAACGAACGTTCCGGCGCTCGCCTTCAATACGCGCCGCAGCAGTCAACGCCGCCAGCACATCTGGGTCGTCAGCAATCGGACCGCCGCCGACCGTGAATGCTGTTGAAATCAGGGAACGACCGAAAAACGGGCTTCTGACATCGATCAAACCCAGCACACCGACAATGGCGCCTGACCGCCGGGCGATAAAGTATATTGGCTGGTAGCCGTACGCCGCTTTGATCGCCTCGCCCCAATTGCGATCGTGAAAGAGCGTCGCGTCATCGTGGTGCGCCAAATAGCGATCAAACGCCGTCGCAAGCTGATCTGCCAAAGGCCCTTCCGACACGTCGACGTCAACCTCTGCAGAATGCGCGATCGGCGGCGTCAGGCCTTCTTTTTGAACGGCGATCGTCACGCCGCCGCCGCATCATTAAACGGCTGCAAAGCGGCGTCGATGCGTCCCCATTCGTACGTGGTCAAAAGTTTTCTCAGTTTACCAGCCATTGCTGATTGATTTGTGTAATGACGTATTTTCGACTTCAAAGAAGCGCCGGCGATACGCGGCTGGTCGGGGTCGATTTCCCATGGGTGAAAATAGAAAATGATCGGCCCTTGCAACGTCTTCGACGCCTTTTCAATAAGGCGCTTGGACGCCGCGTACGGCAACAGACGAAACCAACCGCCGCCGGCGCACGACACCCGTCGCCCGAGGACATCCGTCGTCGCGACAGGGGCTTCAATAAGACCCGCCTTCATATAAGGGTGGCGCGGTGCATCTGGATCGCCGTAATGGTCGTGAGCGATTGGATGGCTCGAGGACGAGTAAACATGTCCCGTCTCGCGCAAAATGTCATAGGCCCAGGGCGTGCGCTGATCGATTGAAAACCCAGCAGCCCGATAGCCTCGCACCGGCGTGCCGGAAACGTCTTCTAAAATGGCTTTCGTTTTCAGAACATCAGCCCGAAATTGCTCAGGCGTCTGATCGAAGACTTTCGCGTGTTCATAACCATGGCTTGCGATCTCATGACCGCGCGCGACGATCTCACGGATCAAGCCCGGCGTGCGCTCCGCCACCCATCCAAGCGTGAAAAACGTCGCTTTGGCGTTCGTCTCATCGAAAAGGTCGAGCGTCGCTCTGGTCGCCGCGTCAACGCGCAAATGAAATCCGTCCCAAGAACGCCGGGCGATCACATCGGAGAACGCCCATACTTGGAAATAGTCTTCCACGTCCACGGACATTGCGAACCGCGGCGCGGCGGAAGGAGCTAAATCGTTGTGGCGCATCTTCCCGCAAGGGCCCTTTGAAAGAACGGCGCGTCAGGCGCCGCATTATTTCCAAGCATCACGCAATTCGGACAGAAGCGCTTCGGCGCGCTTTAGATTTTCAGAGACTTTCTCTTTCGATCGGCGTTGGCGGGCTTCAAGGTCGCGCAACCGAGCGCGCAGGCGCAAGGCCGTGCTGTGCGCTTCTTTCAAATCATGGCGCGTCGACGTGACCGTGCGCGACAACGCCGCGCGCCAACGTTCCACCGTGACAGGGTCTGTCGACGGCGCCGGCGCTAAAGTCTCGGCGTCGCTAGCGTCAAAGTCAGCCGATGCAATAGATCCGTCATCGGACATCAGCGCTGCTCGATCGTCGCCGACATGATCACTGACGTCGTTCACCGCATCGGCTTCAGTAAGAGGCATATGTTGCGAGCGCGCTTTCTCAGTGGCGGCCGCAATGGCGTCGGCGACGTCATTGATCGTTGTATCCGACGCAGCCTGTTCCACCGTTTGCGCAACAGGCTGAACGCTCTGCTCGTCGCTGGACGCTTTCTTGCCGGCGCGCAAACGGTCTAGGACGCTCATGGGAGCGGCCTCCAACACCGGCGCCGTCGCAACCGGTTGCGGCGCATCTATAGAGGAAGACGACTCCGACGGCGCGACGGCTGGTTCATTTTCCTCCGGCTGTTCGGCGTTGACGCTTGCCCTTTCAGAATGGGCATCGTCATCAGTTTCTTCATCATCATCAGCATGAAGATCGCCCTCGTTTCCACGTTGAGCGTTTAATGTGGGCTCTGATATGCTCGGCTCATCGACAGACGGGACGCTTTGGTCCTCGTCAATCGGCTCTCCATCTTGCTCAGGCGTACTACGCATCGCCGTCTCCCCTTCGTTCGTCACTTCACCTGCCGTCTCCACGTCGGATGTCTCCGTCGTAAGCGCCGTCGCAGGCGATTGGCGGTCAGCCGATTCACTTAAATCATCCTCAAACGCAAATGGATCAGCGCCGGCCGAAGCGTCCTCATCTCGCGCATCATCGCTTTCATCGCGTTGGACATTATCGGCTTGCTCGGCGTCACGGTCAGAAACAAGCCGCAGCGCCGGTGCGCTCTGAGATTTCGCCGCTTCGGACGCACCATCGGCGGTAACGGCAGAATTCGCCTCATAAGCGTCCGTCGCCGCAGCGCCGTCATCGGCCGCCCGATCGGTCTGTGCGCCGTCATCCGTCGGCGTGCCGTTAACAACAACCGGCGGCGGCATTGGACTGACGGTTGACGCCTCGCGCAAATCTCCCTCGTCCACGCCTTCGCGCTCATCAGCGTTATCGGCCTGTTCATCGACCACTTGTTCATTGTCCAGTTGGTCAACGCTCGACGGCTCACCATTTGAAGATGTTGAACCACGCTCAATGGCAGCGACGGTTTCGTCGTGCACATCTGTCGCATCTGTTTGGTCTGCAGCGCCAACTCGCGGCCCTTTAAGGCTCATTGGACTTCCAGAAACATCTTCAGCCGCCAGATCATCAACCACCGCACGCACCACATCGCCCGACACGACATCGCGTTCTTCGAGGGCGGAAAATAGGAGCAAGCGATTAAAGAGCTTGTTGATGTTTCGTGGAATGCCCCTTGCCGCCTCATGCACCAGCGTAAATGCTTCATCGGTAATCGTAGGATTGTCGGTCCAACCGACAACGCGAAGGCGATGCTCAATATACGCGCGGGACTCTTCCGGGTTGAGCGGCTCCAAATGATAAGAAGCGATGATCCGTTGCCGGAGTTGCTCCATCCCGTCGCCGGCAATGACCTTCTTGAATTCCGGCTGCCCCACCAGAAACACCTGGAACAGGGGCGTGCCGTCATAATCGAGGTTAGAAAGGACGCGCAGTTCTTCGAGCGTATCGACAGGCAGGTTTTGCGCTTCGTCGACGATCAACAAAACGCGCCGACCGCGATTCATCTGGTCAAAAAGATAATCCTCAAACGCTTCGATTTCCGCGGTCGGGCCGTCGCCCGCCGGCTCGATGCGATACGCTGAGAGGATGTGCGCTAAGAGATCTTCACGCTTTAGGTTCGGCGTAATGAGATCGGCGGCGACGACGTTCGAACGGTCAATT
This sequence comes from Pseudomonadota bacterium, assembly GCA_039814575.1. Classification (GTDB taxonomy): domain Bacteria; phylum Pseudomonadota; class Alphaproteobacteria; order Caulobacterales; family Parvularculaceae; genus MED-G105. The sequence continues at coordinate 35,371 of JBCCAY010000013.1, forward strand.
TGGTCAAGCAAATGACCAATCAGCATGGATTTGCCGGCGCCGATTTCTCCGGTAATGACGATGAAGCCTTCGCCTTGGCGCAGGCCGTAATGGAGGTACGCCATCGCCTTATTGTGGCTTTGGCTGCCATAAAAGAATTTCGGGTCTGGGTTTAACTTGAAGGGCTGTCCGCTGAGCCCGAAATACTCTTCATACATTGTTAAAAGTCCAGTGTGAGCCCCGCTTGGAAGAGGTTTTCTTCATACTCCAACAAGGGCTGTTCCGAGAAACGCGTCGTGTGGAAATACTCGCCGAAAACTGCGAGATTTCGGTAAAGCTGATAGCGTGCGCCAATCCGCCCCCCGACCGTATTGGTCTCGCCGTTCACCGCGGCGAAGGACGCGCATGACGCAAAAGTTTCAAACGTCGGCTCAGTAGTGTCAAAGCCGAAGAACCCCGGATTGGCGAGACACAAATCGAAATCGACTTCTGTGTCGGCAAACCGATAAAACGCGCTCGCATATCCCGTTAGCTGACGCGAGACTTGGCGCTCCACGGAGAGCGAGCCGCCGATTGTTTCAATATCGCGGAACCCGAACTCATCGTCATTGTAGTTAACCGTGGCGTTGAATTGCGTCCGGCCTAAGAGGCCGATTAAAGACGCCGCAGCGGAGTTGCTGGCGCCGACGCCGATGGTTTGGGCGTTGTCGATCCGGGCATTAAGGCGGTTCGCTGCGGCGATGACGCCTTCGGGCGATCGTGGGTCGCCCTCACGCAATTGGTCGGCGAAGTCCAAAATGCTGCGTTGGGTGATGCCGAACTGCGAATTCACTGCTTGGGCGCGGGTGATGAAGTCGCGGCTCGCACGCGCTTGGAACCGGAACTGGCGCGAGATGTCGTAGGATATAAAACCGTTGACGAAGTCGTCATCGTAACGACGTCCGTACTCCAATCGAATATCGGTTTTCCGACCTGGCCGATACCGGAACCCCGAACGCCAAAAGAGGCCGGACAGATCCTCGGTCGGGATTAGGGTCTCCGGCGCGTCCGAGCGAATTTCGTCGACGCCGACGGCGCCAGTCAGCGAAAAGCGCGGGGTGATTTCGTATTCGACTTCACCCAACAGCGTGCCTTGCTCGAAATCGAACTCAAGTCCATCTGCCGAGCCATATTCCTCCGTACGGGCGCCATAGGCGGTCACGCCGATTGTCAGGCGGTCAAGCTTTTCGCCAGTATTATAAGACGCCGTCACTTCATGAGCGCGGGAATCGTTCAATAGCCCCGCGAGGACAGCATTGTTTTGGTCGCCCACGAAAACTTGCGAGAAACGATATCGCAACTCAGCGGCCGATTTATCTTCGAAGCGGCGGTTCAAATAAGGGCTCAAAGAGAAACTATGAACATTGGTGCGCTGATCGCGCGCCGCGTTTAAGTTTTGCGAGAAACGGGCATTGTCGCCGACGAGCTGACGGGAGGTCGATCCCGATACGTCGAAATAGGCGAGATTTTCCGAAACCGTAAATGTGCCAGCGCCGGCGACGCGTTGGTTGACGTTAAAGTCAGCCTGTTCCGTCAAATAGGACAGATCGACGTCGGCGGACATAAGCCCCGTAAAACGGGGAGCAGAATAAATTGCATTGGCGGTAAATACCGTCGACGCGATAAACTCGTCTTGCTCCGTGCCGTCGCGACCGAGATTGATATTATCCGTATACCCAACGCGCGGGCTGACGCTTGCGGAATAGCCAAAATAGTCGGTCTTGAAAGACAAAGGCGCTTGCGGCTGCGTCGTTGACTGCGCATGAGCGCCCACAATCGCGCCCTCGCCCACTAACAAAGCCGCGGCGCAGGCGGCGGCCATGATCACATCGCGCCTAAACCCATCCGAGCGTCTGCTTGTCGTCGCTGTAGTATTCACCATCTCGTTCACCATCATCCCCTGATCGACCCAATAGGATCGATCCCCCTTGATCGTCTCATTCGCCAGTTCGGCGGTTATGTTACGCCCGATACGCATCGCAACGCTATTCCTTCTCAGCCGCCGCTTGCGCAGCGCTTTGGTTTGCGAGCGGCGCGGTGCGATCATAACTCTCATAAGATCCGTAATGCGCGCCGCCGCCTGGAACTAAACACCGATTCAAAACCAGGCTGACATTTGGATTGACTTCAAGCAGCTCGTCCAACGCGACCGCGACCGCCGGCTCCGGCGTCGCGTCGGCTTCGACGACAAACGCCACTTCGTCGGCGTTTTGCGCCAGCGCAAAAGCTTCGGTCGTCGCCAACATTGGCGGCGCATCAATAATAATCAGCCGGTCGGGCGAAGCCGTTGAAAGGCCTGCGAAAAACGACGTTGCCGCTTCTGACGCAAAGAGGTCGCTCGCGCCGCCCTCGCGCCGACCCTCGCTCAATATCCGCAACGGCGCCTGGTCGGTTCGCCATGCGATCGACGCGACGGGAATTTTGGGGTCCATCAACCGGTCGGTTAGGCCGGGTCCGCGGGGTAAATCAAAGTAAGAGCGCACTTTCGGGCGTAAGACATCGCCATCAATTAAGAGCACCGGCTGGCGGTCTTCAAAGGCGAAGCTCAGCGCCAAATTGACGGCCGTGAAGGTTTTGCCCTCTCCGGGCCGCGTTGACGTGATCAAAACGATGTTCTTTTGACGGCCGGAGCGCCGTGCGCCGCGGCGTCCACGGCCTGCGCCATGTAATAAACCAGTGCGCTTTAAGAGGTTCCGCTTCAGCGCGCGCAGCTCCAAAAGCTGGCTCTTCGGCGCGTTTTTTGGATTAAAAACGCCTTCAGCGGCGAGTTTGTCAAAGTCGATGGTGAACGCGGGCCCACGCGGCGCATCGGGCTTGCGATCGGCGCCGTCGGTGTTTGACGTCCGAGCAGCATTATTGGCGGGATCATTCCCGTCAGGCGTCGCGGCGACTCGTTCAATTAGTCCCATTACAGCACATTTCCCGCCGGACGATCCGACGCTTTTACGGGCTCTGAGCCTCGTAATGCAGGTTGCGGGCCCGCCGGCCTTTCGAGGGCCGGCGCACGGGCTTCGGTCTCCAACAGGCCGATCGACGGCAGTCGATAAACTTCCCAATAGAGATACGCGCCGGCGAGCGCCAAAAGCGCGGCGAACGCCCCGCCAAGGCGCAGTAAGTCCATGCGGCGGTTCTGCGTCACCGATTTCGACGGAACTTCGCTTAACGCGCCAAGAACCGGCAGACCAAAAGTCTGCGTCAATTCACTCGATTGGGTGAAGGATTTCTCAAAGAACGTCACCGCCGCCGCCGCGCCGCAGCCCGCGCCGACCGCCATGAACAAAACGGCGACAATCAAAACAAAGCGCGGCGGCGCCACCGGTTTGATCGCCGCTTCCGGGCGTTCATAGACCCGGTATTCAACGCCCTTACCACCGGCGCCAAGGCTTTCGGTAAGACTGAGGCGTTCGCGCCGTTGCACGAGTTCCTCATAGCTTAAACGGGTTTGCTCATAGTCGCGCTGAATGCGCTGCAAATCAGCCTGGACTTGCGGCGCTTGGCCAAGCGTGAAGGCGAGCGTCTCTCGCTCGGCGAGGAGGTCTTGTTCACGCTCTTTCAGGCTCGCAACGGCATCCTTTGCAGCGCGCAAATCATTTGAGACCCGGCGAAATTCAGGGTTTTGCGGCAAGCGCCCGCCGGAACCATCCGAGAGTTCGTCTATGCGCGCCTGAACCGCCAGAATATCCGGATGGTCATCTTCGTACTGACTGCGCAAGGCCGCCAGCTCAACCAACAGCTTGTCTCGCTCATTGCCGGTGGACGTCCGCGGCGTTTGCGACAGGATCGTCTGCAAGGTCGTGACGCGGCGATTGGCCTGGGAAAGGCTGTCCGCCAGACGGCTTAGATCCGTTTCCAATTGCTCGCGGCGGAGCGCACGGCCTTCGATGACCGCGAGTTCGTCAGCGTTAATCCGCCGGAAGTCCGCGATCTCGCGATCTTTTGTTGTTAACCGCTCGTCATAGACCTTAATTTGGACGTCCAACCGACGCCGCGCCTCTTGGCTTTCGGTGAGACTGGCGCCGAGGTCTTGCTCGATCAACAGATTGACGAATTCATCCACCACATTGCGGGCGATGATAGGATCGCCGAACCGATAGCGGATGACGAAGTACATGTCCTGGGGGCTTTCAATGGCGATTTTACCGCCGACCCAGTCAACGAGCCCTTGCATCTCCGCTTCGCGGGCGATCGGATTTTTCGCCTTAATTTCCTGATCGAGCCCAGCGCGGAAGATCACTTCTTCAACGTTGGGGCGGGTCAGCAATTGGTTGCGCATCACCTCCACCCGACGCTCATAATTTGGTCGGGCCGTGACGCCATTCATCACAGGATCAAGGATTGTCTCGGTTTGAACGAACACTTGTGCGCGGGATTCGTATTCGTCCGGCAGCAACCAAACGCCGAACCAACCAAGAAGCGCCGTCAGCCACGCAATGAGAACGACGATCCATCGACGCCGCCATAATCCAACGGCATAGCGGATCGCCTGGTGCGGCACGCTCGATAAATCAAATCCCGTTCGTTCAAACATCTCGAAGGGTCATCTCCCTGTCGGCGTCCTCATCTGAGGCCTTGGCGATGATGCGGGGGGCTCCACCCAAGCCCGTAAACTGTTCACGCCATTAACGCCGGTACGCAACTAAACGCCCGAATCTTAATTCGGATCAGCACGCGCCCTAAAAGGCGCTTTCCGGAATTAAGATTACGTCGCCCGGCAAAACGGCGACATTCGCCGATATGTTCCCTTTGCGGAGCAAATCGTCGAGTTTTAAGCGATAGGATTGGCGGTCTTCGCCGGTTCCTCGGATGAGAACCGCTTTATTGCCAGCTGCAAACTCCGTCAGGCCGCCAACCGAGACCATTACGTCAAGCACCGTCATGCCCGATTGAAACGGCAGCGCGACGGGGCGTTGCGCCTCGCCCAGCACCCGAACTTGCTGTTCAAAGGTCGAGGTGAAATCGGAAACGATGACCGTGACTTGCGGCGTGCGAACATATTTGCGCAGCGCCTTTTCCAGATCAGAGGCGAGCGCCGTTGGTGTTTTACCGGCCGCCGCCATATCTTCCACCAATGGCGTCGAAATACGGCCGTCCGGGCGTACGGTGACTTTGGTGGAGAGCTCCGGCGAGCGCCACACAAAAACGTCAAGCTCATCGAGCGGGCCAATCAAATATTCCGGACCCGTCTGATTCTCATCATAAGCTTCTTGCGAAACGGCCTTTAACTCCGACGCGTCGCGCAAATCGGAAGAAGAGCAAGCCGCCGCGAAAAGCGCTAGCGCTGCAATTAACCATCTCGTCATCATTCCATCCGTCCTCATCGTTAATTTTCCCGTTTTGATCGCTCTTCGCGACCATGAACTCGCCTCGATGATAGCGTTTTATCGCCGTCGCAAGTTCTTTGCCACCACGCTGCGGCGCAACAAAGCCATTATGCCAAGAGCCCGCGCCGCCGCCTTTTCCACCTTTGTTGCTCTCAGCTACGACGTCGGCCCCGAGATCCGAGGCGTATCCTGCGCCGCTTTCTCGCCATAAGCGATTCTTACCGGTGCTTTACAGGCGCGCCTCGCTTCGTTCTCCCCATAACACCAGCCCTAAGATCCCTTTAACGCCAAGCCGGGCGGCGCGCCATTAACCATTCGCTATTCCCGCAAAAGCTTCCCCATTTGAGAAGGCTCCATGGGACGAGCGCCCGCATAGGGCGACTCCGAAACGACCCGAGAGGCCGCCGTTCGCCTGTATCTTGCCTCAATATAATTAATAAGGGCTCTCGCTTCGGCGTCTCGCCCCAAAGCCGACATTGCCCGACGATACCCCGCGACCGCCGCCGGATCTGCTGGATCTGCCGCAAGCGCCGCCCGAAAGGCGCGCGCCGCCGCCGCATGGTCATCCGCAAGCGCATGGAGCCGCCCTTTGTCCACGCCGTCCGGGAGGATCTTCACCGCGGCGGCCGTGAATCGCGCCAGACGCACCAGATCGCCGGCTTCTGATAAGCGCCGAGCATAGTCAACGGCGTTCCCCGATGATCGCGTGAGATCGGCTTCAATCGGACGCAGCGCTAAAAGGGCGGAGCCTTTAAAGCCTCGATGCGTTAAATGGCGCGCCAGCGCCTGGCGGATCAGCACCGCATCGCTCGAAACATGGCCCGAGTTATCGATCGTCAAATAGCGTCGCATCGCGTAGAGCGCAGCGTCGCGATGCTGCGAACGAGCACCTTGTGCGCCCTCGGCCAGCGCGGCGAGCCGCAAAACCGCCGGCGCGAAGTCGGGCGCCGTCGAAATAGCCTTTTGGTAAAGCCCCCCAGCGGGAACGAGATCTCCGGCCGCTTCGTAGCCAATGCCAGCGAGGACGAGCAATGCCGGCCCCAAGGGCTCATCATTGGCGCGCGCTGGGTCTTCAAAGACTTCTTGAAAGGCAGCGCGGCGGGCGTAGAGCGACATTTCCCGCGCATCACCAAGCACGCGCGCGCGCCGACGATCCACGGGATTGATGTTAATTTCATCAAGCACCGCAGCGCCCAAAAGCCATCGCTGCGCGCCGATCACCTGCTGAGGGGGCGTCCCCATCCCTGCAACATTGTCGTCGGCATTCGATGGGTCGGCGCTCTGTTGCGCGATCAAGGGCTTCATAATGTCAAAATACGCCCGCGGATCGCGTCGCGCCCCGGCGGCGGCGCGCAAACGATCAAGCATCGGATGAAGCAGCGCGAGCTCAGCCTTTAAAGCGGACGCTTGCGCGACGTCGCCACGCGCGCGCGCCACCATAAGAGCGACATCGCGCCCAACCCAATCATCGGGAGCGGCAGCGCCATAGACCGCAGCAGCATGCGCCGCCGACGCCCTATCCCCGGCGCCCAGATGAGCGAGCGCCAATAACAACCGCCCCCGCGGTTCAGCCTGCAATGACGGCCCCATGGACTTAAAGGCCCGCGCAGCATCCCGAAACCGGCCTTCGCGCATCGCCAAAAGTCCATTTAACCGGGCCGTCTCCGGATGAACGCGCCGGTTATCGCGCGCGGACCGCCGCGTCGCTAAAAACTCCGCTCGTTCCCGGACCGCAATCGCAGCGGCCGCTTTGGATAAATCGCCCTGTCGGATGTCGGCTTCGATCGCGACGGCGGCCACGCGATCGTGCGATGCGCCCGCCTCGCCGCCGCGTTTCGCGGCTAACCGCGCATAGTCGAGCTCACCGGCGTCAAGGGCCATGCGTGCCTTAAAGAGCCATGCCTCGCGGGCCAAATCGCCGCCGGCGCGTAAAGGTTCACTAAGGAGCGCCGAGGCGTCGGCGCGCGCCGAAGCGTTAACGGCGTATTCGACGCGGGCCTGCAAAAAGTCGGCGAGTATCGTCGCGCCGGCTTTTGCCTCTTCGACCGCCTCACCATCGGCCGCGCGTCTGATTGCGGCCGTCGCCGCCTCAGCATCCGCGAAAAGACCGCGGCGCAGCGCCGCTTCGGCCGAAATGGCTTTGCGCGCCGCGGCGCCGGCAAACGGCGTAGCAGGGTCTCTCAGGAACACGGCGAGATCGTCGTACCGGCCGGCCGAGAGCAAGGCCAACGCATAAGCGTTCGCCGTCTCGCTGTTTGGTTCTCTGGCGAAGTGCGCTTTCGCCTTCACGAGTGAGCGTAACGGCGCACTCGCCGCCTCGGCTCCATGCCGGTCGGCGAACCCCGCGCGATGAACAGAAATTCCGGCGGCCAGGACAAGCGTCAGCATAAGGACGCCTAAGAACAGAAAGCGGCGTCGGCCGAAAAGCACGCCGCCAGCAGAGATAATTGGGGACAAAGAGGTTCTCGCCATTACGGGGATCATATCGCGGATCATATCACGATACGCTTCGCAAAAACGCCGCCACATTAATGTTTGCGTCGATACCCGTCTTGGGCGCGCCCCTCTGTCACCCTGAGACTTTTAGCGGCTGCCGATCCCAAACAGAGCGACACGCACCGTCATAAAAACGATTCTAAGATCTAACGCTGGGCTATAATTCTTCAAATAAAACAAGTCGAAGCGCAGCTTTTCTCGGGCGTCGTCAACAGATGCGCCATATTCGCACTTCACTTGCGCCCAACCGGTAATGCCAGGTTTCACCGTGTGGCGAAGATTGTATTTCGGGATCGCTTGCTCAAGAACGCAGACAAACTCCGGACGTTCGGGGCGCGGACCGACAAAACTCATATCGCCGGCTAAAACGTTGAACGCCTGCGGGATTTCATCAATGCGGAAATGGCGGATAACTTTACCGACGCGCGTTACGCGGGAATCGTTTTGAGCCGCCCATTTGGCACCGCCGGCTTCGGCATCTTGGCGCATAGAGCGGAATTTAATGATGTCGAACAAGCGCCCAGCCTCGCCTACCCTGGTTTGCCGATAAAAGACCGGCCCCGGAGAATCGAGTTTGATCAGCGCGGCGACGATCGCCAAAATCGGCGCGCTGACGAGCAACAGCGTTAACGCCATAACAATATCAAAGAGGCGCTTTCCGCCTTGAAACAAGCGGCTCGCCAATATGCGACGCGCACGATCGAGATCGTTTGTCGCAAATCGGTCTAAGTCCACCCTTCCGTCGCCGCTCTCCGCGGCGCGGTCCGTTAAAGACGTCGCTCCGTAAGCTGCTGCGCCAACGAGCGCGAATCCGCTCGCAAGAGCGGTCGGTAACACCACTTCCATGGCCAAACCCCCAAGTTCCTCTCACACGACAAAGGCGGCTCTCCCGGGCCGGTTCGTCGCGCGCCATCTACGGCCACACAACTGAATTGAGCGAATGTCGCGATCCACCAATCCGGGACAATTTCGCTCAAATACGCACATTACGTGCCGGTAATCGTTTACCAGAACCCCGCAGAAATAAAACGCGTTAACGCACGAAAAACGCGAATTTCAAGAATACTTCGTCGTTTATGCATCCTTAGGGGGAAATCAATTATTCGAACGCCCGGCAAAGGTGAATTTCCGACAGCAAATTTTTAAGCCCGTTGGCATTTCATTAAGATCGCCTCGCCATTGGCCATGAGCGACCGCGCTGATAGGAGAGGCGTCTTTCAAAGGCTTCCGCCGTACGCTTTACAGTACTTTATGCGCATTCTGACTTTCACAACGCTTTATCCAAATGCGGCAGCGCCAAGTCATGGCGTTTTCGTGGAGAACAGGCTGCGTGACTTTATCGCCAAGACGCAAGCGGAACTCAGAGTCATTGCGCCTATTCCTTGGTTCCCGTCGGGCGCCGCTGCATTCGGAAAATACAGCGCATTCGCACGCGCGCCCGAATCAGAGGCGCGACACGGCATCTCTATTCAGCACCCGCGTTACATTTTGCCGCCCAAAATCGGCATGACGTTTGCCGCGTTCAGTCTTAAACGGTGTTTCGAGAAGGCCGCCCGGAACGCTATCGCGACCCATGGCGATATCGACTTAATTGACGCCCATTATCTTTATCCGGACGGTGTCGCGGCTGTCGCCGTTGCACAACAATTAGATAAACCCGTCGTTTTAACCGCGCGTGGTTCGGACGTCAGTCAGCTGACTGATTTTCCACGCCAGCGACGCCTAATCCTCGACGCGATAAACAAAGCCGACGCTGTCGTCTGTGTCGCCAAAGCGCTTAAGGATCGGTTGATAGAGCTCGGGGCGCCGGCTGAGAAACTGCATGTGCTTCGAAACGGCGTAGACCTTGAGGCCTTTAAACCAAAGGACCGCGACGCGGCGCGCGCCCGCTTCAATGTCACAGGCGACGTCGTGGCGTGCGTCGGACACCTTATCGAACGGAAGGGGTGCGACATTGTCATCGACGCGCTCGCCGGCAGATCGAATACAACTCTGATTTTAGCCGGAGACGGCCCAGAACGGACGGCGCTCGAACGCCGCGCCCAATCAAATAATGTCGATATATGCTTCCTCGGCACCGTTCCGCATGCCGATCTTCCTGATGTTTACGCGGCGGCGGATTGTCTCGCCCTCGCCTCATCCCGTGAAGGCTGGCCGAATGTTCTCTTAGAAGCGATGGCGTGCGGCGCCGCGGCGGCGGCCGCGCCGGTTTGGGGCTGTAAAGAGATCGTCACTGAACCGGCCGCAGGCGTCCTCGCCGCCGACCGAAGCCCCAGCGCTATGGGCGCCGCGATCGATAGCGTTCTTATGGCCGCTAAAAATCCAAACGCTAGAACAGCGACAAGGCGGTATGCGGAAAGGTTTTCGTGGCGGGAAACGTCTGAAGGGCTTGACGCTCTGTTTTCGGATATTCTCCTGCGCAAATCAGCAGCGCGCGGTTGGCGACAGCGCCCGTTGCCGGCGCGCCCAAAGGGCGCACGAGCGAAACTACTTGTAACTGTGGACACCGAGGAGGAGTTCAATTGGTCGTCCTTCGATGCGAACGCCTACACAGTGAGCGATCCACGCCACATAGACCGGTTTCAAACCCTTTGCGCGGAGGCCGATGCGCGACCACTTTATTTCCTAACCTATCCCTTGTTGAAAGACGACCGGACAGCAGCTTACTTTAAATCTCTCAAAGCTACGCGTGCCGCGGATTGCGGGCTGCATCTGCATCAATGGACGACACCGCCGCTTGGCGGCTTTGCCGACGTTTACTATTCTTGGCAAGGTAATCTGCCAACGGATATATATGAAGAGAAACTGAAGAACTTGGCGGACGCGTTCGCTGATGTTTTCGGCGACGAGGCGACTGCGCACAGAGCGGGACGATACGGCGTTACGCCCGCTGCATATGGGCCGCTTGCGCGGATCGGTATCACTCATGATTTTAGCCCGTCACCAGCGTTTGATTTCTCTAAAGACGGCGGCCCTAACTTTCACCAAATGTCAAACCGCGCTTTTGTTCTAGAAACACTAAACGCCGGCTCGGTCATCACGGTTCCGGCGACCGGCGCGCGCGCCGTCCGCGGCGGCTCTCACTTTCTGAGGGGTGGCGGCGTGGCACCCGGTTTTACCCAATCACCCCATGCGAGCCTTTTGCGCACGGCGTTTCAACCGCCGTCCATCACCGCGCCCATGCGCCTATCGAGCGAAGGCGCTCGTTTCGATGACTTGCAAGCCCTCGCCAAGCATCTCGCTGGCGGCGACGCGCCGATATTAACGCTCAGCTTGCATTCAACGACACTCACCCCCGGCGTGACGCCCTATGGTGCGAACGAGGCCGCTGTTGACGAATTCCTCGAAACGACACGGCGTTTTTTGCAATTTTTCGCATCGGAACTCGGCGACATCGTCGACCTTGAGGATGTGCAAAGACTGACGCCGCCGCCCAAGACAAGCGAATAACGGGGATAGCGCGCGCCTTTGGACGACCCGAATTTGTTTACGCTCCGTTAACGACGGTTTTTTAACGTCCCTTAACCACAAATAGGGGACGTCGGCATGACCGTCATGCAATTCGCTCAATTCGGGTTCGCCCTCGCCGTTGTGCTTATCCTGCTCGGCGGCGCAGCGTTCTTGGCCCAAAAGCTCGGTCTTACTAAAGGCGCCGGCGGTTTTTCCCGGAAACGGCGCCTGGCCCTTATTGAAGTATTGCCCATTGACGCAAAACGGCGCGCCGCGATCGTCCGCTGCGACGACCGCGAACACCTGATCATCTTAAACGCCAATAGCGCGACGGTTATCGCCCGCGACATCCCAAAGAATGGGCCCGACGAAACGGCGTCTGTCGGCGATTTAGACACCTTCGCAGACGCGATGTCCGATAAGCTGAAGGGCGTCGCTTAAGGACGCTGACGACTAGCCTCAAAAAGACTGAAGGACCGCGACCGCGCCTCAGGCGTCAGCCGTCGCCGCGGGCACAATCGTTACGCTTTCCCCGCAGCCGCAGGCGTCCGTTTGATTTGGATTGTTGAAGACGAAGCGTTGTGAAAGTTTCTCGGTCACAAAATCAATCTCTGTGCCGATGAGAAATAAGATGGCCTTCGGATCGATTAGGATCTTAACGCCATTGTCTTCAACGCTTTCATCGAGCGGCCCTGCTTCGACGGCGTAATCCATCGTGTATTCCATACCGGCGCAGCCGCCATTCTTAACGCCGATCTTAACGCCAATATAGCTTTCGTCCGCATCCGCCATAATAGCTTGCATGCGCGCGGCCGCTGTATCCGTCAGCGTCACGACTTTCGGTCTAGCGCGGCGGGACGTTGTTTTTCCCTGATTAACGGCCATCACATCCAACCCAATTCAAGACGCGCCTCATCGGACATTTTCTCCGGCGTCCAAGGCGGATCGAACACCATGTTCACTTTAACGTTGTTGACGCCGTCAATGTCTCTCACAGCGCCTTCAACCCAACCGGGCATTTCGCCGGCGACCGGGCAACCGGGCGCCGTCAACGTCATGTCGACCGTCAGCAAGCGCTCATCGGAGAGGTCGACGCGATAAATCAACCCGAGTTCATATATGTCGACGGGAATTTCCGGATCGTAAACGGACTTCAATCCCTTAATGACATCGGCGGTGATTCGTTCTAGCTCAGCGGGGTCAGGCGGCGTCGAAGCAGCGCTCGACGCAATCGCTTCTTCGATAGAGGGGATATCGGCGACGGCCGCGTCATGCTCAGATGCGCCGTTTTGGCCTGGCGTTTCGGTTGAGGCGTCGACCCTATGCGTGTCGCCAGATTGCGGGGCGCCCGCTTGTGGGCCAGTCGTCTCCGGCGCCGTTATAGCGCCCGAAGCGGCAGTCGCCTTTATGTCAATGACGTCGCGCATTTTATCCATCAATCTGTTCAACATCTTACTTAAACATCTCGTGGGTTTTTTGAAGGGCCGCGACGAGCGCGTCAATCTCATCGAACGTGTTGTAAGCGGCGAACGACGCCCGCGCCGTCGCTGAAACGCCAAGGCGCTTCATTAAGGGCTGAGCGCAATGGTGCCCGGCCCGCACCGCAACCCCGGATCGGTCAAGCACCGCCGACACGTCATGGGGGTGGGCGCCGTCGACGCCGAAACAGAGGATCGGCGCTTTGCCGGACGCCTGCCCATACAGTGTAACAAAGTTCAGCTTCCGGAGTTCTTCCGTCGCGCGACTGGCGAGCGCCGCTTCGTGCGCTGCTAACGCGTCGACGCCTTTGGCGCGCATCCAATCGAGCGCTGTGCCGAGACCAATCGCTTCCACAATCGGGGGCGTCCCCGCCTCGAACCGATGCGGGGCTTCATTATACGTGATGCGGTCCATCGTCACTTCGTCAATCATTTCGCCGCCGCCAAGGAAGGGCGGCATGGCGTTCAGCACCGACTTCTTGCCGTAAAGAACGCCGATGCCGCTTGGTCCATAAAGCTTATGGCCTGTGGTGACATAAAAGTCGGCGTCAATCGCCTGCACATCGACAGCGCCGTGCACCGCCGCTTGGCAACCGTCGAACAGAATTTTCGCGCCATGATCATGGGCGATGCGCGCCATCTCCGCCGCCGGGGTGAGCGCACCGAAGACATTCGACATATGCGAAACCGCGACAAGCTTGGTGCGCGACGAGAACGCCGCTTTATAAACGTCCAGGTCGATCTCACCATCATCGGTGACGTCGAGCCATTTTAAGACGGCGCCTTTCCGCTCCCGGAGGAAATGCCAGGGCACAATGTTGGAGTGATGCTCCATCACCGAGAGGATGATTTCATCGCCCTCGCCGATCTCATCAACCCCGAGGGCATAAGCGACTAAGTTAAAGCCCGCGGTGCCGCCGGATGTAAAAATGATTTCATCCGGAGACGCCGCATTTAAGAATGTCGCGGCCGACGCCCGCGCCGCTTCGAAAGCGCTCGTTGCTTCGTTCGATAGCTCGTGCAGCCCCCGGTGAACATTGGCGTAGCTGTGATCCATCGCCCGCGTCATCGCCGCAATGACGGCGTTCGGCTTCTGCGCCGAGGCCGCATTGTCGAGATAAACAAGCGGCTTGCCGTGGACGTCCCGCGACAATATCGGGAATTCAGCGCGCAACGCCTCAACATCTAAGGGCTTGAAAGGCGCGTTCATCATTCGGCCCTCGCACCGGCGCCAGCGAGCCAGCGATCGATTTCAGCCTGGAATACGGCCGCTTCGCCCTCCTCCAAGCCGTCAATCGCTTCACCTACAAAGGCTTTAATCAAAAGCCCGCGCGCCGCGTCGGCCGAGAGGCCCCGTTGGCGAAGATAAAAAAGCGCTTCTTCGTCAAGGGCGCCGGCTGTCGATCCATGCGCGCACTCCACATCATCCGCGTAGATTTCTAATTCGGGTTTATGGTTCGCTTCCGCGGCGTCTGACAACAACAGCGCATTCGCCTGCATGTCGGCGTCTGTCTGTTGCGCGCCGCGCGCGACATAGAACTTGCCCTGAAACACCGCCCGACCACGATCGCGCACCGCCGCTTTGTGCTGTTGCCGCGTCACGCATTTTTCCGCCCGGTGCATAATGCGCGACGTAAAGTCCACATGACGCGCATCGGAAAGAAGCGCGGCGCTGTTAAGGTGCGCCTCAATCGCAGCGCCCTCATAGAAAAGAACCGTTTCCTGCCGCGAGAGCTTACCGCCAGTCGCGAGCGCCGTCTGCTCAAACTTTGCCTCAGCCCCAATCGCAATAGTGCAGAGACCATTGAACACAGTATCAGCGCTAACGTCTTGCCAAACCAGGCGACGCACGGCGCTCGACGCAGCAGCCTCTATTTTATGCGTGTAAGAATAAAATGCGCCAGCGCCTTCGAACGTCTCAATGATGGTGGCGGACGCATTTTCGCCCACGGAGGAAACCGTTTGCGCAACCGCGGGACTCGTCCCGGCGCAAATGTGCCTGATGAGAATCGGCCGTTCGACCGGCGCGCCCGTCGCAACAATAATGCGCACCGCGCCGTCGCTCATCGCCTCTGTCAGCGCCGCAAGGCCATGGTCATCAAATTCGGCCCCTAAGGATTGGGACGGACCCACCTCGATGGACAAGCCGGATGGCATGTCATTGGGGAGCGCCGATAAATCAACGACACCGTCGACGATAAGCACTTCAATAGGATCGAGACCGGCGAAGATCGACGGCTCAATGACCGCTGCCGGAGCGCTCTCAGCGGTAGCGCCTGTCGACGCATCGGGCGCGTACGCCCGAAGGGCGCCGCGCATATCGGTCCAGCGCCAGCCTTCCATCCGACGGTGCGGTAATCCAAGGGCGGAGAACCGTTCAAAGGCCGCGGTTTGCTCAGGGCTCGGAGCCGCGTGGCCGGGCCAATCGGTGCGCGCCCATGCTTGCAGCGCATCTGCCGGCGCGGCGTTCGCGGCCTTGTCATTGGCGGCCAAAGGAGTCGCTGTGCTCATCTCGCTTACGCCGCCTCGATAAATTGATCGTATCCAGACTCTTCCAACGCCGCAGCAAGCTCCGGCCCGCCGGACTTTACGATCCGACCGCCCGCAAGGACGTGCACGCGGTCCGGCCGGATATGCTCCAACAAGCGCTGATAGTGCGTGATGACGACAAAGCCGCGCTCCGACGAACGCAAGGCGTTGACGACGTCGCCGACCATTTTCAGCGCGTCGATGTCGAGGCCGGAATCGGTCTCATCCATGATGCAAAAGCGCGGCTCGAAGATCGCCATTTGCAGCATCTCCATGCGCTTTTTCTCACCGCCGGAGAAGCCAACATTAAACGGCCGCTTCAGCTTTTCATCCGTCAGCCCCACAAGCTTGGCCTTCTCGCGGATGAGCCGCAGGAAGTCCGCCGCTGACACCTCGCCCTCACCGCGCGCTTTGCGTTGGGCGTTCAGCGCGGTGCGGATGAAATTCATGGTGGCGACGCCAGGAATTTCCATCGGGTGTTGGAACGAGAGGAAGACGCCCTTCGCCGCGCGCTCATCAGGGTCGATGTCAAGAATGCCTTCACCGTTGAGCGTCACGCCGCCATTGGTGACCTCATAGTCTTCGCGTCCGGCGATGGTATGCGACAGCGTCGACTTGCCGGAGCCGTTCGGCCCCATAATCGCGTGCACTTCCCCCGCAGGCACCTCAAGCGTCAGACCTTTGAGGATTTGCGCGTCTTCAACCGCAACGTGGAGATTATCGATTTTCAGCATGATGTTAGTTATCATCCAATGTGTGAGGAGCGTGATCTCGATCCCAATCGTCAGATCGGAAATTTACTTTGACGTGTCCTGCCGTCGATGCATCTTTTTCATATGGGGTCAATCTCAGCAGACCGTCGGGCGCACCCCATTCAGGTGCAAAAAAATGGAAGTGATCATTTGTCTCGGATAACGCGCGGAGCTCATCAATGAACTGCTCAACTCCCTCTTTGTTAAGGAAAATTTCAACAAAGCCGGACGCGCCCCCATTTTCCGAGACTTGAACGGTAATGCGTGGATTCGCCATCATCCCACGCTCCCCTCAAGACTTACACTCACTAATTTCTGCGCCTCAACGGCGAATTCCATCGGCAGTTCCTGCAAAACATCCTTACAGAAACCATTTACCAAAAGCGCCACAGCGTCTTCTTCGGAGAGCCCGCGCTGGCGGCAATAAAAGAGCTGATCCTCCGACAAGCGCGAGGTCGTCGCTTCATGCTCCAGAACCGCGCCAGGGTTCTTCGTCTCGATATAGGGCACGGTATGGGCGCCGCATTGGTCGCCGATGAGTAATGAATCGCACTGAGTGAAGTTACGCGCGCCCTTGGCTTTGCGGTGAACGCTGACGAGGCCCCGATAGGTGGAGTCCGATTTACCCGCCGAGATGCCCTTGGAAATCACCCGCGAGCGGGTGTTCGCGCCGAGATGGATCATCTTGGTGCCGGTGTCCGCTTGCTGATGATTGTTCGTGATGGCGATGGAATAAAACTCGCCCTGACTGCCGTCGCCCTTCAAGACGCAAGAAGGGTACTTCCAGGTGACGGCCGAGCCGGTCTCCACTTGCGTCCAGGAAACCTTCGAATTCACCCCGCGGCAGTCGGCGCGCTTCGTCACGAAATTATAGATGCCGCCATTGCCGTCCTTATCGCCGGGGTACCAGTTCTGAACGGTGGAGTATTTAATCTCCGCCTCGTCCTCGACGACAAGCTCAACGACCGCCGCATGGAGTTGATTTTCGTCGCGCATCGGCGCCGTGCAGCCCTCGAGATAGGAAACATAGGAGCCCGGCGCGGCGACGATCAGCGTGCGTTCAAACTGACCGGTGTTCGCTTCATTGATGCGGAAATAGGTCGACAGCTCCATCGGGCAGCGAACGCCCTCCGGCACATAGACGAAGGTGCCGTCGGAGAAGACCGCCGAGTTCAGAGTCGCAAAGAAATTATCCGAGGTCGGCACCACGGTGCCGAGATATTTGCGGACAAGCTCAGGATGCTCGCGCACGGCCTCGGAGATGGACATGAAGATGACGCCGGCTTTCGCAAGCTCTGCTTGGAAAGTGGTGGCGACGGAGACGCTGTCGAAGACCGCGTCTACGGCGACCTTCGGCGCCCCCGTCTTGTCGCCAGAAGGACCGCCCGTCATACGCGCTTCAGCGGCGCTATCGGCCGCGCCGGCGACGCCGAGCAGCACTTCGGCCTCTTTCAGCGGGATGCCGAGCTTTTCGAAGTCGGCGAGGATCTCTTCTGGAACGTCGTCGATCGACTCATATTTCGCGCCGGCTTTCGGCTCGGCGTAGTAATATGCGTCTTGGTAGTCGATTTCCGGATAATCAACCATCGCCCAGGTGGGCTCTTCCATGGTCAACCAGCGCCGGAACGCTTCCAAGCGCCATTCCAAGAGCCATTCCGGCTCTTCTTTTTTGGCGCTGATGAAGCGCACCGTATCTTCGCTGAGGCCCTTCGGGGCTTTCACCGATTCAATATCGGTGGTGAAGCCGTATTTATAGGTCTCAAGCGAACGGGCCGTTTCAACCGTCGCTTCATCAATGCCGTCTTTATACGCCGTATCAGACATTTTTCGCCTTCCGCCGATCCGTCCTGTCAGTCGTCGCCGCAATCTCAACGCTTGCGTCGACGCTTTCGCGTTTCAATTCTGTCTTACGAACGCGCCGACCTTGCGGATGCGCGCATCGCTTATTCCTATTGCAATCCCACACACTCATGCCGCGCGCGCTTTCACCCGCGCATAGGCGCTGGTCCATGCAGCGATAAAAGCGTCCGCGTCCGCCATCATCGACGACCAACCGAGCGAGACTCTCAAGGCCGATTTCGCTTCATCCTCTGTGGCGCCCATAGCTGTCAGCACGGGGCTCGGCCTCGCTTTGCCCGACGAACACGCCGAGCCGGCCGAGACCGCGACGCCCGCCATGTCGAGCGCCATCACTTGCGTCTCGCCGGAAAAGCCGGGCGCTGAGCAACACACCGTCCCCGGAAGCCGCTCCACGCCAGCGCCCCAAACCCGAGCGCCCTCAGCGACGACCGCCGCTTCGATATGATCGCGAATTGCAGTGATCTCGGTGTGACGCCCGATATCGTCGCGCGTCGCCGCAGCCGCAGCGCCGAAGCCAGCGATCGCCGCAACATTGTGCGTGCCGGCGCGGCGGTTCTCCTCTTGGCCGCCGCCGCGCAAGACCGGCTCTAACGGCAGGTTCGGAGCGGCGATCAACGCGCCGACGCCGATAGGGCCGCCGAATTTATGCGCGCTCACCGCCATAAGATCCGCGCCCAACATCGTGCAGTTGACGGGGATTTTGCCGGCCGCTTGCACCGCATCGACGAACAACAATCCGCCGGCGTCATGAATGATGTCCGCCGCGGCCCGGATCGGTTGGACAACACCGGTCTCGTTATTCGCCAACATGATCGTCGCCAGAAACGGCGCGCCGTCGTCATTATCCGCTAAGCGGCTGCGTAGCTGCTGAAGATCAACGACGCCGTTGGCATCAACGGAAATGATCTCAACAGGCAGGCCCGTCGCTTCAGCGGTCTTAAGAACCGCCGGATGCTCGACGGCGCTGACGAAAAGACGCGCAATTGCATTATCCGAACCAACATTGCGATTCGCTAAACCACTAATCCCTGCGTGAATGGCCTCAGTGCCGCCGCTCGTGAACACAACGCCGCCTACGGGCGCGCCGACAAGCGCACGAACCGCCTCACGCGCCGCTTCAACCGCGGCACGGGCCTCGCGCCCTTCAGCGTGCACGGCCGAGGCGTTGCCGACACGATCAAGGGCATCGATCATCGCCGCTTTCGCTTCGGCCCGCAGCGGCGCCGTGGCGTTATGGTCTAAGTAATGGCGCAACGCTTACTCCGCCGCCGTCAATGGATGAGGGTCCGATTCGCGAGAGCCTGCGCTTTGCGCCTGCCCTCCAGGCGGTTGCACAGAAGCAACGCCGAGGACCCGTCGCTCAATGACGTCTTCCAGCGTAATCGTGTTCAAGAAAATCTCGATTTGGCGGCCAAGTTCATCCCACAAGTCATGGGTGATGCAGCGCACGGACGTTCCACGACACCCAAGCTCTTCGTTTCGCGAGCAAGCTGTCGTTCTAATTTCCTCATCGACAGCGGCGACAATCGCGCCGATCCGAATGCCCGCCGCTGCGCGCGCCAAACGATAGCCGCCGCCCGCGCCGCGAACGCTCTCCACAAGGCCCGCGCGCCGCAACTTGCCGAAAATCTGATCGAGGTAATTCTCAGAGATGCTCTGGCGCAATGCGATTTCAGAAACCGCCGTCGGCTTCTCGGCGGAGCCATAAGCGGCGAGATCGCTCATCGCCTGCACCGCATAGCGCCCTTTTGCTGAAAGTTTCACGTTGCCAATCGCCTTTTCAATCGATCCCGGGCCGTCAGTCCAAATTTCAGCCTCGCGCTCAAGCGGTATTCAGCTTCCACGCAATTTTCTTTCCCACATCGGGAAAAGTCGTGATATAGCGCGAACTTTCATCAACGGATGCGCTATCCGGAGGTAATAAAGATAAGCAATTTAGTCAACTTAATCTCTGCAGAAAAACAGCGGTTTTCCCACAATTAAGCGCTCCGAATCGGAAAACCCGACCAAATTAATAAATAGGACAGATCAAGAATGCCGGAAGTGGTTTTCGCCGGGCCTGAGGGACGGCTGGAAGGACAGTATCAAAAAGGTCGCGGCGAGAACCCGCCAGCGGCGCTTATTCTCCACCCCCATCCGCTGTTCGGCGGCACGATGAACAACCGCATCTGCTATGAGATGTACAATATGTTCGCCAAGCGCGGCTTCTCGGTGTTGCGGTTCAATTTTCGCGGCGTCGGCCGCAGCCAAGGCGAATACGACCAAGGTCAAGGTGAGCTGGCGGACGCTGCAACGGCGCTTGATTATCTGCAACAGCTCAATCCGAACGCGCCGTTCGCTTGGGTCGGCGGCTTTTCGTTCGGCTCATGGATCGGCATGCAGCTCTTAATGCGTCGGCCCGAGATCGCCGGCTTCATCTGCGCCTCGACCGCCGCGAACCTTTATGACTTTACGTTCCTAGCGCCTTGCCCGTCGTCCGGCGTTTGTATCCATGGCGAATTCGACAAGATCTGTCCGCCGGAAGACACCCGCGTCATGGTCGAGCGTACGCGCACACAAAAAGGGCGAAAAGTCGAGTTTCAAATTCTTCCGGGGGCCGACCATTTCATGGAAACTAAGGTCGACGAGTTTTTGGAAATGGCCGCCGCATATCTTGATGCGCGTCTAGCTTATCCGACGCCTGAGGGCCCGCATTTCGAGGCTTAATGCATCTCCGGGCCTAACGCATTTCGAAGAGGTTTTCCTATTCGCCGGTCTCGAGCCGGCGATAAATAATGCCTTGAAACGCCCCTTGCACGGCCATCACGAAAACCTGGAAAAAGATCGTCGCCACGGCGACGATCAGCGACAGCAGCACGCCCATGAACGCCGCACCGCCACCGAGCCCCAAGAAGTATGTCGACGCGAGATCCAGAATGCCCGTGGCTAATCCGAAAATCATATTCAGGATGAAGATAAAAAAGAAAAGAAGCCCGGCCGCCCCGACTATGGGTAAAACATAACCACGGGTCATGGCGAACGCCTTTAGCGGAATAAGCCGGTTCTCCACGGCCGACCCAGCCGGCAGCGGCGACAGCCTTAAACTCAGATAAACATAAGGCGCAAAACCGATAAGCAACGCCGTAAACACAAAACCGCCGACGCGCTTGGACGCTTCTTGAATTTCAGCCGGCGGCGCTTGGCCGGGGCGCGCTGATCCGACCCAATCAGAGATAGCGCCGGCGGCGCGCATCACTGCGCCCGGCGTCTCGCCGGTGATGAACTGCGCGATTAAAAGCGCCACAACGGCAATGCCGAAACTCATGAACGATAAAATCAGAACCGCGAAAAACGTTCGCGTTGTCGGCCCATCTGTACGCAGATGAAATAGGCCTGGGCGGTTTTTTCCTGTCACGACAAATTCGAAGACGCTGGCCTGAATGCCAGCTGTTAAATAAAGAATCAGCGTGATGACGACGATCGCGCCAAACGCTAAGACCGGGATCGGCAGGCGCACCAATGCGACTAAATCGCTTAAGCTCATCGCCTCCAACGCGCCTTCTTCAAGCGCGCCGGCGTCAATGGCGAAATTCATAAAGACCGCCAGCAGCAGCCCGCCCACCAGAAACGGCGCCCACGCATAGCGCAATACCGTACGCCAATGGACGAGCCCAAACTGAACCGCTTCATTTGCGGCCGCGCCGATAGGAAACCGCGCCGACATGACGCCTCCATAAATTTTAATGCGAAGACGTCAGTTTCGAACCATTGTCGCACCGCCGCAAGGGCCAAGGCGCGAACAAAAGAGAAATCCGGGTTTTATCTCAGCGAACGCCGGCCGCCTCGCGATAGAGCCGGCCTAAAAGGCCCGCGCTCGCGCCATAGAAGAAGAACAGCCACAGATATTGCGCGCCGATCTTCACGCCAGCCCAAACTGTTTGGAAAAACGGCAGCACCCACGGCGCGGGCGCGCCGCCATTAAAGAGCCGTGAGTAAAGCTCACTGAGCCGGAAAAGCGCCCCGACCGCTTGCCCCGCCATCGGGAAGGCGAGCCCAAACAGAACGAATTGCACAAATAAAAGCGCCGCGAAAAACAAGCCTAGCACCGCGACCAGTCTGAACAAATTCCAGCCGCGCGTGACGGAAAGAGCGTCGCGCACCGCCATTGATCGACGACAAACCGCGACGCCCGCATAAGGGAAGGCGCGAACGCTTGCATAGATAAGGATTGCAAGGGCGAGCGGACGGCTGGCGGCTAAGCCGCCGTCTCCACGCACATAACCGAATCCTGCCAGGGTGCCCGCAATGAAAAAACCAAAGACCACAGCAACAAGAAGTCGCGCGCCGGCGGCGCGGATATGCGCTGTAAAAATGACCGCTCCGAGCAAAAACGCCGCAGCGAAAACGCCATACCAGACACCGCCGCCGATCCGCCAAGCTTCACCACGCGCCGCTAAAACATCGCTCGCAGATTTGACAGCGACGGTGTGAAGGCTCTCCGCGTCGGGGAAACTCACATAGAGCGCCTTCAACGCCGCTTCAGCTTGGGAACCGATAAAAAGAAACGCTAACCATACCGGCGCCAATAAAAGCGCCACACCGACGCCGCTGGCGAGTTGACCGCCCATATATCGCAGTTGGTCCGGGCCGACATCGACACGTAAAATCCCCGCTGACGGGTGTTCGCCAACGCCCTTGAGACGCACGAGCGGCGCCATGAATGACGCCATCAAAACAAACTGCAGGACGAAAGCAGCTAATCCGAGCGCCAACATCTTGGGCGACCCAGCCGCCAAACCCGCCTGAAAAACCTGCTGCGCCCGCGCCGCTGTCGCTGCGAAAGAAAATCGTCCGAAAATATCCGCAAAGGTTATGAAACGCCCGGCGGCGATCGAAAGCGCGCCGAAAACAAACGCCATATTGGTGATGATGAGAAGCGTGATTGGCAACCACGCAAGGCGCATAATTGTTTCAAAGCGCCGCACGCCAAAATTAAGCGCAGCGCCGGCCGTGCCAAAAATACTCAAACGCATGCCGTGGCCTTCCCCTACCCCAAAAGCGCACACGCTAGAGCCTGGGGCGCCGGCGGACGAAAGACAAGCGATGCAACAGAAGAGGGCCGCACGGACACGAAGTGCGCAAATCGCCGCGGCAAGCCATGGCCCATAGAAGAGCCTTAGACAGAAGGGTCAGCGGCCGCTAGGGATAGCCAAATGACTGATGACCCTATCCATATCATTGGCGCTGGCCTCGCCGGCTCCGAAGCCGCTTGGCAGATCGCCAAGGCCGGCGGGCGCGTGATCATTCACGAAATGCGCCCCGTTCGCGCCACTGACGCCCATAAAACTGACGCCTGCGCTGAGCTTGTGTGCTCCAACTCCTTCCGCTCCGACGACAAAGAGAACAACGCCGTCGGGGTTCTGCATGAGGAAATGCGGCGCGCCGGCTCGCTGATCATGGCGGCCGCCGACGCCCACCAAGTGCCCGCCGGCGGCGCTCTTGCAGTTGACCGCGACGGCTTCTCCGCCGCCGTCACGGCCGCCTTAGAAGAGCATCCGAACATCGAGATCCGCCGCGAAGCGATCGACGGGTTGCCGCCCGACGAGTGGTCGAACGTTATCATCGCAACCGGACCGCTGACCGCGCCGGGGCTGGCCGAGGCGATCCACAGCCTCACCGGCGAAGACGCGCTCGCGTTCTTCGACGCCATCGCGCCGATCATCCACCGCGAGTCGATCGACTTTGACACCGCCTGGTTCCAATCGCGTTATGACAAGCAAGGGCCGGGCGGCGACGGCGCTGACTATATCAATTGTCCGCTTAACGAGGATCAGTATGAGGCCTTTGTTGACGCTGTTTTAGCAGGCGACAAAACCGAATTTAAAGAATGGGAGGCCTCAACCCCCTATTTTGAGGCGTGCCTACCAATTGAAGTGATGGCGGCGCGCGGCCGCGAAACCTTGCGTTTCGGGCCGATGAAACCGGTCGGATTGACCGATCCGCGCACCCAGAAACGTCCCCACGCCGTCGTTCAATTGCGGCAAGACAATCGCCTCGGCACCCTCTTTAATATGGTCGGCTTCCAGACCAAGCTTAAATATGGTCCGCAGGCGGATATCATTCGCATGATACCAGGCTTGCAAAACGCCGAATTCGCCCGGCTTGGCGGCGTCCATCGCAATACGTTCATCAATTCACCGAAATTGCTCGATGAGCGTTTACGCCTGAAAGTCCGACCGGCTTGGCGCTTCGCCGGCCAAATCACCGGCGTTGAAGGCTACGTGGAAAGCGCCGCGGTGGGATTGCTCGCCGGTCGATTTGCCGCCGCCGAACAGCAAGGTTTGAACGCGGACGAAAGCATCGCGGCGCCGCCCGCGACAACAGCGCTTGGCGCGCTTCTGGGGCACATCACCGGCGGACACCTTTCCGACGGCGCCGGCGCGACGGGCGCGTTTCAGCCGATGAATGTCAATTTCGGTTTGTTCCCGCCGATGGACGCGCCGACGCGCGACGCCGACGGAAAACGCCTGCGCGGCAAAGAAAAAGGCCGCGCGAAGAAACGCGCGATCGCCGCCAGAGCCCTCATCGATATCGATAAATGGCTCGGAGAAGACGTTGAACGAGCATTTGCGCCGTCGAGCTTAGCGCTCGCAAAATAAAATCTCGGGGTGTTAGACAAAGCGCCGGCAGGGCCTAGAGGGCGATCAAGCACGACACGTCAATGTTAAGGTTACCTATAGAAGATCGCGGCGGCGAACGCCGCCGCGATCCTCCGTCACGTGCCTGCTTGGGGGAGACTAGCCGCACGATCCGGAACTTTAAAAATATCAATGCTTTATTAGAGCGTCTTAATAATCGCTCTCAGCAACTGCGATGCTCTTGAGCCATCTTGCAGTGCGGCATTTTTTATTACAAAATTATGAAAATTGGTCAAGCGCCCTAAACTGTACTGGGCGCAAAAGTCGCTGCAAAAAGCAGTTACCAGTACTGGAAACGTCGGACGCCTCAGGGGCCGACCAACCCTAAGTCCGGAGTGTAAGCACTATCAGCGGCACTTCTCCGGGCAGAACGACCAATCGTGGAGAGACTTTGAGGGGATATCGGATGGGGAACGCAGAAGCCGCCTTTGCGGCGATAGACACACAGCTTTCGGCGCTGCGCTCGGAGCGACCGAGCGCACTACTCGCCGGGCGCCATTCGGCAAAGGGCGCGCGCACCGTAAAGCAAATCCTCAGCGCCGCACGCCGCGTTTTTGAACGCGACGGTCACGCCAAACTAACGCTGCGCGGCGTCGCCGCGGAGGCCGGCGTTACGGTCGGCAACCTTAACTACTACTTCAGCTCCAAAGAATTGTTGCTCCATGCGATGCTCAAAGAAGCGCTCGCGGAATATGCAGACGCCCATGTACAGCACATTGCGGACGGCGACGGCGATCCCTTAGAGACCCTCTTGAACATTGTCGCATTTTACGTCGGTAACGCGCGCGGCGCTTATCCTCTGTTTTTTCAAATGTGGGGATATGCCGGCGCAGAACCAGAAGCCCGCGAACTCGTAAGCGCGCTCTATCTCTCTATCGGCCGGCTGACGTCGCATCTCGTTGCGGCGGCGAACCCCAATCTCGATGACCAGGCGGTTCGCCAAACCGTCTTGCAGATTTTCAGCCTCGAGGAGGGCGTGAAACTTTTCATCGGCTTGTCTGACCCCAATGGCGACGCGATGCGCAATGTGGAAGACGATGTGAAAATGCTCACGCGACGCATTGTAACGGGCTCAACGCCGTTCAGCCGAACACTTGGCGACGGCACCGCCCCGTCGTGAGCGACTACCTCCTGGGCAAGTAAGGCAAAAACAGCGCCGAGGCTCCCCTCATCCAACAAAGACGAACCGCATTGGCAGCGGCCAACCGACAGTAAAACATCGCCTACGGAATTTCATGGCAATTCCCGTAAAACGCGCGTAAACTCAATTTACTATTAACCGTATAAATCCGACGACGCCGCGCATGCAGACTTCTCCCTCTAAAGCTATCGATCTTGTCATCGAACCCCGCCCCCGCGATCTTGGCGGTTTCTCCGTTTTGCGGGTTCTACCCTACGCCAAGCGGCGCATGGTCGGACCGTTCATTTTCTTCGACGAATTAGGCCCCGTCGACTTCGCCCCCGGCGAGGGCGTCGATGTGCGCCCCCACCCCCATATTGGGCTCGCGACGGTGTCTTATCTCTTCGCAGGCGAACTCCGCCACAAAGACGACCTTGGAACCGACCTCATCATTCATCCGGGCGACGTGAATTGGATGACGGCCGGCCGCGGCATCGTCCATTCGGAGCGCACGGACGCCGACAAACGCGCCAGCGGGCAAACCATGCATCTCATCCAAACTTGGGTCGCCCTTCCCGCCGAGCACGAAGACACGGACCCCGCTTTCGATCATTTCCCAAAAGCCGTCCTTCCGACAATCGAACGCGAAAAACTCTCTATGCGGCTTATCGCCGGCGCCGCATTTGGCGAGGCGTCACCCGTTAAGACCTTTTCGCCGATGTTTTATCTGGCGGCGGAAGCCGAGGCCGGGGCCAACATTCCAACGCCGTCCGACCATGAAGAGCGCGCGCTTTATATTGTTGAGGGAACCGTGGCGGTCGACGGCGCGCCCCATGGCGCTGGTCGCCTGCTGGTGTTTAAGCCGGGCGCCGAGCCGTCAATTGTCACGCAAACGCCGGTGAAGGCGATGCTCCTCGGCGGCGTCCCCTTAGGCGAGCGCCGCATCTGGTGGAACCTTGTCGCCACAAGCGATGAAAAAATTGAAGCGGCGAAACGCGCCTGGACGAAAGCGACCGAAGAGGGCTTTAAAGGCGACGGCTTCGGCTTGCCACCCGGCGAAACGGACTTCATTCCGCTGCCAGACAAATGAGCGAAGCCGGACCAGTGAATGAAAATGAGCGCTGATAATCGATGACGACGCCTTTAACGCCCGACCTCAACGGAAAGCTCACCCTTGTCACCGGCGCCTCGCGCGGCATCGGTTACGCCATGGCGAAAACCCTCGCCGCCGCGGGCGCGCATGTCTTAGCGCTGGCGCGCACCGTCGGCGGTTTGGAAGAACTCGACGATGAAATCCGCGCCGCCGGCGGCGCGTGCTCGCTCATCCCCGCTGACCTCACGGACGCCGACGCCATCGCACAGCTTGGCCCGGCGCTTGGCGAACGCTTCGGCAAACTCGACATTCTTTTGGCGAACGCCGGCGATCTCGGCGAACTGGCGCCGATTACCGATATCGACCCGGAGATTTGGGCGCGCGCCTTCTCCGTCAACGTTACCGGCAATTGGCATCTTTTACGCACCTTGTCGCCGCTCCTCGCCGTCGCACCCGCCGGCCGGGCGATCTTCCTCACCTCCCGTGTCGGCGGCGAGACGCAACGCGCCTATTGGGGCGCTTATGCAGCCAGCAAGGCGGCG
Organism: Pseudomonadota bacterium; assembly: GCA_039814575.1. Classification (GTDB taxonomy): domain Bacteria; phylum Pseudomonadota; class Alphaproteobacteria; order Caulobacterales; family Parvularculaceae; genus MED-G105. The sequence goes on from JBCCAY010000013.1 coordinate 62,707, forward strand.
CTGGAAATGATGGCGAAAACTTATGCGGCGGAGATGAAAGCGACAAACGTCCGTGTCGCCATTATCGACCCAGGCGCGATGCGCACCCGCATGCGGGCGACGGCGATGCCCGGAGAAGACCCGGAAACCTTGCCCGATCCGAGCGAACTGGCGCCTCTCATCCTACACGCGTCGTCACCGGACTATGACGGCGAGGCCGAACGTCTCGTTTTTCGCAATTGGAAAGACGAAGGCGTTATCTAACGCACCGTCGACTGTTTGCGCGAAGAGCCGACTTATGTCCTATTGCTTTTTATTTTTATCGGCAAACGGATTATCTGGCCGTTTCAGGATTAAGCGCAACGGCACTGCCGGTAAGTCGAACGCTTCTCGCAAACTATTGACGAGATAACGCTGATACGACGCCGGAACGTCCGCAGCGCGGGTGCATTTCGCAACAAAGGTCGGCGGACGCGTTTTGATCTGCGCGATATAGCGAAGCTTAATCCGCTGCCCGGCGACGCCCGGCGGCGGGTGACGCGCCACGGCGTCTTTCAGCCAAATATTGAGATCCGGCGTTTTGATCCGCGCATTCCAATCATAATAGATGCGCGTCACAACCGGCATGAGTTTGTCGACCGACCGCCCCGTTAAGGCCGAGAAATAGACGATCGGCGCACCAGGCGCTTGCGGCAGTAACCGGGCGGCCTTCTCGCGTAAGTCCGCCGCCGCCTTGCTTTTATCTTCGATCAAATCCCATTTATTAATGCCGATGACGAGCGCGCGCCCTTCCCGCAACGCCAAATCAGCGATTTGCAGGTCTTGCTTCTCGAACGGCGCTTCAGCGTCAGTCATCAGTACGACGACTTCTGCAAACCGAACGGCGCGCAAACCGTCAGCGACGGAGAGCTTCTCAAGCTTCTCCTGCACTTTTGCTTTTTTGCGCATGCCAGCAGTGTCGTAGAGCTTGATCGGCCACTCTCGATCGTCCCCCTGCCACCGCCATTCTACAGAAATCGAGTCGCGGGTGATGCCGGCTTCGGGTCCGGTTAGTAAGCGGTCTTCGCCGATCAGTCGATTAATCAAGGTCGACTTGCCAGCGTTCGGCCGTCCAACAATCGCCACACGCAAAGGCTTGCGCGGATCATCCCACGCTTCCTTTTCGCCGTCGCTGGCAATGACCTCGTCGTCAATGTCTTGACCGTTTTCTTCACGAAAATCATCGGAGGCGACTTGCCGGTGTTCTTCTTCATGCGCTTCAATGACGGGCGCAAGAGCGCTGAAAAGCTCGGCCAAACCAACACCGTGTTCGGCTGAAAACGCGATGGGCTCGCCAAGCCCCAACCGCCAGGCTTCCAAAATGCCGTCATCGGCCGCTGATGATTCAGCTTTATTCGCGAGCAGAATAATTGGCTTATCAGCGCCGCGCAGAAGGTCCGCGAATGTCTCATCAAGCGAGGTGACGCCGGCGCGACCGTCAATCACGAAAATACAAGCTTGCGCTTCAACGATGGCTCTGTCGGTCTGTTCGCGCATTCGCCCTTCGAGGGCCGCGGCGGGCGCGTTCTCAAGGCCGGCGGTGTCTATCGCAATAAACTTTAGATCGCCAAGCTGCGCGTCAGCCTCGCGTCGGTCGCGCGTAACGCCCGGCGTGTCGTCGACAAGCGCCAACTTCTTACCAACGAGGCGGTTAAAAAGCGTCGACTTGCCGACATTCGGCCGCCCGACAATCGCTATTTTCGGCGTCGACAAAACACTAGCTTTCTAAAGTTCAAAACGTTGCGCGCACGCTGCGAGGTGCGGCGATCTACTTCATCGCAAATAATTGACCGTCTTCGGTCAGCACAAAAACCGTCTCATCAGCGATAATTGGCGATACGATGGAGCCGGAGGATACTTTTTTACGATCCGCGATAATGCCGTCTTGAGCGTTGACTTTGACAACCTCGCCTTCGGTGGAGACCAAGATCAAATGACCGCCCACAAGGACCGGACCCGCCCAAGAAATACGGCCCTTCTTCTTTTTCTCATTACGATAGCGCTGCAATTGGGAAATCCAGATGATCGCGCCCTCTTCGCGGGACAAGCAGACAAGTTCACCCTCGACCGAGACGATAAATAAGTAATCACCCGCGACCCAGGGCATTTGCAGGCCGGCGATCGGCGATTCCCAAACGCGCCCGCCGCTGCGAATGTCGATCGCGGTGAGCCGTCCGGCGTGCGAGACGACATAGACGAGCCCGCGGTCGATGACCGGGCTGCCGGCGATGTCGTTTAAGGTCGCAAGCGCGGTAAGGTTGGCAGACCGAGATAGCGTGTCGTTCCAAACCGCGCGGCCGCTGTCGGCGAGAAACGCCACGACTTCACCAGAGGAAAACGGCGCGACGACAAGATCGCCGGCCGCCGCCGGGCTCGCCGATGATAGAATACGGGCGTTTTCTTCAAACGACTGAAAGCCCCATTGCCGTTCGCCGGTCGCTTGGTCGAGGGCGATGAGTTCATTAGTGATCGTCACGAAAAACACTGAGCCGCGATGCGCCGTCGGCGGCGTGCGCAAAGGCGCAGACGCCTCATAGCGCCACTGCTCCTCGCCGGTTTCAGCATCGAGCCCGGCGATAAAGCCGAAGCCGGACGTCACGAAGACGCGAGACTCGTCATAAGCGACGCCGCCGCCAAACCCGATTTGCGATTTCTTCGCCCCACCGAAGAGATTCCGGATACGGAATTTACGCTTGATTTTCGGTGCAAGCTTAGTTTCCCAAAGATCATCGCCGCTGTCCGCTGCATAGGCCGTGACAGTGGCTTCAGCATCGGTAACATAGACGCGGCCGTCGGCGACAACGGGCGGCGCCGTCAAACGGGCGCGGCGCGCGGAGGCTTGACCGATGCTCGTGCGCCATATCTTCTTAAAGGCCACCTCGCCGCTCAGATGGTGCAACGTATGGTCGGCTTCGCCGCCGGGTTGCGGCCAGGAAAGGTTTTTGTAGGAGGGCGGAACATCGACCGTCAGGCCGGCATAGCGCGGATCGGCTTGTAAGGTTTCTTCAAACGCCAAAATCGAAAGCCGGTTCTCGTCTTTCGCTGCTTCTTCGCTGACCTCTTCATCTTCGTCGTCGTCATCGCCGCCGCCGCCGAACACGCCGCTGACGGCCCCAAGCGGACCGGACGAACACCCTGCCGCGACGATAAGCGCAAGAAGGCCTACAGCAACGAGGCGCAGCCGCAAAAACAGGGGCGAAAGAGCAAATATCAGAATATTTATCATTCTTCGCTCGCGGCTCCCTCATTAGCCTCAACAACGCTCGTTTCATCGGACGCCGTCTCACCGCTTTGCAGCGCCGCGTCCTCGCCGCGGCCGGCGGCTTCAAGAGCCGAAGAAAGATCGCCGCCAAAAACATCGAGCGGATTAACGCCGACAGCGGCGTCGAGATCCGGCCATTCGATCGCACCGTTCGCAGATCCCGCCGCCGCCAGCGCCGCGAACTCCTCTGCACGCCGACGAACGCCTGTCGGCGCCGACGAGGCGGCGACGATATCTTCAAATGTCGCTTGCGCCGTTTGGTAGTCACCATCCTTCAGCGCCGCGAGGCCAAGCGCTTCGCGGGCGAAAAAGCCAAGCGGCGAGGCGTCGGTTTCTAGATCGCCGATGATGTCGATTACGGCGCTGCGGCCGTCAGGCAGCGCCAAATGCGCGGCGCGGATCGATGCGAGATCGCGCATGCGCGGCGTAAGCGCGCCGTCTTCTGCGACAGCTCGGTAATTCGCCAGCGCTTCAACGCGCTCGCCAGCGGCCGCTTGTGACGCAGCGAGGCGGAAGCGCGCGAGCGCCGCATAACCGCTGGGCGCGTCTTCTAAGAAGAGATCGAGGGACGCCTCGCGCTCCTCAGGGCCGGCCGTTTCGTCAGCGAGCACCGCCGATAGTCCGCGCGCCGCATCGGCGGCTTCGCGTGCTTTCGCCGATGAATAGAACTGATACCCAGCCACCGCGACCACGATGATCGCCGCCCCGCCAATAAGCCAGGATGTCCGGTCGCGCAGCGTCTGCGAAAGACGGTCTTCCGCCAGACCTTCGTCGACTTCTCGAAGTAAGCTTTCGTCGTTCGCCAAGGGGCGGTTCCTTTTTGTTCGCGCGGGACTTAGCCGTGATCGCCAAGGCCCTGATTGGAGGGCCCTGATTGCAAGGGCCATGATCGCAAAGGCGATCGCGCTTTCGCCGTCCAGCGCCCAGCTTATCGATAGTGCCTATCGAGACCGGGTTTCATCGTTGCTCTTTAACTGCCGACCGAGCGCGACGACAGGTGAAACGCCGCTTCTACCGGCCTTTCAAAAGCGACGCAACGCGCTGTTCTGTGACAACAGCCGACAGCGTTCAAATTGCGGCTTCTTAGCCGTCAGCTACATCTTTGCGCTTAAACCGGTAGACCTGCTCACGAGCCGGAAACGCCCGAGCGCGCACCTCGTCAGCATAGGCGCCGACCGCTTCGTCGATCGCCGATCGCAGATCGCCATAGCGTTTGACGAATTTGGGACTTCGTTCAAAGAGGCCGAGCATGTCTTGGGTCACCAAGACCTGACCGTCGCAGGCTGCGGACGCGCCAATGCCGATGGTCGGCGCTGAAACGGCGGCGGTTATCTCTTCGGCCAAGGCTTCGTGCACGCCTTCGACAACGATGGCGAAAGCCCCCGCCGCGCTGGCGGCTTCGGCTTCGAGTTTAATCTCTTGCCATTCCTCAGCGCTGCGGCCCTTGGCGCGGTAACCGCCGGAAACATTCACCGCTTGCGGGCGCAGGCCCACATGGCCCATCACCGGCACGCCGCGCGCCACCAGGAACTCGATCGTCGACGCCGCATAGCGACCGCTTTCGATCTTCACCGCCTGCGCCCCGGTCTCTCGAATGATACGCGAGGCCGCGAGGAACGCTTGATCCGGCGAGGCTTCATAAGACCCGAACGGCATATCCACCACGACGAGCGCCTGACGCGCGCCGCGCATCACCGCCTGGCCGTGAAGGATCATCATCTCCTCGGTGACGCCGACGGTCGACGGCAGTCCATGCACGACCATGCCGACGGAATCGCCCACCAGCAAAAGATCGCAATGGGGATCGAGAAGCTCAGCCGTCGGCGCGTCATAGGCGGTGAGACAGACGATTGGCGCGCCGCCCTTGCGCGCTGCAATATCCGCAACGGTGGTGCGTTGTTGGTCGGAGCCCTTCATCGACATTAACTCTCACGCTTTCTGTTGGTTGCTTCGCAGCGCAATATAGGCGCTTGCGGCGGCGCCGCAAACCATTGGCGCCCCAAACCATTGGCGCCCCAAACCATTGGCGTAGGAGCCAAACCATCAAGCTGGGCGGTTAGGCGCGAAGCGCGACGCCGGCGATGATGGGATGGAGATAGAGATAAATCGCCGCCCATGCCGCAATGGCGACGGCGATGACGATCGCATCGTTCATAGCAGGACCTGGTGCAGGCGTTGGCGCGGCGCGGCGTTTCACTGCGATCCGATCGATGACGGCGAAGGCTAAGAATGATCCGAACAATAAAACCGAGCGAACCTCGCCATTCACCAGCAAATGCGCGAACGCCCAGAGTTTTACGCCCGCCAGCATGGGGTGCTTTAAAGCCGGTGCGATGCGTCCCTTCGGCAAATAGGCCGCCGCCAAGCAGATCAAAGACAGGAGCGTTAACAGGAACACCACGTGACGCAGGAAATAGGGCGTCACGTAGAGCGCCGTCTGATCGGCTGCGCCCCAGCCCCTGATGATTAAGACGAAACCAATCAAGGAAACGACGGAGTAGGCACCCTTGTATCCGCCCTCGCCAAGCCGAGAGATCAGCGCATCACGCGGCCCACGGGCGAACGCCGTGAAGAAATGCGCCCCAAAGAAAATTATAAGCCCAAGAAGCATAAACATAATCGCCTCCCCGTCTCAAGCGCCGTCGAAAGCGACAAGCGACGTCACTTTATGCCCGGCCGCACGCAGTTTGTCGGCGCCGCCGAGATCCGGAAGGTCAACGACAAACGCGCAAAGATCGACAACGCCGCCACAGCGCTCGATGAGTTTGATGGCCGCCGCCGCTGTTCCGCCCGTGGCGATAAGATCATCGACGAGCAGAATACGCTCGCCGGCGGAAATCGCGTCGGCGTGGATCTCCACCGCATCGGACCCGTATTCGAGTTCGTAGCTTTCTTCGATTGTCGTGTGGGGCAGCTTGCCCTTCTTCCTCACGGGCACAAAACCGATCGACAATTGGTGGGCGATCGCGCCGCCGAGAATAAATCCGCGGGCCTCAATGCCGGCCACTTTGTCGATCTTGGCCCCGGCGAGCGGCTGCACGAGCTCATCAATCGCGCGGCGAAACCCCCGCGGATGCAACAGAAGCGTCGTCACATCACGGAACATAATCCCCGGCTTTGGATAGTCCGGAATGGTGCGGATGACGGATTTTAAATCCACTAGCGCCCTCGCTGTTCGCCCCTCGACGTACGATGTCTGCGGGCATGGTCCAGTGCCTGAAACGATGGCCCAAGGCCATTGAGTCCACAAGCGTTTTCCGCCGCACAAAAGAGCGCCGGCGGGCGGGGCCGTCCTCCTTCTGGATTTTTAAAGAGCCATAGTTTTCCGCAAATGGTGGGAATCGCTCGACGAAACGCTGATGCGCGCCCTTGGCTTTTATAGCCGGGCGCGAAACGATGTCGGTTCGTCAGAGGGAAAAGACTATGTGCAAACGTTCATGGCGCTCGGCGCTTCTTAGCGCGTCGGCGCTCGTCATTGTTGCGGCCTGTTCGGGCGATAAGTCCGAGAACGCAGCCGCATCGGAGGACGCTGCAAACCTCGTACATTCAGCGCCTGAACTTGGAAGCTTCGGCATCACACTCGACGACCGCGATCTTGAGACGAAGCCCGGGAATGATTTCTTCCGCTATGTGAACGGCGAATGGATCGACACGTTTGAAATTCCCGACGACTTTTCCAGCTATTCGTCTTTCACGGTGCTCTTTGAGCGTTCTGAAGAACGCGTGCAAGACATTATCGAAGGCGCCGCCGAAGCAAGCGGCTCCGGCGGCGGGGCGCCGAGGTCTGACGCGCAAGCGGGGTCTGACGCGCAAAAAGTCGGCGCGTACTATTCGAGCTTTTTGGACACCCAGACGATCAACGCCCTTGGGTTAGGGCCGGCGCGCACCGACCTTGCACGCATCGCCGCCGCGCAAACCCATGGCGACATCATAGCGCTTTTCGCCGACGCGTCCTCGCCGTGGAAAACGCCGATCGGCGCCTATGTGGACGTCGATTCCAAGCAGACCGACCGCTACATCGTATACCTCACCCAAGCCGGCCTCGGGCTGCCCAACAAAACCTATTACGAAGACGCAAAGTTCGCTGACAAATTGACGGCCTATCGCGCCTATGTGGAAGAGATCTTCACGCTCGCCGAAATCGATGACGCCGGGCGCCGCGCGGAAAATGTCGTGGCCTTAGAAAAAGCGATCGCCGACGCGCACTGGACGCCGGAGAAACGCCGCAATCGCGATCTCACCTACAATTTTAAAACCCTCGCGGAGATCGAAACGTTCGCGCCCGGCATACCGTGGCGGACGCTCTTCGCCGGCGTCGGGCTCGGCGAACAAGACGAATTTGTCTTGCGCGAGGACGACGCCTTGCAGCAAATCGCGGCGCTCTTTGCGCAAACCGACGTCGCCGTCTGGCGCGATTACTTAACGTTCCACTTATTGAACGGCGCTGCGGACGTTTTGCCGACGGCCTTCGACGACGCACAGTTTGCTTTTTTCGGCACCGAATTGCGCGGCACGCCGAAACAACGCGACCGCTGGAAGCGCGGCGTTGCGGCCGTCAACGGCGCCCTCGGCGAGGCGGTGGGCAAAATCTATGTTGAGCAATACTTCCCCGCCTCTTCAAAAGCGCAAATGCAAGAGCTTGTCGCCAATTTGCGCCGCGCCATGGCGGAAAGCCTCGAAGCGCTGGAGTGGATGGGCGACGCGACCAAGCAAGAAGCCTTCGCGAAACTTGAAAAGTTCACGCCGAAAATAGGGTATCCGGACAAATGGAAAGACTATTCGGCCCTAACGCCCGAGGAAGGCGACGCCTACGGCAATTTGAAACGGGTCAATGAATGGCGCTGGCGCGATCAAACGGGAAAACTCGGCGGGCCGATCGATAAGACCGAATGGCTCATGACCCCGCAAACGGTGAACGCATACTATGCGCCGAACCGCAATGAGATCGTATTTCCCGCCGCTATTTTGCAAGCGCCGTTTTTTGATCCCGCGGCCGATCCGGCCGTTAATTACGGCGCCATAGGGGCTGTCATCGGCCATGAGATCGGCCATGGGTTCGACGATCAGGGGCGCAAATCCGACGGCGACGGCGTGTTGCGTGATTGGTGGACGGACGAGGACGCGGCGAACTTCAAAAAGATCACGGAGGGTCTCGGCGCACAATATGCGCAGTACGAACCGCTGCCGGGCTTTAAGATCAAACCAGACCTCACCATGGGCGAGAACATCGGCGATCTCGGCGGTCTCTCTATGGCCTATTACGCTTACAAATTATCTTTGAACGGCGAAGAAGCGCCGGTTCTTGACGGCCTCTCGGGCGATCAACGCTTTTTCCTCGCCTGGGCGCAAGTTTGGAAACGGGTCGTGCGTGACGAAGCGCTGAAAAACCAAATAGAGACGGACCCCCACTCCCCGGCCCGCTATCGCGTCAACGGCGTCGTGCGCAATATGAACGCCTGGTACGAGGCGTTCGCCATTGATCCGGAGGATGCGCTTTATCTTCCACCGGAAGATCGTGTGAAGATTTGGTGACGCTGTCGGACGGTTTCGGCCGAAAAATGCGTATTCAAAGCGGCGGTGTTGCCAGACTACAACGCCTGCCGCTTTGACTTTCACGCGTAATCGACCTATGTCGCCCACCAGTGATTGCATCGCGCGCCGGGGACCGATGCGGCGGCTTGGTTAAAAGCTAAGCGCCCGCCCCATAAGACGACGCTGGAGCGGTCGCCCGTTTCACATAAGAGATCCTACGTTAGCGCCGCCGAAACAGCTCGGCGCGGAACTTGAATAGGATTTAGTGAAACGTTTTTTACCAAGACGCATCGCACCTTTTACGCGGAAGGCTGGGCGTTATTTAGAACCCTTATCCGCGCAAACGAAGACGCATGATGATCCGGCTTGGCGACAAACAGCCCCAGGAAAGGGCGTGTTTGGCTCCCAAAGCATAAAAACACCATCACCCGTCCTTTAGGTACTCCGTCACACTATGACTTTTAGCGATCTCGGGCTTGAACCCCGTATCCTCCAAGCTTTAGCCGAAGCCGGCTATGATACGCCGACGCCCATCCAAAAAGCGGCGATCCCTGAAGCGCTAGCGCGCCGCGACGTCCTCGGCATCGCTCAAACCGGCACCGGCAAAACGGCGTCATTCACCTTGCCGATGATCCAACGCTTGTCGCGCGGCCGCGCTCGGGCGCGTATGCCGCGCTCTCTCGTGCTGGCGCCGACGCGCGAACTCGCCGCGCAGGTCGCCGATAATTTCGAAAAGTACGGCAAGTACCACAAACTAACGATGGCGCTGTTGATCGGCGGCGTCTCATTCGCCGACCAGGACGCCAAGCTCACCCGCGGCGTCGATGTTTTAATCGCAACACCGGGCCGTTTGCTTGACCACTTTGAGCGCGGACGGCTGTTGCTGACGGGCATTGAACTCATGGTGGTCGATGAGGCCGACCGGATGCTCGATATGGGCTTTATTCCGGACATTGAGCGTATCTTTAAATTGACGCCGATGACCCGGCAAACGCTCTTTTTCTCGGCCACCATGCCGCCGGAAATTCAGCGCCTAACGGACCAGTTCTTGTCCAACCCAGCCCGCGTCGAAGTCGCGAAACCAGCGACGACAGCGGAAACGATTACGCAAAAAATCGTCACCCTGCCGAAAAACGACGATGCGCTAAAACGCATGACCTTGCGTCGTTTGCTTGAGATGGACGGCGTCAAAAACGGCATCGTCTTCTGTAATCGCAAATCATCCGTGGACATCGTCGCGAAGTCTTTGCAGAAACACGGATTTAACGCGCGCCCCATCCATGGCGATCTCGCTCAAGCGTTCCGCATGGAGACCTTGGATAAGTTCCGCACCGACGAACTACAATTCCTCATCGCGTCCGACGTTGCGGCGCGCGGGCTCGATATTCCGTCGGTGACGCACGTTTTCAATTACGATGTGCCGATTAACGCCGACGATTATGTCCACCGCATCGGCCGCACCGGGCGCGCCGGACGCCAGGGCACCGCATTTATGCTTGTGGGCCCCAAGGACGACAAAGCGTTCTCAGCCATCACCCGCCTTATCGGCGCGGACGGCTTGCCGGAAGAAGATTTGGGCGAATTCTTTAACACAGCTGAAGAAGAACTTAACGCGCGGCAATCGCGCCGCTCGAGCCGCGAAGACGGCGGACGACGCGAACGTAACGGCGATGGACGCCGCCGTCGCGGACGCGGCGAGCGCTCCAATCGCTCAGAGTCTGATCGCCCAGACTCTAATCACGTAGGATCTGATCGTGTCGAAACGCATGATCGCTCCGACGATGCCGATCAGCGAGTAGAGCGTCAGAGAGATCACTCGGGCGAACGCTCCGGCGAACGACAAAGAGAACGATCAGCAGATCGCCCTAGCCGAAGACGCGGCCGCCGACATGACGCGCGTGAGGAAGCCGATGCGCCGATCGGCTTCGGCGATTCGGCGCCGGCCTTTATTCTTCGTTAATGGCTCCTAATGGCGTCGTAAGGCATGGACGGACGCGGGTTTCAGCACCTGCGACGCCAATAGGGCGCCAATAAGCACCCAATAGGATCTCAGTATTATTCGTTCATTTACGCTCGCAACCTAGGATCACCCCTGTAAAGGGAGCGCGCCTGCCAGGGGCGACGCGTGATTGACGGGCGAATATGTCGGACGAACTCGAAAAGACTTACAGCATCGCTGAGGAAGCGATGGCGCTTGCGAAACAGCTAAGGCTCGCAGCCGATCCGCGGAACTTGTCGCTTCTCTACGCCCATCTCGCGCGGAGCAATAAGACGTTATCGAGCGACTTCTTAGCGGCGATCAGCTCTGACGGTTACATGAGCCAGGCGGAAGCTGATCGGCTCTATGATGTACACATACAGCAAGCTGATTACTCCGAGCGGGTCGCCTCGGTTATTTATCAGTTAGAGGGACAAGTCGCGAAAGTCGCCGACGCCGTTGCGCAGTCCGGCGCGGACTCAAAAGGCCATACGGAACAATTGGGCGCCCTCACCGGCGAACTCGGCGCCGTCGCCGCAGACGCCGACCCATCGGTTGGCGCGCTCTTGGAAGGCGTCGCGGGGATCGTTAAATCGGTCGCCGACGCCAACGCCCGTCTTGAAACACAATTGGCCGAATCGTCAGACGAAATCTCCTTCCTGCGCGAGAGCATCGACAGCATTCAGCAAGAAGCGATGACGGACCCGCTAACGGGCGTGCGTAATCGCAAGACCTTTGACGAGTCGATCCAATCCACGGTGGAGCGCGCCAATGAGACGGGCGAACCGTTGACGATGATCCTCGCCGACATCGACCATTTCAAGCGCTTCAATGACCGCTGGGGCCATCAAACCGGCGACCAAGTGCTGCGCCTCGTGGCGGAGATGATGAAAGCCAATGTGAAGGGTAAGGATATTCTCGCGCGCTATGGCGGCGAGGAATTCGCTGTGATCCTTCCTGCGACGCAGCTTGAACACGGCGTTTCATTGGCGGATCGCATCCGCGAAGCGATCGGCAAACGCATTCTTAAAAAGCGACGCACGAACGAAAGCATGGGCGCCGTGACGATGTCCATGGGCGTCGCTGAGTTTAAAGACACCGACACTGTCGAGACGCTCATTGCACGAACCGACCAATGCCTCTACGCGGCCAAACACCTTGGCCGCGATCGCGTGGTCTCCGACGAAATGGATTATCAAAGCGCCTTAGCGGACGCCGGCACGGATTTCAGCCAGGATCTTGGCGGCGAGCTCGATGAAGCGATCGCCGTCGCCGACACCGATGACGACGAAAACGCCGTCGCATAGCGCATCATCGGATTAGCTTTCATCCTTTAAGATGCGTCGCGCGCCCGATTGAATGACGGGACGCACCGTTAAAAAAGCATGATACGCCACATCAGCGACAGCGCGGAACGGTTGGCGCGAAAAGATAGCGCCGGCCCATCGCAAAGACGGCGTCCTAAGCCACAATTGGGCGAATGCTCCGGCGCCGGAAAATAACGTTCCCGCGGCGTCGCGAACATGGAACCGACGCAGCGCTTCATCACAATTCAAATCGTCTCCGAGAACGCTGCACGTCGTGCTGACGTCTAGAAACTCAACGTCTTCCGCCCGCGCGCGATAGTAGTCGATCTCTCGCCGGCATAGCGGGCAAGAACCATCGTAATAAACCGTGAGAGAGGTCACCGACATCTTTTAGATTTGGGAAGTCGGCGGCTAACATTCAATCAACCGTTCACGACGCCATTGTCGCAGCCTCGACATCACGGCAGGCTCATAATTGTCGCCGACTGACACTTATCGCTGAGTGATCGATCCGTACGCCGTTTAGCGATCCGCGTTAATCGTCCCGATGAACCCGCTCAGAGCGCTCATGGCGTTCCTGCGCTTCCAAGGAAAGCGTCGCGATCGGACGCGCTTCCAGACGGCTGAGGCTGATCGGCTCGCCGGTATCTTCGCAAAAGCCGTAATCGCCCGTTTCAATCCGGCGAAGGGCCGCATCAATCTTGGAGATGAGTTTGCGTTGACGATCCCGCGCCCGCAGCTCAAGGGCCTTGTCCGTCTCGCTGGAAGCGCGATCAGCGATATCTGGCAAATGCAGACTTTCAGTCTGTAAGCCGTCAATCGTACCCTTGCTTTCGCGTAGGATATCGTCCTTCCAGTCCAGCAGTTTTCTTTTGAAATACGCCTTCTGCCGTTCATTCATAAACGGCTCACCGTTCGATGGGCTGTAGTCCTGCAAATCCGTCGCCGACATGGTATCTCTCCCGCAGCTAGACATTGCGCCAAGCGTCTCTTCTGGAGCCGTCCACCACAGCCCTTTGGAGATCACTTCGCGCCCTCGTCCGACGCCTCTATACCGGCGCCTTTTTCAACGCTCAAGACACAAAAGCGCTATCTTCGTAGATAGACGCAGCGAATGCGCCAACGGATCGCCGGATATGGCAAAAAAATAACAAAAGGGTTTCTAGGGTTGTAAAACGACCGAAATAAAGCGTTTACCAAGACATAAAAACACGTTCAGCGCACGCCGCGCGCCTATTTCGCACTCGCAAAAAACCACGAATTATGGCGCGGGAGTGCGAACGATCTTCACGCGAATAATCGTAAATTGCTTAATATCGCTCGGATTGAAGCCGATGGCGGGTGCTATGAAAGTTCAAGCGGGCGCAGCGTGTGCGCCCGCGCAATTTTGATAGAAGCGTCGCTGTTAACGGCTTGCGCCGTCGAAGGCGTAATCGACACCGGTTCCATTTGAGATGGCGATTTCCACCTCAAGCGCTCCGTCATCAGACAGATGAAACGGGGTCAACGGCGTCTTCGCCAACGCGCTTGACGCCGACTGAGACGCCCCTTGCGCGTCGATCTTACCACGCAAATTCGGACGCCGCGTCAACGCTACAGAGGCGGCAGCCCCAGACCGGCTTTTCAAGAAATTCGTCATATCCGTTAGGAAAAGCGCAATTTGCAGCTTGAAATTCTCCCTGCCGACCCCGCCCGGCATGAAAATATTCCGTCCAAATATCAAAATCTGCTGAGACTGTTCGTAGACCACCGTCGTGACGCTCGACGTACCGTTGAAGACGTTCAGATCATCATAAACAACGCCGGCGCTAGACTGCATCGTCGTAACCATCGCTTGCCCGCAACGCGCAGCAACGCCGACGCCCTGGCACTGCAAGAAACCAACGAGGAATTTCGCCCCGCCCGTCGTGGTGGCGACAATCAACGGCGTTCCCTTGGCGCCGGCGTCGGCTTTAATGTCCCCTGTGATGCCGAATTCAGACAACATGGAGACAACTTCAGGGGCGCTGATCGAGGTGAACGGCGCAGCAGCGAAGGTTTGATTCGCCGTTTGCGCTGCAGCGCCGCCATTTGAAATGCACGCCATAAGGGCGATTGCGCCGGCCATTGCCCAGTTTTTCAATAGTTTCATCATTCCCTCACTACCCCGCCATACGCCGCAGAAACGCTGGATTTCGCTCTTGAAACGGCCATTTCCGACGCCTTGAGCGCAGACGTTAACACCTTCACGTCCTCGCTAGAAGCCCGCCTATCGCCAAGTAGAACACCCGGCGCCAGGAAATTGACCAAGTACGCCCTATCTTCCGCCTTATTTTCAGCTAGTATTTTAACCGTAGCGTGGGGTGAGAGCAGCAATGAAGATTTCTGCCAATGGTGTGGCGCTAATTAAGCGCTTTGAGGGGCTGGAGCTGGAGTCCTATGAGGACATCGCCGGCGTCTGGACCATCGGTTACGGCCATACTGAAACGGCCGGGCCTGGCCAACGGATCACCGACGCAGAGGCTGAGCAGCTTCTGCGACAGGATTTAGGTCCGCGGGAACAATCGGTTAGCCGATTGACCAATGTGCCGCTCAATCAGAACGAGTTCGATGCGCTCGTTTCCTTCGTCTATAATGTGGGCTCAGACGCCTATCGCCGGTCAACGGCGCGCCGGCGGCTAAACGCCGGCGATCGCATCGGCGCCGCAGAAGCGCTCACCTGGTTCAATAAGGCGACGGTTGGCGGCGTTTTGGTCCCCGTTACGGGCTTGACCCGCCGTCGCGCTGCGGAACGGGCGCTATTTCTGACGCCCGTTGAGCCCGTTGTCGTCAACAATACGAACGCAATCGATGAAAACACGCGCGCCGCACCGGTCGAAGATCCGCCGCGTCGCGGCAATCTCGGTGAAAGCCGCACAATTCAAGGCGCGACCGTCGCTGGCGGCGCCGGCGTCGCCGCATCATCCATGGGCCGCAACAGCGCCGATGAACTCGATGAGCGCGAAACTGACATCCAAAACGGCGATGACATTGGCGTTATCGACCAAAGCGACAGCGACGCCACCGATGGTTCAGCGACAGACGATATGGGCGTCGGTGATAGCGCTGACATCGGCAGCGACGGCACGGGCGATCGAGCAGGCGATGGCACAATTGAGACGACCGAACAGCCAGAATACATTCCAGCGAAGGACGATACCCATCAAGCCGATGCGCAAATTCAGTTGGCGCTAATGATCCTTATCGTCCTTGCGGTGGTGTATGTGATTTATGCGCGGATCGAAGACTGGTTCACCTATCGTCGATAAGCTCAGCGCGTTTCGAGCCACCATCAAAAACGTAATCGTCAACGCCAATAACAATAGGCGCGAATAACAAAACCATCGTTTCCAATACGACGGATTATGTTTCGCGGCTGCTTTCTTTTTTGGCGTCGGCGTTTCGCCATATTACGAACCCTACGCTGATGAGAGCAATCGTTCCGCCCACGATGAAATTGAGCGTCAGCGGTTCACCAAGAAGCAGAACGCCGAAAAGCACGCCTGAAACAGTCACCATCAACGCCGACGAACTAACGATGAAGACGGGCACATTCTGCAAAAGCCAATAAAAACTGCCGTGACCGATGATGGAGGCGCCAACAACAGAATAAAGAATGACGGCGATCACGACGGATTTGTCGCCCTCGATAAACGCCTCACCTTGGCCCGTTTCAAACAGAAGCGTGAGTGACCAAAGGACACACGCGCCGACAATGGCGGCCCAGGCGAGCAACTCGTGCGGTTTAAAGCCTTTGGCGAGCTTCACAAAAATTGATCCGGTCGCCTCGCATAATGCGCAGCACGCCACTAATCCAAAGCCGATCAATACATTTCCATCAGCGGCCCCAGGGGCTTTTTCATACCCCAACGCAATAATAATCACGCCGCTAAGCGCGCATGAGATGCCGATAATACGCTTCAGTCCGATGCTTTCCTTCAAAAAGACGGCAGCCAAAAGAGTCGCGAAAGGAATATAGAGCTGATACGCAATAGCGCCCGCCGAAGCTGTCGCGAGCGATAATCCGGAAAACAGAAATCCGTAGTTTACGCCGCCAAGAAAGACAGCAGCGGCGATAACTGTTCGCATTGTGCCGGGACGCCACCTCAAAAACGGCGATAGGATGGCCGCCAACAAGGTCATCCGCAGCGCGCCGTAGAACATTGGCGGCAGCACCCCGACGCCAATCTTAATCACGACGTAGTGCAGCCCCCAAGCCAGGCACAAAATGCAATAAACTAAAAACTCGCGCCCGTTCATAGCCAACGAACCTTCTCATCATAGCGACATGTTTGGGTGGAAAGCGGTGCTCTGCACGCTTTATTCAGGATAGAGCCTTTAGAGCGTCAGCCCCCAGAGCGCAATCACACACAGAGTGCTCGACATCCAAATCATACGCTCGTGCTTCCCCAACGCTAACGCCTCGCTACGCACCGAGAGCAGGCGACCCATCATCCCGCCTCACCCAACTTACTTGTTCAAAACCATCAAACGGGTCGTCCGATAAAGACGCGCCGATAACAGCACGGCCGCGACGGCGAGACCGGCGACCAATCCCCACCAAACACCGACGGCGCCCCCAAAAACACTACTTTGCGACGCCAATCCGAGCCACGCCGCCATCGGAAACCCGACGGCCCAATACGCCACCGCCGTTATGAACATCGGCGCGCGAACGTCTTTTAACGCTCGGAGCGCTTGATTGGCCGCAACTTGTATGGCGTCAAAAATCATGAAAATCGCCGCCATACGAATAAACACGCCAGCGAAAGCGCCGACGGCGACGTGCGCTGCATCCGTCGCGTCCAAATTGAGATACGCCGACGCCACAATATGCGGCGCAAAAAACGCAAAGACCGCGAGCGGAGCCACGATGGCGGCGCTTAATCCAATCGTTAGAGCTGCGGCGCGGCGCAAACGCCCTATATCACCCGCGCCGGCGGCGAGCCCTACCCGCACGGCGCCGCCCATCGAGAATCCAAGCGGAATCATAAAGACAAGCGCCGCGAAATTCAGCGCGACTTGAAACGCCGCCATTTCCTCAACGCCAATGCGTCCCATCAAAAAGACCGCGCCATTGAACAACAGCCCCTCGAAGGTGATCGTAATCGAAATCGGCGCGCCAAGCCGCAAGACTTCGCCAAGACGGGTCCAATCGGGTCGCCAGCTCCGTGAAAAAATATCGAACGCACGCGCTTTTTCATTGGTGTAGCAATAAACAGCCAGCAACGCGAAGCCGGCCATATTGGATAAAGCCGATGCGATCCCGGCGCCGACAAGGTTCAGAGCCGGGGCGCCGAAATGTCCGAATATGAATACATAGTTCAGAAATGCATTGAGCAAGGTCGTCACGACAATGATCAATAAGGGCGTGCGCGTCAGTCCGAGCGCCGCAAGGAAGTTCCTTAAAACGAGCATGCCGGTGAAAAACCACCAACCGGGCGCCAGCGCCAAAACGTAAGGCCCGGCGAGTTCGGCCAGTTCCGGCGGCTGACCAAGCGCCAGCGCGATTTGCGGCGTCATCGCAAAGAGCGCCAAGGCGAACGGAAACATCAGGGCTAACGCCCACAATCCCATACGAACCGAACGGCGCACGCCGGCATAGTCTTGGGCGTCCGCGCCGATCGCTTGTGACACCATCGGCGAAATCGCCATCGCCGGGCCAAGGCCAGCCATATAGGCGGTCGTGAAAATGACGACGCCGAGCGCTGACGCCGCGAGCGCTTCGGGCCCGAGGCGCGCAATCATCAAAACGTCGACGGTGTTGACCGAGAATTGCACCAATTGCGTGAGCGCCATCGGCGCGCCAAGCGCTGCTAGCGCCAACGCTTCGCGTCGCCAAGCACTGAGGCGCGATCGACCGTCGCCAGGATTATCGCCAGCACGATTGCCAGCGCTATTGGAAGACCGAAGACTGCCCGGTGGTTCATCGCCCAAAGCGCCCCAATCAGGCCGCTCGGCAGAGGGGATCGTTCTGTCGCCCACGGGTTTATCGCCATCCACTTATATCTTCTGAAGCCGCACCAAGCCGTGTCGCTGATGGGCTGCGGGTCTTCGGTCGTCAGACAATTAAAATCAAGAGAAAACCACCGGCCGTTAGTCTCATACGTCCTTATCACCCGAGGAGCGATTTCACGCGCGCTTTTAGATGCGGCAGCAACGCCTCTTCGAACCAGGGATTTTTCTTAATCCATCCATTATTCCGCCAAGACGGATGCGGCAATGGCAGCACCGCCGGCCCATAGGAGCGCCAAGCCGCGACGGTGTCCGTCAAGGTTTTGCGGGCGTCTGGGCCGAGCGCCCAAACTTGCGCGTATCGACCGACAAGAAGCGTCAACGCCGGCGGCGCAATGGCGGCCTCAAGGCGCGGCCGCCAGGTCTCAGCGCAGATATTCGGCGGCGGTTTATCACCCCCGTTCTTGTCATAGCCGGGGAAACAAAACGCCATCGGCGCGATGATGAAGTTCCGCGGGTCGTAAAAGGTTGCTTCATCGACGCCGAGCCAGTCACGCAACCGTACGCCCGAAGGGTCAAGGAAGGTGCGCCCCAATTGATGCGCGCGATTACCCGGGGCCTGAGAAAAAATCGCGATGGCGGCGCCTTCAGCAATCTGAAAAAGCGGCCGCGGAGAATGCTCAAAAGAACCGGCGCACAGACGGCAGGCGCTTATTTCTTCGGTCAAACGCGCTAACGACGCGGCGTTTGGCTCTCCCGACGCCCGAGAGCGCTGTTGTGCGCCGCGGCGATTGCCTTGGGCGACAATTTCCGTCATTCGTTCGACCAATCTCGTATTGAGCGCGCCTGGATGTCGAAGACCTCTATTGGCCCGCCTTCCGACCGCCGAGCATCCACGCCGCGGTCCGTCATTGGAGTGATAAGGCCATGTCCGACGCCCAAACCGCAAGCGCTGAAATTTTGCCCGTCCCACAACCCTCTATCCCCGACAACACGCTCGCCTATGAGACGACGCCATTGGTGAAGCCGACGGGATTTCGCGAGTATGACGCGCGCTGGCTCTTCGGCCCGGAAATCAACCTTCTCGGCATCCAAGCGCTCGGCCAAGGCCTCGGCACGCTCATCCGCGAACTCGGCAAAGAGCCGAAGATCGTCGTCGGCCACGATTTCCGCAGCTATTCTTTATCCATCAAGCAAGCGTTGACCGTTGGCCTGATGAGCGCCGGCATGGAAGTCTTGGACATCGGCCTCGCTTTGTCGCCGGTCGCTTACTTCGCGCAGTTCGAACTCGACGCCCCATGCGTCGCCATGGTGACGGCAAGCCACAATGAAAACGGCTGGACGGGCGTAAAAATGGGCGCCGCACGGCCGCTTACTTTTGGTCCGGAGGAAATGGGCCGCCTTAAGGACATTGTTCTAAAGGGCGCCTATAAATCCTACGCTGGCGGAGCCTATCGCGCCGTCGCGGGCCTGCGCGAGCGTTATATCGAAGACCTCGTCCAAAACACTGAGATAAAACGCGACATGACCGTGATCGCCGCGTGCGGCAACGGCACCGCAGGCGCTTATGCGCCGGAAACGCTCTCCCGGCTTGGCCTGAACGTCATCCCCATGGACGCCGATCTTGACCACAGCTTCCCGAAATATAATCCGAACCCAGAAGACTTAACGATGCTCCACGCCATGCGCGACGCCGTTAAAGAGCACAACGCCGACGTGGCGCTCGGTTTTGACGGCGACGGCGATCGTTGCGGCGTCGTCGACGACGAGGGTGAAGAAATCTTCGCCGATAAAATTGGTGTGCTGATCGCCCGCGATCTTTCCAGCCTCAATCCTGGCGCGCAATTCGTCGTAGATGTTAAATCAACAGGTCTTTTCGTCACTGATCCCGTTCTCATCGAAAACAAAGCTGAAACGCTCTATTGGAAGACGGGGCACTCCTATATCAAGCGCAAAAGCCACGAGATCGGCGCCCTCGCCGGTTTTGAAAAGTCAGGGCACTTCTTTTTCAATCAACCGATCGGCCGCGGCTATGACGACGGCCTGGTCGCCGCAATCGCACTTTTACAGATGCTCGACCGCAATCCGGACAAAAAACTCTCCGACTTGCGCAAATCTCTGCCGCAGACTTGGCAGTCACCGACCATGTCGCCGAAATGCGCCGATGAAGAAAAATACGCCGTCGTGGAGAAAGTCGTCAGCGCCATTCAGGCAAAAGCCAATGCGGGCGAGACTGTCATTGGGCAGAAAATCCGTGACGTCGTTACGGTTAACGGCGTCCGCGTCACGGCCGAAGACGGCACCTGGGGCCTCGTTCGGGCTTCATCCAATAAGCCGGAGCTTGTGGTGGTCGTCGAAAGCCCGACCTCAGAAGCCAATATGAAGGCGATGTTCGCTGAGCTCGACGCTCTCCTCTCGACGCATCCGGAAGTCGGCGCTTATAATCAAAAAATCTGAGGCTGATGGGCGTGTGCGTTAACCATTTTCACGCCGGCGCAGTTTAATAAAGCGTTGTTCGGTCGCGAGTAAGGGCATGCCATGCAAGGACAACGTTTTTCATTTCGACGCGCTGCGTCGAGTTTGACGCAAAGTCTCGCCGTCGGCGCGTTTGTCGCCGCAGGCCTTAATGTCGCGGGCGCCGTTTCGGGAGGAGCGGCGGCGCAAGACACCGCGCCGGAAATGGTTGCTTCAGACGCTCCCGACACGATTGAATCTATTCTCACAACCCTAGACGGCGCGACGGCCTCAGCGCCTTCGGCAACGCAAGGCGCTGATCCGCTCAGAAACGACGCCCCGGCCATGTGGCGCCTCGCTGACGCCGACACCGAGATTTACCTTTTCGGCACGTTTCACATTCTACCGCCCGGCGTTAATTGGCGCACAGAAACCTACGACGCCGCCATGACAGCGAGCGCTATCACCATGGTCGAGGCCGACTTATCGGCCCCAAACAAAGACCAGCATATGCTCGAACTTTTATCGGAGTACGGATACAATCCGGCCGGCGTGACGCTGACCGACACGATCGGTGTTTTACGCGCCCAACGTTTGAAAGAAGTCGCTGCTCGCTTCGGCATGCAAGGCGATTTGCTTGAAGCGCAGCGCCCGTGGCTCGCGCTCGTCACGCTCTCCGCTCTCGCCCTAAAAGAAGCAGGCTTCGATGAACTAAACGGCGTTGAAACGCTGGTCTTGCAGCGCGCCACGATGGAAGGCGACAGTTTCGATTATTTTGAAACGCTCGAAGATCAAATCGTCACCCTCGCCTCGCTCGGCGATGAAGACATGCTCGCCAATTTCGACGCGACCATGGCGCAGTTCGATGACTTCCAAGTTTATACACAGATTATGCTCGACGCCTGGCGCACCGGCGACCTTGAAGCCCTCGACACTTCCGTTCTCGGAGAACTGCGTCGCGACTCGCCAAAAGCATTTGACGCCCTCATCGTATCACGCAATCGCAAATGGATGACGCGCGTGATTGATTTGATGGAAGGCGACGGCAGCTATTTCATCGCCGTCGGCGCCGGCCACCTTGTCGGTGAAGACAGCCTCGTTGATTTATTAGTCGAGCGCGGCTACGCCGTCGACCGCATCCAATAGCCTTTGTCGCTCCGCCGCTTTCGCTCGGGCGGCTTTCACCTCTGCATAGGCATGGCGTAATACATCCGCAGGCGTCGCGGCGCCCTCAATGGAAAGACGCCGCCGCCATTGCTTTGCACCGGGCGTTCCTTGGAAAAGCCCATGCATATGGCGCACGACATGATGCGGACGCACGCCCGTCGCCGCCATCGTCTCGACATAGCTTTGCATTTCATCGATAACCGCATCAATACGTTCATGGTTCGAAGCGCTCGGCGGCTCGTCGAACAGCGCTTCATCGACATCCAGTAGCAGTCCGGGCGTTCCGTAAGCGCCGCGCCCCAACATAACGCCGTCGACGAAGTCTAATTCTTCAGAACACTGCTCAATGGTTTCTAAGCCGCCATTGAGGATAATCGTTAGATCGGCCCGCGCTTGCTTCATACGGCGCACAATATCGTAGTCCAAGGGCGGGATTTCACGGTTTTCTTTCGGACTCAATCCCTGTAGCCACGCTTTGCGAGCATGAATGATGAAGACCTGACAGCCCGCCTTAGCGACCGTTTCGATGAAATTCGGTAGAACCGTTTCGGGATCTTGATCATCAACGCCAATCCGAGACTTCACCGTTACGAGGCAGTCGACGGCCGCGTTCATGGCCGCGACGCAGTCCGCGACGAGCGCCGGCGTGCGCATAAGACAGGCGCCGAATGCACCGGACTGCACCCGGTCCGACGGACAGCCGACATTCAAATTGATTTCTTGATAGCCGAACTCAGCGCCAATGCGCGCGGCCGCCGCCAAGGCCTTGGGGTCGGAGCCGCCGAGCTGCAAGGCGACCGGATGCTCCACCGCACTATAGCCGAGCAAGCGATCACGGTCGCCATGAATGACCGCTTCGGCCGTCACCATCTCCGTATAGAGAAGGGCGCGCTTCGTCAGTAAACGGTGAAAGTATCGGCAATGCCGATCCGTCCCATCCATCATCGGGGCGACGCAAAAACGATGGGCGTGAAAAGTCAAAAACTCGACCCTTAGGAATTAATAATACCGGCGATCTAACGCCTCGAAACGTGCAGCCTATATAAGGCTATTAGCGAGACCGGCAATATCATGGATCAGCGTCAAATTACCGTCGGTTACGAGAAACAAGGCTGTTAGCGCCGCGCAGACGACCATTCTTGATCTTCGCCATGTGCCGCCCATAAGGTGAATTCCGCGCAAGCGAGGCCTCGGCATGCGCGACGCGCCCCTACGACGACGCCATCTCAGCATGGGAGACCACCGCCAATGTCGACAGACACGTCCGTTAAAACCCTGTCCCACTGGCGCGATCGCCTCACCGACCTCCGCGGCGCCGTCACCCTCGACCCGCTACGCAATCCCATTCGCGAAACGGCGCACGAAGTCTCCGTCGCGTTAGAAGCCGATCGCCTGAATTTAGACGACCTCGTCGGATTCGTTCAGACCTTGTGCGACGAGGCTTTGGGGGTACGGATCGCCTCAACTCGGAAATATTTGGGCTTCGACCACATCGAGAAAGAGGACGACGCCATTGACCAGGCGGTGCAGCGCGCAAGTGAGGCCCTCACCTCACCGTCGGCGTTCGCAGATTACTGGCGCACCCGGCGGTCGATGCTCGTATTCACCGCGCACCCGACATTTATGCTGTCCGGGCGTCAACGCGCCTATATCGCAAAAGCCGCCACCAGCGGTTCATCTGAGGCTGACAGCGATCGCCAAACTCCATCGGGCCTCGAGCACCATCCCGATGCGGATATTTCCCTATCGTATGAGCACGCGGCGGCCTTAGGCGCGATCGAACGCGCCTCAGCGAGCGTCTCCCACGCCAACCGCGCGATCCTAGAAGAAGCAAGGCGACGCTTTCCTAATGAGTGGCGTCAGATGACGCCAAGCCCCCTGTCGATTGCGACCTGGGTCGGCTATGACATGGACGGTCGGAAAGACATTACTTGGCGCGATATCATCAAGCATCGCCTGCAAGAAAAACACCGGCGCTTACAATGGTACACGAACCGAATCGCCGCGCTCGGATTAGAACGCAGCGCCGCCGCGGCATCAATCGCGACATTGCGCGCGCGCCTCGCAGACGGCCTGCGCGATTGCGCTGACGCCGTCGATGCGTTCGCCAATGACACAATGTCACCGAATGAGTTCGCTGATGCGGCCAATCGCCTAACCGAAACGCCGCAACCGCTCGTCAAGATAAGCGAACTCACCGACCTGATCGAGGCGAGCCTTCCCGATGTCGACGACGACACCGCCTTTTCGCTTCTCTGCTTGAAAGCGGACATGACAAGCTTCCAGTTTGGCATGGGCGAAATTCACTTTCGTCTCAATGCCGCGCAAGTTCGTAACGCGGCGCGCCATGCACTCAATATCAGCAGCGATCAGGACCTCTTCGGTCGGCGCGCCCTCGAAGAAGTGCAAACGCTCATCGAAACGACCGAGCCGGTCGCCGTGAATTTCGGCTCCCTCGCCATTGAACAAACCACCGCCGCGCGGCTTTTCATCGCCATGGCGCAAATCGTCAAACATATCGATGCGGAGCAACCAATCCGCCTACTCATCGCTGAATGCGAAAATCCGGTGACGATTCTCGCCAGCGTCTATTTGGCGAAGCGCTTCGGCGTCGACGGCGCTGTCGATATTTGCCCCCTGTTTGAGACAGCCTACGCGCTCGATCGCTCGCGCCGAATATTGGACGTTTTGTTTTCGCAACCCGCTTATCAAACATACGCCAAAGCGCGCGGCCGCATCGCGATACAAACGGGGTTCTCTGACGCCGGACGCTTTATGGGACAAATCCCGGCGGTTCTGGCGATTGAACGTCTGCAGGGGCACTTCTCCGAACTCATAGAGGCGCACGGACTTAGCGCGCTCACCGCGATCGTCTTTAACACCCATGGCGAAAGCATGGGCCGCGGCGCGCATCCGGCAAGTTTGGAAGACCGATCGCTTTATGCGCTCTCCCCATGGGCGCGCCGCCAGTTTTCCAGCCGCGGCGTCGATTTAATCCATGAAAGCTCTTATCAGGGCGGCGACGGCTATTTACTGTTCGAAACCCAAGGCATGGCGGACCGCGTCGTCGCCAGCGTGCTTGCCGCTGACAAGGCCGCAGCGGCGAGCCCGACCGAAGACGGTTTTTATCAAAACATCAGCACCAGTCTTGATTTCTATCGCAGTGTAAAAGCGCGCCAAGAAGCGCTGTTCGCCGACAAAACATACAATGCCACGTTATCCGCCATCGGACTGTCTGTTTTACCGAAAACCGGGTCGCGCCAAACGAAACGACAATTCGAACAAAGAGGCGATGAGGACGATTCACTCAGGAAAATCCGCGCCATCCCCCATAACGCAACATTGCAGCAAATCGGACTTCTGGCGAACATCTTTGGCGGCATCGGCGCCGCGCTAAGCAAAGAACCGGATTATTTCGTCGACTTGGCGCAAAATTCCGACCGGTTCGGACGATTGATGAAGCTGGTCGCGCGCGCCAAGAGCCTAAGCGAAATGAAAGTGACTATCGCCTATATGAAGCTCTTTGACGGTTCCTTCTGGGCGACGCGGCCGATATCGGGGCAAGAACCCCACCTTGAAGCGCCGTGTGCGGTGCTCGGTGAAGCGCTTGCGGAAGATTCACGCTTTTTTTCGGCCCTGCAACTCATCGCGAAATTACGCTCCGACAGCATCGCCTTAACGCGCAGCCTCGAAAATATGGGGTTCTCAGAAGCGGCGGCGGCGAACCCGATAAGCCTTGATCTGCTTCACGTCATGCGCATCGCTCTTCTGGAGCATGTCTTTTTGCTGGCGGCGCGTCTGCCGCGTTTCTCACCGCGCGCCGGTTACACCAAAGAAGATGTGATGGACATGGTCTTCTCCCTGCAACTCGAAGAAGCGGGCGATATTTTGTGCGAGGTGTTCCCTGTCGAGGCGCCGGCGCTCAGCGATTTTAAGCTTGCAGAAAAAGCGACATACCCTGATGCAGGGCCGCCGAGCTACAGCCATATTCATGAGACATTCGTAGACCCGCTTAAGAAATGCGGACGTCTACTGAAAATAATCAGCAACGGCGTAAGCAATCATTATGGCGCTCTAGGATAAACGCTTTTCGCCGCACTGAGCTAACATGACGCCATCAGGGCGCCATCTGCATCGGCACGGCGGTGCGTCGACAGACGGTGCGCATGGCGAACGCGGTTTTCAGACGTTCAACGCCCGGCAACGCCGTTAAAACGTCCCGGTGCAGACGTTGGTAATCGTCGAGGTCGCGGCATATAACGCGCAAAAGGTAGTCGCTGTCGCCCGACATCAAGACGCAATCCATAATTTCCGGGCGCGCGACGACGCTCGTTTCAAACGTCGCAAGCGTGTCGGTTTTTTGATCCCGCAGCGTTACGCTGACAAAGGCGTTGAGCGCGAAGCCGGCCTTGCGTTCGTCGACAATCGCAGCATAGCGCTCAATGACGCCGCTCGCCTCCAGCGCTTTCACTCTTTTATGGCAAGCGGACAGGGACAAGCCGACCGCATCGCCGACCTCTTGATAGGCCGCCCGCCCGTTTTTCTGAACCGCGTCCAGAATACGCCGATCGGCGTCAGTAAGAGAATTTTTTTCCATATTTCATAGATATAAGCGAAAATGTTTCTATTTTCTATGATTTCTCCAGAACTTCGAGAATTATTTCGGCCCCAGCGACGCTAAGGTCGCCCCCAATAACACCACACTAGAGAGGAGACTGCCGCCATGAAAATTGGGGTTCCAAAGGAAATTAAAACCAAAGAGTTCCGCGTCGGCCTGACGCCGGACAGCGTTCGCGAAATCGCCGGTCACGGCCATGACGTCCTCGTTGAAACGGGCGCGGGCGCAGGCGTCGGCTTTTCCGACGACGACTACAAAAACGCCGGCGCACGCATCGCCAGCGCAGCAGCGGACGTCTTCGAAGACGCGGAAATGATCGTCAAAGTTAAAGAGCCGCAACTGAACGAGTGCGCCATGCTGCGCCCGCATCACACGCTCTTCACCTACCTGCACCTCGCCGCCGACAAACCGCAAGCCCAAGCGCTCGTTGCATCCGGCTGCCTCGCCATCGCCTATGAAACCGTAACGAGCGATCGCGGCGATCTACCGCTTCTTCGTCCGATGAGTGAAGTCGCCGGCCGTATGGCGGTGCAAGTTGGCGCAGCGGCGCTTGAAAAAGCCAGCGGCGGCGCAGGCCTCCTCCTCGGCGGCGTTCCCGGTGTTCGTCCGGCGAAAGTCGTCATCCTCGGCGGCGGCGCCTCCGGCGAAAACGCCCTGCAAATGGCGATTGGCGCACGCGCCGACGTAACGGTCTTCGAACGCTCCCTGCCGCGGATCGCTGAGCTTGAGCGCCACTATGGCGGCAACGCGACGATCGCCTACTCCACGAAAAGCGCTGTGGACCAAGCCGTATACGAAGCAGACCTCGTCATCGGCGCGGTTCTCATCCCGGGCGCAGCGGCGCCGAAGCTCGTCACGCGCGACATGCTGGCGAACATGAAAGACGGCTCGGCGCTTGTCGACATCGCCATCGACCAAGGCGGCTGCTTCGAAACGTCGAAACCGACAACGCACGACGATCCGACCTTCATCATTGACGGCGTCGTTCACTATTGCGTTGCGAACATGCCGGGCGGCGTGCCGAAGACGTCGACCTTTGCTCTGAACAACGCGACGCTCCCGTTCGCGCTGAACCTCGCCAACAAAGGCGCGAAAGAGGCGATCGCCGCCGACCCGCACCTGAAAAACGGCGTCAACGTCTACAATGGCGCGATCACCTGCGAAGCCGTTTCCGAGGCGCTCGACCTGCCGTACACGCCCTACGAAGCGTAAGGCGTAAGACGAAGCGGCGCATATTCAATTAAATGTGCGCCGGCCGGCGACATGTAAATGCAGGGACGGTTTTAACATTTTGAACAGCATAAACCCGCGCTTCCTAGAAGCGCGGGTTTTTGTCTGCAGCGACACTAAAAATGTCCAGCGCTAACTTATGTGACATTAGCGACTCTTCTGATTTTTACTGTGTCACGGTCGGCAATTCCGCTTCGCGCCAACCGGACAGGCCAGCTTGCAAGTGCGCCGCATCGGTGAAACCAAGGGACTTCAGCATTTTCTCGGTCTTGCCGCTGCGCCCGCCGCTATTGCAGTGAAAGAGATAAGTCTTTGATTTATCCAATGCGGCGATGCGGGTTTTGAAATCATCGCCATGAAAGTCGATATTGAGCGCCCCTTCGATATGGCCTTCTGCAAACTCTTCAGGCGTGCGGACGTCGAGGACAACAAGGTCTTTGTTCTCTTCAACCAACGCGGCGGCTTCTGAGACGGAAACAGTACGGATGTTCTGAGCGACGGCTTCTGTGGTTTCATCCGCCGGCGTTTGCTGTGCGCACGATGTTGCAAGCAACGCCGATGCAATTAGAGTTAAGGTTGATTTCTTCACGGGGCTCTCTTCCTTCTTTCTACACGAATTTTCTATACGGAATTATTTTCCACGAAACGGAATGGTTAGCGTCCAAAACAAACCGCTCGGGGCATCGTCCTGATACTCCGGCAGACCAATTTTCATACCGCCATGGCCTTCACGAGGCTGCGCCACATAGCTCCCAAAAAGCCGGTCCCATAGCGACAGCGAAAATCCAAAATTGCTGTCAGTTTCATTCGCGAGCGTTGAATGGTGCACAAGGTGCATATCCGGCGTCACGAAAAACCAACGCACCACGCTATCAAGAGCCGACGGCAAGCGCACATTCGCATGATTAAACAGTGCGCAAGCATTGAGCAGCACCTCGAACAAGAAGACGGCGGCGACAGCAGGGCCAAGCAGAAGGATGCAGACAATCTTGTAGACCATCGACAGAATGATCTCGACGGGGTGGAAGCGAACCGCGGTCGTTACATCAATATCGCGGTCAGCGTGGTGCACTTTATGTAAGCGCCACAAAACGGGGATGCGATGCGAGGCGACGTGCTGCCAATAGATCAACATGTCGAGCACGATGGCGGCGATTAGGGTTTCAAGCCAGATAGGCGAAGCTATCTGGTTGAGAAGTCCCCAGCCGCGGGTCTCGGCGACGACCGCCATGCCCATCGCCACAATGGGCAAGACGAGCCGTAGCGCAGCCGTGTCGATAATGATGAGAGAAAGATTCGTCGTCCAACGTTTCGCACGCGCCTGCGCTCGGCGTCGACGTGGAAACATCGCTTCCAAACACGCCATCAATACCAGTACGCCCGCAAAAACGCTCAAGCGGATGGCGCTTTCATATTCCGTTAAAAGATCCATCAAGGTGTCAGCCAGCACTCACGAAAAGGTTTCGGCCTAGGTACGTCGACCATGAGTATGCCCGACATTAAATGAGTAAGTCACGCCGTCGATGGCGAAGCATCTGATTGGCCACGCAACAGTCTTCCAGAGCCCTCCAGTGTTGTCTAGCGTCGACCGCCAATGGGGCGTTTCGGTGCGCCGTTTCAGTGCCCGTTTCTAGTGTGCCGTTTCAGTGCTGCTCAGCAATCGTCAACAGCGTGGCGGCGATATGCGACATTGCAGAGTTGGCCTTAAGCGGCCGGTCATTCACCATTATGGAAAAGACTAACATCCGCCCGCTGCGGGCCTGCAAATAACCGGATAATGCGTCCACATGATTTAGCGTCCCCGTCTTTGCAAAGATCTTTCCCTCTAACTCAGACCCACGGAAGCGGTATTTCAACGTTCCGGTCGCGCCGCCCCCGACGGGTAAACTCGCACGATAGGCATCGCCCCATGGCTCCGCGGCGGCATGGCGCAGCAACGCGGTTATCGTCGCCGGCGTTGCACGGTTATAGGCTGAAAGTCCTGAACCGTCGGCAATGTCGTAAGACTGTGGAGGCACGCCTATGCGCGCCAGCAATTGCTCTATCTGTAACAAGCCGCAAAAGGAAGAGCCTCGCCCCGCGGCGCGACCCAATTGTCGAAGCAGTATCTCCGCATACAGATTTTGACTATCGCGATTAATCTTTGTCACGATTTCCTGCACGGGCGCGGGCGGAAGCGCTGCGATCACCGTCTCCTTGGGCGAAACGCGGTCGCGCGGCGTGCACGACAATGGGGCATCGGGATTATCGGCGTCAATCAGCGCCGGTTCGTCAGCATACTGGAGGGGTCGACGGCGAGTGCGCAACGCGCCGGATACCGAAACGCCCTTGGCTTCCAATGCTCTTTTAAAAAACCAAGCGGCCAAGTGCGCAGGGTTGTCCACGCCTAAATCAAGCTTCAATGACTTCGGTCCGCGCGGCAATTCACCGTAAAGGCGCGCGGTTCGCTCGCCAATGCGCCGCTCCAGCCGTAACGCCCGCGGCGCAGTCGCATCACTCGTCTTAGCTTCATTTTCAAGATTGAAATAACTTTGTCCGGCATCGCCCCACGACGCCCGCACACCGGCGCCAACCACCCCCGATGGCGAGACCCATAGGGGGAGAATATTTTCGTTCACGGCGATCGCCGAAATCGATGTTCCGTGGCCAAATTTTAGATCGTCCCAACTCCACCCCAAAGGCCTACGTTCATCAGCGAACCATTGATCGTCACCAACGATATCGCCGACTTCCGAGATCCCCGTCGCGGCGACCGCCTCCGCCAGGGTTTCAATACAGCGCTTGGTGCAATCGGGACCAAAGCCGACTGTCGGATCGCCGCGGCCGACCAAAGCAAGCGCCGGCGGACCTGTTTCTGCTGGCTCTAATACGACCTGTAGGCCAGCCTCTAACTCAGACAACGCGGTTTCCGCCGCAAGAGCGGCCGCGGTCACGAACAACTTCACGTTAGAAGCCGGCATAAACCGTTCATCGGCCCGGTGCGCAACAAGAACGCTGCCATCGAGATCAGTGACGGAAATTCCATAACGCAATCCTGCAAGAGCCGGATAGGTCTGGGCGTCGGCCGGATCGCGACTATAGGCCGGCGCAACCGCCAGGCCCGTCAAAACAGCGGCAAGAATAAGAAGCCGTTGAAAGACCGCGCACCAACCCTCCATAGGCTGGAACGCCTTATAGCGAGAGGGAGGGTATACCTTCTCTATACGTAAATTTTTCGAAAGAAGCTCGCGCATTCACTCTGCCCCATTTTTCGATCTCGCCACAAAATACGTCGCCTACGCCTTAACATTAGCATCAACCTTCGCGCCAAGAAGGTCCTTTAGGTTAAAAGAACTCTCGATAAGGTTTCGCGTGTAGTCTTGTTTTGGCGCATCGAAAATCTGCTCCGTAACGCCCTCTTCGACGATGACGCCCTCACGCATGACCATAACATAATCAGCCATCGCCCGCACAACGGCTAAATCGTGACTAATAAACACGTATGATAATGAAAACTCTGACTGCAAATCACGTAAGAGCTCAATGACGTCCTTCTGAACCGTGCGGTCTAGGGCCGATGTCGGCTCGTCTAGAACGACGACACGGGGCTTCAGCAGCATCGCGCGCGCAATGGCGATGCGTTGACGCTGCCCGCCGGAAAATTCGTGCGGGAACCGGTTTTTAACCGATACGTCGAGCCCGACCTTCTGAAGCGCATCAAGGGCTTGCGCGTCTCGCTCCTCCGTCGGCAAGTGCGGCGCATGGGTGCGCAGCCCCTCTTCAACAATATCGAGAACCGTCATTCGCGGCGAAAGAGAGCCATAAGGGTCTTGGAAGACCATTTGCAGCTCTTTGCGCAAGGGCTTCATGTCGGTCGGCGGTAAGGTTAGGAGATCATTCCCAAGATAGGCGATCTTTCCGGTGCTCGCGGTCAGCCTTAACAAGGCGCGCCCGAGTGTTGACTTGCCGGACCCGCTTTCGCCCACGAGGCCGAGCGTCTGGCCTTCTCGCAAGGTTACGCCGACGCCTTTAACGGCCCGAAAGCGCGTGTCTTTTCGAAGAAAGCCAGGCCCTTCTCCGTAGACGACGTTAATGTCATCCGCCTGAAGAATGGCCGCCACGCCGTCATCGATCGGCGGCTTAGCGCCTTCCGGTTCCGCGGCAAGAAGCGTGCGCGTATACGCCGTTTTCGGGCGCTCGAAGATTTCCTCGGTCTCGCCGGTTTCCTTTAACTCACCGCGTTGCATGACATAGACGCGGTCGGCGAAGGCTTCGACGATCCCCAGATCGTGGGTGATGAAAACAATGCTCATCCCGATATCGCGATTGAGCGCCGCGAGAAGTTGGAGAATGCCGGCCTGCGTCGTCACGTCGAGCGCGGTTGTCGGTTCATCGGCAATGAGGAGCTCGGGCTCATTCGCCAAGGCCATTGCGATCATCACCCGTTGACGCTGCCCCCCTGACAATTCGGTGGGAAAGGACCGCATACGCCGTTCAGGTTCCGGGATTTGCACCAGCTTAAGCAGATCAAGCGCTTTAGATTTAGCCGCTTCCTTCGAGAGCCTCTTATGCGCCGTCAGTATCTCAACGAGTTGATCGCCGACATGATAAAGCGGGTCTAACGAGGTCATCGGCTCCTGAAAAATCATAGAGATTTTAGCGCCGCGAATCTCATTCATTTGACGCCGGGACAGCCCCAAAAGCTCCTGGCCTTGGAAACGGATGTTACCGGACGCGCGGCCATTAGACGCCAGAATGCCGAGGGTGGACATCGCCACCTGGCTCTTGCCGGAGCCGCTCTCGCCGACAATCGCAACCACCTCGCCCTTGGCGACCGATAGCGACATTCCCTTAACGGCATGGACGGCGCCGTCAGACGTATCAAATTCGACCTTCAAGTCTTCGATATCCAGAACGGGCGGAAGCGGCTCAGCAACGGTCATCTTATCGATCCTTCGGGTCGAGCGCATCGCGCAAGCCGTCGCCCAAGAAGTTCAAGGCGAATAAAAGCATCGACATCGTCAGCGCTGGGAATATCAACATATAAGGGTCGTTCCGCATATAGCGCGCGCCTTCGGCGATTAAGACGCCGAGCGACGTCAACGGCTCTTGCACACCGAGTCCCAAAAAACTCAGGAAGCTCTCAAGCAGAATCACTTTCGGGATCAAAAGCGTCATATAGATGGCCACCGTGCCGGCGACGTTCGGGACGATGTGCCGTTTGACAATGTCGAGCTTACCAACGCCAAGCGCCTCTGCGGCTTGCACAAACTCCTTCTGTTTCAGTTGCAGGGTTTGCCCGCGCGTGATCCGCGCCATGTCGAGCCATTCTATCGCGCCAATCGCGACAAAGATGAGGACGATATTGTTGCCGAAGAAGACGACCAACAAAATTACGAAGAAGACGAAGGGAAGCGAGTATAGCAAATCCACGACGCGCATCATGATGTTGTCCAGATGACCGCCGACGAACCCCGCGATAGAGCCATAGGTCACGCCAATAAGCAGCGCTACGCCCGTCGCAAGGCCGGCCACCAGAAGCGATATCCGTAAGGAAATCAAAATGCGCGTTAGAAGATCGCGACCATTTTGATCCGTCCCCATTAGAAAATAGAGCTTTTTCACGTCCGCCGTCACGCGGCCCCGGGTCGCGTCGTCTTCGTTAATCGACATCTCAACATCAGCGAAGACATCCGATCGCACAAGGTATCGGGTGATCCGTGGATCGAGCCGCTCGCCTGTCCGATTGACAATGTTAATCTCAACCTGGTCACGCGAAGCATCGATAGCCTCGACATTGACCCGTGCGCGCTTCAGAGCCCGCTCAGCAATCGGCACGATCTGGTCGTCTTTCGGATAGGCCGTGAGCGATGGCTTGGCGCCGACAAAATTATTGTACACTTCATTATACGGATGGGGCGACATCAACGGCCCGAAGCCCGCCGCAATGGTCAAAGCGATCACAACCCACATAGACGCCATCGCCGCGCGGTTCCGCTGCAAGCGAAGAAACGCCGTATCAAGGAGCGAGCGACTTTCGAGCGTCGCGTCCGCACCGCCGGACCGACTATTCATATCGCACCCGCGGGTCGAGCACCGAATACAACAGGTCGATGATGAGATTAAAAATCAGCACAAACGACGCGACGATAACAACCGTGCCCATCACCATAGTGTAGTCGCGGTTAAGGGCGCTTGCGACGAAATAACGGCCGATGCCGGGAATATTGAAGATCTGTTCAACGACAATTGAGCCTGTCAGAAGAGCGGCGGCGGCCGGGCCCAAATAGGTCAAAACCGGAATGAATGCAGAGCGCAATGCGTGCTTGCCGACAACTTTGGTGAGGGGCAGACCATAGGCGCGCGCGGTTCTTACATGGTCTGACTTCAATGCCTCGAGCATCGAGCCGCGCATCAGGCGGGTTATGATCGCGACTTGCGGCAACGCAAGCGAAACCACCGGCAACACCATTTGCGCCGGCGTCCCCCACCCTGTCGCCGGCAACCAGTTAAAAGTGAGCGCCAAGATCAGCGTTAGGATCGGCGCAAGCACATAGTTCGGTATGGTGATGCCGAAGGTGGCGAATGTTACGATAGCATAATCGGCGCGCTTATTTTGGTTCAGCGCCGCGATCGTGCCGAGCAGCACCCCTAAGACTAGCGCGATAGACAGGGCCGTGGCGCCGAGGGTCATCGAGATGGGCAGACCTTCGCCGAGCACCTCAAGCACGCGTTTGTCTCTGTATACGAATGACGGACCGAGATCGCCCTGCAGCAAATTCCCCATATAGGTCCAATATTGCTCGATCAACGGTTTATCCAAGCCGTAGCTCGCCCGAATATTTTCAAGGACCGACGGCGCCAAGGGGCGCTCTTCATCGAACGGTCCGCCCGGCGCGACGCGCATTAGGAAGAACGTAATCGTAATGATGACGAACAGCGTTGGAATAATCGCGAGTATCCGTCTGAGGGCGTAATTCAGCATAAGCCCCCCTCACCAGA
>JBCCAY010000021.1:0-70266 GCA_039814575.1 Pseudomonadota bacterium
GACGAGTAAACACGCCGTTCGAGCAGGCGTTCCGGCAACGAAGTGTTCAAGCAACTTGTTCGTTTGAATATGCGTGAGTTTTGAATGCTTTAGCCGCATTCCGCCATCCTAGATGTGTCAAACATCTGGGACAGCCCCAATTGTTTTTGCCGAGAATGGCGCGCTCGCCCTAGAGCAGGCTAAAACCCGCCGGTTCGACCTGATCTTCATGGATAT
Organism: Pseudomonadota bacterium; assembly: GCA_039814575.1. Classification (GTDB taxonomy): domain Bacteria; phylum Pseudomonadota; class Alphaproteobacteria; order Caulobacterales; family Parvularculaceae; genus MED-G105. The sequence continues at coordinate 217 of JBCCAY010000021.1, forward strand.
CTCGATGCCTGTCATGGACGGCGTGGAGGCGACAAAAGCAATCCGAGCGCACGAAGCGGAGGCGGGCCACCATCGGACGCCGGTTATCGCGTTGACGGCTCATGCAATGACGGGTGACAGAGAGCGCTTTCTTGGTGATGGCATTGACGATTATCTCACGAAACCAGTGAAGAGCGAGGATGTTGCGGCGGCAATTGAGAAATGGGGCGAGGCCGGACGACCATCCAGTGTCGACGCCGCGTAAGGTCGCGATTTCCAGCTATACGTCGTTCATCATTTGGCGATACTAATTAACAAGGTCCAAAACAAGCCGCACGCCGTCGCCGCGCAGCGGTTTGCTCGCTCGCCTAATTGACGCATAGAGCCAGGCTTCTGCGTGCTGATAATCAAGTTTTAAGGTTAATGGCGAACGCTCACGGTATTGAACGCACTGGGGCGACGGCGGCGATGCTTTCTCGCATAACGGACATATATTGGCCTCGCGAACCGCACTGGTCGACGCTGGAGACGGCAAAACGGCGTGTGTTCAATGCATTTCTAATGATTGGCGGCGGTGTTGCCGCTACCGATGTGATTGTTTGGCTCGATTATTATACTTCTGAAGTCGTCGTTAATTTGCCCATTTACGGGATTATCGCCGCGGCGATAATATTGCCGATCATCATGAGGCGAGCGTCGTCGATTCAAAGGTACGCCCAAGTTTTTTTAGCCCTGACCTTTATCTTTCTGGCGCAGTTCATCTGGGAAAATTGGCTGCTCGCCGGCGCCACAATGGCCATTCTTTTATGTCCCATTGGGGCGATGCTTATCCTGGGGCCGCGCCATGGCATGGTGTTCGCGCTAATGACAGCGACTCTCTACTTCCATGTCTATGCCAAAGTGAGAAATATGGAGGAAACATTTCCCTTCAAAGCGTTTGATGGGATTATTCTTTGTGGCGCATTAACCGCAATCGCCATTACGTTTTTCGCTTGGATATATGTTCGAGAAATGACGCGTGCGGCGGACGACTTGCAGGTTGAACGCGAACGCGCCCTAGCGGCGAGCCGATCAAAGTCAGAGTTCTTGGCCAATATGAGCCATGAAATTCGCACGCCCATGAATGGTATTTTGGGTATGTCCGAGCTCATTCAAAAGACGCCCTTGGATGAGAAGCAAAGAGTATTCGCCGAGACGATCTATGCCTCCGGCGACGCTCTCCTGACGATCATCAACGATATCCTCGACTTTTCAAAAATCGAGGCCGGTAAGTTGGAGTTTGACCCGAGTCCCTTCGACGTCAAGGAAGCCGTGGAAGACGTCGCGACGCTTCTCGGCGTTAAAGCGAGAGAAAAGAACCTTGAACTGATGGTGCGATTTCGACCCAACGTGCCCCCGGTTCTTATCGGCGATGTCGGCCGAATCCGTCAGGTGCTGACGAATGTTGTTGGAAACGCCCTGAAGTTCACCCATGAGGGAGAGATCGTCATCGACGTGTCCTGCGGCGAGTGCGTTGACGGGACGGCGCCGCTGACGATCAGCATTCGCGATACGGGCATCGGCATTGCCGAAGATAAGCTTGCGCTTGTGTTCGAGAAATTCACGCAAGCAGAAGGGTCGACCACGCGGAAATTCGGCGGCACCGGTCTTGGCTTATCGATTACAAACAGTCTTGTGACAGCAATGGGCGGTTCGATTGACGTGCAATCCGTCCTTGGCGAGGGCTCGACCTTCACCGTTCGCGTTTATTTGCCGATTGGCCCCGCCGTGCCTGAAACGGCGTTGACGGCGAAGTTAGGTGAACTCGCCATTGCAGATTTCGCCGATACGCGGGTTCTCGTCGTCGATGACAATGCGACGAACCGTGCGATTTTGAAAGAAAGTCTCAGCGGATGGGGCGCAACGCCGATTTTCGCCGAAAGCGGGGCGACAGCGCTTGAAATACTGAAGAGCGCGGCGGCCTGCGGCGACCCTATCGGCGCGGCGTTGATTGATTATCATATGCCGGACATGGACGGTCTGGATACTGTACGTCAATTGCGTGAGATTGACGCTATTAGCGGTATTCGGATCATTATTTTGTCGTCGGTGGATAGTGACGAACTTGCCCAGGCGTTTCGTGCGTTGCAGGTCGTGGATGTGATGTCCAAACCGGTGCGTGACGCGCTTTTAAAGGACGCCGTTTGCAGATTGATCGCCAGCGATCCAGCTGCGGCGTTGAAGGCCGTCTCGCGAACGATGCGTGAGAAAGACGACATTGGAGGAAACGTCGCGCCACATTCGGGCGACGCAAGCGTGAACAGCGTTTCGGAGAAAAGAGCGTTACTCGTCGCGGACGACAACCAAGTTAACCGTTTGGTTGTCGCTAATATGATCGACACAGATGAGAATGAGATTGTATTCGCCGAGAATGGCGAAATCGCCTTGGATAAGGCGCGTGAAACCGCTTTCGATTTAATCTTTATGGATATTTCCATGCCGGTGATGGACGGCGTCGAAGCCACCAAGGCGATACGAGCCTTTGAAACGGAGGCTGAACGTCGTCCGACGCCGATCATCGCGCTAACGGCCCATGCGATGACGGGCGATCGCGAACGCTTTCTTGAGGCCGGTATTGACGATTACCTCGCCAAACCCGTTAAAAGCGACGCGGTGGCGGCGGCGATTGAGAAATGGTCGCCTCGTCAAACTGAAAGCGGCGATAAGGTCGCATAACGATCTTTGACATGCCCATAGCCCGTCCGATCATCGGTATGGTACGCTATGGCCCATGACGAAACCCTATTGGGAAACTAAGACCTTAAGCGAGATGACCGACGCGGAGTGGGAAGGGCTCTGCGACGGATGCGGCAAATGCTGTCTTGTCCTGATAGAAGACGATGAAACCGGCGAAGTTTGGGAGACGGATGTCGCCTGCCGCCTTTATGACGCCGACAAACGACGTTGTACGGATTATAAAAACCGCCATACGCGCGCGCCGGACTGCGTACGATTGACGCCGCAAAACGCGGGCGCGCTTCCCTGGATGCCGGAAACCTGCGCTTATCGACGTCTCGCGCGCGGGCATGCCTTGCCCGACTGGCATCCGCTTCTTACGGGCGATCCGAAATCCGCCGCTCGGGCCGGCGCGGCGGCGACGAAATCCCTCGTCTCTGAAGACGCTCTTGATGAGGAAGAAATCTTTTTTCGACGCACCATCGAACGCGTTCCACCGACGAAAAAGTAAGAAAAAACAGCATTCTATGCTCGTTTGAGCGCTGTGTTTCCGCAAATTTATCGAACACCCCTCTAACGCGCCTATCCTTTGCCCCGTTGAGCGACATCCCCCCCGCAAACGTCAATGGCAAAGGAGGCTGTTTGATGGGTTCCAAGCTGAAAACCAACTCTGACGATTTCATCGCCACGCTGAATGACGTTGCTGACGCGGCCGTCGGCCGGGCGCTGCAATGCCTTGATGATCTCGATTTGCGCGAGGACGGCGCCGACCATGATCGCGGCGCGCGCAGCGCTGAATGCTTGATGCGTGTGGCGAGCGCCGCCGCGTCTTTAAGCGCAAAACTTCAGAAGGAACGTTTGGATGGCGAGAACGCCGACAACCAAAACGCCGCAGAAACCGGACCCAACCAAGCGGCGATCGAAGAAGAAGCGCGCGCCCTCGCCGAAAAATACGAACAAGCTCTGCAACGCGTCGAAATCGGCGACGTCGAACCGCCCCGCGAAGTCCAACCCGCTTCCGGCGCGCGCGTATCGCGCACCGTCACGGCTGGCCTTTCTGAAGGAGGTCGCGCGTGAGGGCGGTTATGAAAATGCATGGCGCATCCTGGCGCGCCCCGACCAGCAATGGCCTGGTTTCGTTCCTTGGTGGACGGATGATGCGCCGATCCCAGACAATGGTTGGACGACGTGGCTCTTACTTGGCGGCCGCGGCGCCGGAAAAACCCGCGCAGGGGCTGAATGGATTCGCCATTTCGTCGAGCAAGCGCCGTCTAACGACAATAAAGGCCCAAAGCGCATCGCGCTTGTCGCGGAAGCCTATGCCGATGCGAGGGAAGTCATGATTGAAGGCCCTTCAGGACTGCGCCATATCGGTCATCCGGCGTTGCGCCCTGCTTATGAAAGTTCGCGTCGGCGTCTTATCTGGCCGAACGGCGTGGTCGGATATTGTTTCTCCGCCGAAGACCCGGACGGGCTTCGCGGCTATCAATTCGACGCCGCCTGGGCGGACGAGCTTTGCAAATGGTCCTATGCGGAAGAAACCTGGAGCAACTTACAACTCGCATTGCGGCTTGGCGACAAACCGCGCCAGGTCGTCACAACAACGCCGCGACCAACGGCGCTCATCAAACGCCTCTTAGGTAAAGACACGACGGTCGCGAGCCGCGCGTCTACTTACGCCAACAAAGAAAATCTCGCCGACGCATTCTTCTCCGAAATCGCCAGCGCTTATGAGGGCACGGCGCTCGGTCGCCAAGAGCTGATGGGCGAGATCATCGACGATATCGCCGGCGCGCTGTGGACGTGGTCCCTCATTGAAGAAGCGCGCCTTGAAAACGCCGACGACGTGCGGAACCGCCTCGACCGCATCGTTGTCGCCGTGGACCCCCCAGCGACGGCCGGCCCGGACGCCGATGAATGCGGCGTCATCGTCGCCGGCGTTATCCATGGCGCCGCGCCGGGGGGTCGCCCTTTAGGAGTTGTCCTCGCCGATTGGTCCGTAAAGGGCTTATCGCCGCGCGGTTGGGCGGAGCGAGCGGTCGCGGCGCTGCATGAGTTCGAAGCCGACCGCATCATCGCTGAAGTGAATCAGGGCGGCGACATGGTCCGCGCTGTTATTGAACAAGTCGACCCGGCCGCGCCCGTGCGCGCGGTGCGCGCCGCCCGCGGCAAACGTTTGCGAGCGGAGCCTGTGGCGGCGCTTTATGAACAGGGCCGGGTGAAACACGCTGGCCGCTTCCCAGCATTGGAAGACCAGATGACGAGTTTCACCGGCGTCGCCGGCGGCGACAGTCCGGATCGGTTAGACACTCTCGTCTGGGCCCTGACGGAATTGTGTTTGACGCGCCCGCCCGCCGCGCCGTCCGTGCGGAGGCTCGCATGATGACTGCATTCGTACCGGCCGGCACCCTTTGCCATCCTTCGAGACGCGGTCTGAAGACCGCTCCTCAGGATAAGGGGCGTCATCAACGGCGACGCGCCGAACCCCTCATCCTGATGAGCGAATCCTCAGGTTCGCGTCTCGAAGGATGGCGGCGGGAAAGAATGCAACCACACATCACTCGCTGCGGTGCAATGTACACAGACGACAACACGTTCATCCGAGGAACCGGCCAATGATTCCCTTGCTTAACCGCCTCTTTCCGCCTGAAACGAAAACGTCGGCCGCCAAGCCGCTGATCGCCGTCACGCGCGTTGGCGAACCGGTGTGGACGCCGCGGGATTACGCCTCGCTCGCGCGAGCCGCGTATGAACGCAATGTCGTCGCTAATCGTTGTGTTCGTCTGGTGGCGGAAGCGGCGGCCTCGGCGCCATTGAAGGTGACCGAGAACGGCCGTCCGTTCACCGATCACCCGCTTCTGACGCTGTTGCGCCGACCGAATCCGTCGCAAGCCGGGCCCGTGTTCCTTGAAACCGTCTATGGTTTCTTGCAAACCGCCGGTAACGCTTATGTGGAGGCAGCGAGCCTCAATGGTTCGGTGCGCGAACTATACGCGCTGCGCCCCGATCGCATGAAAGCCCGGCTCGGACCCGACGGATGGGCGGACAGCTATGAATATGCGGTCGGTACGCAGCGTACGGTGTTTCGGCGGCTTGATAATGGCTTCTTGCCGATCCTGCACCTGAAGCTCTTCCATCCGACGAACGACCATTACGGCCTTTCGCCTTTGGAGGCGGCCGCCGCACCCGTCGATCTCCACAACGCGGCGATCGCCTGGAACAAAGCGCTGCTTGACAACGCCGCGCGGCCGTCCGGCGCCCTTGTCTATAAAGGGCCGGAGGGCGCTGAAAGCCTCAGCCAAGATCAATTTGACCGTCTGAAGTCGGAGCTTTCCGACGCGTATTCGGGCGCCGCCAACGCCGGGAAGCCCCTCGTCCTGGATGGCGGCCTCGACTGGAAGTCCATGTCGCTCACCCCCGCCGACATGGACTTCCAGGAAGCTAAGAACGCCGCCGCGCGGGAAATCGCCCTGGCGTTCGGCGTACCGCCGCAACTTCTCGGTATTCCGGGCGACAATACGTACTCGAATTACCGCGAAGCCAATCTCGCATTTTGGAAACAGACCGTCTTGCCGCTGGTGAAGAAAACGGCTGCCGCGCTCACCGCCTGGCTTGAGCCTTTTTCTGACGGCGCGGCGATCGAGTGCGATCTCGCCGGCGTTGAAGCCCTCTCCGCGGAGCGCGAGCTTCTCTGGCGCCGCGTCGGGGCGGCGACGTTCCTGACGGATGATGAAAAACGCGCCGCCGTCGGTTTACCGCCACTAAACAGCGATGCGGACGAAGGAGGCGACGCATGAGCCTTGAAACGCTCGGAAAATATCCGCCACCGGAGCTTCGCATCACCGTCGCGTTGGGCGCCGCTCTTTTCTTGCAGTCGGCCTTGGCGCTCATCTGGGCTGGCGCCGCCGCGGAACGCATCTCCCAGTTGGAGCGTCGCGCCGACCTTTACGGCGTCATCATTGAGCGCACGGCGCGCCTTGAAGAACAAGTGGCTGGCGTGCGCGCCAGCCTCCACCGAATTGAAACGAAACTCGACCGCCAGGAGAGCCCCCATGCAGACCGCTGAAATCGCCATCGCCCCGATTGAAGGCTACGCCGCGATCTATGGCGAGGCCGATCTAAACGGCGACATCGTCGCGCCAGGAGCGCTCAGCGCCGCGGTCGCTAACCCGACGCGTGTCAAACTTCTCTATCAGCATGCGGCGGAAATTCCCGCCGGCCGTTGGTTGCGCTTTGAAGAGCGCGCGAAAGGCCTATACGCCTATGGCGAGCTGATTATCGCTTCGGAAGCTCAGCGCGAGCGCCACGCTTTATTGCGGGCCGGCGCGTTTGACGGGCTTTCCATTGGTTTCCGCACGGTCAAAGCGCGGAAAATCCCCGGCGGGCGCCGGATCGCGAAAGCCGATTTGTGGGAGGTCTCGCTTGTGACTTTCCCCATGGCGCCGCGCGCCCGGCTGACGCGAATCGGCGCGGCGCGACCCGTGGCTGAAATTAGTCCGCGACATGTCCCAGAACGCGTCGACGACGGTTTCCTCCCACCGGCCCTCCCACCTATCGACCCGCCGGGACCCATGAAGGACGCAAGCGCGAGCGATCTTGCCCGCGTCCTTCGTTCCGCCGCCCACTTTGTCTCAGTGTCCGCTTAGTAACGTACAGTATAAGGAGTACCAAACATGGACGATCTCACCCTTGAAAAGGGCGTTTCCCAATCCGGCGAAATCAAAGCCGCCATGGGCGACTTTCTTAACGCCTTTGAACATTTCAAGTCCGCGAACGACGACCGTCTCGCTGAACTGGAAGCGAAAAACACCAGCGACGTCGTCTTGCGCGACAAAGTAGATCGCATCGACAGCGCCTTAATGGATCAAAAAGCAGCGCTCGATCGTCTTGCGCTGTCCGCCAGCCGTCCCTCGCTTGGCGGCGCGGCTGAGCCCGTCAGCGAGCACAAAGCGGCGTTCACCCGCTATATGCGGTCCGGCGACGCCACGTCTGTCTTAGAGCGGGAATCGAAGTCCTTGAGCTTCGGCACGCCCGCTGAAGGCGGCTATGTGACGCCGGAAGAAACCGAAGCCACCATCAACGCGGCCATCCGGGACGCTTCGCCGTTCCGCCAAATCGCCAGCATCCGCACGGTCGGCGCGAACATCTACAAAAAGCCGGTGAGCCTCGGCGGCACGGTCGCCAATTGGGTCGGCGAAACGGCCGCGCGTCCTGAAACGTCGACGCCGACGCTCGCAAGCCTCGATTTTCAGATGGCGGAGCTTTACGCCATGCCGGCCGCGAGCCAGGCCATGCTCGATGACGTCGTCGTGAACGTCGAGCAGTGGCTCGCCGATGAAGTGCAAGCCGAGTTCGCCGCGCAAGAGACGACGGCGTTCGTCAACGGCAATGGAACGAATAAGCCGAGCGGCCTTTTAAACTACACCAAGACCGCCGAAGCCTCCCGCGGCGCCAGCGAGATCGGCTATGTGGCGACGGGCGTCGACGGCGCTTTCCCGTCTAGCGATCCGTCCGACGTTTTGCTCGACCTCATCTACACGCCGAAGCAAGCCTATCGCAGCAATGGCCGTTTCTTGATGAGCCGCGCCACGGTGAGCGCTGTGCGGAAGTTTAAGGACGCCGACGGCAATTATCTCTGGCAGCCAAGCACCGAAGCCGGCGCGCCGTCGACCCTGATGGGCTATGCGGTGTCCGAAGCAGAAGACATGCCGGCGATCGCCAGCAATTCTTACTCGATTGCGTTTGGCGACTTCCGCCGCGGGTACTTAATTGTCGACCGTCAGGGCTTGCGCGTCTTACGCGATCCGTACTCGGCGAAACCTTACGTCTTGTTCTACACGACGAAACGGGTCGGCGGCGGCGTTCAAGACTTTGACGCCATCAAACTCTTGAAGTTCGCGGTCTCTTAAACGCCCTCGACGGTTGCGCTTCTTTTCTACGGCGATCCTTCGAGACGCAAACCTTCGGCTTGCTCCTCAGGATGAGGGAAATGACTTGAAACAGGGCATGCGCCCTCATCCTGAGGAGCAGAGCGTTCGCTCTGCGTCTCGAAGGGTGGCCGTGGAAAAGAACGCAACTGTCTCTAGATATAGTTGTATACGGTGCAAATAGGAGCTTTAGCATATGGTCCTCGTGCAAACCTCTCCGCCGGCGGAAGAGCCGGTTTCTATCGCCGATTTGAAGGCCCATTTGCGTGTCACGTCCACTAGCGAAGACGCGCTGATCTCCGGCCTTGGGCTCGCCGCACGGCGCACCATTGAGGCGCGGACGTCTTTAGCGCTGATTGCGCAAAACTGGCGTTTGTCGGTGGACGGTCCATTTCCTTCTGACGTGACATTGCCCTTAGGGCCTGTTTCCGCCGTGACGACCGTCGCCGTTACGCAAAACGGCGCTAGCGTCGCCTTATCAAGCGACCAGTTCGTTGTTGAGACGGGTTCGGTCGGTCGGGTCGCCGTAACGGCTGCGATCACGGCGGACGCTGGTTATGGCGCGTTGACGATCGATTTCACCGCCGGTTGGGTGAACGCGGCCGCCGTTCCAGATGATATCGCTTTGGCGGTTAAAATGCTGACGGCGCATTTCTTCGAGCACCGCGAAGCGGTTGGGTCTGATCGGTATCTCACTGTGCCGGACGGCGTTGCAACGCTGTTAGCGCCTTACAAACGGGTGCGGCTATGATTGGTAAGCTGAATGCGGAAGTTACGCTGTTGACGCTGTCGAGCGTCGCAGACGGCGGCGGTGGCGCGCTCGCCAACTGGACGGCCGGCGCGGTTGTTTGGGCGGATATTGAAGAGCTTTCCTCCGCCACTGACATCGCCGGCGATCGCTCTGTCCGTTTACGGCGCATCGCCGCCACCATCCGCCAGAGAGCGGGTTTAATCCTAGGCGGTCGGGTGCGGTTTGACGGCGTTGATTTCGACGTCACCTCTATTGAAGACGCCGATGACGACACGCGCGTCACGCTCGTCTGCGAGGAGACGTTGGCATGAGCGCGGCGACAGGTAATCTTGGTTGGGCCGTTCAAAAGGCGACCTATGCGGCGCTGTTGGCTGACGCCGGCGTCAAAGCCGTCCTCGGCGATCCGGCCCGCATTTACGATGATTCGCCGCGACGCCCGACCTATCCGTTCGCGACTTTCGGGGAGTGGCGCGTCGGCGCCCTTTCTGGCGTGGACGGAACCTTTGAACATGACATCCGGCTTCGCATTTTTTCCCGCTATCAGGGGCGTAAAGAAACGCGAGACGCCATGGCGGCGGTTTACGACGCGTTGCAAGACGCGGCGCTGACGCCTGAAAACCGAACGCTCGTGTCGATGCGGTTTGTCTTCTCAGACGTTTTCTTGCGCGCTGATGGGCGCACCTGGAACGGCGTCATGCGCTTTCGCGCCGTCGATGCGCCCGGAGTATGAAAACTCGGCGCATGAATATCGAACAGTATAAAGAGTAAGGAGCAGTGCCATGCCCGCCCAACGCGGATTAGATGTTCTACTGAAACTCGGCGACGGCGCCGATCCGGAAGCCTTCACCACGGTGGCGGGGCTGCGCGCCACGTCCTTGTCTTTCAACACCGAGGCGGTGGACGTCACCCACGCCCAAAGCGCCGGGCGCTGGCGCGAGCTATTAGACGCGGGCGTGAAAGCGGCGAGCGTCTCCGGCTCTGGCGTCTTTTTGAACGACGCGACGGCGCAGTCAATCCGCACCCTGTTTTTTACCGGCGGCCTTCGTAATTGGCAACTCATCATCCCCGGTCTTGGAACGGTTGAAGGCGCTTTTCATCTTGCTAACCTCGACTATGCCGGCGAGCATGATCGCGAGGCCACGGTATCCCTGTCATTGGCGTCGGCCGGCGCCCTTAACTTTACGGCCGCGTCATGAGCAGCACCCGAGTGACCGACACACATCACCATGGCGACGCCTACCTTGAGATTGACGGCGCGCGCCAACCTTTGCGCCTCACTTTAGGCGCGCTCGCCGATATCGAAGAAGAGCTTGGCGGCGACGGCTTCGAGGCCCTGTCCGCCCGCTTATCGCGCCCGAGCGCCGGGGACATTCTTTTTATTCTTCATGCGTTGTTACGCGGGGCCGGCGTTGAGGTGTCAATCGCAGCCTTACGGGCGAGCGGTGTTGATCTTGGCGCTGCGGCGCGCGCCATCAGCGCGGCGTTTTCAACCCTCGGCGTCGACGCCGGCAGCGTAAAGGACACGGGTCTCGAAGCGGCGCCGGGAAAGGTTCAAGCGCCAGAGGGAGTAACGCCTTCTTCCCCTGGCGCGACTGGTTCGTCTTCGCGGTGACGGAGTTACGCATGGCCCCACCTGACTTCTGGCGGCTTAGCGTGCGTGAATGGTTATGGCTAACGAAGCCGTTAATCGCCCGAGGGCTCGATCGTGCGGGGTTAACCGCCTTAATGACGCTTTATCCGGATAGGGAATATGACACTTTCAGTACATCTTGATGCGTCCGGCCTCGGGACGGGCCTTGCCGACGCCGGCGCCGAAATCACCCGCGTCGCCCAAGAAGAAATCGCTCCGGCCGCGCAGTTCATCGAGAACGCCTTCGCCAGCGCTGCTAGAACAATCGCGTCGGACTTGTCCGCAGCGGCGCTCTCGGGTGAATTCTCCTTGAAGCGCCTCGGCCGAACCTTAACGACGAACTTCGCCCGGTCGTTGTCTGATACGCTCGTTCGAAAGCCCATCGAGAACTTGCTGACGACGGCTTTGTCCGCGCCCTTCGGTGGCGCTCGGGCTGATGGCGGCCTCGTTGCGCCGGGGCGGTCGTATCTTGTCGGCGAGCGTGGGCCGGAGCTTTTCACCCCTGGCGCTGCGGGCCGGATCGGTGCGAACGCGCGCGGCGGCGGCGTCAATGTCTCGATCTCGCTACCGGGCGTCACGAATGCGGAGAGTTTTCAAGCGTCGGAAACGCAGATCGCCGCCGGTTTAATGCGCGCTTTGTCACGGGCGGAGCGTAACCAATGACCAGTTTCCATGAAGATCTTTTCCCACTGGACATCTCCCTCGGCGTCGAAGGCGGTCCAACGCGACGTACGGACATTGTCACGCTAGTGTCGGGCCACGAAGAACGTAATTCACCCTGGGCCGGGTCGCGGCGGAGCTATAACGCTGGGTACGGTGTTAAATCGCTCAGCGACATTCAGAAAGTCGTTGCATTTTTCGAGGCGCGCCATGGTCGCCTTTATGGGTTCCGCTTTCGCGACCCGTTCGATCACCAATCATCGGCGGCGGGCGCGGCGCCGATGGCGAGCGACCAAACTCTTGGAACTGGTGACGGCGCTACGACGACATTCCAGTTAATCAAAACCTATGCGTCGGGTCCTTCGGCCTATCAGCGCACCATTAAGAAGCCGGTCGCGGGGAGCGTTGTGGCAGCGCTCAACGGCGCCGTGACGACGGCCTTCACCCTGGATACGACGACGGGCGTCATCACGTTTGATGCCGCGCCTTCCGCGGGCATTGCGGTGAGCGCCGGTTTCCAATTCGATACGCCGGTACGGTTCGATGCCGACAGTCTACGGATTAACCTTGCAGCGTTCGAGGCCGGTGACATCCCGTCGGTGCCGTTGATTGAGGTGTTGCTATGAGGATAATCCCGGCGGCGTTACAAGCCCACCTCGACACCGGCGCGACAACCCTTTGCACTTGTTGGCGTATCGCCCGTAAGGACGGCGTCGTCCTGGGGTTTACGGATCATGATCGCGCTTTATCGTTCGGCGGAACGACTTATCAGCCGGAGACAGGCGCCGACGGCGCGCGCATCGTGTCGAGCGCTGACCTTTCGGTGGACAATTCAGAAATTGTCGGCGCCTTGGACGCCGCGGCCCTTAGCGCCGAAGATCTGGCGGCCGGCAAATATGACGACGCGGATGTTGAGATTTGGCGTGTCAACTGGGCGGACGTCGCCGAACGCGTGCTTCTAAAATCCGCGACCATTGGTGAGACGACGCGCGCCGGCGAGGCGTTCACCGCCGAATTGCGCGGGCTGTCCCATCAACTCTCCGGCGCCATTGGCCGCGTTTACCAACGCCATTGCGATGCGGTGGTCGGCGATGCGCGTTGCGGCGTCAATTTGACCACAGCAGCGTTCAAGGGCGCCGGCGTCGTCTCGGCCGTGCTTGACGAACATCGGTTTTCGGCGACGGGATTGTCGAGCTTCGAAAATAATTGGTTCGCTCACGGCGTTATCACCTGGACGAGCGGGGCCAATGCCGGTCTTACTGCGCATGTTAAATCGAGCGGCGCGATCGGCGCCGCCAGTGATATTACACTATGGCTGCCGGCGGCGAACCCGGTCGCCATCGGTGACGGGTTTGACGTCACGGCAGGATGTGACCGTCGCCATGAGACGTGCACGGCTAAATTCTCGAATCTTGTCAACTTCCGAGGCTTCCACCTCATGCCGGGGAACGACTTCGCCGTCTCCTATCCCATCCGGTCGGACGAGAATGACGGAGGTAAGCTGTGAACAATGTTCTTTTCTATGGCCATCCTTCGCGACGGTCCTTCGGACCTCCTCAGGATGAGGGGGAGAGGTTTTTACAACTGACGCGCCGCCCTCATCCTGAGGAGCCGCGGCGCGGCGTCGCGAAGGATCGCCGCTTGTTTCGGTGTTCTAATTTCTCCAATTCGATAAAGACGGTTCCGCCTTTAGAAACAAAGTCAGCGACCATTGACCGTGCGGCGATCGTTGGCGCGGTCCGTGACTGGTTGGGCACGCCCTATCGTCACCAAACGAGTGTCAAACATCAAGGTACAGATTGCCTTGGATTAATTCGCGGCGTCTATCGTGATCTATACGGTCGCGAGCCTGAAACGCCGCCGCCCTATACGCCTGATTGGAATGAACGCCGCGCTTCGGAAGAGCCGCTTTTGTCTGCCGCGCGTCGGCATCTCGTTCCGATAGCAGATGATACGATCCTGCCTGGGCACGTCCTTGTTTTCCGCGTCGTTGAAGACGGACCGGCGAAGCATTGCGGCGTCGCAACGGCTTGCGATCAGTTCATTCACGCCTATGCGGGCCGCGCTGTTATCGAGAGTTGGCTCAGCCGCTGGTGGCGCGACCGACTTGTGGGGCTCTTTGATTATCCGGGAGCGGTATAATGGCGCAACTCGTTCTCACAACAGCGGCGAGCGCTGCGGCGGCCGTCGGCAAAGCCGGTATCGGCGCCATCATCGCCAAAACGGCGGCCTCAACGGCGGCGGCCTTCGCCGCGAACGCCCTCACCAATGCGATACTCGGTCCGCGCAAACGCGCTGTAGAAGGTCCGCGCATTGAGAGTTTTTCCGTACAGGCCTCGACGGAAGGGGCAGGGGTTATCCGCGTTTACGGTCGCGCCCGCGTCGCCGGACAATTGATTTGGGCGTCCCGTTTCAAAGAGACGACGAACGTCACCACCGAGACGACAGGCGGCAAGGGTGGCGGCGGGGGTGTGCAAACGGAAACGACGGAGTATGTCTATTCGTCATCGTTCGCGGTGGGCCTGTGTGAAGGCGTCATCGATCGGGTGGCGCGAGTGTGGGCGGACGGCAAGCCCTTTGACCTTTCGCAAGTCAATGCGCGCGTTTATCGCGGTACGGAAACGCAAACGCCGGACGATCTTATCGTCGCCGTGGAAGGCGCCGCGCCGGCGTTTCGTGGGCTCGCTTACATTATATTCGAAGATCTGCCGCTGACGGATTTCGGTAATCGCATTCCGCAACTAGCATTTGAGATTGAACGCCCGTTGCGGGATAAAGACCCGAACACCCTCGAGAACGCGTTAACGGCCGTTTCGGTTATTCCCTCCTCTGGTGAGTTTGTATACGGTACGACAAAAGTCTCGCGTGAAGACGGCGACGGCGTCACCGTGTCGGAGAACGTCCACAACACGCGCGGCGTCGCGGATTTTCGGGAATCAATCGACGGATTATTGACCGCTGCGCCGAATGTTAGCACCGCCTCGCTGATCGTTTCTTGGTTTGGCGATGATCTCCGCGCCGGATCTTGCCAGCTAAAGCCGGGCGTCGAAACTGTCACCAAAACAACGCGGCCCTATTCATGGTCCGTAGGCGGCACGGACCGCACAAGTGCGCACCCTATTTCCACACTGAACGGCGGGGCGGCTTATGGCGGCACGCCGGCCGATCAAGCCGTCCTGGAAGGCATCGCCCGATTGAAGGCCAAAGAGCTCGCGGTGCAGTTTCATCCGTTTATTCTAATGGACGTGCCGACGGGCAATACGCTGCCGAAACCGGAAGGCGGCGTCGGTCAACCGGTCTATCCCTGGCGCGGACGCATTGGCGTTGGAACGAACGACAAGACCGCGGCGGCGGCGAGCGATATTGACGCCTTTTTCGGGATGGCGACGCTGGCGCATTTTTCAACCGCCGGCGGTATCGTCACCTATTCCGGACCCGCTGAATGGTCATTCCGTCGATTTATTCTGCACTACGCCCATTTATGTAAGATCGCGGGCGGCGTTGAAGCGTTTTTGCTCGGCTCGGAACTGCGCGGGATTACGACGGCGCGCTCTGCAGCCGGCGCTTTTCCGGCGATCGCCAAAATGAAGGCGCTCATCGCTGATGTGCGCAGCGTGCTCGGGAGCTCAGTGAAGCTCTCTTATGGGGCGGACTGGTCAGAGTATTTCGGCCATCAGCCAGCGGATGGCTCTGGCGACGTCTATTTTCACCTGGACGAGTTCTGGAGCGATGCGAACGTCGATTTTATTGGCGTTGACAATTACCTGCCCCTTGCTGATTGGCGCGACGGCTTCGGTCATAAAGATTTCACCGACGGCGCTTCGAGCGTTTATGACCTATCGTATCTGCAGGGTAATATGCGCGCCGGCGAGCGCTATGATTGGTATTACGCCAGCGACGCTGACCGTGACGCGCAAATCCGTACATCGATTACGGACGGATCAGGCGAGCCTTGGGTGTTCCGGCCGAAGGATCTTTGGAACTGGTGGTCGAACGCCCACCACAATCGTCCCGGCGGCGTGCGTCAAGGAACGTCGACCAGCTGGGTTCCGGAAAGTAAGCCTTTTCGGTTCACTGAACTTGGCTGTCCGGCGGTTGATAAAGGCGCCAATCAGCCGAATGTTTTTGTTGATCCGAAAAGCTCCGAAAACGCCTTTCCTCATTTCTCAAACGGCGCACGCGATGACTTGATGCAGCGGCGCTTTATTGAGGCGCATCTAGACTATTGGAAGCTTGCCGCGAATAACCCGACGTCGAACGTTTACGCCGGCCCGATGATCGCAGCGGACAAGCTCTACATGTATGCTTGGGATGCGCGGCCTTTTCCATTTTATCCTGCGCGCGACGATGTTTGGGGTGATACGGAGAATTGGCGTCTTGGGCATTGGCTGAACGGCCGGCTCGGCCGGGCGCCGCTCGATCTTCTCGTCAAAGCCCTCGCCGAAGAAGGCGGCGCTAGCGTCGATACAAACCGTTTGAAGGGTGTCGTCACCGGTTATGTTGTCGATCGCCCTTTATCGCCGCGTGAAACCATCGATCCGTTAGCGGATGTCTTTCAGTTCGATCTTGTGGAGACGGCGGGAACGTTGCGTTTTCAAGGGCGGGACGGGGCGGCGGCTGCTAATTTTACCCAGTCGGACTTTGCTGCTGGCGATAATGAGAGTTTCACGCTGAAAGCCGGGCAATTGTCAGATCTGCCTGCGTCACTGCGTATTGGCTATCTAGATGAAGGCTCGGACTACGCGCCGGCGGCGGCCGAAGCGATTGAGCCGGGGCGGGTTAACCGCCGCGAAGCAGCGCTCGAGGCGCCGATTGTGGCGACGCCCGGCGATATGGACGTGCGTGCGCGGGCGCTCCTCGCCGACGCCCATGTGATGCGGGAGACAATGACGTTCTCCTTGCCGCCCTCGCGTTTAGCGTTTGAGCCTGGTGATATTCTCAATGTGGCGTTCGGCGGCGCGACCCGTCGCTTGCGCATCAATGAGATTTCTGACGGCGCGGAGCGAGCCGTCGAAGCAGTGCGCCATTCGGCCTATGTTTATGACGCCGTTGCGCCGGATGACGGCGGCCCTAGCGCAGAGGCGACGCCGGTTTATGGGCAGCCGGCGTTCGCGCTCCTGGATTTGCCGTTGATGTCGGATGCGGACGATCCAAACCGCCCTTGGTTCGCCGCGTTCTCCGATCCATGGCCCGGCGCGATCGCGCTCTATCGCAAGGGCGCTGAAGAAGAACGGCTCGTCGCCACGGCCTTGACGCGCGCCGTGATAGGAACGCTCGTGGATGCTTTGCCGGCGGGCGATAGCGGTCGGTGGTTCGATCAATCAGTCAGAGTGCGTCTCGCTTTCGGAAGTTTAACGGCGCGCAGTGACGAGGATGTTTTGGCGGGCGCGAACGGCCTTGCCGTTCTCTCAACGAGCGGGCGCTATGAAGTGCTGCAATTCGCCAATGCGTCGTTGGAGCCGGACGGAACTTGGCGTTTGTCGCGATTGCTGCGCGGTCAGGCCGGTTCGGAGGCGGATGCGTCAGTCGGCGCGGCCGCGGGGGCTCGTGTCGTCTTTTTGAACGCAGCAATTCAACCGGCGGCCGTCGGGCTTGATGCGCGCGGCGTGTCTTACGCTTGGCTCGCCGGCCCCGCGCGCTTGCCGACAAGCGACGAAGCATACGCCAGCCTTACGGCAAGTTTAGATTTGCGCGGCTTGCGCCCCTTAAGCCCTGCACACCTAAAAGTGACGCAATCCGGCGGCGACGTCATTCTTTCCTGGATACGGCGTACGCGCCTTGGCGGTGACGCTTGGACGAGCGAAGACGCGCCGGTCGGCGAGGCGTTCGAGCGCTATCGGATCGACGTCGTGCAATCGAGCGCTGTTATTGCGAGCCATGAAACCACAAGCGCCGCCTTTACTTATACGGCGGCGCAGCAAGCGACTGATTTCGGCGGCGGCGGTCCGGTCGGCGCTTATGTCTTACGCGTGGCTCAACTTTCCGACACCGTTGGCGCTGGTGATGCAGAGAGTATAACAATCACTTAAGCGTCGTGCCGGGACAACAGCTTTATGATCTGTTAACGGAAGTTACGATGCGTTTAACGCAAGAATATCTAGAGTTGGGAAAGTATCACAGTGCAACACCGTTAACGCGACTTTTATCAACTCTCTGTTAGATCACACTGAACTTCGGTCTTGCGACAAAATAACGGCTCATCGTTGTGACTGACAAAAATGACACTCTGCAGGTTTTGATAGATGATTGCGAACCACGTGACGACGCGATCTTATCGGCATACAAAGAAACGCGCGACACTATCGTCAAAGAACTTCCGTTACGTATTATCGTAACGGCGGTCGTCGCAGTAATCGTTGGATTATTGATAAACCCCTTCATATCGTTCGGATGGTGGGCGGTTTCGTCGATTGCTCTAGGTGTTGAAGCGGCTCTCTTTATGCGCTTCTTTAAAACGCGTCCAACGCACATTTCGGTAAAGGTGAAAACGCTCTTTGCAAGCGTGAGTTTCGTCACAGCATCGATCTATACAATTGTTGCGTGGCTTCTCTTCTTTCATCATACGCCGAGCGCGATTTTTGCAGCGACGGCGCTCATGGCCGGCACGCTTGTCCATCTAACGGTTCATAACGCGAATACGCGGCTTATTTATGCAAGCGCCGTTGCGCCCATGGCGGCCACGATGTTGACCGCTGGTGTGGTGCTTTCTTTAGAAACACAGATGTTGGCCCCAAGCTTGACGGCGGTCGCGTTTATCGCGCTTATTATCGCCGCTTATAAAGCGCGTACGGATTATACTAAGAAACTACGCCGAGCGATGGATACGGCGAATGAAGGCAAGGCCGCCGCTGAAGAAGCGTTTATCGCCAAGACGCGATTCCTCGCCAAAATGAGCCATGAGCTGAGAACGCCGCTGAACGGCATTATCGGCATGGCGGATGTTCTACGCGAAAGCGAGCTTACCGAGCAGCAACGCGAGCAATTGGATATCATCCTCGGTTCCGGCGATACGCTGTTATGGTTGCTCAATGAAATTCTTGATCACGCGAAAATCGAGGCGAACCATTTCACCTTAGAAAACGCCGACGAAGATCTGCGCGATATCGTAGCCCAATCAACTATGCTCTACCGTCCGGGGGCGATCCGTAAAGGCATTGCCTTGACCTATGACGCGGAAGGCATCGACACGCCGTTCGTGCATGTTGACGGGCGCCGGCTACGTCAGTGTTTGACGAACCTTATTTCGAACGCGGTGAAGTTCACCGAGTCCGGCGCCGTTTTAGTGAAAGCGCGCGCATTTGAAATCTCCACTGAGCCGAAGGTCGGTCAAGCAGGCGATGACGCATCTGGTGTGGCCGCGAATGCTCTGTCACAAGAACAAAACGAGCAGAATGACGAGCCACGCCGCGCGATCATCGAGATTACCGTAAGCGACACCGGTATCGGTATGTCGCAAGCAGAAACAGCGCGAATTTTTGACGCCTTTGAGCAGGCCGACAACTCCATCACGCGTCGTTTTGGCGGCACTGGCCTTGGCCTTGCGGTGTCGCAAGCTGTCGCGCGGGCCATGGGCGGTGAGATTACAGTGACCTCAGAGCCCGGCGTCGGATCGACTTTTGTCATTCGCATGGAAGCCGTGCTCGGCGCGCCGCCGGAGCAAGATGAGCTAGAAATGTTCGAGCCGTTGATGCCGGTCGGGGGCGGCAAGGTGCTTGTCGTTGAAGATAATATTGTTAATCGGAAAGTGGTCGGCGCCCTTTTAAAAGACCGCAGGGTTGAGTTTGTTGAGGCGGAAAACGGCGAAATCGCGCTGACGAAAATCGCTGAGGAGCCGTTTGATCTCGTCTTGATGGATATTCATATGCCTGTCATGGACGGTCTTACCGCGACGAAAAATATTCGCGGCTCCACTGAAGAATGGTCGTCAATTCCGATTGTCGCGCTCACCGCCGCCGTCGCTCCCGAGGACAAAGCGGCCTGTATCAGCGCCGGCATGGAGGAGGTTTTGGCCAAGCCGGTGCGCGCCTCTGACATCGCCGATGTGATGGAGCGCTATGTCTGGAACAAGAAAAAAGGCGGCGCGGCGCGCTTTGGCGGCGATGCAAAGGGCGCGACTGGCGCTGGCTCGAAGAGCGACGGCGCCGGCGTATTATCGAGAGACGGATCTAAAGCGCGGCTGAAAAGCGCTTAATAGGGCCGCCGGGGCTTTAAAAATCGCTCGGTCGCCCGCATGTTGACGTAGCTCGCGCGCCATAACAGGCGGGCGGCGGTTTTTGTGTTTGGGACGTGCTATTGATCATCGCGTGTCCCGATGAATTGTTGGGTTGAGGACGAGCGGGTTGGCGAAGAACCCTTATACAGTTTTAGGCGTTGCGCCGTCGGCGACGGATTCAGAGATTCGCGCCGCGTTCCGCAAGCTCGCCAAAGAGCACCATCCCGACCGCAATCCCGGCGATAAAACATCCGAAGATCGGTTCAAAGAGGTCTCTGCGGCGTTCGATATTCTCGGCGATGCGGAGCGGCGCAAGAAATTTGATCGTGGCGAAATCGACGCTGACGGCCGCGAACGCGCCGGCATGCGAGCACGCCAGCGACAATGGTCCGGCGCTGCGGGCGGACAGGGTGGTTTCGGCGGTGGTGCAAGCGGCGATCCTGGCGCTGAATTCTCAGATTTAAGCGATCTTTTCGCTGATCTCTTCGGCGCGCGCTCGCGCGATACGGGGTCTGCCGGCGGTCCGGGCTTCGGTGCTCGCTCCCGTTCCGGCCCTCATTCCAATTCTCGCGGCGGTGCGCCGGTGCGTGGGCGGGATTTGCGGTACCGCTTAGAAATCGATTTTCTTGAGGCGGCGCGTGGTGACAAAAAACGCGTCACCATGCCGGATGGGCGGACCTTGAGTTTGACGATCCCCGCCGGGCTCGACGACGGTCAAACCCTCCGTTTGCGCGGGCAGGGTGAGCCGGGGCCAGCCGGCGGCGCGGCGGGCGACGTTTATGTGGAAGTGACCGTCCGTCCTCACCGTATTTTTGAACGCGAGGGCCTCGACGTCCATTTGGAAACGCCGATCAGCTTAAAAGAAGCGGTTCTAGGCGGGAAAATCACGGTACCGACGATTGAGGGAGAAGTCGCGGTGACGGTTCCACGTGGGGCGAACTCCGGCGCGGTGCTGCGCCTTAAGGGGCGCGGCGTAAACGCCGGCAGCGGCGATGCGCCAGGCGATCAGTACGTCAAGTTACGCATCGTTCTACCCGAAGGCGGCGATCCTGAACTAGAGGCCTTCGTCCGCCAATGGGCTGGCGGCGGCGCTGATGCGCCGCGCAAGCATTTTGAAGACGTTTGACGGCGCACCGAAAGCGCCGCTAAATCTCTAAACGGGAATCGTTAAGTCTTGGGCGCAAATGGGGCGCGTCCGCCAATGCCGAGAGCGCCTTTATGGATGCGCGCACATTAGACGTTAGCGTTGTTTCTGCGGCGAAATGGGCCCGCATCGAACGCTATTTAGAGTCTCTGCCGATCGCTGCCGCGGTCAAACTCTTTGAGACGCTTGAAGCGGCTAGGCTTCGCCCCTCTGTAAGTTCGGGCGGCGAAGATTTGCCCTATGACGCAATGATCGCCGTATTGCGCAGCGTTATCTTCGATCTCGGCGCGACGTTCCCAACGCGGCGCCCGACGGCGAAGCGAGCGTTTTTTGAGCCGATAGAAGACTTCCTAACGCCCCTCCGGCGCGGACGTAAACGCCGTGGACGTATTCCGCGTACGTCTCTTAATCCGATCTGGCATGTTTTGACGACCGATGATCCTCGCGGTGAATTTAACGCCGCAGCCGCCGCCTTGCAGGCGGCGCTCGACGCTGAGGCTGACAGCGCGGTTGTTTCTAACCGTCGCAGCGATCTATTCGCCGCCGCGCGGGAACGTATTGCGCAATTAATTGCGGCGGCGTCTGCTGACGACGACGCGCGGCGCGCCTTAACGGGGCGTCTTGGCGGCGGACAAGCGGGCGCGGCAAGCGCCCATGACCTCGCGGAACTCGGATCGTTATTGTCGATCGCGCCGCAATTAGAGGCCTTGCAAACGCTGTTTCCGAAGCCAATCGCACAAATGACGGAGGCGGATCTTTTCGAAGTGCGCCGTCTGTACGCCGATGCAAGCGCCGCGGCGCCGGATGCGGCGGGCGGCGTCTTTTTGTGCCTGATTGGTCGCAGTCCGACGCCTTGGCGCGCTTTACGGCTTTACTTGCATTTGAAGCGGGCGGACGATCCGGCATTGCCGAATTTACATCAAGACGCTGACAGTATTCTCGAGCTTTTGTTTGAAGACCTTGAAAGTCTCGCCCGAGCGTTGGAGCGCGACGCGTCCGAGCCGCTTGATGCGACGGACGCAGCGGCGCGCTTGCAGTATTTCAGTGATTATGCGGCGGGGCTCATCGGTGAGGCGCAAAGCGCCGGTGAAACGGTGATCGTTAACCGCGCTGAAGCCTCGCGCGACGTGGCGGCTGCGGCGTGCATGCGCGCCAGCGAACAAGCCGCCGCGCGGGTGCGCGCCGCAATGCCGACCAGGCGCGCCGGCGGGTCGTCCCGTTTGACGGCGTTGCGTCCGGCGATTGTTGATGATCACGGGCGCGTAGAAAGCAGCGATGCGGCCTTGTCTGCGGCGGACTTCTTAGCCCGCGCTGAAGGTCTCAGCGTCGGGCTCGGTCGGTCTGATATCGTTCGAGCAAAGATTATCGAGGTGCGCGAAGAAGTCCGCCGATATTGCGCTGACCTCGTGATTGAGATCAGGGCGGCCGAAGGCGAGGAACGTCGTCGGGCCAAGCGGCAAATGGAGCGTGTCCTGAAGATCGCGGGACCGCTTGTGCCTGCTGAGGATATTGCGCTGCTTGCTGAGAAGGCTGCCGCTGCGGCGGTGTCCGCTTAACACGCTTTTTCGTTCTGCAGTTTCCGACCTGCGTCCAGAAACGCGACAAGAACCACAAAAGCGTCGTTCCCGTTCTAATTGAACGGGCGACGCTTTACGTGTGGGCGCACTAAATCCGTGCTTCAGCCAGCGTTTTCTGTGGCGGCGCGGCGTCTACGTCTTCATCAAAGGCGCCGGCGAGGTACTTCGCTTTCACTTTCGCCCTTGAGAGTTTGCCGGACGACGTCATCACCATGGAGTGGGGGCGGGCGAGCACAATCTCGGCCGGTGCGCCGGCGGCGCCTTGGATGGTTTTGGCGATGTCGCGTTTCAGCGCCGCTAATTCGTCAGCGGACATGCCGCCGCGACGCTCGACAATAACGACGATGCGTTCCGCGACGCCGTCGTCAACGGAAAATGCGGCGACGCCGTTCTTGCGAACCCCGTCAGCGTCTTCGACCGCCCACTCAATGTCCTGCGGCCAAATGTTCCGTCCATTGATGATGATGAGGTCTTTCGCCCGGCCGGTGATGACGATTTGACCGTCGAGCATGTAGCCCATGTCGCCGGTGTCCAGCCAATCGCCGTCAAAGAGGGCGTCCGTCGCTTCTTTCTGACCGTAATAGCCGGGTGTTAAGCTCGGGCCCTTGATGAAGATGCGGCCCACTTGGCGGTCTTCGAGCGCGGCGCCGCCCTCTCCGCACACGCGCAAATCGTGTCCCGGTATGGGGCGGCCGCATTTAACGAAGGCGCGGCGATTGTCGTCCGGCGTCACTGCCGAGGCGGGTTGCGCGACGCCGGAGCGGTTGAAGTGGCGCATGTCCACGTAATCCACCTCAATCGGCGCGTTCAGCGTCGTGAACGTGATTGCGAGCGTCGCCTCCGCCATGCCGTAACTCGGCAAGAAGGCGTTTGCGTCAAAGCCGTGAGCTTCGAACGCCTCGGCGAAGGCGTTCAACGCCTCCGGCCGCACCATGTCCGCGCCGATGCCGGCGACGCGTAAATTCGATAGGTCGATGGCGCCCTCTTCGGCGCGGGCGGCCCGGCGGGCGGCGAGTTCATAGCCGAAGGAGGGGCTATAGGTGATCGTGCCTTTTAACGCCGTAATCAGACGAAGCCAGAGCAGAGGGCGACGAACGAAGTCGGATGTGGCGATATAATGGGCGCTGATGCCGGCATAGATCGGCGACAGCAAGAAGCCGATCAGCCCCATGTCATGATAGAGCGGCAGCCAGCTGACGACCGAATCATCGGCGCTGATCTTGATGCCGAAATGCGTAATTGCATGCAGGTTGGCGCATACTGAAGATTGGGTGCCGATGACGCCCTTGGGCGCGCTTGTCGAACCGGACGAAAACTGAATGTAGCATTGCTCGTCGGCGGTGAAGGGTTCTGGAGCGGTCGTCGCTTCCGGCAGGGCGTCTACGTCCTCGAAACTGTAAACGCTTGTGTCGGCGAGCCCCTCGACCGCTTCGCTCAGAAAACCTTTGAGACCTTCCGGTCCGATAACGCCGCGCGCATCGGCGCTAAGGCACATCAATCGGATCTGCTGGAGATAGCCTTCTTTGCCGCCGAGATTGACCGGCAGGGGCACGGGCGCCGGAGTAACGCCGGCGTATTGGCACGCGAAGAACGCCACAACAAAGGCCGGGCTTGTTTCCGCAACGATGGCGACCTTGTCGCCGCGTTGAAAGCGACTGATCAGCCGGCGCGCCATCGTCTGAGCGGCGTCGCGCAGGGCGGCATGGGTCACCAGCGCTTGGCGTTCGCCGCGCAGATCGTAAAAGTGCAGCCCTGTCGGCGCACCGTGGGGCGTACTATTGGGCGCGTCTTGGCGAGCGCCGTTGGACGCGTCATCGCGCGCATATCCGACACTGCTTCCGGCGCCGCGCGCCGCTGCTTCCAACGCGTCGATGAGGCGTGCAAAAACAGGTTCGGCGACAGCGTCGGCCGATTTGTCGCTCGCTGCCGATTTGCTGCTCGCTAATGTGTCAATGGCCATAAAAGCCCCCGCAACTCACCGACGCATCCCCCTCGCCGTCGTCCGATACGCCACTCAGTAAACGCCACTCTAAAGGTGGGAGAACCATAAAGCTAACCTTTAAAAATGATCTGGAAGGCTGCCGCTTTGGCCAATGCCGCCAATCTTATCGACGTGTTTATGTCTTTCGACCGTTCAATTTCCTTGGCGCGTTCCTTGGCGCGTTCGTTGGCGCGGCAGACGCGGCCATGCGCCGCGCACCCTCAACACAATGGCGTTCTGATGCGCCCAGAGACCGCACATGCGCTCCTGACACCAGCAAACAGGGAACCAGCATCCGGTTCGCCTGCAAACTTTGCGCCGACAAGGGCGCTGAACGATCGGTCGTCGCCCAGGATCGGCGCGGCGCACGCCGCCAATTTAGGCTTTCCGACCATTGTTCCATGCCGTTCCATTGAGACTTCTGTCTCCGCCACGAGACCCAAACTATTCCAACGACGTCACCAAGGGTCTCAAAGTCCGTTCGAACCGACGACGACGATTTTTAGCCTATTGTATTTTTCGATGTTTCCGCTCGGATCGTCGTCGGACCGGACGCCCAGCAGATCCAACTACTCTTTTTCGCCGCCTCGGTCCATTGGCGCAGCGGTTTAGTCGCGGTCATAGACCGGCCATGACGAGCGGGCAATCCATCGTTCTGCAAAGGCGCGCGCCGGCGCCGCTGTGCCTCCGGTGACTTGTGAACGCCAAATTACGCCATATCTGGCGTCAATGAATGCTTGTTTCGGGAGCGCTATGACAGCCTTTGGGCCCGTTCCCCAGCGGGTCACGCTTCAGAAAACTGCGCCGTGGGGCATATTGCCCACAGGGTTCCGCCCCGTCATCAAAGCGTGTAAGCGTTTTTCGGCTAGCTGGCCGGCCAGCTCAGCTGGGGCGGCGGCATGGTGAATTGGTCTTTCAACGCGCCAACGCCGTAGATGTGTTGAAGCCTCCCTATAAGGACGCCGCTATGAAGCTTTTCATTGGCTATAAAGCCTGGAAAGAGCAGAATTATCTGCTGAACCGCATGACGTTTGACGATCTCGTGCGCGCCTATGTGACCTATCCGGCTATTCAGGTCTATGCGGCGTTGATCATCGCCAGTCTTGTCGGCGGCGCGTTTTTGGCCACGTCATTCCTTGGGTTCGCCTTAGCGTTCGGCCTCGGCGCGTTTCTCTTCCCAATCGCCTGGTATCTGTTGCATCGCTTCGTGCTGCACGGATCGTGGATGTACAAATACCCGTACTTCGCGCGGCTTTGGAAACGCGTCCATTATGACCACCATCGTTTCCCGAACGATCTGGCGGTGCTCTACGGTGGGTTGCATACGACCTTGCCGACAATCGTGCTCGTCGCTGGACCGGTCGGTTGGTTGATCTCCGGCGCGGCGGGCGCCCTTGGCGCGATCGCCGGCACGCTCGTCATGACGTGTGTCACCGAGTTTCTCCACAGCGGCCAACATTTGGCGTTTGAGCCGAAATCGCAGTTTTGGCGCGTGATGAAAGAGCGCCATCTGGCGCACCACTTCCACAATGAAAACGGCAATTACGGCATCACTGAATTTGTTTGGGATCGAATTTTCGGAACGTTCTATCCGACGACCAATGACGCGCCGCGCACCAAGACCGCGCGTAATCTCGGCTATGACGACGAGGTCGCGAAAAAGTATCCGTGGGTCAAGGAACTGACGGACGCCGAGCCCGCGTCAACGGGGCGTTCCGGGGCGAGCGCCGCATAAAACGGTTTTTTCTTGGAATTTTCTCAAGCAATCGCGGCGGTGAACGTCGGGCGTTGAACTGTGTAGTTCGGCGACGCTCCTGGCCGTAGTAATCATACTCATCCATGAATGCGACGAAGGGGATTGATTTTACAGTCCCGTTTTGCAATTTTCCGCCTCGACGAGCGGAGGCTCGATTGAAGCGTCGCGCGGGGTTTCGCGTGTTACCCGGCGGCGGCCATGTCGTTCCTCAAATTCTGGCCTCAATTTCGTGACGCCGCTCGGAGTCGGCCTGTTTGCGGGTGGAAAAACTGCAAACAGTAAAGACTGCGGATGGAACGGCCGAGCGGGATACAATCTCAGAAGACAAACCGTCTAAACGCGCAAAATCACTCGACCTGCTTTTAGCGACATTACCGTAACGTCTGACGAGCGTTCGGCGACGGCCTTTGGGAGAAGGGCGCGCCGGGCCGGGAAGGAATAAATCATGACAGCAAGTATCTGGCTGATCTTAGGCGCTGGCGCGCTGGCGATCGCCTATGGCGTGTTCACCATCCAATCCGTGATGGCGATGCCCGCCGGCAATGAACGAATGCAAGAAATAGCCGGCGCTATCCAAGAAGGCGCCCAAGCTTATCTCAACCGCCAGTATACGACGATCGCCATCGCCGGCGCCGCCGTCTTTGTCATTCTTCTTGTTGCTTTCCAATTCAATCTTATCCCGGCCATCGGCTTCGCCATTGGTGCGATCCTCTCTGGTCTCGCCGGTTTCATCGGCATGCTCGTGTCGGTGCGCGCAAACGTCCGCACGACGCAAGCCTCGAGCGAGAGCATCGATAAGGGCCTCTCCGTCGCGTTCCGCGCCGGCGCCGTCACCGGCATGCTTGTCGCCGGTCTCGCGCTCATCGGTCTTGCTGGCTACTACGCGATCCTCACCGGCGTCGTCGGCGCCGCGCCGGAAAGCCGGGCGGTTGTCAACGGCCTCGTCTCGCTGTCGCTTGGCGCGTCGTTGATTTCCGTGTTCGCCCGTCTCGGCGGCGGCATCTTCACCAAGGGCGCCGACGTTGGCGGCGACATGGTCGGTAAAGTAGAAGCGGGCATCCCGGAAGACGATCCGCGCAACGCCGCGACGATCGCCGACAATGTTGGGGACAATGTGGGCGACTGCGCCGGCATGGCCGCCGACCTTTTTGAAACCTATGTGGTGACCATCGCCGCGACCATGGTTCTCGGTTCTATCCTTTACGCAGCGAATGCTGAGCAATTCATGCTCTATCCGCTGGCCATCGGCGGCGCGTGCATCGTCACCTCGATCGCCGGCACGTTCTTCGTGCGTCTCGGCCAAGGCTCCACGAACGTCATGGGCGCGCTTTATAAAGGCCTTATCGTCACGGGCGTTTTGTCGCTCGGCGCCATCGCCGGCGTTACTGCATCGATCTTTGGTTTCTCAGAGCCGATCGCTGGCACCACGTTCAACGGCATGAGCCTCTTCTTATGCGGCGTTCTCGGTCTCGTCGTCACCGGCGCGATCGTGTGGATCACGGAGTTTTATACCGGCACCGATTTCCGCCCGGTGAAGTCCGTCGCCGCCGCTTCTGAAACCGGCCACGGCACGAATGTCATCCAAGGCCTCGCGGTCTCCATGGAAGCGACCGCTGGTCCGGCGATCGTCATCATTGTCGGCATTATCGCGGCCTACAACCTCGCCGGCCTTTACGGCATCGCAACGGCCGTTACGACCATGCTTGCGCTCGCCGGCATGATTGTCGCCCTCGACGCGTTTGGTCCGGTGACGGACAACGCCGGCGGCATCGCGGAGATGGCGGGCCTTGAAGGCTCGGTTCGCGAAACGACGGACGCGCTTGACGCGGTCGGCAACACCACGAAAGCCGTCACCAAAGGCTACGCCATTGGGTCGGCTGGTCTCGGCGCGCTCGTGCTCTTTGCGGCGTACACCGAGGACATCAACCACTTTGTCGCTCATCCGGAAGAGTTTCCGTTCTTCGCGGACGTGGCGATCGATTTCTCGCTCTCCAACCCTTATGTCGTTGTCGGCCTCTTCTTCGGCGGCCTGTTGCCGTATCTCTTCGGCTCAATGGCGATGCAGTCGGTCGGCCGCGCCGCCGGCGCCGTTGTTGAAGAGGTCCGCGCGCAGTTCCGCGAAAAGCCGGGCATCATGCAGGGCACGGAAAAGCCGGACTATGGCCGCGCCGTCGACATGCTGACGCGGGCCGCCATCAAAGAGATGATGGTGCCCTCGCTCTTGCCGATCCTCTCGCCGATCGTCCTTTACTTCGCGATCGCAGCGGTGGCTGACAAATCTGCGGCGCTCTCCGCTGTCGGCGCGATGCTGATGGGCGTCATCGTCACGGGCCTCTTCCTGGCGCTTTCCATGACCGCCGGCGGCGGTGCATGGGACAACGCCAAGAAATACATCGAAGACGGCAATCATGGCGGCAAGGGCTCTGAAGCCCATAAAGCAGCCGTCACGGGCGACACCGTCGGCGATCCGTACAAGGACACAGCAGGGCCCGCCGTCAACCCGATGATCAAGATCACCAATATCGTGGCGCTCTTGCTCTTGGCGACGCTCGCCGGCGGCGGCGGCGCGTAAACGCTCCGCCTCTACGATACTATTTCGGCCGTTTGAAACGGTCGTAAGAAAACCCGGCCGGCGCCTTTTTTAGGGCGCCGGCCGTTTGCATTTCAGGGCGTGTCACACGCTTTGAAAGGACGCCGCTCCCAATGTCGAACGCGCCACTGACGCTTGATCATCCTCGCGATGAAACGTTCGGACCGCCTCCGCCTTTCAAAGGCGTTGTTTCTGACAGTCGTGTCGACGTCGTGCTGGCCCGACGGCTGCCGCTGCTCGAGGCTCGGCTTGCAGCGTTTTTGCCGATGCCGGTGGTCGCAGCGCTCAGTGAGTTTTTGGTGTTCGGGATCAAACAAGCCTGGGCATGTTTGTTCGGCGGTTTGCTGTTGGCTGGAATTATCGTCACGGGGGCTTACTGGCCCGCCGACGCGGCGCTCACGCGTTATGACGCGCTTTTTTTGTATGCGATCGCTATCCAGGGCATGTTCCTCGCGACCAAATTGGAGCGGCCGCGCGAGGCTGTGGTCATTTTAATCTTCCACGCAGTTGGCACCGGGATGGAAGTTTTTAAGGCCCATATGGGCTCGTGGGCCTATCCGGAGCCCAATCTCTTGCGCATCGGCGGCGTGCCGCTTTTCTCTGGCTTCATGTATGCCGCGGTCGGCTCATATCTCGCCCGCGTTGCGCGCACCCATGATTTTTCTTTTGACCGCTATCCGCCGATATCCCTGACGGTCCTGCTTGCTTTGCTCATCTATGCTAATTTCTTCACTCACCATTTCGGGCCTGATTTTCGCCTTGGACTTTTCGCCTTCGCTGGCGTCCTTTACGCAAGAACATGGGTGCGGTTCGGCGTGTGGCGCTGGCGGCATCGCATGCCGTTATTGTTAGGGTTTTTTCTCGTGGCGTTGTTCATTTGGCTTGCTGAGAATCTGGGCACGCTCGCGGGCGCGTGGCTCTATCCGGACCAGGCGGCGGGGTGGCGCCCCGTCTCTTTTAGTAAAATGGGGTCGTGGTATTTGCTGATGATTATCTCTTGGGTGCTCGTCACGCTGGTGCGCCGACCGCGCGCGACATGATGACGCCTGTTATTCCAGACGGAGGAATCAACGCCGTCATTTTTGATTGCGACGGCGTGCTTGTGGATTCCGAAGTCATCGGCATGATCGGCGCGCGCGCTGTGCTGAGCGAATTCGGCCTCGACTATGCCGAAGCAGATTTTGTACGCCGGTTTGTCGGTATGCACGACCAGGCGTTCTTTGGCGCGCTTCGGCGCGACTATCAGAGCCATTGGAACGCACCGGCGCCGGAAGATTTCGAGGCGCGCATTTTAGATGGCCGTCGGCGCAATTCACATTTGCTAAAGCCGGTGCCGGGCGCGCCGTCGGCGCTTGACGCGGCGCGCGATCAATTCGGGGCCCTCGCTGTCGCATCCTCATCGCGTACTGAATATCTTCAGAAGAAACTCAAGCGAACCGATCTCTTCGATCGCGTTGCGCCGCATATTTACTCCGCAGACCTCGTGCGGAACGGCAAACCAGCGCCGGACATTTTCCTTCACGCCGCTAACGCCATCGCGCAGCCGCCGAGCGCTTGCCTTGTTTTGGAAGACAGCGAGAACGGCGTGCGCGCCGGCGTCGCGGCCGGCATGAAGGTTTGGGGCTTTACCGGCGGCGGCCATTGCCCGCCGGATCATGGCGCGCGCCTTAAGGCCGCCGGCGCCATTGCTGTGGCGCCTGATTTCGATCGTTTTCGGGCCATGCTAAAAGCACTGTCATGATGTTCGCCTCTGACAATTGGGCTTTGGTTGCGCCGGAAATCACCGAAGCGCTGACAAAGGCGCTCGCCGATGGCAGCGCCCGACCGGCCTATGGCGACGATCCGCTGACGGCGCGGGCGGCTGACCGCTTCAACGACATCTTCGAGCGTGACGTTACTGTGTTTTTCGTGCCCACGGGCGGCGCGGCGAACTGCTTGGCGCTGTCGGTCATGACGCCGCCTTACGGCATGATCGTTTGCCATGAAGCGGCCCATGTTGAGATGGATGAATGTTCGGGGCCGGAGTTTTTCACCGGCGGCGCCAAATTACTGACGGTTCCAGGCGCCCTAGGGAAACTAACCCCTGAGGGTGTAACTGCGGCGCTTGATGGGCGTCCGGATCATCCGCCGCACTCATCACCCGCGACCGCGATGACGCTCACGCAAGCGACGGAAGCGGGGACGCTCTATACGCAAAACGAAATCGAAGCGCTTTGCGAAACGGCGAAAAACCGTGGACTGAGAGCCCATATGGACGGCGCACGCTTCGCCAACGCCATTGTCGGCCTCAATGCGACGCCGGCGGACATCACGTGGCGCGCCGGCGTCGATGTTTTGTCGTTCGGCGGCACTAAGAACGGCTGCTTGATGGCGGAGGCGGTGATTTTCTTCGATAAAGACGCCGCCGCCGATTTCGAATTTCGCCGAAAACGCGCAGGGCATCTGGTGTCAAAGCAGTCCTTTATTGGCGCGCAATTCGACGTCTATTTGAAAAACGACCTTTGGTTACAGTTGGCTAACCGGGCGAACGCGGCGGCGCGGGTCTTGTCGGCTGGCGTCGCCGATTTGCCGGGCGCGAAGGTGTGGTGGCCGACGGAGGCGAACGAGGTGTTCGCATCCTTTCCGCCGGGCGTCGCGGACAAGCTGCGCGCTGAGGGCGCTCAGTTTTATCCATGGATGACGCCGAGCGATCCGTCAGCTGGAACGATGCAGCGCTTGATTGCATCGTTCCAAACGCGGGATGCGGAAATTAGCTCGTTCTTGGCGCGCGCTCGCGCTATTATTGACGCCGGTTGAGAGCGGCTATCAAAAGGTTAGAAACGATGACGGCGATGAAGCGCAGCGTTTTGGGGGCGGCTTGCGCCGCGATGATGCTCGGCGCCTGCGCGTCGGTGCCGCCGGACGATGTTTCAAACGCTTGCGCTATCTTCGAGGATAAAGGCGGCTGGTATTCCGCGACCCGTAAAGCTGAAAAGCGTTGGGGTTTGCCGAAGGCCATTCAGCTTGCGATCATTCGCCAGGAATCCGGTTTTGACGCCGATGCGAAGCCGGCGCGCAATCGCTTTTTGTTCGTCTTTCCCGGCAAGCGCAAATCCTCCGCCCGCGGTTATCCGCAAGCGGTGGAAGGCACATGGGAGCTCTATCAGCGAAAGAGCGGCAATGAGGGCGCCAATCGCCGAAGCTTTCGCGACGCGGCTGACTTCGTTTCTTGGTACGCCTCTGAAACCCGGCGGCGCGTCGGCGTGCCGCTCGATGACGCCTACGGACAATACCTCGCCTACCATGAAGGGTGGGAGGGGTATGCGCGCGGCTCTTACCGCGGTAAGAGCGGTTTGCAAAACGCCGCCCGTGCGGTGCAGCGTGGGGCGCGCACCTATCAGGGGCAGCTCAACGGTTGCGAAAAACGCTTCCGCCGCGGCATTCCGCTGATACCCTTTATTTAGGGCGCTCAGCGTTCGCCGATCATGCCGTCGAGCGCTTCGTAAAGCGGCAAGTCTCCCGCCGCGACGCGGTCGCGCGAGGGCGTTTCTTGGCCGAGGCGGGCGCGGTAAACCCAGATATTTGTTAGGACCTTTTCCACGAAGTCGCGGCTTTCCGGGTTCGGAATGCTCTCGATAAAGAGCAAAGGATCGTCGATGCCGAGGTCTTTTTTCCAGCGGCGAAGATTGCCGGGCCCGCCATTATAGGCCGCCGCGACATCGAAGAGATCGCCGTCGCTGACGTCTTCAACGAGATAATTCACGTACGCCTGGCCGACTTGCAGGTTGAACGCCGGGTCATAAAGCCGATCGCGGCCCTTGCGGCTGGCGAGGCGGCGGTCTTTGGCGATGTAAGAAGCGGTGCGCGGCATGAGTTGCATAAGGCCCCGGGCGCCGACCCGGCTTGTGGCGTCGGGTTTGAACTTTGATTCCTGGCGCATCAGTCCGTAAAGAACCGCGCGGTCGGTCTTAAAGCCGTTCGCGGGCTGATAATCGGGGAGGGGATAAAGGCCCGCTTGCAAATAGTCCGCGTCACCGGCGAGCGCGACCTCTAGCTGCGTCGCTGGCAGGTTCAGCGCTGTCGCGACGGCGAGGAGGTCATAGTCCGCGCCGTCTTCTATGCGCCCATTGACCCGGCGCAGTTCTTCGTCGGCGTCGGCGCGGCGGTCGATTTCCACAAGTGCGACGGCGCGTTTAACGGCCGGATGGGTTTTCACGAGCGCGGCGTAACCGCCCTCGGTGAGGCGCGGCGCTGTCCAGTCGAAGGCCGCTTCCCGGCCGAGTTGAGAGAGCGCGAGCTGGCCGTAAAACGTGAAGGGTTTCGCTGCGGCAATCTCTAAAGTGTCGATGACGGCGTCAGCGCTGTTAGCGCCGCTCGTAGCAAGATTCGCTCTTGCCGCCCAAAACCCTCCGGCGGCGCGTAGCGCATCTTCTTGATACGGATTATTGGCCATGGCGGTGAAATTGTCGCGCGCGCTTGCGGGGTCGTTCTCACGAAAGGCGATGAGCCCGGCGATCCAGTAAGCGAGAACGGCGCTGTCGCCATTGCGTTTTGCGACCGACGTCGCGAGCGATTTCGCTTTACCCACATAGCCTTGGTAATACAGGCTCGCCGCAATCCAGGAGCGCATGCGGTCATATTGGCGCGTCGTAATCCGCCGCGCTTTCAAGTGGCGGTCGATTTCGCCAAGCGCGCGCATCGCTTGTTCTTTGCGGGCGAGGTAACGCACACGGCCTTCGATTTTCGACAGGCGGCCCTTGCCGGTGCGTTTGTAATCGGCGGCGAGGTCGGGGTGCAGCGGCCAGCTTTCCGGCGACCGCCATTTGCGCGAGATGGGCCGCACCGGCGGCGTTGCGCCTTTCGGGCGGCGGCGCAGCGCCAAGCGATAAATGTCAGAGGCTTGCGGGTGGTCGGCGTATTGCGCCATCCAGCGCTTTAACTCGCTGTATTTCGAGCGATAGGCCGTTGGGTGCATAAGCCTTTGGTGGCGCACATGGCCCATGAGAATTGGATCGGACACTTTGGCGATGACCGCGTCCGCCGCTGACCAGCGCCCGCGCGCTTGCAGGGCGAAAATCTCTTCATAGCGATCAATGTCATCTTCGGAGAGGACGCTCGGCGCGAGGCTTTTCGTTGTTTCACCAGCAGTGCTGGCGGCGGCGCCGGCTTGCAGCGTCCCTGAGGAGAAAGTTGCGGCTTCAGCATGCGGCGCAGCGAGCAACGCCAGCGTCGCAACGCTCAAAACAGCACAAAGAGAAAACCCGAGCCGCCGCAACGAACCTATCCCCACCAACCGTCTCCTTTATTTGCGAAACCCACCGTGATCAGCGCCCTAAGCTGGTGACGATTGGTTCGTTTCGATAGCGGCGCTCTCGCCGTGTGTCATCTGTCTGCATCCAACCGATTTAAACCCTACGCGTTTGTCATGTTGGAACAGAGATCGGATAAGGCGGGGTAAAAAGTTAAGCGTCTCTTAACTGATCGGCCATGAACCGGTCGGCCGCCAACCGGTCAGTCTCCTAATCGATCGGCAAGGGATTTAAGGTCGGCCCAAGCGAGACGCTTTTGCACGGGTTGCCGCAGCAAAAACGCCGGATGGAAAATCGGCAATGCCGGGACGCTGACGCCGCTGGCGGTTTGTAAATCGCGCCAGCGTCCGCGTGAGCGCATAATGCCTGAAAGTCCGAGCAATGCCTGGGTCGGCGCCCCGCCGGCGAGGAGAATAGCTTTCGGTTTGTAAAGTTCGATCAGCCGATCGGTGAACGGCCGACAGATGAGAACTTCGCTTTGCGTCGGCGTGCGATTGCCGGGCGGGCGCCAAAAGACGACATTTGAAATAAGCGTGTCGGTTTCGCGCGAGCGGCCGATGGCGGCCAGCATTCGGTCCAATAGTTGGCCGGCGCGGCCGACAAAGGGGCGGCCGATGCGGTCTTCTTCGCGGCCGGGCGCTTCGCCGATCACCAGAAGATCGCCGTTCTCCGCGCCGTCGGCGAACACGGTCGAGCGCGCGCCGGCTTTTAGCGGACACCCCTCGAATGTCGCGACGGCGGCGGCGAGGGCGCTTAAATCGTTGCACGCTGCGGCGCTGTTGGCGGCGTCGGCCGCCGCTTCGTCGGCCGGAATTGTTTTCTCACCCGAAATTGCCGTTACGGGGCGAGCGGCTTGCGGTCTCGTGCT
Source organism: Pseudomonadota bacterium (assembly GCA_039814575.1). Taxonomy (GTDB): domain Bacteria; phylum Pseudomonadota; class Alphaproteobacteria; order Caulobacterales; family Parvularculaceae; genus MED-G105. The sequence continues at coordinate 35,295 of JBCCAY010000021.1, forward strand.
GCGCGGTGCGGCCGGCGGCGATGATTGTGGGGGCGGTTGCCGCGGTGTTTGTGGTTGCGGCGTAGGCTCCGCCGGCGCGAGGGAGCGTTTTGTCAGCGCAGCGGCGGAAAACTCTTTAAAGTCTGTGGGAGTCTCCGCTGTGGCCTCATCGACGCCCATTTCCGAATGCCAGCGCAAAAGGGCTGCAAGCGCGACATGGGGGTCGATCGCGTCGCTTGCGTCTCCAGCGGTCGGGGGCGGTGTGTCAGACAAAGCGGGTCTCTAGAACTCGTGCGGCGTTTGAGGCGTCAACGCGAGAGCGCGGCCTCCAGAACACCAGCTTTTCGCGATTGCAGTGGAAGCGACAGTTGGCGGCGCCGCGCAGTGTGGTAATTCAGACTTCAATTTGCCACATAACACATCAGAAAAGCGAGCGTCGTCGGCGTAGAGCGATGTGATCGGGCGCAAATCGCCCGATTTGTTCGCCAGGTGTCTTCCTCTGGCGTCAACGACGTGTCGATAAACGGCTAAGGATAAGGAGCGCCTGCTCAATGGCTGACAACGGTATGGCTGACAATGGGTTGTCTTCCGAAGATCACAATGAAGACGCGGTGGAACGCGAAGCGATGGAGTTCGACGTGGTGATCGTCGGCGCGGGGCCCGCGGGCCTTTCCGCCGCCATCCGCCTAAAGCAACAAGCAGAGGCGACGGGCGCGGACATCAATGTCGTCGTCGTTGAAAAAGGCTCCGAGGTCGGCGCGCATATCCTCTCCGGCGCGGTGCTCGATCCGGTCGGCATGAATACGCTCTTCCCAGATTGGAAAGAACGCGGCGCGCCGCTCGACACGCCCGTCACCTCCGAAGGCATCAAGCTCCTCGGCCCTGCCGGCGGTCTGCCCCTGCCGGCGACGGCGCTGCCGAAGATCCTGCAAAACCACGGCAATTACATTGTCTCGATGGGCAATGTTTGTCGCTGGCTCGCCGAACAGGCCGAAGGGATGGGCGTTGAAGTTTATCCGGGCATGGCCGCCTCGCAGCCCCTCTATCGTGAAGACGGCTCTTTGCGCGGCGTCGTCGTCGGCGAAATGGGCATCGGCAAGGACGGTGAACGCAAAGGCTCTTACGAGCCCGGCATGGAGGTTCTCGGCAAATACGTTCTCATCGCGGAGGGCGTGCGCGGCTCGCTCTCCAAGAAACTGATCGCCCGTTATGATCTCGACGCGGACCGGGAGCCGCAAAAATACGGCATCGGGTTAAAAGAGCTGTGGGAGATCGATCCGGCGAAATCGCGTCCTGGTCACGTGCAGCACACGTTCGGCTGGCCGTTAAACAATGACACCGGCGGCGGCTCGTTCATCTACCACTATAACGACAATACGGTTTCGGTCGGCTTCGTCGTGCACTTGAATTACAAGAACCCGCATCTTTATCCGTATGGGGAGTTTCAGAAATTCAAAACCCATCCGGAAATCGCTGAACTGTTAGAAGGCGGCAAACGCATCGCCTATGGCGCGCGGGCGATCACTGAGGGCGGCTATCAGGCTGTGCCGAAGCTCGCTTTCCCAGGCGGCGCGCTCATTGGGTGTTCGGCCGGGTTCGTCAACGTGCCGCGCATCAAAGGCAATCACAACGCCATGCTGACGGGCATTATGGCGGCGGACGCGGTGGCTGAAGCGATCGCCGCGGGTCGCGAGGGCGATATCTTAAGCGCTTATGAGACCGCCTATGAAGCCTCGCCCGTGCGCCGAGAGCTTTACAACGCGCGAAACTTCAAACCGCTCTGGTCGAAATACGGCACGTTCTTCGGCGCCATGGGGCTCGGCGGCTTGGAGATGTGGACGAACGCGATCGCCTCGGGCCTGTCGCTGTTCGGCACGATCGGTCACGGCAAGACGGACGCAGCCTCGACGGAGCCCGCCGATCGCCATAAAGCGCCGGACTATCCACGTCCGGACGGCGTTTTGACGTTCGATCGGCTCACCAACGTGTCTTTCTCGGCGACCAATCATGAGGAGGACCAGCCAGCGCATTTGAAATTGAAGGATGCGGCGATCCCCGTCGATGTGAACTTGCCGACCTACGCCGAACCGGCGCAACGCTATTGCCCCGCCGGCGTCTATGAAATCCTGCGGGAAGATGACGGCTCTAACCCGCGGTTCCAAATAAATGCGCAAAACTGCGTGCACTGTAAGACATGTGACATTAAAGATCCGTCCCAGAACATCATCTGGGCGACGCCCGAAGGCGGCGGCGGGCCCAATTATCCGAACATGTAGCCCCCTAACGCTCCCTCAATGGGGCGATTGCGGCGCGCGAGGCGTAAGGCGGACTTAGATTTTGGCGTTAGTCTCCAGATTTTTGAAGAACGCGCGCGCCGCGTCGACAGGTGCATTGATGCTTACGGCGGCCGCGTGTTCAACCGCCGGCCAGCGGTATGAAACCGGCCCGGCTTATCAAAATAATCATGGGCTGTATGGGCGGTTGACCGGCATGAATGCGGCGCCCGTTATCGGGGCTGACGGGCCGGTGACCGGCGCTTATCTATCCGGCAGGTTCGCCGCGCGCGAAAACGCCGTCTCTGAAGCGGGTGCGGCGTTTCGCGAAGTGGCGCTCTCGCCGATTGCAAGGCGCGCCGGTTTAGCGCCGCACGCCGGCGATGATACGGCTGAAGCGGAACCGAAAGACGCGAACGACGTCGCGCCTGAAAAAGACACCCAAAACGATCCTGATGCGCAAGATGCTGCGGATACGGAACGTTCGCCGACGCCGCCCGGCGTGCGGGCGTTGCGTCAATCCTTCTTCTATTATGTCGCCGCTGGTGAGATCGAAAATGCTCTCAGCTTGGCGAAGCGCATTGAAGGCCCTCTTCCGGCGCGACCTGTCGCCGACCCTGAGGCGTCGACCGATGCAGAAACGATCCCCGTGGACGATGACGCCCCTCCGCGCAGCGTCGTATCCTCTAGCGATCCCGGCGGATTGGCGCGCGTTGCGCTTGGCGCAGAGGCGCTAAAAAACGGCGATTTCGTTGCGGCGATGGCGCGGCTCGACTTGGATGAAGGCGATCCGTTGATTGCGTCCGTTGCGTCTGTGGCGATGGCGTGGGCGGCTGCTGGTCAAGCCGGACCGGTGGCCGGTCTAGCAGCGCTCGAAACCGGCGATGCGAGTTTGTTTAAAGGATTCCATCCGACCCATCAGGCGTTTCTTGCCGAGCAAGACGGTCAATTGGGGCTCGCTGGCGAAGCCTATCGCGCATCGGTCTTTGGGCTTGGCGGTCCGGTGGGCCGCGCCGCCTATGGCGCGTTTCTCGAGCGGCGCGGCAATGATGATGCGACGCGCGCCTATTACACGTTCATCGCCGAACAGCCGGGGCCCGACCGACGCATCGCGGAAGCCGGACTAAAACGCCTGGAAGCGGGCAAGGTTTCATCCGCGTTTTCTGCTGTCACGCCGGCTGAGGGCGCGGCGATCGCGCTTTATTCCTTCGGCGCATTTATGCTGGAGCAAGTCGCCGAACAGCGTGCGGACGCTGAAAACGCCGGCTTCACTGTCGGTCCGCCGCGCTACAATCTACCATTGGCGCTGGCGCAGTTAGCGATTTATTTGGACCCGGATCTTTCCGAAGCGCGTCGTTTGGCTGGGCTTATCTTCGGCGTTTACGATAATCACGAGGCGGCGATCGAGGTGTTGAAGGCCGTTCCGCCGACCTCGCCGCATTATGAACAAGCTCGCGTCGATATCGCGCAAAATTATATGGCTCTTAAAGAAGACGAACGTGCGGCGCGCATTCTACGCCAGACGATTGCACGCATCGATAAGCCGCTGGAGGCGCAGTTTGCGCTCGCTAATGCGTATGCGGCTATGGAACAGCCGGAAGCGTCCATCGCCGCGGTGAACGTCGTCATCGACGCCTTGCCGGAAGCGCCGCCCGAAGACGCTTGGCGCTATTTCATTGTTCGTGGCGACGCTTATCTGAAAGCCGATCAGTGGGAGAAGGCGGAAGCGGATTTGAAACGCGCGGTGGAGATTGCGCCGGAAGAGCCGACGACGCTCAATTATCTTGGTTATGTTTGGGCTGAACGCGGCGTCAATCTTGATGAGGCGTTTCCCCTCATCCAGAAAGCCGTTGCATTGCGACCGACATCCGGCGCGATCGTCGACAGTCTTGGTTGGGCTTATTTCCAAACGGGTGATTATGATTCCGCCGTTGGACATTTAGAGCGGGCCGCTGCGCTTGAACCGGCTGATCCGACGATTACGGAGCACCTTGGCGACGCCTATTGGCGGTTAGGGCGAACCCGCGAAGCGCAGTTTCAATGGGCGCGCGCCCTTGAACTAGAACCTGCCGATGATCAGCGCCGCTTGATCGAAGAAAAGATCGAAGACGGCTTGCCGCCAAGCGCTCCAAAAACGCTTGCCCCTATCAACGCCCCTGCTGACGGCGACGCTGAACCGGCGGCGCCCCAGTCGTGACGGTCGATACGCCAGACGCGCGTCAAACATCAGATGCGCCTGATGCGGTTCAAGAGCATGCGCCGGCGAAACTGAACCTTTATCTTCATGTGGGGCCGGTTCGCGGCGACGGTTTGCATGATCTGGCGAGCCTGTTTGTTTTCGCTGACATCGGCGACGTGGTGCGCGCCGAGCGAACGTCCGACGCCGCCTTGTCGTTAGAGATTACCGGACCGTTCGCTCACGCCTTAGCGCGGTTTGATCCGTCGACGAACCTCGTCCTACGCGCCGCGCAAGCATTGCAGCGCGCAACGGGCGTGGGTGATGGGGCGCGACTTATTCTCGACAAGCAATTGCCGATCGCGGCCGGCGTCGGCGGCGGGTCGGCGGACGCCGCGGCCGCTTTACGCGCGCTCATGCGCGTGTGGCGCGTCGATATGGACCCGGCGGCGCTTTCGACGCTCGCGTTTTCGTTGGGCGCCGACGTGCCGGCCTGTCTTGCGCGCGCGCCGGTCTATGTGGGCGGCGCCGGTGAGCGCGTTTCGCCGGGTCCAGCCTTGGCGCCTTTATGGGCATGTCTTGTGAACCCCCGAGTGGAAACGCCGACGGGTCCGATTTTTCGCGCATTTGACGCCGCCGCTGCGGCGCGCGCAATGCCTCCGGCGGCGCCGGTTTTTGTCCGACCGTCTGGGGTCACCCTTGCATCTGTCCAAGCTTTAATGACGCAGAGCGTTAACGATTTAGAGTCCCATGCAATCGCGCAAAAGCCCATCATTGCAAGGGCGATTGCGCATTTGCAACGATGTTCAGGATGCCTCGCTGCGCGCATGTCGGGAAGCGGCGCGACGGTTTTCGCTCTTTTCACATCGTTAACGGCCGCTACAAACGCAGTGCGATCGGCGCGAGCAAAAGGCTGGTGGGCGGCTGCGGGGCGCGTGCATCGATAGCGCGTAGAGTTTTTCGCGAAAGCAATGGGCAGGCGCGTGTATTGGGTGATAGAGTTTCACCTAAAGGGAGAATTGGCGTATGCGTACGGTAAGTGTCAGCAACTCTGATGATGAACGCTATGGCGATTCATAACCCTGTCCTTTTGACGTTCTGCTTGCTGATTGCGTTTGTCGGCGCCGCGGCGGCGTCTTTGGCGATTACGGATCGTTTGATCTCCGCACGCCTCTTGCTTGACCGGCCGAACGAACGCTCGAGCCATGAGCGCGAAACTCCGCGCTCTGGCGGCGTCGCGGTTTTCGCCGCATGGGCTGCGGCGATGATATTTTGCAGCTTAATTTATGCGCCGGCTGGCGGCTTAAGCGTCGGTGGGAATGGCGGCGTTTCTCCCGATGAGTTTATCGCTCTTGCGATGACCGGTTTGCTGGCCTTCGCCCTCGGCCTTGTTGACGATCATTCTAATCTCGCTGCGCGCCGTAAGCTTATATATCAAGTCGCCGCCGCGGCCCTCTTTGTTCTGATGTTCGGGGCGATCACGGCGGTTCCGCTGCCCTTTTTCGGGAGCGTCGCACTCGGCCTTTTCGGCCCCGTTCTGACGGTTTTTTGGATCGTCGCGTTTATGAACGCTTTTAACTTCATGGATGGCTTGAACGGTATCGCGGGGCTTAGCGCCATTGTTGTTGCGGTCGCCTTAGCCCTCGCTGCAGCGCTTGCCGGCGCGCTGGTGTGGGCGGTCGCCGCCGGCGTTCTGGCCGCTGCGATCGCAGGGTTCGCCTGGCGTAATTATCCTTCAGGGGCGATATTCCTCGGCGACAGCGGATCTTTGTTCATTAGTTACGCGATTGCCGGCCTCGCGGTCCTCGCCGCTCGCGCCGGTGCTCCTGCTGGGCAAGGCGACGGTTTGACAATCCTCTTTGTGCCGATCGCCTTTATGCCGTTTTTGTTCGATGTTGCGTTTACGCTCGCCCACCGGGCGTGGCGCAAGCGGCCCTTAACCGAAGCCCATCGCGATCATCTTTATCAACTTTTGTCGCGTGACGGCGTTCCGGCGACAGTTGTGACCGGGCTTTATGCGGCGCTTGTCGCGGTGAGCTGCGTCACCGCTTTCGCTGCTGACGCCATGCCGGCCGATCGGCAATGGATTGCGCCTTTGCTTTTGGCGATAGCGATGATGGGGCCGGCGATTTTCATCTATCGTCGCGCCCTCGCTCGTGGGTTGCTCATTGACCGTCCGCACTCTGAAAAACCAAGGCGGCAACGCCGTCGTGCGCACACTGTGGGCGACGATGCGCCCTTGCCGACGGGATCGCTCTATAAAGGGGCGGAATCGGACGTTAACGCCGGCGTCCAGGCCGCCGAATAAGCTGTGCACGTACATTTGAATGAATTTAATACGCCCGCTCAATCGACTGGCGAGCGATTTCATGCAGCGCGTCGGCATATTCGCTTTGCGGCGCTGCGCTTAACGTCGCCATGGCGGCGTCGGCGTATCCGCGCGCAGTTTCCAAGGTTCGATCAATGACGCCGCGGCGGTCCATAATGTCGAGGGCGGCGGCGAAGTCGTCATCACCGTGTTCGCCACGGCCGATCGTGCGCACCCAGAACGCGCGCTCTTCTTGCGTTGCTTCGGCCAGCGCATAGACCACGGGCAAGGTCATTTTGCCTTCCCGAAAATCATCGCCCACCGATTTGCCGAGCGCGCCTTCGTCGCCAGAATAGTCGAGCGCATCGTCCACCAACTGATAGGCGAGGCCCAAATTCCGGCCATAATCGCGCATGGCGGCGACGGTCGCAGGGGCGGCTTTCGCGATGACGGCGCCCACTTCAGACGCCGCTGCAAAGAGTGCAGCCGTTTTGGCGTCGACGACGGCGAGATACGTGTCAAAGTCGGTGTCGACATTTTTTTGCGTGCCGAGCTGCAGCACTTCGCCTTCGGCGATAATGCCGGCGGCGCGAGAGAGGATTTTCAAAACCTCAAGATCGCCGGTCGCGACCATCAATTCGAACGAGCGGGAGAAGATGAAATCGCCGACGAGGACGCTTTCTTTGTTCCCCCAAAGAACATTCGCCGTCGACGCGCCGCGGCGTAGCGCCGATTCGTCGACCACGTCGTCATGCAGAAGCGTCGCCCCATGGATGAGTTCAACCGCCGCGGCGAGGCGCACATGGTTGCGGCCTTCATATCCGAGCATCGCGGCGGCGCTCAGCGTCAACAAAGGGCGCAAGCGCTTACCGCCGGCGCCGACCAAATGACCGCCGAGTTCTGGGATCATCGCGACGGGCGAGGCGAGGCAGTCGAGAAGTTCCGCGTCGACGCGCTCGAGATCGTCAGCGCAAAGCGCGCGCAAGCGTGCGACGGCGGGCGCAAAAGCGCCGTCGTCTGCGCGTTTGCGCGGTATCCGGCGGGCGGCGGCGTCGAGGACGAGGCTCAATGAACTCTCCAGCGGATGTCGTAAGGCGGTTCATAACCACCACCGACTTGGATTGAATTTGGGTCTTCGCGCACAGCCGGTCAAGCGACGCGCCTTGCGACCTCTTTACGTCGTCTTTTTGACGGCGATTGCAAAGGCGCGCAATGCGTCCTCGCCGACATTTGCTTGGCGGCCCTTCCAAGCGCTGCCGCGCCGTCAACGACAGCCTGCGCTTTGTCGATGCAATGCGGCGTTTCACCTCAATCCAAAGCGGTTGAGCTGGGGCGATCGATTGAAAATCGCCAGCGGCGCCTCTAGATCCCAATCCATGAGCAAAAATCCCCCATTTTTAAGACGTTTGTGGTCGGCGTTGCCGTTCGTTAAAGATTCGCGACCTTTGGTTACGGTGCTAGAACTGTCGGGCGTCATCGGCGTTTCTAGCGGTCTTGGCGATCGTGGACTGTCCCACGCCAAAGTCGAAAAGGTCATTGCGGCGGCGTTTCAGCCAAAGGACCTCTCGGCGGTCGCGCTTGCGATTAATTCGCCCGGCGGTTCGCCGGTGCAGTCGCATCTCATCATGCGGGCGATCCGGCGCGCTGCGGAAAAAGCGAAAGTCCCGGTGCTCGCGTTTATCGAAGACGCCGGCGCTTCTGGGGGATATATGCTGGCCCTCGCCGGCGATGAGATTTACGCCGATGAGGCGTCGATCGTCGGGTCAATCGGCGTTATCTCGGCCGGGTTCGGGTTCACAACCGCGATTGATCGGTTGGGCATTGAGCGCCGGGTTTATACGGCAGGCGAAAGTAAGAGCCAGCTGGACCCATTTCGGCCAGAAAACGACGCGGACATCGCTAAACTCGACACTATTCTAACGGAGATGCACGCCCATTTTATTGGGCTTGTCAAAGAGCGCCGGGGCACAGCGCTGAACGATGCGTTCGACGACCTGTTTACCGGTGCTTTTTGGACGGCGGGGCCCGCTCATGAGCGTGGGCTCATCGACGGAATCGGGCGGCTCGACGAATTTCTGCAGACCCGGTTCGGCGAAACGGTTAGAATTAAACGGATATTTCGACGCTCAACGCCGTTTCGAAGGCTATTCGGCGCGCGGCGGGCTCTCTCGCCGATGCCCGGTCAGATCATGGGTGCCAGTGATGAGCCGTTGGTCGACCTCGCGGGCGGCCTGGCGGACGGTTTGGCGGACGGCGTTTTTTCGGCGCTCGAAGAACGGGCCTTTTGGGCGCGTATCGGCCTTTGAGCGACTTCTTGTTCGTTGCTGCGTGCCGACGTTGCAAGGATCCCTTAGCGGCGCTCGCGCGTAAACCCTATTAGGGGTGCGATCGACCAGACTGTTGTTGAGGGGGTCGATTGCATTTGCGATTATCTCGTTCAGCGTCGCGTTAAATCGTCGTTTTGAAGAGGAAGAGGAGCGCCATGGGGCCAGTAATGGGTTTTATTGCCGGTGCTGCAACGCTTGGCGGGGCGGTGGCGCTCTATCGGCTCGCCCATCGCCGCGCCGCCGCCGTGCGCGCCTCGATCGATGAGATGAGACGCCACGCCTCTGAAGCAACCCAAGGCGGCGCCGGTGATCGCGGCGCTTTGATGGATTATGAGAAAGACCAAGACGGTGTTTTTCGGCCGAAGCCCTAGCGCGTGGCCGATTGCAATCTTTCTTTTTGGAAAAGGCCTAGGCGCCCTAGGTAATGCGCTATTTTTTACCCGTCGGCGCTTGGGACGTTGCGATGGGCTTCATTGCAACTAGCGTTTTCGCTATTGTTGTTTGAATTTTACCCGCTTGCCCGCGCAAGCGTGCTATTTTGCGCGTGAGGGTGCTGGCAATTGCGCGCGCCCTTAGGCGCTGACCTACAAAAACAATGAAGGCCGGAACAATAAAGGCCGGTCAGGAATAACTTGGGAAGAAACGCCGTTGGTGGCGTAAATTGGGCTCTATGTGCGCCAAACAATCAGGCGACGACAAGCAGGTATCGGTTCCGGCGGCGTCGATGTCCGGGCCAGAATTGACCCCAGGGCCTGGGCGAGAGGACGCACACGCTCAGTCTGTCGTTGCATTTCTAGATTTCGAAGCTTCCGGGCTTGGCGCGCAGTCCTGGCCTATCGAGGTGGGATGGGCGATTGCGGCCGCGCCTAAAGCATACGACGATTCAAGCGCTTGGCGCGGCGCTCCTGACGACGCTCTTGAAGCCGTCGCTGCGCCGCCGGCGGAGGCGGCGCTTATCGCCCCCGATGCGCGTTGGTCGATGGACGCCTGGGATCCCACGGCGGAACGCTTGCATGGTTTATCTATCGACTGCCTGCGCAAGGACGGCGCGCCTGCGGTGCAAGTCTGCGCTCGGTTGAACGCCGCTTTGGCCGGTGTGCGGGTTTACTCCGACGCGACGAATTGGGACGGCTTTTGGCTGATGCGTCTCTACGAGGTCGGTGGGTTACGACCGTCTTTTGAGTTGTTGGACTTCGCCGGTCTTATTCGTCCGCTTATCGGGCCGCATGAAGCGGCGTTTTTTGAGGCGGCCAAAGCCGCGCCGCCGCGCCGCCACCGAGCGGCGCCGGACGCGGTGCATTTGCGCGCGCTGTTTGAAATAGCCTGCGCTATTTGATTTTGGGCGACGTCATTGTTTAAGTCACCCTATTGTTTAAGTCGCTCAGGGGTTGCGGGTAAGGTTTTGCGTTCCGACTCCAGTCTTTGAGCTGGGCCTCGCTCTCAAAAGCCTTGGAGCGAGCGCTAGAGTTTGCTAAGCGCCGCTGATCATTGCTTTGTCGGCGCGCCTTGTCGGCAGCAACACACCTATTAGTTTTAGCGCGTTAACCAATCGAGGATGTCCGCCATGAGCGAAACCCAAGCCGCGCCGCAAGTCACCGGCAAAATGTTCCTATTCGACCGTCCGGAACTTTTGACCCCTGAAACCCATGGTTCGTTGACCCTTAAGAACGCCGAGCGTCCATTTGAATTCACCGCTAAAGTTCGCGCTTTGCCGCTGACCGTTTCAGAGATCCCGGCTGCCGCACGCGATTATCCGGTCATTTTCGCCGCCGCTGATAATCCGCTGCCGATGGCTGTTGTCGGTATTATTGACGACAATAACCTATTCGTTACGGACACCGGCCAGTGGGAAGATCATCGCTATATTCCGGGCTATGTGCGGCGATATCCGTTCGGCGCCGCCTACGAGACCGGCTCGGATCGTTATGCGATCGTCGTCGACGCCAGTTATTCCGGCTTCGACGCCTCGGGCGACATTCAACTTTTCGAAAACGGCGAGCCGACGCAGTTCACTAAAGACGCCGTCGATTTTACGCAAAAGTATGAACAAGACCGCCAGATGACTCAGCGGTTTGTCGAAGAAATCAAAAAGATTGATGTCCTCAGCGGGCAAACCGCTCAGTATACGCCGCAAGGCGGCGATGAGCAGGTCGCCTTCGCCCAATATGTCGGCGTTGACGAGAACAAGCTGAAAGGGTTGCCTGACGAAGATATTTTGCGTTTGCGCAATAATGGCTTGTTGCCGGTGCTATACGCCCAGTTGATGTCGATGGGTAATTGGCGCGTGTTGGTGACGCGCCGCGCGGCGAAATTCAACCTAACGGAACAAAACGTGTTCCAACCTTTGCAACTGTCTTAAAGACAGCTGAACGGCGTCAGTGGCTTTAATAGCCGCGGGCGTATTACAGTGTTGTCGCCGCGACTATTGGTAAATGTGTGAAAAAGCGCCAGGAGCCCGCCGATCTCAAAACGAGACGGCGGGCTCTCGTGTTTTCACAATCCGGCGACTTTAAGGGCTTAGCGATAGTCTTCGCATTGGCTGGAATTCCATTTCAGGCTAGGAGCGTCAGCGTTATGACCCACTGGCTGTTCGTCATTTTCGCCGCGGCGGTTGTGTTGATCAACCCGTCGCGAGCGCAGCTTTTCTCCGCCGTTAATGCGCAAACGGACGGCCTTAGCGCTGTGGCGGAGACCGAACGGGCGAGAAGCGCGTTCGCGCCCGAGCGCGCAGGGTTCGCGCCGGGCGAAACGACCTGGTTCGTATTCAGACAAAACCTTGCTGACGGCTGGCATGTCTATTGGCGCAATCCGGGCGATTCCGGGTTGCCGCTGGAATTCGCTTGGGAACTGCCTGAGGGCTATCAAACCGGCGAAATCCTGTATCCGCCGCCGGAGCGCACACCGGTCGGCGACTATGTCAATTTTGGCCATCATCATGATCCGGTGTTTTTGGCGCCGGTGACGGCGCCCGCGAACGCAGCGCCCGGAGACGTCGTGCCGGTGAAAGTCACCGCTACTTGGCTCATCTGTGAAGAAATTTGCGTTCCGGAAACGGCCATTTTTGAAATGTCGGTGCCCGTCTTGTCGGCGCCGCCATTCGTGTCGACTGAGCGCGCCTATGCTGACGACGCGCGCGCGACGGCGCCGGCGCCCCATGTCGGCGCTTCGACATTATATGTCGGCGGCGATGCGCCCGTGCTTGTGGTGGAAGACTGGATTGAAGACGCGCGCAATGCTGAGGGCGCCTTCATCTTTCCGGATAAGGAAGGGTTTATCGCACCCGCGGCCTTGCAAATCACTGCGTCGGTCGGATCGGATGCAGCCTTTCAGCTAACGCCCGCGGAAGAAGGCGCCTCTTTTCTGGTGCTCGATGCGTTGACGGGCGTCGTCGGTGCGGGCGTTATGGGCGAGGTGCCGAGCGATTACCGAACCGTGTCGGCGGCGATCATTGACGAACCAGCGCCGACGCCGGTTCTCAAAGCCATTAGCGCGGCGATGTCATCGTCGGCGGTTTCGGAATCCGTGAACGCGGTTTCTGGGACGGCGTCCGGGTTTTTTCTACTCGCGCTTGCGGCGTTTTTCGGCGGCGCGTTGTTGAATGTCATGCCGTGCGTATTCCCGATCCTCTTTATCAAAGCAGCGGGCTTCATCGAAGCGAGCGGCGACGAGCGTTCAAGGGCAGGGCGCCATGCGGCGGCCTATGTCGGCGGCGTTGTCGCGACGTTTTTGAGCCTTGGCGCTGCGCTTCTAATTTTAAGAGCCGGCGGCGCTGCGCTCGGCTGGGGCTTCCATTTGCAGTCGCCGATTGTCGTCGCTTTATCCGCTTACGTCTTATTTCTCGTCGCGCTTAATCTCGCGGGCGTCTTTGAGCTGGGGTCGAGCTTGCAAAATGTCGGCGGTGGTCTCGCGGAGAAAAAAGGGCTGGCGGGCGCGTTCTTTACCGGCGTCTTAGCGGTCTTTGTCGCCGCGCCGTGTATTGGGCCATTATTGAGCGCGCCGATGGGCGCGGCGGTTTTTTTGCCGCCGGCGCTGGGCATGGCGATGTTCGCCCTAATGGCCCTCGGGCTCGCTGCGCCTTACGCGCTTTTAACGACGATACCGGCGCTTGCGCGCGCCTTGCCGCGGCCTGGGCCTTGGATGGCGATTATGAAGCATGCGCTCGCCTTCCCAGTATTGGGCGCGGCGGCTTATTTCGTGTGGGTTTTGGCGGCGCAAACGGGCGGGCCCGGCTTGGCGCGCGGGTTCTTCGGCCTGATTGTCCTTGCCTTCGCCGCTTGGCTCTTCGGTCTTTCCCAGAAAGGAGCGCGCGGCGCTTTTTTGCCTGTGCTCGCCCTCGCAGCGTCTGTGTTGGCGCTGGCGCCGATTGGGCGGTTGGAGCTTATCGAGGACGGGGCCGACGGCTCAAGCGTCCGCGGCGGCTATGGCGGGTTGGAAGCGATCGCATGGAGCGACGCGGCAATCGCCGAGCACCGCGCCTTAGGCGAGGGTGTTTTTGTTGATTTCACCGCCGCTTGGTGCGTCACCTGCCAATTCAACAAAGCGACGATCCTCTCTCGGCGGTCCGTCGCGAAGCTGTTTGACGCCCACAATGTGCGTTTGATGGCGGCCGATTGGACCCGGCGCGATCCCAAAATCACCGAAGCATTGCAAGGCTTCGGCGCCAGCGGTGTGCCGCTCTATGTCTATTATCCGCCACAGGGCGCGCCGCAGGTCTTGTCGCTGCCCTTAACGGAACGCGGCGTCGCCGCCGCTTTCGCGTCGGGCGCGGGCGATGTCGGCGATTAAAAATCGCTAGCGCCCAGCGGTTTTCTTCGTCGCGATCGGCTAGTTTTCAGCAGAACCAGCAGCCAGCGCCGCCGTTTGCGGACCCACATTTTCTGTCGCCCCGGGGGAGGCGGTGTTGGGGGCCGCTTTTAGGGCGAATATCGCCGATACGGCGATCACCGCGGCGGCGTTCTTAGCGCTGCGGACGACGATGCCGCGCGACGCTGCGATCGACCGGTGATTTTCTGGGGGGCGGGGCTCTTGGACAATACGCGTCATACTCATAACGCGCCTTCTTTAGCGCGCGTCGTTTAAGAAGCGTTGAGGGGGATTGATAAAATCCTTATGAGCAGGGACGCCGACGTTGTCGTAGGGGCGGCGAAGGCGTTCTTGGCTGGGTCTTTAAGGCGGCCGGCCGCACCAGAAAGAAACGGGGCGCGAGCGCATGACGACGGGACGGGCGATGCGGCATAAAACACCGGCCTGGAAGGCGATCGGCAAAGCAGCCAAACGCCTGGCGCAAACAAGAACAGAGGCGCTTTTTGACAGCGATCCGGCGCGGGCTGACACCTTCAGTCTCGACGCGGCCGGCCTCTATCTTGATTACTCAAAAAATAAGATCGACGCGGCGGCGCGCGCGGATTTGTTGGCGTTGGCGCACGACGTCGATCTCACCGGCGCCATTCGGCGGATGGTCACGGGCGAGAAAATCAACACCACGGAAGACCGCGCGGTTCTGCATGTGGCGCTCCGGGACTTTGCGTTGCGCTCCTACCATGTGGACGAAGAAGACGCCGGCCAGGCGGCCCGCGCCGAGCGCGAGCGGTTGAAAGTCTTCGCTGAAGCGTTCGATGAAGGGGCGCTGAAAGGGTATTCCGGCGACCCCATCGACACCGTCGTCAATATCGGCATTGGCGGCTCGGACCTTGGCCCGGCGATGGCGTGCGCGGCGTTAAAGCCCTATTGGCGAGCGGGCAAGCGCGTCTTCTTCGTGTCCAATATTGACGGGCAACATTTGAGTGACACGCTTGACGGTCTTGATCCGGCGCGCACGCTGTTCGTTGTGGCGTCGAAAACCTTCACGACCCAAGAAACCATGACCAATGCGGCGAGCGCGCGCGATTGGTTCTTAGCGCAAGGCGCCGGCGAAGACGACGTCGCGAAACACTTTATCGCTCTGTCCACCAATGAACGCGCCGTTGCTGACTTCGGCATTGCGCCGGCGAATATGTTCCGTTTCTGGGATTGGGTCGGCGGGCGATATTCGCTGTGGTCCGCTATCGGATTGTCGATCGTCTTGCAAACGGGCTGGTCGGTCTATGAGCGCTTATTGCGCGGCGCGCACACCATGGACGAGCATTTCCGTGAAGCGCCGCTTGATGAAAATATGCCGGCGCTGTTAGCGCTGGTGGGGCTTTGGAACCGCAATTTCATGGGCTGCGGGGCCCACGCCGTTCTACCCTATGATCAGCATCTCAATCGATTGCCGGCCTATTTGCAGCAGGCGGATATGGAATCGAACGGCAAATCGACGACGCGCGACGGCGAACCTGTGCAATGGGCGACGGGGCCGGTCATTTTCGGCGAACCTGGAACGAACGGCCAACATGCCTTTTACCAACTCATCCATCAGGGAACGGACATTGTCTCCGCTGATTTCATCGCGCCGGCGCGTTCATCGGCGTCTCTTGGCGATCACCATGAAAAGCTGTTGGCGAACTTCATCGCGCAGCCCGAAGCCTTGATGCTTGGGCGCACTTTCAAGCAAGTCTTCGCCGATCTTGAAAAGACCGGCATGCCGGTCGACGCAATTGAAACCTTAGCGCCGCACAAAGTTTTCACCGGCGACCGGCCGACGAATACGATCCTCTTCGACGCCCTAACGCCGGAGCGGCTGGGCGCGCTCATCGCGCTTTATGAACACAAAATTTTCTGCCAGGGGGTTCTTTGGGGGATTAACTCTTTCGACCAATGGGGCGTTGAACTTGGCAAAACTTTAGCCAAAGCCGTCCTACCGGAGATCGCCGCGCTCGGAGAAGAAAAACCGCCGGCGCGCGATCATGACGCGTCCACCAATCGCTTGATTGATCGCGTCAACGCTTTGCGGGCAAGCGCAAGCGTTGAAGACTTAGATATGAAAGAGGGAGATGGGGTATGATCCGTCTATTGACGATTGTTTTGAGCCTATCGGTTTTTCTCGCCGCGGCGCCGGTCCGCGCGGACGACGCGCCGACGCCCGAAGATGCGCCGACGCATGTGAAAATCGACACCTCGAAAGGCGCATTCATCATTGAGCTAGATGCTGACAACGCGCCGGCGAGCGTCGCCAACTTCTTGGAGTACGCGACGAGCGGGCACTATGACCGAACGATATTCCATCGCGTCGTGAAAGGGTTTGTCGTCCAAGGCGGCGGTTACAATCAATATTTTCGCGAGCGCGTCACCCGTGATCCCGTGCCATATGAAGGCGATAACGGGCTTTCCAACAAGCGGGGAACCATCGCCATGGCGCGTACGAACGACCCCAATAGCGCACAGGCGCAATGGTATGTGAACTTGAAAGATAATTCGAAGCTCGACCACCGGGTGAACGATTTAGGGCCGATCTACGGCTATGCGGTGTTCGGCGCGGTGGTCGACGGCATGGATGTCGTTGACGCGATCGGCGCCGTCGCCACCGGCTCTGGCGGACCGTTTCGCGTGGACGTTCCTGTGGAAGCGGTGGTGATCAACCGGGTCGATCCGATCACGTGGCCCGACGTGGCCGCGGAATAAGCGACACGTTAATCACCGAACACAAGCGGGACGCTAATCCCTTGTTTGCGCCGGCGCGCGGCATCCACTAGACCACATCCCATGGCGAAAAAGCAGAAAACATTCCGGCCGAAGCCCCGCGTTCCGCGCGGTTTTCGCGATCGTGCGGGCGCAGGGTTGGCGCGTGAGCAAGACATGTTAGCGGCGATCCTCAAGGTCTATGAAAGCTACGGCTTTGACGGCCTTGAAACGCCGGCGTTTGAATACACCGACGCCCTCGGCAAGTTTCTGCCAGACGTCGATCGTCCGAATGCGGGGGTTTTCTCCCTCCAGGATGATGACGAGCAATGGATGAGCTTGCGCTATGATTTGACGGCGCCGCTCGCCCGCTATGTGGCCGAGCATTACGACGCGCTGCCCAAGCCGTTTCGGCGTTACGCCGTCGGCCCTGTTTGGCGCAATGAAAAGCCGGGCCCCGGACGGTATCGTCAATTCACCCAGTGCGACGCTGACACCGTCGGCGCGCCGGCGCCGCACGCCGACATCGAAGCGGTGTCGATGCTGGACGCAGCGCTCGCGGCGGCGGGCCTCGCGCCTCAGGATTTCGTCATCCGCATCAATGATCGCAATGTGCTGACGGGGCTTTTAGAAAGTCTTGGCGTCGATGAAGAGCGCGACGCAGCGCTTAAGCTTGGCGTGTTGCGCGCCATGGACAAGCTTGATCGTCTTGGGACGGACGGCGTGCGGTTGTTGCTGGGCCCAGGCCGCAAAGATGAATCCGGCGATTTTACAGAAGGCGCGGGGCTCTCCGACGACAAGATTGACCGCGTCATGGCGTTCATGGACGCGACGGCCGCGACCAATTCCGAAACCTGCGACCGGCTGGCGAACTTAATCGGCGGCTCCGAGGCCGGCGCCCATGGCGTTGAGACATTGGCCTCTATGGCTGCTGGTCTCGCAGCAATGGGGCTTGATGAGACCCGCGCGAAGATCGATTTATCCGTCATCAGAGGGCTTGAGTATTATACGGGGCCCGTCTTCGAGGCGGAGCTTTTGAAGACCATTGAAGACGAAAAAGGCCGGCCGGTGCGGTTCGGCTCAGTGGCGTCGGGCGGGCGTTATGACGGGCTCGTGAAGCGTTTCAAAGGCGTCGACGTGCCCGCGACCGGCGTTTCTATCGGTGTCTCCCGATTGCTGGCCGCGTTGGAGCTTAAAGGCGACGCCGGCGTTGACGCCGTCGGACCGGTGGTTGTTCTCGCGCTGGAGGCGGACCAGACGGCGCAATACCAAGCCATGGCGTCGGAGCTGCGCGCCGCCGGCGTGCGGGCGGAGGTTTATGTCGGCGGTTCGGGCATGCGTGCGCAAATGAAGTATGCGGATAAACGCAATGCGCCGGTGGCGGTCATTGTCGGCGAGGACGAGCGCGTCGCCGGCGAGGTGACGGTCAAAGACTTGCGGCTGGGGTCTGAACTCTCAAAAGAGATCGAAGACAACGCCGAGTGGCGCTCCGGTCAGCCGGCGCAGCGCGTTGTCGCGCGCGGCGATCTTGTCGAAACCGTACGTGCGGCGCTGGAGCGTTGAACGATTGGTGCTTTCGTCTGCGGCGGGCGCGGTTGTCGGCGATTCGCCTTTTAAATAGGGCGTTTTGCGCATAGGCTTTGCCCCGAAGGGGAGACCGTCGCCATGTCAAATTTTCTATTCACTCGGGCCCAACGTTTCGCCGCGATCGCGCTGTTATTGATTGCCGTGACGCCGACGTTCGCGCAACCGCTGGACGATCCAGACCTTGAGCGCGCCGCCCGCGCGATCCATGAGGATATCCTGACGCTTGATTCGCACATTGACATTCCTGTCGACTATGCGACAGCGGCCGTCGACCCGGCGGGGTTCACGACGTTAAAATCCGACTTGCCGAAGATGCGCGCCGGCGGTCTCGATGCGGCGTTTCTGATTGTTTATACCCCGCAAGGGGCGTTAACGGCCGATAGCTTAAAAGAAGCGCGGAAGATCGCGGAGACGCGTCTCGCCGCTATTAATCGCCTCGCAGCGGCGTACCCTGATCAAGTAGCGCTTGCGACAACGCCGAAAGAGGCGCGCGACATCGTTAAGTCTGGGCGTCGCGCCATACTAATCGGTATGGAGAATGCGTTTCCGCTGCAAGATAAGCCGAACGCGGTTGACGATTGGGCGTCGCGCGGCGTGCGCTATATGGGGATCACGCATTTCGGCCATAATCAGTTTGGGGATAGCTCCAACCCCAAGCCTGAACTTGGCGATTCTGACGTGCGTTGGAGCGGCTTGTCGCCGCGCGGACGCGACCTCATCTTTGAGCTGAACAAAGCCGGCATTATGATCGATGTTTCCCACGCGGCGAAAGCGACCATGATGCAGGCCGTCGCGCAATCCGTCGCACCGATCATCGCTTCCCATTCGGGCGTCAGCGCTGTCGCCCAGAGCCCGCGCAATCTCGATGACGAGCAATTGCGGGCGTTGCGGGACAATGGCGGCGTTGTGCAAATCGTCGCTTATGACCTTTACCTGAAGGCGTTGACGCCGGAGCAAATCGCCTTCCGCGATCGCGTGCGCAAAGAACTGCGCCTCGTTACGCCGAAGCAGCGCGCAGCCGCCTCGAAAGAGAAAACCGCGCGCTATCGGGAGCGGTTGAAAGGCCTTTGGGCCATCGCGCCGCGCGCGACCGTCGCTGATCTCGTCGATCATATCGACCACGCGGTGCGCATCGCCGGCATCGACCATGTGGGCGTTGCGTCGGACTTTGACGGCGGCGGCGGCGTTGTCGGCTGGGAGGATGCAAGCGAAACGCTGAATGTAACGCGAGAGCTCGTGCGGCGCGGCTATTCGGCGCGTGAGATTGAGAAGATTTGGGGCGGCAATCTCCTCAGGGTTTTTGACGAGGTTCTGGAAACAGCGGACAAGCTCGATTAACCAGCTGTTTTTATTGGCCTTTAAAGGCGCGTTGAGGCGCGGCTAGCCGACGGCGCTCGGCGTCGACTCTCGCTGGCGAGCGGGATATAGTTTTATAGTTAACGCCGCTTGCCGTGCGCTTTCGCAGCGCTTTTTAGCCGATAGAAGGGCGGCGTTAGGGGATCGACGTGCGCGATCTCGCTGCTGGTAGGCGGCGTTTTCGAATGAGGCGCACGGGCGAATTGGGGAGGCGCCGAAGGGCGGCTGCAAAAATGGTGACAGCGATGAAGTCGAATGCTGGCGTATCGATTGTATGTGGCCTTGCGCTTTTAGCGAGCGGATGCGGAACCACCGAAGTGGCTCAGCGTCGCGACCCCTATGCCGCCGTGGAATTCGCGGGCGCCCGTCAGGTTTATGAGCCGGACCGTATCGCGCCGAAGCAAATGCCGCTGCAGACGGTCGGCGAAGGCGCGGATCGCGTGGTGCTGGCGCCGGAATCCTATGCGGGCATTGTCGGCTCGCGCGAAGCCCATCGCCGCTACCCTCAAGATGTCGCTGAGCGGCTCGACGGCCAATGCGAGGGCTCTGTGCGCGTCGCCGATGGTGAGTCCCTGGCGGATATTTCTGATTATTGCGATGTGCCCATGCGCGCGCTCGCCAGCCACAATGCCGGCGTCGGCAACACCTATCTCGTCGGCGAGGGCGTTTTCGTCCGCGTGCCCGGCGCAAACGATGTGGCGCAAAACGCTGTCGGCCTTGGCGCCGCCGGCGCGCTTTTAGGTGAAATCACGGCGTCTGCTGACGATACGGTTGAGACGGTGGCGTATCGCTACAATGTATCAACGAACGCTGTGAAAGAACTGAACCCGCAATTGCAGTGGCGCGATGTTCTTGCCGGCGAAGCGTTACAGGTTCCGTTGCCGTCGACGCAGTCTTTCGGCGGGAATGCGGTTCCGGCTAATCCTAGTTTAGCTGCTTCTAATTCTTCTTCCTCTGCTGGCGGGCAAACGGCGAATGCGCCTTCCGCATGGCAAGGCTACGCCGTGGAAACCACGGACTCCGGCGGTGCCGGCAATGGCATTGTCGACAGCCATATGCCCTACGCCTTGGCGCCGACCGATGATCCTTCGCGTGCTGCTAGCCGCGACGCCGACGTGCGTCTCGTCGCCAACAAAAGTTTGGTCCGTCAGGGCGGTCAAGTGACGCTTTCCCTTTCCGGCGTTCCGGCGGGTACGGACGTTACGTTCTATCAAGGCAAGAATATCAGCGATATGAAAACGCCCAAGACCGTGCGCGTCGGGCGCGACGGCGTTGCGTCCAACTCTTTCATGGTCAGCAAAAAGAAATCCGACATGGGCGGTTATGTGTTCATGGCGACGCGCGCTGACACGGGCGAAACCTATTACTCTGAACGCGTTGGCGTGATGAAGATCCAAGATCCCGCGGACTTGGAAGGCGGCAGCGAATAGGCGTGAATAAAAGCCGCGCCGCCGCGGTTTCGTTCTTGCTCGTTTGGCCGGGTCTCAGCGCCGACTTATCCAATCTGCCGCCCGATGGTGTTGTGGCGGATTAAAGCACCGACTTCAGCGGCGTCATCGGATTAACGGAATGCGCCGCCCTATGGCGGGGGCATTGATCCTGAAGACCCGTGTTCTCCGATGGGTGATTGAGAGCGTTCCAGCGCCGGTCGAAAGTTTTCTCAGCGTCCTTTCGGGGCGCGTTTGAGACAAGCGCGCTTTAGCGATAAATGGTTAATGGGCGCGCCGCAGATGGCCCAGCATGGTTTTTGCGTAACTCGCACGAGCCCTTTGATCTTTGGGCTGTGCGCGCTGGTTCGGATAGGCCAGAGAATAGTTAAGATCGAGACGCTATGGATGCGATTGCATTTATTTTGAGTTTTTTTTGCCTCGGCGTCGTTGTCGTTTGGTATGCGGTTAATGAGGAAGCCGGAAGCGACGGCGATCGGGG
Organism: Pseudomonadota bacterium; assembly: GCA_039814575.1. Taxonomy (GTDB): domain Bacteria; phylum Pseudomonadota; class Alphaproteobacteria; order Caulobacterales; family Parvularculaceae; genus MED-G105. Next base: position 56,766 of record JBCCAY010000021.1, read on the forward strand.
GCTGCTCGCTTTGTTGTCGTCTGGCGATGCTGCATCGACGGCGGCGGACGCCGGCGCGCCCGTTTCACAACGCTATCAGCGCCAAGGTCGGCCGATGCGACATGCGATCGCCGATGGCGACAGTAAAGGCGATAGCCAAACGGTACAGTTTCGCCATTTAGCGGCGGCGAAAGCCGCGGCCGTTAAAGCTGGCGATGTCGGGCCGGCCGATGGCAAGCAAGCCGCCGCTTTGCGCATCGCCACCGATGCGAGCGCTGAGGCGTACAACCCCTTCCGTCGGAAGCCTAAATATGTTGCACGCGGCGATCGCCGCCAGACTGAGAGCGACACCGTTGATCCTCAGGATGCGACACGATTGGCGAGCGATGCGCCGACAATGGGGTCTGGCAATCGCGCCTACCGAGTGCGGGAGCGGAGCCGATATGCGCGGCGTCCAAAGGCCGTGGGCGAAGGATAAACGAGACAGTCGCGCTTCATTTAAGCGCGGCGGCTTTTCGATATGCCGCCTGTTTGCGACATTATCCGATGACCACTCAATTCAGTTAAAGCGTTATTGCTGTCGACGTCCCAATTAGGGGGTTTTCGTCGCGCTGTCGTGAGTTTCGTCTCGAGCGTCAGCGGCGGTGTCGTCCGACGATTGGGCGTCGTCCGTCTTCGGATTTGTGTCCGTCTCTTCTGTTTCGGACGTTTTGGCTTCTTGCGTGTCACCGTTCTCTGATGCGCTGACATCTCCCTCAGAAGCCGCGTCAATCCCAGCATCGTGATCTTCTGTCGAGTGCGCTGCGTCAGGCGTGTCCGCGTCTGATTGATCGGCGTCGCCATCAAGGGAAGGTGCTTCTGCTTCCGCCGGCGTCTCGGGAGATCCCGCGTTCGTGCCGTTATCTAATTGCGGTTCGTCGTCTGTATTCGACGACGGTTCATCCGTCGCCGTCACAGCTTCTATAGGCTTATCTTCCGGCGTCGGCGGGGGGAGTACAGCCGCGGGCGGGGCGAGAAGTTTAAAGTCTTCTTGGGTGAGGCCTGGCGGCGGGCCTTCGAGCGGTGTTGGCGCTAAAAGCCCATCATCGCGATAGGTTCTAACAAGTTGCGCCCAGCCGGCGCGGGTGAAGCGGAAGACGCCGTCTGCACCCGGCGTTGGGTCGCGTTCGGCTGCGGCGGCGCGCGCGAGCCATCCGCGCGCCGCGCTTTCGCCAACCGTGCTCGCATGGGCGCCGGCCACGGCTTCAGCCATCAGCGCGCAATCGCCTGCTGACGCGCGATCCGTCAAGAGCGGCTCCAGCGTTTCAATCGCGGCGTCATAATCCGTATCCAGCATAAAGGCGTGCGCCTTGGCGACGCCGCTTTCGCGCGCGTCGGGCTGGCGCTCGGCGAGCTTGCGTAAGAACGTCGCCGCTTTGCCCGCTTCACTTGGCCCGTAAAGGCTCGCGAGCGCATGCACGAGCGAAATATGGGGCGTCGCCGCATAGGCTTGCTCGAGAATTTTCTCCGCCCGTCCGCCGCGGCCGGCGGCGTGGTGGAGTTCAGCGGCTAAGACGGCTGCCGGGGCAAAGCTCGGCGCGATCTTCAATGCTTTTTCGATGTCATCGAGGGCGCCGGCTTTATCATCGCTGTCATTGGCGGCGTAGGCTTCAGCGGTGAGGAGGGCGGCTTCGGCGCGTTTCGCCCTGTCCGGCGCCAGCGCTTTGTTACGCACGGCCGGTTTTAAGTGGCTGCGCGCTTCGCCCCAGGCGCCGCGATCGAGCGCTAAATCAAAGACGCTTTCAAACGCCCAGGCCGCATTGGGACGCAGGGTAAAGGCGCGTTCGGCGTATTGCCGGGCCGCCTCTTCGTCTTCGTCGCGGCGCGCTTTTTCATAGAGACCGCGAAGGCCTAAAAACTCCGTCTCCGGCGCTTCCAGCATGGCGGTGAAGCTCTCCCCGGCGGCGTCTTCGTCACCGGAGAGCTGTGCGGCTTGTGCGGAGAGAAGGCGCGTCATGGCGCCGTCGCCGAGATTGCGTTTGGCGATGCGGGCGTGGTGTTGGGCGTCGGACCCGTCGCCCGCCGCGACGGATTCCAGTCCTCGCGTCAGCGCCGCCATGCCGCGATTGAGCTTATTGCGCTCGTTTTTGGCTTTCATTTTCGCCGGCATCGCCCAGAGGTCTTTTATAACGATGGTGGCGCCGATCGTTATTAGAAATAAGGTGATGACGATGAGTATAGCGACGCCTGTTTGCGGCGCCATTTTTTTGCCGAAAATATCGATCGGCACTCGGCCTTCCAGGCTTAGAAGCCAAGTGCCCATATAGGCAAGAAAGATAACCCATACAACGAAGATCAGAGCACGTATCATGATCCTAACACGCCTCGTCCGTTGCGCCTGTCAAGTATCGGCTTCATTGAGCGTTTCAAGGCGAATCTGATCTCCGAATAAGTCTCTTGCGATTACTCCCCTAGCGCGGAAAGGAATTCAGCGTTTAGGGCGTCTATCGCTTTTTCCGCATCAAGACTGGCTGTTGCTTCAGCTGTCCAGGGGGCGAACGCAGCTGCAGCGGCGCCGTCTAGTTCTTCCAAATACCCCAGGGCTTTTGCAAGGTCTTCTTTGCGCAAACTATCTTCAGCGCGCGAAATGATCGCCGAGGCTGTATCACCCTCTGTATACTCGGATGGACGAATATTGACGAGCTTTATTAAGTTTGCAGCGATCGTTGAGCCCACATCGTCGGCGTTCTCACGAGCGTCGGCGGCGATAGCAGCGCTTGCGACCGTGTCAAAGCTCTTCGTGAGGCCTGAAAGGGTTGGCACGCCGCGTTCCGCGTAGGTTTCTAACGTTTTCACCGCATCCGTTCCCGGCGCGAGGCGTGAGAGCACCGAAAGCTCGCTGGCGTAAGGCGCACCGGTGTCGACGGTGCGGGCGAGCGCCGTTAAGGCGAGCGCCGCGGCGGCGCGTCCGCCGTCTGCGGCGTCAGCTGCTTCGGCGGTTTCGAGCTTTTCCTGCAAAGCCGCGATGCCCTTTTGGAAGCTCGTCTCAAGAGCGGCGATGGTTTGCGCTTGCCGCTCCGAGGCCGCGCGCTCATTGGCGAGGGCGGCGCTGAATTCCTCCGCCTGGCGTTCCACGGCGGAGCGAAGGGCTTGGACTTCTGCTGCGAGGTCCGCGCTATCGACGTTGGCGTCGCCCGAGGCTTCCGCTTCAGACGCTGCTGCGGCGACGGTTTGCGCTTCAGCGGCGCCAGCGTCTTCAGTCGCGGCCGCCTCTGCTTCTGGTTCTGTTTCTGCAGCGGCGGTCTCGTCTTGTGCGACCGCTGTCGCTTCGCCGGTTTCAGCTTCTACGGTCTCGTTCTCGCCTGTCATTTCGGCGAGCGCTTGTTTCGCCTGGGCGCGCATGGCGTTGTTGGCGTCGCCCGTTTCCGGCGCCGGCGGTAATTCGGTGATGGTGCCCTCCGCTTGCGGCGCGTCGGACACCTCGGCGGCGGCGAGTTTCGCTGCGTCGCCAGCCTCGTTCATGATTTTCTCAGCTGTCGTCTCGCCAGCCTCAGCGGTTTCGCCTGCCGTGTCAGCGACATCAATTTCGACGGCGTCCGTTTCTTCGGAAGCTTCAGCGCTTTCTTCAATCGCCGGCGTATTGTCGAGGTCCGCCGTTTCCGGCGTTTCATCGCCATTGCGGAATGTCGTTAGGATTAAAAGGACGCCAGCCAAAATAACGAAGACGGCGAAAATCGCGCCCGGCGACACCATGGAATTATCGCCATTCGAACCGGCGGTGCTTTCTGACGCCGCCTGTTCTGACTCTCCCTCGCCCGCATCATTTTCGCCTTCATCGCCGTCGTTCGCATCCGCTTGGGCTTCATCGTTCGCCGCTTCGCCGTCTGTCGCTTGGGGTGCGCCGTCGCTTACGAGTTCCGCGTCAACTTCTTCAACCGTCTCGTCCGTTGAGGTTTCAGATGTCGCGTCGACGGTTTCGCTCTCATCAGCTTTTTCCGTTTCAGCGTCGTCATTCTTCGGTTTGTCATTGTCGGTCATCGAAGTCCTCCATCGGGCTTGTCGGGGCGCTTACTCAGGGGGCTCGTCAGCGCAAGGGCGAAAGGCGGGCGGCAGGCGGGGCAGGTGTCGCGCGCGTCCTTTTCAGGTGCGAAAGAAGGTCGGCGCAATAGGCCTCTTTTCCTATCGCTTCAATGATTAACACTTCAAGACGTCGACGTGTGAATTCCTTGCGACATCAAATGGAGCACGGGGTCGTCGGCTTTTTCATTGGCGACGAGGACGTCTTTCCAGCGCGTCTCGCCAGCCGCTTCTTTAGCGGCGACCGCGACGGCTTCGCGCAGGCACGCCGCGGTGATGTTTGGGATATGCACCGCGCCGCCGGCGGCGTTTAGTTGGTCGACAAAGAGGCGCGCCGATCGCGCGGAGTAAAACAGCGCCCAAATTGGTCGACCGTTCGCCTCTGAATTCTCAAGCGCCGTCAGGGTTTTCGTGTCGACGGCTTTTCGGGCGACGGCTTCGTAGAGAACGGATCGTTGCGCCGATACGTTTCGCTCAACAAGCAGCGCCGACAAATCGCTCGCGCGGTGAACGCCAGCGACGTGCAAAACATCACCACTAAGCTTTCCTGAAGCGCCGGCGATTAAGTCGGCTAACGCGCCGACATCGCCCCCGGCGATCGATACGTCGTGAAAGCCCGCTTCGGCGCAAACAGCGGCCGTCGCCGGGCCGACCGCGAACGCCGGCAAGTCGCGTCGGTCTGATTTTTCTATGAATGCGCGCACGCCGTTCGCCGAGGTGAAGGCGAGCGCCGCAATTCCGTTGAGATCGACCGGCGCATCATTCGGAGTGATATCCATAACGGGCGTAAAGACGCTCGCTTGGCCAATGGTGTCGAGGTCGCTGATGAGGCGCGGCCCGTCGGGCGCCGGCCGTGTGACGAGGATAAGCCGCGCCGCGCGTTTCTCAGGTTTTTCGCCTGTCGCTGCGGTGAGGCTTTCCGGTTCATTGGTTGAGGGGTTGGCCAAGGGCGCTCCGGTCTCTTATGTGTCTCGATCTACAGCAATTGGCTCGAAAGGCCGTCTCGTCGCTTCATGTCGTCTTCCAACACGTCCATCACCACGCTCGGCGTTGAAAGCAGCTGCGACGACACGGCGGCAGCTATTGTGACGCGGGGTGAAGACGGGCGCTACCGGGTTTTGTCGAACGTCGTGTGGACGCAAACCGATGCCCACCAGCCCTATGGCGGCGTCGTGCCGGAGATTGCCGCGCGCAGCCATGTGGAGAAGGTCGACACCGTCATCGAAGAGGCGATTGCTGCGGCCGGCGTCGACCTCTCCGACCTCGACGCCGTTGCGGCGACCGCCGGTCCGGGGCTTGTCGGCGGGGTTATGGTCGGTCTCACGGCGTCGAAAGCGTTGGCTTTGGCCCATGGCTTGCCGCTGATTCCGGTCAATCATTTAGAGGGGCACGCTTTGTCGGTGCGCCTCACCGACGCTGCGCCGTTTCCTTATTTGCTGCTTTTGATTTCAGGCGGTCACACGCAATTGATCGCCGTGGAGGGGCTTGGCGTTTATCGCCGCCTTGGCACCACGATTGATGACGCGGCCGGCGAGGCGTTCGATAAGACGGCGAAACTTTTAGGGCTCGGACAGCCCGGCGGCCCGATGGTGGAGCGCGCCGCTGTCGGCGGACGGGCCGATCGGTTTGATTTGCCGCGCCCGCTTTTAAAGCGACCCGGCTGCGATTTTTCTTTCTCCGGATTGAAAACGGCGGTGCGTTTGGCGCTGGAAGATATCGAGGCGCCGAACGGGCAAGACGTCGCCGATATCGCTGCGTCCTTTCAAGCGGCGGCGGCGCGCCATTTGGCGGACCGCACGGCGCGGGCCATCGATGGGTTTGATCGGCAAGACGCGAAGCGCTTGGTCGTCGCTGGCGGCGTCGCCGCTAACTGCGCGATTAAATCGGCCTTGTCCGCGGTGTGCGATGCGCGCGGCTGGGCGTTGATTGCGCCGCCGGCGAAATACTGCACGGACAATGGCGCGATGATCGCGCTGGCCGGCGCTGAACGCGTGGCGGCGGGCCGGGTTCCATCTTTTGACGAAGCTTTGGCGTTTGCGCCGCGGGCGCGGTGGCCCTTAGCGCCGCCGCCAGCGGGCGCAGAACATGGCGGCGGCAAAAAAGGACCGAAGGCGTGAGATGGCTCGGAAGACCCCGATGAGGACTTGCTGATGACCGAGATTTCCAGCTCTTCAGCGCCCGCCGCGTTTAAGCGCTTGTGCGTTGTCGGCGGCGGCGCCTGGGGCACGGCGTTGGCCCATCTCCTGGCGGAGAATGGCGCTGGCGTAACGCTCTTGTTGCGCGATCCCGATCTTGCAGACGAGATCAATCGCACGCGGGAGAACGCGCCCTACCTACCGGGCGTGCGCCTCGCAGAAAGGCTTATCGCGACAATCGACGATAAGGCTGCTCTGGACGGCGCCGACGCCGTCGTCTACGCCGCGCCGGCGCAGGCCGCGCGTGCGTTTTTTGCGCGTCTCGCCCTCGAAGCGCCTGAAAACCTGACGGTTCTTTTGTGCTCGAAAGGATTGGAGCGGGCCACCGGCGCGCCGCTCTCAACCGTCTTGGAAGAGGCGTGGCCCGGCGCGGTGCCGGCGGTTTTGTCGGGGCCGAGCTTCGCGCACGATGTGGCGTCGGGACTGCCGACGGCCGTCACGCTTGCGTGCGCCGACCAAGCGTGCGCGGAGCGGTGGCGGGCAAGCCTCGCGCGGCCGCACTTTCGTCTTTACGCAACGTCGGACGTTATTGGCGCGGAGCTTGGCGGCGCGATGAAGAACGTTCTCGCCATCGCCGCTGGCGCCGCTGAAGGGGCGGGGCTCGGGGAGAGCGCCCGCGCCGCCGCCATCGCCCGCGGGTTCGCGGAGTTCCAAAAGCTTGGCGCCGCGCTCGGCGCGCGGCCGGAAACCATGGCGGGGCTGTCGGGGCTCGGCGATTTGATTTTGACGGCGACCTCGAAAGCTTCGCGCAATATGTCCCTCGGCTTTGAATTGGGCCGGGGACGATCGCTCGCAGAAATCGAAAAGACGCGTCGCACCGTCAGCGAAGGCGCAGCGACGGCGGCGGCGATTGTGGCGCTAGCCGAGCGCCACGGGGTTGAAACGCCATTGTCGAAAGCTGTCGCTGATCTGATTTCGGGGGACCGGACGATCCGCCAAATAACCGACGAATTGCTGGCCCGCCCGCCGAAGCGCGAAGGCGGATAGGCCCGCGTCGCGCTTAAAGCGCAGGGCGGCGTAAGTGGCGCTCTTCGATTGTTAGCTTAGATCTTTTTATTGCGGCGGTAGGACTTGCAGCTCGCCTCATAGGGCTTGGCTGACAAACGCGCGTTCCAGCCGTCCGTACAAGCCATCGCCGCTTTAACAGCGCCAAGCGCCCGGCACTGCTCGTAGCCCGTGCGATATTGCGAGGACATCACATCTACATCGCTGCCAGCGAGGGCGAAGCCGCCGTCATAACATTGGCAAATGACGCTGGTGTCTTTTGCGTTGATTTCCGCGACCGTCGCCAGCGGATCGGACAAGGCGTTCGGCGCTTTGCCGGCGCCGCTTTTCACGCCAGGGAAGGAAAACAACGCGACCACAGCCGCCACGACGATGAAGAGCGCCAAAACGCCGCCGAAAAGTGCCTCAATCTTGCTGCCCATCGCCAAAACCCCTGCTGCCGCCGCCTGTTGCTGGCGTATGCCGTCACCGGTCGCCTGTTGTGGCCGCCACGCATCGCTAAACGGCCTAACGCCCCACAATTCGTCTTGTAAAACAGAGCGTTAGAGGCGCGCTAGGGTGCGCGCGCACGCTCGCCCTGGAATGCAAGACAATTAACTATACAAGCTTGAAAGGCCGTCGGAAAGACGTCTTTTCGCTTGTTTGGCGGGCTTTATCGGGCCGACGCCGTTATGGGCGCTGACGGGCCAGGAGTTTCAAGCGCAAGGCGTTCAGTTTGATGAAGCCTTCGGCGTCTTTTTGGTCGTAGACCGCGTCTTCTTCGAACGTCACATGCGCCGCCGAATAGAGCGATTTCGGCGAAGACCGGCCGATGACGGTGGCTGAGCCTTTATAGAGTTTCAGCCGCACCGAGCCGGAGACGTTTTCCTGGCTTTTGTCGATCAGCGCTTGCAACATCTCGCGCTCCGGCGCGAACCAGAAGCCGTTGTAAATAAGCTCCGCATAGCGCGGCATCAGCTCGTCTTTGAGGTGGCCGGCGCCGCGATCAAGGGTGATCTGTTCGATGCCGCGATGGGCGACCAACAAAATCGCGCCACCTGGCGTTTCATAAACGCCGCGGGATTTCATCCCTACAAAGCGGTTTTCGACAAAGTCCAAGCGGCCGATGCCATGCTTGCCGCCATACTCGTTGAGCTTCGTCAGCAAGGCGGCCGGCGACAGCGCATCGCCATTGATGGCGACGGCGTCGCCGCCTTCGAAAGCGATGTCGATAATTTCAGGTTTATCCGGCGCGTCTTCCGGCGAGACCGTTCGCTGATAGACATAGTCAGGCGCAGGCTCGGCCGGGTCTTCCAAGACTTTGCCTTCGGAGGACGTGTGCAGAAGATTGGCGTCGACCGAGAAGGGCGCCTCGCCGCGTTTGTCTTTGGCGATCTCGATTTGGTGCGCCTCGGCGAAGGCGATGAGCTTGGTGCGGCTGTTCAAATCCCAATCGCGCCAGGGGGCGATGACTTTAATCGATGGGTTTAGGGCGTAGGCGGAGAGTTCGAAGCGAACCTGGTCATTGCCTTTGCCGGTCGCGCCGTGGGCGATGGCGTCGGCGCCGGTTTGTTCGGCGATCTCGATGAGGCGCTTGGAGATGAGCGGCCGGGCGATCGAGGTGCCGAGCTGATATTCGCCCTCATAGAGCGTGTTGGCGCGCATCATCGGGAAGACGAAGTCGCGCACGAATTCCTCGCGCAGGTCTTCGATATAGATGTCGTCCGGCTTGACGCCGGCGCGCTCGGCTTTCTTGCGGGCGGGTTCAAGCTCCTCGCCTTGGCCGAGATCGGCGGTGAACGTCACCACCTCGCAGCCATATTCCACTTGCAGCCATTTCAGGATGACGGAGGTGTCGAGCCCGCCGGAATAGGCCAGGACGACTTTCTTGAAAGATTGTTTTTCGGTCATGGCCGGTTCCGATAGCGGAAAAAACGCGGGATGCAAGTCGGGAGCGGGGGATTTTTGTTGTGATGGTGTCGGTCTTCGCCATCCTTCGAGACGCGCCTAAAGGCGCTCCTCAGGATGAGGGTTCACCAGCCCTCATCCTGAGGAGGCCGCTGCGCGGCCGTCTCGAAGGATGGCAAAGGGCGCGGGCCTTAGATGGCGAAGGCTATCAGGACGCCTCAGCCGCTTCTCGGCGTCTCCGATCGGCGGCGCGCTCTTTTACGCTCTCCGACTTCAACTGCCCGCAGGCGGCGAAAATGTCCCGGCCCCGCGGTGTGCGGATCGGCGAGGCATAGCCGGCCCGGTTGACGATATCGGCGAAGGCTTCGATCTGCTCCCAGCTGGAGCATTCATAGGCCGCGTCCGGCCAAGGATTGAACGGGATCAAATTGATCTTCGCGGGGATCTTCTTGAGGAGGCGCACTAAGTCCCGCGCTTCAGCGAGGCTGTCATTCACCCCCTTCAGCATGACGTATTCGAACGTCACGCGGCGGGCGTTGCCGACGCCCGGATAGGTGCGGCAGGCCTCTAAAAGTTCGTCGATTGGGTGTTTGCGATTGATGGGCACGAGAACGTCGCGCAGATCGTCGTGCGTCGCGTGCAGGGAAATCGCCAACATGGCGCTTGTGTCTTCGCCGAGCTTGCGCATTTCCGGGACGACGCCGGACGTCGACACCGTAATGCGCCGGCGGGAAATCGAAACGCCGTCGCCGTCGGCGAGGACGTCCATGGCGCGGCCCACATTGTCCAAATTATAGAGCGGCTCACCCATGCCCATGAAGACAATATTGGAGAGCGTGCGATCGTCCTTGCCGCTCGGCCACTCGGCGAGGTCGTCCTTGGCGGCGAGGGCCTGGCCGATAATTTCGCCCGCGGTGAGATTGCGCACCAGCTTCTGCGTGCCCGTATGGCAAAATGTGCAGGCAAGGGTGCAGCCCACTTGGCTCGAAACGCATAAGGCTCCGGCGCGTCCCACATCGGGGATATAGACGCTCTCCACTTCGATGCCCGGCCCGAACCGCAATAGGTATTTGCGGGTGCCGTCGACGGAGACCTGGCGGTCAATCATTTCTGGTCGCGAAATGACAAAGACGTCGGCGAGGGTTCGCCGCAAATCTTTGCCGATATCGGTCATCGCCTCGAAATCGGTGACGCCGAAATTATAAATCCAACGCCACAGCTGGCTCGCCCGCATGCGCGCCTTTTTCGGTTCAACGCCGGCGCGGGTCATGAGGGCGTCGGCGAGCGCGGCGCGGCTCAGCCCGACAAGATCGAGCGGGGCGGCCGTTTGCGCGTCTGCAGGCGTTGATGTGAGGTCGAGGGCGGTCATTGCGACGTCATCTAGCCTCTGGCGGGGAAATTTCATAGGCGCTTAGCGGTCGCAAGCGCTTTGACGCTGGCGTTCGGCGGCCTATATCTCGGTCCCATGGATAGTGAAAAACCAACTTCTCCTAAAAACGCGCCAGCCTTGCGGGTTCTTGTGAAGCGCCTGCCCCACGCTGAGGGCATCAAATTACCGTCTTACGAGACGGCGCTCGCCGCCGGCTGCGATGTTCGCGCCGCCCTCGCCGAAGACGCGCCCTTGACGCTCGGCGCTGGTGAGCGCGCAATGATCCCAACAGGGCTCGCCATCGCCTTGCCGCCCGGTTGGGAGGCGCAAGTGCGGCCACGCTCGGGGCTCGCCGCGAAGCATGGGATTTCTTGCGTCAACGCGCCCGGCACGATCGACGCCGATTACCGGGGCGAGGTGAAAATCATCTTGATCAATCACGGGACTGAGGCGGTGACCATCAATCGCGGCGATCGCATCGCGCAAATTGTTTTCGCGCCGGTTTTTCAAGCTGCCTTTGAGGAAGTCTCATCCCTTGATGAAACGGCGCGGGGGACGGGCGGTTTTGGCTCCACCGGCGGCCTGGCGAGTGGGGCGGCGTCAACTGCCGCGGCGAACCCGTTCCGCGGCGACGACGCTGAGTAGGCGCGCGCGTGGCCGGTTGGACTGACCTCCTGCCCATCGCGTTGCAAGACGCACTTTATCTGGTGGGCTTTGTGTCGATCGTTCTAGGGCTGTTGGTGCGCGAACGCGGCGGCAACAATCAGGGACTTGGCCTTTCCATATCGCTTGTCGGCGTGTGTCTCGTTTTGGCCGGACCGATGGCGAAACTTCTCGGCTGGTGGTGAGCGCCAATTAAGCGAAAAGACGCCCCTTATGCTGACATCGGAACAAAGAGAACGGTATTTGCGGCATATCTTGCTGCGCGAGGTCGGCGCGCAGGGGCAGATGGCGCTCTTGCAGGCGCGCGTGCTTGTCGTCGGCGCCGGCGGGCTCGGCAGTCCCATACTGCACTATCTCGCCGCCGCTGGGGTCGGAACGATTGGGGTGGCCGACGACGATGCCGTCGATCTTTCAAACTTACAACGGCAAGTTATCTACCGGACGCGGGATGTCGGCCGACAAAAACTCGACGCCGCCGCCGACGCCGTTGCGGCGTTGAACCCTGACGTCAACCTCATTCGCCACCGGGAGAAACTAACCTATTCTTCAGTATGCAAAATTATTAATGATTACGATTTGGTGATTGAGGGCGTCGATTCGTTCGAGGCGCGCTTCGATTTGAACCGCGCCGCAATGGAGGCGCAAAAGCCGCTCGTCTCCGCGGCGATTGGCCGTTTCTCCGGCCAGCTTTCCGTATTCAAACCGTTTGCCGGCGATCTGCCCTGTTATCGCTGTCTTGTGCCGGACGTCCCGCCAGCCGACAGCGCCGTTAACTGTGAAGAAGAAGGCGTGCTCGGGCCGTTGGCGGGCGTTATGGGATCGCTCGCCGCAATGGAAGTCATTAAAGAACTTTTAGGCGTTGGAGCATCTTCTGCTGGAAAACTGCTTATTTTTGACGCTTTAACGCTTAAGTTTAGAAAACTTGAACTGCCCCGCGATCCTTCTTGTAAGGCTTGCAGCGGACTGGTTCGTGCAGGAATGAAACAGTCACAAAAGTGACGTGAAAATATCATTATTCCGTATCAAACATTAACTTGACGCGCTGCACAACGGGACCTATGTCCGCGCTGTAGGCGCCAGGTTGTGTTGGCGTCTTTTATACACCATCGATGGAGAGAGCGATGCATTCGGCGAGAGCTATGGTCTTGTTGTCTGCCTTCGGTTTCGCGTGCGCCCAATCGGCGTTTGCAGAAACTGAGGTCTCCTGGGACGAGGTGCCGGTGAACGTCCGTGACGTCGCTGAGAACACCGCGCCGGGAATCGATTTTGTAAAAGTCAGCGTCGAGATTGAAAATGGCGTCGTGATTTACGAATTCGAAGGGGAAACGTACGATGGGCGTCACGTTGAAGTGGACGTGACAGAAGACGGCCGTCTCGATGAAATCGAGATGGAGGAAACCGAAGCGGATTTACCAGAAGCGGTGGTCGCGGCGATACAAGAAGCGCGCCCTGGTTCGATTATTCTGCTTGTTGAGACATCGATCAGCGGCGCTGGTGAGTTTCGCTATGAAGTCGAAGTCGAAACCCCCGAAGGCGGTTCGGTGGCTTTCAATATTCTAGAAAACGGCGAGATTGTCGGCGTTGAAGACGCCGCTTTGAGTTAAGACCGTCGCCGATTCCAACATTCGTTTCGGCTTTGTTGGAACGATAAAAATAAATCGATGAAGAGCCCGCGATAGGACAACTAGCCGCGGGCTTTTTTGCGGTTCGAAATATGAAGCATCTTCTAAAAAGGTACGTTCAGCTTGTGTCGCATTAAGTTACAGCCCACGCGCTTTTCTGATCAAATATATCGTTAACGTCATTAGAAAAATGGGGATCAAGCTGTTTCTGACAAATGCGAAAGAAGCGTTTGAAACGTCCGGCGAGCTAAAATCGAGCCGCCAATTAGCCTCTCCATTAGCGGTTATGGCGAAAATCGCGGGCCCATAAAGACACAGAATACATGCAAGCAGTATTACGCCTCGAGATGGCCGCCAGACCCAGAAACCGACAATTAAAAGCGAGCATAAGCCGAAGTATATCCTTGTCGGTGTCAGCAATTCAGGGGCAAGCCCACCAAATCCGGCGTATCGCACTTCATACAAATAGAATTGGATGAAGAATGATACTGCAGCAGATGGCAATGCAAGTGAAAGTAAAGCCCAGCGCATATTTCTAACGGATTTAGTGTGTGCTCATTTGAAACGGTTAATCGCTTTATGTTGGAGGCCATACGAAAAATAAGTTGAGTGGTTTCAGCGGTTTATGATTCTCTTTGTTTGCTTAGAACACGGAGTATCACGATGCCTTGGACTGAAACCACTCGACCAGATTATGACCGGCGTTCTTTGCGGTATGCAAGCGA
>JBCCAY010000019.1:0-72259 GCA_039814575.1 Pseudomonadota bacterium
GACGAGTAAACACGCCGTTCGAGCAGGCGTTCCGGCAACGAAGTGTTCAAGCAACTTGTTCGTTTGAATATGCGTGAGTTTTGAATGCTTTAGCCGCATTCCGCCATCCTAGATGTGTCAAACATCTGGGACAGCCCCAATCTTTTTCCTATTAGGGCGAAATATAAAACTTGGAATCCGGCGATACTCCTCTCGCACATTTCTTTCAAATTGTTCGTACACTTCGACAGAAGAACCCAAAATACTGAGGTCGATATCGAGCATAAGCTTGGCGTCGGTACCTTGTGGCGCCTGGTGATCTTTGGTCAAAAGAATGAGATGTTTTATTCGCTTAATACAACCATTACTCGCTCCATTATCGGCAAGGAACGATGCTGCTAACTCGGCGCTATCTTCTTCATTTTTCGACGAAAAAATCTGATAGACCGCGTCGTGGAACCAAAGCGCCAGTTCTATTTCATGTGGATAAACTGCTTGCGCTTCGACGGAGTTCAAATGCTCAAAACAAGCACTGATATGCTCTAGAGTATGATACCGACGGTGTGATTCACTATACGCTTTAATTAGCATCGAGTGCTTGCCCAGAAGCTCGGGGAAGCCGAACGTAGCCATGAGACGACGCCACCCTTCAACGTTCGTCTTTGAGTTTAGGGGCATCATCTTTCCTTAACCCGACCGCCTGAAGAAAGTTTTTTCCAGCAAGAACTAGGTATAACCATGCTTTTCGCCATCTATTTCCTAATAGCACAATGTGCACATGCCAGCCCTTCTCTCGCCGGGCGCTATATCCGCTATACAGTATAGAGAAAGCTTGCGGATCGCCCAGTTTTTCTCGAGCCATTTTCTGTGCATACTGAATGCCAAGCGTTAGCATTTCCGTGACTTCACGTCCCGTCGGTTCTGCTCGCTCGTCGAGAAAGCACAAGAGATAATAACCAGGTATGATGTCGTTTTTGATCTGTCGCAGAAGACATTCAGCTCCCGAAGGGAGTTGAAAAATCTCGACGATATTTTCTTTCTCCATATCTTTGTGCCTGATTGGGAATTCCATTCCGGCAAATACATACCAGAAACGCGCAATGTCCGGAATGGGACCATTTTTTGCGATTTCAAACTGTGCTCGCTACTTCTTCGAAGAGCAGACTGTATCTATTAAGTTGGATACGCCAATCGTCCGGTTCGGAGAAAAGTTGGTTCAAAGTCTCTTAATCGAACCCCGCCAGCGTTACTTCGCTCACGCGCCAAGGGTGCTCTGTGGGAGTGGTCTGACTGACCGAGCCGCAGTCGCGGTTGTGAACGTCAAAGTTCGAAGTACTTCACCGGCTCTCCGTCATTGTTCATGCTAGTTAAATAAATTGTTGACGCTCAAAGTAATCTGGGTGCGCCCTTGCTTGGGTGAGGTGGTGACCGGCTAATGTTATTGGACTCTGGGGGTTAAGCGCCGAAAGGCTCTCCACAACGGTTCGAAGTGTCTTCCACCCGAACAGCGATATGCACCAGTATGATGAAAACCATTAATGACCCATTGGCCGCGCGGGCTCGCTTCCTATCTCGCCTTCACGGCAAGCCAGGAAAGCGCTTAACATACTGAATAGTAAAATCTGGAAAACTATCGACGCGTTTTACTGTAAAGTCTGGAAAGCTGTCGACAATCTGCCACTGTCCGCACTCGTCGGGGAAGCTCGTAACCTGCTCGACCTTCAAGTCTGGAAAGCTCGTAACGACTTTCACTTCAAAGTCTGGAAAGCTGTCGACGAACTGAACCTTTCCAGAGAGGCGTTCGCCGTTATACGTGCAGTTCGATGAAACAGCACTTTCTGCACTGACGGGTAGCGTAGCGCCAATTTGAAAAACTAAAGCGACGATCAGCGGTAAATGGCTTACTGACGATTTCATATTCCCACCATGGCTTATTCTTCAAACTGCTTAGGCATATTAGTCCGTACTATGCCGTTATTTCAAGTTGATGAAGCCGACTTTCGGCCTGCTAACGTGTGCCGCTGCTTAGGCTTCGCGAATGGTTGGGTTCTCACACTGCTAAGAACACGGTTGTACGCCGTTGAAGTCGCGTGAGTTTTCTCATGCTGAAAAAACTCTTTCGGCGCGCCTACCTTTCGTCCGCCAGCACGCGCTTAACGACCGGTTCAACGCTGTCGCGCCAAGTCGGCAAACGGACCTGAAACGCGGTTTCTAAGCGATCGCAATTAAGCCGCGCGTTTTGCGGCCGCTGCGCTGGGGTCGGATAGTCTTTCGTGCCGATGCGCTTCACATCGGCCGACGGTCCGCCCGAGGCTGAGGAAGCCGCAAAGATCGCCTCGGCGAAATCCGCCCATACCGCTTCCCCCTCCGATGTCATGTGGAAGACGCCACGCGGCGCCGTCTGTTCGGCTTTCACATCTTTGAGAAGACGCTCGCTTATTGCTATGACGCCATCCGCGATATCGAACGCATTGGTCGGCGCGCCCCATTGGTCAGCGACGATGTTCACCACGTCATGCGTCGCCGCGAGGCGCAGCATGGTCTTTAGAAAATTCTTTCCAAACGGACTATAAACCCAAGCCGTCCGCAATATGACGGCGCCGTCATGCGCTTCTTGCACCCGGCGTTCACCCTCGAGTTTTGAACGGCCATAAGCGCTCAAGGGGGCGGCGGCGTCGCTCTCCACATAAGGCGTTTGTTTTGATCCCTCATAGACGTAGTCCGTCGACAGATGGATGAACGGGCGATCGAGGCGTTTCGCCAGCGCTGCAAGGCGGCCTGCGCCCTCGGCGTTGACTTTGAAGGCGGCCGCTTCTTCGTCTTCCGCCGCGTCAACGGCTGTGTACGCCGCGGCGTTAATAACGACGTCGCTTTCTTTGACGGTGCTTGTGATGCTTTCAACGCTCGCCGCGTCGGTAAGGTCGAGGTCCGGGCGACCATAAGCGCGGGCCTCTATATTAAGAGCGTCCGCACGCTCCAAGAGCGCTTGCGCAACTTGTCCACTCGCTCCGGCGATAAAGAGGCGCATTGGCGGGTCGTCCTCGTCTAGCTTTCTTGCTCCAGATTAAGGCCGTTGAAGAGCGCTTAAGCGCGTGCGTCAAGCGTTATCGTGATAATGCCGCCCTTGCGTCATCCATTCTCGTCTTGGTCGTTATCCCATAGACGGCGCCACCAGGGCGTCGGCTTCGGCGTCTCGAACGTCTGGCCTTTGTCGTTCATCTTGTCGCGAATAGCGTTGACGTCCCAATCGGTGAGATTGGCGAGGGTTTGCGCTTCGCGCTCGAACCGCTTTGGCAGAGACGCGCGATAGTCGTCCGCGGCCGCGCAAGAGGCTTCGCCCTCATAGGGGTGGCGCAAAACATAACGGCCTTGGAAGTTTGAGCGGTCGCCGGTTTCTTTGAACATCAAGTCTTCGGGGAACGTCTCAGCGTTATAAGAAACATGCAGGCGCGTTACAAAAACGTCCTGGGCGGGGCCCGGCATGATGCGGCGGTCCGCGCCGCGATCGCCACCGCCCGGTAACCAATAGACGCCGAGTTTACGCAGTTCTTCTTGCGAGAGCGGATCAGCCGCGCACGGATCGCACCACGCCATGTCCCATGCGTATTCTAAGAAAACCGCTTTGCCGTTTTCTTTTTTCGTTTGGGCGTCGAACATCGATTTGTAGAAATCGCCGAACTCGTCTTTCACGAAGAGCGGAACGTCCGACCCCGTCGGGAGTTTCACAGTGCGATAGTTCGTCGTTTCAACGCGGCCTGTGCGGGTTAGGGCAAAGACGAACAATTCTTGTCGGCCATCCCCTTCGTCATCCGCGTTGGCCATGCCGAGCCGGATCGGCAGAATGAATTTTGGCGATTCAAACGCCATTTGCAGCGGTCGTAAGTAAGCGAGGCCGGTGTCCGCTTGCGCGTCTAAGTTCACCTTGGCGACGAAAAACTTCGTGCCTTGCTTAATGTAAGACCCGAGCACAGATTCCGCCCCGTCGGGAATTTTGTAACCGTTCGTCGTCAGCCACTCCACGAGGCCGCCGGATTCCTCTGCAGACAGAATTTGTATGTCATACTCGCCGACCGTGTATTCCGCTTCGACAGTGACGCCGAGGCTGTTTTTCTTACGTAGGACTTCAGCTTCGGCGGCGGGCGCGGCCATCGACATAACGCGATCATCGAACCGGCGTGCAGCACACGGGTCTTCATCGAAATACTCAACAAGGCGCGGCGCCGTATAGGCGTCCAGATGGTCAATGAGCGCGTTGTCTGCGACGTTGATTTGCCCTTCCTCAAGGACAACGGGCACGGGGACGACGATCGCAAAATCTTCCAGCGGCCCTTGATAATCGTTCGCCATGGTGATGACGGTGCGATCGCCGTCGCGCATCAGGACGACTTTCGAGGCTTTGTTGAAAAGTTTCGTGTCGGCCTTGGCGACATAAAAGCCGCAAAACGCCGCCGCGCCGCCGGCGGCTGACAAAATGGCGAGGGCTGAGGCGGCGGCGAGGGCGATTTTGCGGCGGCGCCGAGTTGGGGCGTGCGGCATGGCGAGGGCTCCTTAGTGATTTTCGTATTAGACTATTCTGCGGGGTAAGCGGTCGGCGGGCCGTCGCGTGATAGCGCCCGGCGCCGTTGTTGCGGCCAGGCATAGCGCGGCGCGGTCGCAACAGCGTCGAAGATTGGACGCAGGGCGCAAGCGGCGAACAGGGCGTAGAACATTCCGTCACTGACGAATTGGTGGAAGATCAGCCAATGGGAGAGGACGGCGATAAGGCCGGCGAAGACGATCCGGGCGCGGCTTCCATCGGGCGTTGTTTTCGGGTCCGACAGCATGAAAAACGCGAAGAGAACGAGCGCGCCGTTTTGTAGTCGGTTGACGGGGATGGCGAGCGGGTCGCCGAGCCAGAGGGCGCGCGCAATGGCGAGCGCGGCGAATACTGCGAAAAAGGCGAGCGGCGCATCGAGGCGCGCTGCGCGGCTCGTCACAAAGACGCCAAGCCCGGCGAGGAGCGCGGCGAGCCACAACGCCGTTCCCCATTGGCCGGGCGTTGTCCAAGCAACGCCTGAGAGCGATGAGCCTGGCTCGGCGACGTTTGAAATAATCAGTAAGGCGACAATACCAGCGTTCGCCGGGTTGAAGACGTGTTTGTCATAGAGCCGTATTAGAAATTTCGAACCGATGGCGATCGCTGCGGCGCCCGCCATGATGATCGGTGCATCGGCGCGCAATAACAGCAAGAGCGATAGGCTGGTGATGGCGGCGCTGCGGACTTCGAACCGGGTGGCGTTTAAGACGGCGCCAAGAAACTGTGTGGCGATCGCCGCGCCGAAAACGGCCGCGATGACGTAAGGGTCAATCTCAAACGCGCCCGACGCGCCGCCATAGGCGAGAAGTCCGCTCAAAACAGCGATTTGAAAAAACCGCGGATCAGCCGGTAGGCGGTAGCAGATATCGCTTAGATGGTCGCCGAAGCGATCGCTAAAATGCCGTCTAATGTGCGAGAGCGGCGCCATTCTGAGTGCGGTTCCGATTGCCGGAAACGGCGCGGCGCCAATCGCCGGGTCGTCCGAGCCTCGCACATAATACCGGAATTGGGGCGTAAGGAGGGCGCGCCTTTGGTGTTTCAAGGGCGCATAGCGCCAGAGGCGGCAATAGCGGCGTTAAAACGTACCGGCGACGCGAGGGGGAATGGGGGACGGGTCCCGGATCCCGCGTCGCCGGCGCTTCGTCAAGGGAAGATTGGGAGAGCTTGACGAAGGAGGGGAGGGTTATTCAGCCGCGGCCCGCGTCGGCGGCGTCCAGGCGAAACTTTGGAACGCGGCGTCCACCGGCGTGTCGGCGAAATGGTTCACATAGTTCGAGATCGTTTTGTGGGAGACCCCGAGAATGACGTCGAGAATATTGCGTTTGGTGAAGCCCGCCGCCAGGAACGCATTGACGTCGGCCTCTGAGACTTCGCCGCGACCGCGCACCACTTGCAGTGTAAAGGCGCGTAAAGCCTCCAAGCGATCGTCCGGGATCGGCGTATTGTTACGCAGGGCCTCGATAACGTCGTCGCCGACGCCTTGGCTTTTGGCGATGCCGGTGTGCGCCGGCACGCAATAATGGCAATTGTGCTCAACGTTTATGGCGAGCCAAACGACATTGCGCTCAACGGCGCTGAGGCTGGAGCGGCCGAACAAGTCGCCGATTTTTCCATAGGCTTCCAGAATTTCTGGGGATTCAGCCATTACACCGTAAAGATTGGGCACGAAGCCGAAGTTTTTCTGCGCTGTTTGCAAAATTTCTTTCGCGGCGTCGGGGGCGGTGTCGGCGGTGTGGATGTTGAAATCTGTCATGGGTCTCTCTCCGCTTTCGGCGCGCCTGTCGTGTCGTGGTTCGCGCGCGCCTTTATTCCAATTTGGGTGTCCAAAGTGCGGGAGGGCGATGCCTCGTCATCTCGCCCCTAGAGTATCGGAACGAAAGGCGCAGCTTTCAATCGGCGCGCCTGTCACTGTGCCGTGAGCGTTCTTGTGACTATGCGCGACTGAGTTGGAGACCGGTATGGCGCGCTATTCGCCGTGGAAAAAATCATAGATGCGGCCGGCGAGCGCTTCGGAGACGCCGTCGACGGCTTCAAGGTCTTGGCGTTTGGCGCGGGCGACGGCTTTCGCTGAGCCGAAATGGTGGAGAAGGGCGCGTTTGCGCGACGCGCCGACGCCTGGAATATCGTCGAGGGGATTGGCTGAGATCGCCTTTTTTCGTTTGGCGCGGTGGGCGCCGATGGCGAAGCGGTGCGCTTCGTCGCGTAAACGCTGTATAAAGAATAAAGCCGGGTCGTTCGGCGGCAGTAAAAACGCTTCGCGGCCCGGGAGGAAAACTTGCTCGCCTGTCGCGCCGGCGGTGCGGTCGGCGGTTTTGCGGCCTTGGCTGTCTTCCCGCCGGCCTTTGGCGACGGCGATAAGTTTCGGCCCATCCGTTTCTGGGTCTAGCCCGGCGTCGGCGGCGGCCTCCATCGCGGCGGAGAGTTGCCCCTTGCCGCCGTCGAGAATGATGAGGTCGGGCCGCGCCTCGGCGTCTTCTTCCTTGGCGATGCGCGCGAACCGTCGGCTCAAGACCTCGCGCATCATGCCGAAATCATCGCCCGGCGCGACGTCTTCGGATTTGATATTAAACTTGCGGTACTGATTTTTAACGAAGCCTTCGGGGCCGGCGACAATCATCGCGCCGAGCGCATTCGTGCCTTGGATGTGGGAGTTATCGAAGACTTCAATGCGCTGGGGCGGCGTTTCCAGCGCCAGCACTTCGGCGAGGCGTTTCATGTTTTTTTGTTGCGTCGCGGATTCCGATAAACGCCGCCCGAGCGCCTCGCGCGCGTTCAGAAGCGCCGCATTGACGAGGTCGCGCTTTTGGCCGCGCTGGGGGGCGTGCAATTCGATGCGGCGTTCGGCCCGAAGCGACAGCGCTTCGGCGAGTAGGTCGGCCTGGCTCGGTTCGACGCTCGTCAGCACGAGGCGCGGGGCGATCCGCGAGTCATAAAACTGCGCCATGAACGCGCCGAGGATCGCCGCTTCCGTTTCGTCGCGGTCATGTT
Organism: Pseudomonadota bacterium; assembly: GCA_039814575.1. Lineage (GTDB taxonomy): Bacteria > Pseudomonadota > Alphaproteobacteria > Caulobacterales > Parvularculaceae > MED-G105. The sequence goes on from JBCCAY010000019.1 coordinate 7,544, forward strand.
TTGGGAAGAAGGCGTGATTCCCCCAGTTTTGTCCGGCCCGAAAGAAGAAGACTTGAATGCACGCCTGGCCGCCGTCTTTGTGGATAGCGAAAATATCCGCCTCCGGAACGCTGTCGGCGTTAATGTCCTGGCTGCCTTGGATATAGGTGAGCGCGCGGATGCGATCGCGTAAGGACGCGGCGCGTTCGAAGTCGAGGGCTTCGGCGGCGGCTTCCATTTCTTTCGACAAGCGCTTTTGTACGGACCGGTCGCCGGCGAGGAACGCGCGCGCCTCGTCCACAAGGGCGTTGTACTCCGCAATGGGAACAAGATCGACGCACGGCGCCGCGCAGCGTTTGATCTGGTGCAACAGACAAGGGCGCGTGCGCGCGTCATAAACGCTGTCCGAGCAAGAGCGTAAGAGAAACGCTTTTTGCAAAGTGTTCAGAGTGCGGTTGACTGCGCCGGCGGAAGCGAAAGGGCCGTAATAGTCGCCTTTGCGTTTGCGCGCGCCGCGGTGTTTTAAGATTTGCGGCGCTTCATGGTCGGCGGCGATGAGAATATGCGGGAAGGATTTGTCGTCGCGCAATATAACATTGTAGCGCGGCTTTAATTGCTTGATGAGATTGGCTTCTAGCAACAGCGCTTCGGTCTCGCTCGCCGTGACGACGAACTCCATCGCCCGCGTCTCGGAGATCATCCGCATGATGCGGTTGGAGTGTCCGCCGGACTTGGCGTAGCTCGACACCCGGTTTTTTAAGTTCTTGGCTTTGCCCACGTAAAGAACGTCGCTGTCCGCGCCGATCATTCGGTAAACGCCGGGTTTACCAGGCAGGCGCGTCACGTGATCGGCGATCAGCGCCGCGCCCGTCGGACCGGCGTGGGGCGGCCCTGCGTCGGTCGGAGTCGTGGGATCGCTCGTGTCTTTGTCTTGATTTTCCGGCGTCATTGGGGTCGCCGCTTAACGGGTCGTTATCATCGCTTGCATAGGGTTCGATAGCGCACTTCACGCGCAAGGAAAACACGCCTTAGAGGCGCATCTTGCGGCGGGCGAAGCGCGTAAAAGGGTGCAGTAAGCGGCGTCTGAGCAGTATGGACGATTTAGCGGAAAATCGAATGAAAGCGGCCTGGGCGGCGTTGCTCTTCGGTCTCGTCTCGCTCGCTGGGCTGTTCGCGGCGTTCGCCGCCGTGAAGGACTTTTCGTCCGCGCGCGCGAGCGGCAAGTGGGCGCAAACCGCCGGCGTTGTTTTGAGCGCTGACGGCGAGGGCCTGCGCTACGCCTATCATTGGCAAGGCCAAAGCCGTGAGGCGCGCCGCGTTTCTTTCTTCACGCGCGGTTACATCGGCTCGCCGCCGCCGACGGCACCAGGCTCGGCGGTTCCTGTTTATGTTTCTCCGACCGATCCTAATCGCGCTGTTTTAGTGCCGGGCGGCTCAGGGCGGCGTTTCGCCGTTTGGATCGCCTTTAGCGGCGCGATCGTCTTTATGGGCGTAGGCGGTTTGACCCGCACTATGCTGGCCTTTGATTTTCCAGAATATGGGCTGGCGCCCGACGCGCCCGTTGAGGACGACGCACCGGGCGGCCACGTCGCTTATTAAAGCGGCTTATTGAAAGCATTTGTCGCTAGGCGCGGTTAGCGTAATTGCTTTGTTGTCTTAAAACTTTCTGTCAGCTGGTCGATGAAACGGCGCAGTCGTTGCGGTCGTCCGCGATCGGGGGCGTAGGCGACGCTCAGCGCGAGGCGTGCGCCCTCTAAGCTTGGCGCGAGGCGGATTAATCTCCCTGCGTCCAACTCTTGTTCCACAAGCCATTCGGGCAACAATGCAGCGCCCGCGTCTTGCAATACAGCGCGTTTGACGGCCGCGATATTATCCGATGACAGCGCAATCGTCGGCCGCCAATGGCGTTCTTGGCCATGGCGATCGTACAAGGTAATTTCGGCGTCATTGTAAGGTGTTAGGGCGACAAAGGGTAATGAGGCCCATTCCCTCGGCGATGACAGCGCGCCTGGCGCTGCGACGAGATACCGGCGCACCTGCGTTAGGCGGATGATGACGAGCCGATCGTCAAACGCGCCGCCAATGCGCACCCAGAGATCCGCCTCGCCGCCGATAAGATCGACCATTTCATCCGTAAGCCGCCAATCAATACTGACATTCGGATAGCGCCTGACAAATGTCGCCGCTTCATCCATCAATCGCGACTGGCCGAGCCCGACCGGCGCGGCGATTCTCAGCTTTCCACGAGGTTCGTCATCGCTGAGGGCGTCAAGCGCTGCATCCCACTCGGTCAAAATTTGTCGCGCGGCGACCAATAAACGCGCGCCTTCGTCCGTCAGTGTTAACTGGTGGGTCGTGCGATGGAGCAGTCTTACGCCGACCAAATCTTCCAGCGTTTTGATGCGGCGGCTGACGCTCGGCTGGCTGACATTCAAACTGCGCGCCGCGCGGCTGAGAGCGCCAGCCTCGGCGACGGTGGTGAAGGTTTTCAATAAGGATAAGCGGTCTGGCGAAGTCATGCGTATAACGTATAACAAAGATGCATTAAGATGCACTACACGTATTCAAGATTTTTGATCATCTTGGTCTGCGTCGGCTCCGGTCGGGAGCTTTTAATTCGGAGATCAATCCCATGATGAACAACAACGTCCCTTCCAAAGATAGTGCTGCAGTACGCCGCATTGCGGGTCGACAGCCGCGCCGGCGCGCCTTTTTCTTGGCTCTCGCGGCGTCGCTTGCCTCTGGATTAATGACGGCGTCAGCGGCGGGCGGCGGCGAGGCGTCGCTTGTGCGTGAAACGCATAACGACCAGGCCGCGCAAGCGCCCGCGATGGCGTTCGATCATATGTCGATCAATGTCGCGGACTTTGAAGCGGCGCTCGACTGGTATCAGGAAAAACTAGGCTTCAAACTTGATGTCGCTTGGCGCGTCGCCGCTCTCGATGGCAAGCAGCTGGCTTACCTCTCCTTGGGCGATACGGTGATCGAACTCGTAGCGGCTGACGCCGGAGGGATCGGTTTGCCTGCGCCAACAGATTTTGCGGATCATTTTGGTCGCACGGGATATGGCCATTTGTGTTTCAGCGTCGATAGCGTTGATGCTGTGTTAGCCGAGCTACAGGCGCGCGGCGTACCGACATTTGTCCGTGCTGAGACGTATGCGCTTGATGGTACGCCTTATGAGCGGCGTGTCGGTTTCATTAAAGACCCCGAAGGCAATGTCATTGAGTTCGCTGAAAAGCTCCGTCTGCGATAGGTGTCTCAGGCGGCTCTTCCGTTAAGGACGGTAGGTCGCGCGTTCGCCGAGGGTCGGACGTGCGACTTCAATGCGGGCGAGCGCTGGTAAATCCTTGGACAGTGCGTCGAATATCCATTGTGCGATCACTTCAAGCGTCGGCGTTTCAAGACCTTCGATTTCATTTAATAGTCGATGATCGAGAGCGTCCCTGGTCTTATCGCAAGCCGCGCGGACGGCGGCGATGTCGGTCACCCAGCCATCCTTCGTCAGCGATTCTGCGGACAAAATGACGGTCGCGACAAAAGAATGTCCGTGCACGCGCGAATAGGCGTGAACGCCAGGTTCTTGCGCCTGTGCTGGGCTTGATTGGGCCAAATCATGGGCCGCTTCAAAGTTGAACGTATAGCTGAGTTCGTACATGCCAGGTTCAGGGTTCGCCCGCCGCTGTTATTCGCGCCTTTTGTTCGTTGGGCTTCGGTTGTGCTTTGCGTGGGCGGATCAGAGGCGTTCGCGCGTGATTTCGACGCCGGCGCCGGCGGCGCCGTCGACCGCAGTAGTCTTCTCAATGCGCACGGTGACGGTTTTCACCATGGTGTTGGCGAGCGCCATTTCCGCTATACGCTCGGCGAGCGTCTCCACGAGCTTGATATGCCCCTTTTTCAGAATGGCGCGGATGTCCTGCGACATTCTGTCATAGCAGACGATGTCGTCGAGCTCTTCAGAAGCGGGGTTTTCCGGCACGCTGACATCGAGGCTCAAATCGATGATGATCGGCTGGTGCACGCCGACTTCGTGGTCATAGGCGCCGATCTCCGCCTGCAGGGCGAGGCCTTTTAAGAAGACGGTGCGCCGGGTTTCCACCGACGGGGGCGCTTTGAGGGGCGTATCGTTCTTGGTCAACATTTGGGGCTCTTTTCGCATCGCCATGGCCGAGCTGTAATCAGGCCTTGATAGGGCCGTAAACGCATCGCCGAGCCGGCGTGGTGTTTCAAAAAACGCGCCATAGCGCGTATTTCACTCTTTGACGAGAGCGTCCGGCGTTTCCCAGCCAAGATGTTGTCCGCCATCGACGGCGATCATCTGCCCGGTGACCGGCGTTGCGCCGATAAGATAGCGCATCGCCGCGACGATATCGTCCGGTGTCGCGCCGCGGCCCATAATGGTCGCAGCGTTTTGCGCCTGCCAATCTTCTTCCGATTGCCGCGGGTTGCGCAAAGTGGGGCCGGGCCCAATAGCGTTCACCCGAACGCCCCGCGGCGCAAGCGCTTGCGCCATCGTCTTGGTCGCGGAATGGAGCGCAGCTTTTGAAAGAGTATAAGAAAAAAACTGCGGCGTCAGTTTCAGCGCGCGTTGGTCAATGAGGTGGATGATGAGCGCGTCCCGGCCGGCCGAGGCCTCGCTTTGGGCTTGCGCGGCGAATTTCTGCGACAAGAGAATGGGCGCGCGCAAGTTCGTGTTCAGATGCGCGTCCCAGCTTGCCCGCGTCATCGACTGTATTTCGTCATTCTCGAATAGCGACGCTGAATTAATCAGAAGGCTGAGCGGTCTGCCCAATGCTTTTGCAGCGGCGTCGACAAGGCCGGCTGTCGCCGTCTCGTCTGAGAGGTCGGCGCTGATCGCCGCGGCGCGCCCGCCTTGGCTTTTAATGGATGCGACGACATCGTCGGCGTCTTTGCGAGACGTGTTGTAATGAACGGCGACATCAAATCCGTCCGCGCCGAGGGCGAGGGCCATGGCGCGGCCCAGCCTTTTGCCGGCGCCGGTTACAAGCGCTGCGCGTGCGATTTTATTCGTGGACGTCATTCGGCGAAGTTCACAGGCTTTGGGCGATGAGCAAGATAAAGACCGCGTAAGCGAGGGTCATCGCAACGCCACTCACCCGCGTGATGTCGCGCCTGGCGAAAACATAGCCGGCGAGAAGCAATGTCGCCGCGCCCATGATTGGTAGGTCGAGCGATAGAGAAGAGGCGTCGAAGCGCGCGCCGCCCGCAATGCCGGCCGCTCCGCCGACGGCCAGAATATTGAAAATGTTCGAGCCGACAATATTGCCGATGGCGACGTCGGATTTGCGATGAACGGCTGCGGCGGCGACGGTCGCAAGCTCCGGCAGGGACGTGCCGAAGGCGATAATGGTAAGGCCGATCACCTCGTCGCGGACGCCAAGATCAGCGGCTAAAAATGCGCCATACTTCACCAATAGATGCGCGCCGAGGGGCAGGCCGATCAGGCCGAACAGTAGAAACAGAATAGTGCGGATTGATAATCCGCCGTCACCGTATTCTTCCACATCGTCGAGCATGGCGTCGTCGCCGGCGGTGAGGGCGCGATACCCTGTATAAGAGATGTAGGCGACGATCCCGACAAACAATCCGTATCCGGCAAGGCGACTGACTTCGCCGAGGCTATAGGCGATTCCCATAAAGACGGCGGTTGCGATGAGAAGAAAGGCCCCGTGCCGTCTGAGGCCTTCGACGTGCGTCGACATCGGATAGATGAGCGCCGGCAGTCCGATCACCAATAACACATTGGCGATGTTGGAGCCGATAATGTTGCCGAGCGCGATGCCGTCGCTGTTGTTGAGCACTGCTTGGATGGCGACAACGAGTTCCGGCGCTGATGTGCCGAATGCGACAATCGTCAGGCTGACAAGGAGTGCCGGAATATTCAATGCGCGCGCCATTGCGACGGCCCCGCGCACAAGAATGTCGCCCGACGCCAGTAAGACGACGAGGCCGATCGTAATGTAGATGATTGCTTCCAGCATTGTGAGCAGGCGCTTTCAAAACAAGAGGGGAGGGCGCCGCTCGTGGCCTTTGGTTAGGCGGACCGGCGGCGGAGAAACGAAAGCGCGAGGGGCGGCGTCGCAGTCTTTGACTGGATGCGCCGGAAATTATGTTGCCGGTCGCCCGTCAGCGCCCCCCGAGCGACTGGGGACGCTAATCAATGCGCCCTTTTTCGACGAAATTAAGGACAGCGAATAAGACAATGAAGCAGATGATCGGCAAGAGCGTTTGCATGGCGGAAAATCCTCTGAAACCGCGCTTATGCTGCGCGTCAATCCGGGCGGATATATAAGCCTGCCGCACGCCCACGTCACCCCCGGCGCGTCACCCTCTGCGCGCCGCGCAAACGGCGGCTAAGCGCTCCTCGAGCGATTATGCTTTCCAATCCCTAAAATCGCCCAAAAAAATCCCTCTAAAATCCCTTTAAAATCCGGACGTTCGCCTCAATCGGCGGGTGATGTTGAAGCGTTAGGGTCAATTTATCGCTTTTCCGCCCGATCATATTTTGGGGACTAAAGACCGGCCATGACTGATATCGCCGCCCTATTCAATCCGATTTCGACGCCCGTCGGCGCCGATCGACGCCTTATCAACCGTTTTTCAACCGCTTGGGTGCGGGCTTCACGGGGGCAGTTCCCGAGTTGGAGCGAAATGCGCGGGATTGATCTCGGATCCGATTGGAACTGGGTGTTCGTCGTCGATTTGGCGAAAAGCAATGGATTTCCGCACTTTAGCTACCTTGGCTCACAGCTTTCGCGGCTCGCCGACGTCTATCTCGTTGGTGGATCGGAATGGACCGTATCCATTCTCGATCGCGCCACAGACGAGATTAACGCCGCCGTGGCGGAGGAAGGACCGCATTTGGTCGAAGATTCTTTGACCTTGTGTGACGGCCGGCCGCTGCAGTTTCGCTGCATGACGGCGCCGCTCGCCGAAGACGGCCTTTTCATAACGCAAGTCGCTGGCGTCGTTAGCGGCCGTCTGACGTCTTATGACGACACGGTTTACACGGCCGTGAACGATCTCATCTAACCGCGCCGCGTCATCCGATCTCCCCATCGGCATAAAATGTGAATTTTGCAGGGCGCGCGAAACGCTCATCGCCCCTTGCGGGGCTCGGCGCGCCTCGTCTAGGGTCTTGCCCGCGCTTATGGGCGGCCATTTCGGCCGTCTGTTGAGCGCGTACTGGGGTTTGGGTAGGAACTTCGTATGACGTCTTGGCGCGCGCCAGGCCGACCGACGGTCAGCACGATGATCTATTGCGCGAACGCGGATGAAGTGATCGCTTTCGCTAAGGCGGTTTTCGGCGCGTCGCTGAAACGCAAACCTCTGCGCCGTCAGGATGGAACCTTTTGGAACGCGGAGCTGACGATCGGCGACAGCATGATCATGATCGCGGAAGCCGAAGCGAATGGGCCGTCTTTGGCGGGATTTGTCTACGTCTATACGGAAGACGCAGACGCTATATATCAAAAAGCGCTGGACGCCGGCGCGCAGCCGATGGTGCCTCTTGAGGATCAATTCTACGGCGACCGGGCCGGCGGCGTGCAGGACCCCCAAGGCAATATCTGGTGGATCGCCACGCATCAGCGCGCTTTGGACGACGACGCTCTTGTGGCGGCGGCGCGCGCGTTCGAAGCCGCCAAAGCGGGAGCGCAGCAATAATGGACGGCGAGTCGATACTCGGCCTCACCGGTCTGGCGCTTTATGCCGGGCTCTTTTTGCTTCCCTTTTTCCAAGAAGATGTCGCGGTGGTCGCGGCGGCGACGGCGTCGATTATGAGTATTGAGCCGATCGTCTTTATTTTTGCCGCGATTTTGACAGGACTTACGGCGAGCGATGTCTGGAAATATTGGCTCGGCTATTTTGCGCGAAAGCATGATTGGGCGCATCGCTTTGCCGAGAAGAAAGGCGTCTCGGTCGCCGGCGACCTTGTGCGCAATGAGCTTGGCAAGACGCTTTATGTGGCGCGTTTTGTGCCCGGCACGCGGGTTCCGACCTATGTCGCGTGCGGTTTTTTCGAAATTCCCTATGCGAAGTTTTGCGCCATCGTCGTTTTAACCGCGTTCACTTATGTGGCGGTGACCTTTGCGCTCTTTCACACGGTCGGCGCGGTCGCCGGTGAGCAGACGAAATATTGGTTGCCGGCGATCGCCATCGTAACGGTCGGAAGTTACATCTTAGTGCGGTGGTTGCGCCACCGCGGCGATCGCCTGGGCCCTATGACGCCGATGTCCGATGATTTTGACCATCCCTTAGAGGAGTCTGTAGAGGAGCCGGCGTCAGACCCTTCGAAAACCGCCTCGTCTCAAACCGCCTCGTCTCAAACCGCCTCGTCTCAAACCGCCGATGTCGACGCGGCCGCGGGCTCTGAACTTGTGAGAACGGAAAACTCAACGCCCAGCGCTCAGCAAACCGCCGGGGCGTTGGATCGTTTGCGTCGGTCAACGAGCCAAGAAGAGCCGTCGACCCGCCAGCAGGCGCGTGAAGGCGTATCCTAGGAAGCGGCGGCTTTTTCGTTCGTCGTCCGTTTCGCCACGATCCAAAACGCTAAAACGCCAAACCGGCTTCGCGGCCCATTTGCCAGCAAACGCGGCAACGCTCGTTTGTTCCCATCCCATGTATTTTAAGTGTCAGGCGGCGTGGCAAGGCCATTTCCCCGTCAACAGCGATGCGGGCGCCGTGGGGGCTGAGATCTTTAACGACGCAACTATGTTCAAAACTGCGTCCCCCAACCACAATCGCTATTTTGTAGCAATTCCGACGCACGCCATTGCGCGTTTGGCGCGATGTGCGAACTGTGACGTCCGGGGCGCCGGCGTTAAGCTTCAGCCCTTTTAGTCTATCGTTTAGTTTGTCGCTCGGATTTCTCATTCAGCCTTCGGTCAATCTAGATCCGCACAGCGCATAAGACGCTGGTCGATACAATTTGAATTAAATACGAAGGCCGATTAATATTCAGTAAACAGAAAGTATGGTTAACAGTGTCTTAAACTAGGTAGCGTCGACGTCTGGCGAGGAAACGTGAAGGCCGGCTTTGTTTTGTGATGGCTTATCGCGTCGATATGGGGCGTGGTTATTGCCGTATCTTACTAGTCGTCGAGGCCCTGATAGGCCTTTCGTTTCTGATTGAGGTACTCAAGTCCGGCATGTTTCGATTTTTGCCACGCGACCCGGCAAAGTTTGGTTTGCCCGCTCTCGACGAACGTTAAGCGCACCGCCCGCGGCAGAGGGCGCGCTTCTTCCATTTTAATTCTGACCCCGCCGTCGGAGACATCGCGCACCACGCAGTCCACTTCGACGTTCGCCTCAACGCCGAGGCGCGCGAACGTATAGCTCGCCTCGCGTGGGAAATTTCTCTTGTTGATCTGCTTATTTTCTTCGGCGAGGAGTTTGCGCCAGCGCGCGCCAACCGTTTCCGGCTTGGTTTTCTTCGCTGTTTTGACGGCTTTCTTCGCCATTTTACGCGCCTTTGCCCGTCCGCAACACATACTCGATCGACAGACTGTTCGCCCCGAGCGTAATCGTTCCGCCGTTGCGGCCGAGTGTCTGCGATCTTCTCGCAACCTCATGGTTTAGCGAGGAAAGGTTTGGTTAAGGTAAAGACCGGTGAGAAAAGCGCCTGAGCCGCGGCAGCGGCTTTGTTTGTGGTCGTGTTAGCGGTGGCGAAGCAGGGGCGTCGCGATGCGGGATTGCCTTGCGGCGCGTTCCGCTTATGTCTGGGGGCATGAGAGAACCTGGATTCGATGAACGCGTCGCTGCGCCGCGCCGCTTCTGGAGCGTCGTTGGACGCATGTTGGGCGCGTTATGGCGCCCGGAAATGCGCCGTTGGCGCTGGCGCATGGCGGCCGCCCTTGTTTTGACCATTGCTGCGAAAGGCCTGTCGGTCTTGGCGCCGGTGCTGCTCGGCGAGGGGATTAACCGCGCGACAGCTGCGGGCGCGGCCGGCGTTAGCGACGGCGTCATGACAGACGCAACGATGACGGACGCAACGATGACAGGCGCAACGATGACAGGCGCGACGGCGATCGCGGGGCCGTTCATGGCCTTTGTCGTGGCGTTTGCGCTGGCGCGGTTCTTAGCGAACGGCTTGCCCCAGGCGCGCGACGCGCTCTTTCAACGGGTGACCCAAGACGCCAACCGCCTCGTCGCCGTTGACGCCTTCGCCCACGCTCAGGCTCAGTCATTGCAATTTCACGTCACCCGGCGCGCCGGCGCCCTGTCGCGCATTATCGAGCGCGGGGCGATGTCGATGGAATATCTCCTGCGCTTCCTCGCCTTTAATATTGGTCCGACGCTGATCGAATTGGCGCTCGCGGCGATTGTCATGGCGGCGTTCTATTCGGTGCCGATCGCGCTCGCGGCGGTCGTTACGGTTGGGGCCTACGCCGTCATCACCATCATTATGACGGAATGGCGCAATAAGCTCCGCCGCTCTTTGAATGAGGCGGATACGGAGCTGAGGGCGATTTCAGCGGACACGCTGACGAACTTTGAAACCGTAAAAGCCTTTGCGGCCGAGGCGCGCGAGTCCGGACGCTATGACGACGCGTTTAAAGCGTTCGCGCAACGCTATGTGCGGTCGATGCAATCGATGTATGCGCTGAACGCCGCCCAAGAATTCGTCATGGCCGCGGGGCTGTTCGCCGCCGTCGCCATCGGGGTTGTCGCTGTGGCGCAAGGGCGTATGCAAGCCGGCGACGTCACCGCTATAATTCTAATGCTCTCGAATATCTATCGGCCATTGAACATTCTCGGCTTCGCCTGGCGGGAGATTAAGCAAGGCGCCGTCGACATCGAGAAGCTCTACGATCTGATGGATTTAAAGCCGGAGGTCGAAGACGCGCCGGACGCTGCTGATCTCGTGGCGGACAGCGCCTCTATCGCGTTTGAAGATGTTGTCTTTTCCCATGAGGGGCGGGACCAAGGCTTGGACAAGGTTTCATTCGAGATCCCGGCCGGCGGTTTTGTCGGCCTTGTGGGCCCCAGCGGCGCGGGCAAGTCGACAGTCCTGAAGCTCTTGTTCCGGTTTTATGATCCGAAAAGCGGCGCGGTGAAAATTAACGGTCGGAATGTGCGAGATATCACGCAATCCTCCTTACGCTGTGCATTCGGCTTGGTGCCGCAAGAGGTCGTACTCTTTAATGATACGCTTCGGTTCAATCTCGCTTACGCTCGACCGGAGGCGAGCGAGGCGGAGATCATGGAAGCGGCGCGCCGCGCGCAATTGGCGGACTTCATCAAAGACTTGCCGCAAGGCCTTGAAACGCGTGTCGGGGAGCGGGGCTTAAAGCTCTCCGGTGGTGAAAAGCAACGCGTCGGCGTCGCCCGCGCTATTTTGCGCGACCCAGCGGTGCTGGTGCTGGACGAGGCGACATCGTCCCTCGATTCTGAAACCGAGCGTGAGGTGCAAGAAGCCTTGGCCGACGCCGCGAAAGGGCGCACGACCATCGCCGTTGCCCACCGTTTGTCGACAATCGCCCATGCTGACATGATTTTGGTGATGGACGCCGGCCGCATCGTTGAGCGTGGAACCCATGCCGATCTCATCGCCAAAGACGGCCTTTACGCATCGCTCTGGCGACGCCAGGCGGGGGAAGAGGGCGCATCTGACGCTGACGCCGAGGCGGTGTCCCAAATTGGGGCGCCTGTTTCATCCCGGCAAGGAATTCCTGTCTAAAAGACATCTCAATTGGCAAGGCGTGCGGACTTAATCGTCCGTTTACAGCGCTTGCGTCATGGTCTTCGTAACGGGAGTTGTCCGATCGCGGCTCCCAAATGCATACGAAAAGAACAGGGACGCCATGGCCGTTCAACCGCCGTCGGACCGCGCCGACTTTGACGGGTTCGCTGATTTCTACGATCGCATTCTCCAGCCCTACCTTGTCGGGAAGGAGAACGCGCGGGCGCGTGCAGTAAAGCTCTTTGGTGTGACGCTCATGGCGGCCGCTGCGGTCGTTTTGGGACTGCTGACCTATGGCCCTTGGCCCGGCGCGAACCACGAAATTGCGACGGCCGTCGGCTTCGGCGGCTTCTTTCTATCGTCTTTCATTCTCTCTCGCGTGCGCGGCGAAATCACCCATGGTCTGTTGGCGCGGATTTGCGAGGGACTCGCGCTCGATTACGCGCGCAAAGCCCGTCGTCCGCGTTATGTAGAAACGCTGCAACAGCACGGCCTTTTGCCGTCGTTCAATAAAGAAGAGTGGGAGGATCGCGTCGCCGGCATCCGTAACGGCGCCGGCTTTGAGCTTTGTGAGGGGCAGTTGAAGGTGGTACGCAATTCCGGCCGTCGGCGGACAGAGCGGACGGTGTTCCACGGGCAATTGATCGCCATCGCGTATCCTTCAGAATTCTACGGAGAGACGGTTCTGCGTCGGGATCGCGGCGTCTTTAACCGGTTCACCAAGCCTGGCGATGGCTTTGCGCAAGTGGGGCTCGCCTCGCCCGCGTTTGAGAAAGCCTTTGAGGCGTGGTCGACGGACCAAGTAGAGGCGCGCGCCTTGCTCGACCCGATCGTACTGGAGCGCTTTCAAGAGCTGGAACGCTTGTTCGAAGGCAAGGCCTTACGCGCCGCGTTCGTCGACGGCGAGTTGCTGCTCGCGATCGAGACCGGCGACCGGCTGAACATGGGGTCGATGTTCAAGCGTCTCGATGACCCGGCGCGGGTTGAGACGATATTGAAAGAGTTCGATTTGGTTTTCGATTTAATCGATGTGCTGATTAAACGGTTTGACCAGCCGATCGACGGACCGGTGACGGCTGAGGCGTTGCGGGCGTGAGGCTTGAAGCCTTCAACAGCCGTCACGCGTTGTGCTCGAAAAACTTCGTTGCCCTTTGCCATCCTTCGAGACGCAGTCCTGACGGACTGCTCCTCAGGATGAGGTTAGGTGGTTCGAAACAACTCAAAAACCCTCATCCTGAGGAGCGCCAACAGGCGCGTCTCGAAGGATGGCAAAAGGCGAAGATCTCGCCGACATCTCACTTAACAATCAGCAAGCGTTCCGCCGCGCGGGTCACCGCCGTATAAAGCCAGCGGGCGCGGTGTTCACGGAAAGCGTAGCTCTCATCGAACAAAACGATGTTGTCCCACTGCGAGCCTTGGGCTTTGTGCACCGTCAGCGCGTAGCCATAGTCGAACTCGTCAGCGCCTTTGCGTTCATGGAACGGCACTTTGTCCGGCCCGTCGGTGAACATCGCCATCGGCACAGTGATGGAGACTGGCTTTTCCCCGACGCCGCCGGCGCCCGATCCGTCCTCGGGGGCGACGACCATACGCGCTTTTCGACTGCGCGGGGCTTTGCGCAAAGTGACAGTCCAAACGCCGCCGTTTAGAAGCCCCTTCTTCTTGTTGTTGCGTAGGCAGACGAGTTTCTCGCCGGCTTCGGGGTAAGCGTCTTCATGGCCTTTTAGCGCGCGGATACGTTCATTATAGCGCTTGCGCGTGCGGTTCGTTCCGACAAGCACTTGGTCGGCGGCGATGACATCGTCTGTTTCCAGATAATCCCGCGATACAATGCGCAGGGCCTCGCCTTCGGCTTGCGGCGCGAGGCCTTGGCGAATGTCCATAGAGGCGCGGATGATCGGGTTGTCCGCCGCCTGGCGGTGGATGTCCGTCAGCATATAGTCGGGCTCGGCGTCGGTGAAAAAGCCGCCGCCTTTCACCGGCGGCAATTGCGCCGGGTCGCCGAGCACCAAGACGGGCTTTTGGAAGGAGAGAAGGTCGCGCCCCAGCTCTTCGTCCACCATGGAGCATTCATCGATGATGATGAGGTCGGCTTGCGAGGCCGGCGCGTCCCGTCGCAACGAGAACATGAGCGCGCCGTCTTCGCCTTCTTCGTCCCCCGTCGGACGATAGATGAGGGCGTGAATGGTCGTCGCCCCGGCGCAGCCCTTTTGGCGCATCACATGGGCCGCCTTGCCGGTGAAGGCGGCGAACGCCACCTCGCCGGTGGCGTTTTCCGCGAAGTGCCGCGCGAGCGTCGTCTTGCCGACGCCGGCATAGCCGAACAGGCGAAAGACTTGGCTCTCGCCTTTGTGCAGCCACTGGTCGACCGCTTTAAGCGCCGCGTCTTGTTCAGGCGACCATTTCATGTGAGTTCAATCCAAACGGGGACGTGGTCGGAGGCTTTTTCCTGGCCGCGCACGGCGCGGTCGACGCCGGTGCTTTTTAAGCGGTCGCTCGCCTCGGGGCTCAGCAGTAAATGGTCAATGCGGATGCCGTTGTCTTTCGGCCAGGCGCCGCGTTGGTAGTCCCAAAACGTATAGCGCACAGCCGACGGCTCAATTTGGCGTAAGGCGTCGGTGAGGCCGAGATTGAGGAGTTCGCGAAACGCCGCTTTCGTCTCGGGGCGGAAGAGCGCGTCGTCAGACCACGCAACCGGGTCGTAACAGTCCTCGTCTTGCGGAATGACATTATAGTCGCCGGCGAGCACGAAGGCTTCTTCCAATGGCAATAGTTTCTGAGCGCGCGTAATGAGGCGGCGCATCCATTTCAGTTTGTACTCGTATTTCGGACCGGGCGCAGGGTTGCCGTTCGGCAGGTAAAGCCCGCCGACGCGGACAGGCCGCGCGTCGTCCGGCGTGACGACCGCTTCGATATAGCGCGCTTGCTCATCGTCTTTGTCGCCCGGCAGGCCGGTCATTACGTCGTCAATCGGGTGCTTGGAGAGGAGCGCGACGCCGTTATAGGTTTTTTGTCCGTGAACGGCGACGTTGTAGCCGCGATCCTCGAACTCCAGCGCGGGAAATTTCTCGTCGACGCATTTGATTTCCTGCAAGACGGCGATGTCGGGCTTCGCCTCGTCGAACCATTCCAAGACGCGGGGTAGGCGGGCGTTGATTGAATTGACGTTGTAAGTTGCAATTTTCATTTGGGCTGGTCTCGGTGTGCGCTTTTGGCGTATCACCCTGTTCCATCCTTCGAGGCGGCCCTGCGGGCCTCCTCAGGATGAGGGTATACGGTTTATTTGGCCTGGCCCTCATCCTGAGGAGCCGCCCCTTCGAGACGCCGCCTAGCGGCGGCTCCTCAGGGTGAGGAGCGGCGTCTCGAAGGATGGAAAAGGCCGACGGCGGTTACAGTTTTGAGCTCAATTCAGTATTCCCATTCGTTCCTCACCCCAATGAAGACTGTCGCGATTTCGCATTGGAGCGGGTCTTTTTTTTCTTCTTTGTTTTCTCTGCTCGTGCCGTTTTCTTCGCCGCCTTTTTCGCCTTGCTCTTGGCGAGGCGTCCTTTTGGTTTGGTACCTGCTTTCTTGTCTGAAGCTTTCCCGTTCGACGGCTTGTTGCCGCGGCGCGTTTTCTTTTCCCCCGCCGCGGGGTTCGACAGCATCTCGAAACGCAGACCGCCCGTCAGCGGCGCGGCTTCCGCAAGACGCACGCTCACGGGTTGGCCGAGATAATAGCGCCCGCCGCTCGTCTCGCCGATAACGGCGTGGGCCGCCTCATCAAAGCGAAACCGTTCAAAGCCGAGTGCGCGCATGGGTACGAACCCATCTGCGCCTGATTCATCAAGCGCGACAAAGACGCCGAAGCGCGTCACCCCACGGATGCGGCCGTCAAACTCATCGCCGACTTTTTCTTCCAGAAATCCCGCAAGATAGCGGTCTGTCGACTCTCGTTCGGCGGCCATGGCGCGGCGTTCAAGGTCGGAGATAAGCTCCGCGGTGTCGTCAAGGTCTTCCGCTTCGCTCGCCGTTTGTCCGCCGGCCCCTAATTTGCACGCTTTGACGAGGGCGCGGTGCACTATCAAGTCTGCATACCGACGGATGGGTGAGGTGAAATGCGAGTATCGTGCGAGGTTCAAACCGAAATGGCCGAGATTTTCCGTGGCGTAAACGGCTTGGCGTTGGGAACGTAAAACGACTTCGGACACCATTTCCTTTTGCTCGCGTTCGCCGGCGAGTTTTAGGAGCTGATTGAAATGGCGCGGGCGCACCGAGCCGCCTTTAACGAGGGAGTAGTCTAGCGTCGCAAGGTAATCGCGCGTGGCGTCAAGGCGCTCCGGGTCGGGCGCGTCGTGCACGCGATAAATTTGCGGCGTGCGTTTTTCTTCTAGGGTTTCCGCCGCGGCGATGTTGGCGAGAATCATGAACTCTTCAATGAGGCGGTGAGCGTCGAATCGCTCCCGTCGCTCAATGCGGGCGACGTTGCCGTCATCGCCGAGCACAATGCGCCGTTCGGGCAAATCAAGGTCGAGCGGCGCACGCTTTTGTCGTTCCGTCCAGCGCGTCTTAAAAGCCGTGTAGAGATGGTTTAGCGTTTCATCAACGACGCCCTCGGTTTGCGGCGCGGTCATACGCTTCTGTGCGTCTTCATAGCTGAGGCGTGCGGCCGACCGCATCATTCCCCGCATGAACTTGTGGCGGATTTTTTGTCCGTCTTTGTTCAGCGTCATTTCAACGGCGAGGCAGGGGCGGTCTTCGCCTTCGCGCAGTGAGCACAAATTATTGGAGAGCTTTTCCGGCAGCATCGGCACGACGCGGTCGGGAAGATAGACCGAATTGCCGCGCCGGCGCGCTTCTTTATCGAGAACGCCGCCGGGCCTAACGAACCAGCTGACGTCGGCGATCGCGACGATGATCTTAAACCCGCCGTCATTGTCTGCGGCGTCATCGGGCGCTGCCCAGACCGCGTCGTCATGGTCCTTCGCGTCCGAGGGGTCGATGGTGAGAAGGGGGAGGGTGCGCAAATCTTCGCGCTCGCCAAGGGACGGGGTCTCGGCTTTCTCCGCCGCCTGAAGAACCGCCTCCGGCAATGCTACGGGAATGCCGTGATTGGCGAGCGCGATCAGCGAAAACGAATTGCGGTCATTGATATGTCCGGCGATCTCGCGCACCCGCGCGCGCGTCGCAGAAGCGCCGCGGCGGTTGACGGTTTCGCACCAGACGAGGTCGCCGTCTTCTGCGCCGCGGGTTTCTTCTTTGTCGATGGTGAGTTTGTTGCGGGCGCGCCGTTCCACGGGGTCGGCGACGCCGCCGAAGCGGGTTTTGCGAAAGACGGCGAGAAACCGGTGCGCGCTTTTGCCAATCGGTTTTATGATGCGTACGGAATAGCCGTTATCGCCTTCTTTGGTGAGGCGTGCGAGCAAGCGATCGCCGACACCAGGCGTCGGTTTCGTCTTTTCCGCCTCTCGTCGTGAAAGGCGGATCATTGGCGGTTCGGCGTCGCCGCGCCACGACGCCGGCATACATAAAAGATCGCCGTCGTCGTCGACGGACATAACGTCCACGGGCAAGACCGGCGGTAAGTCGCCCGGCGCGCGGTGACGTTTGTTCGCTTCTTTTTCGAGGAGACCTTCATCGGCCATGTCGCTCAGCAATTGGCGCAGTTCTGCGCGCTCAGCGCCCTTTATGTTGAAGGCGCGCGCGATATCCCGGCGCGTCGTCTTGCTGTCGGCCTCGGCGAGATAATCGAGGATCGCCTGTTTCGTCGGCAGGGCGGAGGCGGCGCGCGGTGGGGGCAAGGGGCGAAAAACTCTCGAAAAGTTGGTGGATCAAACGGGCGTAATAGCCGAACGCGCGCCATAGCACGATTAATCACCGGACATAAGCGTTGCGCGCGGTCGCAGAAGCGGTCAACGCGATTGCAAAGGATTGATCGCTCTTCCGTCGACGCGGATTTCGTAGTGGAAATGGACGCCGCTCGCATTGCCGGAGGCGCCGGCGCGACCAATCGCTGACCCTGCGTTCACCCGACGACCGGGTCGAACGTTGGCGCTGACTGACGATAGGTGAGCGTATCGGGTGACGACGCCGTTTCCATGGTCGATGTCCACATAGCGGCCATAGCCGCGGGCGCTTGTGACGGCGCTGACAACGCCGGTCCCGCCCGCGCCGACGGGGACTTTGCCGCCGGGCGCGATATCAATTCCTTCATGCAGGCGGTTTGGAAGATCGATGCGCCGGTGGCGGTCGCCGAAGCCCGTCGTCAGGCAGCCGCGCACTGGCGCGCTCGCCAATCTCTTGCCGCGCACTTTGATATAGGGGGAAAAGTTCGCCACGCGGCCTGCTTTGTCGGTCGCCGGGGCGTTGCGGACGGTAAAGCCTTTGCAGAGCTTTAATGGGCTCGTCTGCGGCGCAACCGATGCGCCGCCGCCCGGCGCCGTCGCGCAGCCCGCAAGGACGGTTACCGCGAAGCAGCTCGCCGCCAGTCCCAAACGCTTTCCTGCAAACGCCACGCGCATGGCGAAAAGTAAAAGGCGAAAAAGCGGCCGGAGCAAGGCGCCCGTGAAATCCCACTTGAAATTTCATAGGCGCTTGCGCTCGGTTGACCCGCCGAATGTTATTTCGGCGACGTCATATCGCGTCCGCCGGTGAGGGCTTCGCGCGCTGGCTTACGGCGCGAGACAGTGAAGGCCTCGCTCCCGACGGATCGCCCGCCGATTCCGGAGACAGAGAGAGCCGCCGGCGCCGTCGGGCAGGTGTTCGTCGCCCGGTACTGCAGCGCCGCGGCGAGGAGCGCCTCGCTCGAATCGCCAAGCTCGTTATCGAGATCGTCGGCGACGGCGCAGCCAGTGACGCGCACGCCGTTCGTTGCGTTGGAGTTCGCTGCGATAAAGCCGTCCGCGTAGTCGCCGAAGCCTTGATCGTTCACGCCCTGGAACTGGATGGTGAAATAGGTCTCGCCGCAATTGTCTTCCGGGAAGAAGCCAAAGGGTTTGCCGCAGGTCGGCCGACCGATCAGGATGACCTCGATATTAATGCCGCGCAGGGCGTTAATGATCGATTCGCTGCCGCTGCAGGTTTCTTCCGTCGTCAGAATAAAGACCCGCGACAAATTCAAGCTGGGCAGCGGCGTGCCGGCGGTCAATGAAAACCCAAGCGTCGTATCGTAAAACGGATCAGGCGTATTCGCTTCACCCGTTGCGGGGTTAAGGTTTCCAGCGTCGTCGTTAAATCGGAACGCTTCAAAGACCCGCCCATTGGTCGCTGAGGCGCCGGCGACCATGTAACTAATCTGCGAGGCGATGTCTAACAGTCCACCACCGTTATACCGTAAGTCGAGAATGAGGTCGCTGACGCCGGAGCTTTGCAGATTAGTGAAAGCGTCGACAATGTCCGCCTCGGAAGAGAACGGGGACAGCGTGTTGATCAGAAGATAGCCGACGTCGCCGGTTCCCGTGTTGATGACGCCGAAGCGGTTGACCGATTGCGTCGCGATATCGGCGGCCGTCAGTGTGATTGTCCGTGTGCTTGCTGAACCTGGGTTTTGAACAACGAAAGTATGCTGCTCGCCAGCGTTTTGGGGAGCAAAGGCCCGATCCAATATGTCTATCTCGGCTTGTGTAACGCCGCCATTGACGATGTCGACGCCGTCGGCCTCAAGCATCCGCGTACCGCGGACTAATTGTGTCTGACCGCCGACGACTGCTGACGCTGGCGTATTCGGGTCCGTGTAAAGAACGCGCAAATCACGCGGCAGGGTGGTCGATAAAAAGACAAAGCGCGCGCCATAGTCGGGCAGCGGCTCGGACAACAATTCTTCCAGATATTCTTCTGTGTTGATGCTGAAGTGAAAGTCGTCTTTCGGCGCGCCGGACGATGTGGTTTCTAGGGTTTTGAGAACGTCGAAATACTCCGTTGCCGAACCGAAATTGGATGGGTTTTGGTCGACGACTTCGTCGTTCCAAAGATAGGTTTCATTCGTCCAAGACCGCAGCCAGAATTTCTCTTCTAGAAGCGAGCCCGCTTCGTCGGTGAAGGCGAACCCTTCAAGGTCGGTTCCCGTGCGCACCGTTTCGCACTGGTCTTTAAACGTGCTGGACGGGGCGAAAACGCCGCTCGTGAAGACTGGCGCGGGGTCGTTTTGCTGGTTTGACGGGGGTGTTGAAGCGTCGTCATCGCCGCCGCCATTGCTGCAAGCAATGGCGAACGCGCACAAGGCGCCGCCGGCGATTACTTTAAAATTACTCTTTGACATTGCCGGCGCTTCTACTCTTTGCAAACAAAATTATTAACGATCGCGGATCGTGCGGATCGCCATGCAATAGTCAAGCCGGAAGCATGGTTAACGATTGCTTAGATGTGTAAAGCGCCCCTTATATGGGGCTCGCCGCGGGGATTTCCTTAACGTGAACGTGTCCCCGGAGAGGTGTCCCGGACATGCGTAACGTCGCCGCATCACGTCCGGCGTGCGTCACTCGGAAGGCTCGGCGGCCGTTTTTGTCGTTTTCTTCGTTGCTTTCTTAGTCGCTTTCTTGGCGGTCTTTTTGGTGGCTTTTTTAGTAGCCTTCTTCTTTGTCGCCTTCTTCGCAGTCGTTTTTTTAGTCGCCGCCTTCTTTGTAGCTTTTTTCTTAGTGGCCTTCTTTTTGGTCGGCTTTTTCTTCTCGCGCGCTGCAATCAGCTCAAGCGCCTGCTCCAAGGTTACGCTGTCGGGCTCTGTTCCCTTCGGCAGTGTTGCGTTGGTTTTTTCGTGCTTCACATAAGGTCCGTAGCGCCCGTCCATGACATTGACGGGTTTGCCCGTATCCGGATGTTCACCGAGTTCTTTGAGGGGTTTAGCCGCTTGGCCGCGGCCGGCGCGGGGGTTGGCGCGTTTTTCCGCAATGAGCGTAATTGCGCGGTTGAGGCCGACTTCAAAGAGCTCATTGACGTCGGGCAAGTTCGCATAGGTTTTGCCGTGTTTCACATAAGGGCCGAACCGCCCGAGGTTCGCTTCAATTGGCTCGCCGTCCTCCGGGTGCGGACCGATGGTGCGCGGCAAAGACAGAAGCTTTAAGCCTTGCTCGAAATCCACCTCGGCGACAGGCCAGCCCTTCGGTACGCCGGTGCGTTTGGGCTTTTCTTTCTTTTCTTTGTCCTCGTGGCCGAGCTGAATATAGGGGCCGAACCGACCGATGCGCAGTAAAACCTCAAGGCCGCTTTCAGGGTCGGTGCCGAGCACTTTATCGCCAGCCGGTTCATCGCCTTTGTCTGAGGCGGAGAGTTGGCGCGTGTGCTGACAGTCCGGATAGTTTGAGCAGCCGATAAAGGCGCCGAATTTACCGGTTTTGAGGGATAGGCGACCCGTCTCGCAGGCGGGGCATTTGCGTGGATCGCTGCCGTCGCCTTTGTCGGGGAAAATCAGCGGCCCCAGCGATTCATTCAGCGCGTCGAGCACCTCGGAGATGCGCAGTTCTTTGGTTTCATCGACGGTGGCGATGAAGTCCTTCCAAAATTCGTGCAGGAAGCGTTTCCAATCGGCGTCGCCATTGGAGATCTCGTCGAGGGTTTCTTCTAAGTTCGCCGTGAAGTCGTACTCCACATACCGCTTAAAGAAGTTCTCTAAGAACGCCGTGACGATGCGGCCTTTGGAATCCGGCTCGAACCGGTTTTTCTCCAGCGCCACATAGCCGCGGTCCTGGAGCGTTGAAAGGATCGACGCATAGGTCGACGGTCGGCCAATGCCGAGTTCTTCCAGCTTTTTGACGAGGGAGGCTTCTGAATACCGCGGCGGCGGCTGCGTGAAATGTTGATCGGTTTTGGCGTCTTTCGCCGTCGCTGGCGCGCCGGCGGCGAGCTTCGGCAACACGCCTGCGCCGTCGTCACTGTCCGCATCGTCGCGGCCTTCTTCATAGAGTTTCAAAAAGCCGTCAAAGAGAACCACGGAGCCCGTCGCGCGCAGTCCCGTCTTTTTGTCCGCTGACAGAATATCAATCGTCGTTTGCTCAAGGCGCGCCGATTCCATTTGGCTCGCCATGGCGCGCTTCCAGATAAGCGCGTAAAGCCGGTTCTGGCCTTCGTCGAGGCCGCGAATTTGTCCGGGCAGGCGCGAGAAGCTCGTCGGGCGAATGCACTCGTGGGCTTCTTGGGCGTTCTTTTGCTTCGTTTTGTAAAGACGCGGCGATTTCGGCAGGTAGGCGTCGCCGAACTCGTCTTGGATCGTATGGCGCAAATTGCCGAGGGCTTCCGGCGCCATGTCAACGCCGTCGGTCCGCATATAGGTGATGAGGCCCGTCGTCTCGCCGCCAATGTCGATCCCCTCATAGAGGCGCTGGGCGGTCTGCATGGTGCGTGAGGCGGAGAAGCCGAGCTTGCGCGCTGCCTCTTGTTGCATCGTGGACGTCGTAAACGGCGCCGGCGGATTGCGTTTCGTCGGCTTCGCTTCAACCGCATCGATGGCGAATGTCGCTTTTTCAATGGCCGCTTTGGCGGCGAGCGCCGAGGCTTCATTGTTGAGCGTGAATTTTTTGAGTTTTTCGCCCTCGTGCACCGTCATTTTGGCGCGGAAGGGGGCGGCGGCGCCTGAGAGAATATCGGCGTCGACGGTCCAATACTCTTCCGGCGTGAAGCGCTCGATCTCGATCTCGCGTTCGCAAATCAGCCGTAAGGCGACGGATTGCACGCGCCCCGCAGAGCGCGCTCCCGGCAATTTTCGCCACAGAACGGGCGAGAGCGTAAAGCCGACAAGGTAATCAAGCGCCCGCCGGGCGAGGTATGCGTCGACAAGGTCTTGGTCTATTTGGCGCGGTTGCGAAATCGCCTCATGCACCGCCGCTTTGGTGATGGCGTTAAAGGCGACCCGCTCGATCGTTAAATCTTTCAGGGCTTTTTTCTGGGCCAGAACTTCCAGAATGTGCCAGGAAATCGCCTCGCCCTCGCGATCGGGGTCAGTGGCGAGAATCAGTCGATCGGCGCCTTTGACGGCTTTCGCGATCTCATTCACCCGTTTCTTGGAGCCGGCGTCCAGCTCCCATGTCATGGCGAAATCCTGGGCCGGATCGACGGACCCGTCCTTGGATGGCAGATCGCGGATGTGGCCGTAAGAGGCCAGCACCTGATAGTCCGATCCCAGGTATTTATTGATCGTTTTGGCTTTGGACGGCGATTCTACGATGACGACTTGCATGCGTCCTAATGCTCTCCGCAATGCTCTTTAGGGTTCTGGTTTCTTCCCAGTCGCGAGCTTAGGGCAGGCGTTTCCCCAATCGGGAGACATCGCGCCGTCCCATTCGGCCCGCAAGTGGGCGGCTTAGTGCGCCGCCAACGGCCTTGCTGTCAACTCGTCGCAGCCTTTAGAGGTGAAATTGCTTTTACAACCATAGATAACAAAATGATTGATACCCATCTTAGGTTGCGGTAAGCCCTAGGAAGATAGCGCTGCGCCCTGCTCCTAAGAGCGAAGGCCAATTAGCGAGAGATCCTGGCCTTGGTGGACCCCATAGGGAGCGTTCCAGGCGTTGGACCGATCGGCTGACGCTCTCACAATCGGGGACGCTCCGGCAGGTCCGGAGCAAATGGAGCGCAATTTTCGATGGCCACTAATCTGCACCAACAGCCTAATGATGGCGCGCGTCGCGTCGCCGTAAGCCCCTCGGAGGCAGAGACCTATATCGATGACATGCTGGGCGAGCTGCGCACCATCGCCGAAGCGACAAACAATGTGCGTTTGCAATATCACCTTCTGTTAGCGCACGAGGCTGTCTCGACGAATACGCGCTCGGGCTAAGCGTCCGCCTCGGGATTGAGGGAAAACAAACCGCCAAACTCTTCAATGGCGTCGCCGCTGAGAACGAGGTCGAGGAGCGCGTCGGCGATGCGTCCGGGCCCGACGCGCGCATCGTCGTCAAACGCCCTGATGATGTCATCACGGTGGATCGGCGTCGGCGATAACAGATCAAGCACCGCGTTGCGCACTCGCTCAGAGTCTTGCGCATCGAAATCCTCGCCGTCTTCCTCGGCCCGGCTTCCATCTCGCGCTGCGCCGCCACCCTCAAAATCGAACTCTCCGAGGCGGAAGCCGTCCCGCTCGCGCTCATCGGCACCGCGGATTTGCGCCGCCAAAGCCATGATGATGTCCTCGGCTGTCTCCGCTAAGGTAGCGCCGTCTCGGATGAGGTTATTGGAGCCCTTGCAGCGCGGATCGAGCGGCGAGCCTGGCGCGGCGAAAACCTCACGGCCTTGTTCTGCGGCCATGCGCGCGGTGATTAGGGTGCCGGAACGCGCTGCGGCTTCAACCACGACGACGCCGCGTGACAGGCCGGAGATCAGCCGATTACGGCGCGGAAAGTCTCGAGACGTTGGTTGCGTTCCTGGCGGGCGCTCAGAAATCACAAGTCCCGCGCGGGCGATTTCATGGGTGAGATCGGCGTGCTCCGGCGGGTAGATGACATCGACGCCGCCGGCGACGACGGCGATGGTGCCCGTTTCAAGCGCTGCTTGGTGGGCGGCGCCGTCAATCCCGCGCGCTAAACCTGACACGACCGCATAGCCGCCTTCGCCAAGGCCGCGTGCAAAGTCGGCCGCGAGTTTGCGGCCGACGGCGGACGCGTTGCGCGCGCCCACAAGCGCGACGGCGGGCTTTTCGAACAGGCTTACGTGACCGAGCGCGTAGAGAATGGGCGGGGGGTCGGCGATGGTGGCGAGGATTGCGGGATAGTGCGGTTCGATAAGCGCAATCGCTTGCGCGCCGATGGCGTCCGCGGCGGCAAGCTCTGCCTCGACGCTGTCGCGCGAGGCGATGACAAAGGGTTTTTTACGGCCTGCAGAAGCGGCGAGGGAGGGCAGCGCTTCCAGCGCGGCGCCGGCGTCGCCATATTTCGCCACGAGCCGGCGAAACGTGACCGGCCCAATCGATTGCGTACGGATTAATTGCAGCCAGTCGAGGCGTTCCGCGCGCGTGAGATCTCTAGAAGCGTTCGCCATAGCATTGTTTAAGCGGACTTTGCGGAGGTGTCCTCGCTTGCCGCCGTCTCCCCCATTGTCTCAGCGTTGTTTGTACCGTCAGCACTTTTTTCATCGGCCTCTTTTTTGTCGGCGCCGATGCGTGGTTCTTCGCCTCGGATCAGGCGATCGATATTCGCTTTATGGCGAATGAAAATGATCGCCGCCATAAAAAGCGCAGCGCCCGCCGGGCTGGGGCGGCCCATGGCGAAGAGGATCGCCGGCGCACCCGCCGCGGCGACGAGAGCGGAGAGCGACGAATACTTGCTGACGGCGGCGGTGAGGAGCCAGGTGAGACAGGCCAAGACGCCGCCGGGAAACCAAATCGCCAAGAGCGTGCCGAAGAACGTCGCGACGCCCTTGCCGCCTTTGAAACCGAGCCAAACGGGAAAGCAGTGTCCCAGAAACGCCGCGGCGCCGGCGATCTCCGGACGCCATCCGAGCATCGCCGCTATGCCGACGGCGATCGCGCCTTTGCCGCCGTCCAGAAGCAAGGTCGCCAGCGCCAGATCCTTGCGGCCCGTGCGTAACACGTTCGTTGCGCCGATATTGCCGGAGCCGACGGCGCGGATGTCGCCAAGCCCCGCCGCGCGGGTGATGATCAGCCCGAACGGCGCGGAGCCCAACAAATAGCCGAGCGCTATTGAGAGAAGAAAAACACCCATGGAAGTAATCAGCGATCCGCTCGGTCGCCGCCTATGGCCGCACTCGTCCCGCCGCTGGCGACGAGCGCGTCAAGACAGGCCATGCGCGTGGCGACGCCGTAAAAGACTTGTTGCAGGATGAGGGACCGACGCGGATCGTCGGCGAGCGCGCCGTCGATTTCAACGCCGCGATTCATGGGCCCCGGGTGCATAACGAAGGCGTCAGGCTTCGCGTAGCTAAGCGTGTCGCTCGTCAGACCGAACGTCGCAAAATAATCGCGCCGCGCTTCGTCCCGCTCCGCATCGGACGCCATGCGCTCGAACTGCATCCGCAACGCCATAGCGATGTCGGCGCCGGCGAGGCCGTCTTTGAGGGAATCAAACAGCGTCGCGCCGCCAGCGGCGGTTTCATCCGGCAAAAGATGGCGCGGCGCTACGAAACGGACTTCTGCGCCGAGCCGTTTAAAGAGCCGGGCGTCGGATCCGGCGACGCGGCTGCGCTTGATGTCGCCGCAAATCGCGATGACTTTCCCTTCCAGCGTGCCGAGCGCGGAGAGGATCGTAGCAGCGTCTAACAACGCCTGGGTGGGATGTTCCTGCGCGCCGTCGCCGGCATTGATCACCGGGCAGGACAAACGTCCCGCCAGTTCTTCAAGGCGTCCTGGCGATTGTTGGCGGACAATCATAGCGTGTGCGCCCATCGCCGCGAGGGTCTGCACCGTGTCGATGAAGCCCTCGTCTTTGTTCACCGAAGAGGCGGCGACGGGGACATTGATAACGTCGGCGCCGAGTTTCTTACCGGCAAGCTCGAACGACAGATTAGTGCGCGTTGAGTCTTCGAAAAAGAGATTGACCTGCGTCTTGCCGGCCAGGCGTTGTTGCGGCCGTGCGCCCATGCGCAAAAAGCCCGCATAGTGTTCGGCTAGCGCCAATAAATAGCGGATATCGTCAGTGGACAAATCATCCACGCTGATCAATCGGCGCGCTTGAAAACCGTCTTGCGGCGGCGAAGGTCGATAACCGTTTTCCATTAAAGATGTTTCATAGTCGCGCTTGCCGCGCCGCGCAACAAACGGGGCGCCCAGTTTCGTGAAAAAGCGCCTGGCTTACACGAATGAACGGTCCTTGGGGGGCTGCGTTAACGCAAAGCGGCGCTGCGCAGGCGATCAATTGCGCCTTGCAAAATAAACGCGGCCGCGGCGGCGTCGATTTGCCGGGCGCGATTGGCGCGGCTGACATCAAGGGCGATGAGATCGCGCTCCATCGCCGCGGTCGATAAGCGCTCGTCCCAATAGGCGATGGGTAAATCCAAGAGGCGGTGCAAATGGCCGCCGACAGCGCGCGTTGACTGTGCGCGGGGGCCTTCGCTGCCGTCCATATTGCGCGGCAAGCCGATCACGAGACCACAAACGCCGCGCTCTTTCGCCATTTCGCTGAGCCGCTCAGCGTCTTTGGTGAGCTTGGTGCGACGCACGGTTTCCACTGGCGTCGCCACGGCGCGCATCGGATCGCAAGCGGCGACACCGATCGTCTTGTCGCCGAGATCAAGTCCGAGCAGGGCGCCGGCGGGCCCGAAGGCGGCCGCGGCGCGCAAAAAAGGATCAGCTTCCATTTCTTCGTTCACTCCGGCAACATACGGTTGGGCTCTCCGAAAGGCGATCCCTCTATCAAACGCTCAATTCCGACGCACATTAGTTCTGGCAAAGGGGTGAGGCGGGCGGTGGATCGCCGCAGTTTCCAACGCGGTGAAAGACTTCTCGAGAGGTTAGAACTTCTTGAGTGCGGACAATGTGGGCGCGCCTGATGCACGCATCAAAGGCGGCGAATGTGGGTAAAGGTTTGGGGCGTCCATGGCGATGATTGGAACCGACGCGATTGCGCGCGTTAAATCGGTGAGCGCGGATCATGGCCGCACGGCTTTCGCGACGGCCTGTCGGCGCGTTCTGTTCGTCGCGCTTAGCCTATTTGTTTTATCGCCAATGAACGCCGTTATGGCGGCGGGAGCCGGAGATCGCTCGACGCCGTTCGTCTCAATAAGGCTCAACGAACATGGCGACGCTCTTTGGCGCTTGGTCTATGAAACCGCTGCGCCTGTTTCCGAACTCGACTTGGGCCATGATCTCGACGGGTATCGAGGCCAGTTTTGGCGCGTCGTCAGCGAGAACGTCGTCCTAACGACTGAAAACGGTCGCGACATTCTAGTGGCGCGCGACGGCGGCCGCTTTCGGACGGTTGAGCTGCATCTATTGGCCGGCCCTGTCGCGATGCAGCGCACCTATGAAGCGTTCATGCCCTTGGGGCAGGCGGGCGTTCTACTTTACACGGGGCATTTTCAGCCCTGGTCGGCGACCGGCGCGCGGCTCTCCGCTGAGTTCACCATTACGCCGATGGCGCGGCGTGGGCTCAGCCAGCGCGCGACCGCGTTCGGTGATATTGCGCTGCGGCTTGAGAATTGGCGCAGCCGGTTGGAGCATCCGGCGTTCATTTTAGTGGGGCCGGAGCCGTCCTTGGTTGAGCCAGGCGCGCCGATGCTCATCGACGGCGCGATGCGTCAGGTTGGCGCTTATGTGGGCGCGATCGATCCCGCCGCGCCGGACTGGATAAAGCGCGAATCGGCCGCCATCGCCGAACAATCGCTTTATGCCCTCGAAGCAGCGTTCGGATGGACCATCGATGTGACGCCGAATTTCTTTATCGCTTACGCCGCCGGCGACATTGAAGGGCGTGCGGCGTTCACCGGCGACGCTTTGCCCGGTCAGTTCCGCATTGCGTTGGACGGCGGCGCCTGGCGGCGACGCACGCCCTTTACGGAGAATGTCTTGCGCGTCGGCATCGCCCATGAGGCGGCGCATTTATGGCAGGCGGCGGCGCGGCCTTTGAGCGGCGGTGCGCCCGATTGGATCCATGAAGGTGGCGCGAACGTCATCGCCTCCGATTTGTTGGTGCGGCTCGGCCATTGGACCGAAGCGGACGCCGCCCATGATCTCGCTGACGCGCGTTCATCCTGTGCTGATCGCTTGCGCGGCCGCGCTTTGGTGCGGCTGTCGCCCCTAAAAGACAGCGACGCGGCGTATTATTGCGGGCAGACGCTGAACGCGCTCGCCGCGGCGGCGCATCCCGGCGGCGTTATCGGCTTTTGGAATCTCTTTATCGATCGCGCTCGCGCCCAAGGCGGCTATGACGCGGCGCTGTTCTTCGACCTTGCCGGCGAAGTCGGCGGCCCGGCGCTGCGGGATGAAATGACCCGGTTTGTCCGCACCAATTATGCTCGGCCCGAACGCGGCTTTCAGCGTTTAGACGCTGCCCTCGACGCTGGCGGCGGCATGGCGGGCGCCTATCATGGCCAGTCATTGGTGGGTGAGGCGGCGCAGCCGGGCCGTCCCTAGTTTTCTCCGTCATCGTAAGCATCGGCACGGCGTCTCGTGCGCCTTGCCTCTTGCCCACCTTGCCTCTTGCCGAAGCGGCGGGGCGTTGTTACGCGTCCTTACTTAGCGTTGACGTTTGCGCCGATAAAAGCGGCGCTCATAAAAGTCGAACCCGACGGGAGCCCTAATGGCGGTTGATAAAGAAACGGTGCGGAAAGTGGCGCGACTGGCGCGCATCGCGGCGCCGGAAGAACGGTTGGAGCCGCTGGCGGCGGAACTCTCCGGCATTTTGCAATGGATCGAACAATTAAACGAAGTCGATGTTGAGGGCGTTGAGGCGATGGCCTCCACCGTCGATGTCGATATGCCGATGCGAGAAGACGTCACGCTCGACGGGCCCACGGGCGGCGGCCAACCGGCGAACGTCGTCGGCAATGCGCCGAAGACGGAAGACAATTTCTTCATCGTTCCAAAAGTGGTGGAGTAGGCCATGGGCGCGATCACTGATTTAACCCTGGCGGGGCTGCGCGACGCGCTCGCCAAAAAAGACGTTTCTTCGCGCGAGGCGACCGACGCCTATTTGGCGCGCATCGACAAAGCTGCGGCGCTGAACGCCTATATTCTTCCGACACCGGATAAAGCCCGCGCCATGGCCGACGCGTCCGACGCGCGCCGGGCGAAGGGTGAGGCGGGACCGCTCGAAGGCGTGCCCCTCGGCATTAAAGACCTCTTCTGCACAGAAGGCGTCCAGGCTGCTGCTGCGTCGCATATCTTGGAAGACTTTAAGCCGGCGTATGAATCGACGGTCTCGGCCAATCTTTGGCGGGACGGCGCGGTGATGCTCGGTAAGCTGAACATGGATGAGTTCGCCATGGGCTCGTCCAATGAAACGAGCTATTTCGGTCCGGTGGTGAACCCTTGGCGGCGCAATGACGGCGGCAATGCGAAACTGACCGCCGGCGGCTCGTCCGGCGGCTCGTCATCGGCGATGGCGGCGCGTCTTTGCGCTGCGGCGACAGGCACCGACACCGGCGGCTCCATTCGTCAGCCGGCGTCGCTAACGGCGACCGTCGGTGTCAAACCCACCTATGGCCGCTGCTCGCGCTGGGGGATTATCGCCTTCGCGTCGTCATTGGATCAGGCCGGGCCGATCACCCAAGACGTGCGCGACGCGGCGATTATGCTGCGCTCCATGGCGGGCCATGACGTGAAAGACTCAACGAGCATCGATCGTCCGGTGCCGGATTATGAGGCCGTGCTTGGCAAATCGCTTAAAGGCATGAAAATCGGCGTGCCGAAAGAGTATCGCATCGACGGCATGGCCGGCGAGATCGAAACGCTGTGGAGCCAAGGAGCGGACTGGCTGAAAGACGCCGGCGCGGAGATCGTTGACATCTCGCTGCCGATGACGAAATACGCTCTACCGGTCTATTACATCGTTGCGCCGGCGGAGGCGTCGTCTAACCTCGCGCGTTATGACGGCGTGCGCTATGGCCTGCGCGCGAAAGACCATGACGATATTCTGTCGCTTTACGAGAAGACGCGCGCGGAAGGGTTCGGCGAAGAAGTTGTTCGTCGCATTCTTATCGGCACTTACGTTCTGTCGGCCGGCTATTACGACGCCTATTATCTGCGCGCGCAAAAAGTGCGTAAGCTGATCGCCAATGAGTTCGCCGAGGCGTTTAAGTCGGTGGACTTGATCTTAACGCCGTCGACGCCGTCGGCCGCTTTCGCGCTCGGTGAGAAGCGCGACAATCCCGTCGATATGTATCTGAACGACGTCTTCACGGTGACGGCGAACCTCGCCGGCCTGCCGGCGGGCTCCGTGCCGGCGGGGCTTGACGCGCAAGGCTTGCCGTTGGGCTTGCAATTATTGGCGCGGCCATTTGCAGAAGAAACGCTGTTTACGGGTCTTTCCGCCTTGGAGGGCGCTGCCAACTTCACCAGCCGTCCGGATGATTGGTGGGCGGCGTAAAACGGGTCCGATCGCTGAGAAACGAAAACGAGGGCGTAATGCATAAAAGACAATTAATCTCGTTATTGGCGGTGCTCAGCGTCGCTGGCGGTCTTTTCGGATGCGGCGACGGCGCAGAGACGCCGCCGCCTATTAGTGAAACGCCCGTCGCGATCGAAGAAACGGCCGTCATTGATGGCCGCGATGTCGCCGCAAAGAACGATGCGGCTGTCGCTATGCCCGACCGCTTCGCCGCTGAAGCGGCGAGCGCAGTTCTCGCCGAGGGCGGCAACGCTGTCGACGCCGCTGTCGCGGCGTCGTTCGTGTTGGCGGTGACGCTGCCCGAAGCCGGCAATCTCGGCGGCGGCGGCTTTATGACCTTGGTTGTCGACGGCGAGCCGAATTTTATCGATTTCCGCGAGACCGCACCGGCGTCGGCTGTGCGGGACATGTATCTCGATGAAAAGGGCGAGTTCGTCTCCCGCCGCGCGCAGGTGGGGGCGCTCGCCTCCGGTGTTCCGGGCACCGTGCGTGGTCTTCAAGTGGCGCACGAGGAATACGGACAATTGTCCTGGGCCCGCCTTGTGGCGCCGGCGATTGCGCTCGCCCGCGACGGCTTTGAGGTTCCGCCGCAGCTCGCCCAACGCATCGAATACAAAGCGGAGTTCTTCGGCGAGGAAACGAACTTCTCCGATTATTTCAGCGCCAAAGCCGGCGAACGGCTGGTGCAGCCGGAACTCGCCGCCACGTTGCAACGGATCGCCGATGCCGGCGCTGATGAGTTTTACACTGGTGAGACGGCGAGCATGACCGTCGCGCAAATGCGTAAAATCGACGGTCTCATTACTTTGCAAGATCTCGCGGAGTACAAAGCTGTTGCGCGTGAACCCGCCATGGCGGAGTGGCGTGGACGGACGATTGTTTCCGCGCCGCCGCCAAGCTCTGGCGGCATCGCGCTCTTGCAATTGCTCGGCATGAAGTCGGTGCTCGCTGAAGCGTTTGAGGGCGTCACGTTGAACAGCCGTCAATATGTGCATTTGGTCGCGGAGATGGAGAAGCGCGTCTTCGCCGATCGCGCGGAGTATTTGGGCGATCCGGACTATTACAATGTTCCCGTCGCGGAACTGACGAGCCCTGACTATATCGCCCGCCGCGCGGCGGAGGTGAATATCGACGCCATCTCTGAGACGGACGGCGTCGTCCCCGGTTTGCAAGAATCGTTTCAAACGACGCACTTCTCAATCCTCGACTTTGACGGCAATGCCGTGGCGGTGACGACGACCTTGAACGCCAGCTTCGGCTCCGGCGTTGTCGTTGAAGGCGCAGGCTATCTTCTCAACAATGAGATGGATGATTTCTCCGCAAAGCCCGGAACGCCGAACCTTTATGGCGTCGTCGGCGGCGAGGCGAACGCCATCGCGCCGAGAAAGCGTATGCTCTCTTCGATGACGCCGACGGTCGTTATGGATGGCGAGAACGTCGCGATGGTGGTCGGCACGCCCGGCGGCCCGACGATTTTCACGTCCGTCTTCCAAGCGATCGTCAATCACTTCGATTACGGATTGCCCGTTGAGGAGGCTGTCGCGAAGGGGCGTTTCCACCACCAATTGCTGCCGAAAGATAATCTTCTCCTTGAGGAGCGGATCGAGAATTTGGACGCCGTCAGCGGCGGCCTTGAAGAGATGGGCTATGTCTTGCGCACCTATTCGCAATATGGCGACGTGCATGCGATCACCGTGAAAGACGGCGTCGTCGCCGCCGCGCACGATCCGCGCGGGCGCGGCGCATCGTCTGTGTTAGCGGCGACGAAGCGCAAAGAGGTCGAATAGTGAGCGACACGGCGAACCCCAGCATGCGTCGCGCACGCATCACTTATGCTGCGCCGATTGAGGGCGGCCATGAGATGGTCGCCGACCACATGCCGATTGTCGAAGACGCCGCTGAGAAATGGCGCGTTATCGCCATTCCGGGCACGCCGTCGCGGCCGCATACCTTTATTCGGTTTTTACGGATTGCGCCGGAAGACCTCGACATCATCGCGGTGAACCGCGCCGGCTATGGCGGGCCTGATTATGGCTCCGCGCGACGTCAGCCCGTCTTGTCATTTGATGATCAGATTGCGGCGATGGCGCCGCTTTTTGATAAAGACGATGGCTTTCGAAACATCGTCGTCGGCATTTCCTATGGCGGCGAATTGGCGCTGAAATGCGCGCTCGATTTTCCGAACCGCATTCACGGCGTCGTCACGGTCGCCGCGCTAATCACTGAGCCCTTGCCCTATATCAACGCGATTACACCGTTGGCGGAGCATTCGCCCATTCGCGAACTCCTGCCGGGATATCTGCACAATGCGCGTGCGGAAGTCGAAGGGCGACGCTCGCAGATTGGGCCATTGCTCGATCGGCTCGGCGAACTCAACGTCCCCGTGACGATCTTGCACGGTGATCTTGAACATCTCGTTGCGCAAAGCGACGCGGAATTGTTGCTAAGCCGCTTTCCCGCCGGCGCTGACGTCAAATACGACCCCATCCCCGGCGGCACCCATTATCTTGAATTGCAAACCCCAAGGCGCATCTACGCCGCGATCCGCGATGTGATCGCCCGCGCCAATAATAACGTTACGAAGGATACCGACTAATGGCCGCAGACGCCCGCAAACTCTTGCAAGGTCAAACCGGCGACTGGGAGGTCGTCATCGGCCTGGAAGTGCACGCCCAAGTCGCCTCCAAATCAAAGCTCTTCTCCGGCGCGTCCGCGGAATACGGCGCCGGCCCCAATGAGAATGTCAGCCTCGTCGATGCGGCGTTTCCGGGCATGCTGCCGGTGATCAATAAGTTCTGCGTTGAACAAGCCGTGCGTACGGGCTTCGGGCTTAACGCTAAAATCAATCACTGGTCGCGGTTCGACCGGAAGAATTATTTCTATCCGGACCTTCCCCAGGGCTATCAGATCTCCCAATACAAAGACCCGATTGTCGGGGAGGGGGAAATCGAAGTTGAGCTCGACGACGGTGAGATCATCACTATCGGCGTCGAACGTCTGCACTTAGAGCAAGACGCCGGCAAATCAATCCATGATTTATCGCCGAACGAATCCTATGTGGATCTCAATCGCTCCGGCGTCGCGCTGATGGAGATCGTCTCCAAACCCGACATGCGTTCCGCCGAAGAAGCGGCGGCCTACTATTCGAAATTGCGCACCATCGTGCGCTACCTTGGCACCTGCGACGGCAATATGGAGGAAGGCTCCATGCGCGCGGACGTCAATGTTTCGGTGCGTCGTCCGGGCGACGACCTTGGCACACGGACGGAAACGAAAAACGTCAACTCCATCCGTTATGTGCGCCAAGTGATCGATTACGAAGCGCGCCGGCAAATCGAGGTGATCGAAAACGGCGGGTCGATCGACCAAGAAACGCGCCTCTTCGACGTCGGCACGGGCGAGACGCGCACCATGCGCTCGAAAGAAGACGCCCATGACTATCGTTATTTTCCGGACCCGGACTTGCTGCCGCTGGTGCTCGATCCGTCCTGGGTTGACGCCATCAAAGAGAGCTTGCCGGAACTCCCCGACGCCAAGCGGCGCCGCTTCATAGAGAGCTTCGGGCTTTCGGCTTATGACGCCTCGGTGCTTTCTCAGGATCGGGAGAAGGCGGACTTTTTCGAGGCGGTCGCCGAGGGGCGCGACGGTAAGCTTGCGGCTAATTGGGTGACGACGGAGCTGTTCGGCGCCCTCAATAAAAGCGGCAAGGATCTTGGCGCCTCGCCGATTTCCGCCGCCGCCCTCGGCAAGCTCATCGACCTCATCGCGGCAGGGACCATTTCGGGCCGCATCGCAAAGGACGTTTTTGCGGTGATGTTCGAAGAAGGCGGCGATCCTGAAGCCATCGTTGACGCCCGCGGGTTGAAGCAGGTGAGTGATGAAGGCGCGATCGCCAAAGCCGTCGACGAGATTATCGCCGCTAATCCCGCCCAGGTTGAACAGGTGAAAGAAAAGCCGAAGACGTTCGGTTGGTTCGTTGGTCAGGTGATGAAAACCACCGGCGGCAAGGCGAATCCCGCAGTCGTGAACAAAATTCTGAAGGAAAAGCTGGGCGTCTAGTGTTTCTCGCGCTTATGCTCGTGCTTGGGCTTTAAAACCGGGCGAGCAAACGAGCGAGGAGGCGAGAAGTCATGAAGAAAGCAATCTTGGGGCGCATTGTCGCGTCGAACGCCGGCCGGACGGTGCTAGCAGGCATGGCGGCGGCTGCGTTGGCCGCTTGCGAGACGACGACGCGCGATGGGGCAGGCGATGAGTCGCGCGGGGAGATGTCGGAACGTGACGCGGCGAAAACGGCGGCGTTCTTTGAAAAATATGAAAAGACCGGCGAGCGCGAGCGCTGCTTGTTCACCCAACAAATCCGGCAAATTACGCCGATCACCGATCGCGCGTTCCTCGTTCGCTACGGCGTCAAAGATTTTTACATCAATGAACTGAGCGGCCGCTGCCGCGGCGCCGGCGCGCCGGGGACGGCGCTTGCTTATACGACGACCGGCGCACAATTATGCGCGCTTGAACTTGTTCAAGTGATCGATTTCAACGGTAGCGTCCCGCGCGGCGCCTGCGGCCTTAGTGATTTCCAAGAGCTCCGGAAGAAATCCGATGACGCGGAAGAAGACGCCGCGCCGGCCGATAACGAAACCGCCGGCTGACGATCGCATCGGTGAAATCGTCCATATTTTTTCTGGCCGCGCTGTCGACAGCGTGCGGATTGCTCTTGACGCTTGTGCTGATGGAGCGGTCCGTTATCGGACTTTTTCTGGGCGATGCTGCGAGCGTTAGCGAAGACGATATTCGCTTAACGTTTTCGGCCTTAAAGCGGCTCGTTGACGTCTTGCCGTACACATTGGGCGTTCTTATCGCCGCCTCATTTTTGCTTGGCGTTCTCCAGGCGCGCGGAACGGGGTGGCGCCCGCTCAGCGTTCTCGTCTTGATCATTCTGGCGGCGCCGATGTTTTACAATATCGTCCTCGCCGATACGGCCCTTGTCGTCAGCAATCTGAAAAGCACAGCGCCAGGGGACGATTTGACCATCGTTCAAAAAAGCCTGCGCGATGCGGCGCTTCAGCATTTTATCGGTTTTGTCGCGTTCTTGTTGGCGCTCACCGTGCAGGCGCTTCATATTCTCGTCGGCGTACGGGCGCCCGGTACGCCGTCTTGATGCGCGTGCTCTTGACGGGCGGCCGCCGACATAGGATGGCCGGGATATGACGCCTTCTTCAGAACTTGACGACAACGGATTCGTCGCCAATGCGCCCCCCTCCGCGACGTCTCGCGGCGGGCTTCCTGCGCCTCTTGTCTCGGGGCTCGGTGTTGTCTTCTTTTTCATGCTATATGGCTGTCTCCATGGCCTCGCCACACGCGCGGCGGGGCCGGCGCTGGCGCTTGACGATGTAAAGCTCAACATCGTCACCCAGTCTTTTCAGCGCGGCTATATGCCGGAGAATCCGCCGCTTTTTGAATGGCTGTTGCTCCTTGTCCAAAGCGCTGTTGGGCCAACGCTCCTCAGCTTCATAATCGTCAAATATGCGCTTTTAACAGTCGCCGGCGTTTTTACCTATTTTGCCGCGCGGGATGTCTTTGACGATCGTCCGTGGGCGGCGTTAACGGCTGGCGCGCTTATTCTGTTCTACCAACTCGGTTGGAACTATCACCAAGCGTTCACCCATTCGGCGGCGCTCATCGCATGTGTTGCGATCTTTTGGCGGATGCTCTTCGCCACAATGAAGCGCGGCCGTCTCGTCGACTATGTCGGCTTAGGCGTTGCTTTGGGGCTTGGCGCGTTATCGAAATATTCTTTTGTCGCTGTCGCGCCGATCGCTTTTGCGGCCGCTGCGCTCGCCGCGCCGGCGTTTCGTCGAGCGCTCGTCGCGCCGAAAATCATTGCGTCGTTCGTTGTCGCGTTCCTTGTCGCGGCGCCTCATATTCTGTGGTTGGCGACGGAGAACGCTGACGTGGCGGCGAGCGCTGCGGCGCGCTTGCAAGGGGAAGCGGCGCCTTATGGGGAACGTGTCGCAAAGGGGGCGCCACATGCTCTGTGGGCGATTGTGTCTTATTTCTTGATCGCCAGCCCCGTCGCTGCGGTCGTTTTCGGCGCTCAGAGCCTTGATCTGCGCGTTTCCTTGCGTGACGCCTCAGCGTGCGTGCGGACCGCCGCATGGGCGACGCTCGGCGGCGCGGGCGGGCTCATCGCTGTGGTGTTTCTGCTCGGCATGGACAGTATGCAAGAACGCTACGCCATCCCTTTTTTGTTCCCGTGCGTTTTTGCGCTCATGGCGGCCGCTAAAGCCAATGCGACGCCGAGCCGTATACGAACCTTCGCTAGTGTCATCGGCATGGTGATGCTCGCCGGCGTTGGTCTGCGCGGCGTTGAAGCGGCGCGCGCCGGCGCGCCTTTCTGCGAAAAATGTCGGCAGTGGATACCCTATGACCCGTTAGCGGCGGCGATCGCAGAAAATGGGTTCGAAACATATACCCTTGTGGGGTATGATGATCATATCGCCGGGAATTTGCGTCGGTTGTTCCCTGAATCGCGCGTTCTCTCGATGCATATGCCTTTTTACACCCCTCCTTTGTATCGCTCCGGAGCAGGTAGTGGCGCCGAGCTTTGCGTTCTTATTTGGTCGCCCGACCTCGCGGCACCGCCACCTGCCTTGATCAAACGGTTCGACCCGCAAAAGAGCCTTCGCGTCGCAGCGCCATGGCGCCATCCTTTAAAAGAAGATGGTTGGCGAATGACCGAGTGGCGGTTAGAGCCGCTAACGCGCGATTCACGTCTCGCTAAGCGGCTGTGCCGACTGTAGTTTATCAATTTAAATAAAGTATCTATGCTGAGTAAAATTGCAGTTTTCTGCCGGCGGCGTTCTTGCGTTTGGTAATACTCTGGAAACTTCTTGTTTACGTCGTATTAGCCTTACCGCTTTTCACTCCTTTTTGAACGTTAGTGATTTTGAACAAATTCCGGCGGCCGCCGTTCAGGGAGGTCCGTCCGGCGAACTCAAAGGTTTCCTTAAGGGGTGAGATGAATGTCGATGTCTATTCAACCGCAAACGCTTTCCGGCGCTGAGCCGATTATCAGCAGTGACGAAATGTACCGGCGTGGGCTTGAAGCCTCAGTCGGCGGCGATGACGCGCTGTCCGACCTCGTGACGGCCCATAAATGGTTCAACCTCGCCGCGATCCAAGGTCATCAAGATGCTCGGGTCTATCGCGCGGAATTGGCCTTGGAGATGAGCCAAGACCAAATCGCCGAAGCCCAGCGCCAAGCACGGGAATACCTGGCGGCGAACCGCTCAAGCTAGCGTCCGGCCGCCCAAAAGGTCTCCGCTGGAGATTTGGGGCGCCGGAAAGACTAGCGTCGAGTGGGGATAATGGGATAAATCTCCGGCGAATAAGCGATGTCTTTCCGGAGATTTGAATGACCGAGACCGTCGATCGCGCCGGCATGTCCGTAGCGCGCGCGTTATCAGACTTTATCGAACAACAAGCCCTGCCTGGCCTTGGCATCGAGGCGGATGCGTTTTGGGCCGGCGCCGCGGATCTCATCGAGCGTCTGACGCCCGAGAACGAAGTGCTCTTAGAAAAGCGCGAAGACCTCCAGACCAAAATCGACGAATGGCACGAGGAGCACCGCGACGGTCCCTTTAACGCCGCCGAATACAAATCTTTTTTGATTGAGATCGGCTATCTCGTCGATGTTCCCGAGCCGTTTCAGATCACCACGGAAAACGTCGACGCTGAACTTTCCAGCCTCGCCGGACCGCAATTGGTGGTGCCGGTTCTAAACGCGCGTTATGCGCTAAACGCCGCCAACGCCCGCTGGGGCTCGCTTTAT
The DNA here is from genome assembly GCA_039814575.1 of Pseudomonadota bacterium. Lineage (GTDB taxonomy): Bacteria > Pseudomonadota > Alphaproteobacteria > Caulobacterales > Parvularculaceae > MED-G105. The sequence continues at coordinate 46,020 of JBCCAY010000019.1, forward strand.
GACGGGTTTTACGGCACCGACGCCGTGCCGTTCTCAGGCGATGAAAAGCCAGGATATGACCCCGCCCGCGGCGCGAAAGTGATCACAAAAGCAAAAGCGTTTCTCGACGACGCGATTCCGCTCGCATCGGGCGCTCATGCTGATGTCGCCGGCTGGTCGGTTGTGGACGGCGCGGCCGTTCCGGCGCTGCAAGACCCATCCTTGTTCGCCGGCTATCGCGGCGATCCGGTCGCGCCAGAAGCGATGCTCTTCCGCCGCAATGGTTTGCATATCGAAATCGTCATCGACCGGGCGCACCCTGTCGGCAAGGACGACCCGGCGGGCATCGCCGACGTTATCTTAGAATCGGCGCTGTCGACGATTGTCGATTTGGAGGATTCCGTCGCGGCGGTCGACGCTGAAGATAAAGTGCTTGCTTACACCAATTGGCTCGGCCTCATGCGCGGTGATTTAGAGGCGACGTTCCAAAAAGGCGGTAAAACTGTTTCGCGCGGGCTCGCGCCGGACCGCGACTATAAAGACCCGTCTGGCGCGGCGTTCAGTCTGAAAGGTCGTTCAACGCTCTTGGTGCGGAATGTCGGTCATTTAATGCGCACGCCGGCGGTCATCGGCCGTGACGGCAAGCAGGTTTTTGAAGGTCTCTTGGACGGCATCGTGACGAGTCTCATCGCCTGCCATGACGTCAAGGGGCTTGGCCGTTATAAAAACTCCACGGAGGGCTCGGTCTTTATCACAAAACCGAAAATGCACGGCCCCGAAGAGTGCGCTTTCACCAACAAACTCTTCAGCGGCGTAGAAGATCTCCTAGGGCTAGACCGCAACACGCTGAAGGTTGGTGTAATGGATGAAGAGCGGCGCACGTCCGCTAACCTCGCCGCTTGCATCCATGCGGTGCGTGAACGAATTGTCTTTATCAATACTGGGTTTTTGGACCGCACTGGCGACGAAATCCATACGAGCATGCGCGCCGGCGCCATGATCCGTAAGACCGAGATGCGAGATGCGACATGGATCGCCGCTTATGAATCTCGCAATGTGGCGATCGGCTTATCGTGTGGTTTTTCCGGCCGCGCGCAGATCGGCAAGGGCATGTGGGCGGCGCCGGATCGCATGGCGGACATGATTAAGCAAAAAGCCGGTCATCCAAAAACGGGCGCCAACGCCGCGTGGACGCCGAGCCCGACGGCGGCCACCTTGCACGCGATGCATTATCACGCGATCGACGTTTTCGAGCGCCGCAAAGAACTGTCGGCGAAAGCAACGCCCTCCCTTGACAGTTTGTTAGAAATTCCACTGGCGGAGGACGGCCGTAATTGGTCTGAAACTGAGGTCAAAGACGAGCTTGATAACAACGCGCAGGGCATTCTTGGCTATGTGGTGCGCTGGGTCGACCAGGGCGTCGGCTGTTCGAAAGTTCCGGACATCAACGATATTGGATTGATGGAAGACCGCGCGACGTTGCGGATTTCCTCCCAGCATATCGCCAATTGGCTTCTCCATGGGGTGTGTACGGCCGAACAAGTGGACGCCGCGCTTTTGAGCATGGCCGCGAAGGTTGATGCGCAAAACGCCGGCGACCCCGCTTATCGCCCGATGGCGTCGGATCCTTCGGGCTCAATCGCCTATCAAACGGCGCGAGCGCTCATTTTCGAAGGCATCGCGCAGCCGAGCGGGTACACCGAGCCCTTGCTCCATAAAAACCGGCTCGCCCTGAAGGCAAAGGGCTAAAGACAAAGAATTGACGTCTGCTGATGAAAAACTGCCCAGCGTTAATGTGCGCCGGGCTCTGTCGCCGGCCGACATCGACGCCGTGAAGGCGCTTTTTCTGGAGTATGCGGCGTTTTTAGGCGCCGATATTTGTTTCCAGCGGTTCGACCACGAGGTTGCAACGTTCCCGGACGTTTATGTGAGCCTCTGGCTTGCGCATGTCGACGGCGCGCCCGCGGCCGCGGTGGGGATGAAAGATCTCGGCGACGGCGACATGGAAATGAAGCGGCTTTTCGTCCGCGACGCGTATCGCGGTGTGGGGCTGGCGCGAGCATTATGCCATGCGCTTATCGACGAGGCGCGCCGATGCGGCGGGCGACGCGTCGTGCTCGATACGCTGTCGCGCCTAGAGCCGGCGCTCGCGCTTTACGCCGACATCGGTTTTCGCCCAATTGCGCCCTATAATGACAACCGTGTTGCGGACGTTCAGCATTTCGCTCTGGCTTTGTAGTCTGACGGCGCCCCGCCCACGCCGCATGCGGCTGGCCATGTGCGCCTAACAATAAAATATGACTCGACAGGAGAACAAAAAGAGAATATAGAACAAAGCACGAACGATAAAGGAGGCTCCTATGGAAAACCAATCATTGATTGACGCCGCCGGACTCGGCGTACTCATCGCCTTAATCGCCGGATTGCAAGCCTGGGGGCTTGTGCTCGTTTAGGCCGCCTCGGCCTGAATGCCGCTGCGGCTTTTTTCGGTCGCTCGGCGTCGGTCGCGAACCAGGTGCGCGTTTGTGCGCCGCCGAAGGCGGTTGCTTCAAATGCGCTATTCGGATCGCAGCGGCGCTTGGTCTCCGAGGTCCGGCGCAAGCCAAGATCCGGCGCAAAAAGGCGAGGGCGTTCATTCGTGTCTGACTTCATTCATCTCCATGTGCACTCAGCCTATTCCCTGTCGGAAGGCGCGATTAAATCCGGTCGATTGAAGGATTTGTGCCTCGATGCGGGGATGCCGGCGGTGGGGGTTGCTGACACCAATAATCTTTTCGGCGCCTTGGAGTTTTCTGAAATGTTGTCGGGCGCCGGCGTTCAGCCCCTACCGGGGCTGCAACAATCCGTTCAGATTCCTAGCCTGGTTAACGCCGAGCCGCGCACGGCGCGCGCGCCGCATCTTGTTTTGATGGCGCAAAGCGATGAGGGCTTTCGCAATCTGATGCGGTTGACGAGCCGCGCCTTTTTGTCGTCCGTGCGCGACGATGATCCGTGTGCGGCGCTCGACTGGTTGGCGCCCCTAAGCGACGGCGTCATTTGCTTGACCGGTGGTTATGACGGCCCGTTTGACCGTTTCATGCGGGCGGACCGGGCGGAGGAGGCGCGGGCGCTCTTCGACGAATTGGCGGCGATTTTTCCGGACAGGCTTTATTTCGAAGTGCAGCGCTGCGAGGGGCGCGATTGGTCGTTGGCGGAGGCGGCGGGCCTTGATGCGGCTTACGCGCTCGGTTTGCCGATTGTCGCGACCAATGAGCCGTTTTTCCCGACGGCCGATGACTTTGAGGCCCATGACGCGCTCATGTGCATCGCCGAGGGCGCTTATGTGCACCAAGACGAGCGGCGAAAAGTCTCGCCCGACCATTATTTTAAGTCCGCCGAAGAAATGGCGGCGTTGTTCGCCGATTTGCCGGAGGCGCTGGGGACGAGCCTAGAAATCGCCAAGCGCTGTGCGTTTCGCCCGCGCACCCATCCGCCGATCTTGCCGCGTTTCGTCGCTGCTTCCGAGAGTGAGGGCGAGGAAGGCGACGCGGCGGCCGTAGAAATTGACGACGCGGCGCTCGCCGAAGGTGAGGCGGACGAGCTGGAACGCCAGGCCCGAGCGGGGCTTGAGGCGCGGCTCGCCGAGAATGAGCCCGCTGCGCCCCTTGAAGATTACTGGGCGCGTCTCGATCGCGAGCTTGGCATCATTCGGCAGATGGGGTTTCCTGGCTATTTCCTCATTGTTGCGGACTTCATCAAATGGGCGAAAACCCATGGCGTGCCAGTGGGGCCGGGGCGCGGCTCGGGCGCCGGCTCCGTCGTCGCTTGGGCGCTCACCATCACCGATCTCGATCCCTTGCGGTTCGGCCTTCTTTTTGAGCGGTTCTTGAACCCTGAACGGGTCTCCATGCCCGATTTCGATATTGATTTCTGTCAGGATCGTCGCGACGAAGTCATTCGATACGTTCAAGAGAAATATGGCCGTGATCGCGTCGCGCAGATCATCACCTTTGGTAAGCTGCAAGCGCGCGCTGTGGTGCGCGATGTCGGTCGCGTTTTGGGCTTGCCGTTCGGCCAGGTTGACCGCCTGTGCAAACTGATCCCGAACAATCCGGCGAACCCGGTCACCCTTGGCGAGGCGATCGACACCGAGCCGCGCCTGCAAGAAGAGCGCGATCGCGAAGAGGCTGTCGCCGCTTTGTTGTCGACCGCGTTGAAGCTGGAAGGGCTTTATCGACACGCTTCGACCCACGCCGCCGGCGTCGTCATTGGCGATCGTCCGCTTGATGAGTTGACGCCGCTCTATCTTGATCCGCGTGCGGAGATGCCGGCGACCCAATATAATATGAAATGGGTGGAGCCGGCCGGTCTTGTAAAATTCGACTTTCTTGGTCTGAAAACGCTGACGGTCGTGGAAAAAGCTGCCGCTTTCGTGCGCGCCGGCGATTCCCAAGCGGCGGATTTTTCGCCGGAGAAAGTCCCACTCGACGACGCACCGACCTTCGCCATGTTGGGGGAAGGCCAAGCGGTCGGCGTCTTCCAATTGGAGAGCGCCGGCATGCGCGCCACGTTGCGCGCCATGCAGCCGGACAGTTTAGAAGACATTATCGCGCTGATTTCGCTCTATCGGCCGGGGCCGATGGAGAACATCCCGACCTATGTGGAGCGCAAAAAAGGCGAAGCGCCGATCGACTATTTGCACCCGACCTTAGAGCCGGTGCTGAAAGAAACCTATGGCGTCATCATCTATCAAGAACAGGTGATGCAGATCGCACAGATCCTTTCCGGTTACAGTCTTGGCGAGGCGGATTTGTTGCGTCGCGCCATGGGTAAGAAAAAGAAAGAGGAGATGGATCGCCAGCGCATCCGCTTTGTCGACGGCGCAAAAGAAAAGGGCGTCGATCCGGCCAAAGCCTCCTCGATCTTCGATCTCGTGCAGAAATTCGCCGGCTACGGATTTAACAAGTCCCACGCGGCCGCCTATGCCTATATCGCCTACCAAACGGCGTACTTAAAGGCGAACTATCCGGCCGCGTTGTTAGCCGCGTCTATGTCGCTTGATCGGACGAATACAGATAAACTTGCGGTGTTCGTTAAAGAGGCGCGGGATATCGATGTGTCGGTCGCCGGCCCCCATGTGAACCATAGCGAGGCCGACTTCGCCGTATCCGACGGCGCCATCATTTATGGGCTCGGCGCCGTGAAAAATGTCGGCGAAGCGGCGATGGAGGAGATTGTCCGAGCTCGCGCTGACGGCGGTCCTTATAATGATCTTCATGATTTAGCTGAGCGCGTGCCGTTAAAGACGGTGGGCAAACGCTCTTTAGAGAATCTCGCCCGCGCCGGCGCGCTTGACGGGTTAGCGGCCTCGCGCGCGGCGGCGCTCGCGAATGTGGACATGTTGGTGCGTTACTCGGCGCAAATTTTTGAAGAGCGCGCGAGCAGTCAGCGCGGGCTGTTCGAAGATGGGCCGACCGCTCTGGAGCGCCCACGCCTTGTCCGCGCTGACGCTGCGACCGGGCTTGACGCCCTCAATGATGAGCGGGCCGCGCTCGGTTTTTATTTCAGCGGACACCCCCTCGACGATTATTCTGTTGAATTGGAGCGATTAGGCGCCCTTACCCATGCGGAACTGTTGGAGGCGGCGCGGGAAATCCGCGTCGATGCTGACATGGCTGTGGTCATCCGCGATATTCGCGTGCGTCGGTCCCGCAATGGCAATCCCTTCGCTTGGGTGGAGTGTTCCGACGCGACGGGCGATTTCGAAGTCACGGTGTTTTCTGAAACCTTGTCCCGCTCACGCGATCTTTTGGAGCCGGGCGCGCTGCTTTTGCTGCGCGTCGGCGCCGAGGCGCGAGAGGGGGAGGTGCGTCTCACCTGCGAAAGCGCGCGCCGGCTCGACGCCGCCGCCGCACAAACGACGTCGCAATTACGCATCGCCGTGCGTACCCCGGAGGCGCTGGCGGCCGTTAAGCGCCGGATCGCAGCGGTGAAGCCGCCAAGCCCGCAAGAGGCCGGCGATGTTTTCATCACATTGCATTTGCCGCCGCCGTCGCCCTTGAGCGACGCCTCTGACGCCGCTGACGCCTCTGACGCCGCTGGCGCCGCTGGCGCCGCCGACGCCAATGGTTCGGCGAATCGTTCAGGCAAAGGGTTCGCCGGCGGCTCTAAAGGCGCTTCCGAAGAGAATGGTATTGTCAGAGGCGAGTGGGTTAGCGCGGAAAGGACGGGCGGCCCCGCGACGCCGGCGCGCATTGTGGGACGAACGGTGGACTTGAAACTGCCGGAAAAGGCCCTTTGCACGCCAGCGGCGCGGAATGCCTTAAAGGCGTTAGAGGGCGTTGTTGATGTGGAACTCTTGTAGGGGTGATGGTGCAGATAACCGGTCGGCCTTTGGCTTTATCTCCGAGCGCCTATCCTGGGGGTGGGGAGAGGCGGCCGCCCTTTGTGTGCCGCCCTTAGTGAGCCGTGTTTTGGGGGAAAGGTCTTGATGAGGCCCGGTTTTTTGCGTAAAGGCCCGCGTATCACTCACGCGCGTCAACCCTCGGTGCGTTGACGAAAGTGGGCCGGCTCTCGCTCGCCGTTGATCGCCTTCGCCGCTTTTCGGCCCTCCGTCTTTTCGCGGGGCCGTTGCGCAGCAAGGTTCTAAGCGACGTTTTCCTTGCAGAAAGCGGTCGCGACGCCCTTTATTTCAAGGGCATTTGGTCAGCGGTCAGGACGGTTTATCGGCGACGAATGTGGTCTTGCGACCTCGTTATTGTCGTGGAAATCGACCGAGCAGGCGTTGGCGCTCTTTAAGACACGCTCTTCGTTGCGAAACGAAACCGGCGCGCGGCGGAAAAACCGAAGGAGAAAAGCAGACCATGGCGCTGCCTGAATTTTCTATGCGCCAGCTTCTGGAAGCTGGCGTCCATTTTGGCCACCAAACCCATCGTTGGGACCCGAAGATGAAATCTTACATCTTCGGCGATCGCAACGGCGTTCACATCATCGATTTATCGCAAACGGTACCGCTCTTGCACCAGGCGCTTCTGCGCGTGCGCGACGTCGTCGCCGGCGGCGGGCGCATTCTTTTCGTCGGCACGAAACGCCAAGCCCAAGCCCCGGTCGCTGAAGCGGCCGCCCGGTGCGCCCAGTACTATATGAATGTGCGCTGGCTTGGCGGCACCTTGACGAATTGGGAAACCATTTCCAATTCCATTCGTCGCCTGAAAGAACTGGAAGAAGTGATTGACGGCGGCGGCGGCGGCCTCACGAAAAAAGAGCAATTGGTCGTGACGCGCGAAAAAGAAAAGCTCGACGCGTCGCTCGGCGGCATTCGCGATCTTGGCGGGTTGCCGGACCTTTTGTTCGTCATCGACGTCAAAAAAGAAGCGATCGCTGTTAAAGAGGCCAACAAATTAGGCATTCCGGTTGTCGCAGTCGTTGATACGAATTGCAGCCCGGACGGCGTCGACATCGTTATTCCAGGCAATGACGACGCGTCGCGCGCCATTGCGCTTTACTGCAATCTCGTGGCCGACGCGGTGATCGACGGTATTTCGGCGAGCCAAGCCGCGCTCGGCGTCGACATTGGCGCGTTTGAGGACGCCCCCGTTGAGCCGGCGCTCGAAGCTGCGGCTGACGCTGCGGTTGAAACGACGGCGGCTGAAGCGTCGACAGAAGCGGCGACGGGTGGTGCGGAGGCCGCTGAGCCTGCTTAAACACGGCGCTCACCCCTAATCGGCGCCTGGAAGAAATTATCCAGGGGCCGAATTGACGGAGGCGCGGCGAGCGCCGGCAAACACGTACGGCGATCGCGACGCGGCTTCGGCGCGCCGCGGCGGCGACAATCGGGCCCTTAAGTGCGACCTACGGAATAATGGAAATGATGACCGCGTTGTCCCGACGAGGACGCGTGGCGCTTCTAAGGAGACAAAGACGATGGCGACAATAACGGCGCAAACGGTGAAGCAATTGCGCGAAATGACCGGCGCAGGCATGATGGATTGTAAGGCCGCGCTCGGAGAAACCGACGGCGATGTCGACGCTGCGGTCGAGTGGTTGCGCAAAAAAGGCCTCTCGAAAGCGGCCAAGAAATCAGGCCGCACCGCGTCTGAAGGGCTCGTCGCCGTTGCGCGCGCCGACGCCGGCGATCGCGCTGTTCTTGTTGAAGTGAATTCCGAGACAGACTTCGTCGCGCGCAATGACGTTTTCCAAAAAATGGTGCGCGACATCGCGGAAACGGCGCTCGGCACCGATCTCGCCGCCGGCGGCGACGTTGAGAGCGTTCGCTCCGCCGCCTATCCGGGCGCTGATAAGTCGGTTCAAGACCATATTGCTGAAATGGTCGGCCAGATTGGCGAGAACATGGCGCTGCGCCGCGCCGACGGCGTCAGCGTCGAGGCCGGCGCCGTGGCTGCGTATATTCACAGCCCGACGGTTGAGGGTGCCGGCAAAATCGGCGTTCTCGTCGGCCTTGAATCAACCGGTGACAAGGAGAAGCTTGACGAACTCGGCAAAAAAATTGCGATGCACGTGGCCGCGACGCGTCCCTTGGCGGCGCGTGTTGAGGAATTAGATCCGGCCATTGTCGAGCGCGAGAAATCGGTTCTCGCCGACCAGGCGCGCGGGTCCGGCAAGCCTGAAGAGATCATCAATAAGATGGTTGAAGGCCGTCTGCGTAAATTCTACGAAGAATCCGTGCTTCTCGAGCAGATCTTCGTGATCGACGGCGAGAACACCGTCGGTAAGGTTCTGGAAAACGCGGCGAAAGACCTCGGCGCGCCGGTCGCGTTGAAAGGGTTCGCTCGTTTAGAGCTCGGCGAGGGCGTTGAGAAATCTGAAGACGACGACTAGGGGCTCATTCGCCCCAAAAGCTCTCTCGCAAAGCGGATGGTTGACGGTTCGTCGCCGTCAGCCGCCGCTTGATGCGGTTTTAGAACGCAAATCGTTTTGCAATTGTCCCTGATGGGTCGGATGTGTCGCCGTGCTGTTCGCGTGGCTCGCGTTCAGCCTTCGCCATCAATTCAGCCAATCTCTGGATTCTTCTTTCGCAGCGGTTGAGACAATCGCTTCTGGAACAGAATGAGCCTTCCACGGTCTCAGGTCGCTTGCAAATCGCTTATGGCTTGGTAGAGGATCGGTGACGCGGTTTCGCTCGGCCGATCCTATGCTCAATTTTGCACTTGATCGCGCTGGACTGTGTTATGGCGCGCGGGCGTTTCGGGCTCGCTCTAGGTTCTCGCTTTAGATCGATGTATCTGGACTATTGGGAACGACGCGATGATTGGCGAGGCGGAGGGGAGAGCGAGGCGTCAGGATTTTTTAGAACCGCCGCACTGTTGAAGTCGCTGCGGCGAGGTCCGGCTGAACGCCTTGGCCTTAATTGTCGAATAGGCTCAACTTGCGCGATGACAATGCTGAACAGCGTTGCGGATGCGGATGGGGACGATAAGAGCCGGGCGTGCTGTATTGTTGTCGTCTAATTTTGGTCGCCGCGATCAGAGGCGGCTAAGTCTCTGGCGTTTGGGCAAGCGAATTCTGATGAACGATCGGGCGAGGCGATAGGACGATGCAGAAATCCGAGACGCAGAATACCGGCGGGTCGACAGCGAAAACCGATGAGGGGGCGATGACAAGCGCCGCGGCGACCGGCGAGGCGTTGCAGTTCAGGCGCATCCTCCTAAAAATTTCCGGCGAGGCGCTTATGGGAGGCGGCGCTTACGGCATTGACCAGGAGACGGTCTCTCGCATCGCCGGTGAAGTCGCTGACGCGAAAGCGCTCGGCGCGGAAATCTGTTTGGTCGTCGGCGGCGGCAATATTTTTCGCGGCGTCAGCAGCGCTGCAAAAGGCATGGAGCGCGCCAGCGCGGACTATATGGGCATGCTGGCGACGGTGTTGAATGCGCTCGCTCTGCAAAACGCCCTTGAGAACATTGGACTGTTTACGCGGGTGCTTTCCGGCATTGAGATGACCGCGGTTTGCGAGACCTATATTCGCCGCCGCGCCGTTCGGCATATGGAAAAAGGGCGGATCGTCATCTTCGCCGCTGGGACCGGCAACCCATTCTTTACAACAGACACGGCGGCCGCGCTGCGGGCTGCGGAGATGGGGTGCGACGCCCTGTTTAAGGGAACGCAAGTTGACGGCGTTTACTCCGCCGATCCCAAAAAAGACCCGACGGCGGAGCGGTTCGACCGGTTAAGCTACAAAGAAGTCATCCTTCGCGATTTGCAGGTCATGGACCAAGCCGCGATTGCTTTGACGCGCGAGAACAATATTCCAATTGTCGTTTTTCCGATTACGGACCATGGCGGCGTCGTCGGGGCGTTGACGGGAACGGGGCCGCACACGGTGATTGGCGCTGAAGCCGCCGACGCTAAGGGCCGTTGAAAAGAAGGGATCGTTAGGCCGCTTTGGTATCGCATTGGGCGCCGCGAGATAATGCTGAGAAACGACGTCCCCAAAAGACGTCGAAAAATCACCGGGCTTCGAACGAATTACCGCCCCATTGAGGGGTGATAGACTGGACGCAGGGAGTGCTACTATGAGCGACGCCGTAAACATGGCCGATCTTGAAAAACGGATGGACGGCGCCATCGCCGCGCTAAGAACGGAATTCTCCGGTCTGCGCACGGGGCGCGCCTCGACAAGCCTTGTGGAGCCGATCACGGTCGAAGCCTATGGTCAGCAAATGCCGATGAATCAGGTCGGGACTGTGTCCGTGCCGGAGCCGCGCATGATCGCGATACAGGTTTGGGATAAGGGCATGGTTGGCGCGGTTGAGAAAGCGATCCGCGAATCTGGGCTTGGCATCAATCCGGTCGTCGACGGTGTTAATGTGCGCGTGCCGGTGCCGCCGCTCACCGAAGAGCGGCGGGCGGAACTGGCAAAAGTCGCTGGTAAGTACGCCGAGCAAGCCAAAATCGCTGTTCGCAATGTCCGCCGCGAAGGCATGGAGAGCGTCAAAAAAGCCGACGGTGTCGGCGAAGACGATCAAAAACGCCTATCGGACCAGGTTCAAAAATTAACCGACGATATGATTAAAAAGATCGACGAAGCGCTTTCGAAAAAGGAAGCCGAAATTATGCAGGTCTGACGCTTGGCGTCGACCTCGCCCCGCCCTCGCCCCGCCCTCGAAGGCGTGCGGCTTTGGAGAATAGGATAGGGTGTCATCGTGACGGCTCAGACCATCGCAAAAACCCGACCGCGGCTATTGAGAGACGCTCTCGACGCGAAAGACGTCCGAGATGCGAGCGCTGACGGTCGGCCGGAAGCGGATGTTGACCTTCATCCGACGGCCCGCGATGTCGCCATCATTATGGATGGCAATGGCCGATGGGCGGCGGCGCGCGGATTATCGCGCAGCGCCGGCCACCGCGCCGGCGTTGAAGCGGCGCGGCGCACGGTTGAAGCTGCGCGTGATCTCGGTTTGCGGTCTTTGACGCTTTATAGCTTCTCTACGGAGAATTGGCGCCGGCCGCCGGGCGAAGTGCGCGATTTAATGGCGCTTCTTCGCGAATTTCTGGGCGAAGATCTGCCGACTTTGAAAAAGAATAAGGTTCGGGTGCGTGTTATTGGCGATCGGAAAAACCTTGATCGTGAATTGCGACTTCTCGTCGACCAGGCGGAACGGCAAACGGCCGACAACGACGCATTTTTGCTGCAGATTGCTTTCAATTACGGCGGGCGAAACGAGATCGCCCGCGCGGCGGCTCGATTGGCGGAGGCGGTTGCTGCCGGGGCTGTGAAACCTTCTGAGGTTGATGAGGCGACATTAGCGCAATATCTTGATACCGCCGGTGTCCGCGATCCTGATCTCGTCATTCGCACGAGCGGCGAAAAACGCGTCAGCAACTTTTTGCTTTGGCAGGCTGCTTACGCAGAATATGTCTTCACCGATGTTCTGTGGCCAGATTTTTCCGGCGTAGAACTTGCAGCGGCTGTGCGTGAGTTCGCATTACGTGACCGGCGTTATGGCGGGCTAAGCGAAGATGCTGAGACCGCGGCTGGCGGCTCTTAAGTGGGGATGAGAGATGGCGACGTCCTTCCCGTGATGGGAGGGGGATTGAACGCGTTCTTTGGCCATCCTCATATAAATCTTTATACGCATCTTTTGCTAATAAAAACTCGCCAGGTGAGGGGGCTTTGACCGAAACGCGCGATAAAGCGACGTCGGATGGAATGCGTCGAACAAGCATTGCAAAAAACGCCGAGAATGACGGCGGCGCTTTGCCGGGGCAGTTTTTCGGCTCCCATGACTCCCTTTTTATCCGGGTGGCGTCCGGCGTCGTGCTTGGGCCGGTGGCGCTCATCGCTTGTTATGTGGGTGGTCCGGCCTTTGCGGGATTGATCGGATTTCTCGTTGTCCTGATGGCGTTTGAATGGACGCGCATGGTCGCGGGACGCGATCCGGGGCTTTCGTTTTATGCGCTCGCCGTATTTTCGGCGCTCGCAATGATCGCCGCCGCGGCTGGCTTTTACCCCTTGGCGTATGCGCTTGCCGGGCTTGCCGGGCTCGCTGCGTTCATCGCCGTGCGCATTGGCGGAGCGGGGCGCTGGGCGCCGCAACAGAACACAGCGCTGCGCGAGCATACCGAGCGCTCGGTGGCCGCGCCTGGGACATGGACGGCGGGGAAATGGACGGCGGGGGCATGGGCGGCGGTCGGCGCGGTTTACATCACCGCGCCCTCGGTGGCGCTTATTTGGTTGCGCGATGGTGTCGATAATGGCCGCGGGCTTATTTTCCTCCTCTTTGGGATTGTTTGGGCGGCGGATTCTGCGGCGTATCTGGGGGGGCGCTTTTTTCGCGGCCCGCGCCTGTCGCCAACCTTGTCGCCGGCCAAGACGTGGTCCGGCGCTGTTTGCGGCGTCATCGCCGGCGGCCTTGTGGGGTTTTTCGCCGTTCCGACGTTAACCGGCATTGTCCCGTCCGGCGATCCGCTCGACCGCTTGTTTTATGGGTTGGCGGGCGCGGCGCTCGGCCTTGCCTCTATTCTTGGCGATATTCTGGAGTCTGCGTTCAAAAGGGTGTTCGGGGTCAAAGACAGTAGCGGGTTTATCCCCGGCCATGGCGGCGTTCTCGATCGATTAGACGGCATGATCGTCGCCACGGTGTCGATTGCGCTCATCTTGTACGGACAAATCCTTTTCGCCCAATTTTGAGCCGTTCTCAGAGCCTCTGTTTTGTCGTGCTTCTTTTGCGCATAACCGCACACGCTTTTCTGTGAAGCGCTCTTGTTCGTCGGGCGCCGTACGGCTTTGGCCCACGGCGCATAATGCGCTAGGACCGGGGATGGGTTCGGCCTGCTATGGCTTAAGGCGGTCGTTGCGTGTTTAAGAATGGCGCGTTTGAGAACGAAGGGGTTACGGGTGGCGATAGAAGGGCGAACGGCGAACGGCCATGCGTCGATAGACAAGCGTGTAGACAAGCGTTTCGTTGGCGCGCAGGCGCTCAATCAATGCACGCGGCGGATAACCGTGCTCGGCGCAACCGGGTCTGTCGGTGAAAGCACGCTTGATTTGGTGCGCTTCGCCAATGATCGCGGCGACGCTGAAATCGCTGTCGAGGCGCTGACGGCGAACACGAATGTTGCGCGCCTCGCTGAGCAAGCCCGCGCGTTTAACGTCCGTTTCGCCGCTATTGCAGACGCGTCCCTTAAAGAAGACCTTAAGGCGGCGCTCGCCGGAACCGATATCGAAATTGGCGCAGGGCCCGAAGCCATCGTGTCGGCTGCTGAACGTGATGCGGATTGGGTGATGGCGGCGATTGTCGGCGCCGCGGGCCTCGCGCCCACTATGGCGGCGGCCGAACGTGGCGCTGCAGTGGCGCTCGCCAACAAAGAATGTCTCGTTTGCGCCGGCGCGCTTTTGACGAAAACCGTGCGCGAGGCGGGCGGCGTATTATTGCCGGTGGATTCGGAGCATAACGCGATTTTTCAGGTGTTCGATTTTGAACGCCCGCACCGCATTTCACGCCTTATTCTGACGGCGTCAGGCGGACCGTTCCGGGAATGGTCGCTGGAGAAAATGGCGGCCGCGACGCCGGCCGAGGCAGTCGCGCACCCCAATTGGAGCATGGGCGCGAAAATTTCGGTTGATTCCGCGACCATGATGAACAAGGGCCTGGAGCTTATCGAGGCGGATCATCTGTTCCCGACGCCGGCGGAAAAAATCGAAATTCTCGTTCATCCGCAATCGGTTATCCATTCCATGGTCGAATATGTCGACGGCTCGGTGTTGGCCCAATTGGGAACCCCGGACATGCGCACGCCGATCGCTTCCACCTTGGCGTGGCCGGACCGCATTGAGAGCCCTTCAGAAAAGCTCGATTTCTCGAAGATTGCGGCGCTGACATTTGAAACGCCGGACCAAACGCGCTTCCCAGCTTTGCGGCTTGCCCGCGAAGCCCTTGAAAAAGGTGGGTTTTTCCCCGCAACCTTGAACGCCGCGAACGAGGTCGCCGTGGCTGCTTTTCTTAAAAATCGATTAAAATTTCTGGACATTGCTGCTGTGACGGAGCAGGTTTTGAGCGATGCGGAGAGGCTGAACGGGCCCTTCGACGCGGCCAGTCTTGAAGAAGCAATAGATGCTGACTTGGCGGCCCGGCGGATGGCGATGGACGAGGCCGCCCAGCGTGCGATCTAGATGGCGTTGATGGACGTCTTCTAGAAGAGCTGTGGCGGAGAACGGTAACAGGGCGGGCGGCGTAGGGCCTTTTTGGTTCCAAGTGTCAGGCCATTACAAGGCTTGGACGCGGAGCCAAATAGGCTGAAAGAGTAACGATGAACCCTCTCGGCTTTCCTCTTGAACAGCTTTTTATCCTGCCCGTCTCGATCTTTGCGTTCATCGTCCTGTTGACGATCATCGTCTTCTTTCACGAATACGGACACTTCTCCGCCGCGCGTCTTCTCGGCGTGCGGGTGGATGTTTTTTCGATTGGATTCGGCAAACCGATCCTCACTTGGATTGACCGCAAAGGAACCGAATGGCGCATCTCGCGCTTGCCGTTCGGCGGTTATGTGAAGTTTTTCGGCGATGCGTCGGCGGCCTCGACGCCGTCGCGGGACGTCATTGAAGAGCAAGCCGCGGGGACTGATGAGGATGCGCCGCGCGCGGCGTTGACGACGCAATTTCCGCGTCCTGGCGACGGCGACGCTGTCGGTGCCGCCATGACCGCTGAAGAGCGCGCGGTTTGTTTTCATTTCAAGCCAGTTTGGGCCCGGGCGATCATCGTCGCCGCCGGACCGATCGCCAATTTCGTCCTCGCGACCGCGATCTTTTGGGCTTTGTTGATGTCTCTCGGCACTTATGTGACCGAGGCGCGGGTTGGCCAAGTGGTTGCCGGAAGCGCTGCCGAAGAAGCGGGTTTTTTGCCGGGGGACGCGATTCTCAGGGCAAATGAGCGGCGGATCGTTGCGTTTGACGATTTGCGGTCGATCACAATGTTGTCGGCCGGTGAAACCATCGCTTTTGAAGTCGATCGAAACGGCGAAACGCTTGTTATTGAAGCGACCCCGCGTCGGCAAGAAGTTGACGACGCTTTTGGAAACAAAGTGACCACCGGCGTCCTCGGCGTCATCGCTGATGGCGATACGACGGAGTTCGTTCGTTACGGCCCGTGGCCGGCCTTGAAAGCCGCGATGAAGGAAGTTGCCGACATCATCGGGGCTACGTTGAAATTCCTGAGCCGTCTCGTTGTTGGCAAGGAAGATAAACGCCAACTGGGCGGGCCCATTAAAATGGCGCAATACGCCGGGCAATCCGCGGTTTCGGGGTTTTCCGAAGAGGCCTCAGGCTTCTCAGCCTTTGTCGACAGCCTGAAGATCAGCCTGATTAATTTCATCAATTTGGCGGCGGTCGTCTCTGTTTCGATCGGGTTCTTGAATTTGTTGCCGATACCTGTTCTCGACGGCGGCCATTTGTTGTACTACGCCTACGAAACGATCGCGGGGAAGCCGCTCGGCGCGCGCGCGCAGGCGGTTGGATTTCAGGTGGGGCTCATTCTTCTTGCATCTTTTATGCTGTTTGTGACGTGGAACGACGTCAGCAATCTTCTTTCCTCGCTTAGCTAGGTATTCACGATGGGTGTGGTTCGTTTGACGAGCGGTGCGCTGCTAAAGGGATTTATCATCCCGCTACTTATCTTTGGACTGATTACCGCAGCCTCTCTTGAAGACGCGCGCGCCCAAACGGCGTCGGCTTCTCGGGTTTCGGATCTTGACGCTGCGCTCGCCGCGCAAGCGCAAGCGAACCCGCTCGTTCGGGCGGTTGCGGTTCGGGGCAATCAACGTATCGAAGCGCAGACGGTGGCGTCCTATTTGGTCGTCCAGCCGGGCGATCGGGCGAGCGACGCGTTGCTTGATCTTGGCGTTAAGACGCTTTTCAACACCGGGCTCTTTTCCAACGTTGAACTGGCGATGCAGCCGGACGGGACGCTGCTGATTTCCGTTGAAGAAAACCCGATCGTCAACCGGGTTCTGTTCGAAGGCAATCGCCGGGTCAAAGAAGACAAGATTACCGAAGAGACGCAATTGACAGCGCGGGGCGTGTTCACCCGAGCCAAAGTGCAAGCGGACGTTCAGCGTATTATTGAAGTTTACCGCCGAACCGGTCGTTTTGCTGCGACGGTGACGCCGAAAGTGACCCCGCTAGAGCAAAACCGCGTCGACGTCATTTACGAGATCGATGAGGGCCCGAAAACCGGCGTTGCGAAAATCAACTTCGCCGGCAATGAAGCGTACACCGCGGGCGAATTGCGCGGCGTTTTGCTGACGAAAGAAAGTCGTTGGTGGCGGCTCTTTTCGTCCAACAGTAATTATGATCCGGACCGCTTGGAATATGAGCGCGATCTCTTGCGCCAGTTCTATGAGCGGAACGGTTACGCCGACTTTCAAGTCGTGTCGGCGGTGGCCGAGCTAACGCCAGATCGCGAAGATTTCTTCATCACGTTCGCGGTTGACGAAGGCGCTCAGTACACGATCGGCGACGTGCGCGTGAAGACGACGCTTGATCGCCTCGATGAGGGCACGCTTGAACGCATCATCCCGATCCGTTCCGGTCAAATCTATGACGGCGACAAGATCAAAAAGGCGACGGAATCGATCACGTTCGCCACGGGCTCCCTTGGTTACGCCTTCGTCGATGTTCGCCCCAATTTAGAGCGAAACGAGGATGCAAAAACGATCGATCTAACGCTGCAGGTGAACGAAGGCCCGCGCGTTTATGTCGAGCGCATCAATATCAAGGGCAACACCCGCACGCTCGACAAAGTCATCCGGCGCGAATTGCGCCTCGTGGAAGGGGATGCGTTCAACCGCGTTCTGGTTGATCGCTCGAACGCTCGGGTGCGCGCGCTGCGATATTTCGGGGACGTTCAAATCGAAGAAAAACCGGGCTCGGCGCCGGACCGTACGGAACTTGACGTTAGCGTGCAAGAACAATCGACGGGCGCTTTCAGTGTCGGCGTCGGCGTTTCATCGACGGAGAACTTCATTCTCGATTTCTCGATTGAAGAACGCAATTTGATGGGGCGCGGACAATTTATGCGCCTGCGCGCCCAGACGAGTTCGCGCACGCGGAATATCGACCTACGGTTTACGCAGCCCTATTTCCTCGACCGCAATATGGCGGCGGGCTTTTCGATTTTTAACGCCCGTACCCAGTTTCTTGAGACCGCTTTCGTCGGTGGTCGTTTAGAGCGCGGAGATCCCTTTTTGGTCCGTAATCGAACGGGTTTTGGGCTAAATGCTGGGTTTCAAATTTCTGAGTTTGGTCGCGGGTCCATTCAGTACCAATTGGCGAGCGATAACGTTACCTATGACCAGCTTTCCAGCGTTCAGATTCCGGTCGGCGAAGATCCTTCAGCCGAATTGATTCCCGGTCTGCCTTCGTCAGAGTTCACCGTTGTGCAAGACGGTGCGTCGCAGGTTATTACATCGGATGTCTGTAACTTTTTGGTGCAGTCGTTTAATTCATCGTGTCGCTCTCGTGGACGCTTTCTAACGTCCCTGATCGGCTACTCAGTTTCCTTCGATAGTCGCGATGATCCGATTGACACGACGCGTGGGTACCGGATCAATATCTCCCAAGGGTTTGCAGGACTTGGCGGCGACGTAAATTATCTGCGCTCTGAAGGTTTCGCTGCATTCTATAAGCGTTTGTTCGGCGGCTTCATCGGGAAACTCCAGTTCCGCTCCGGTTATGTGGACGGGTATGGCGGCGATGATGTTCGCATTCAGGACCGTTTCTTCGAAGGCGCTAGCACGTTCCGCGGCTTTGAAGTGGCCGGCGTGGGGCCGCGCTTCTTAACGGAGAACCTAAATCGCGATAACGAGATCCAGAGCCAGGCGATTGGCGCAAAGCTCTATGCGATCGGCACCGCGGAGATTCGTTTGCCCTTGCCATTGCCGCGCGAATACGGCATCCGCGCTGCGTTGTTCAGCGATTTCGGCACCGTTGGACTGGTGGATGACGCCGACAAAGAGATTAACCAATTCACGAACCTATTCGTTGACCCCTTCCAGACCGGCGAACCGCTCGCGCGGGTTCAAGATGATCTCGCGATCCGCCTCACCGCCGGCGTCTCGGTTGGATGGGACTCACCGTTCGGGCCGATCCGAATTGACTTCGCGGAAGTGGTGCGGAAAGAAGTCTACGACCGAACAGAAGTGTTCCGTTTTAGCGCGGGCACGCAGTTCTAACGACCAATGCGCGCGCTTTCGGGGGCCAATCGACGACGCGTCTTAGGGGCGCAAGAGAGGTAAACATGACCATGCGTAAGAGTTTTCTTGGTTTCGGTGTTGCGGCGCTTGTGGCGTCCGGCTTCATGGCGGGCGCAAGCCTCTCCCAGGTTGAGGCGCAAAGCGACGAAAAGGCGCCCGTGATCTTGATTGTCGATCGCGCGCGGCTCGTCGGCCAGTCTAAGGCGGGGCAAACGATCCCTGATCAAGCCAAGGCTGTGCAAGAAAGCGTTCGCAAAGAACTAGAAGCCGAAGCGACGAAACTGAAGACGGATATTGAAAAGTATCAAAAGAACGCCTCTTTGATGTCAGAAGAGGTCCGCGCCAAAACTGAGCAGGAATTGGCCATGCGCCAGCGGGTCGCGCTGCCGCAGCAAGCGCAAATCGTTGAGCAAGCGTTCGTCGCGGCGGTTCAAAACGCCGAAGCGAAAGTGCTGGTGGAGTCGCGTCCGATCTTGAAGGAGATCGTTGATTCGCGTGGCGCGACGATCCTGCTTGACCGGTCGGCGGTGATGTACGCGGCGCCGGAGACGGACATCACTGAGGAAGTGATCGGCAAGCTCGATAAGAAAATGAAAACGGTCGACGTGGAGAAAATCTCCCTTTCGGAAATCAAAAAGAAAATCGCCGAGGCGCAATCCGCGCGGCGGGCCGACGCAAAAAAGAAATAGTCGACTAAAAAGCGGCTGAGATCGCCGCCTTGAGCGCTATTGGACGGCGCGCGTCCCGTCGGTTTTGGACCGAAGGGACGTGCGCTGTTTTTGATTTGCGCTCACGGGGGCGTTCCGACAGGGGATGTCCCAACGGGGTGTTGTCCTAGAGACGCAGCCGGTTTTTATTCGCGGTGCTTTGCGTGGACATAAAGCCTTTTCGGCGCTGATTGCTTTCGCTTTGCAGGCGTCAGCTGTAAGACCCCGTCTTTCTGTTTAGCTCAACCGCCGCGTTTTGGGTTGTCGGCGGTTATAGAGGCGTTCCGGGTTCTTAATTTTGCTTAGCAATCAAAGCCTTTCTCGCTCATGCCTGATTCTCGCTTTTATCTAACGGCTGAGCCGATCACGCCAGAAGCCGCTGCGGCGCTTGGCGGCGGCGTTCTCGCCGCCTCGCGCGCGCATTTTGATGCCGGGGCCGCGTCTGTGGTGCGCACCGACACCGCCCATGCGGACGACCTGCGCGGTGCGGCGGTGTTCCTCGAGAGTCTCCCGGTTGAGCGTCAGTTACTGGACGTTGCTGCAGCGGGCCGAGGTCCGGCGTTGTGCTTCGCTGATGAAGCGACGGCGCAGCGCATCGCCGAGATGGTGCCGACGGCGATTTCCGCCCGCCCGAAGGCCGCCTTGGCCTTGGTGTCCGCGCACCTCCATCGCTCGCGCCAAGAGGACGATCCCCTCGCCCTATATGGACCCATTGAACGCACGCCATTGGCCGGGGATACCTCGGCGCGGATCAGCGCCACAGCGCGTGTTGACCCCACGGCGCGGATCGCCTTAACGGCGCGGATCGCCGACGGCGTCAGCATCGGGCCGAACGCGGTGATCGGATACGGTGTTGAGATTGGGCCCGATAGCCGGATCGGCCCCAACGTGGTGATTTCACACGCGATAATCGGCGCTCGCGTCACTCTGTCCGCCGGCGTTGTCGTCGGCGAGGCCGGCTTTGGGTATGCTGAAGGCGAGACCGGCGTGACGCCGATCCCGCAGCTCGGCGTGGTCGATATTCGCAATGATGTCGAAATCGGCGCGAACACATGCGTCGATCGCGCGGCGTTTGGCGCGACAGTGATCGGGGAAGGGTCCAAAATCGATAACCTCGTTCAGATCGGCCACAACGTGCAAATCGGCCGCTCTTGCATGGTCGCCGGTCAGACGGCGCTCGCTGGCGGCGCTGTTTTAGAAGACGGCGTTATGATCGGCGGCCAGTCCGGCGTCGGCAACAATGTCGTTATGGGGACTGGGTCGCAACTTGGCGCTCTCTCCGGCGCCATGCGCAATGTGCCGGCCGGCGAGACCTGGGGCGGCGTGCCCGCTGTTCCGACCCATTTGTGGTGGCGGTCGGTCATGTTCTTGCATAAATCTGCGAAAGCTGGCGGGCGCAAACCGACAGAATCGTCCCAATCCGGCCAAGATGAGGCGAAGACCACGAAATCCGGCGCCCCATAGGCGCTTCTGGCGGCGCGTCGTCCGCTTTGATCCCGTTGATCGTTCCAATGAACCTATCGAGCTAACAAAATGACCCTGGAACCCGGCAAAACCGAACTGACAACCACCGATCTGATGCAGCTTTTACCGCATCGCTATCCGATGTTGATGATCGACAAAATGATCGACATCCGCAAAGGCGAGAGCGCCGTCGCAGTGAAAAGCGTCAGCATCAACGAGCCTTACTTTCAGGGACATTTCCCGCAGCGTCCTTTAATGCCTGGCGTCTTAATAGTAGAAGCGATGGCCCAGGCCGCGGCGGCTTTCACCGGCTATACCGAGCAACTCGACACGGACGGCAAGGTCGTCTTGTTCATGGGCGTCGACAAAGCCAAGTTTCGTCGCCCCGTAAATCCTGGCGATCAACTGATGATTAAAGTCGCCGTCACCCAAAAGCGCCCGCCGGTGTGGAAATTCGAAGGCGAGGCGACGGTCGACGGCAAAGTCGTCACGACGGCGACGTTCGCCGCTATGATGGCGGACGTTGATTTTTAAGCCGGTCTCGGATCTCCTGAATTCATGAGCGAGACGCAGATCCATCCCTCGTCGATCGTCGAACCCGGCGCAAAGCTCGGCGTTGGGGTGGAGATTGGGCCATTTTGTGTTGTCGGCCGAGATGTCGTCCTTGGCGACGGAGCCTATTTGCAATCACATATAACGGTCGAAGGTATAACGCGCATTGGCGCGCGCGCGCGCATCCATCCCCATGCGGCGATTGGCGGACCGCCGCAACACCGGACGTATAAGGGCGAACCAACGACCCTGACGATCGGCGATGATTGCGAAATCCGTGAAAGCGTCATCATCCATCGCGGTACGGATTTCGGCGGCGGTGAGACTGTTATTGGCGACGGCTGCAGTTTCTTATCGGCCGCCCATGTGGCCCATGACTGCCGGATCGCCGACGGCGCCATGGTCGGGCATAATGGCGGCGTCGCTGGCCATGCGATCGTTGATGAGGGCGCGATTATTGGCTCCTACGCCGCCATCCACCAGTTTTGTCGGATCGGCGCGTATGCCTTCATTGGCGGCTGCGCGGCAGTGGCGAACGACGTCATTCCCTACGGATCGGCGCTCGGCAACCACGCATCCCTTGGCGGGCTCAATATCATCGGCCTCAAGCGCGCCGGACTTGACCGCAAGACCATTCACGCGATGCGCGCCGCCTATAACGAGATCTTCTTGGGCGGCGATATGGAAAAGCGCCGGTTCGCCGAACGTGTCGACGGTGTCGCTAAGACTTATGCTGACGTCGCGGAAGTGATGCGAATCATCGCTTTCATTCGCGCCGGTGCAAAACGCGCCTTGATGGGCGCGCGCTAACGCGCGACAAGCTTCTCCCATGCGTTGGACGAAATTAGCCATCATCACCGGCGGCGGCGCGTTGCCTCTCAAGCTCGCAGCGGCGTGTGAAGCGCGGGGCGCGCCTTTCTACATGATCCGGTTAGCCGGCTACGCCGACGCCGCCGCCAACGCGTTGCCGGGCGCGGACTTACACTTAGGCGAGGCCGGCAAGCTGTCGCGCATTCTGAAAGAAGAGGCGTGCGACGCCATCGTGATGGCCGGCATTGTGCCGCGTCCGGATTTTTCGAAGCTAAAACTCGATTGGCGCGCTGCGGCGCTGTTGCCGCGGCTCGTGGCGGCGGCGGCGCGCGGCGACGGAGCCTTATTGTCTGTGCTTGTCGACGCTTTTGAAGCGGAGGGCGTCAAAGTCGTCGGCGCTGACGAAGTGGCAGCGGACCTCGCTGTTAGCGGCGGCGTTCTCGGCGCGTACGCGCCGAGCGATCAGAACAAAGACGATATGCGAAAAGCGGCCGCGATTGTTAAAGCGCTGGGGCCTTTTGACGTCGGCCAAGCGGCGGTGGCGGCGAACGGGCTCGTCTTGGCCATTGAAGCGGCGGAAGGCACCGACGCTATGCTCGACCGGTGCGCGCAATTACCGGCGGCGTTGCGGGGCGATGAAAAATCCGGCGTTCTCGTCAAGCGCCCGAAACCGGGGCAAGAATTGCGAGTGGATTTGCCGACAATCGGCGTTGAAACCATACGCCGCGCGGCGGCGGCGGGCCTTGCCGGGGTCGCCGTGGAAGAGGGGCGGGCATTGCTCTTAGACGCTGAAGCCGCGATTGCAGAAGCGGATAAAGCCGGATTATTCGTCTACGGCTTTTCCGCTTCGGACGTGGACTGAGGGCGGTGTCGGCGTCAATGCCGAAGCCGGGCCGAAGCTGGCGATGAGCGCGCCGAAGCCCCTCCTTTTGACGGCGTTGGAGCCGTCCGCGGACGCGATTGGCGCTGCGTTCATGCGCGCGCTAAAAGCGCGTGCGCCGGAGACGCGGTTCATCGGCTGCGGCGGACCAGCGATGGCGGCGGAGGGCTTTAAAAGCCTTTTCCCGACGGACGCCTTCGCGGTTATGGGCGTCGCCGACGTCGCCAGCGTGTTTTTCAAGGCCATGACTTCTGCGCGCTCGCTCGCCGACTTGGCGAAGTCTGAACAAGCCGACGCGGCCGTGTTCATCGATGGGTGGTCGTTCTCGCGCCTCTGCGCGACGCGCTTCAAAAAATATGCGCCGGAGACAAAGCTTTACAAGCTCGCCGCGCCGCAAGTTTGGGCGAGCCGGCCGAACCGAGTCGATTTCGTCGCCGAGCATTTCGCCGGCGTCATGTGTTTATTGCCGTTCGAACCGCGGCTCTTCGAGGCGGCGGGCGCCAAAGCGGCGTTTGTCGGCAATCCGAATTTTCAAGCCGCCGCGCGCGCCCGCGGCGACGGCGCCGCCTTCCGTATGCGACATGGACTAGGTCAGCGCCCGATATTGACGGTGCTGCTTGGCAGTCGCGGCGGCGAAGTCAAACGCCATGCAGAGGTTTTCGGCGCGGTGGTCGACCGTATGGCGAAAGCGGTTCCTAATTTGGCGGTGGTCGCGCCCCTTGCGCCAGCCGTTGAAGTCCTCGCGCGCGAAGCTATAGCGGCTTGGGGGACGGCGCCTTTTGTGCCGAAAACGGATGAAAAATACGACGCCTTCTCCGCGTCGACGGCGGCGCTTGCGGCGTCCGGTACGGTGACGACGGAATTGGCGATTAATGGCGCGCCCATGGTCGTCGCCTATCGTGTGGAAACGTTGACGGCCTTGTGGCTGTGGCGAGCGATGATTTGCGACTACGCCAGCATCGTGAACATCGCTGCGGATAAGGAAATCTTGCCGGAGTTCCTACAAAATCGGTGTACGGTTGATAACATCGCGCCGGCCTTGCAAACGTTGTTGACGGACGAAGCCGCCCGGACGGCGCAGCAAGCGGCGGTGCAAGAGACGCTGCAATATTTAGATGTGGACGGCGATAGCGCCGAGGCGCGCGCGGCGGAACAGCTGTTGCGTTGGATGGCCCCGTAGGGCGGGGTTCACCCCGCCGCGTCTTGCGCCGACACACGCCGCATGCTCATTTTCACCCATGCCGAACTACCGACGTCTTTACGTTCCTGGCGGAACTTATTTCCTCACGGTCTGCCTGGCGGATCGCAATAAGGACACGCTTGTTCGTGAGGTTGACGCGCTGCGCGCCGCCTGGCGAGACGTTGCAACGGCGCGCGCTTTCGAAAGCGTCGCGGCAGTGGTGCTTCCCGACCACATGCATTTCATTTGGCGCCTTCCTGAAGATGACGCGGATTTTTCCACGCGTCTTTCGATGTTAAAGGCCGGCTTTACGAGACGTTTGCGGGACGGCGCCAAACAATCCGGACGAAAGGGCGAGCGCGGCGTCTGGCAGTCGCGCTTTTGGGAGCATCTTATTCGGAATGAAGACGATCTCTCGCGCCATTTGGATTATATCCATTTCAATCCCGTCAAGCACGGCTTTGTCGATGACCCGGACGATTGGCCTTATTCTACATGGCATGACTGGAAACGTGAGATAGGAAGGCCGATCGAGGTTCCGCCGGAAGACTGGCAGCCTGTTCATTTGGGTGAGCGATTCTGAGGCGGGGTGAACCCCGCCCTACGACCTTTCTCGGAAATTTGAGGATTGACGGGGATATCTCAGTGTGGCTCCATTTATGAATGGATAGATTGCAACCTACAGACTTCAACATACGTGACCCGAAGGGACGTTATCTATGTCCTGTTTGCGGTTTCCCCGATTTTTTCGAGCAGCCTATGTACTCTAACGAAGAGGGCGGAGTTATTAGCAGCGGAATATGCCCCAGTTGTTTTTGGGAACCTGGTTTTGATGACAACGAGTTCGCTAGCGCCAATGCTCTGAGAACAATCATTGATTCCATAAGGTCGTATAGAAACAGCTGGAGTCGTCAGTGGTGCGCTGAGGCAGAATCTAAGCCGTTAAACTGGAACCCCGAGCTGCAGCTTCAGACGCTCTACAAGATAGCTCCGTACGTGCGATAGAGGCTCGGTCACGTCTTTGTACTTAACTCCTCACTCCCCCTCGCGCCAACGCCCTTGCTCTTTCAAGGCGTCGGCGACTTCGCGCGGCATATAGGTTTCATCGTGCTTGGCCAGCACTTCGCTCGCCAGCAAAACGCCGTCGGGGCCGAGCGCGCCTTGCACCACGACCCCTTGGCCCTCGCGGAAAAGGTCTGGTAAAACACCGGCGAAGGTGACGGGCGTTGCAGCGAATTCGTCCTCCACGGTGAAGGCGACGCTGGCGTCTGCGCCCTCCGCGCGAGCGACGGAGCCGGCGCGCACCAGGCCGCCGAGGCGGATTTGTCCGGTAGGCGGGCTTGTGGCGTTAGCGAGGTCGCTCGGCGTATAGAAATACGCGACCGATGATCCGAGGGCGGTCAATACGAGGCCGGCCGCCAAAGCAGCGACCGCCACCAAAGAGCCGACAAAGGCGAGGCGTTTTTGTTTCTTATTCATGGGAGACGCTTTCTTCGGCGGGGGCAGCCGGCGTTTCTTTTAGCGTGGAAACTGGCGCCGCTTCCCGGTGCAGGCGCGCCAGGCGCCGCTCGGCGAGTTCTGCGTTCATATTGCCGAGCAACAGCCAGGCGTAGAAGAGGGTGTAGGCGCCCGCCATCAAGAAGAGCGGCGTCAACATGGCCGGGTCGATCGATGGGCCGTCGGCGCGCATAACGCTCGCCGGTTGGTGCAGGCTGTTCCACCAATCGACCGAGAACTTAATGATTGGTACGTTGACGAACCCGACAAGGCAGGTGATCGCGGCGACGCGGGCCGCCCGCGTTGGTTCTTCAATGGCGGACCAGATCGCCATGTAACCCAGATAGAGAAAGAATAGGACGAGGACGGAGGTGAGCCGCGCATCCCACGCCCACCAGGCGCCCCACATGGGCTTGCCCCAGAGCGATCCGGTGACGAGGGCGAGGAGGGTGAAGACCGCGCCGATCGGCGCTGTGGCTTTCGCGGC
>JBCCAY010000016.1:0-83328 GCA_039814575.1 Pseudomonadota bacterium
TCAGACCCCGTCGGGTCTCTTCAGAAATGGAGACATTCAGAATTCTGAAGAAAACCGACGGTCGGAGTCTGTCTTGTATTTGGATCTCCTGACTTGCCGGATTGTTTTATCCCGTAGCCTCGCCTTCAAGGCTACCAGGCCGATAGGAGATTTGCTGTGGCCGAAACAACCGTATACGTGATCGAAGAAATTGATCTCAGCGAAGTAGAAATTCTAGGAACGCTTCGCCTCTCACCAAACCGCGATAAATTTTCTCCGAAGAGTTTCTACGCCTATAGCGTTGAGTTCGACGATGGCGAGACCGCAGTGCTTGCGCCCCGTCAATATGCCGAGCTTGTCTACATTCGATTGAATGGAGGCTATTGTGTCGAAGCTTAACGTCGTCGATCGCCAAATTGCCGATCTATTTCCCTATGCAGGAAACCCGCGAACGCACTCGAAGCGCCAGATCAAACAGATCGCCGAGAGCATCAAAGCGTTCGGCTGGACCAATCCCATCCTTATTGACGAGGATTGCGGCGTCATCGCCGGCCATGGCCGGATCGAAGCGGCGAAACTCCTCGGGATTGAAACAGTCCCGACCATACGCCTGTCGCAAATGAGCGAGACCCAAAAGCGCGCTTACATAATCGCCGACAATAAGCTCGCCGAAAACGCCGGTTGGGACGATAACCTTCTCAAAATTGAGCTACAGTTTTTGATCGATGCGGCGCCCGACTTCGACGTCGCCCTCACCGGCTTTGAAATGGGCGAGATCGATGTGCTGCTCGACAACGATAACGACAAAACGGTCGAGACAGCGCTCGTTCCTGAACCGGGACCGCCTGTCAGCAAACTCGGCGATCTGTGGCTCTTAGGCGATCACCGCCTTTATTGCGGCAATGCGCTTGAGGCAGCGTCTTATGAGACGCTGCTTTTGGGCGAGAAGGCAGATCTCGTTTTCACCGATCCACCCTATAACGTATCGATTAACGGTCATATTTGCGGCGCCGGCGCGATTAAACATGACGCTTTCGCTATGGCCGCCGGCGAAATGACGCCTGCGGAGTTTACCAACTTTTTGGCGACCGTTTTTGAGCGGCTTGTCGAGGCGAGCCGGGACGGCTCCATCCATTACGTCTGTATGGATTGGCGGCATATGTCTGAAATCCTCGCAGCGGGTCGCGACCTTTATAGCGAGCTTAAAAACCTCTGCGTCTGGGCCAAAGACAATGGCGGGATGGGGTCACTTTACCGCTCCAAACACGAATTAGTCTTCGTCTTCAAGAACGGCGATGCGCCGCATGTCAATAATGTTGAGCTCGGCCGCCATGGGCGAAATAGGACGAATGTGTGGCGCTATGCCGGTGTTAACGCCTTCCGCAAAGGCAGGCTTGACGATCTCGCCGCCCACCCGACGGTGAAACCGACCGCATTGGTCTCCGACGCCATCAAAGACTGCTCGAACAGGCGCGATCTCGTGCTCGACCCGTTCGGCGGCAGCGGCTCAACGCTCCTCGCCGCAGAAGAAACCGGCCGGCGCGCTGCCCTCATTGAGCTTGACCCGAAATATGTCGACGTCGCGATCAAGCGGTTTGAAAGCGACAGCGGCCAACAGGCGGTACTTGCTGAAACAAACGCACCGTTTGCCGAAATTGCCGCGATGCGCCTTCAGAGCGAATTGGAGTCGGCGTCATGACCAACGACAACGATTATGACGTCGGCTATAAGAAGCCGCCTAAGGCGACGCGGTTTAAGAAAGGTCAATCGGGCAATCCCAAAGGCCGCCCTCGGACCAAAAGCGCTGCTGACATCGACGTATCGGCCGTTTTGAACGAAGCCGTCACAGTCAATGACGGCAGCAAACCGCGTCAAATGCAGCCCTTTGAAGCGATGGTCCGCGGTCTCGTCAAAAAAGCGCTCAAAGAAAAACACGTCAGCTCGATCCTGCAGTTGATAAGCCTTTTCGAAAAACACGGCGTCATCAATCCGCAAACACCAGCGCCAACGAGCGGCGTTATTAGGGCGCCAACGGTTATCCGAGACGTGAGCGAGGCCCAAAGC
The DNA here is from genome assembly GCA_039814575.1 of Pseudomonadota bacterium. GTDB lineage: Bacteria > Pseudomonadota > Alphaproteobacteria > Caulobacterales > Parvularculaceae > MED-G105. Next base: position 2,044 of record JBCCAY010000016.1, read on the forward strand.
AACTGAATCGGCGACGGGAAATAGTTTTATGGACGATCAGCACGCAACCGCCAAAAAATCAAACTCGACGCGCTTTCGAAAAGGACGGTCAGGTAATCGCCGCGGTCGGCCGCGTGGCGCGAAACACAACAAGACCATTCTCGCGCAAGTCGCGAATGAACTCCTCTCCATAAACGAAAATGGGACACGCAAGCGGCGCACGGTCGCCGAGCTTGTCTTACTCACGCTTCGGAACTTAGCGATTGAAGGCCATCCGTGTGCGGTAAAAGCCTATGCGGCGATTATCGACAAATATGACGCCTATCGTGAGCCTAAAGGCGGCTTTCTTATCGCACCGATAGGCACAACACTTGAAACGACGCCCTTGCGGATTGAAGAGGTTGACGACGAACCAGTTTCGACGACGTTCCCGCCGCCGCCCGACCCGCTACTGCGGGGCCGCGGTTAGGCGGTTTAATCTGTGTTAATGCAAAAGCGAGGCAGAGAAGAACTTTTCGACTGGACTTCTGCGTCTATTCGAGCGCTAGTGGTCGAACGGATAGCGTCCTCCTCGCCCGACCGTTACGCCTGACTTTAGGCATACGCCGGGCTTGTCGCAGTGCAAAACAGCGATAAGCAAAGGAGGCGTTTGATGACGCGAAAACCCAAAACCAAACAGGCGACGATGCTGGCCCTCTTGCGCCGCAAGAGCGGCGCGAGCCTTGACGACCTTATGACAGCGAGCGGTTGGCAAGCCCATTCAATCCGCGGGTTTTTATCCGGAACCGTCAAAAAGAAGATGCAGCTGCCTTTACAAGCGCGGGCTGTGAACGGCGTGCGAAAGTACAGTGTAAAGAGCGCCATATGAGGAATACAAAAGCCCACTGCATTCAAGAAGACATCGTCGCCCTTGAAACAAAAACCCATGCCGAACTGAAAGCACGCTATGAGGAATTAACCGGCGACGTCCCGCCGAAGCGGATTGGGCGCACCCTCCTAAAACTGGCCATCGCCTATGAGATTCAACGCAAAGACCACAAAGCGTTGGCAAATCGCGTGCACCGCAAACTCGAAAAGCTTGCAAAATCGAAAGGTGCCTCAAGCGCGGCCGCCAAGCCAAAGTTAGCTTTGAAACCAGGCGGCCGTTTGATCCGTGAATGGCGTGGTCGAACTTATGAGGTTTATGTCGCTGATGACGGCGTCTTCATGGACGGTAGGCGGTATGGATCCTTGTCGGCCGTAGCGTTCGACATCACCGGCGCCAAATGGAACGGGCCGCGGTTCTTCGGCTTACGCTCTCCGAGAACTGGCGCGACGTCAGCACCGTGATCAAACACTGCGCAATCTACACGCGCAAGTCGACAGAAGAAGGCCTCGACCAGGCCTTCAACTCCCTCGACGCTCAGCGGGAGGCCTGTGACAACTACATCCTCTCGCAAAAGTCGGAAGGCTGGCGAGCCGTCAAAACCCGCTATGACGATGGCGGCCTCTCCGGCGGAAACATGAACCGCCCCGCCCTCCAGGCATTGATGCAAGACATCGATAACGGCAAGGTCGACATTGTCATTGTTTATAAAGTCGATCGCCTCACCCGCTCGCTCGCCGACTTCGCAAAACTGGTCGAGCGGTTTGATAAGCACGAAGTATCGTTCGTGTCAGTCACTCAGCAGTTCAATACGTCGAACTCCATGGGGCGGCTAACGCTGAACGTGTTACTATCCTTTGCCCAATTCGAGCGAGAAGTCGGGGCTGAGCGGGTCCGTGACAAGATTGCGGCCTCCAGAAAGAAGGGGATCTGGACGGGGGGCAAGCCGCCTTTGGGCTATGACAATATCGACAAGAAGCTCGTGGTGATCGAGTCGGAGGCGGCAATCGTCCGAGAGATCTTTCGCGTCTATCACGAGACACAAAACGTCCGGAAGATCATCCGGATCGGTGAGAAAGAAGGATGGCGGACGAAACGCAATAAAAATGGCGTCGGCAATAAGCCCTTAACCGCTGGACCGATCTATCACATTCTCAAAAACCCGGTTTATGCCGGCCTCATCAAAGGAAAAGATACGCTCTACCGGGCGCAACACAACGCCATCATTGACCGCGACATTTGGGACGCCGTTCAAAAATTGCTTGGCGAACGATCCCAATGGTCCGGAGCTGTTAAATCGAAGATTAGTCCCCTCGCCGGTCTTCTCTATTGGAACGGAAAACGCATGACGTCGGACCACGCCCAGAAAAACGGCGTCCGCTACCGATACTACACAAGCGCCAAGACAGAGCCGGACAATAAAAGCGTACGTTTGAAAGCCGCTGATGCCGAAACCGCCGTCACCGAGACGATAACGTCTTGGCTCGCCGCACCGGAAAGGGCAGCCAATGACGTTTTGTTGGAAGGCGCGACGGCGGATGAGGCATCGGCCGTGCGCCAGGCTATCACCGAGCTAGCGTCGGTCGCGAGCGACCGCATAGTCGATATGCGGCGTCACAACCTAACACCATTCTTGACGCGAATAGACCTATCCGCTGACAGACTAAAGCTCATCATAGACGTCAAATCGCTTCTCAAAGATGCGGATACAGACGATGCGTTAAGAGATCAATATACCATCAAAACACCGCTTCTGCTGAAAAGGCGCGGTCATGAAATGCGGCTGATCCTTGAAGATTGTGAGACGCCGGGCCCGCCAGACGAAACCGTGGTCCGAACATTATCGCGTGCGGCACAATGGAGGAACCTTTTCTTCGACGGCGATGGTCCGAGTATCGACGAGATCGCCGCCAAGTCGGGACTTTCCAAGGGCGATGTTAGCAAGCAGCTTCGATTGGCGTTCCTTGCTCCGGATATCGTTGAATCGTTGCTAAACGGCGTCGGCCAGATTAGTCTCACTGCAGAGCGTTTACGCCGGCTATCTCATTTGCCGACTTGCTGGCAAGCTCAACGCAGCTTGCTCAGCGAGAGCTAATCGTCAAAAACCAAAGACGCCGACTATGCTGACACTACATCTGCATGCGGCCTATATTTTGCCGCCATCGCGGCGATCCAATCACGCCGTCAGTTGGTCGTCGAAAACGCTGAATGGAGACAAAGAGGTGAAAGTGCAGAAATCGACCGACTGGAGACTGAAAAACCTGCTCCGTGTCACCCGATGGCGCCCGCAACCCCGCACGAAATGGGACTTCCACTCAAAACGTCGGTTGGTCGCGAAATAGCCAATACTGCGTGGTGGCCCGAGACGGGTTCGAACTCCCGACCAACTGAAAAACCTCCCCTCACAACCCTTTGAATTCATTTAATTTTTCTGGACTAGCAATCGAAGAACTGGGCCAAACGGCGTCCAGAGACTGTTTCGCTGTAGACTGAGCGCAATCCATATACTACCGCACGATTGCTGGTTGACAAACTACTCTGTGTACTTCTCAAAAACCAGAATGATCATTTCATGCGGCGATGGTGAACGATGCTCAAACTCCGTGAGTTGGTCGCCAAAATTCGCCAACAGAGACTTTTCATCACAAGCGCGCAAAAGCCTGATTATAGAGACGAATTTAACGCAAGTTCAGAGACAAATAACGCCTAAGTCTTTGAATTCTCTTCACTAATTTCAAAGCCTGGAAAATACAAAAAGCGCACCCTGTGCGTGGTGGGCGGTGAGAGGTTCGAACTCCCGACCTACTGGGTGTAAACCAGCCGCTCTTCCAGCTGAGCTAACCGCCCGATCATGAATTTTATTAATAACGGTTCAAATACGCTGCCCTGAGGCAAACCGCAAGATTTTCTTTAAGACCTCGTCGCTCGCCACATAGCAAAAAAGAGCGCCCCGCTAGGAACGCTCTTAAAGCTATTGATCAAAGCAACCCGAGACGAACACGGCTAATATCGCGCTGACCGTTGCTGAAATAAGGTGAGCATATAAGCGACCATGGCGGTGTGAAATAGTCGCATCAGCGTTCGGTTATCGGGTTCCTCTTCGACTAGTTCAGCGCGTCTTTCAGGCCTTTGCCAGCAGAGAATTTCGGCTGAATTGACGCCGGAATTTGGATCGTTTCTCCCGTCCGCGGATTGCGGCCCTCGCGCGCAGCCCGCTTGGCTGCTGAAAACGTGCCAAACCCGACTAATCTCACATCATCCCCCTTTTGAAGGGCTTCCGTGATCGCGTCAAATACCGCGTCAACCGCACGGGCGGCGTCGCTTTTCGTCATGCTCGACATGTCCGCGACACGGTCGATAAACTCGTTCTTATTCATGTGTGGACCCTTTCAAACCTGGCCATATCGGATTGCGCTGATCCATTGCGACGCCGCATCGTCTCCTCCACCACATTCGCGCAAACCAAACGGAACAGGTCGTCAAGAACGAGCTTGTGAGCGGTCGCGCCACCAACGCCAGCGCATCAATCCTTATTGGGTGACGCGATTCGTCACAAAAGTATTATTTGAATAGCGAAAACGCTAGGAATTTCCTCGATTTCCCGCACTTTTCGGATTGATTCTTGAAAATTCGTCGTTCCGAACTCAATGATGTTGAAAATTCGAACTACGATTAACCGTCATTGTTTTCGGAAAGGCCTCGTAGGGCCCGCCAAACTCGCCCCTCATGAGCGATCGATTCTTCGATTACAGCCCTAAACCCTTCCACGACGATCGATTTCGGGACGCCGACGCGTTCAGCTTCGGCTCCAACTTTCGCAAGAACGTCTTCAATTCTCCATTGGACACGAACATCATCGTGCGTTTCTTTAATTCTGGCCGCAGCTTCAATGTACTGCGTGCGCATCGCCAAAAGCGCAACAAGCTTTTTGTCGAGCTCATCAATGCCGGCGCGCACATCCTCCATGGAAACGCACATTTCCGCAGTCGGCACCTGCTGTTCAGAGGACTGTAAATCAGAATACGAACGATTATGGGGCTCAACGACGCCCACATCGGACGATGCACTGCCGGCGGACGTCAACTGTTGTGAACTATTTATTGGCGCACCATTCGTCGGCGACATAGTAAAGGCTCCCAGCGCCTCCAAAAACAAAATAATAGCGAGCATTACGCCCGGCAATGATCGAACGCTTTTAAAAAGGCAGAAGGCCTATCAGTCAGCGTACGCAGTAGAAAGCGTCCGCCGCGCAAATTAGCACGGCGGACTATTCAGATTAGTGAGTGACGACGCTTTCACCTGCATCCGACGAACCGTCGGTCGCGGGAGACGGCGCAGGTTCGGTCCACTCGATCGGCGTTAACGGCTTCACAAGGGCATGCGAGAGAACTTCGTCAACGGTTCTCACCGGGATGATATTGAGACCTTCCTTGACGTTGTCCGGTATCTCAACAAGATCCTTTTCATTTTCCTCGGGAATGAGGACCGTCTTGATGCCGGCGCGCAACGCCGCCAACAGTTTTTCCTTAAGGCCGCCAATCGCCAATACGCGGCCGCGCAAAGAAATCTCGCCAGTCATAGCGATATCCTTGTGCACTTCAACACCCGTCAGTACAGACACAATTGCCGTCGCCATGGCGACGCCGGCGGAGGGGCCGTCTTTAGGCGTGGCGCCTTCGGGAACGTGAATGTGGATGTCCGTCTTCTCAAACACCGGCGGCTCAACACCGAACTCCGTCGCCCGACTGCGCACATAGGACGACGCGGCGGAAACCGATTCCTTCATCACGTCCTTCAGATTGCCCGTGGGCGTCATGCGGCCTTTACCTGCCATCTTGACGGCTTCAATCGTTAGAATGTCACCGCCGACAGACGTCCATGCGAGCCCGGTGACGACACCGACACGGTCTTCACCGTCGATTTCGCCGTAACGGTATTTCGGCACGCCGGAGTAATCCGGCAGCAGATCGGGATCGACCGTCACCGTTTCGCGTTTCCCGACTTCTATGTCACGAACCGCTTTACGGGCGAGACGGGCAATTTCCCGTTCAAGATTGCGAACGCCGGCTTCACGGGTGTAGCGACGGATAAGCTGCAACAGCCCATCATCGGTCACCTCCCACTCGTCATCTTTAAGGCCGTGCTGTTCTTGCAGTTTCGGCATTAAGTGACGCTTAGCGATCTCAAGCTTTTCATCCTCCGTGTAGCCAGGAATACGAATGATCTCCATCCGATCCAACAAGGGCTGAGGCATATTGAGGCTATTCGCCGTGGTGACGAACATGACGTCCGATAGGTCGTAATCGACCTCCAGGTAATGGTCGGCGAACGTCCCATTTTGCTCCGGGTCCAACACCTCTAACAATGCGGACGACGGATCGCCGCGGAAGTCCTGACCCATCTTGTCAATCTCATCCAACAAGAACAGCGGATTGGATTTCTTCGCTTTCTTCATGGATTGAATGATCTTACCGGGCATGGAGCCGATATAGGTGCGTCGGTGCCCGCGGATTTCCGCTTCATCGCGCACGCCGCCAAGGGAGACGCGCACGAATTCACGTCCCGTCGCCGCGGCGATCGACTTTCCAAGCGACGTCTTACCAACGCCTGGCGGTCCAACAAGACATAAGATCGGGCCTTTGATCTTAGAGATGCGTTTTTGCACCGCTAAGTATTCTAAGATCCGCTCTTTGACCTTTTCTAGGCCATAATGATCAGCGTCGAGAATTTGCTCCGCCTTCGCCAGATCGGATTTCACCTTCGACCGGCTATTCCAAGGGATCGACAAAATCCAATCGAGGTAATTGCGCACCACCGTCGATTCCGCCGACATCGGCGACATCTGCCGCAGCTTTTTCAACTCCGCTTCGGCCTTGGTCTTGGCCTCTTTCGACAATTTCGTCTTCGAGATCCGCTGCTCAATCTCAGCGATTTCATCGCGACCGTCATCGGATTCGCCGAGCTCTTTCTGGATCGCCTTCATTTGTTCGTTGAGGTAATACTCGCGCTGCGTTTTCTCCATTTGGCGTTTCACGCGATTGCGGATTTTCTTCTCAACCTGCAACACGCTCATCTCGCCTTCCATGAGCGCATAAACGCGCTCCAGGCGTTCCGGCACGCCGAAGATCTCTAGAAGCTCCTGCTTTTCAGCGATCTTGATATTGAGGTGCGACGCCACCGTATCCGCCAATTGCGCCGGATCATCGATTTGGTTAACCGATACGATGACCTCGGGCGGCACGCGCTTGTTAAGCTTCACATACTCTTCGAATTTCGAAATGACCGAGCGGGCCAGTGCGTCCGTGTCGCCTTCCGGATCGTCGTCTTCTTCGACAACTTCAACGCTTGCCTCAAAGAAATCATCCGTACGCACGTAATCCACGACGCGCGCGCGCGACTCGCCTTCTACGAGCACCTTCACGGTGCCGTCGGGCAATTTCAAGAGTTGTAGAACCGAAGCGACGACGCCAATGGAATAAATATCATCGGTCGTCGGATCGTTGTCGCCCGCATCTTTTTGGGAAACAAGAACGATCTTGCGGTCGTTTTCCATCACGTTTTCTAACGCCCGGACGGATTTCTCCCGGCCAACAAAAAGCGGCACCACCATATTGGGGAACACCACAATGTCGCGCAATGGCAGGATGGGAAAGACAGCCGTGTCAGTCATAATCATTCCTTACATCTGAAGGCCCCAGAATTGGGCGCCCTCGGCGCATCCACTCCCCTCGTCCCCCGACAAAGCCGGTTTTGAGGCGATAACACTAAGTCGCAAACCTAACACATAAGGCCCGAACGACCCCTTACTAATGAGAGTGTAATCAGCTTCTCATTGGTACGGGAACCGTCAAGACGACGCAGGAAGATGATCCCTCGGGAACCATGACGGCGGACGGCGCTGATGGCACCAAAGGGCGCGCACAACGCGAGGCTGCAGATACTTTTACAATGTGGCGTGCCGGCCAGGCGTTTCAACCAGTGAAGAACAGATTGGGGAAGCTTCCTCAAACTGTTTCTCGATTAAACAGGATTCTGGATCGGACGCACGTTTTTGTGATCAGTCAGCAGATAAGCAGCCCGCCACTCATGGGGGCGAATTTTTGACAATATGGAAAATAACAATGTGGGAAATAAAAGGACATGAAGCGCCGACCCGGCGCTTCATGAATATAATGCTTGGCATCGGCGGCGTCGGACTGACCTTAGCCGCCTATTTTAGGCGCTTTATCTAGGCGGAAGCGTCAGCGCTTTCGCTGTCAGCGCGATCTTCGTAGATCAAGAGCGGCTTGGCATTGCCGTCGACCACTTCCGCGCTGATGACGACTTCGGCGACGCCTTCCATTGTCGGCAAATCGAACATTGGATCGAGCAAGAAGCCCTCCATGATCGACCGCAGCCCCCGCGCACCGGTTTTGCGCAAAATCGCTCTTTTCGCGATCGCGACTTTGGCGTCGTCGGAGAAGGTCAGCTTAACGTCCTCCATCTCAAAGAGGCGCTGGTATTGTTTAATAAGCGCGTTCTTCGGAGAGGTCAGAATTTGAATGAGGGCGTCTTCATCCAGATCTTCAAGCGTCGCAATGACCGGCAGACGACCGACAAATTCAGGAATGAGGCCGAACTTCAAGAGATCTTCCGGCTCAACGCCGCGCAAGATATCGCCGACGCGGCGATCGTCTTCCGCTTTGATGGTCGCGCCGAAACCAATCGACGTCCCGACGCCGCGTGCTGAGATGACTTTCTCAAGCCCCGCAAAGGCACCGCCGACGATGAACAAGATGTTCGTCGTGTCAACTTGCAGAAACTCTTGCTGCGGATGTTTACGCCCGCCCTGCGGCGGCACGGAAGCGACCGTGCCTTCCATAATTTTCAAGAGCGCCTGTTGCACCCCTTCCCCCGAAACATCACGGGTGATCGAAGGATTGTCCGACTTGCGAGAAATCTTGTCGACTTCGTCAATATAGACGATGCCGCGCTGCGCGCGCTCAACATTATAGTCAGCAGCCTGCAGCAATTTCAGGATGATGTTCTCAACGTCCTCGCCGACATACCCCGCCTCAGTCAATGTCGTTGCGTCGGCCATGGTGAACGGCACATCGAGAATCCGCGCCAAGGTCTGAGCCAATAGCGTCTTACCGGAACCGGTCGGCCCGATCAGAAGAATATTCGACTTCGCGAGTTCGACGTCGTTGTTTTTCGTCGCGTGATTGAGGCGCTTATAGTGGTTGTGCACGGCTACGGACAAAACGCGTTTCGCGAAGGACTGCCCGATGACGTAGTCGTCCAACACTTTAAGAATCTGTTTTGGCGAGGGCACGCCGTCGCCGGCCTTAACGAGAGACGATTTCGACTCTTCGCGAATAATATCCATGCAGAGCTCAACGCACTCATCGCAAATGAACACCGTCGGTCCCGCGATCAGTTTACGCACTTCATGCTGGCTTTTTCCGCAGAAGGAGCAATAGAGAGTATTTTTACCGTCGCCCCCGGTTGTTTTGCCGCCAACTTTGCTCACTATCGAATACTCCTCAGTCGCGATCCTAAAAGGCGAATGCGCCGCCCAATTTTATAGAGCGAACCGCGCCTTTGCGTTGATCCGCTTTTCTTCAGAGAACTACATCATATCCGTCGGTTCTCTATCCCGCAGAACGGGTCGTTTTCTTCTCGGACGCCGACGCACATCAACGTCTCAAACTCTGTGCGCCCCAACCCTTTACACACTCCGGTCGGGCGCAAAACCCTACGGGATTTTCCCGTATTTGGGGTGCCGCTTGCCCACAAGGCTCTTCAGTCCACACCGAACAAGCCGGCAAATCAAGCGGCCAAAACGTAGCGTGAGCCGCCAACACCTTAGAACCTTAGCAAACGAAGGCTCCCGATTTGTGCGAACCGTTGCACGAATTGCGCCAATGCCGGCAACGTTCGAGCAAGGTTCAAGACACTTTTGACTTTCACCGGCCGGAAACGACCCTTAATTTACCGGCTTTGTTGCGGCGCCGAACCAGCTTGTCGCCCTTTACTCCGCCTCATCCGCCGGCGTTTCGCGTTGCGTGATCACCTTATCGATTAGGCCGAACTCCACCGCCTCTTCAGGCGACATGAAATGGTCGCGATCGAGGGTATTTTCAATCGTTTCGTAGGATTGCCCGGTATGGGACACGTAAATCTCGTTCAACCGGCGTTTGATTTTGAGAATATCTTGGGCGTGGCGTTCGATATCAGACGCTTGCCCTTGGAACCCGGCCGACGGTTGGTGCACCATAACGCGGGAGTTTGGCAGCGAAAAGCGCATGTCCTTGGCGCCCGCCGTTAATAATAACGAGCCCATCGACGCGGCCATGCCGGTCACCATTGTCGAAACGGCGGGGCGGATGAACTGCATCGTATCGTACATGGCGAGCCCCGCCGACACCGAGCCGCCTGGCGAATTGATGTAGAACGCGATCTCTTTCTTCGGATTGTCCGCCTCCAAGAAGAGGAGCTGCGCGACTACAAGCGTCGATACGGCGTCGTTAACAGGCCCCGAAAGGAAGATAATCCGCTCTTTTAAGAGGCGCGAATAGATATCGTACGACCGCTCGCCCCGGCTCGATTGCTCGACGACCATCGGCACAAGGGTGTTCATATAAATATCGACGGGATCTTTCATGGCGGTTCTAGTTCCTTACGCAAGCTTAGCGACGACGGCTCTCTCGGTCGCACACTTTATTGATTTCATACGTCTATCAAGTCGCCACGGCGGAGAATCGGGTGCGACAAGGGAGTGAATGGAGCGGTGGCCCGAGTACCGATGAACTGCACTGAATAAAGTGTTGCAGAGACCGCGAAACGAGGACCGAAAAGAGGAAGCTGGTAAGCGATATGGCGATGCGTCTCCCCAAGTAAAGGCGTATCACCGCCGAAGACACATAGATTTTCGCCGATCGGGCTTAAGCGAGCGTTATCAAAGGAAAAATTTTAACGAGTGCGCGCTCGCCTCCCCCAAAAGCAGGCAAAAAAAGACCGCCGGAACAGATCTGGCGGCCTTATTAACAAGATGGCTGTCTGAAGAGACGAGATCTTTAAGATAGTTCGTCGCCGCTCGGGTCAGCGAGCAATTCATCTTTCGAGACTTCTTTGTCCTCGATGCTGGCGCGTTCGAAAACGTAATCGACGACTTTTTCCTCGAAAAGCGGCGCGCGGATTTGGGCGATAGCATCAGGGTTTTGCTGATAGAACTGCAGAACCTGTTGCGGCGTCACTTCTTGTCCCTGGAATTGCAGCATTTGCGCTTCACGCATGGCCTGATCTTGAACCGCCCGCTGCAGCTCATCCTGGGGAACTTGGACTTCAGCGCGCTTGCCGATCTCCGCCAACACCAAACCAAGGCGAACACGGCGCTCGGCGATGGTGCGGTATTCAGCTTTCAGCTCCTCATCGGACTTGTCTTTGTCTTCTTCATCGCGCTCAGCGTTTTCGACCTGCGCCCAAATCTGGTTGAACTCGGCGTCAACCATGGTTTTCGGCAAATCAAAGCTGTGCGCGTCATCCAATTTGTCGAGCAGCGAGCGCTTCAGATGACCGCGGCTGGCTTGCTTGTATTCTTCTTCGATGCGCTCTTTCAGGCGTTCTTTAAGCGCCGCTAAATCGTCAACGCCGAATTTCTTGGCGAACTCGTCATTGATTTCAGCGTCTTTCGGAGACTTGATTTCGTGCACGTGAACATCGAAGACGGCTTCCTTGCCGGCGAGATTTCCAGCGCGGTAGGCTTCCGGAAACGTCACGTTCACTTTCTTCGCCGTATCGGCTTTGACGCCGACAAGTTGCTCTTCAAAGCCGGGAATAAAGGCGTCCGATCCGAGCACGAGTTCATGGCCGTCGCCGCGGCCGCCGTCGAACTCCTCGCCGTCGATCGAGCCGACATAATCAATGACGACCATATCGCCGTCTTCAGAAACAGCGTCGTCGCCTTTGCCTTCATAATCTTTTTGTTGTTCCGCAAGACGGCCGATCGCTTCGTCGATAGCCGCGTCATCAACGGCGCTTGTGGGGCGGCTTAACGAAAGCTCGGAAACATCCATGGGGTCGAAGGTCGGCAGGATTTCCGCGTGCACTTCATATTCGAGGTCGGCCTCGCCGGCGACGACCTTCTCCATGTCGCCATGGAACTGCGGGTGCGGCGGCTGAGCCGGCTGCAAATCGCGTTCAGAAAAGGCCTTGGCGCTCGTCTCGGAGACGATTTCTTGGACGATCTCGCTCATCATGCCTTTGCCGTACATCTTCTTCAGGAAGGAGATCGGCGCTTTGCCCTTGCGAAAGCCCTTCAGCTGCACATTGCCTTTAATTGATTGCAGCTTGGCGGTGAGTTTTGCGTCCAGCTCCGAAGCCGGCACTTTCACCGTGAATTTACGCTCCAAGCCTTCCGCGCTCGTCTCTACGACTTCCATGTCTTATTCGGCCTTCCAACAGCTCAATGTCGACCGCGTCTAAAGACGCGGCGGGATCGCCCACGCACTAAACGCGGGCCTGTAAAAGAGTGGTGCGGATGAAAGGAATCGAACCTTCACGGGTTGCCCCACTGGAACCTAAATCCAGCGCGTCTACCAGTTCCGCCACATCCGCAAACTATTTCACTCAAGCAAAGAAAGCGCCGCTCTGGTCAGCGACGCTTCAATCAAGCCCGCGTCTATAGCAGAGGGCGCGCCGGTGTCGAGAGGCTTCCGCGTTCTTATCATCGCTAAAGATCAAGAAACGCGTCGTTTTTATTCGACGGGACAGCAAACGCCCCTTTTAGCGCGATGGCTTTTGAAGCGCGCCCAGCACCCGAGGCAGTATTTCAGGCAGGTCTTCGGCGATTAATCCAGGGCCGAGCGCTGCGCCGCAAGCGCCATGCAGCCACACGCCCGCCGCCGCGGCGTCGAATGCCGGCATACCTTGGGCGCGTAACCCGGCGATGAAGCCGGCCAGAACATCTCCGGCGCCAGCGGTGGCGAGATCCGGCGGGGCGTTCGCGTTTATGATGGCGCGGCCATCCGGCGCCGCGATCGTCGTGTCAGGCCCTTTGAAAACGACGACGGCCCCTGCCTTCTCAGCGGCGGCGCGCGCCGCCGCCAGCCTGCTCGCCGAACGATCAGCCACAAAGTCCGGAAAGATGCGCGCGAACTCGCCCTCATGCGGCGTCAAAACGTCTTCGGCGCGTAAGAGGCCAAACAATTTTTCCGGCGCCGCCTCGAAACTCGTCAATGCGTCCGCATCGAAAACGCCGGCCGCCTCCGACGCCGTCACGACCTCGACGAGACGGCGCGTCTCCTCGCCGACCCCGGCGCCCGGCCCATGGACAACTGCGCGCACCCGGCGATCTTTTAGAAACACAGCGACGCTTGCGGGATCATTTACCTCGCGCACCATCACCGCCGTCGCTTGCGCGGCGTTTTCATCGCTTGCATCAGCGGGCGACAACAGCGTTACGACGCCGGCGCCCGCGCGTAAGGCGCCGCGCGCCGCCAGCCGGGCCGCGCCAGTATGAAGTCGCGGACCTGACAAAACCGCAGCATGGCCGCGTTGAAACTTATGGCCGAGCGGGTTGGGGCGTGGAAACGCCGCCGCCCATAGCGGCGGGTCATTGAGAAACGCGGTCGGCGAGGCTTCAATCACGGCGGCGTCGGATATCTCAATATCGGCGAGGACGACGTCGCCGCATAGAAACCGCCCCGGCGCTAGAACGTGACCCGGTTTTCGCGCGCCAAACGCTACGGTTTTCGCGGCGGGGACGGCTTTCGGGTCAACGCGACCGGTAGCTGGGTCAACGCCTGATGGAATATCAGCTGCGATTATGCGTAGCGCGCTCGCCTGCGCGCGCCGCCGCGCTGCGTCCAAGACCGCCGCAGCAACGCCCTCTATCGGTCGCGATAAGCCCGTCCCAAACACACAATCGAGGACAAGCGTCGCGCCATCGAGCACATCGGTGCTGAGGGGCTCGACCTCGCCCTCATAGTGCGCCGCCATCATCGCCGCATCACCCTTTAAAGCGTCTACTGCTCCTAACAGTCCCAAACGGACCGTACGGCCGTCCCGCCGGAGCCGACGCGCCGCGACAAAGCCGTCGCCGCCATTATTGCCGGGACCGCACAGGACGGTCACCGCGCCGTCAGGCGCCAAGGCTTGCGCCGCTTCCGCCAACGCAGCGCCAGCCGCCTCCATGAGAGCCGCCATAGGACGCCCGTCCTGCACGGCGTTCGCTTCAGCGCGGGCCATTTCGTCAGGTGTTAGAAGGGCTAGAGCGCGCATGAAACGAGGCCTGGAGATGTAAAGTTTCGATGCATGTTGAGATTATCGCAGCGTCACGCGAGAATGAAACCATGAAGAAAATAGAAGCCGTTATTAAACCGTTCAAACTCGACGACGTGAAAGAAGCGCTCCACGAGGTCGGACTGCAAGGCATGACCGTCCTCGACGCCCGCGGGTTTGGCCGTCAAAAAGGCCACACCGAACTCTATCGCGGTGCGGAATACATCGTCGACTTTCTCCCGAAGGTTAAAATCGAACTTGTTGTCGATGACGACATGGTTGAACGCGCCGTTGAAGCGATCGCCAGCGCGGCGCAATCGGGCCGAATCGGCGACGGCAAGATTTTCGTGTTGCCGGTGGAGAACGCGGTCCGCATCCGAACAGGCGAAACCGGATCGTCAGCGATCTAGCCGTCCTTGCGAATTGCATGCTCCGCCGCTGCTGGGCCACCCATGTCAGGTCTACGGCGCCAAATCGCCCGAGTACGACTAATCGATTATCGACGAACACATTCTCGACGCATTTCGCCACTTGACGACTGTTTATGCTTCATCCGAACTCAGTTCGACAAATACCGTCGCTTAATAGGCCCGTTAGCACCCAGCTGGTTTATTTTGCGGTGCAAAAAAGCACTTGATTTTTGGCGGTTCCGAACGGCATTCTTCGTACAAGCCCGAATACGTCCCAGAACACCAACAAGAACACCGATAACAAAAAGAGCAAGCCCTCGAAATCTCATCGCCGAGCCTTACTGCAGCTGCACTTTATTGGAGCGCTCCCTACGGCCGGCCGCTAATAGTTTCTAGCCGATCTTCCAATCGCCGCGCGCGACCACCACCGCGGCTCAAACCAACGCAACGACGATTTGAGACGATAACCAGACGAGGAGAACCGACTTTATGTCCGCAAATAATATTATGAAGATGATGAAGGATAAGGACATTCGTTATGTCGACCTTCGCTTCACGGACCCACGCGGGAAATTGCAACACGTCACCTTCGACCGCTCGATGATTGACGAGGATTTCTTCGAAGACGGCTCCATGTTTGACGGCTCGTCGATCGCCGGTTGGAAAGCGATCAATGAATCCGACATGACATTGATGCCGGATACGGACACCGCGTTTGTCGATCCGTTTTTCGCACAGCCCACGCTCGGCCTTTTCTGCGATATTCTGGAACCCGCGACGGGTCAGCCTTATAGCCGCGACCCCCGCACCACGGCGAAAGCCGCCGAAGCCTATCTAACCGCCGCCGGCGTCGGCGACACAGCTTATTTTGGTCCGGAAGCGGAGTTCTTCGTTTTTGACGATGTGCGTTTTTCGGTCGAGCAAAACAATACGGGCTTCGTTATCGATTCAACCGAAGGCCCTTATAATTCCGGAACCGCTTACGACGAAGGCAATCTCGGTCACCGTCCGGGCCCGAAAGGCGGCTATTTCCCAGTACCGCCCGTCGATTCCGGTCAAGACTTACGGACCGAAATGCTCACCGTGATGACGGAATTGGGTCTCGAACCTGAAAAGCACCACCACGAGGTCGCCCCGTCGCAGCACGAGCTTGGCATGAAGTTCGCCACGTTGACCCGCATGGCCGACCGTATGCAGCTTTACAAATATATCACGCACCAAGTCGCGCACGCCTATGGCAAGACCGCGACGTTCATGCCGAAGCCGGTTCATAACGACAACGGCTCCGGCATGCACGTGCACCAATCAATCTGGCAAGACGGCAAACCGGCGTTCGCTGGCGATCGGTACGCTGACCTTTCAGAAAATTGCCTTTATTATATCGGCGGCATCATCAAGCACGCGCGCGCAATTAACGCTTTCGCCAACGCCACGACGAACTCTTACAAGCGCCTCGTACCGGGCTTCGAAGCGCCAGTGCTGCTGGCTTACTCCGCGCGCAATCGTTCGGCCTCCATTCGTATCCCGTGGACGCCGTCGCCGAACGGTAAGCGTATTGAAACCCGCTTCCCTGACGCCGCGGGCAACCCATACCTCACCTTTGCAGCGCTATTGATGGCGGGGCTCGACGGCATTGAGAACAAAATCCATCCGGGCGATCCGATGGATAAAGACCTCTACGACTTGCCGCCCGAGGAACTAAAAGACGTGCCGACGGTTTGCGCATCCTTGCGTGAAGCGCTGGACGCCCTCGACCACGATCGCGCCTTCCTCAAAAAAGGCAATGTCTTCAATGACGATCAACTCGACGCCTATATCGATCTGAAGCACGAAGAAGTCTCGCGCTTCGAAACGACGCCGCACCCGGTCGAATTCGCGATGTACTATTCGTCGTAAGACTTAGACTAATCACACTGACGAAAAGCCGGGCTTGTTGAGCCCGGCTTTTTCTTGATTAACACGAGCCCCTCTGAAGACCACACCCACAGCAGCGACCGCAGCTCCTCACATCCCTTCCGTCGACAGAGGCGTATGAGGCGCGTAACCTTGCTCATAAACCAGGCCGCGCGGCTTTACCCGCCAACAAGCGCGCGGAATAGCGCTTTTGAATTCAATGGGGCGAGACGATGTCATCATTCTTCATGGACATTCTTACGCAGAAGCGGATAACGGGCGACAAGTCGGGTCTAGCGGCCGTTCGCAACCGACTCACCACCGCTTTAGGGGCGATCGCCGG
Source organism: Pseudomonadota bacterium (assembly GCA_039814575.1). Classification (GTDB taxonomy): domain Bacteria; phylum Pseudomonadota; class Alphaproteobacteria; order Caulobacterales; family Parvularculaceae; genus MED-G105. Next base: position 18,797 of record JBCCAY010000016.1, read on the forward strand.
TTTTCTAAGCGCTGCCTCCAGCGGAATTGCGCAAGTACAAACGCCCTCGCCGCCGGTTATTGATCCAAACGGCGTCGTTGAGAATTTCAATATACAGACAATTGCACCCGTTCTTGCAGAACTCGGCATTCCCTATCAGCGACGCAATCAAAACGGCTATGACATCCTCATGGCCGATATCGGTATCGAAGGCGTCACGGCTATATTTTGGCCGCGGGTATGCGGCGCGACACGCGACGCCTGCGCGGGTCTTGTCATGCGCGCCTATTACACCGGCGCATCGAACCTTGAGCTGAACAATCGCTTCAATCTGACGACGCCGCCGATCGCCGCGATGACGGACGGATCGTCCGTCTTCGCACAACGGTATTTAATCGGCAATTACGGCGTTACGCGCGGATCGCTCGCGGTGAACATCAAAGTGTTTCAAGACACCGCCCGGAAATACCACGAAACGCTGACAAGCGCGCCGAGCAACTTCATCGCCTATGGGGCGCGCGATGACGCATCGGACGCGCCGGCGAAGATTGATAACGCCCATACGCAAAACGCCGACGCCCATTCAGATTTTGGCGACGGCGTTTTTTTCTCGAAGCCTTAAAAGCTGTTATCGAGTAGCGGCGCTTAAGTCCGCGGCAGCGGGAAACCATAATAAAGCCGCAACCAGCGCGGTTTACGGAAGAAGAGCCCGCTCAGCGCCTCACGCATCGTGAACGGATAATATTCACGGCGCGAGACAAGCGCCCGCAAATTATCAACGATCAAAACGTCCCGGCGGTCGAGCACAACTTCTATTGCCCGTCCGCGAGCGCGCATGATGGCGCCGCGCAGCTTCCGCAAGGCCCGCTTGGCGTTCTCGTCTTCGGTAAAGACGCGATCCGGATCAAAACTCATAACCCAATCATCGCCGACGCCGCGCCGCAAGATCGGCTGCCCTTCGGCCATCATCGCCGTGTCGTTGTTATCGAAGTGCGGACCGATTTTTTGATATACTGGCCGCATCAAGTGACCCGTCAACCAATCGAACTCTTCGTCGGGGATCATGTCGATAACGTCTTTGACCGCCAGCACATAGATTGGATTTTTCCGCCGGTTACGCACCGCCGCATAGGCTTTCACCGTGCACGTGTCCTCGCCGGCCGCTGGCAAGCCCGGTTGCGGCAAGCCCTTCTCAACCGTGCTTTGGTGGAAGCGCAAATGCATGTCGGAGCCGTCGCGGTCGCCGACTTGCGGCTCCGTCGGCGCAGAGATGAGCGTACGGACAATCGGCGCGGCCGCGTTCTGATAGCGACGGCGCACTTCAGCGCCCGCTAAGAACAACAGTCCAGCGACCATCATATCGAAATGGCGGAACTTCCGAAGCGGAATGCCGCCATGCAGCGCGGCGTGCTCTTTCGGGAATGGAAAGAAGATTGACGCCGTCGGCAAGCCGCGCACGAGCACGAAGCAGCGATCGCCGTTTTTCAGTTCTTCGAGCTTTTTCAGCCGTCCACGACCGAGGATACGGCGCAAATATCCTGCGCCGGTTTGTCCAAAATTGTACGAATAGTTCCACAATTGCCGGCCGCGCCATATCGCGAAGTAAAGCGCCGTCGCAAACCTTAAGTCCCATGCCGTGAACCGCGGCGCGCGCACGACGTCGTCGCGCGAGACCCGGCGCTGATTGATGATGTCAGCTGGCTCCATCGGCGCAAAGTCAGAGACCTCCTGCGCAAACGGCTGTCGCCGCTTGCCGCTGGCGTAGTCGCTCTCAACGCTGTCGCCATGACGCGCGTCGTCGACGGCGTGGTGATCATCCCGATAACGGTCATTGGCGTTCGCAGGCTGAAAGGGATCGACAGCGTCAGCGTAAGATCCATCCAAGACAGGCGCGAGGGCGGGCGACATTTCTAGTGCTCCTTAAGGCGGTTAAGCGAAAACGAAATTTGGGATAATGCGGCGCACAATTTTCTTGTGCGCCGCATCATTTAACCAGTTTCTCTTTGAAGAAAAGGGGCTAAACAACTATTTTTCTTAACAAAAGCAAAGATGCCGCACCGCAAAACATTTCGCGTCGAGCCGCAGCGATGAATTCTAGATTTTTCTGCTAACAGAGCCCGCCTGCACGCACGCTAATCGCGAGAATCAGGCGTCTTTCGGCATGACGAACTTATCGTCATGTTTACCGCGCGCGTCACGATAATGCGCTTGGATGGCCGGCAAATCCGCGTCGTAATCGCCGCTCGCGATAAAAAGGCCGCTGATGCGCACTGTTTTCGTCCCAAAATCGAGAACCGTGAGAATCATCGGCACGCCGGCGCGCGCAGCAATATGATAAAAGCCGGACTTCCACTCGCGGGTTTTCGAACGCGTTCCTTCGGGCGGCACAGCTAACATCATGGCGTCACGCATTTCAAAAGCATCAGCCATTTGTTTGACGACGTCGTTTTTACTGGTGCGGTCGATCGGCACGCATCCGAGCCAGAGAACGACATTGCCGAAAGGCCCTTCGGTGAGTTCCTTCTTGCCCATCCAGCGCAAAGGAACCCGGTAATAGCCGGCCGACGCCAGCATATAGATGCCGTCCCAATTCGATGTATGGGGCGCGGCGATCACGACGGCTTTGTCGGCGCTCGGCCAATCGCCTTCAAACCGCCAGCCGGCGGCCTTCATAAAGACGTAGCAAACCCAACGCCAAAGCTCGGAAAAAGGCCCACGAAATCGTCGCGGTCGCGCCGTAGACGGATCGATTTTGAGGTCACGGTCCGCCAGATCTGCGTCCGGCGCATAAGTCGGGGTGTCGGTCGTGGCGCGCATCACCGCACCTTGCGTCCCTTTATGATCAAAGAACAGATGTTCGATCGAAAAATTGTAAAATAAGCGACCGCCTACCGGTTCTCCAGGCTTGCTGCGGCGCGGCGTTCCTGCATTTGATGACGTATAAAGGCCGGAAAAAGCGCCATCCTTTCTCGCGTCGGAAGCCCGTCGGCGAGCCGGAAGATATTCTGGTAGAAATACGACATGACCGCGAAGCCATTGATCGTCTTCAGCAATGGCAAAGCGGATCGCGGTCCGAAGACGCCCGGCCCAAGGCGCAACGCGTCTTCATATTTCGGCAGCGCCATGATGTCGCCGGCGAGCAGTTTGTTCGGCAAATCCGGATCAACGCACAGCGGCCGGGCGACACCGATGACGTCTGCAGCGCCGGAATGCAACGCTTCATCCATCGCGCGCCGCGTTCGGAAACCGCCTGTCACCATCAAAGGCGCTTTTGCGATTTTCGAGACTTCCGCCGCGTAATTGATGAAATAGGCCTCGCGCGCCGCCGTCGATGCGGGAACGGGGTCTTCATAAACGGGCTCCATCCCCTCAAGGCCCATCATTCGCGGCTGCTCGTAATTGCCGCCGGAGATCTCGATGAGATCGACGCCGGCCTGGTTCAACATTTCCACGACGACAAGACAGTCTTCAAACCCGTAACCGCCCTTCTGAAAATCAGAAGAATTCAGTTTCACGGCGACCGGAAAGCCAGAGCCGGTTTTCGCACGAACCGCTTCAACGCACCGAAGCAAGAGCCGTGCGCGGTTCTCTAAACTGCCACCCCACGCGTCGTCGCGGCGATTGGCGAGCGGGTTTAGAAACTCAGACAGCAAATACCCGTGGGCTGCGTGGACCTGAACGCCGGTGAACCCGGTCGATTTCGCGACACCGGCGGCGTGAGCAAAACGAGCGATCACGTCTTCGATTTCATCAACGGACAAAGCGCGCGGCGTCGCGAACTGCCCGCCCGGCAAAGCCAGCGCAACGGCCGATGGGCCGACCGGCTCCGCTGCGACCATGGTCGGCGATTGCCGGCCCGCATGGGAAAGCTGCATCCAAATCGACGCGCCAGCATCAACGGCGGCGCTCGCCATCGCTTCCAAACGCGAAATTTGCTCGGGCGATTGTTCGCCGTCGATGACCAAGTTCAGCGGCCGCTCCAAATAGCGGCGATCGACCATCACATTACCGGTAATCAACAGCCCCGCGCCGCCCTCCGCCCAGCGGCGATACAGCGTCTCCAAGCGCGCCGTCGCCCGATTGAGCGGATCGGCGAGGCCTTCCGTCATGGCGGCCTTCGCAAAGCGGTTCTTAAGGCGCGCGCCGCACGGTAGAATGAGCGGCGCGGCAAGATCGGCGGCTTGTCTTACTGACATAGAGCGAGCTTAAGGGCTGATAAAACGAGTAAACCCATCTTGTAAGCGTGTTCTTCGTAACGGTCGAGCAGCCGCCGCTTTAAGCAGAGAATTGGCACGCACAACAAAGAACGCGCGCGGCAATTGCTTTACGCCAAAGGCCAAAGCCGTGTAGACGAGGCCTCTTCAATCAATTTAGTCGAGTCCGCTTATGCCGCGCCGCGCCGCCGCGAAAAAATCCGACGATCTATTCGGAACAGATTACACCGCTAAAGACATCGAGGTCTTGGAAGGCCTCGAACCCGTCCGCAAACGCCCCGGCATGTATATCGGCGGCACCGACGAAAAAGCGCTGCACCACCTCTTCGCAGAGGTTCTCGACAATTCAATGGACGAAGCGGTCGCGGGGCACGCGACGCGCATCGAAATCGAAGTTCACGAAGACGGATACCTGACAGTCGCCGACAATGGCCGCGGCATCCCTGTCGACCCGCATCCGAAGTTCAAGAAGAAGTCGGCGCTTGAAGTCATCATGACGACGCTGCACGCGGGCGGGAAATTCGACGGCAAAGCCTATCAAACCTCCGGCGGCCTTCACGGCGTCGGCGTATCGGTGGTGAACGCTCTCGCCGACGATCTCATCGTCGAGGTTTGCCGCAATAAGAAAATGTTCCGCCAGAGCTATTCCAAGGGCAAGCCGCGCACCAAGCTGGAGACCGTCGGTCCCGCCCCCAATAAGCGCGGCACCAGCGTCATGTTCCATCCGGACCCGGAGATTTTTGGCAACAAGCTTGCATTTAAGCCGGCGCGCCTCTTCCGCATGGCGCGCTCTAAAGCGTATCTCTTCGGCGGCGTTGAAATCCGCTGGAAGTGCGCCGGGGCGCTCATCAAAGATGATACGCCGGAAGAAGCGGTCTTGCATTTCGCCAACGGCCTGTCTGACTATCTCGGTAGCCTCGCCGGCGAAAAACCGCGCGTAGCGGACGAGATGTTCACTGGCAAAGTCGAACGCAAAGAAACCCAAGGCCACGGCAATGTCGAATGGGCCGTCGTCTGGGGCGCGGCGGGCTTCGGCGCGAAAGGCAATGAGGCGGACGGGTTCGTCAATTCTTACTGCAACACCATTCCGACGCCCGAAGGCGGCACCCATGAAGCGGGCCTACGCGCGGCGTTGTCGAAGGGCTTGCGCGCTTATGGCGAGCTTGCCGGCCACAAAAAGGCGAGCGTCGTCACCGCCGAAGACGTTATGGGCACGGCCGGCGCACTATTGTCCGTCTTTGTAAGAAATCCGGAATTTCAAGGTCAGACCAAGGACAAATTAGCGACGGCCGAAGCGCAAAAGCTCGCTGAGAACGCCATTCGCCCCGCCTTTGACCATTGGCTCGCCTCTAACCCGAAGCAAGCCGACGGTTTGCTCGAATGGGTCGTGGAAAAAGCCGAGGAGCGCCAACGCCGACGCCGCGAAAAAGAAGTCTCGCGGCAAGCAGCGACACGCAAACTTCGCCTGCCCGGCAAACTCGCGGACTGCTCCCAGAAAGACCGGACCGGCACGGAAATCTTCCTCGTCGAGGGGGACTCGGCCGGCGGTTCGGCAAAGCAAGCGCGGAACCGCGCGACCCAAGCAATCCTGCCCTTGCGCGGCAAAATCCTAAACGTCGCGTCCGCCACCCGCGATAAAATACTCGCCAACCAAGAAGTCGCCGACATCGCCCAAGCGCTTGGCGTCAATCTCGGCGCGCGCTTCGACGTTGAAGACCTCCGCTATGAAAAGGTCATCATCATGACCGACGCCGACGTCGACGGCGCCCATATCGCCGCGCTGCTCATCACGTTCTTCCAGCGGGAAACGCCGGAGCTGATCAAAGCCGGGCGGCTTTACATGGCCCAACCGCCCCTCTTCCGCCTCTCCGCCGGCGGCAAGACGGTCTACGCCATGGATGAAGAGTCGCGCGATGCCAAACTGAAATCAGACTTCAGGTCTAATCAAAAAGTCGAAGTGTCGCGCTTTAAGGGCCTTGGCGAAATGAACCCAGGCCAACTTAAAGAAACCACGATGGACCCGGCGCAGCGCAGCCTTGCGCGCGTCGTCATCGCCGAGGACAAGGCCGAAGACTCCGCCGCGTTAGTGGAACGCCTGATGGGAAAAAAACCCGAAGCGCGTTTTCAGTTCATCACCGAGAACGCAGAATTCGTCCAAGACGCGCTCGATATCTAAGTGGCATAAACGCCGCTATCGAAACTAGCTTTTTCTACGTCTCCTTCGATTAAGACTTCCACAGCCTTAGTCGCGAACGGCGATAAGCGTCTTACAACAAGCGCTTATTGCGCACGGTCGAGGAGACGAACCTTGCGCAACAACGCACGACGCACGACAAATTTAAACCGAACTGACAGTATGTCGCATACGCACTTTCGTTAAATCACAATGGCAGTCTAACTAGCGATCAACGTCACAAAAGTTTCGCAAAATCTCGCTTGAGACAACCAAGCCAGCGTGCGAATAATTATCAAATACAGTTTATAAAGATTAATTTTCCCAGTAGCGCATATGGTGCGCCTACTGAAATTATTCTGACATAAAACCCAATTAACCACTTTTACGTGAGCAAGGCGCACGACCTGCGCGCTTGTTTTTCTAATTCGTTTGGGGGATGGCGCGCGTCGTGCGCCTAATCGTCCCCTTGCGTACATTTTGTCTCGCTTCAATGGAGAGAAATCACCATGCGCTCGCGCTCGTCTGAAATTCCTTGCACAGAACCTTTTGACGCGTCGGAGGAAATTTCCTCAAACCCGACGAACAATCCAGAATTCTCATCAATCGTCGAATCGAACATGTCGCGCCGTAACATTCTAACGGGCGCGCTTATCGGCGCTGCGACGACAGGTTTCTTAGCGCCGCAAGCCATGGCCGCTTCGCGCTTCCGCGGCAACAAAAACTCCGACAGCCTTTGCAATTTCCGCCCTGTGTCGATCGAAGATGCAATTGAAGACCAGTCTTTACCGACAATTTCGAGAGACTACCGGTACGAAGCGTTTATCCCTTGGGGTACGCCAATCCAGCCGGGCGCGACGGAAGAATATGAGGGCGATCCCAATACTCGTCCGACGTCAGAGCAAGCGAGCAAACAAATCGGCATCGGTCATGACGGCATGGCCTACTTCCCACGGCAATTTGAGTTCGGTCGCGGTCGCGGCCTACGCGGTAAGTTCGAAAACCAAAACGGCATGCTCTGTGTCAACCACGAGTTCGGCCGCAACACGCATGTTCTTGGTAAAGATCAGCCAGAAACACTCGAAGACGTTCGCCTGTCGCAAGCGGTGCACGGCGTATCAGTTGTCGCCATTGAAAAGCGCGGCCCCCGCTGGCGCGTCGTCAACAGCCCGAACGCGCGTCGTATCACGGTCAACACGCCGGTCGCATTCTCCGGACCAGCCGCAGACTCTGATCTTCTGAAAAACCCCGCCGGCAATATTCCGCTCGGCACGGTCAACAATTGCGGTTCCGGCCCAACGCCTTGGGGCACGTATCTAACCTGCGAAGAGAACTTCAACGGCTATTTCGGCGCCTCTGCCGGCCTCGACAATCCGACCGAAGCGCAAGCACGCTATGGCTTCTCAGCGTTTGGCTTCGGCTATGGTTGGTTCAATTTCGACCGCCGCTTCGACCTCTCCGATCCGGATTACGTCAATGAGCAAAACCGCTTCGGCTGGATCGTTGAAATCGACCCGCACGACGGTACGCAAACGCCGACGAAACGCACCGCCATGGGCCGCTTCAAGCACGAAGCCGTCGCCATTGCTGAAAGCGCCAATGGCCGCATCGCCGCCTATATGGGCGACGACCAACGCGGCGACTATTGCTATAAATACGTTTCCGACCTGCCCTGGAAAGACGCGATCGCTCAAGGCAAAAGCCCGCTCGATGAAGGCACGCTCTATGTCGCGCGCTTCAATGACGACAATACCGGAGATTGGCTCGAACTATCTGTGAACAATCCGGCGCTCGCCGGCCGCTTCGCTGATCAAGGCGAACTGTTGATCAACACGCGTCTCGCCGCGGACATCCTCGGCGCCACGAAAATGGACCGTCCGGAATGGACGACCATCGGTCAAGAGAAGTCGGTATTCTGGACGCTGACCAATAACACGGCAAAAGACCGCACCCCGCCGCAAGGCGAAGTGAACGCGGCCAACCCGGAAAATCCGAATTCGGACGGCCACATCATCCGTACGTTCGACGACAATGACTTCCTCGGCGAAACCTTCACCTGGGAAATCTACCTTCTCGCTTCGTCAACGCGCGGCACGCCGGGCGTCTTCACCGATCCGGACGCGGCCTACGCCGACCCGGACGGCCGCCTCTTCATCGGCACCGACGGCGGTCAGCCGGACGGTCTGCAAGACCAGCTCGTTGTTTTTGACACGACGAAGAACCCGCCGGAGCCGAAGCGTCTCCTCGTCGGCGTTCGCAACGACGAGATCACGGGCTTCGCCTACACGCCGGATCAAACGACGGCGTTCGTCAACGTCCAGCACCCGGGCGACGGCGACCCATCGCGCACAAACTTCCCGAAGAAGTTCGACGGTGTGACCATTCCACGTGATGCAACGTTGATCATCACCAAGAAAAACGGCGACGTTGTCGGCTCCTAGGCCGCAGCACTCTCGTCTAAAAAAGAAACCCGGACTGAGTTCAGTCCGGGTTTTTTGTTGGCGTAAATATCTTTATGCGAACGCCATTGCAGGTCGATAGACAATCATCGTTAGCGCTTAGAGCCCGATTGGAAACTCGGGCAACGTTGGAAAACCCCTCGAAACAGACTTCAGTTGGCGACAAATACATACCGCTCAGGCTCTAAATCTAAAAAAGTAAGAGCCGGAACCGCATCGCCATAATCAAAAGGGGGCAGCAAACCGGTGTCTAATACTTTCGTGTCGAGCCATTTCCGGAGTTTTGAATCGGGCTCTTAGAACGCGCCGCCAGCGCGAAGAATGCCCGTCGTTGCATCCCCAACACCGCCAAGCGCGTTAAACTGATGCAAAACGCCAGCTTCTAAATACCCCCCGCCGAAGCGATAAAGCTGATAACGCGCTTCGAGGTCGAACTCTCGCGCTGCACCGGATAAGTCGACGCGTTGTTCGGCAAAGGCGAGTTGTTCCGCAAAAGGATCATACGCGATAGCGCCCTCAAAGACGTAATCGCCACTTTCAACCCTTAGGGGCTGCATCAACGAAACCGATAAAACGTCCCCATCGCGCAAGACGCTGTTGCGATAAACGCCCGCCGCAAATTGACTGGACGTTAAGCCCTCCATGACGCCGCCCAAACTCGCCGCCTCGCCGTTCATGATAATGCTTGAGACGCCTAAGGCGCCGCGTGCGTTTAAGCGCCACCCCTGAAAAAGCGCTATATCGGCGCCGATCGCTTGATAATACGTTGTGCTTTCGGCGACAGACCCCAATGCGCCGCCAAAGCGCGCCCCGAGGACAGCGCCGGCTTCTTGCCGCACGCCTGAATGCACGGTGAAACGCCGTGTCTCATCACCGAAACTGACGCCGAGACGCGCGTTATTGATGCGGCTGTTTTCCAGAACGCCCGGAAGATCAAAGAGCGCTTCATCAAGGTACGAGGTGCGAACGTCGCTCGTAGCCGTCAGCATGTCGACGTCTAGGCCAGCGATCTTCAACTCGACGCGCGTCGCGACGCCCGCTTCGCCCTGGCCGAGAAACGGATCGTTGAACCCATCTCGGGCGATCGATCCCGGCGTCCATGCATCGTCGGTCATACCGTCGACGGCACGCGGCGAGAGGCCTTGTGCGAACGACAAGACAATATCTTGGCCGATCGGGCGCGTCGCCGTGAACCGTAAAATCGTTTCTTGGTCACGATCACCGCCAAACACCGGCGCCCGCAAAAGCGTCTCCGCATTTTGGTCCGTGTAGGTTTCGTTCGCGAGCGAAAAACGTACATTCGTGCCCGCGATCGTGGCGGCGCTTCGTTCAACGGCGCGGTTCGGCTGAATGACCGTTAAGGGATCGACGGCGAGATTCTCCGTCCAGGCGACAGTATCGCTTAAGATCACGGTGAAATCGCGATTATAGCGATCAAGCGCGACGATCTCTCCGAAATCAAGAGCTGCAGCGCCGAACGCCGGCGCGCTGAGGCCGCCGCCGGCCGCTATTGCAACACTCGAACCGTTTATCGACGACGTGGAAAGCTGTCCGGAGGGCTGCAAGGCCGCTTCAATGTTGAGAAGACCCCGACCGAATATTTCATCAGTGCCCGGAGCGCCGAGATCTGTAGCGCTATCGAGGAGAATTTCAACAACTTCCGCCGCGGTGAGCGCCGGCCACACCTCGCGGACAAGCGCCGCGGCGCCAACAATCAACGGCGTCGATGCGCTCGTGCCGTTAAAAGTCTCCCCGCCTATACTTGGCGAATTGTTATTAGCCGGCACGCGAAGGCGTTCGCCTGGCGCCACAAGGAAAAAGTCCCTGGTGTTGCCCGCCTTATGAGAAAAATCAGATAATTGGGTCTGATCATTGAGGGGTACCGATCCCGCAACAATAACCGTGCCGGCTGCTCTCGCGTCATTCGCCGCCTGCGCTGACGGGTCAGGATCGTCTAACCCGTCATTGCCCGCGGCGATGACGGTGACGATGTCGCCGTCGGCGGCGATTTCAAAATACTCAGCGAACTCGGAGCGCGCACTCGCAAAGCTCGATCCCAGGGAGAGGTTTAAAACCTTGGCGCCGTTCGCAGCGGAACGGCGTATGCCTTCCTCTAGCGCTTCGCCAAAAATTGAAAGATCGTCATTGCTGTCGTCATCGGTGCGATAGATCAGCAAATCCGCTTCAGGCGCAACGCCATGCATGCCAAGTCCGTTGCGGGCGGCGCCGATGAGCGCCGCAATGGGCGTACCATGATCATCATCATCGGTTAAATCGGGGCCGCCGACGCGCGCATTCGCGGCGCCGACAACCGACGCGATAACAAGATCGGCGCTGCGCGGATCGATCCGTCCGGAAAACTCGGGATTATTCTCATTAATTCCCGTATCGACGATGGCGACAAGAACGCCGTCGCCAAAGATGCCGGCTTCGTAGGCGGGTAGTGCGTTGATGACATTGTAGGCCAAGTTCGCTTGGTATTCCGCAGAGTTCGCGGATATCGACGCTGACGGCTGAGGTGTGGTTACCGGCGCAGGAGCCGGCGTCGTAATCGTCGGCGTTCCGCCGCCGCCAGAGCTGCTACAGGCGCTGATAAGTGCGAAAAGCCCAATGGCGCAGCTGAAGGCAGCAATTCGCCCGCCCCGCCGTGCTGCGCTTTCCACGCTGTCGCCCATCGCCATCACAGTCCGCTCCGGACGAGGCTCGCCTTCGCGCGCACAACGCAACGCGCGTCCCTCACCAAACAACACCATAAATCCACCTCACCTCAACGCGCCCAAGCACTTAGAATGCGGCGACAACAATGGCGTCCTAGTGAATCAGACCCCAAAGCACACACAAACCGGCTGAGCTGCACGCCGCGCAACCCGCTGATAGTATAAAGCCTGGTTTTAATTGTAATATGGTGAATGTAAGATTCAGCCCCGGCCAGAAAAGAGGCCGACGGGCCCTGTGGGGAGTGAGAAAGGAGATTTCCATCCGGTGAACGGGCGGAAATCCGGTCAAAACCCTGGTGGACGGCGGCTAGAAACGCCGAGCGCCGTTTCCAGCGCACGGGCGACGGCAATCATCGGCCCCTCGTTAAACAAAGCCCCCCAAAGGCTTACGCCGCGTGGCGTCTGAAAGGTCTCGCCCGCCCCAGCGACGATCGGTGCGTCCCATAAATCTCTGCTTGGCGTCTGGGTTGACCCCACTGGAACGGCCATCTGCGGGTGGCCTGTGCAATTTGTCGCGAGTAAAGCGCCGCCAGCGAAATGCGGGCCTATCAGGACATCGACCCCGTTAAACGCTTCGGCGAGATCGGTCATTAATTGCCGCCTTAGACGATCAATTTGCACATAGTCGACCGCCGAAACGAACCGAGCCGCTCGCCAGGTGTTCGGCCACGCGGCCTCCTCCTGCCATGCAAGCGCGTCATCCTCGCCGGAAAGCGTTAAGTCAGCGAAAGCGGCGGCGGCCTCAACCTGAACGATTTCAATCAACGCATCAAAGCGCCGTGCGGGCCAATCAAACTCCACCATCCGAACGCCGCTATCGCGGACCGCCGCCAACGCCGTGCGATCCGTTTCATCGCCTGCTTCAAACCAAGCGGGAACGTATCCGACAGTCAAAGACGAGAGGTCCACGCCGCCGTCATAAGTGAAACCCATCCGCGCCGCCGCCGGATCATCGGCGTCGTACCCATTGAGGGCGGACAAAACGGCGGCCGTATCTTCGGCCCGACGCGCCAAGGGGCCGACTTTATCGAGAGACCAAGCAAGCGTCATGACGCCGGCGCGCGTCACACGTCCAAATGTCGGCCGCAACCCAACGGCGCCGCATCGCTCGCTTGGCGAAATTATTGATCCCAATGTTTCCGTACCCAACGCAAAACCGCAAAGCCCAGCGACAACGGCTGCGGCGGACCCCGCGCTGGAGCCGTTAGCGCCTTCTTTAGGGTTCCAAGGATTCCTCGTGCGACCGTCAAACCACTGGTCGCCATAGGCGAGCGCGCCGCAACTTGTTTTGCCTAACAACACCGCGCCGGCTCGTTTCAATTTGACGACAACTTCCGCATCTTTGTCCGGAACGCGGTCACGATAGAGAGCCGCTCCCCAAGTTGTCGGTATATTCCTTGTATCAATGATATCTTTCACAGCATACGGAATACCATGCAATGGACCGCGATCGCGCCCCTTTGCAAAGTCTTTGTCCGCCTTTTCCGCTTGTTCGCGCGCTAGATCAGCAGAAACCGTTATAAAGGCGCGTAGGGTGGGATTGTAGCGTTCAATACGTTGAAGATAGATTTCCGTAAGCGCGGCGCTCGTCAGCACGCCTGCGCGCACCATGGCGCCAAGCGTTTTAACATCGGCATAGGCGATATCTTCCGGCGCCTCAGGAAAGCGCATTTCGGAAAACGGCTCTCTTTGTAATTCATAAAATGAGAAACGGTTCTTTTGCGAGCGAATTCGCTGACGCGGCAATTTCGGCGAAAAAACTTGCGCCGGAGGCGCGCTGTTCGCTGGTGTTTCAGCGCGCAAAACAGCCCATTGCTCAAGCTTGCGCTCTAGCCCATGGAGCATTTGTCGGCGTTCACTATCTGTATACGAAACGCCCTGAAGTTTTTCCGCTTCGGCAATTGTGTTCACCGATATTGGCGCAGCTCGATCATCTCCAGGCTTCGCACCGCTTAAACGAGGCGCGATGTCCACTTCGCCATTTCCGTCGCAGCCGCCAGTAAGCGCGACGGCGCTCCCTATCGTAGCCGCCTTTAGAAAATCTCGGCGTTTCGTCGCCATAGCGCTCCCCCTTATCAGTGACGCGTATCAGGCGACGATTTTGGGTGAGACAACCAGAATACGCAAGCGTCGACGATCCGCCGCGCCTGTCCGCTCGTTGCTATTATCGAGAACCGATAAGGGCGGACAGGCTCTCCCAGTCGCGCCCTGGGGCGACCGCCAAGAGGGCGCTGTCGACACTGTCCGACGGCGCGTAGGGCGTGTTGCTGTCAAGAAAAGCTGTGTGACCGCCCAACTCCTCAAGCATCAGGACGCCCGCGGCGTGATCCCAAGGATGAATGCGGCTCGAGAGCTTAAAATCAACCGCGCCAAAAACGAGCTTTAAATAAGCGTATGCTGAACAATGACCTGGTTTCGTGACCGTATGCTTTTTCAAATTGGCGCGAAGGCGATCAGCGTCGGCTTCCGGCAACCATCCTAGCGATCGAAAGCCTTGCGGTCGGCCTTCCTCTTGCGGCGCAATGCTAATCTCGCCATCACGCCATGAAACGCCGTCGCCCTTCACCGAGACGGCGCAGGCCGCGTCTGGGTGGGCGTAGATCCATCCCATCGTCGTAACGCCGTCTTCTACGTAGGCTAATATTGTAGCGAACTCATTGATGCGCTTTACGAAATTCCGCGTACCGTCGAGCGGATCGATTACCCAATACCGCCCTGGCTTTTCCAATCGCGCAACAATTTCCGGCGCCGCAGCGGCGCCTTCTTCGCCAATAAATTCCGCGCCGGGCGCCAATGGCGCCAGCGCCTCCTCCAAAAAAGCCTCCGCCTCGTGATCGACAATTGTCACGAGATCGTTCGGCGACGATTTCTGCTGAATATCGCCGGCGGATAATCGACCAAATTGCGGCATGATTATCTTCTCACTGAGAGTCCTTAGAATCTCAGTGACAGCGGCTGGATCAATGCTCATGCAATTTGTCTTTCACTCGACGGTTTGGCACTCGACGGTTTGGCGCCCGACGGTTTGGCGCCCGACGGTGTAGCGTTCGAAGTTGACGGCGCCGTAACGATATCGGGGAATCGCTTTTTCAGCTGGCCGGCGCTTTTCTCACTTAAACGCACGAGGATCGTCTCGCGGTCGCTCGCCTGCATTTCAGCGTTCTCATCGGTATGAGGATCACTGTCGCCGCTGCTAATCTCAACAATATCTCCGTTTTGATGCAGCCAAGCGCGAGCGGCGCCGTCGGCGGGGCCAAGACTCACCTCGAAATAGCCGCGCGACCTCGTAATAAGCGTGTTTAAGCAGTCGACGAACGTATCCACACCCTCGCCCGTAACGGCCGACAAGCAAACCTTTAGCGGCTCTTCAATTGTGAGCAGCGCCCTCTCCTCGCTGACGCGCGCGGTCGCCTCGGCGACGCGGCGGCCTTCAGCATCCATCAGATCAATTTTGTTGAGCGCCTCAATAACCGCCGGCCCCTCATTTTCAGCGGTTCCGGCAACAGAAGCAGTTTCGATTTTGTCGCCGCCGACGCCAAGAGCGGCGAGCACGGAAAGGACGTCATCGCGCTGCGCATCTGAATCAGGGTGAGCGGCGTCACGGACATGCACAATGACATCCGCCTCCTGCACTTCTTCCAATGTCGCACGGAACGCCGCGATAAGTTGCGTCGGCAAATCTGAGATAAAGCCGACCGTGTCGGAGAGGACAATCTTCTCACCGGACGCTAATGTGACCGCGCGCATTGTCGGATCGAGCGTCGCGAACAATAGATCCTGGGCTTTCACGTCAGCGTTCGTCAGGCGGTTGAACAAGGTTGACTTGCCCGCGTTCGTATACCCAACAAGGGCGACGACGGCGTGGGGCGCGCGTTTTCGCTTGGCGCGCTGGAGGGTCCGGGTTCGTCGCACCTGTTCCAACCGGATACGCAAACGATCAATTTTCGTCGCTAGAGCGCGCCGGTCGGCTTCAATCTGACGTTCGCCGGGTCCACCAAGGAAGCCAGCGCCGCCGCGCTGACGCTCCAAGTGCGTCCAGGATCGAACAAGCCGCGAGCGTTGATAGGTTAAGTGCGCCAGTTCAACTTGAATGCGCCCTTCCGCTGTGTTCGCCCGGGCTCCAAAGATTTCGAGAATAAGCGCCGTGCGATCGAGCACTTTACACGCCCATTCTTTTTCCAGATTGCGATGCTGAACGGGGCTAAGCGCGCTATCGACGATCACCAAATCAGGACGCGGACTAATGGCGTCCAATTGGTCGCTGATCTCTTTTACTTTACCGACACCAAAAAGCGTCGCCGGCCGTAAGCGCGTGAGAGAAACAATCTGCGCGCCCACAATATCAAGTTCGATCGCCGCGGCGAGCCCGCACGCCTCTTCAAGGCGCGCTTCGGGCGCACGATCAATTTTGTCGTTGGCCTTCTGCGAAACCACAAGCGGGTGCACAACCAAGGCCGACTGGCGGCGCGCACGGGTGTCAAACGGCCCCTTTTTGTCGGAGGATTCTTGTGTCGTCACGAAATTACGCCGCCTTTAATGGTCCAATCGCTTGTATGGGCTTCGCCCACTTTAATTCAAAGACATCTCGTCTGCAGACTCGCAGTGTCAGAAGCATCTGACAATCACGGAGAAAATGAGGCGGATAAACGAAAACGCCCGAGACCGCATCCCGAGACCGCATCCTCACGCCACATCGCGAAACCAGATCGTGACGCCACATCATCACACCACATTGCGCGGCCCGCAGCGCCAAAACGCGCATAAGCCTACGTGCGCATCGAAGAGCGTGCCGCACGTCCGCATTGTATGCGCTGAGGCAACGCCAACGCGGGAAACGAGCAGAGGCCGACTAGTCCTCGTCGGGCTCTTGGTCCCACAACGCAATTGGTTGCGCCGGCATGACCGTCGAAATGGCGTGCTTATAGACAAGCTGGCTCTGTGAGTCTCGCCGTAGGAGAAGGCAAAAATTATCAAACCACGTGACCACGCCCTGCAATTTTACGCCGTTCACCAGAAAAATGGTGACGGCGATTTTTTCCTTGCGAACGTGATTTAAGAAAACGTCTTGAAGGTTTTGTTTTTTCTCGCTCATTCTAGCTTCAATTAACTTTATACAGGAACAATCGCCAGAACGGCGGAGGACGCCTTTATGGCGACGTTTTGCGGTGCACAACGCCATTGTGGCGCGAGGCGAGCGGCATTGCAACTTTTTTTAGGACACAGATGCAAGTTGAGCCCTTCGGATCTAATTACGGAGCAACCGCCTCGCGGCGACACCGGTCAATATACGCGCGCCTGAGTCCGAGGGCGATCGGTCCGGGAACACCGTCGGCGATGACGGTTTCATCGAGCTGAACGGCCGGCGTCACCTGGCTCGTGGCGGACGTTACAAACATCTCTTTCGCCGCCTTAGCTTCATCAAGAGTGAATGATCGCTCCGCAACCTTGATATCGAGCTCTGTAGCGCAGTCCATCACTGTTCGACGGGTTATGCCGGACAGAATACGACCATCAGTCGGCGGCGTGGACAAAACCCCGCCGGCGTCGAGCATCCAAATATTGGTCGACCCTCCTTCGCTGACGAGGCCGTCGTCGTGGAGAACCGCCTCTCCCGCCCCGGCGTCACGCGCGGCGTCCTTCGCTAACACGTTTGGCAAAAGCCCGATCGACTTGATATCGACCCGCGCCCAACGAAGGTCCGGGGTAGACCGCAACGCGATGCCGGCGGCCGCTTTTTTGTCAGCAGCTTTCAAGTCAAACGGCTTGACGGTAACGACAAAGCTCGGCGATGCGAAGGCCGGAAAAACATGCTCCCTGGAAGCGACGCCGCGCGTCGCTTGCATGTACACAAGCGCTGATTTTAACCGGTTCCGACGCAAGACTTCGCGGATAACCGCGCGCATCGCCGGTTCACTCATCGGCGGGGTAATGGACAATTCTGAAAGAGACCGTCGCCAGCGCGCAAAATGCCCGGCCGCGTCCCATAAGGCGCCGTCAATGGCGAGGCACACTTCATAAACGCCGTCAGAGAATTGATACCCGCGATCTTCAACCGGTATGAGCGGCGCGCTGACGGGCCCATAAATGCCGTTAGCATAGGCGACACGTGCCATAGCCCCTTAAGATCTCCAAAATGCGCGATTGAACAAGACAAGCGCTGCGACAGTTTCAATCCGACCTAAAATCATTCCAACGACCAAAACCAGGCGAAAAATCGTCCCTTCGAAGATCTCGTAGCCTGGCGCACCCTCCGCGGCTAAAAATAGGACTGGTCCTGCGTTCGACAATACACCGGCCGCCGCCGCCGCGGATACGGCGAACCCCTGCCCTCCGGCGGTTAGCGCAAGCGTCAACGCCGCGATCGCGAACGTAAACGCCAGAAAATGTATCCATACGCCGAACTCGTCGGATACGAAGCTGCGGCCAAACACGGCGCGCGGGGTAATTAATCGACTGATCTCTTCGCGCACCCGCCGAAAGAGCACCAACCAGCGAATAATCTTGAGCCCCCCAGCTGTTGAAAGAGCAGAACCGCCAATAATGACGGCGACCAGCGAAATGGCGAGACTAGGCGCAGCGCCAATGGTGACGCCGTTTGTCGACATGAGGCTGGCGGCGTTAAAAAACTGCTGAAGAAAGGCAGGCCCCTCATTCACGTTGGTCGTGTCAGCTGTTATCCACAATAGAACGCCAAACGTCAGCACAATGACCGCATACGCTCCGGTTTCCAAATCGCGCGCGCGCTCCATGCGACCGCGCCCCATAGCGGACAACAGCGCGAAACTAGCGCCACTGAAGAATACAAACGGCAAGGTCATACCAGCGATCGCCAGCGTCAACGCCGGCTCGCTCGTCTCAAGCGACGCGCCGGCATAAAAGCCGCCGGACGCCGTCACCGAAAGGGCGGTTGCAAACGCCGGCAGCGCGGGTTCGCCGGCCGCCGTCAAAGCAACGAAACACAGCGCCGTCATCGCCATATAGGGGATTGCAAAGTATCTGAGGGCACCCGCCATAGCGCCAAAATAAGAGCCGTCCTCGCTCCGGGCGAAGGGAGTCGCAGGCGTTTGCACACCGACAAAAATCGGCTGAATAAAAATCGCCGCTGCGATTGTTAGTGATGCAAGCCCGCCGATCCACTGCATCGACGAACGCCACAAAACGCCTGACATCGTGGCCCGCGCATCGCTCTCAGAAAGCCAAGCGCCGGTCGTTGAAAGGGCCGACACCGCTTCAAAGTAAGCGTCAGCCGCTGGCGCGCCCGCTAAGACGAAGGGCGCAGCGCCAAAAATCGGCGCCAAGGTCCACCATAAAAAGACAAACGCCATGGCCTCGCGCACATCGACCTGGCGTTCCCGCGCACCGCCGCCAAGCACGACCAACAGACCAGCGCTAAACGCGGTCAGTATAAGCGCAAACAAATAAGGGCCGATCGGTTCATCGGCCTGGAAAATCGCGACCGCCATCGGCGCGAGCATAGCAATCGCTAGGAAAAAAATGCCGACGCCGAGCGCTCGGCAAATTGCGGATAAGGACATGGAACGGTGGCGCGTCTGACAATCGACCGAAAAGGCCCAGATTGCCGCTCGTACCGCAAATCTTAGTTAAGCTCTAGTGTGCTTAAAGCCTGCACATATTACATACCCAGTAACATAGCCAGACGCATAAGCCCGACACGAATGCCATAGGGTTTTATGTGACCGCCCAGGTGCGCGCCGAATTCGTTCGCAGAGTACGAGCGAGACCTATTCCACCAGCAAAGGACGAACCGTTGTTGGAACGATGAACGTCCGCTTCTAACGTCATTTTGTGCGGCGCACGCCCCTTTGTGCGTGCGCCGTTATGCGGTCGACGAACTCCTATCGGCTCGTGTTGATTCTTTTAATTCGACGACTGATATTGTTCTGGACGAGCTGTAGTATGCCCTAGGACAGCGCGAGGTCGCGTGCGCAGGCGACAGTCCCGCCATTCGTCAGCTATCATAGGCATTCACGGGACCTGTCGTTTTCTTTCCCACCGACCGGTCAATTTCGCTGTTGAACCCTATTGTGTTCCAGAGAACCTTGAGGGTTACTTTCCAGTTCCGTTCTCCGCCGACCGACTAAAACAAGACATCGGCTTTTATTGCGCGCCAGTTGATATTGACAATCAAAACTTAGAGAGTGGCCCGGCTTGCACGTACAAGGAACGGCGGCCACGGAGGCGGGAAAAAAAAGATGTTGAGACAACTCATTGCAATATTAGCTGGAGCGACGTTTTCGCTCGCGGCGTCAAACGCCGCGTCAAGCGCAGCGTCGAACGCAGCGGGCGTTGACGGCTTACCTGACGGTGTTTGGCTGCAGCGTGGGTACGGATATATTCATGAAGTCTCCGGCGATCAGATAACGCTATGGGTTGCCGGCCGTGGATATTGCTACGAGATCGACGATTATTACGCGCCGTTTGATCGTCTTACCAAGATCTCCAATGATCTTGTAATGGCCTATGAGACCGGCGGCATCACCAAATACCGGTTTGAGCGGTCCGATGCTTTGCCGGCATCGTGCGCAAAAACGTCTTATAAGACGAACGACCCGCTGCGTAACTTCGATATGTTATGGCGTCACTTCAATGATTATTATGGGTTCTTCGATTTAAAGGGCGTTGACTGGCTTCAGTCGTATAGAACGTATCGTCAGCGTATTAGTCAAAATACGACGAACAAAGAGTTGAAGGCCGTTTTCATTAAGATGCTCAGCGACCTCAAAGACGAACATATCAGCATGGAGTTTGGCCCAAAAGAGAGCTGGGGTTTCCAGGGCGACGATTCTCTGCGCGCCGCGCTTGCCGGACCACCGGACGATTATGAAAGTCTAATCGCTGACTTTAAACGTCGGACAAACCTAAAATATAACGCCGTTGGCGCGCAAAGCGCTTATGCGGGGGCGTTGACCTGGGGTGAGGTGACACCGTCAATCGCTTATGTCGGCGTGCACAGGATGCGGCACTCTGATACGCCCACCGATGAAGTCGTGCGTCGCGTGGACGCCGCGTTTAATGACCGCGTCATTCCATTTTTGGCGAACTATGAACGGATTTTAGTCGATGTTCGTTTTAATCGTGGCGGACATGACGCGGTGGCGCTCGCAATCGCCGGTCGGTTCGCGCCCGTCCGGTGCGTTGCTTTCAAGAAAAGGCCCGTCGAGGCTGACGGCAATGGGCTTTCCCAAGAAGTTTACGTAACGCCCGCCGCGGACAATGGACGGGCGGCGAAACCAATTGTTGTATTATCTAGTTCACAAACGGCGAGCGCTGCTGAGATCTTTTTGCTTGCCATGTCGAGACTACCAAACGTCCGAATTGTTGGAGAACCAAGCAAAGGGGTTTTGTCGGATATGTGGGGCGGCGTCCTTCCGAACGGCTGGCAGTTTTCACTGTCAAATGAGGAATACCTGACGGCTGACGGATCATCCTATGAAGGTCAGGGAATTCCCGCGGACGTGGAAACGCCGGTATATGTAACCGGCGACATCGTGGGCAATTTAGATCTCTCAGAACAAAAAGCCGTTGAGGTTCTGAACGGGATGACCTCATCGTCTTATGAAACATGTCGATGATTGTGCGACGATCGCGAAACACGAAGACATTTGCGCTGCGCTAAAACGTCCCCCTGTGACGAAGACCTCTAACGCGCCGGTCATTGGGCTCGGAATACTTTGTGTCGGGAATATTCTCATATGCGCGCTGTTCGCTCGCGGGTGATAAGGGGGCGAAGTAATAAGCAACGTATTAGGAATTTTTTAAGCGTTAACGCTCGACGGGACGGACGGGCTAACGGAGACACATCTCCATCAGCCGGTCCAATGAGTGATTAGACTAGAAGTCTACGCTGATGGCGCCCAAGACCTGACGCGGCGTTGAGCGGATGTTGACGCCGAGCGCTCGGCAAAATGCTGATAAGCAAATGGAACGATGGCGCATCTGACAATCGACCGAAAAGGCCCAGGTTCCCGCTCGTACCGCAAATCCTAGGTAAGCTCTAGTCACGCAGCAAGGTCACGCCACGGGAACCCAGAAAACCACTATGAAACAAATCCTATATGAACAAGAGCCGCCCCGTTTTCGCAGGACGGCTCAGGTTAGAACCATTAATTCGATTTAAACCAAGACAATGTTGCTAAAATTTACCTTCGACGCGAAATTTCACGACTCTCGGATCCCGACGGTAGAGTTGGAATTCCGTGGTTTCGAGTGCGCTCTGGTACAACACCTCATCAAATAGATTGTTGACGCTAAGCGTCATATTCAACCTTTCAATAGGCGAGTAATATAGCGCTAAATCGAACACCGTGGTCGACGGAAACTGCAGGCGCTCACGCCTTATCGGACCCTGCGTTAAATCTTGAGCGGATTCGTAGACGAGGCCCCCGCCAATGCCGACACCATTAAACAGACCGCTTTCGGGAAAGTCATAAACGGTAAACAGAGAAAACTGATGCAACGGAACTTGCGCTTGAGGCACATCGGATCTGTTTGCAGCATCTCGCGGACCGTCAAAGTCAAACGGCTCTGGAGCAACACGGTCCGTATACGCATAAGCAGCGATTATATTGAGACTATCAGTAATTTGCCCTGTTAAGCCTGCTTCGATGCCTTGCGCACTTTCTTCATAGGACGGACCCGAGGGGTTAATCGTTACCTCAGGACAGGTGTCGATCGGAAGGCGGACTTCCCCAGGGCTTGTCGAGATATCATATGCGGCGATAGTCGCTAAGAGATTTTTGTTAATGCGATACTTAAACCCAACCTCATGGATATCCGCCGTGAATGGAGGGAACGGCGTGTTATCGCACTGCTGGCCGCCTCCAGGGAGAAACGATTGATTGAAGGAATAGTAGAAACGACCATCGTCAACGACCTCATAGGTAACAGCCGCCCGATAACTAAATTGGTCGTCTTCAAGCGTCTGATTGAAATCGACAGCCTCAAAATCACCGCTAAAGCTTGTCGACTCAACCTCGAAGTCATCATACCGTATACCAAGCGTTACCGAAAGCGGTCCCACATCGGTTATGGTCGTGAGACCGAGAGAACGGAACTCTTCGCGTGTCGCAATCGCTTCGGTAAATGGTCCAGGTCGCACGATATTTCGTTCAGCAAAGACTTCCTCGCCGATGCGCGTCCCCTCAAGTACGTTAATCTCGCCAAGAAAATCATAGTTGTTAAACGCCGCGACAGCCCCGCTTTCAGTCCACGTACCGTTCAACAAGTATTGGGTGCTCGCCCCCCAAAACTCAAACAAACCTGACAAACGAAACTCATAAACACGGGATTCTTCCTCGTAAATCTCCCTGAGATAATATGCTTCCGTCGTGCCATCGAGTTCGACATTACAACAGACGTCCGACGCTTCCGAATTGTTATCATTTTGAGCGTCCGATACGATTAATAGTAAATTCGCTTCTGGCGAAAATTCGTACCCGATTTCACCATACAAGTATTGCACTTCCTGCGAGTTGTTGCTCCATAGCGCCGCGGTGTCGCGGCGTTTCGGCAGTCCTTCAGGAACTTGTACGGTGAGGACATTGTCCTCGTCATCGAAGATTGTCTGCGCCGGCGTTCCGAAGCTAAAGGGGGTGTTGTCTTCGTCGCTAAAGTAACCAATACCGGTAAAGGTCAATCTATCAGTTAAATCCGCCGTAACTGATCCATACACTGCACCGACGGTTCGCTCGGCGACCTCAAATTGAGTATCATCGCCTTCATAAGCGCCCGCTATGACGCCACGCACAGATCCGTCGGACGTAATTGGACCACTGATCGTCGCCTCACCGCGCAAACGACCGAAGCTATTAATTTCTGCCGCCGCTTCGCCCTGAAATTCATCCGTTCCGCGGCGCGTAACGACGTTTACGAAGCCGCCGGGACCACTCGCCCCAAATGTAGTCCCAGATGCACCACGAACAAAGTCAACGCGCTCGACAGCGACATTGTCGAAAAACTTACTATCTGGCAAATCTTGGGCGTTGATTTTGATGCCGACGCCAAACCCACGCGAACGAATTCCAACATAGGGGCCGAATTCCGACGAGGAGACCGACAAGCCTGGCACAAAACGAGCTAAGTCAACATAGCTGTCGCGGGCTAAATCATCCAACAATTCTGAATCGAGCACCGTAATCGATTGAGGCGCTTCCGCCACCGACTGCGATAACTTCGTAGAACTGATCGTATTATCGGAATAAAATCGCCTTCCGAGAACAACGATTTCATCTGCATCGTCAGTCGCGACTGGTACGTCCTGTGCGACAGCAACGCCGGAGCCCCAACCGCCAATTCCAAAGATGAACGCCGAAACGCTCGCGAGTAGTGATGATTTTAGTTTTATGCCGCCCATTTGATCCTCCCGGCTTTTTTGCTGATCAGCGAAGAACACTGAAACAGTGCCCTTCTCGCTTAAGCCGGCGGAAAAACTGGTGCCCCGAAACATTACGTTCAGAGCCTCTTGAACAGTATACGATCCATTTACGGCGTTAACTCGCGCCGAATTCGCCAATTCATAGGGATAAAGAAGCTGAACGTTCGTCTGTTCCACAAACGCATCCATCGCAGTTCCGAGATCCGTCGATTCAATCTGAAATTCGAACCGACGCTCCTCGTTCTCTGCGGCGAGTGCGCAAGAGTGATTTATACCCCCCCACAGCGCTAACAGCACTACAAGTAGGCGAACCCCCGCTATTGCTACGTACCCTAACCTTTGGCCCAATGATCTTTGTCCATGATGTGTTATTCACCGGCCTACAGGGTAAGACAGGCCAGCGAAGTGAATCTACCAAAAAAGTCTGTCCGAAAGAGTTACGATAATAGCGTCGGGACAGGCCTGTAGCGCGGAAGCAACACTATCACTACGCACATTGAGTCCGAAACGACGCAGTAACCGGGCGTACCTATGGATTAAAGACAAAATGGCGCAGGCGCCGGATAATCGCCACTAAGGATAAAAACGAGCAGAATTTCAATTAACTTGCATTGAGCAAACGCACATGATCATCAGCGAGCCGTTCTATTTTAATGTCAAATGAGCTTTCTATGGCGAGCAACAGTTCGTCGACTTCACCAATGTGGAAATAACCGCCTATCGGTAGGCGTTCGATCGATTCATCGCCAATTTCAATTGTAAACTCTGTATAACGACTGACTTCGGTGATGACTTCCGAGAGGTGCTCTCCTTTAAATGACAGCATTCCCCGTCGCCATGACAGTCGCCGATTGAGTTCGGCAACGCTCAAGGGCGCGACAGTCTCCACACCATCGTCGCTAAGCGTTACGTTATCGCCTTCCGCGATTTCTAAAATCACATCTCCCGCCAGGGACTCCGTTGCATTCTGGCCACTTTCAGCATCGTCCGGCGTCGGTGCGATTAACGCAACCCGCCCTTCGGAAACGACCACTTCAAGTTTTTCCTCGTGTAATTGCACGGTGAACGCCGTTCCAACGGCGCGCACTATGTCATCGCCGGCGATAACCGAGAAGGGGCGCGCGGCGTCGGAGGTGACGTCAAAATGAGCTTCCCCGCTTATCAAGCGAACGGTTCTAGCGTCGGGGCTATAATCAATTTCGACCGCACTAAGAGTATTCAATGTAACGATTGAACCGTCCTGCAGAGTTATACTCTGCTGATCGCCAATAGCCGTCTGGAACGAGCCATTTTCTATCGGTGACGCAGACCTGTCAGAAAACACGACAAAAATGCTCGATACGACCACCAATAATGAGGCTGCGATAGCTGCCGGCGCCGTCCAGCTAAAACGGGACGGTTGAATAGTTTGCGGGCTTGGGGCCGGCGCAGCCGCCACGTTGGACGAGGCGTCGAACTCCGGCGGTACGGTAAAGCCGGCAAGAGACGCTAGACCCTCCAAATCCTGCCAATGCTTATAAACCTCGTCGTAAATGTCAGCATTTTCCGGCGCGCGCGCCATCCATACCTGGAAAGCAGCTTCGTCCTTCTCTGACAGTCCAGCGCGATCGCGCAGCGTCACCCAATAGGCCGCTTGCTCACGCGCCGTCGCGTCCTCCGGAAAGGCGTTCACGTTCGTCTCATCAATCATGCTCAACATCCGACACGGCCGTTTTCACAACGGACGACGTCGTCCTCGACTCCTTACTGGCGCCCGTCTCACTCGGCTTTGCCCGACCGTCTCCACTGGCGCGGGCCCCGTCGTCAAAGCCGTTCGCGTGCAAATATTCGCTACAGCGCGCGAGGCCCGTGGCCAAATGCTTATCGACAGTCCCGACGCCTGTGCCCATTGCAGCAGCAATGTCTTTCACGCGCATACCCTGAAACTTACGCATAACAAACACCCGCCGACATTGGGGTGGAAGCGCGGCGACCGCTTCGACCAAAAGGATCAATTTCTGCTTCGACTCCAGCTGATCGTCAGCGCGAATTTGCTTCTCATCTACTAAGACAGACGAAATGTCCGAATCTATAAGATATTCGGTGGTAGTATTAGATTTTTTTGCCAAATCACCGAGAGCGTAGTTCCGCGCGACACGAAAAAGAAAAGCTTTGGGTTCTCTTATCTCGCCGTCAATCTCCGCCCTAAAAGCCCGCAAGAAGGCTTCTTGCGCCGCATCCTCGACATCTTCCGCGCGCTTGTAGAACTGACGCAAAAACCGTCGCAACGCCTCTTGGTTCTCTAAATATGCCTTCTGGATCCCACTCATCGCCGCCGCATATATTATTTCTAGATCGTTAAAAACCGTACGCGATTTAATTCTACGGTAAAGATAGGCCCCAGCGCACCGTTTACCCTTTCACCTGTCACTAGAACAGGCTTCAGCGCGCTGCAACGTTAGAGCGCTTCCTATCGATAGATAAACCTGTCTGAGCACAACACCCGACATGTCAGGCTAGCCAAACGACGCCTTCAGCGTTTTCACTGGTTTAGAAATACTCGACTTAGAAATACTCAATGCTGACGCGGAACATATGCTCAACGTCTTTTACATTCTCTCTTAACGCCATCAGAACAACGCGATCGTCGGGACGGACAATTGTTGTCCCGGTGGGCATCAGAACTTTTCCGTCGCTATAAACAGCGCCAATTATCACGCCTTCCGGCAAATTCGCCTCCGAAAGCGGTTTATTGACCAACGGAGACGTCTCTAACGCAATCGCATCAATTAATTCAGCTTGCCCGTCGACGAGACTATAAACGCCCTTAATCCGTCCCCGTCGTATCTGTTGAAGAACCGTCGAAATCGTCGTAGCGCGCGGATCGACATAACGATCAACGCCAACCGCATCGGCGATTGCGCCATAATCAGCGTCGTTAATGAGCGCAAGCGACCGACGCGCGCCGCCTCTCTTAGCGACGACGGACGCAAGAATATTAACCTGATCGTTATTCGTCAGTGCAACGACGGTTTCAGCGTCCTCTACGCCCGCCTCTCTCAGAACCTCACGGTCAAGCCCGTCGCCTTGTAAAACAACGGTTCGTTCTAGCTCTTCCGCCACTCTCTCCGCGCGGGACTTATCCCTTTCGATGAGGCGAATTTTCATTGACGCCAATCGTTCAAGGCCTTTGGCAACATAAAGGCCGATATTGCCACCGCCGATGATAATGGCGCGGCGGGCTTGGCGTTCGGCCATGCCCATAATCTCCAAAGCGCGCGCAACATGATCGCGCTCAGCGATAAAGAAAATTCGATCTCCTGGGGACAGCTGATCCTCACCATGGGCCCGGCGGATGGCGTCGCCGCGTTTGATGCCGACGATGGTGATGTTCAAATCAGGAAATAGTTCCTGGACTTGCCGCAAGGGCGTATCAATAATTGGGCAATCATCGCCAAGCTTAACGCCGACCGCCCAAACTTTTCCGTCGACAAACGCTTTCGTTTCAAATGCGCCAGGCGTAGAAAGTCGTTGAATAACCGCATCGCCCACTTCGCGCTCAGGCGAAATAATTACGTCAATGGGCATGTGGTTGCGGCTGAAAAGATCAGAGTATTTTGGATCGAGATAACCGCCAGCCCGGACGCGCGCGATCTTTGTCGGCACCTTGAACAAGGTATGCGCGATCTGACAGGCGATCATATTAACTTCATCCGAATACGTCACGGCGACAACCATGTCCGCCTCAGCGGCGCCCGCTTCAGCCAAAACATCCGGATAAGATCCATTGCCGACAACGCCGCGGACGTCGAGACGTTCCGAAATAAAACGCACCAACTTTTTGTCTTGATCAATGACGGTGACGTCATTGTTCTCCCGCGACAGACGTCGGGCGATGCCGAAGCCGACGCGACCGGCGCCGCAAACGATTATTCGCATTTCACTTCAGCCCTTGGCTCTAGTAAACGTATCTCACCCCGTACGAACCTAATTAGTACGCTAGGTCAATAAACAATACGCTAAATCACACCGGTTATGCGCAACGTCGCCGCCTCGTCAAATGCGCAGAAGCAACCGATATCGCTACACGCGCCACCGATATCGCGCGATCGCTTTTAAGCGCTTTCAGCGCGCTGAGCGCCTGAAACGCCAAGCGCTTTTAGCTTGCGATGGAGGGCCGACCGCTCCATGCCGATAAACGCGGCCGTCCTCGAAATGTTTCCGCCGAACCGATTGATCTGCGCAATAAGATATTCTCGCTCAAAGCGCTCTCGCGCTTCGCGCAACGGCAAAGCAATAATCTGTTCGAGACCGTCGCCCGCCGGTATTGACAGACCGGCGTCAATAATCTCTGCAGGCAAGTGATCGCAGGAGATCTCCTCGTCGCTATCACGCCCCATCATAATCAGTGTACGCTCTATTACGTTGCGTAATTGGCGCACATTGCCCGGCCAGTGATAGGTTTGCAAAGCAGCAAGCGCATCACTTGAGATAACGCGTTTTGGCAAACCAAGGGACCGCGACAGCCGGTCAATAAAAAACGCCGTTAGGGCCGGAACATCATCACGACGTTCGGCGAGCGAGGGCACTTCAATAGGAACCACATTCAAACGATGGTAGAGATCTTCTCTGAACCGATCGAGTTCGGCTTCCTTCAAAAGATCACGCGAGGTTGTCGATACGATGCGCACATCAACTTCAACCGGCGTCTCGCCGCCGACGCGCCGGAAACGCTGGTCCACCAGAACACGTAAGATTTTGCTCTGAGTCTGGATCGGCATATCGCCGATTTCATCAAACATTAGCGTGCCGCCATGGGCGCGCTCCAATAAGCCGACGCTGCTGGGGCCGTCGCCCTCACCTTCAACGCCGAAAAGCTCTTCTTCCATACGTTCGGGCGCTATCGTCGCCGCGCTCACCAAGATGAAAGGCCGATCGGCCCGCGAGGAATTCGCGTGCAAAAGGCGCGCAATCGTTTCTTTCCCGGCGCCGGCGGACCCGGAGATCAAAACCCGTGAGCGCGCGTCAGCGACTTTTTCGATCGTCTGGCGCAGCGAGGCGATAGCAGCCGACCCGCCGATCAATCCCCAATCAGGCATGCGCACGCGCATTTCTGAATTCTCTTGACGAAGGCGCGTCGTCTCCAAAGCACGACTAACCGCCAATACGAGACGATCGGCGTTGAAAGGCTTCTCAACAAAATCGTAAGCGCCCTTCTTGATCGCTGCGACCGCAGTTTCGATCGTTCCGTGTCCAGAAATTATGATCACAGGAAGTTCAGGATAGACTTTTTTTAGTTCTTCAAGAATTTCGATGCCGTCAAGCGGCGACCCTTGAAGCCAGACATCTAGCACAACAAGCGCCGGCGCACGCTGACGCACGGCTTCAAAGACGGCGTCGGAGTTCGCCGCCGTCCGCGGCGCATATCCCTCGTCTTCGAGAATACCTGAAACGAGTTCACGAATGTCCGCTTCATCGTCAACAACCAGAATGTCTACGCTCATATCGTCGCTCTTCTTACTGTAACGCCCTTGTCGCCGTTTTTATTCGCCGCACTTGGCCGTCATCTACTCCGCTGCTTGACTAAGATTTGATTCGATGCGTGACGCGCGTTCGCCGCCGCCATCTGACGTTCCCGAAACGGTCGGCCCCTTCGCTCCATCCGCCATATCCTCAGCGGGAGAAGCCGTCGCGAGGGGTAAATTCAATCGAACGATCGCTCCCGTCGGTCCAAGCTCGCCCGTGTCAGCGAACGAAATCTGTCCGCCATGGTCTTCGACGACTTTTTTCACGATCGCTAAGCCAAGGCCGGTGCCCTTTTCGCGGGTCGTCATATAAGGCTCGGTTAGTCTATGCCGTAAGCTCTTCGGCAGGCCGAGCCCATTATCCAAAATCTCAATATACGCCGCGCCGTTATCAGCGCGCATTCGCGTTACAATTCGCCCTTTGGGATCTTTCACGTCAACCAGCCGTGAATCAATCGATTCGCATGCGTTCTTCATCAAATTACCGAACGCTTGCACAATCAAACGCCCGTCGCAGGCCGTCGTAATCGGCATATCCGGCGCTTGAATATCGAAAGAGATCTCAGGAAACGCAACGCGCTGCGTGAAGGCGGCTGAACGCGCCAATTCAGCGACATCCTCAATACCGATGACGGGTTCCGGCATGCGCGCGAAAGACGAGAACTCATCGACCATGCGCCGGATATCACTCACATGGCGGACAATCGTGTCCGTGCATTTATCGAAAACCTCCGGCGACGAGACAACCTCGCCTTTGTATTTGCGCCGCAAGCGTTCCGCCGAGAGCTGGATTGGCGTCAGGGGGTTCTTAATTTCATGGGCGATACGCTGGGCCACGTCGCCCCAAGCGGCTGACCGGTGCGCGGCGATCAGTTCGGTGACGTCATCGAACGTTGCAACGCAACTTCTGCCGCCCTCGCTACGATCGCTCATGACACGAACGTTGACGATGCGCTCTTCGCCGCCACGTTCAATTTCAAGTTGACCGGACGCTTCAACGTTCGGCGTCGCCATCGCCTGGGCTACGAGGTCTTGCAACTCCGGAATCACGACGGACAAAGGCGCACCGACGGAGCGAGCGCCATCGACTTTCAAAAGATATTCCGCAGACGTATTGACGATTGTGATGCGCCCTGCCCCATCAATGCCGACAACACCGGCGGACACGCCTGACAGCACGGCTTCAGTGAACCGCCGGCGGCGGTCGAATTGTCGGTTGGTTTCAATGAGATCATCGCGCTGGGTTTGCAGCTGCGCCGTCATATGGTTCATCGACCGCGCGAGAACGCCGAGTTCGCCGTCGTTCTTATAAACATCGACACGCGCGCCAAGATCGCCGCCGGAGACGCGCTCGGCCATGCGGATCAAACGCCCGATCGGCGCGACAAACCCGGTCGACGCGCGCAACGCAGACCAAATAGCGCCGAACAGCACAATCAGCGCCATCACGGAGAAACCAGCGAGGAAGACGCGCTCTAACCGATTGCGCTGACCTTTCGCGCTTTCCCAATCGTCGCGCATCGCGCGGATCGCCAGCAAGCCTTCGCTGACCCCTTCGGGCATCGCGCGGTAGATGATGATGTAACCGCCGTTCAGCGCTTCGCTTTTCAGCATGCCGCGTAAATAACGCAATTGCGTGGGGTCGTTGGCGCCATAGCGGATGAGTTGACCTTGCGCGCCTTTCTCAAGCGCTTCGGCGTCAATGGCGTCGAACTCTTCTTTACGCGGCAAGGCGAAATCAGCATCGGCGAGACGCACGCTGGCGACAACGCGCTTGGTCGGATCGAGAATAAAGACCGCGGCGAGGTTTCGAACATAAGCCTGTTCGATCAATCTTTGCCGAAACGTGATCGGCGTTAATGCTGGCGAGACGCCGGTCAACCGGCTGCGCATGATATCAAGCTCGATATTGCGCAGACTTTGAATGTCCGTCGCAGCGCGCTCTTGCACATACTCATTGGCGAAATTTCTCGACGTGGCGACGGAGGTTTCTATGCGATCGCCGAAAACGTCGTTCAAACTCGCCCGCAATATCGTGAACGAAAACAGAAATGAGACGAGCGCCGGCACGGCCGCGACCAGCGCAAACAAGGCCACCAATCGCAACTGGGTGTGCGAGCCGGCGCGGCGCAGGCGACGCTCGTCGAGAACCTGCCAAACATAGGCGCCGATGAGGGCGGCGAACGCGGCGGCAATAAGGATATTCGCCCCAACAAGGACAATGAGAAAACTCCGCCCGACTTTCTCGGCGGCAGGCGACAACAAAAACCATGTGGACAAGAACGCCGCGAAGCCTGCAAGCGGCAGACCGACGGCGGCGACGACATCAGAGAAAGAACGCCGGCCGGCGGCGCTGTTGTGTGACGACGCGTCGGCGAACACCGGCGTTTCGGAAGGATCGTCGGCCATTAGCGCCGGATCAGCGACATGTTCGGCGACATGATCAGCGGCATGTTGCTCAACATGGTCGCCTGGATGTTCCGCGCTATTACTCATCGCGTCATCTTCCACCGCGCCGCTCCCGTCACGACCGACCAATTTGTGGTCTTGGCTCCCTTGTGATCGTGACTCCACGGACCAAATCGATCGCCCGCCTCTGATGGGTTGGAAGCCAATCGCGTTTACTCGCCAGTCTCAAACCGATACCCAAACCATCTGCACGCATAACGCCAAAGCGACAGCCTCATAGCCCCCAAAGCCAGACGCCCAACAGCCAAATACACAAACGAGAGACAAACCCGATCGATTGACCGAGTAAGCCCGTTCGACGCTGTAAAACCGTAAGAGCATCGCTCCTTAACGACCGGACGAATTGACGGCCGCACGAATTGAGGACCGGACGATCCAAGCGCCGCCATTTGCGCTGCTTCACTGCAAGCCTCAAACCACAATGGATGCTGCGACGATTGTTGCCAAAAATCAACAAGCCGTTGCACGAATGTCGCATGAGAAATTCGCGCTAAAGTTGATTTCAATCGAGTTTTTTCGGACTAAAGAACGCTCTCGATCTTACGCCGCGGCGGCGTCCCGAGACGATGGGTCGGCAGAACTTGCGTTCAACAGCGAAAACACGCCCGAACTCGCCCCTTCAATGGCGTCTGTGACGGCGGCCGGGTCGTCGAGACGACAGAGCGCCGCCCGCCAATGTCGACGCTGAAGAGGCGCAAGATCAATCGGCGCCGCGTCGATGAACGCGGCCAAGTGTTTACGCGCCACGCGGACGCCAAGACGCGGTCCGTAATGGTCAATGGTCATTGCGTATTGGCGGAGAAACAGCGTCGTCTGCTCTTCCAGCGTCGGCACATCGACAGATGCGCTACCGTTGGCGAGGGCCGCCGCGATCCGTCCTGGCAGCCACGCCCGTCCGGTCGCAGCGCGTCCGATCATAACGCCGTCGGCGCCGGACTCTGCAAGCGCTTGGCGCGCCGAAGCGAGATCGACAATATCTCCATTGGCGATAACAGGAATTGCAACCGCGTCTTTGACGTCTTCGATCGCGCGCCAATTTGCGACGCCTTTGTAGAATTGGTTCCGAACGCGGCCATGCACCGTAATAAGGCTCACGCCCGCGTCTTCGGCGCGCCGGGCGATCTCCGCGGCGTTCAAGCAATCCCAATCCCAGCCAAGCCGCATCTTCAACGTCACCGGCTTCGACGTTCCCTCAAGCGTTGCTTTGACAAGAGAAATAGCGTGGTCGGGATCACGCATCAGCGCCGAGCCGGACAATGCGCCCGTCACTTGGCGCGCGGGGCACCCCATATTGATATCGACGATGTCGGCGCCGGCGGCCTCGGCTAGTTCGGCGCCCTTGGCCATCCAATGGGCGTCTCTGCCGGCGAGCTGAATGACAAACGGCTTCACCCCGGCGAGGTTTTCCGCCCGGCGCACCATGTCGGCGCGGCGCCCCGCGAGCTCAGCGCTAGCGACCATTTCAGAGACCACAAGCCCTGCTCCCGCTTCGGCCGCAATGGCGCGAAACGGCGCGTCCGAGACGCCCGACATGGGCGCAGCGGCGACCACGTTCTGCAGGACCAATTCTCCGATTTGGATCGTCAAACTCACATCTCCTCGATCATCGGATCGATACACGCCTCGCTATGCAAAGAAAACGCCTTGATCGCTAACGGGTTTTCAGCGAGTGAACACAAATGACCGCGGCCTCGCCAGACACTGACCTGAAATCATCCCCCAAAACCATTGCGCTCATCGTCGCCGCCGGTCGCGGCGCGCGCGCCGGCGCGGGCGGACCGAAGCAATATAGACCGCTCGCCGGAGAAGCGGTCATCGCGCATACGGTGAAAGCCTTTATCGACCACCCGGCGATCGACGCCGTGCGCGTCGTTATCCACCGGGACGATCCGGACCTCTACGCAGAGGCGCTTGGCGCGCTCGTTCAATCGGCCAAAATATTGCCCCCGACATTCGGCGGCGCGGAACGCCAAGACTCGGTGCGTCTCGGTTTGGAGAGCCTGTCTGACCTATCGCCGAACCACGTGCTCATCCATGACGCTGCGCGCCCGTTTGTAGCGCCGGACGTCATTACGAGAGTCTTGGACGCGCTGTCGGACGCCGACGGCGCCATCGCCGCCCTACCCGTTTTTGACACTTTGAAGAAAAGCAACAGCGCGCGGCAAGACGGCGCGCCAGTGATCAGCGAAACGATTTCTCGCGACGGGCTATGGCGCGCCCAGACGCCGCAAGGCTTTCAGTACGGCGCCATTCTCAAAGCCCACAGCGCGGCGAAGGGACAAGTTCTGACGGACGACGCCGCCGTCGCCGAGGCCTTCGGTCTTTCGGTCAAGCTAACGCCCGGCTCACCGGACAATATGAAAATTACGCAGGCGGAGGATTTCGGCATGGCCGAGATCCTCTTGGGGAGACGTGAAATGACCTTCGAGACGCGAACCGGCGCCGGCTATGACGTTCACGCTTTTGAACCGGGCGACGCCGTCACGCTGTGCGGCGTCGACATCCCCCACGAGCAAAAGCTGAAAGGCCATTCAGACGCGGATGTCGGCATGCACGCTCTCACCGATGCGCTTCTCGGCGCAATTGGCGACGGCGATATCGGCGATCATTTCCCGCCCTCCGATCCCCAATGGAAAGGCGCAGCATCAGACATTTTCCTGCGCAAAGCGGCAAGCCTGATCACTGAGCGCGGCGGGGCGATCGCTAATTGTGACGTCACCTTGATATGCGAAGCCCCCAAAATCGGCCCCCACCGCACGGCGATGCGCACCGTATTGGCCGAAATCCTCGACATCGCCATTGATCGCGTATCGGTTAAGGCGACGACCAGCGAACAACTCGGCTTCACAGGACGACGCGAAGGCATCGCCGCGATCGCATCGGCAAGCGTCCGCCTACCGTTTGACGGCAGCTGATGACCCAATCTCAAATTATCAGTCAACTGAGCGCTGACATCATTCGAAACGCGGGCGCTAAAGGACTGAAGATCGCCACCGCTGAATCCTGCACCGCCGGGCTCATCAGCGCCGCCCTTACCGATCACGCCGGCTCATCGAACGTTTTCGAGTATGGGTTCGTCACATACGCCAACGCGGCCAAAGTCGATATGCTCGGCGTCGACAGCGCAGTAATCGCGGCTCATGGCGCCGTCAGCCACAACGTGGCGCGCGCGATGGCCGTCGGCGCGTTACAAAAGTCAGTAGCTAATATCGCGGTCGCCGTAACAGGCGTCGCCGGCCCTGGCGGCGGCAGCGCCCAAAAGCCGGTGGGAACAGTTTGGTTCGGCCTCGCCGGCACATCCATCGGCGCGCGGACCGAGCATCGGCTTTTTCCCAAGGGATCGCGACAATTTGTGAGAGCGGCGGCCGCTGAGACCGCTCTTAGATTATTGCTTGCCGGCGTCGCCAAAGCCTGATCACCGCCCATTTCGAGAAGACCGCTCATGCCGCCCCGTTATCGAAAATTAGTTGGACTATTTATCCTTTTGCCGTACCTGTTCGTTTACCTTGCGGCAGCGGCGGCGCTCGCCGATTTCTTCCCGCGTTTCTGGCTCAGCGATCTCATATACTTCGCCGTTGCCGGCCTTTTATGGGCGTTTCCTCTGAAATATCTCCTCAAATGGATGAACGGCTAAGAGCCCGATTCAAAACTCTGAAACTTGCGCAACACGAGAGAGTCAGACGCACGTTAGCCTTCCGATTATTCGGTTCCGGCTCTTATCTTTAAATTTTTAGAGCCCGAGACGCATGGGTTTCTTGCCAACTGACGTCTGTTTCGAGGGGTTTTTCAGCTTTGCATGAATTTCCAATCGGGCTCTAAGGCCCCATTCGTTAACGCTTTCCGGCGAGGAAAGCCGCTGTCCGCCATTGAGACGAAACGCGTTCTTAAAGCTCTTCGGGTATTGAGCCTCCTGGAGTAAACGCACTTATGTTCGACAAAGGCGCAAACAAGCAGCCCAAACGCGAGGCAGCGGTAAGCGTCGTCCTAGTCGACGGCGAGCGCTTCGACGGCTTTGTTTACCTCAAACACGATGAACGCTTGGTCGATCTGTTAAACGACAAACGCGCCTTCATTCCTTTCAAGCGCGATGACGACGGCACGGTGATCATCGCGAAATCCAGCATTTCCTGCTTAAACGAGCGCGATCGTCCGAAGGCCGCTAACGCGGAAAAAACCGGCGATACGCCTTCTGACGAAACGATGACCGACGCCGGCGTTCAACCGGCGCCCCCGAACCAAAACGAAACCGCTCAAGGCGCGAAGTCTTTCGCTGAGCCGCCGAATGATATGGGTAGGGATGATACGTCCTCGCCGCGCGATGATGACCAAGGCGATGACGACCAAGGCGATGGCGCAACATGCCAGGGCGGGTCGGACGACGGCGCAGCGGCGAGCGCATCGGACAAAACGACCGACGATGGAAAAACAGATAGAGATGAGGCGGATAGCCGCCAATCGGAACAAGATACCGCGCGTCGCGCCCGTAAGCGGACTGACCTCTATAAGGTGTTGCGCATTTCGCCGGATGCGAGCCTAGAGGAAATCCGTACGGCCTACAAAACGCGCATGAAGGCAGTGCACCCAGATACGCTCATTGGACAAAACGTCGACGAAGAAAAAAAACGCGCCGCCCTGCAGGCGACGCAACTGGTGAACCGCGCCTATCGCGCCATTCTCGCTGAACGCGAGCGGGAAGCAGGCGAAAACGTCGACGAAAGCGATCAGGCCGCCGTTTAACGTTGAAAGCCTTCAATCAGAAAACGTGTAGCGCGCTCAGGCGACCGTCGCCGGAACGTTGTACGCAGTGACTGTAGATCCAGCCGAGATGTTATCGTTGGGGACCTTGGGGACCAATGCCTTGTCCGCCGGCCGGCAGCTGACCAACATTGCCGAGGAGCTGCTCCCAAAACGACAATTCCTTGCCGCGGGTCGGCGTCTTCTTGTTCGACATACTAACATTGATGCTGTCTTTAAGCGCGATGTTTTGCACTTCGCTCACCGTTCCTGCCTCATCGAAATGAAAGGCGATGACCGTTTGACTGGTGGTCTCTGGGCGAAAGAATGCGCGCGCTTGGTCGCGGCTGGCGAGATAGTACCAAGAATTATCGTTGAACGTCGCTTTCATCGAGGGCTCGCCATATTTCGCAAGCACGCTTTCCTTGGTGTCGATGCCTTCTCGCGCTGTGAGCGCGGTTTCGCCGCGCTCAAGAATGTATCCGTGGCTGGTGCGAACTGAAACGCACCCTTGCGCCGTGATCGCCAACAACAAGCCTACTAACAACAAACGTTTCACGGATCCCATTCCTTTCAACGCCTAATCGGCTCAACGCTTTATCAGCGCAACGCCTTATCAGCGCAACGCCTTATCAGCGAACCTCCAGCGCATCTGCGGTCAAGCGCATCCGCCCGAAGCGGCGAAACACCGTCACCGCTAAGAGAGAGCATCACAGCCAAGCAAAGAACCGAGCGACATATCAGCCGTTAATGACTCTACAACGGTTCTGCAACGCTTGAAGCGACGCCATCGTCGGCCTATGTGACCGCAACACTGGATCTCCATCTTATGATTCTCGGCTTCTTAAAGAAAGACCCACTACGTCAGACGGCTATCTCCCTATACACGGAGATCGTCGCCGCCGCGCGTCGGCCGGAGTTCTTCGCCGAGGGCCGCGCGCCCGACACCGTCGAAGGCCGCTTCGAAGTCTTGTCATTACATATGTATTTGGTGCTGCGCCGCTTAAAATCCGAAGGCGCGCCCGGCAAAGCGCTGTCTCAGAAGCTTTTCGATGTGTTTTTCCAGAACATGGACGATTCCTTGCGGGAGCTTGGCGTCGGCGACCTCACGGTCGGCAAAAAAATTCGGAAAATGGCGGAGGCGTTTTACGGTCGCACCGGCGCATATGAAGACGCGCTGAGCGACAATGACGAAGCCTCCAAGACGACAAAACTCGCGGGCGCTGTCGCGCGCAACGTTATGGGCGCCGACCCGGAGAATGGCGCCCCTATGGGGGCCGTTGCGATCGCGGCCTTTATGCAAAGGGCGGAAC
Source organism: Pseudomonadota bacterium (assembly GCA_039814575.1). Classification (GTDB taxonomy): domain Bacteria; phylum Pseudomonadota; class Alphaproteobacteria; order Caulobacterales; family Parvularculaceae; genus MED-G105. The sequence continues at coordinate 56,753 of JBCCAY010000016.1, forward strand.
AGGATCTCGCGGTTCAGTCTATCGGAGCTTTCGAAAGCGGTTCGGTGCGCTTTGCGGACTTCTCCGCCCCAAATGAACCGTAAATTGACGCTGGACCGGCTCAAACAACAACCGCGACGTCGGAAACATAGCACTTAAAGAACACTGCAAACGGCGCTCCCTCTATGAAGACACACAAAGGCACCTTCGATTTCAAAGCGACGCTGCAAGTCGATGCCGGACCGTTGCGTTTTTCGCTCAACGCAACCCCTGAGCAACAGGCTGACGCGGCGTCGCGCCTCGACGTCGTAGCGGTGACGGCGCTCGCCGGCGAGGGCGTGATCAAAGTCAAAGGCGCCAAGGGCGCGGTGCGCGAAGCGATCATCGAGGGCGTGGCGAGCGCCGCCCTCACCCGACGATGCGTCGCCAGCCTTGAGCCGATGGATGAAGACGTTGAAACGCCGTTTAAAGTGCGCCTCGTCGAGGCCGTGGACGAGGAAGACTCCCACTCCGATGACGACGTCGATTTGCTTGACGGAGACGCTGTCGATGTCGGCGACCTCCTCATTCAGCAAGTCGCCTTGGCGATGCAGCCCTATCCACGAAAAGCCGACGCGCCTAGTTTCCCCAAGGCCGATGCGCCGCCGACGGACAGCGCATCGCCTCAAGACACCAAGACAAGCGGGGCGTTCGCCGATTTGAAAACGCTTCTTAATAAAGACGGGTAAGAGCGGCGCGTTTTGAAATATCGCGTCGACTGCGGCGCTTATTGATTTGAAAGTGCGTTCAACGTGGGTTAGGTCGAAACTTCGCAGAGGCGCGATTTCGCCAATGCATTGAAGGGTTTGTAAGAGCCCTCCAATTTGACGGTGAAGCGACGCAATAGGGGAACAGCGGTTTGCACAAAGCGCCCACTGATAAGAAACACCCAGTTTTGGCGATCGACGCAATGGGCGCCGACGCCGGTCCCGAGACCGTTCTCGCCGGTGTCGCCGAGGCGCTGCGATCCGGCCTAGAAGCAAGCATCAAATTTTTCGGCGAGGCCGACACCTTACGGGCGATAGCCGCACGCGACGACGCGCTTAAAGACGTCGCGATTGAACACGCCGACAGCGTCGTTTCTATGACCGACAAACCGATGCACGTCCTACGGCGCGGTCGCGACACGTCGATGTGGGCGGCGGTGACCGCCGCTGCCGAAGGCGGCGCCGACGCCGTTGTTTCCGGCGGCAACACCGGCGCTCTGATGGCGGTCGCGCGCCGACAGTTCGGCATGATCGACGGCGTCGACCGTCCGGCGATTTCAGCGCTGTGGCCGACACCGAAAGGCAGGATCGTCGCCCTCGACGTCGGCGCAAACGTCGAAGCAGATGAAAAGCAACTGGTCGATTTCGCGATTATGGGCGAAGCGTATTTCCGGGCGCTGACGGGCAAAGAGAAACCGAGCGTCGCCCTCCTCAATGTCGGCGCGGAGGAATTGAAAGGCCACGAACTCATTCGCCGCGCCGCAAGCGTCCTGCGCGACGCCGATCCGGAAATGGACTTCCGCGGTTTCGTCGAAGGAAATGACATCTCTGAAGGCACGGTCGACGTCGTCGTCACCGACGGCTTCACAGGGAATGTCGCGCTTAAATCGGCCGAAGGTGCCGCGCGCCTTGTAGGCGGTTGGATGAAAGACGCGTTAACGGGGTCTTTCCTTTCCAAGATCGGCGCCCTTCTTATGATCCGTGAGCTGAAGGCATTGAAAACGAAAATGGACCCCTCGTCCGTCAATGGCGGCGTCTTTCTCGGCGTCAACGGTATTGTCGTCAAAAGCCATGGCGGCGCCGACGCCGCCGGGGTCGCTAGCGCCGTGCGCTTAGCGGCGAGCATGGCCGGACGCGGCTTTCGGCGCGATGTCGCCGCGCAAGTCGCCCGCGTAACGGAACGATGGCGTGAACGCGCTGAAGCTGAGGACGCCGCCCTCGACGGCGCGGCGACCTTTAGCGCGGACGTAAAGGCGGCCATATGACGATCCGCTCTGTTGTCGCCGGTTGCGGCGCTTATCTCCCTGAACGCATTCTCACCAATGACGATCTCGCAAAGACGATCGACACCAGCGACGAATGGATCCGCGAACGCACGGGCATCCACGAACGCCATATCGCGGCCGACGGTCAGTTTACGTCTGATCTCGCCGCAGAAGCAGCGAAAGACGCCCTCGCCAATGCCGGAAAAAAGCCAGAGGATGTCGATCTTATCGTTGTCGCGACGGCGACGCCGGATCTGACCTTTCCCGCGACGGCCGCCATCATACAGGCGAAACTCGGCGTTCCAGCCTGCACGGCGTTCGATTTGCAAGCTGTTTGCTCCGGCTTCGTCTACGCCATGTCGACGGTCGACAACTTCATTAAGGCCGGATCCCATCGCTGCGCGTTGGTGATTGGCGCGGAGACCTTTTCGCGCATTCTGGATTGGGAAGACCGATCGACGTGCGTTCTTTTCGGCGACGGCGCCGGCGCGTTCGTCGTCACCGCGGAAGAAAGCGACACCAACGACCCGCTGGCCGCGCGCGGCGTCATTGCGAGCGAATTGCAGTGCGACGGCCGCATGGTCAATCTTTTATATGTGGACGGCGGCGTCTCGCAGACGCAAACGACCGGTCATGTGCGCATGCAGGGCAACAAGGTCTTTCGCCAAGCGATCGAGCGGATCTCGTCCGCCATGGTCGCTGCAGCCAAGCGGGCAGATATCGATCCGTCGCAGATTGATTGGTTTGTTCCCCATCAAGCAAATGAACGGATCATCCATGGCGTCGTCGCCAAACTCGGTCTTAAACCTGAGCAAGTTGTGTCTACGATCGCCGGGCAAGGCAACACCTCAGCAGCGTCAATCCCGCTTGCATACAATACCGCCGTTAAAGACGGCCGTATTAAACAAGGCGATCTCGTTATGCTCGAGGCGATGGGCGGCGGCTTAACCTGGGGCGCGTGTTTACTACGCGCTTAAAGCCGCGAACGGTCCTCTTGCCCCCTTGTCTTAATGTTCACGCAAGTTGCTAAACTCTCGCTTAAGCCAGCGTCACAATCGCGCAGAGATAGAAACACTGTAATGATTTCAAACGCTTGTTGACCAGATCGCTGTCGTAGGACTAACATTCAGCGCGATCGGCGCAATGGTGTCGCGCCGAACTGTTTCGCGTGTAAGTGCACCCCCTGTTTTCTTCAATGCTGCGAAGGCGACAGGAAGAACGGAAAGCGAGACCTTATGACGAACCGCACCCTTACCCGCGCGGATTTGACGGACGCGATCTATCGATCCGTCGGCATATCGAGAAACGAATCGGCTATATTTGTTGAGCGTATCGTAGAGGAAGTTTGCGCCTGTTTAGAACGCGGCGAGACAGTTAAAATCTCTTCGTTCGGAACGTTCTCTGTTCGTGATAAAAAGATGCGTATAGGACGCAACCCCAAGACAGGTGAAGAGGTTCCTATCACGCCGCGCCGTGTCATCTCTTTCAGGGCATCGAATGTTCTTAAAGATCAAATCAATGATAATCTAACTGGTAAAACGCAGCAGGCCGCCGAATAAAGGCGCACCCACAAAAGGGAAACTTAATGGCGATCGCGAAATCTGCAGAAGCATTTCGCACCATCAGCGAGGCGGCGAACGAGCTTGACGTTCCCCAGCACGTTCTTCGTCATTGGGAAGAAGTCTTTGGCCAGATCCGGCCAATGCGCCGCGCTGGCGGGCGGCGCTATTATCGACCTGTTGATCTCGACCTTTTGCGCGGCGTTCGCGTGCTCCTCTATGATGAGCGGTACACGACTAAAGGCGTACAAAAGATCTTCAAAGAACACGGCTTAAAATACATCGCTGAAATCGGCCGCTTAGCCGCCGCCGGTGAGCCGTTAGAGCTTCGGGCAGACCTCACGGACGAGTCCGAAACAATTGAAGATGCGTCGGAGGTTTCAACCGCTCAAAACCCATCCGAAATGAAGGATGATTTATTGCCGCGTCTTGAAAAACTGATGGCGGATATCGAAGCGGCGCGCTCAGCTGTTGACGAAGCGCTCCTCGCGCTAGACGCGATCGAAGCTCAGTTAAATATTGAGAACGAGAGCGAGCCATCGGACGAGTAAGCGAAGAGAGCAGCGGCGTTGCGCCCTCTTCAGTATCCTCAAATACGCTAGCGACCCACCCTATTGATCTGCAATAGAAATTTTAATTTGCATCGTTGGCGACATCTCGGTGTGTGTTGCTTCCCTGAATTTGATGGCGTCATATTAGGCCGACAAGACGCCCAAACGGGAGACGAAACGATGCCGAAGAAGATCTTTGTTTGGACGGCCCACCCCCAAAAAGGCTCTTTGTGTGAGGCGATCGCCGACGCCTACGAAACGGGCGCACAAAAGGCGGGCGCAGAGATCCGCCGTATGAATCTCGCGGACATGGACTTTTCCGATGGTTTCGGGGGCTATGCTGACGCACCGACGCTGGAGCCGGACCTTATCGCCTGGCAGGAAGCAATGGCGTGGGCGGATCATATCTTCATCGTCCACCCCTATTGGTGGGGCGCAATGCCGGCCCGTGCAAAAACCGTCTTCGACCGCGGCCTCACGCCCGGCTTCGCCTACAAATACCACGGCAACAGCTTCAAATGGGACAAGATGTTAAGCGGCAAAACCGCCGACGCTGTTATCACGTCAGACACGCCGCCCTTCTATGATGTGTTGTTTTACAGAAAGCCGGCGCGCCGGGTGTTGAAAAACCAAGTGCTCGGCTTTTGCGGGATTCAGCTGATGAATATTGTCCAGTTCGGCTCGGTAAAAAAAGCCAATGAAGGGAAAATCCGCTCATGGCTCAGCAAAACTGAGCGTCTCGGCACCCGCGCCGCGGCATGAGACCAGGAAGCCTTGTTCCATGGTCTTTAAAGTGGCGGCAATGGGCAAAGCCCGGTTCGATCAACGCCGCTCGACAAGGCATTGCGGCCCGACGCCCCTCGGCCTATAAGCAGGGACTTGGCGAGGCTCCCTCGCTGAGGTTCGGAGCGTAGCGCAGCCTGGTAGCGCACTTGACTGGGGGTCAAGGGGTCGTGGGTTCGAATCCCGCCGCTCCGACCATTTCCGCGGTTAAGAATGTAACCAATCGCTTCCGCATAAAGACCGTTTAGCCCACGAAAATAAAAGATGAGCGCGCAAAGCGCGCGGGGGTTCGAATCCCGCCGCTCCGACCATTCTAGCGGTTAAGAATGTGACCAATCGTTGCCGCACAAAGACCTTTTAACCGACGAAAACAAAAGATGAGCGCCCTACTCTACACCGTCGGGATTCCAAAACCCCCAATGGATCGCGATCTTTCCGGCCGGCGAAATCTCAAATACATCAAGGCCGCCAAACTTAGACACCGTTCCGTCCTGGAGGGTTCCCGTCGCATGCCAACGCACGCCGATCTTCGGCGCGGACTCATAGACATTTTCAGTCTCAAACGTAATTTCTTTAAACATGCCGCCGACTTCGTCGAATAGCGCGCGGTGCGCCTCAACAGTCGTAATCGGCGGTTCGCCGACAGGGTCATGGCTCACCGCGTCCGGCTCAAAATGGTCGAGCAGCAAATCCGTATCGTTCTTGGCGGTGCGCCGCCAGAATTCCGCGACCGCTTCACGGCAGGTTTCGAGATCGGCCTTAGGCTTGGTCATCATCTAACTCCTGAAATTGCATTGTCTGCTCATTAGGCCAATGGACGACGACATCATCGTCCTTACTCGGTGGATTGAGATCGCACTGCAGGCCGACCACCATATGGCGTCCTGCCTTTTCCGTCTCGACCTCAACTTCGAACGACGGCCCGCGGAAAATAATGTCCGACACTTTGCCGACGAGCCATGAAGACTTTTCCGCGTCATCCGGCTTGCCGAGACGCACAGCTTCTGGCCGCACGCCATAACCGGTTTTTCCGTTGAGGCTAGGTTTTACGACGCGAACGCAGCCCCCCTCGCCTAAGTCAAGGACAGACCCCTCGATCGGAGGCAATCGATTGATCTGACCAATAAACGAAGCGACAAAACTATCCTTCGGCTGGCGGTAAACGATCTCCGGCGTGTCAAGCTGGACGACGTTTCCGCCGGCCATCACGCAAACGCGGTCGGCAAGACCAAACGCTTCGTCTTGGTGGTGAGCGACATAAATAAACGTCGTATCCGTTTGGCCCTGTAAGGCTTTCAATTCCCGCTGCATGTGATGGCGAAGAATGGGATCGAGCGCGCCCAAAGGCTCGTCCAGCAAAAGCGCTTTTGGCTTCTTCACCAGTGACCGAGCGAGCGCAACCCTTTGCTGCTGTCCGCCGGAAAGCGCCGACGGCTTGCGGTCCGCAAGTTGTTCAAGCCGAACGAGACGAACGCCTTCCTCAACGCGCGCGGCGAGTACATCGCCGGTGAGACCGTCGCGGCGCAGACCATAGGCGATATTGTCCCACACCGTCATATGCGGAAACAGGGCGTAGGATTGAAACACCATATTGATCGGGCGTTTGTTCGCCGGCACAGACGTGATGTCGTCGCCGTCGATCGTTATCTGCCCGGAATCCGGGTTTTCCAGCCCGGCGATCATCCGCAGCGTCGTCGACTTTCCGCATCCTGAGGGACCGAGAAAAGCAAGAAACTCTCCGCGTTCAACCTTCAGGGATAAGTCGTCGATAATCGTAACGGCGCCAAAAGACTTAGAGATGGATTTGAGTTCAACGGCCATGCGACGCCGCTCCCCCTTTCTGCTGAATTCGATCGACGACGTTAAAGAGGATCAGCGAAAACGCCGCCGCCATCACCGACATCGCCATTGCTTCGGGGAGCCTTTGCGGCAGACGCATTTGCGCCAATAGATAAGTCGGGAACGTGTTATCCGACCCAATGAGAAAACCAGCGATCGCCACTTCATCAAACGACAGCGTAAACGCGATCAAAAACGCCGAAACGATGGCCGGTAAAGCGGGCGGCAAGGTCGCCGTGTAGGATCGAACGAACGCGCGCGCGCCGAGGTCTTTCGCCGCCTCATCGCAGCGGGGGTTAAGTTGACTGATCGCCGGCAATAAAATCAGCGTTGCATAGGGCAAACTAAAAGTCGCATGACCAATCATCACGGCGACAGGCGAGCGCGGCAGACCGATCCACACAAAGAACAAAAGCTGCGACACACCGATCACAATCGCCGGCATGACAAGCGGCGAGATCGCGGCGATCGCCGCGATGATACGAATCGCACCTTTACCGCGTACGATGGCGAAGGCGGCGAGCAGCGCAAAAACCGTGGCGATTATCGCCGACACCGTGGCGATACGCAGACTCACGCCGACGGCGGACCATAGCGTCTCATTGTTGAGAGCGGCTGAGTACCATTGCAAACCGAGCCCTTCTAAAGGCAGTCGCGGCACATAGCCGGTGTTCAGCGATAGGATAAAAAGCACGATGAGCGGCGAATAAAAGAACAGGATAACGGCCCAGAAAATCGCTCCGAGCGTTCGTTTTCCCCCCTTCGTGACCGTGTATTCGAGGCTCATGCCGTCACCATCCCAGGAACTGGTCGCTGTCGCCATTTCGGCACGATCCAAAGCGCGAACGCGATGATCGCCAATAGGCTGATGACCGACAAAAATAGGAAACTCGCCAAAACAGCGGCGAACGACCAGTCAAAGCCCTCGCCGAACATGTTCGCAACAGAGTTGCCGAACAAGACGCCATTCGCGCCACCGACAAGAATGGGCGCCACATATTCGCCATTGACCGGCACGAACACGAGAATAAACGCAGCAGCGACACCGGGCGCAGACGTCGGCAACGTCACTGTAAAAAAGGCCGTCCAACGATTGGCGCCATGATCAACCGCGGCCTCGACAAGTCGGACGTCCGTCAAACTAAGCGAGGCGTAGATAGGCAAAACAGCGAGCGGCAGCCATGCGTAAACGAGGATAATCGTCACCGCGAAATAGTTATAGAGAAGCGCCATCATTGGCTCGTCAGCAGGCCAAAGCCCGAGGCTGGCTGCGAATGATTGAATCACGCCGAAGTCGGACAAAATCACGCGCCAAGATAGAACCCGCAGCAAGAAGCTCGTTACGAATGGCAACAAAATCAAAATGAGCAGCTTTTGCGCGCGTTCCTCGGGCTGGGCGGCCAAATAATACGCCACCGGGTACGCGAACAGCGTACAGACGATGGCGGTGAATAACGCGACCCTTAAAGATCGCATGTAAAGCCCAAGATAGGGCGAGGCGAAAAACTCTTGCCATCCCGCCAAACTAGGACCTGGATCACCGTTCAAGATTTGCACGAGACCAAGGCTGTAGGCCGCAAGCAACAATAACGGCAAGCCAAAGACTAGACAGCTGAATAAAACTGTCGCCCAAGCCGGACTGATTTTCGAGAAGGGAGAGATACGCGCCGTCACGAGGCTTTCACCCTATCCCACGCGCGCGAATAGGCGCGCGCGTTCGGTAGATATTTGCGCATTATCATTTGGTCGGTCCCAAGGGAGTCCGGTTGGTCAAGGCTTAAATCTTCAACAACGGTGGGATCAAGCCGAGACAAATCGACATTGCCGTTCGCGGGACCGTAGCCGTGTTCTTGAACGATCTGGACCGCAGTTTCCGGCGACAGCCACGCATTGACGAACTGATAGTTCTTCTCCGTTTGCTGCGTCCCTTTCAGTTGGACGTATCCATTCACCCAGATTAGTCGCCCTTCCTTCGGCTTTGCGCTAACAGCATTGACGCCGGCGGCGCGGGCCCGCAGCCAAGAAGCGGGGAAGCCATAGGCGATCTGGATGCCGCCGCTGATGAAGTCGGGCTCCCAATCCGTAAAATACGTCCAGAAATAGCGAACGTTTTTCTTTTTTTCCGCGAGAAACTTGGTCATGTCCGCGAGTTCTTGTTCAGACATGTCCCAGGCGTCATCAACGCCATTGTGAAGGCCGGCGAGCACGACATTGATGCTTTGATCCCACCAAGCGATGCGCCCCGCATAGCGATCGTCGAATAGAAGCGCATACGCCTCTTCAGCGACGTCGACCTTGTCGGCATTGTAAATGACGGTCTCGTACCCCCAAATCGAAGGGACGCAATATTGTTGACCGTCACGCATGCCAAACTCTTTCAGGCTTGGCAGAATATCATTGTACCGAGGAATTTTTGTAACATCCCAAGGTTCGATCAAACCGTTTTTATAATATTCCTCGAAATAGTTATTCGTTAGGTTTGACAGATCCGCCGATAAGCCGGCGCGGAGTTTATTGACCGTATCGAGGTCGCTTGACATGAATACGAAGTTCGGCTGCGCATTCCCAGCATCAAGATATTCACGATAAAGATCAGGGCCCTCATAGCCGCCCCATTCTAAGACCTGCAACGGCGTCTCACGCTGCGCAAAGGCTGGCGCTGTCGCGACGCCCGCCGTCGTCACCCCCGCCGTTAGGGCGGCGGCGCCGTGCAGCACCTGGCGTCGCGAATAGGAAGGTGGCGCTGAGCGCCCAAGCTTGGTCACGTCCAATCCTCGCTTTCGTCGCTAGCGGGACGCGCCAAGCTCGCGAAACGCTCCATCTAAACCGTCAGCGATACGATCGATTTCCTCGTCGGTGATGACGAACGGCGGAACAATCCACAAGCCCATATTGCCATAGGCCGGCGTGCTGACGCCATGCTTACGGGCGAGCTCCATCGCCATAACAGCTGTTGGTTCGTAATCGCCGTCATTCATATTGGTTCGGTCTTCTTCCGTACCATGCAAACGGATCGTCAAATTGAGGCCTGTTCCGGCGACGCTGTGAACGACATTGCCATGGAGCTTGGCGACTTCGTCGAGCCGTGCGCCGAGGCGTTCGCCGCGTTCCACGACGTGGGCCACGAGATCATCGCGATCAACAATCTCAATAACCTTGTGCATCGCCATGAGCGTCAGCGGGTGTCCCCAGAACGTCGACCCGGCCGCCCAGCGGCGCCCGTTAAGAGCGTCGACAATTCCTTCGCCGAAAAACAGGATTGACCCTGGCGCCGCGCCGCCGGTGACGCATTTGCCAGCGGCGATCATGTCTGGGCGAACGTCGAGTTCTAACGCATGGAACCATTCGCCGCCGCCTGTCCGGCCATAGCCGGTGACAGTCTCATCGTGGAGCCAAAACGCGCCGGCCGCCTTAGCGGCGCGCCCGACGGTGTTAAACCACTCATTGTCCGGATAAATGTGGCCGCTGCCGCAATCGGTGAGCACGCACGCAACGTCCTTGAACGTTTCCGTCAACGCCTCTTCGTCAAGCTCGCCCTCATAGGGGAAGTTAACGATTTCACTGTTCGTCGCCCCAGGCTGGAAGCCGCCCTTGGGATCAGCAATCCCGCCACGCAATACCGCGAACCGCGTGGCGTCACGCGAGAGGCCAACCGCGCCGTGATAGGCGTCAGGGCGCACGCCGAGCTTTTTGCGACCGCTCAACGTCTGCGCCAGCGAAATGCCAATATCCATCGCCTCGCTGCCGGTGCAGGTAAAGCGCACGCCGCCGATCCAAGGCGCTTTCTTAAATACAATGTTCAGATAGTCATCGACGACAGCGTCTTTTAACGGGGAACCGCTGGCCGTATCGCTCGCAAATACCATGTCGGCGCCAGCGCGAACCGCGTCAATAAGCTCTGGGTGGCGGTGCCCCAGAATAACGGAGGAATCCTGCGCCGCGGCGTCGATCGCCTCAATGCCGTCTTCGAATTTGACCACGCAGCCCTTGCCGTCGACCATCCGCGCGCCGCGCGGATCATTGCGACCAATTAGAGGCTGAACGAGCGCCTTGTTGCGCTGGATAACGGTAGGCGAAAACATTTCGCTGGCGGATTGGCCGACATTGTCCATAAAGCGGACCTCCCAACAAATTACGAGTTGTTATTTTGGTTCCAATCAGATCGTGTACGCCCGAAGCGCGCATTTCGCAGGTGCAGCATTTTGCTTCGCCTACGTATCAGCGCCCGTATCAGTGCCACGTGCGCGCGGTACCAATGATCCCTCGGGTCGATGATCCCCTGAGCGTTATGAAATAACACCATGGCGAACCCTTTGCGATCGTCGTACTCCAATTGCACGAGATATCGGACCGAACAACCACAGGGACAATCCTCTACCCTGCGGCCTTTTTGTTAGACCGACGCCTTGTGCATGTCTCGCATGCCCACCCCATCATGTACAGCTAGATTTAACATCTGTCTTCGAGCGTGTCGAGTAGAGATATCAATCGGATACGCCTCGACGACAGATGTACAGTGTGATTGTATACGCGACGATCCAACCCAAATGTGCGCTTCGACGAAATTGACAATTGCAGTTCGACCTGAGGCGTTTTCAAAAAGGAGGACTACGTGCCTTTAACGACCGACCAGAAGGCGGAAGCGTACCGCCGTATGTATACCGTACGGCAATTTGAAAACGCCGGCGTACAGAATATCAAACGCGGCAACATCGCCGGCGTTTGCCATTCCTCTATTGGGCAAGAGGCGTCGTCTGTGGGCGCATGTATGGCGCTCGCGCCGGACGATTATTTGATCGGCACGCACCGCTCGCACGGCCACCTCATCGGCAAAGGTGCTAACATAAACCGTCTGATGGCGGAGCTGATGGGGAAAGAAACCGGCGTTTGCAAAGGCCGCGGCGGTGAAATGCATATCGCCGACGCCAGCGTCGGTGCGCTTAGCACGTCGGGCATTGTCGGCGGCGGCATTCCTCTCGCGCTTGGCGCCGCGCTTAGCGCGTTCGTAAAAGGCGACGGCAAAGTCGCCCTTGGCTTCTTCGGCGACGGCGCCAGCAATCAAGGCGTCTTTTACGAGTCCATGAACATGGCGGCGGTCTGGGGCTTGCCGATGATCTTTCTCTGCGAGAACAACTCCGTCGCGGCGGTGACGTCCGCCGAAAATACGCATGCGGAGCGCGACATCGCCAAACGCGCAGAGGCGCACGGCATACCGAACATCATTGTCGATGGCCAAGATGTCGAAGCGGTGTTTGACGCCACGAGCGAAGCTGTGGCGCGCGCGCGCGGCGGTGAAGGACCGAGCCTTGTCGAAACCAAAACGCATCGCTTTGACAGCCACGCCGCCGGCCTCTTCTTCGGCGACCATAGAAGCGAAGAAGAGATGCGTCGCGTCAAAGAAGAACAAGACCCGGTCGTCAATCTTAGGCAAGCCCTGAAAGACTCCGGTCTCGACGAAGGCAAAATCGCTGACATCGAAGCGGGCGTCGACGCGGCCATTAAAGAAGCGGTCGAGTTCGGCTTATCGAGCCCCTACCCGGATGCAGAGCGATACAGCGATTATATGTTCGCAACGCCGGTACGCGCCAATTACCAAGACCTACGATAGCTCAGCAGGGGAATTAAAATGGTTGAAATGAAGTCGATTTCCTATCTGCAAGCCGTCACCGAGGCGCAGCGCGAAGAAATGCTCGCCAATCCTGACGTTGTCATCATGGGCGAAGACCTTGCGCTATACGAATCGGACCCGTCTTATTTGCAAGGCGCCAACAATAAACAAGTTTGGCACACGCCGATCAGCGAGTGCGGCTTCACCGGCATGGGCGTCGGCGCAGCGATGGCGGGCCTACGGCCGATCGTCAATTTGACGATTGCAAGCTTCGTCTATTTGGCGTCGGACCCGATTATCAATCAGGCGGGTAAGCTGCATTATATGACCGGCGGGCAAATCAAGATCCCCGCCGTGTTCCGTGCTTTTTATCTGCACCAGGGCAGCAACGCCGCCCAACACTCAGACCGTCCGCACCCGATGTTCATGGCGCAGCCGGGCTTAAAAATCATCGCCCCATCAACGCCGTCGGATATGAAGGGGCTCTTGAAGACCGCCATTCGTGACGATGATCCTGTCCTCTTGTTTGAGGACGCGGTTCTTTGGGCGAAGAAAGGCGACGTTCCTGATACGGACGAGCACTTAATCCCGTTGGGCGTCGCGGACATCAAACGCCCCGGAACAGACGTCACCATCGTGACGATTAGCTCTTGCCTTTATCACGGGTTGAAAGCGGCTGAGAAACTGGAGAAAGAAGGGATTTCAGCGGAAGTCATCGATCCGCGAACCCTAGCCCCGCTCGATTTCGACACAATCTTGGAATCGGTGGCGAAGACCGGCCGTCTGGTCGTCGTCGACAACGCCAACCGTACCTTAAGCGCGGCCTCCGAGATCGCCGCGAATGTCAGCGAGAACGGCTTTGACTCGCTGAAAAAACCCATCCAGCGCGTGACGACGCCGGATGTTCACATTCCGTTTAGCCCCGCACTCGAAGAGCAGTTCTATCCTAATGCGGATAAAATTGTCGCAGCGGTCAAACGCATTATCTGACACCAGCAGTTACTGACACGAACAGTTGAAGGAATAGGTCGAACAATGGCGACTGAGTTTTTAATGCCGAAATCCGGTATGGGCGTAACCGAAGCGACGATCACCAAATGGCACAAAGCCGAGGGGGATACGTTTGCCGAGGGCGATGTGCTTCTCGAGATTGAAACAGCGAAAGCCGTTGAAGAAGTCGAAGCGCCTTTCGCGGGCAAAGTCGAAAAACTATTGCAGCCCGAAGGCGAGCTTGTCGAAGTGCAAGCGGCGATCGCCCTCCTCATTGAAAACAGCTAGGAGACCGGCAAGCCCATGGCTGAAACGACGGACGGGAATGTTATAACCGTTCCCCTCTCCCCTTTGCGGCAAATCATTGCACGCCGCATGGTCGAGACGAACAATGAAATTCCGCATTTCCGCGTAACGCTCGGTTTGCACGCTGACGCGCTTATCGCTTGGCGTGCGGCATATAATCGCGAACATGCCGATCAACGGGTTTCGCTGAACGACTGCCTGATCAAAGCGTGCGCTTTGGCTCTGGCGAAAACACCGGATATGAATATTCAGTTCGTGGACGAAGTAATCCACCAATATGAAGAGGCGGACATCGCCGTCGTGATGGCTGTTGAGGGCGGGCTCGTGACGCCAATTGTGCGAAACGCCGGCGCCAAGGACCTTGCGACGATTGCCAGCGAGACGACGGATTTCGCCGCGCGCGGAAAAACGGGACGCCTGAAAATTTCAGAAATGACCGGCGGCACGCTCAGTATCTCGAATTTGGGCATGTTCAATGTCGACCAATTCGACGCGATCATTAATCCGCCCCAATGCGCGATTGTCGCTTTTGGCGCCGCGAAGCCAACGCCGATCATCAAAGACGGCGCGGTGACAGTCGCAACGATTATCAACGCGACGGTTTCGGTTGATCACAGAACGCTCGACGGCGTCGTCGGCGCTAAGTTTTTGAACGCCTTGCAAGAAGTCGTCAGCGCGCCGGAATTGTTGGCTTGAACAAGAACCGCTCACGGCCCGCTTCATGGCGAGCTTCAGGCCAACCGCTTTAAGGCCTACTCGCCAATGCGAGCCTACAAGCGCGTTTAACGAGCGCAAGCTTACCAAGCATCGACGGTTTCAAAACAGAAAAAGCGACGCCACACGGGCGTCGCTTTTGTCGTTAGTCTCAGAAGGTGCGGCGCACAAGCGCGATGCAAGCCGCCCCTTCGAAGGTTAGCGCCGGTTAAATTCTGCCCTTCAGGGTGACTAGAATAACGCGCGGTTCACCAAAGTCGAAACCGCCCGCGGTGCGTCCGTCATTACCGGCGGACTCTATATATTCTTTATCGAGAAGGTTATTGGCGTTCAATTGAATATTGAACTGATCGGTTAGTTCGTATGAGGCGAACATGTCGACGAGGGTATAACCGTCAAAGGTCAAATCGGAACCAATCGACCCCGGCCGCCTTGACAAATACCGTACGCCGCCGCCAACCCGGAAGCTATTAAAGGGACCTTGAGGTTCAAACGTGTAAGAAGAGAACGCGCTGAACGTATGATCAGGCGCGACGGTTGCTTGCAAGCCTACAATTGGTTCCGAACTTGCCGTAATCTCGGCGTCAAGAAAACCATAGCTGATATTGGCGTCCCAAGCGTCGGTAATGTTTCCGTTAGCAGAAACCTCGAAGCCGCGATGACGTTGTTCCGTATCTCCAACAACGAAATTTTCTTGAACTAGCTCACCATCTATCTCTACGATGCGATTCGACGGATCTCGTCCCGCCACGTTATCGCGAACTGTATTGAAAAGTGCAGTTGTTATTCGCAGACCGTCATTAAACAATCTAAGTTTGGCGCCGAGTTCGAAGCTACGCGCTGTTTCAGGGCCAACCGGACCTCCTCCGCGTACAACACCACTTTGCGGAATAAATGATTCCGCAAAGCTAGCATAAACGTTGATGGTATCAGTGACTTCAGCCGTGGCGCCGATACGGAATGAGACATCTTCGAATGTCTCGCGTGTGACTTGGACGAAATCATCTTCAGCAAGATCGTCACCGCCCGACGTCGGATCACGAATTTCATTCGTCAGATTGTCGTAACGAACCCCAACCGGGATTGTCAGCCAATCGAACGGTCGAATGATCATCTCTCCGTATACCGAATATAACTCATCGGTAAAGTCAAAAAACGGTGTTGGCTCAACAGTGTTGACCGGAATCGGCAGCGATTCAAAGTCAGCATCGAGGACGCTGATAATCGCGTTGAAGCCATCAAAACCAAACGTTGATAAACCATTGGTTTCTTGAAAAGTGCCGCCGACGACAACGTCCACGCCCGACCCGAGAACGTTCGTATTTAGCGCCAACTGTGCGTCGAGATAGACAACCTCTTCATCGAAACTACCTGTCGACGCGTAAAAATTACCAACCGGATTGCTCGGCGCGATGCCAAACTGACCTTCATCAAAGTTGTAGTTATAAAGGCCTTGGCTGTTGGCATAATCAAGGTCGGTGTCTTGATAGCTGCCGCGCAAGGTGAGCTTCAGATTATCTAAAAACTGGTGCTGAATCTCCCCGTCAACGAGCACATCGCGGCCTTCCGCGGATACGTTCGAACGCGGCCCAAAATAGGTCTCATTGTCGAAGCCTTCCGGAATTGTTCCGTCTTGAAAAATTGCGAAATTTAGACCTGGTACGGCGTCATAGTCTTTCAAACCAACGCTGAAATTCGAGATTGTGCGCGGTGAAATATCGACTTCAAAAACAGGGCGAACGGCGAACACGCGACGATTTTCAATGCCGTTTGCAAACTCTGCATTTTCATAGGCTAAAGTAATGCGTCCGCGCACAGCATCCGAGTTGAAAAGTGGCCCTGTATTAGCGTCGATTTCGCTACGGAATGTGCCAAAACTACCAGCACGGAATTCAAACCCAAGGAACGGTTCCGCTTCCGGTAATTTAGTTACAGTGTTGATGATGCCGCCGGGCAAAACCGGTCCAAGGCTAATCGACGCAGGGCCTTTAAGCACCTCGTATCGCTCTACGAACGAAGCCTCGCGAGCACCGAATCCTCGGCTAGTGCCTTCAGGGCGGTTATTCACCAAGATGGATGCGTTGTAGCCCCGAATAAGAAAGGAAGGCGCGCCAGAGGAAAACTGATCATCGGCAATTACGACGTTCGGAATTGTCTGCAACGCCTCCAATGGGCGGATGAAGCCGCGGTCTTTAATAAATTCCTGGTCGATAACGTCGAGTGAGTAGGGCAATTCGTCGATCGAAATCGGCAATCGGTTCACGAGCGAATTCTGAAACCGACCGTATACGGTGATTTCGTCACCAACCGCAGCTGTCGTATCGTCGTCTTGAGCGATGGCCGCCCCGCCAGCACCCAGCGCCGACAAAAGCGACACAGCGCCAGCGCTCGACAGCAAAACGCCACGCCGGCTGCGGCCTGCGCCTGAAAACATATTTGTCATTTGAAACCCCTCATCAATGAACACTTATAATTTTCACGAATGAGAATTATTGTCAACTTATTCGATAATCATTCGCAGTGATATGAGAACGCAATCAGACTGAGCGACCGTGGCGATGAGAATAGGAATTCTAGGGGCTTATAGCGTGCCGGTATCAACTTCGAAGGGCTTGTAAATCGCCGGCCGCTAGCACCGAGATCAACGCTACGCTGCGTCTGACATTAGCCGGAGAAGTGGTCAAATCCTTGCCGGTCCGTCGAGACGGGCGCGCCATCGGCGTCTACGACCGCCACGCCCTCGCCTTTTGCGACGACGCCGATCTTCGTTACGGGCGTTTTCGTGGCGCGACCGGCCATCTCCACCGCACGGCGTCGCGTCGGCGCAGCGGTGAACAATAGCTCGTAATCGTCGCCGAAGGTCGTCAGCAAGGCCGCCGCCGCGCGTTCATCAGACGCGGCGCGCACCCAATCAGCCGCCGCGCCCGACACCGGCAAACGATCAAGCGAAAGCTGCATACTGACATCGCTCTCGCTGGCAATGTGTCCGGCGTCGGCGAGAAGGCCGTCCGATACGTCGATCACCGCACTCGCCAATCCTGCCAGCGCGCCGCCGAACGATAAGCGCGGTTCCGGCAGACGGTAACGGCCGATGAGATATTCTCTATGCACAGCGTTGATTTGTTTCGCATCCAACAGGCTCTCATCCCGTACCGCCGCCAACCCTAACCCAGCGTCGCCAATGCTCCCCGTCACATAGACATCGTCGCCTATCGCCGCGCCGTTTCGACGTAAGACGCCGCCTTTGGGGCTGACGCCAAGCATCGTCAACGAAACCGTAAACGGCCCTTGCGCAATGCGATGGGCCGTGGTGTCGCCGCCAATGAGCGATACTTTGTATGCGGCTTGATCGGCTTCTAAACCCTCACAAAACGACTGGACTGCGGCCGCGCCGGCCCCCTTAGGCCAGACGCATGTCAGCAAATAAGCCACAGGTTTAGCGCCCATCGCCGCTAGATCGGACAAATTCACCCGCAACGCTTTGCGCGCAACAAGGTCATAGGGGTCAGTTTCAAGAAAATGGACGCCTGCGACGAGCGCATCCGCGGCGATAACGTCCGCCGCCGAATCAATTAGCGCGGCATCATCCGTCAATTCGAAAGCGCCGGGCGCGTTCGCCGCCAAGGGCGCTAAATGTCGACGAATAAGATCGAACTCCGACATCCACGCTCCAGCCTTACGCCCATCTCGCGCCCCATACGCCGCTAACGGGCGACGGGCGCCCTCTCCTCGGATCTTAACTCGCGCGCCGCCTTGTCCAGAACGCCGTTGATAAACCCAGTTTCATCGGAGTCGAAAAAAGCCTTTGCAAGGGCGACATATTCGTTGATCACCACGTTCGCCGGCACGTCGGGGCGCGCTGTAAGCTCGTAAAGCCCCGCCCTCAAGATCGCGCGGGCCGTGGAGTCTATTCTCTTCAACGTCCAATTCGCCGCAAGGTTTCTTTCAAGGTACGGATCGAGCTTGGTCTGTGTGCGGACAACACCGCGCACCGCATCTTCAAAAAATGCATCGTCGGCGTCATGGAGAAGAACGCCGTCTATATCGCCGCCAAGCCGATGGTGTTTGAACTCAAGAATAACACTATCGACGCCGATGCCGGTGCGCTCCATCTGGTAAAGCGCTTGCACGGCGGCCAGACGCGCCGTGGTTCGACGATGCGCCGCCGGGGCGTCGGCCTCACCGCGTTCACCGTTTATTTCTACAGGCTCTACCTTAGACATAACTCTCAAAACTTATTGCGCCGAAACGCGGCGGACTAAACTATTTGGCCGGTGCTACTTAGCCGGTGCGGCGGACGCAAGAATACCAAACTCAATCAATCGTCATGCTCTTCGAGACGATCGATAAATTGTTCAAAGTCTTTCGCCTCGCGAAAATCCTTATAAACCGACGCATACCGAACATAAGCGACATCATCGAGTGCGCCGAGACCGTCCATTACCAGTTCGCCTACTTTTTGGCTTGGAATCTCGGTCTCTCCCATGGTTTCAAGACGGCGGACAATACCGTTCACCATTTGCTCGACGCGTTCGTGATCAACATTGCGTTTTCGAAGCGCGATATTGATTGACCGCATCAATTTATCGCGATCAAACGGCGTGCGCTTACCGGAGTTTTTGACCACAACGAGTTCTTGCAGTTGAACCCGCTCAAACGTCGTGAAACGCGCCCCGCAAGCGCTGCATTGGCGCCGCCGACGGATGGTTGAACCGTCCTCGGCGGACCGAGAGTCTTTCACTTGCGTTTCGGCGCAATCGCAAAAAGGGCAGCGCATGCATGTCCACCGTTCGGGCTAAAATCGCAACGCCGGTTTCGGGCAGTTAATCCGTCGCCGATCGCACCAGGTCACCTTACCGGAAACTGAGCTACTCAAATAGGTCGATGGCGCCCGCCGCCGGCGTACGCCGTCAATTCGTCGCCGCTAATAAATCGGGAAGCGCGCCGTCAACGCTCGCGCCCGCTCTCCAACGGACTGCTCAACAGGCGCCATGTCTTTGCCCTCTGCGACGGCGTCCAATACTTCGGCCATTAAAGCGCCGACTTCCCTGAACTCCGCCAAACCAAAGCCACGCGTCGTGCAAGCCGGCGCGCCGACACGAATGCCGGAGGTAACGGTCGGTTTTTCAGGATCAAACGGCACGCCGTTCTTGTTGCAGGTGATCGACGCATTCTCGAGGCTCACCTCAGCGGCGTTTCCTTTAACGCCCTTTGGCCGCAGATCAATCAGCGCTAAATGTGTGTCGGTGCCGCCGGAGACAACGGCGTAGCCGGCGTCCACCAGCGATGCGGCCAATGTTTTCGCATTGGCGATCGTGTCCTGACAGTACTGCTTAAAGCTTGGTTGCAAGGCCTCGCCGAACGCAACGGCTTTCGCCGCGATGACGTGCATCAACGGTCCGCCTTGAATGCCCGGGAAGATCGCCGAACGGAACTTCTTCGCAAGGTCAGCGTCATTGGTGAGAATAATGCCGCCGCGGGGTCCACGTAATGTCTTGTGGGTCGTGGAGGTGACAGCGTCAGCGTAGGTGATTGGGTTCGGATGCGCGCCGCCGGCGACGAGGCCGGAAAAATGCGCCATATCCACCATGAGTTTCGCCCCCACGGAGTCGGCGATTTCACGGAATTTTTTGAAATCGATCTGCCGCGAATATGCGCTGCCGCCAGCGATAATCAATTTCGGCTTGTGCTGATCGGCCAATTTCGCCAGCTGTTCGTAATCAATCAGGTGATCGTCTTCACGAACGCCATAATGCACAGCCTCAAACCATTTGCCGGACTGGTTCACCCGAGCGCCATGGGTTAGGTGGCCGCCGGCGGCGAGATCCATGCCCAAGAAGCAATCACCAGGCTGCATGATAGACATAAAGACAGCCTGGTTGGCTTGACTGCCGGAATGCGGCTGAACAATCGCATGCTCGGCGTTGAATAACTGCTTAGCGCGATCAATCGCCAAGCGCTCGAGCTCGTCAGCGAATTCGCAGCCGCCATAATACCGGCGCCCCGGATATCCCTCAGCGTACTTGTTCGTCAAAACGGAGCCTTGGGCTTCCAAAACCGCCCGAGAAACAACGTTCTCCGAGGCAATGAGTTCAATCTGCTCTTGCTGGCGACGCAACTCACGCTCAATCGATGCGAACGCATCCGGATCTGTGTCGGCGAGGGCGTCGCTAAAAAATGAAGTCTGCGTCAATGGCGCGGTGCTGCTCATGCCGCCGATCCTTTCCCCGATATTGGTTGATATCGGGCCCCTATACAGCTGGCTGCGACAGACCGCAATGCGGCGACGGATCTCGTTAGACGGTCATCCGCCAAGCGTTCGGGTTAAAACGCTGACAATTCCGCGAGACAAGCGCTTATTTGAAGGCGCTCGATCATTTGCCATCTGAAATTCCGAGCCACATAAGGAGGCAATGTCCTACCCCGGCAAGCGGGCATCCAGAATACGCCCCAGCGCAAATCTAAAGCGCGAAGACTGTTATTCGCTCCTATTCGCTCCAGCACCCCAGCGGTTCGCCGCGTGCCCCATTGACGCCCCGTCTTCTTTTGCAGGTCAAGACGAGCGCGCACTCGCAATACGAGAACAGAAAACCCAAACGAAAATTCTTAAACTTCGTCAGTTTCGCCAAATCAGACGTCAGTTCTCCGCCGATCCGTCGGTCCTATCTGTATTCCATTATGATCTATTCTCTGAGCCCGATTGGAAATTCCTACGACGCAGAAAAACCTCAAGAAACAGAGGCCAATTTGCAAAGAACCCCCATGTCTAGGGCTCTAAAATACCGACAGTAAAAGCATGTCTTTTACGAGCCGGAACGGCTTCGCCATGCTTGAAAGGGGCTGCAAACTGACGTCTGCCCCGCTTGTGTCACGCGGTTTTCCAAGTTTTGAAAAGGGCTCTCAGCGAACACCTATAGCCGTTGCATAAGAGCAAAGTAGCGCGACGCTCCAAGCAGTCGTCCCTAGCACTAAGACGCAATCAATAAAAACAAAGAGAACTAAGTCCTTGTCCCAAAATCTCTCTCATCGAAAAGAGAAAAGCAACGCTCAGTAAACTCCGTAACTTCTCGATCTTTGCATGGCTCCCGAAGTGAATAGGGACGCCGGGGCCTTTAGGACTGTGGGACTAGGGATCTATTGGACTGTAGGCGCTTTTGGGCTATCGGCGCTGTATTGAGCGCTTAACACCCTAATTTCAGCTGGTGTTTATGGACCTTGAGCCAAAATTGGATCAGATCGCAATCGACTAACGTCTGATTCAGCTGCTTTCCGAGCTTTGCAATACTCGCCAAAGAGCCTTCAAAACAACCCAGCCGATACTAGCGCCTCAAAGGCAATCTATAATATGTATATAGCAATGATTTCTTTGAGGAACACATGCGGAATAAGCATTTTTTTGCAAAAACTACCATTTTCACTTGAGTTTGAAGGATAAGCAATTTATCCCGCCTAGTCATTCGGCCATTATGCAAAAATCGGTTGGACGAGCGCTTCTAAACTATCAGTCCATAATGGCAAATGTCGCGTCGATACAAGCTAAGACAAGAAACTCCTGAGACGACGCGTTCAATAACCACAATAATATCGAAGGTATCTCTCCCATGGCGTCACAAGATGAACAAATAAACTCAGCCGATGCGCTTCACTTAACAACTGACATCATTTCGGCATTCGTGAGCAATAACACAGTAAACGCCGATAAACTTCCGGCTTTACTTCAAGAAGTGCATGACGCGGTCAAAGCTTTGGCGGCTGGCGGCACGGCGCACGCCGGCAGCCAGAAACCAGCGGTTTCAATAGGCAAATCCGTAACACCGGACTATGTGATCTGCCTTGAGGACGGCAAAAAGCTTAAAATGCTTAAGCGGTATTTGCGTACTCAATATGATATGTCGCCAGAAGACTATTTGAGAAAATGGAACTTGCCGGCGGATTACCCAATGGTCGCGCCGAATTACGCAAAGCGCCGTTCTCAACTAGCAAAGGAAAGCGGTCTCGGACGTATCGGAACGGGCGGCGGCGCAAAAAAACGCGCAGCTGCACCGAAAAAGTCCGCCAAGCGCCGCGGACGCCCTCGTAAATCGGCATAGGGTTAGCGGCTCCGTAGGCAGGACGATGCACGCATAAGTATTAACTTAAAAATACAAAACCATAAGCTGTTTTACTGCTTATTGGACCAGTAAAATAGGCTGCTTACGTGACGAGAATGGCGCCGACCAGAATGTCGTTCGGCGCATCGTCAGGATTAACCGAATAGCGACATTATTGATTTGTTTTAGAAGCGTTGTTTCAGGTGCGTTTTTTCAAGTGGGTTGCTTCATTAGCCCGGCGTCAGGCGAAATCGCCTGGATGTAATACGCTCTAACAGACATCAATACTTCCCCCAAAATAAAAGCGCGGCGCATCAAAATGCGCCGCGCTTTTTTGACATCAGGCGTTTAACTTGGCAGGGCCCTATTTAAAGGCGATAGCGAACCTGGTCCGCCCAAAAGCGTTCGAGGCGTTTAAGCGCTTTGTTAGTGTGCCCAATAAGCTCGATATCAACGCCGCCCACTTGTTCAACGGAGTGCAGCTGGCGTTCAAACAACTCAGCAAGCTTATCGCGCACATGGGCGCCGCCCGCCGTTAAAGAAACGCGCTTAGAGCGACGGTCCGTATCGGAGCGTTGCTCGCGGATATAGCCTTTATCAATCAACTGCTTCAGATTGTAGGAGACATTCGAGCCCAAATAATGGCCGCGGGACCGCAATTCGCCAGGCGTTAGCTCAGCGTCGCCAATATTGTAGAGCAAAAGCGCCTGAACCGAATTTATGTCGGTTTGCCCAAGCCTTTCCAATTCATCTTTGATGACATCCAGAAGCTGACGATGCAAACGCTCGACCAGGTGCAAAAGCTGCAAATAGGACGCGCGCAGCTCCTCAGGGTCGGTTTGCGACGCCTCGCTCGCTCCGATCACGCCGGACGCCATTGCATTTTCCACAGCCGCCATTACTCACGCCTCGCACAAAAATTTAAAACTCGGAGCGGATCGTATCGCTATTATCTAAAAGCCGCCTTAAAACGGCTCACTCAATTTGAAATCAAATTCTAATAGATGCATTTTGACGCTTTCCCGCCGAGGTATTTTGATCGAGAAGGCTTTAGAGAGAGCTAAATCTCTTCCCGGTCTCGCCTGCAACCCCGCAAAAAGGTCCATAGAATGGATGAACTATTGGAAAGGCGGGTCGCCCCCGCCGCTTCGCTTGGCAATGCATCAGCGCCTCGTTTTCCAGAAACACGCCTGCGGCGAACGCGGCAATCGGCCTGGTCGCGCGATCTGGTTAGGGAAACCCAGCTAACGCCCGGCGATTTTATTTGGTCGATTATTGTCCGCGACGGCGACGGCGCACCTGAGCCGGTCGCCTCGCTGCCGGGCGTTGAACGTCTGAGCGTCTCTGATGTGGTCGCCGCGGCGCGCGAAGCCAAAGCCCTTGGTGTGCCTGCGCTGGCCCTGTTTCCATTTACGGACGCCGCCGCGCGCACCGATGACGCAGCCCTCGCGGTTGATCCTAACAATGTAATGTGCCGAACGGCGCGCGCCGTAAAAGACGCGGTGCCGGAGATAGGCCTATTGGCTGACGTCGCGCTCGACCCTTACACCAGCCATGGCCATGACGGCGTCTATAAAGACGGCGCCATCCTCAATGACGAGACCGTTGAGATCTTAACCCGGCAAGCCGTCGTTCAAGCCGAGGCCGGCTTCGACATCGTGGCGCCGTCAGACATGATGGACGGCCGTATCGGCGCGATTCGCCGGACGCTTGAGGCCGATAGCCACAAAAACACGCAAATCATGTCCTATGCGGCGAAATACGCGTCGGCTTATTACGGTCCATATCGGGACGCCATCGGCGCCTCCGGTGTCCTTAAAGGGGATAAGCGCACATACCAGATGGACCCAGCGAACACCGACGAAGCGCTGCGCGAAGTCGCGATGGATATCGCTGAAGGCGCAGACAGCATCATGATCAAACCGGCGGGGGCCTATCTCGATATTATTCACCGGGTTAAATCGACATTCGGGGTTCCGACCTTCGCCTTCCAAGTCTCCGGCGAGTGCGCGATGATCCGTGCAGCCGCCGCTAATGGCTGGATCGACGGCGACGCCGTCATGATGGAAAGCCTGATGGCCATAAAACGCGCTGGGGCGGACGGCGTAATCACCTATTTCGCGCGCGACGCAGCGCGGCGACTGGCCAATTAAACTAGCCTGTTAATCCGCCCAAAGGTAAACGTCCATTGAGCGAACGTTTGAAATTGCTGCTTGCACCGGGCTCAACACTGATCGTCGCGGCCTTTGCGGTTCTCGCCTTTAGTTTAGCGAAAGGTATTGAGAGGGCCGAACTTAGAGCCGCGACCACAGCCGTTCAGAGCGCTGACGCATCCTGGCTCGATATTTCAGCCAACGGACGAACGCTTTATCTGACAGGGGACGCGCCCGATGCGCCGGCCCGCGCATCGATTGTAAACGCGATCCGCACCGCTGTCGGGTCTGGCGTCGCTATAGAGGCTGGCGACGTAACCACATCAACCGTACCTGCGCTTACCGGCGATGGCGAAACGATACGAGCGATCGAACCATTGACCACGCTCGCCAAACAGCAAGATCAGAACGCCGTTTCAATCCCTACTCAAACCTTAACGCTTCAGGACCAGGCGCCTTCCACGTTGGAATTAAAACCGGACCAAAAGCCGGAAGAACAAATAGAGAAACGGGGCGACAATCAAAGCATTGACGACCGCAACGCCCGCGCCGCGCAATGCCGCATGGCTCTCGACGCAACGCCGGACAAGCGACAGATTATTTTTCTAGCCGACAGCACGCGCCTATCACCTTTAGAAGTCGATTTTCTGGAACGAACAGCGCGCGTCTTACGCAGTTGCGGACGAGTCGCCGTTCGAATCTCCGGCAATACGGATTCCTCCGGTGCTGCTGCAAGCAACCAAGCGCTTAGCCTTGAACGGGCCCAGATCGTAAAAGCGGTGCTCGATCGTGCAGGCGTTGGAACGGCGGAACTGACGGCGGAAGGCCGCGGCGCAGCGGATCCGATCGCCAGCAACCGAACCGAAGCCGGTCGCGCCTTGAACCGGCGCATTGACATCACGATCGACGCAGCGCCCTAAAGGGCGGACAATGCTCACTGATTAAAGGCGAACCACATGATTTGGTTGGCGGCGCAGATCTGGACCTATTTGGTCGCCGCATTTGCTTTAGGCCTCGCCCTTGGCTGGTTTCTGCGAACCACGCACCGCAACGAACAGACGCTTATAACTGACGGCGCCCTCGCCCAGGCGAGCGACGCCGACGAGCTTTCGATGCGAGAGCCGCTGCTGCATATGTCGGCGCCGACCGACGCGGTGGACGACCTCACCCAGATCATCGGCCTCGATACTGAAACCGCTAAACGCCTTAACGCCCTTGGCGTTTATCACTTCCAACAAATCGCCGCCTGGGATGAAGCAAACATCCGTTGGATCGAATACCGACTGGACGATCCAGGCCGAATCGATCGCGAACGTTGGCCGGAACAAGCTGCAAGTCTTCGCGAAACCAGATAACTTACTTTATCGCTCTATCCAGCGCCTCCGAAGCACGGGCATGGAAGAACTTATTTAATTCGTACAATTATTATTGTGCTACGAATATTCAATACTAATTATTGCTTTAATATATTCAGTATATACAATATTTCAGGCTGTAACTTGACCGCTGCTATCTGCGGTCGTTACGCCTCTAGCTTTTAAACCGCCTACCGCGCCGCAACCCATTCACGCGACATATCATTTTCGAATGAAAAACGTATTGATTAAATCAACTTCGACGATGCATCGAATATTGACGCCGTCAGTATTTTCTTTCAAAGATAAGTCATTCCGGCCGACAACCGCATTGGTCAGGAACAGCAATATGGCGTTTGCTACGCATACTACTTTAATTATACTGGACGATAACATTTCATAATCTATGACCCCCAAGCTTTATTGCGCATATTACGCTCTATCCATACTCAATCGTCTCTATAAGAGTCTGAATCAAAATTGATAGCCGTCTCTTGTGAGTTTTCGTGAGGTCCTTCTGATTGCTGCGATGAGCATCCAGGCCTCTGATGAGGCGATAGTTTTCTCCCAGTCTTTGGCAAGGCGTCTGCATCGCCCGAGCCATGCGAAGGTTCGCTCCACAACCCATCGCTTTGCAA